>JAVKTT010000002.1:0-543003 GCA_031460505.1 Tissierellaceae bacterium
AGCATTAGGATATCTCTAATAAAAATTGTATTAAAAATATTAAAATATGCTTAGAAGACCTATAAAAAGTGCTTCTAAACATATTATACGAGGAGGGTAAATAATGAAAAAATTATATGGTTATAGAAGACCTGATGGTCAAGTAGGTGTAAGAAATCATTTATTAATTATTCCAGCATCAGTTTGTGCTAGTCATGTTGCGTCGAAGATAGCAGATGCAGTTAATGGGGCAGTAGCAATTCCAAACCAACAAGGTTGCTGTGAACTTGGTCCAGATTTTGATGTAACTCATAGGACGCTTGTTGGTTTTGGTAAGAACCCAAATGTTGGAGCAGTGTTGGTAATAGGTTTAGGTTGCGAAGGCATCTCAACTTCTGATGTTGCAAAGGAAATAGCGGAAAGTGGTAAGAAAGTTGAATATCTAGTAATACAAGAAAACGAAGGTACTATTAATACTGAATCAAAAGGGGTAAGAATAGCAAGAGAGATGGCAAGTGAGTTAGGTAGAATGCAAAAAGTAGAAATTGATATTTCTGAAATTACTCTTGCTCTTGAATGTGGTGGTTCTGATACAACATCTGGATTAGCTTCTAATCCATCCCTTGGTTACGTTTCAGATAAAGTAGTTGACGGAGGTGGAACAGTTATATTATCTGAAACAACAGAATTTATAGGCGCAGAACATTTATTAGCCGAAAGAGCAGTTACTCCTGAAGTTGCAGATGATATTATAAGAATAGTTAAGAGAATTGAAGATAAGGCTAAATCTATAGGTGTAGACTTAAGAGAAGGACAACCTACTCCAGGAAATATTCAAGGGGGTCTTACTACTATAGAAGAAAAATCTTTAGGCTGTATATATAAAGGCGGATCTAGACCTATTCAAGGAGTAAGGGAATATGGTGAAATAGTTGATGGTAAGGGACTTTATATTATGGATACTCCTGGACAAGATATTGAATCAATCACTGGTATGTTAGCTGGTGGTGCTACTGTAGTAATATTTAGTACTGGAAGAGGAACTCCTACAGGCTCTCCAATAGCCCCTGTTATAAAAGTAATTGGTAATGGAGATAATTATCTAAGGATGAAAGATAATATAGATATCAATGCAGGTGCTATTATGGATGGAACCGAAACAGTTGCTGAAGTTGGAGAACGACTTTATGATGAGATGTTAGAAGTAATTAATGGAAAGTATACTAAAGCAGAATCTCTAAATCATAAAGAATTCGGCATCTACAAATTAAGTTCAACATTCTAAGAACCTTTAAAAATAAATTTATAATAGGAGGATTAATCTGTGAAAATTTTAAAATCAGTTCAAAAAGTTCCAGGAGGTCTAATGGTAATTCCACTATTGTTGGGTGCTTTAATAAATACTGTTGCTCCTCAAGCGTTGGAAATAGGTGGGTTTACAACTGCGTTATTTAAAAATAGTGCAACTGCTTTAATAGCTTTATTCGTATTATGTAACGGTGCTCAAATCAATGTTAGGCAAGCAGGATTACCAGTGTACAAAGGTATAGTATTGACAGCAACAAAGTTTATAATTGGAGCTGCTATAGGTTGGTTTGTAGGTAAGACGTGGGGTAATGCAGGTGTTTTAGGACTTACTCCTATGGCTTTAGTAGGATCATTAACTAATTCAAATGGTGGTCTATATGCTGCTCTTGCAGGACAATATGGAGATTCAACAGATGTAGGAGCTATATCAATATTATCTTTAAATGATGGACCTTTCTTTACTATGCTTGCATTTGGTATTACTGGATTGGCTAATATACCATTCATGGCATTAATAGCTGTATTAGTACCTATAGTGATTGGATTTATTTTAGGTAATTTAGACGAAGATCTAAGAGAGTTTCTGAATAAAGGTACTGTATTATTAATTCCATTCTTTGCTTTTCCATTAGGAGCTGCACTAGATTTCAGAACTATTATTCAAGCTGGTGCACCAGGATTAGTATTAGGAGTTTTAGTATCAGTATTGACGGGATTAGGTGGATATTTTGCAATGACATTCTTTGGAGGAAAACCAAGAGCTGTAGGTGCAGCTATAGGAACTACTGCTGGTAATGCTGTAGGAACTCCTGCTGCGTTAGCGCTTGCTGATCCAAGCTTACAAGCATATGTAGCGTCTTCAACTGCTCAAATAGCAGCAGCAGTTATAGTTACGGCAATACTTTGTCCTTTAATAGTTTCATTTTTAGATAAAGTAGATAAAAAAAGATTAGCATAAGTTAATATTATTAAATGTAGTTCTGTTAATATGGATTTAAATAAATCTATAGTGACAGAACTACTTAAGTATCATTTAAATTTGATGCGAGTCAATTGCAATTAATTAAATATTGTAAATAGACAAATAAATCAGCTTATAATTGGGTATAAGATATTATGATTTATAAAGTTGTTTATAAAGTATGGTTTATATAGTGTATTTTCAAACCTGTTGCTTGAATCTCTAAATTATATGAATATAGTATTTATAAACTAACTATATGTATTATTAGTTTATAAATATTTTATATAAAAATAATACAGGGGGTATTAAAGTATGAAGATTTTAAAAGGGGTACAAAAAGTACCAGGAGGATTGATGGTAATTCCACTATTGATGGGAGCGCTTATTAATACATTTGTTCCTGGAATATTAGAGATTGGTGGATTTACAACTGCACTGTTTAAGAATAGTGCAACAGCATTAATTGCTTTATTTGTACTATGTAACGGAGCGCAGATTAACGTTAAACAAGCTGGTGTACCATTATACAAAGGAGTAGTTCTAACTATAATTAAGTTTCTAATTGGAGCAGTTATTGGGTGGGTTATAGGTAAAACTTGGGGCAATGCAGGTATATTAGGTTTAACTCCCTTAGCTCTTATAGGTGCTATTACAAATTCAAACGGAGGTATGTATGCAGCACTTGCAGGCCAGTATGGAGACTCAACTGATGTAGGTGCTATTTCCATATTGTCTTTAAATGATGGACCATTCTTTACAATGATAGCGTTTGGTATTACTGGATTGGCTAATATTCCATTCATGGCTTTTATAGCTGTATTAGTACCTATATTGATTGGGTTTGTTTTAGGTAATTTAGATGAAGATTTAAGAGAGTTTTTAAACAAGGGTACTGTATTATTAATTCCTTTCTTTGCTTTTCCATTAGGTGCTGCATTAGATTTTAGAACAATTATAGCAGCGGGAGGTTCTGGATTATTGTTAGGTATACTATGTACAATATTAACCGGTTTTGCAGGATATTATGTTATGAGATTATTTAGCGGAAAACCAAGAGCGGTTGGAGCAGCGATTGGGACTACTGCAGGCAATGCTGTGGGTACTCCAGCTGCATTGGCTCTTGCAGATCCTAGTTTAGAGCCATTCGTAGCAAGTGCAACTGCACAAATTGCAGCAGCGGTTATTGTTACAGCAATACTTTGCCCTTTATTAGTTTCATATTTAGATAAAAGAGATTCTAAGAAAAAATTAGCATCGAGTTAATATAGCTCCATATAGTTCTGTTAATAGAAATTATATACTATTAACAGGACTATATTAAATTAATGGTTGGAGGCGAATTATGGATAGATTTTTAATTATTGCAGATGATTTTACAGGTGCAAACGATACTGGTGTTCAGCTTACTAAAAGAGGTATAGAAACACATGTAGTCTTGGAAGGTAAGAGTATAAGAGATAAAAAAATCTCATATGTTTTAGATACAGAGTCTAGAGCTTTGAGCGAAGAAAAAGCCTATGAAAGGGTTAGAGACCAACTTATTGGTATATCTAGCCATAAATTTGATTTGGTTTTTAAGAAGGTGGATTCCACAATAAGAGGGAACATAACTTCTGAACTAAAAGCTGTAGATGAAGAATTTAATCCAGAGTTAATAATATTTGCACCAGCATTTCCGGATATCGGGAGGATTACAAAGGATGGAATTCATTATGTAAATGGTAATAGAATTGTAGAAACTGAGTTTTCTCGTGATCCTATAAAACCAGTATTAGAAGATAATGTTCAAAAATTACTAGAATTAGGATATAATGAAGATGTTGTTCACCATAATTTAAATGAAATCAGGGATAATAACGTTTTATTTAAAGGAGCAAGGATTCACACTTTTGATTCAGAAAACAATTTAGACTTGGAAAAGATAGTTGTTTTTGCAATGAATACTGGTAAAAAAGTATTATGGGTTGGTTCTGCAGGTTTGGCCAATACAATACTAAAAGTAAATAAACCTTTTAAACCTGCTTTAGGAATAGTTGGTAGTTTAAGTGAAGTTTCAAGAAGTCAAATTAGATATGCAGAAAATAAAGGTGTAAAAGTCTTTAAAATAGATATTGTAGATATACTAAGAAACAAATCTGAAAATGAATATATTAATCAAGCTGTAGAAATGTTGAATAAAGGTAACGATTTAATAATAACATCTGCTTATGACACTGATGATTATAAAGAAACTATCAATATTAGCAAAGAAATGGCAATGACAAAGGTTGAAATTAGTTCATTGGTTCAAGAAATCCTAGGTAAAATTAGTGTTAAAACAATAAAACAAGTAGATATCTCAGGTATTTTTGTGACTGGAGGAGATACTGCAATGGGTTTTCTTAAAAATTCTAACGCTCAGGGATCACAAATAATAGAGGAGATTATGACTGGTATTCCAATGATGAGATTAGTTGGTGGAGAATTTGATGGGTATATAATGGTATCAAAAGCTGGTGCCTTTGGGAATGAGGAAGCTTTATATTATTCTTTAAATAAGATCAAGGAGGTACAATAATGGATTATATTGGAATCACGATGGGTGATCCTGCTGGTATAGGATGTGAAGTAACATTAAAAGCTTTAAAAAATGAAAGATTCAAGAAAAAATCCATTATATTTGGTAGTAGTGAAATCGTTAAACACTTTATTAAATTACTAAATATAGATCATGAATTAAATATTATTGAAGATATAGATGAGTTTGATGAGAACTGTATCAATATGGTAGATGTTCTTCCTATATCACTTAATGATTTTGAATTTGGAAAAGTTTCTGCACTTTGTGGTGATGCTGCCTACAGATATGTTGAATTAGCAATAAAGTGGGCTATGGATAAGAAGATCAAAGCTGTCGTTACAGCTCCGTTAAATAAAGAGTCCCTACATCTGGGTGGACATAATTATGATGGACATACTGAGATATTTGCGACGCTTACTAATACAAAAAAGTATACCATGATGCTTTGGAGTGATAAATTAAAGGTTGTACATGTGTCAACTCACGTATCATTAAGGGAAGCATGCGATAGAGTGAAAAAGGATAGGGTGCTAGATACTATAATGCTTGCAGATACAAATTTAAAGAGAATGGGAATTAAAAATCCTAAAATTGCTGTATCAGGTCTAAATCCACATGCTGGGGAATCAGGCATTTTTGGAGATGAAGAAATCAAAGAGATAAGTCCAGCTATAGAAGCTGCAAAGGACATGGGAATAGATGTTGTAGGTCCTGAAGCGCCAGATACTGTATTTCTAAAAGGATATAGGGGACAATATGATTTAGTTGTTGCTATGTATCATGATCAAGGGCACATTCCTATGAAGATGATGGCTTTTGATTCAGGTGTAAATATAACATTAGGATTGCCAATAATTAGAACGTCGGTTGATCATGGCACAGCCTTTGGTAAGGCTGGTAAAGGAACTGCTAGTGAAGAAAGTATGATTCAAGCAATTAAGGCGGCAAATTACTTTGATAAATAATGGAGGGATTAATATGACTAAATTTCATTTACCATATGGAAGAGAAAATATAGAAGTAGATATACCTGATGAAAGAGTAAGTGCAGTGATGTTATCACAAATGCATTATTATAAACCGGAACTTAGTCAGGAAGAATTAGTAAGAGAAGCTTTGGAAAACCCTATAGGTTCACCAAAATTATCACTGATGGCAGAAGGAAAGGATAAAGTAGTAGTTATTGCCAGTGACCATACTAGACCTGTACCTAGTAAAATTATCATGCCACAGATGTTAGCTGAGATTAGAAAAGGAAATCCAAATGCAGATATTACTATTCTTATATCAACAGGATGCCATAGAGAGACTACAAAAGATGAATTAGCAGATAAATTTGGTCCTGAAATAATGGCAAACGAAAAAATAGTAGTACACAATTGTGATGATGAACCTAATTTAGTTAAAATTGGATATCTTCCTTCAGGTGGACCGTTGATTATCAATAGATTAGTAGTAGAAGCTGATTTAGTTTGTGCAGAAGGATTTATCGAGCCACACTTCTTTGCTGGATTTTCAGGTGGAAGAAAGAGTGTATTTCCAGGAGTTACCAGTAGGGTAGCTGTAATGAGTAATCACAATGCACAGTTTATTGATCATCCAAATTCAAGAACTGGTATTATTGAAGGCAATCCTATTCATAGAGATATGCTTTATGCTGCAAGGGCAGCAAGACTTGATTTTATATGCAATGTAGTCATTAACTCAGAGAAAGATGTTATCTACGCAGTAGCAGGAGACTGCGATTTAGCTCACATAGAAGGTAGGGAATTCCTAAGTAGTCAATGTAAAGTTGATGCAGTGCCATCGGATATAGTTATTTCTACAAATGGTGGATATCCATTGGATCAAAATATCTATCAAGCTGTTAAAGGTATGACTGCTGCTGAAGCAACAATTAAAGATGGTGGTGTAATTATCATGATTGCAAAATCCAATGATGGTCACGGTGGAGAATCGTTTTATAAATCTTTTAAGGAAGAAAAAGATTTAGATAAGATGATGAAAGAGTTTTTGGATACTCCAAGTGATGAAACTATACCTGATCAATGGCAATCTCAAATATTTGCTAGAGTGTTACAACGTGCTAGAGTGGTTTATGTATCAGATGCACCTGATGAAATGGTAAAGGATCTTCATATGATACCTGCCCATTCTATCGAAGAAGCTATTCAAAAGGCAGATGAAATCCTTGGTAAAAATGATTCGAAAATAGCGGTAATTCCAGATGGTGTTTCAGTAATTGTTATTTAAAAATAAATAGTTACCTACTATAATAAGAGTAGGTAACTATTTTAACAATCAAAAACTTGGGGGGTTACATAATGAAATTTTTATTGGCGCCAGATTCTTTTAAAGAAAGTTTAAGTGCAAAAGATGCAGCAAATGCTATGGAAAAAGGACTTAAAAAGGTATTTCCGAATGCAGAATATATAAAGATTCCCATGGCAGATGGTGGAGAAGGAACTACCCAATCATTAGTTGATGCTACAGAAGGAGATATGTATTATCCTGAAGTATTAGATCCACTAGGTAAAAAAGTAAAGGCTAAACTTGGTATATTAGGCAATGGAGATATAGCAGTAATAGAAATGGCAAGTGCAAGTGGCCTCGAACTAATAGAAAAAAAAGATAGAAATCCCTTAATTTCTACAACTTATGGTACAGGTGAACTAATTAAAGCGGCTCTGGATCAAAATGTAAGCACTATAATCATAGGTATAGGCGGTAGTGCTACTAATGACGGTGGTGCAGGTATGATTCAGGCTTTAGGTGGTAGATTGCTTGATAACCATGGTGAACAAATTGGATTTGGTGGAGAAGCATTAAAAGATTTAGCTAAGATTGATTTATCACAACTTGACCCAAGGTTAAAGAACACAAAGATTGAAGTAGCTTGTGATGTAAATAATCCTCTAACAGGTAAACTAGGTGCATCACATATCTTTGGACCTCAAAAAGGAGCAACTCCAGAGATGGTTATCTATTTAGATGAATGTTTAGCTCATTTTGCTGAAGTTATTAGGAGAGATTTAAATAAAGATATCGAAAACGTTTCGGGAGCTGGTGCGGCAGGAGGACTGGGGGCTGGTTTAATGGGATTTTTAGATGGTAAACTATCTCCTGGAATAGATATAGTTATTAAATATACAAATATTGAAAATCAGATGGAAGGTGTAGATTTTGTAATCACAGGTGAAGGAAGTATCGATAGTCAAACAAGGTTTGGCAAGACACCTTATGGAGTAGCTAAGGTTGCAAAGAAATTCAATGTCCCAGTAATTGCCATAGCAGGCAGTATTGGTAATGATATAGATATTTTATATGACTATGGATTTGACGTTTTCTTTAGTATAATGCAAGGAGTATCTGATTTGGACGATGCACTTAAACATGGTGCAGCTAATATAGAGAGAACATGTGAAAATATAGGTAGATTGATAAGTATAAAATTATAATGATTATTTTGTAAGAGCTAGTATACTAGCTCTTTTTTGTTAATATAATTTATAGGGGAGAAATTCTATGATAAAGATTAGTCAAGAGAAAATAAAAGATATATTAGTAGAGACAGGTATAGAGGTGGGGAATGTTAAGCTAGATACAATAGTTGGCATTGTTAATAATTACATGCTA
This sequence comes from Tissierellaceae bacterium, assembly GCA_031460505.1. GTDB lineage: Bacteria > Bacillota > Clostridia > Tissierellales > Tissierellaceae > JAAYTL01. Next base: position 8,448 of record JAVKTT010000002.1, read on the forward strand.
CTTAAGAAAAAGGATTTATCTAGGAATGAGATACGATCAATCATTATACAATACATAAATCAAGCTGAATAATAATATTTCTCATATTTCTCCCTAGCTATTTAACTGTTATAGTTATATCATTAAATGAGAGTATTTTAAAAATATTCAAAATAATTGAAATGGGGGCTAGATATGAGAAGAAAATGTATTGCAATTCTTTTAGTGTTAGCTTTGATTGCGTCAATGTTAGTAGCTTGTTCCTCACCTGTAAAGGATAAGGAAGTAGTTGACTCAAATCCACCAGTAGATGTTCCTGAAGTAATTGATGAGCCTGAAGTGACTGACGTTCAAGAAGAATTTAGACTATTTGACGATAAAGGTAATCCACTAAATCCACCAAGAGACGCTATTGGTGAAAATGCTATCGTATCATCACAAAAGTACGAAGCTTCAAAAATAGGAGCTGATATAATTTCCAAAGGTGGAAATGCGGTAGATGCTGCAGTAGCAACAGCATTTGCTTTAGGAGTAGTTGAACCAAATGCATCAGGTCTTGGCGGAGGAGGATTTATGACTTTAAGAGATGGAGAAACAGGCGAAACTGTGTTTATAGATTTTAGAGAAGTTGCTCCGATTAATTCAACTCCTGAGATGTATCCTTTAGATGAAGAAGGTAATGTAATAGACAATAAACAAGCAAGAGGTGGCTTAGCAGTAGGTGTACCAGGTGAAGTTGCAGGTCTATTATATATTCTTGAAAAGTATGGAACTATGTCTAGAGAAGAAGTTATTAAGCCAGCTATCGATTTGGCTACTGATGGCTTTGAAGTTACACCAATGTTCTCTAATATAGTAAAAGATGCCTATGATTTAATGCAAGAGTATACTGAACTAGGAGATATATATCTAAAAGAAGGTTTACCTTTAAATGTAGGAGATGTTGTAAAGAATCCTAATATAGCCAAAACACTACAGAAGATTATTGATGAGGGAGCAGATGGATTCTATAAAGGAGAAGTTGCTCAAGCAATTGTTGAAGCTAGTAACAAGTATGGAGGTATACTTACATTAGATGATCTTGCAAATTACGAAGTTACTGAAATGGAACCTGTCAGGGGAACATACAGAGGATATGAGATTGTTTCTTCACCACCTCCAAGTTCCGGTGGTACACATTTGATACAAATACTTAATATGCTTGAAACATTTGATATGAGTCAATTAAAACCTTATTCAGGCGAACACATGCATATATTATCAGAATTATTTAAGATGGCTTATGCAGATCGAGCAGAATACATGGGTGACCCAAATTATGTTGATGTACCTCTAAAAGGATTAGCAAGTAAAGACTATGCTAAAGAACTTGTAAAGAAATTTGATATGGATAAATCTCAAGTATTTGAAGCTGATGATCCTTGGAAATATGAAGGAAACAATACTACTCACTTATCAGTTGCTGATAAAGATGGAAATATGGTTGGAATAACTAAGACTATAAACTATTATTTTGGTAGTGGTGTAGTTGTAGATGGATATGGTTTTATATTGAATAATCAAATGGATGATTTTTCGCCTGTTCCAGGTGGACCTAATTCAGTTGCTCCTGGTAAAAAACCACTAAGTTCAATGTCTCCAACTTTGGTTCTAAAAGATAATGGTGATCCATTTATGGTTTTAGGGGCACCAGGTGGTTCCTCAATATTTGCCATAGTAGCTCAAACTATATCCAATGTAATTGATTATGATATGGATATGCAAGAAGCCATAAATATGCCTCGAATTTGGGATAATTTAGATAATACAGTTTGGTACCAAGATGGTATTGAAGATGCCGAAGTTCAAAAACTTATTGATAAAGGCCATGAAGTTTTCCATTATAAGAATGATACTTTTGGCTATATTCAAGGTGCATTATATCTAGATGATGGTACAATTCATGGAGGAGCAGATCCATATACTGATTCTAAAGCAGTAGGATTCTAATAATATATTACACAGTGTTGTTTAATTACGACATTGTGTAATTTTTTTCTTTCATTTAACCATGTAAACTTAATATTCGATTAAAAGAGTCGATAAAAGATTATATGATTATTGGAAAGGATGACATAATATGAAATTAAGAAACAAATTGATTTTATTTACAGTTTTAGTATGTATTGTGAGTGTTGTTGCAATATCCGCAGTAAATTACAAGATATCAATACAAGGTCTTGAAGAAGAAGTTAATCAAAATGTTCAGTTGAGAGCTGATTCAATTGCTCAAGAAATTGATAAGTGGATGGGGGTTCAAAAGAATTCATTTGAACAACTACTAGAAGGAATGATTGTTGCAAATAATTTTGAATATGATTATGCATGTGATTTTCTGGTAGCTGCAAATGATAGGAATCCAGGAAATACATATTTCATGCCTTTTGAAGATGGAGAATTTATAGAAGGTGGTCGTTTCCAACCTCCATATGATCCAACACAGACTGATTATTATAAAAATGCTATGGCTACTGATGGTATATATATAACTGAACCATACGTAGATGGAAACACAGGGAATATGGTTGTTTCTATTGTAAAGTCATTTGAAACAAAAGATGGTAGAAAAGGAGTAATGGGTTCTGATGTAAGTATAGACTATTTAGTTGATTTAACTTCTTCTGCTACCATAGCGGAAGATTCATATGCTTTTTTAATTAATCACGAGGGTAATATTGTTTCCCATCTAAATGCTGAGTTTTTACCTACAGGTGAAAAATCTACTAACTTAACTGATATATTTAATGATGAATTTGATAAAATAATAGGTTCATCAGAGTTAGATTTAAAAGATAGAAAAATCAAAGATTATGATGGAAAAGAAAGATTATTCTATACTTCTAATATACCTGAATCTAATTGGCTTGTTGGAGTAGCTGTGAGTGAAGATTATGCACTGGGTACAGTAAATAATGCAATTAGATTTACTCTTATTGCTACAGTTGTTATTTTAGCTTTATCTGTATTATTATCATTATATTTAGCAAATTCAATTACAAAACCTATTGTATATTCTGTAGAAGTTGCAGAAAAAATAGGAAATCTTGATCTTACTCATAAGTTTAAAGAAGAAGATCTTCATAGGTCAGACGAGATTGGTCAAATGTATAGATCTTATCAAGACATAATCACTAAATTAAAAGTATTCATGGTTGGTATGGAAGAATCAATTGAAACAAATAATCATGTTTTTGTAGAAACTAAAGAAAGTCTAAAATTTTTAGTTAATCAAGCTGAAGATACTTCCGCTTCAACAGAGGAGTTGTCTGCAGGCATGGAAGAGACCGCAGCTTCTATTCTTTCATTAGAAGAAGCGACTAAGGGTATAAATATGGCTACATCAGATTTTGCTGAGAAAATGGAAACAGGTGCTGTAAAAGCAAATGAAATAAGTACTAAAGCAGATGAATTAAGTAATCAATTTAATAATGCTAAGAATAATACATTAGATATTTATTCGAATACTAAAGAAGAAATAGAACAAGCAATAATAGCAGCAAAAGAAGTTGAAAAGATTAATGTATTATCAAATGCTATACTTAACATAACAGAGCAAACTAATTTATTGTCTCTGAATGCAGCAATCGAAGCTGCAAGAGCTGGGGAAGCTGGTAGGGGTTTTGCAGTTGTAGCAGAGGAAATAAGGAAGTTGGCAGAGAACTCAAATTCAACTGTCGGTGAAATCCAAGTGGTTACTCAAGGGATAACTAAGGTAGTAGAACAATTAGTAAATAATACTAATAGCTTAGTAGAATTTTTAGAGAATAGAGTTATTAAGGATTATGATATGATGGTTGGGGCTGTTGAGCAATATAAGGATGATGGTTCTTCAATAAATGATATAATAGCTGATTTATCTGCTACATCAGAAGAATTATCTGCAACAATTAACCAAATGTCTCAATCAATGGCTGATATATCAGTTACTGTGGAAGAATCAACTACAGCAACTACAAATATAGCAGAAAAGAATATGAATATTGTAGAAGCAATAAATAATATTAACTCTATTATGGATAGAAATAGCGAAGCAGCAGAGAAACTAAAAGACATAGTAGATCAAGTTAAACTTTAAAATAAATCTAGAAAGTCCTAACATTTGAAAGTGTTAGGACTTTTTTAGTTTTAAAAACGAATAAAAATTTAAAAGTTGTATTTATCCTTGTTTATAGCATTTTGATTATATAACCAAACGTTTTCCTGGGAAATTTTGTTAAAAACAAGTATTGACAAGTTTTACCAGAGCTGTATAATAAGGAATAACACTTTAACGCGTCAGTACTTTATAGAACAAAATTGAAATATAGAAGGTGAGAATATGGGCAAAATAATAGAATTTAAGAATTTCAGTTTAGGTTTTAAAGATGAAGAGGGTAAAGTCTACAATCTTTTAGATAATGTGAATTTTCATATAGATGAAGGTGTGGCTTTAGGAATAGTAGGTGAGTCCGGATGTGGTAAGAGTATGCTAAGCTTATCAATATTAAAATTATTGAATCCTTCAGTAACTATTGAAGGTGGAGATATTTTATATAGAGGTGAAAGCATCATTTCAAAGAATAGTTCTGAGATGGAAAGCATTAGAGGGAAAGAAATATCAATGATATTCCAAGAACCAATGACAGCTCTTAATCCCGTTTATACAATAGGTCAGCAGGTTGGAGAGCCTTTAAGTATTCATTATCCTAAGATGAATAAAAAAGATATTAGAGATAAAGTAATTATGCAATTAGATGCAGTAGGTATACCTAATCCTGAGACTAGATATGATCAATATCCTCATCAGTTTTCAGGTGGTATGAGACAAAGAGCGATGATAGCGATGGCTGTTATATGTAACCCCGATTTATTGGTTGCAGATGAACCAACAACAGCTTTGGACGTTACAATTCAAGCGCAAGTTATTGAGGTAATGAAAGAGATGAAAAAGGATGGATCCCTACTATTAGTTACTCATAATTTGGGAGTTGTATCTGAACTATGTAATGAAATAGTCGTAATGTATGCAGGTTGTGTTGTAGAAAAAGGCTCATTAAAGGAAGTTTTTGATAATCCTCTACATCCTTATACAAAGGGACTCATGGCAGCTGTGCCATCTTTAGATTTTAAAGGTGATGAACTTTATACTATACCAGGGACAGTGCCTACTGTTCAAAATTTTGAAAAGGGTTGTAGATTTTCTCCAAGATGTGAGTTTAGTACTGTTAAATGTAGCGAAAACAAGCCTAAAACTATTAAAGTTGGAGAGAACCACTATGTACAGTGTTCTCTCTATGATAATAATGAGGAGGCATAAAAATATGGCTGAAACAATATTAGAGGTTAATAATCTAACTAAATATTTTGATATAAGTGGTTTTGGAAACAAAAAATATGTACATGCTGTTGAAGATGTTTCGTTTGCTCTAAATTACTTAGATACTCTAGGAATAGTAGGTGAATCGGGATCTGGAAAATCAACTTTAGCTAGATTGATTTTAGGCTTGATACCTATCACTAGAGGACAAGTAAAATATCTAGGAGAGGACATAACAGGAGTTACAGGTAAGAAGGAAAGACAGATACGTAAAGACTTACAGATGGTGTTTCAAGATCCTTATGCAAGCCTTAATCCAAGGGTCAAAGTAGGTGATGCTGTAGCAGAACCAATAGTTGCTAATAACATAAAAAGTAGTAGTAAAGAAGTAAAAGAGGAAGTAAAAAGACTTTTCAATTTAGTAGGGTTACAACCTGAAATGGTTGATAGATTTCCTCACGAATTCTCAGGAGGTCAAAGGCAAAGAATAGGTATAGCGAGAGCTCTTTCTCTAAACCCTAAAGTATTGATTTGTGATGAAGCTGTGTCGGCACTGGATGTTTCAGTTCAAGCCCAAATTTTGAATCTATTTAACAGACTTAAGAAACAGTTGAATCTTACATATATTTTTATCGGGCACGATCTTTCAGTTGTAAGGTATATAAGCAATAGAATTGTCGTAATGTATCTAGGTGAAATAATGGAAATGGCGGATACTGAAAAGATTTTTTCAAACACACAACATCCATATACAATGGCATTAGTTTCAGCAATACCAGTTATTAAGACCAGTGGGGAGACAAAGAGAATCATATTGAAGGGTGATATACCGAGTCCTGTAGATCCACCTATTGGTTGTAGATTTAGCACAAGATGCTTTAAAGTCAAAGATAAATGTTTCAAGGAACATCCAGATTTAGTAGATACTGGTGATGGACATTATGTAAGATGTCATTTTCCATGTGAAGGAGGGGAATTGTATGGCTAGATATTTATCCAAGAGACTTTTAAAGGGACTGTTTACTTTCTTTATATCTATAACATTAACCTTCTTTATAATTAGATTTATGCCATCTAATCCTGTTGATATTTTAGTAGATCCAAAGATGGGGCCAGAAGTACAGGCAGCTATGATGGAAAGATATGGTTTAGATAAATCAAAAGGAGAGCAATATTTAATATTTTTAGGCGATTTGATGAAACTTGATCTTGGAACTTCATTTAAATCAGGACAAGCTGTAACAGAGGTAATTTTAGAAAGATTGCCATGGACATTATTGTTATTATCCATAGTTGTAGTATTTGCTTTACTAGTTGGCATTCCTATTGGAATGTTTGCGGCAAAGAAAAAAGGAAAGTTTGCCGACAAAATTATAAATTTTATTGTTACACTTGGAATTTCAGTTTTTACACCCTTTTTAGCTTTTGCTTTTTTATACTTTTTCTCTTATGTACTAAAGATACTACCGACAGGAGGGGCTTATACCCCTCCACCAGCAAAAGGGTTTGAGTTTGTTATCGATGTTTTAAAACACTCTGTTTTACCAGCTCTTACTTTATTTTCATCCAATGTTGCAAGCATTATTATGTATACGAGAAATAGTATGATTGATGTTTTAGAAGAGGACTATATTAGAACTGCATATTCAAAGGGTCTTAGAGAGAAGAATGTAATCTTGAAGCATGCTTTGAAGAATGCAATGATTCCAACTATAACTGTTACTGGTCTTATGATAGGAGCCATGGTTGGAGGCGCTGTACTAACAGAAACTATTTTTTCATGGCCAGGAATTGGAAGATTGATATATGATTCTGTAAATTCATTGGATTATCAAGTTCTACAGGGTGCTTTTATAGTATTGTCATTAAGCGTTATATTAATGAACATTATGACAGATATAATGGTTGCGTGGCTTGATCCACGTATCAAGCTAGGGGGTTAAATAGATGTATAATAATAAGAACTTTTTTCAGTCATTTATTAGACATAAATTAGGCATGATAGGACTCATTGGAGTAATGACTATAGTACTTTTGGGAGTATTAGCCCCTCAGATTATTGAACAACCAAAAGGATATGGTTCAGATATATTACTTGGACCTGGAATTGGGAGGTTGTTTGGTACTGATAGTCTAGGACTTGATGTATTTGGAGAAATTGTGTGGGGGGCTAGAACATCCCTATATGTTTCATTTATAGCAGTTGCAGTTGCCATGGTTATTGGAATTCCTGCAGGCTTAATCTCTGGATATCAAAAAGGTAAGATTGGATCATTTATAGATGGGATAATCGATATATTCCTTACTTTGCCAATGCTACCGCTAATGATAGTAATATCTGCCATAATTGGTTCTTCAATTGTAAATGTAGCTGTAATTATAGGAATATTTTCTTGGCCATCTTTGGCTAGAGTAACAAGAAATGCTACACTAAAAATTTCGGAAATGCAATATATTGAGGCTGCTAAATGTTTAAATATACCTACTAGTAAAATAATATTTCGACATATATTAATTAATGCAGCTGGTCCAGTATTAGTAAATCTAACTTTGATCATGGCTACTGCAGTTTTATCAGAGTCAGGTTTGAGTTTTTTAGGCTTAGGAGATCCAACTACTTGGTCTTGGGGAACTATACTAAAAAAAGCTTGGGATTCGTCGGCTGTAATAGACACTCCAAATCCATGGTGGTGGTGGTTTTTCCCAAGTGCATTTATAACTATTTATGTTGTAAGTTTTAATCTTTTAGGCACTGGAATTAATGAAACATTAAATCCAAAAGCAAGAGAATAGGAGGGGTCAATTATGTATGATGTTGTTGTTCGGAATGGGCTTGTAATAGATGGTAATGGAAGCAAACCATTCAAGGCTGATATAGCTATTAAAGATGACAAAATAGCAAAGATTGGTGAAGTATTAGAAGAGGGAACTAAAGAATTTGACGCAAGTGGAAAATATGTGATTCCTGGTTTAATTGACCCACATGTCCATGAGGAATGGATATGTATGGTTGATGGAAGATATGAGTGGTTCTTAAGACAAGGGGTTACTACTGTTGTAAATGGTAACTGCGGTCACTCGATTGCTCCTGGGCCAAAGGATAAAGTCATTGATTATTATTGGGGAAATGGACTAATGAGTTCAAATCAAAGAGACCTATATAAAAAAACTTTTCCAGAGTGGGAAGATTTTAGTGGGTATGCTCAAGCCGTGACTGAAAAAGGATCAACAATTAATTTTGTAACCTTATTAGGACATGGAACAATTAGATGGTCCGTCATGGATGGGGCTCACAATAGACCACCATCAGAAGAAGAAAATAAAAAGATTGAAGAGATTATTAGAAAAAATATGGAACAAGGGGCCTGGGGTATTTCATTTGGTCTAGACTATATTCCAAGTAGATATGCTGATATTGATGAACTGGTTCTAGTTGCAAAGATTATTGAAGAATATGATGGAGTGGCAGCTGCTCACCTACGTCATTCCATAGGAATAAAAGAATCTACTGAAGAATTTATTGAAGTAGGTAGAAGAAGTAATGTAAGGATACAGGTATCACATTTAAAATCAACTTGTCCAGAAGCTTTTGATGTAGTATTAGAAGCTGCAAATAGTGGGATGAGAGTTTTAGCAGATACAATACCTAGAAGTACGGGTCATTGTACATCCAAATCAAGATTAATCCAATTTATTATGGGATTATCTGATGAACTGTTCGATTCTGGAGAAGAAGGAGTAAAAGCTGCTTTGAAAACTAGGGAAGGTAGAGAGATAGTAAAAAGAGACGCTTATATTTTTGCAGGAGATAAGTCTCAAAAAATTATCATAAACTCTGAAGATCCTCATTTGGAAAATAGAAGTGTATTAGATATTGCAAATGAGCGAAATCAAGATCCTGATGAGACAATGTTAGATTTATTAGGAGATGAAAAAGAGTACACATTTTGGCTTGGTGGTAGAGTTAGAGAGGATTTTCCAGCTTCAGGACATGTACAATCAGTTGTTGATAATCCTTATGTATGTGTTGGTACAGATGAGATACTAGGGGATCCAGAAGATCCATTTGATTGGTACGAGCTACAAAGAAGAGGTGGATTTCCAATATTTGCAAACATGTATCTAGAAAAAGGGGTCCCATATGAAGAAATAGTTAGAAGAAACACTTCTATGGTAGCAAATCATTTTGGAATAGAAAAAAGAGGGCAGTTAAAAGAAGGTTTCTTTGCTGATTTAGCAATAGTAGATTTAGACAACTATAAATTCCCTTCTCCAGAGGAAGTAGACTATAAAAAACCTCTTACTGTTGCTACAGGAATTCATACAGTTATTGTAAACGGTAAAACACCCTTAGAAAATAAAGAAATGAAAGAAGTATATCCTGGTAAAGTATTGAAAAAAAATAATAATTAATTGGAGGAAGTCAAATGAAAACTAAAAAAATCATAGCTTTGGTATTATCATTAATGATGTTAACTGTTTTTGTTGTTGGTTGTTCTAATGATAGTTCTACAAGTACTGCAAATAACGATACTAACAACAACGCTACAAATGAACCTTCTAATAATAATCAAGAAGAGCCTTCTTCAGAGCCAAAGATTGGTGGAGACTTAGTAGTTGGTCTTTCTGGAGATCCATATTCTTTAGCAACATGGAACTCAAATGACATGAACTCTTCATTAGTAATGAATTTAGTTTTACCAGCACTTATGGTTACAGATGAAAATGGTAACAAAGTTCCATATGTAGTAAAAGAGTATTCCATTAGTGATGATGCTAAAGAATATACTTTGACAATTCATGAAGGTATGAATTGGCATGATGGAACACCATTTACTACAGCCGATTTAGAGTTTACTGCAAAATATGTTGTAGAGCATTCTCTAGGATTTGGTGCAGATATGTATGCGAATGTTGAAAGTATGGAAATTATAGATGATACAACTATTATTTACAGATTAGTTCAACCCCAAGTTAACTTCTTATCACAAATGGGATTCTGGGTTGATATAATGCCTAAACATGTTTTTGAGAGTGTAGATGATCCAGCAAACTTTGCTTATGATGGATTAGGATTTGGTCCTTATAAAGTTAAAGAGTATGTAAAAGGACAATATTATACATTAGAAAGAAATGAAGATTGGCCATTAACTAGTGAACTTGGTGGGCCTTTCTTAGACACAATAACTTTTAGAGTATTCCCAGATGCAAATGCTTTAGTTTTAGCTATAAAAAATGGTGAAGTACAAGTTTCAGGTTCATCATTGCCAGTAGCTGCTCAAAAACAACTTGAAGCGGATCCTGATAATTTTGGGGTTATGAAAGTTGACTCTTTAGGATTTGGTTATCTAAGTTTTAATTATAGAAATGAAATATTAGCAGATCAAAATGTAAGACTAGCTTTTGCTAAGACAATAGATAGAAATGCATTAGTAAACATTGCACTGCAAGGTGGAGCAACTATCATGGAAACTCCAATATCACCTGTATTTAAAGATTTAGTTGCATCTAACATAAAATACCCTGAATTAGATATTCAAGGTGCTGCTGGTGTGCTCGAAGCTGCTGGATACAAAGATTCTAATAATGATGGAGTTAGAGAAAGTGCTGATGGTAAAGCTTTGGAGTTTGCTTTGAGTTACAGAACTACATCTGCAAACATTGACTCAGTAGTAAATATAATCAAGGCTAATGCGGAAGAAGCTGGATTCAAAATTACTCTTCAACCACTAGATCCTGCTACTTATACTGATAGAGTAGTTAAGCAAGGTAACTTTGACATGAATGTTATTGAGTGGGGAGTAATTGATGACGCTGACACTTCACTTTCGACAATTTATAGATCAGATTCAGCTCTTAACTTTATGGCATACAAAAATGAAAAAATAGACGCTCTATTAGATGCTTCTCAAATTGAACCTAGCTATCAAAAACGTATAGAAATTATGAATGAATTTCAAGAAGAATTTGTTAAAGAACTTCCAAGTTTAAATCTATGGGTTAGAAACAATGCTTATGGTTATTCAAAAGCTTATGGAGGTTGGGATTTAACACCTGGATTATATGGGGTGCTTGATGTTAAGGATATCGTAAATGTATATGAAAAATAGGAGGTAGTGTTAATGGGTATAAAAACTGCTTATGATGGATATAAAGCATATTCATATTTAGAAGAAGGTAAGGATTATCCATATTTTGAATTCGCCGATTGGAACTGGGCGGGGGAATATCTAATCCCCCTTTCTGAAGAACAGGAGGAGAGAGTACTTAAGATTGCTAGAGATAAGATATTTATTGCACTACATGAACATCCAACTTTATTTCCTAAAAAGATTGAAGAAACAATCCCTCATGCAAAATATGGTAGAGAATTTTGTGCATATGAAGGACTTTCAAAGTCATATATAGATTGTGTATTTGATAATATGATGGATGGAACAAATACAATTTCATCAAATGCTGGTTGGAAGTGGCAAGATATTATCCATGATTTAGGGATGAGATTATGTGATATTGCTCATCAGGATTTTCTAATTCAATGTAGAAGAGTTGAAGATATTTATAGAGCACATAGAGAGGGAAAGATTGCCTGGGTTCCTGTAGTTGAAGGGGCAGCGCCTATTGAAAATGAGCTAGATAGAATTGATATACTTTATGGCTTAGGTGTAAGACAATTGGGAATAACATACTCGGAATCAAATGCTTTAGGTAATGGGTTAAAAGAAGATAATGATGGTGGGCTTACAAAATTTGGTAAGGAAGCTGTAGAAAGAATGAACAAAGTAGGTATGTTGATTGATGTATCTCATTGTGGTCCAAAGACAGCTTATGATGCAGTAACATATTCAAAAGACCCAATAATTGCAAGTCACGTAGGTGCTAGAGCTTTATGGGATAGTAAGAGATTATTCCATGATGATTTGATTAAAGCCATAGCTCAAAAAGGTGGAGTTATAGCAGTAGAATCAGCTCCACATACTACAATGACTAAGACTAATATGACTCATGATATTGAGGCTGTAATGGAACATTTCGAATATATTGCTAATTTAGTTGGTATAGATCATGTATCCTTTGGAATAGATTCTTTGTATGGTGACCATGTTGGGCTTCATAGAGTGTTTGCAGCACATTTATCCAAAGCTGACACAAGCAACAACTCAGTTAATTATAAAGAAGTAGATTATGTAAAAGGATTGGAAAATCCTACTGAAGCATCTTGGAATATTATTAGATGGCTAGTAAAACACAATTATTCAGATGAAGAAATAGAAAAAGTCATTGGTGGTAATGCTCTTAGAGTATTAGCTCAAGTATGGAAATAATAAATCTATAAAGTTAACTCTCCCTTAGTTAAAAGAATAGTTCCAACGAATCATTTGTTATTTTAGATTCGGAGGTACTATTCTATTTTTATAGATATTAAGTTTGAAACTATACTACGCATAAAGTATAATGTTCATATAAAAAGAATTAGGGGGAAAAGGTGTGAAAAAAATATTTTTGAGCCTTTTAGTATTAATTGTTGTAATTGGTTTAATTGGTGGAGGAATATATATTTTTAAATATAAACCTAGCGAAGAAGTAATTATATTTTCAGATGAAATGTATTTAATGATTGAAGATGTATTAATTGAAGATGGGGAACCAGCGATATTTGAAGATAATCAGCTATATTTCTCTTTTGATATTATTAAAACTTATTTTGATGAAGATGTTTATTATGATGAAGCAGAAGAGTTACTAATCTTTACAAATAATGATAGGGTTAAGAGATATAAAATAGATGCTTATGAGGGAAGTGCTAATTCAAAGGAGTATTTGATAGACTATCCTGTAAAATTAATTGACAATAAGGTATATGTGCCATTAGATCTATTTCAAGATGATTATGAGATTGATGTTCAATATTACGATGAGACTAATGCAGTAGTAGTTGATTATACTGATGTATATTATCTCAACGGTGAAATAGTTTTAAATGGAGCTAGTATAAGAACAGATTTAGATATAAAATCTCCAAAACTATTAGATGATATTGAAATCAGCACAATTCTATACATTTATGGAGAATTCGAGGATTGGTATAAGGTTAGAACATTAGACGGTATACCTGGATTTATTGAAAAGAAATATGTAAAGGTAAATCATACCAAGGATATATACAAAACAGAGCTTCTGGACAGAAATGAATTTCTAAATGAAGATATCGCAAAGATAAATTTAACATGGGATTACACCTATAGAAAACTAGCTAATACAGATAATATTAAACAAATTTCAGGTGTAAATGTTATGTCGCCTACATGGTTCTCTATAACAGATGAAAATAGAACTATATATGATAAAGGAAATAGGGATTATGTAAGTAAATATGGCAATCTAGGGTATGAGATATGGCCTTTAATAGATAATAGTTTTGACCCTGACTTAACTCATAATCTTTTAAAATCAAGTGAAAATAGGGAAAAATTGATTGATGATATATTGGATATATATTTGGACTATGGGTTTCAAGGTATAAATATAGATTTTGAAAACATTCATTTGAAAGATAAAGATTTGTTAACTCAATTTGTAAGAGAGCTCTATCCGGTATTTAAGGAAAATGGTTTAATAGTATCTATGGCTGTTTCGCCGCTATCAACTAGTGAAAATTGGTCATTGAGTTTTGATAGAGAAAGACTTTCAAAAACTACTGATTATTTGATGCTTATGGCATATGATCAGCATTGGGCTGCAAGCCCTATAGCAGGTTCTGTGGCTCAATACTCATGGGTTGAAAGAAGTATTGAGGGAGTACTTGAATTTATTCCTAATAATAAGTTAATTTTAGCGGTACCTTATTATACTAGATTATGGATTGAAGAAGATGGTAAAGTCTCATCTCAAGCATTATCTATGGATACTGCTAACAAATTTATTTATGAAAATGATGTAGAGCTTACTTGGGATGATGAATCAATGCAATATTATGGAGAAATAGGCAAAGATGGAAAGACATACAAAATTTGGTTAGAAGACAGTAATTCATTAAAATACAAAGCATCTCTAATAAATAAGTATAGTTTAGCTGGTGTCGCTAGTTGGAGGAAAGGCTTTGAAACTGAGGATGTTTGGGAAACAATTGCTACTGTAGTAAATTAATAAGATGAAACACATTCTTATTAATTTAACAAACTAAAACTATTGACTAAGAAGTATAATTATTATATTATAAAAACTATATTAGTTTAATAAATATTTCATAATATAGTGTTATATGAAAATAAAGGGGTTGTTTTAAATATTCGCAGATACTCATAAACTTATTGCAACAAATATTTATAACAATGTGTTCGATATATATGGTTTAAAACTTGATAAAGATAGATTATTATGGGGTTCAGTGGCGCCGGATGTACTACCTCATTATAAGTTTATTCGTCATTATGCTGATGAAAGTATAAACTATATTACTAAGGAGATTATCAAAATTATCTTTGTTAGTAGATATGTGGACTTTAAAAAAATAGATGACCCAATTTCTATAAAATTATTAAGTAAGAAAATAGGAATTATTTCTCATTATCTTTCAGACTATGTTTGTTATCCCCATGCGAATAGATGGACGTTTTTCGGTTCTATGAAAAAACATATTAAATATGAATCAGATTTAAATGATTATGCTAGAACGCATAGTTTTAAGAAAAATGTTGTGCAGATAGAGGATATAGATATATACGATGATAGATTTAATTCTTTGAAGTCAAGGATTAAAGACTATATTCACGACGTAATAAGTGAATACAATCAAAGAACAAGTTTAGACAATGATCTAAACTTTGCTATATCACTTAATTTAAAGATGACATATTTTATATTAGATACTATTAATCAGTATTCAGAAGAATTATACACTCAGTTTGTATTTGAGATTTAATTAGTCGTGTAGATATTAAATATATTTAAAAAGATATATTGTTTAATTTACAATATATCTTTTTATTGTCCTTAGGACGCTTAATTTATTAAATTATCTTAGGATTTGATTTATGGTTTGCTCTATAAAAATGAAGAAATATGTAGTATAATAATAAATAATGTCGGTCTAGATATAAGTAATCTTAAATATTTGTAACTAATGACGATTTTATTAAAGGAGGGGGAAGATTGGCATTGTTAGATAGTAATACATATGACATATACGATAAACTTAAATATAACTTTCTTTTTAACAACGATATCAACTGTATACATATCCTCCTAAACCTTTATGATTTAGAGAATAATATCAATAATATTGTTCCAAATTACATATCAATAAACAACCTGAGAAAAAACATTTCTAAACTATTAAATGATAGAAGAGGTAACCATCTCATAGCTTATAATCTAGGGGAATTGATACACGAAGAAATAAATAGATTAGAGCTATATTTATATCTAGAAGGGTATAAATATGGTTTTTTAAATAACAAAAATGCTAACCAATTAGAAGATATAACAATAAAATATTATTCGATTCCAGATTTATATAATATGAAGTATTTATTCCATTTCAATATAAAAGAAGAAGAGATCGTAGAGTTTAAAAATATTTTTCTTGATAATGTAGGGAAAGTGGAAAAAGCAAGTAAAAGGCTTTATAACATTATTTTAGAGTATGTGTCAATTATTATAAAACCCAAGATTTATTCTTTAAATAAACACTTGGACAAGCAATTATCTATTGATATTGGTAATGATGGTGCAAATATAAAGGAAGATGAAACATTACTTACTATAGATGAATTAAAAATAATCTACAATGAAGTACTAAGGATAATTCTGAAGGATGGCCAAAAAATTTACCAAAATGCTAGCTGGAATGGTCTAAATGATAGAGTGCTCAAAAGATATAGATGATAAGGTTTGTATAAAATTTAAATTAATGGAAATAATATCCTTCTAGATAGAAATCTGGAGGGATATTTATGAAAAGAAGCAGATTTATGATAATATTTGGTTTTTGTATAGTGTTTTTCATAATGAGCTTTTATTTAGGTTATCAACTAATGGATCTAAGTATAGAAAATCGAAATTTAGCAGAAGAACAAAATGAAAAAAGCAATGAAGATATTGAAATAGTAAGGGAAGAAAATAGAATTTCGCCTAATACCTTTATTGAAAAGAGAATTCATTATAAAGACTGTGGACATTTAATAGAAAGTACTGATTTAGCCGAGGATGAGGTCATTAACTTTACGAGAGATGAATACGAAGAGTATTTAAATACTACTTATCCTAATTCGAGACTTATATCATTTTCTAATGTAAAAATAGTTGTATATAGTGAAAGAAATCACCTATGTCAGGAACACTTTATAGTAGGTGAGCATAATGGACATATTGCAATATATAATATAGATGAAAATGGTGAACAGGTATTGTACAAGAGTTTCACAGATTATCCTATAAGTATTTTAAGGCAAATAGACCAAGACAAACTCAAAGAAGGTATTAGAGTTGATAGCGAAGAAGAGCTATCTGAAATGCTTGAAAATTTTATATCATAGCTAGCTAAGTTAGATATCTAACTTAGTTTTTTTATATGTTAAATTATGTTACAATATAGAGTATAATAGTTGAAAGGGGATATTAATGATTATTTTAGGTATTGACCCAGGTATAGCCATTGTGGGATATGGTGTTATTGAATGTATAGGAAATAACCACAAACCTATTGAATATGGCTGCATCACAACTGACTCCAAACTTGATTTTCCCGAGAGATTAATGATTGTTTATGATGAGTTGACAAAGATAATTGATAAATATAATCCTGTTGATTTAGCCATAGAAGAGCTATTCTTTAACAAGAATGTCAAAACAGCCATAAAAGTTGGACAGGCTAGGGGCGTTGAAATATTAGCTGCTGCAAATAAGGGACTAGGTATATATGAATATACACCGCTTCAGATTAAACAGGGAATAGTTGGTTATGGTAGGGCTGAAAAACATCAAGTACAAGAGATGGTAAAGATGTTCTTAAATTTAAAGGAAATTCCAAGGCCTGATGATGCTGCTGATGCATTGGCAGTTGCTTTATGCCATGCTAATTGTTTAAAATTTAAAGATAATTTTAGAATGAAATAGATTTCTAGGAGTGGTTAAATGTTTGATTTTATAATTGGTGATATTGTAAGCATCGAAAATGACTACGTTGTTATTCAAAATAATGGTATAGGTTATAGGGTATTTGCTTCATCTAATACTTTGATGAGTCTACAAATAGGTAAGAAGGATCAAATGCTTTTTACTGAGTTTCATGTAAGAGAAGATGGGTTTTACCTATATGGATTTGTAACTAAAGAAGAACTTGATATGTTTAATAGCCTACTTAGAGTATCAAAAATCGGGGCAAAAACAGCCTTAGGCATGTTATCTACACTATCTCCTAACAAGATTAAGATCGCTATTATCAATAAGGATTTAGATGTT
The DNA here is from genome assembly GCA_031460505.1 of Tissierellaceae bacterium. Lineage (GTDB taxonomy): Bacteria > Bacillota > Clostridia > Tissierellales > Tissierellaceae > JAAYTL01. Next base: position 26,224 of record JAVKTT010000002.1, read on the forward strand.
CTGTGCCAAGCACCGGGAATAGGTAAGAAAACTGCTGAAAGAATTGTCTTTGAATTAAAAGATAAGATTGATACAAATATTGATCTTGACGATATAGATGATATAGTAGTTGCACCAAATGCGTCTAATGAAGCTTTGGCAGGTCTTATGTCTTTAGGATATTCAAGGTATGAAGTTGAAAATGCAATCAAGAAATTAGACACAACTAATATGGGTGTTGAGGATTTAATAAGGGAAGGATTGAAGCAATTATCAAAAAATTAAAGGGGTAATTATATGTTAGATAATGATAATAGAATAATATCTGGAACTGCTTGTCAAGAAGATGTTGAAAATGAAGTGACTTTAAGACCGAAATGGATTGAAGAATACATAGGGCAGGACAAGGCAAAAACAAAGTTAAATATATTTATTCAGGCTGCAAAGGAAAGAAAAGAGCCTTTGGACCATGTTTTATTATATGGGCCTCCAGGACTCGGAAAGACCACCTTAGCCAACATAATTGCTAATGAGATGGGGGTAAATATTAGAATTACATCTGGACCAGCTATTGAAAGACCTGGTGATTTAGCAAGCATATTGACTAATCTTGGTGATGATGATGTTTTGTTTATTGATGAGATACATAGAATAAATCGTACTGTAGAGGAAATCCTATACCCTGCAATGGAGGATTTTGCTTTGGATATAATAATTGGTAAAGGGCCATCTGCAAGATCCGTAAGGCTAGATTTGTCAAGATTTACACTAATAGGGGCAACTACTAGGTCAGGGCTTCTAAGCTCTCCACTTAGGGATAGATTTGGTGTAATGCTTAATCTAGAACTTTATGATATAGAAAATCTTAAAAATATAATCATGAGATCAGCCTCCATACTAAATATTGAAATAGAGGAAGAGGGAGCACTAGAAATTGCTAGAAGATCCCGTGGTACACCTAGAATTGCAAATAGACTATTAAAAAGAGTGAGAGACTATGCCCAAGTTATGGAAAATGGAGTTATTACCTGGGATGTTGCTAAAAAAGGATTAAAGATATTAGAAGTTGATGACCTAGGCCTTGATGCTGTTGATAGAAAATTAATTTTGACATTAATAGAGAACTTCAATGGTGGACCAGTAGGCGTAGATACTCTTTCTGCTGCTACAGGTGAAGAAAGAGGTACAATTGAAGATGTATATGAACCTTATCTTTTACAAATTGGCTTTTTAAACAGAACTCCTAGAGGAAGAGTTGTATCAAAAAAGGCCTATGACCATTTTAATATTCCATTTATTGAAGAGTAAGGACAGGTGAATGATATGAGAAGATTAATTTGCATGATAATGGTTTTATCAGTATTAATAGTATCTTTCCCATTTAAATCATATGGTGAAGAAGGTATTGCAGATTTTATAGATGTTAAGATTGAAAAGAGTAAAGAGTTTAATCAAGCTATAAAACTATACTCAGAATATGGATTTAATTTCTATGATAAGAATAACAAAGATAATGTAATTTTAACTATAGAAGATACAGAAATTGAAATTTCAGGCAATGATAAAAAAGCTATAGAAGTCTATGGTGTAGATGGAATCTTAATCACAACCTTACCTGAAGATGGATCTTTAGTTATTGGCTCAGTAGATATTTATAACTCTATTATAAAAGTAGATGAAAACAGATATAGAGATTATATTACTTTTTTAAACAATGGATTTAATTTATTGATTATTAATCACATAAATATAGAAAATTATCTATTTGGAGTTGTACCTAGAGAGATACCTGCTAGTTCTCATATAGATGCCTTAAGGGCTCAGGCTATAGTTGCTAGAAGCTATGCCTATACTACTCTGAAAAAACATATTAGTGAAGGATATAATCTATGCAGCACCACACATTGTCAGGTATATGGAGGTTATGATTGGGAGCATCCAAACACTAATCAGTCTGTAATTGATACATATGGTGAGTATGTAACCTATGATGGACAAGTAGTCAATACTCCATTTCACTCAAGTTCAGGTGGACATACAGAATCTAGTGAAAATGTATGGGGCGGTAAATTACCATATTTAGTGCCTGTTAATGATATATATTCTATAAATGCGCCTAATAGTTCATGGTCCATAAAATTGACGCCAAGGGAGTTAGGGGACAAGCTATTAGCCAATGGCATTAATGTAGGGGAAGTTAAAGATCTACAAATTCTACAGACTACTGATAGTGATAGGGTTGAAAAGATAAGGATTATAGGTTCAAATTCAGAAGAAGTAATTACAGGTGAAAAACTTAGATCTATTGTAGGAACTACAAGCTTAAAGAGTACTTTATTTAGTATCAATAAAGAAGGCTCATCAAGTTCTAAGAAGGTTTATATAGTAGACGGAAGTGAACAAACTAAGGAAGTAAACTTAAGTGGTATGTATATAATAGATGGTAGTAATAAAACTACTGTTAACAGAAACGCTAATAATAGAGTAAGAGGAGACGTAAGCTCTACTAATATTGAAGGAACAGTCAGTGTACAACCTACTACATTTACCTTTGAAGGAAAAGGATATGGTCATGGAGTAGGTATGAGCCAATATGGAGCTATAGAAATGGCCAAGTTGGGATATAATTATATGGACATTATAAAACACTATTATAATGGTGTTGAAATTACAAATTATGGGAAGTAAGGATGAAGATATGAGGACAAAGGATTTTTATTATGATTTACCCGATGAACTAATCGCTCAGGTGCCTATTAAAAACAGGGACAATTCCAGATTATTAGTACTTGATAAAACTACGGGTAAAATAGAAAATAGGCTTTTTAAAGATATAATTGAATATTTAAATGAAGGTGACACTCTAGTCTTGAATGATACTAGAGTTTTGCCAGCGCGTTTATTTGGCAATAGACCAGATAAAGAGGAGAGTATAGAGTATTTATTGTTAAAAAGAACAGAAGATGATGTATGGGAAACCTTAGTTAAGCCCGGAAAGAAAGCAAGAGTAGGACATAAGGTTGAATTTGGAAATGGACTTCTTAAGGGAGAAGTCATTGGTATTGGAGATGAAGGTACTAGGTTTGTCAAATTTGATTATGATGGAATTTTCGAAGAAATACTAGATCAATTAGGTGAAATGCCATTACCTCCATATATACATGAGAAATTAGATGATAGAGAGAGATATCAAACTGTTTATTCTAAGAATTTAGGTTCTGCTGCAGCACCTACTGCAGGACTACATTTTACAAATGATCTATTACAAGAAATTAAAGATAAAGGAGTTAATCTTGCCTTTATAACTTTACACGTTGGATTAGGAACCTTTAGACCTGTAAAAGTTGATGACATAAATGATCATCATATGCATTCTGAGTATTATGAAGTATCTCAAGAAACTGCCGATATTATAAACAAGACTAAGGAAAGTGGTAATCGTATAATTGCTGTAGGCACAACTACATGTAGAACCCTTGAAACAATAGGAGAAAAAGATGGTCACGTAAATCCTAAATCAGGATGGACTGATATATTTATCTATCCAGGATATACTTTCAAAGTAGTAGATAATCTAATAACGAATTTTCATTTGCCAGAATCTACATTGATGATGTTAGTTAGTGCAATGGCAACTAGGGACATGATTATAGAAACTTACAACATAGCTGTTAAGGAAAAATATAGATTTTTTAGTTTTGGTGACGGAATGTTCATCAAATAAGAGGAGGTATTTATGACTTTTAAATTTGAACTAATAAAAGAAGAGAAGCATACTAAGGCTAGATTAGGAAAGATTCATACACCACATGGTGTAATTGAAACTCCAATATTTATGCCAGTTGGAACAAGAGCAACAGTAAAGACTATGACTCCTGAAGAAGTTAAGGATTTAGGCGCTCAAGTCATATTAAGTAATACTTATCATTTATATTTAAAACCTGGACATGAACTTGTAAAAGAAGCTGGTGGCCTTCATAAGTTTATGAATTGGCATGGGCCTATTCTTACAGATAGTGGAGGATTTCAAGTCTTTAGCCTTGGTGATCTAAGAAAGATTACAGAAGAAGGGGTTGAGTTTAGATCTCATATAGATGGTTCTAAACATTTTATTAGCCCAGAGAAATCCATGGAAATACAAAATGCATTAGGTTCTGATATTATGATGGCTTTTGATGAATGTACACCTTATCCTGCAACTTATGAATATGCAAAACACTCAATGGAGAGAACAACTCGTTGGGCTAAAAGATGTAAGGATTATCACAAAAATACAGATAAACAAGCTTTATTTGGTATAGTACAAGGTGGTATGTATAAGGATTTAAGAGAGAGAAGCGCTCACGATTTAGTTGAAATGGATTTTCCTGGCTATGCCATTGGTGGTTTAAGTGTAGGTGAACCCTTAGAAATGATGTGTGAAATGCTTGATTTTACTACACCACTTCTGCCAAAGGATAAGCCTAGATATAATATGGGTGTAGGGACTCCTGATTATCTATTTGAATCTGTTATTAGGGGTATTGATATGGCAGACTGTGTACTACCTACTAGAATTGCTAGAAATGGTACTTTACTTACTAGCCAAGGTAGATTGGTAATAAGAAATGGAAAATACAAAAAGGATTTTTCACCATTGGATCCAGAGTGTGATTGTTATGCATGTAAGAATTATTCCAGAGCTTATGTTAGACATTTGTTTAATGTAGATGAAATTCTTGGTGCAAGGCTTGCCACAATCCACAATCTTTATTTCTTAATTAAGCTTATGGAAAATATTAGAGAAGCTATAAAAGAGGATAGATTACTTGAATATAAAGATGAATTTTATAGAAAATATGGATATATTTAAGAAATTTAATGATTTTTGTGAAAAATAATGTATAATAGAAATAGTACGTATTAGGAGGGATAAAACAATGGATGCACAACAATTACAAGGTTTATTATTACCTATTGGTATGCTAGCAATTTTTTACTTCTTTGCAATAAGACCTCAAAAGAAAAAAGAAAAAGAAATCAATGAAATGAGAAGTAATTTAAATGTTGGAGATGAAGTAATAACCATTGGTGGTATTTTAGGTAAGATAGTTACTGTTAAAGAGGATCAAGTTATATTAGAAGTAGGAGCTACTAAAACAAGATTAGAGCTAACTAAATGGGCTATTGGTTCTGTAGCTAAAAAGCATGACTAATATTAAATGAACTATTAAAACTTCCTTTCGAGGAAGTTTTATTGTTGTAATATTTCACCCTTTTATTAAATAGATATATCTAAGGGGGTGGATTGGATGATAAAAAAGTTTAATCTAAATAATTGGCTTATAGGATTAGCTCAAGCATTTGTTATTACTTTTATTTTACTTTTGATTGTGGCCTTATTGTTACGATTTACTGATATTAGAGAATCTAATATTACTTTACTAAACAATTTCGTATTGACTATCAGTATTGTAGTTTCTAGTGCAGTATTAGGTAGAAAAATCAAGGAAAAAGGATGGCTAAATGGAGCTATTTTAGGATTTCTATATTATTTAATAATTATCATCATTAACCTTATTTTCAATAGGCCTTTAAACCTTGGGATATTCCTATTAATAAGGTTACTAATAGCCACTGTCTTAGGGGCTATAGGAGGAATGATAGGCGTCAACTTATCCTAAAATGAACGTTGGGGACGCAAAACTTTGTTCATTTTATGACTTTGAGGGTTAAAAAATAATATTTGATTTAGCAAGGCTATGTGATATAATTGTATAATAATAACATAATTGGAGGATTAGACATGAAATACATAAAAACTTTAAGTGGAAAAAACTTTAAAAGAGAAGATTTAGCAAAGATAGGTTGTGGCGAATGCCAAACATCATGCCAATCAGCTTGCAAGACTTCTTGTACAGTTGGAAATCAAAAGTGTGAACAAAAATAATGCTTAAAGTGGTGGTTTATACCACTACTTTTCTTTTTACCACAATTGGAGGTTAATATGAATAAGGCTCAAATACATAAATTTTATTTAAATGATAGATATATAGTTTTAGATGTAAATAGTGGTGCAGTACATGTAATAGATAAAATGGTATATGATGTATTAGATTATTATAAAGAAGAATCTTTAGAAGAGTTAGTTTCAAGATTTGCATCTATATATAACAAAGAACAAATTGAAGAAGTATATGAGGAAATTAATTATCTAGTTAATGAAGGTTTACTATTTACTGAAGATAATGGACTAGGTGATATAGAATATAACAAAGACAATGTTGTTAAAGCAATGTGTCTTCACGTTGCCCATGATTGTAATTTAAAATGTAATTACTGTTTTGCATCTCAAGGTAATTTTAAAGGTGAAAGAACTCATTTGTCTTTGGAAAATGGAAAGAAGGCATTGGAGTTTTTAGCTAAGAATTCTGGTAATAGAAGAAATCTAGAAGTAGACTTTTTTGGCGGAGAACCATTGATGAATTTTCAAGTAGTTAAGGACCTAGTAAAATACGGTAGAGAAATAGAGAAAGAGTACAATAAAAATTTTAGGTTTACAATTACTACAAATGGTGTATTGCTAGACGATGATAAGATTGATTTTATTAATGAGAATATGGATAATATAGTCCTTAGTCTAGATGGAAGAAAAGAAATCAATGACAATATGAGAAAAACTATAAATGATTCAGGAAGTTATGATGTTATATTGCCTAAGTTTAAGGCTATGGTTGAAAAAAGAGGGGACAAGGACTACTATATAAGAGGAACCTTTACTAATCATAATATTGACTTTTCAAATGATATATTAGACTTTTATAAACAAGGCTTTAAGAAAGTATCTATGGAGCCAGTAGTTACATCAGAAGAGATGGAGTATGCCTTAAGGAAAGAGCATTTAGATGATGTATTAAAAGAATACGAAAAGTTTTCTAAGGAATATATAGATATAAGAAAGAAGGACGAAGACTTCTTATTCTTCCACTTTATGATTGACTTAGAGCAAGGACCTTGTATCATCAAAAGAAGTGTAGGCTGTGGAGCTGGATCTGAATATTTAGCAGTTACTCCTGAAGGGGACCTATATCCATGTCACCAATTTGTTGGGGAGCATGAGTTTAAACTTGGTACACTTGATACAGGAATTGAAAATGAGAAACTAAGAGACGAATTTAAGAGAGCAAATATATTCAATAAAGAAGAATGTAGTAGCTGTTGGGCTAGATATTATTGTAGTGGTGGATGTCATGCAAATGCATATTATGCTCACAATGATTTAATGAAACCTTATGAATTAGGTTGTGAAATGGAGAAAAAGAGGATTGAATGTTCAATTTCTATCCTAGCAAATCAATAAAAACTGCTATCTAGCAGTTTTTTTCATATAAGGCTGTAAAAAACTAGTATTAATTATCATAAAATGATAAAATTTAGGTATTAGCTTTAATTCGGAGGGGACAATTGGAAAAGTGGTTTATTAAGAATAAAAATATTAATTATAGTAAAATAGCAAAAGATTTAAATATAAGTGAGATAATTTCTAAGATATTAGTAAATAGAGATATATATGATTACGACCAAATAGATAGATTTTTACATCCTAATATTGATAAACTGTATAATCCAATTCTAATGCATGACTTGGAAAAGGGAGCTAAAATTATAAGAAATACAATAGACAATGGTGGAAAAATTAGAATAGTTGGGGATTTTGATGTAGATGGTGTAATGAGCGTATATATTCTATATAATTCTTTTAAAGCTTTGGGTGCTAATGTAGATTATAAAATTCCTGATAGAATTCTAGATGGTTATGGAATCAATAATGAAATAGTACATGAAGCAAAACACGACGGAGTTAGTTTAATAATTACCTGTGATAATGGGATAGCTGCTCTTGAACAGATAAGATTAGCTAAAGAACTAGGAATGAATATTATAATAACGGATCATCATGATCTTCCATATGTAGAGGAAGATGGAAATAAGAGATACCTAGTACCTGAAGCAGATGCAGTTATCAACCCAAAGAATCCTAATTGCAATTATCCTTTTAAATATCTTTGTGGAGCAGGTGTAGCCTTTAAATTAATCCATTATTTATATAAATCATATAATAGGGAATCAGAATGTCTTAAATACCTTGAATTTGTTGCTATTGCAACTGTTTGTGATGTGGTAAATTTAGTTGATGAAAATAGAATAATGGTTAAATATGGTTTAAACCTAATTAACAATACAAATAATATAGGGCTTAAGGCTTTAATTGAAGTAGCTGAGGCTAAATTACCTATTGCTTCATATCACTTAGGATTTATCATAGGTCCCACAATAAACGCATCAGGTAGATTAGAATCTGCATATAAGGCATTAGAGCTATTTCTTTGTAGTGATATGTCTGAAGCATTAACTATAGCTAAATATTTAAGAGATGTAAATGATGAGAGAAAAGCATTGACTATGGCTGGTTACGAAAGTGTAGTGACTCAGATAGAAAATTCCAGCCTTAAAGAGTATAAGGTACTATTAGTTTATGAACCAGATATTCATGAATCCGTAGCTGGTATAATCGCTGGTAGGGTTAAGGATAGCTATAACAAACCTACTATAGTACTAACAGATGGTCAGGGTGGAGTTAAAGGCTCTGCAAGGTCTATAGAAGAATATAATATATTCGAAGAACTTTCAAAATGTAAGGATTTATTGAATAGATTTGGTGGACATCCTATGGCAGCTGGACTTTCTTTAGATAGAGATAATATTGATATTTTAAGAGATAGATTAAATAATTTATCGAATTTAACGGAAGATGCTTTTGTAAAGAAAATTTTTATTGACATGGCTCTACCTATTGAATATATTAATTACAAGTTAATAGAGGATATTAATAGTCTTGAACCATTTGGTATGGGTAATTCAAAACCTTTATTTGGGGATAAAGGCTTAAAAATTAGAAAAATGTTCAAATTTGGCAATAATAACAATGTAATTAAGTTGGTTTTAGAGTCAAAGAGTGGACCTGTATATGATGGAATGATTTTTTATGATGATGGAACCTTTGAGCAGTTAATAATTGAAAGATATGGTGAAGATGATTTAACAAATGTTTTAAATGGTAAGAATAATAATATTTCATTAGATATCATTTATTACCCTTCTGTGAACGAATATATGGGAAGGACTAGTATTCAATTAGTAATTAAAGGTTATAGAATATAATTTACGTAAAAAGAGGGTGAAGATAATGAATGCATTACTAGAAAAGTTAATATCAAAAATTGAACAATACAATCCCCAAGCTGACATGTCTTTAGTAATAAGGGCTTTTACACTTGGTGAGGGAGCGCATGAGGGTCAAAAAAGAAATTCTGGAGAGCACTTCTTTATTCATCCTCTTAACGTAGCGTTGATTCTTGCTGACTTAAATATGGACACACAAACTATAGTTGCAGGGCTTCTTCATGATGTAATAGAAGATACGAATTATAGTTATGAGGATATTGTCGAAGAGTTTGGTGAAGAAATTGCTGATTTAGTTGATGGTGTTACAAAATTAAAGAATCTCCAATATAAAACAAAACAAGAAAATCAAGCAGAAAACCTAAGAAAAATGGTATTAGCCATGGCCAAAGATATTAGAGTAATTATTGTTAAATTGGCTGATAGGCTACACAATATGAGAACTTTGGAATATATGACTGATGAGAAAAAGAAAGAAAAAGCTTTGGAAACATTGGAGATATATGCTCCTATTGCTCATAGACTAGGTATTTCTAAGATTAAATGGGAGTTAGAGGACTTATCTCTTAGATATTTAGAACCTGAAATGTACTATGAGTTAGTAGAGAAAGTCTCTGTAAAGAGGAAAGAGAGAGAAGAATTCATCCAATATATATTAAAATTATTACATGAAAAACTAGGAGAAATGGGGATCCATTGTGAAATAAGTGGTAGACCTAAAAACTTCTATAGTATATATAAGAAGATGGTTATTCAAGGGAAGTCTTTTGAAGAAATATATGATTTAACAGCTGTTAGAATTTTAGTTGACAATATTAAGGATTGTTATGGAGCATTAGGTATCGTTCATACATTATGGAAACCAATTCCAGGAAGATTTAAAGACTATATAGCAATGCCTAAACCTAATATGTATCAGTCACTTCATACAACAGTAATAGGACCTAAAGGTGAAATATTTGAAGTTCAGATAAGAACCTATGATATGCATAAAACTGCTGAATACGGTATAGCTGCCCATTGGAAATATAAAGAAGGGGTTAATAAATCTGATAACTTTGATGATAAACTTACTTGGTTAAGACAACTATTAGAATGGCAAAAGGATCTAAAAGACCCTAAGGATTTTATGGAGACCTTGAAGATTGATTTCTTTACTGATGAAGTATTTGTGTTTACACCTAAAGGTGATGTAATTAATCTACCTGAAGGTTCTACACCTATTGATTTTGCTTATAGGGTTCATACTGATGTCGGTAATCGAACTGTAGGCGCAAAGGTTAATGGTAGAATAGTACAACTTAACTATCAATTAAAAAATGGAAATATTGTAGAGATAATAACCTCGTCTAACGCAAATCCAAGTAGGGACTGGTTAAGTATTGTAAAAAGTACTCAAGCAAAGTCTAAGATAAAACAACATTTTAAGCTAAAGGATAGAGATGTAAATGTTGTTAAAGGCAAAGACAGCCTTGAAAAAGAATTAAAAAGATTAGGATATAAACCAAATGACATACTTAAGGATGAATGGTTAAAGAATATAGCTGACAAACTAAGCATTGTTTCAATAGATGATTTATATGCATCTATAGGATATGGCAATGTAAAGCAAAATCAAGTTATCACTAAACTTAAAGATTTTTATGCTGAAGAATATAAAAATGAATATGAAGAAAAATTTATTGACGAAAAACTTAAAAAACCTCAATCGAAAAAACCACATGGATCAAATCAAGGCATATCAGTAAAAGGTATTGACAACATAAAAGTAAGATTTGCAAAGTGCTGTAATCCTGTACCTGGTGATGAAATAGTTGGATATGTAACCAAGGGTAGGGGTGTATCAGTCCATAGGGCTGATTGTCCAAATACTATAGCAAATGAAGATGAAGAAAGACTTATTGAAGTCTCGTGGGATACTGAGAAAAAGAATTCCTATTTAGCTGAGATTCAAGTTAGAGCAATTGACAGACCAGGTCTTTTGGCTGAGATTGCTACGAGAATAAATGATTTGGGTGTAGGGCTTGTAAATATTAATGCTAGAACAAATAGAGATAAAATTGTTTTGATTAATATGACTCTAGAGATTAGCGACAAAGAACAATTACAAGATATCATGAGAAGACTTAGAAAGATTAAACAAATAATTGACGCTTATAGAGTAACTACCTAGGAGGTAAATTATAGATGAGAGTTGTTGTTCAAAGAGTTAAGGAAGCAAGTGTTACAGTTAACGGAGATATTGTAGGAAGTATAAATAAAGGATTATTAGTATTATTAGGTGTAGGAGATGAAGATGACGACAAAGATTTAGATTATTTAGTAGAAAAGGTACTTGGCTTAAGAATCTTTGAAGATGAAAATGATAAGATGAATCTTTCTCTATTGGATGTAGAAGGTGAACTATTAGTAGTATCTCAATTTACACTATATGGAGATGTAAGAAAAGGGAAAAGACCAAGTTTTACTGGGTCGGCTCATCCGGATATAGCAATTGCAATGTATGAGGATTTTATACAAAGCGCAAGGGATATGGGTTTAAAAGTAGAGACGGGAGTGTTCGGTGCTCATATGGATGTTAGTCTTATAAATGATGGACCGGTAACTATAATGATTGATAGTAAAAAAAGCTTCTAAAAGAATTCTTTAAGGTAGCTTTTTTTGAAACTCATTGAGGGAAAGTTCAAGAATAATAAAAATATAGTAGAACTTTCCTATTCGTTATAAAAAGAACTTTTAGGGGGTCATAAATTGAAAATTATTAGAGTACCTGCAGGGATTTATTCAGTTAATTGTTATATTATCTATTCAGTTAACAATATGGAAGGTTTAGTGATAGATCCCGGTGGAGATGCAGATACAATATTAAAGATTATAGAAGATAATAAAGTTGATGTAAAAAATATAGTATTAACTCATGGTCATGGTGATCATATTGGTGCTGTTTCTACATTAAAGCAAGAACTAAATGTGCCAGTATATATTCATGAAGATGACCTTATTATGTTACAAGATGCAGATAGAAATTTATCATCATCAATGGCTATTGGTTCTATTGAGCTTAGACCTGATGAACTTTTAAAAGATGGAGACGTAATTCAGCTTGGTAAACACAAGGTAGAAGTTATCCATACACCAGGACATACTCCAGGTTGTATCTGCCTTAAAGTAGATAAATATTTATTTTCTGGAGATACCCTTTTTAAAGCCTCAATCGGTAGAACGGATTTAATGGGCGGTAGCTTTGATGATATTATAAATTCTATTAAAGAAAAATTATTTATCCTTGATGATGATGTAGTGGTACTACCTGGTCATGGTGATACTACTACAATTTTGGCTGAGAAAATGTATAATCCGTTTTTAAATTAAGAAATGAAATCTGGTGATTAATTTGATAAAAGTATCAATAGAAGGGCACAGTTATAAACACGATTTATTTGAACTAATAAGAGTGTTTTTCCCTGGTGAAGAAATTGTATTTATAGACGAAAATGATTATCAAAATGATGGACTATTTATATATAGTTCTTTATTGGATAAGATTAACAATACCTTGGCAATTACCAAGGTATATAAGGATAATGAGCAAATAAAAGAGACGGTTATTGATATTGAAAAGATCCATATAAGTGGTTTAACTAGGAAAAAAATCATTAAAAATGCTATCAAGAAATCAATCTATACTTCATTAATTGGTTTAGTAGAGCATGATATTCCTTGGGGAATACTAACGGGTATTAGACCTATAAAAGTCGCACATGATTTAATAAATACCAATCTAGAAACAGATGAAGTAAAAAGAATCCTTATGGATGAATATAGGATAAGTGATTCAAAGTCTCAACTGATGATAGACGTTGCAAAATCCCAAAGAAAACATATATATCCACTAAATCAGAATAAGTATAGTTTGTATATAGGGATTCCATTTTGTCCTACTAGGTGTTCATATTGTTCATTTCCTGCCTTTGCAATTGGAAATAACTATGATAAGGTGAGCAGATATGTAGATACCCTTATCTATGAGATCAAGCAAATTAGTAAATTAATGGAAGGTAAAGATCTAAATACAGTATATATTGGTGGAGGTACACCTACATCTATAAAGATTAAAGACCTTGAACGAATAATAGCTACAGTTAGAGATGTATTTGTAAATGAAGATATTAAAGAATTTACAGTAGAGGCTGGAAGACCTGATACATTAAATTTGGATATGTTAAAGATGTTAAAATCTATGGATATAGATAGAATAAGTATCAATCCACAGACAATGAATTCAAAAACATTAGAGAAAATTGGAAGAAATCATGATATAGAATCTACTATCTTCAGTTATAATCTTGCAAAAGAATTAGGTTTTGAATCAATAAATATGGATTTAATAATGGGGCTACCTGGTGAGGGTATAGATGAAGTAGCATATACACTTAGTGAAATTAAAAAACTAGATCCCGAAAACCTAACAGTTCATACACTATCACTTAAAAGAGGTTCAAGACTATTTAATCATAGAGATGAACTGGCTAAAGAGACTATTGAAATTAATAAAATGCTAGAGCTAACTGAGATCAAAGCATCTGAAATGGACATGTTTCCATATTATCTTTATAGACAGAAACAGATCCTAGGAAATTTAGAAAACATTGGTTATGCTAAACCAAATAAAGAATGTATCTATAACATCTCTATGATGGAAGAAAAAGAGACTATTATAGGAGCTGGACTAGGATCAGTATCTAAATTCTATTATCCAAAGGAAAATAGAATACAAAGACTGCCTAATTTTAAGGATTTAATTGAGTATTCCAATAGAATTGATGAATTAATTGAAAAAAAGAAAAACATGATTGTAAATTAAATCTTCTTATCTTTGATGAGGAGATTTTTTTAATATTAAATGATTGTAAAATTTATCCAATAGAATAGAAAAGTAATAATTATTTGGTATAATAAACTTACTTGAAAGGAGGATAAATAATGGATTTAAAAAAATACTTATATATTAAAATGCCATTGATTCTTATTCTTTTTATTGCAGCACTGAACTTTGAAAATGCTCAAAGGACAAGAGCATTTCTGTACGTCCTTCTATTTGTCATATACTTAATAAGTGGAATTATTAGGTATTATTCAGGTAACAAAAATATATCGTTGGCATCCTTTATCATAGAGATTATTATAATTTATTTATTCGAGTACAATTCTAGATATCAAGTAAATTACATATTTCATCTTTTCTATTACATTTCTTTGCTAGAAATACCATTATTCCTAGTCAATAAGCATAGCCTTGTTATGAGCATTATTTCAATTATTACATCCAGTATAAAATTCATTAATTTAATATATTTTAAGCCAGGCTTTGGTAATATTACTCAAGGAGGATTATTCCTTTTGACAGGAGTGTTTATAGCACTTTTGATGAATTTTCTTAAATATTATAGAGAAGAAGAACATCGAAAGATGATTCTTAATAAACAGATTAGGGAAGCTAATATTAGACTTAATGAAATGACAATAGTAGAGGAAAGGAACCGAATAGCAAGGGATCTGCATGATACTATTGGTCATGGTCTAACAGGCGCAATTATGGGACTGGAAATGGTCCAAGTTCTTATAGATGAAGATTTAGGAAAAGCAAAGGAGATGATTGTAACCCTTAAGGATAGTTCCAGGCAAAATCTTGTAAGAGTCAGGGAAGTAGTAAACACCCTTAATCCAAATGAGAATATCTCAAAGGGTGTTGAGTCAATAGAGGAACTTATATCATCTTTTAGAGCTAATACTAATGTGAAGATTGATTTTACTGTAGATGGGAACATAGCCAAAACAAGCCCAAATATTAACATCGTATTATATAGAATAGTGCAAGAAAGTCTTACAAATGCCATAAGACATGGTCATGCTGACAAAATTAACATATTATTAATATATAAGAACCAGTTCATAGAATTGATAATAAAAGATAATGGAGTAGGGGTAGCAGAAATAAATAAGGGATTTGGATTAAAATCAATGGAAGATAGAGTGTTTTCTCTGGGGGGAAATATTTCATTTATGAGTACAGATGGATTTAGTATAGTAGCAAATATTCCTATGGAGGTATGAGATGATAAATTTAGCTATTGTTGATGATCAGGATATTCTTAGAGAAGGTATGAAATTGATGTTTTCCAAAAAGGAAGATATTAGAGTGGTGGGTACGGGTGGAAATGGACAAGAAGCCTATGAACTCTGTAAAGAAAATCATGTAGATGTAATGTTATTAGATATTCAGATGCCTATAATGAATGGTGTAGAAGCTACTAAATTACTTAAAAGGGATTACCCACATGTGAATATCATTATTCTTACGACTTTTAATGATGATGAATATATTTTTGACGCTTTAAAGTATGGAGCTTCAGGATATATACTTAAGGATGCTACTATTGAAAAAATCGAAGAAGCTATTAGGGAAGCATTTAATGGTGGAGTGTTAATACAACCCAATGTAGCTAAAAAGATGGTAGGTATGTTTTATAAACTAAATGAAGAAAATATACAGTTTGATAAAAGAGTAGAGGAGCTTACTGAGCGTGAGATAGATATACTTAGGAGTTTGGGAGAAGGCAAGTCAAACAAAGAAATCGGAGAATCACTTTATATAAGTGAAGGAACAGTTAAAAATCATATTACATCAATTCTTAGTAAGTTAGATTTAAGAGATAGAACTCAACTAGCCCTTTTTGCTGTAAAAAATAAGATTTGAGACTTTATGCAAAAAGTCATGGTCAAAGATTAGTTAATAGGAAATAAGTTAGACGAAACCTAAGAGTAGTTTTTATATACTATGTGTAAGGAGAGTGATAAAAATGAAGAAACATATATTTTTATTTGTTTTAGTTTTGTTAATGATAAGTATTACAGCATGTTCTGGTAGCAATTTGGAAAATTACGTAGCAGCAATTGAGAAAACCAATAGCATGGTTAAGGGTTCAGATAGTATGGAAATGAGTATCGTAACCAAATATAATACAGTTGGATTAGAAGAAGATGTTCAAAAATTAATACAATCTTTTGAGCAATCTAAATTCACAATGACAGGTAGTTTTGATAATGATTTAAAGAAATCTAGGAAGATTGGATATTTAAATTACGGTAACCTAGGTTTTGATTTCAATATCTATGGAGTTGATGATGCATATTATATAGAGCCTTTTTTCTTAGAACTTAAGGATCATAGATATATTGAATTTTCTTTAGATGAGTTTAAGGTACCTGAGAGTGAAATACCTTCAGAATTCTTTCAAGAAATAGGAAAAAAATGGAATGAAATAATAAGTGAAGAAAATGTAATGCGTGGAGAAAAAGTATTAGTCACAACTGATGATGGAGAAATAAAATCCAGAGAGTTTACAATTACACTGAATGAAGAGCAATTAAAAGAATTTATATTATATATAATAGAGCTATTTGAAGAAAATGGTGAATATTTGAACATAATGGATCAAGTAACATATATAGAGACAGATGTAGAATTAACTGAAGAAGATAAAGAAAATCTTTATAGAGATCTATTTACAGGTCTAAAGGATTTTATTGATAAGAGTGATGACCTTAATTTATTCTATAAAGCATATATAGACATTGATGGTTATGTAGTTCAAGAAGATATTGAATTTAATATGGGCAATGAAGCGGGTAAAGCGGGTGAATTAATAAATCTTTCGTTTTCAATGGTGACTAAGTATTGGGATATTGAGAAAGAACAGGATTTAGATTTTGATATTACAAGTTTTGATAATTCCATAAGATTTGATAAATTAAATCTAGAGGAATTAATGCCTTATAGGGAGGTAAAGTAAATGTCTGTTTTAGAGATTAATAATATTAGTAAGAACTTTAAGGATTTAAAAGCTGTAGATAATTTAAATTTTTCTATAGAAGAAGGGGAAATATTTGGCTTATTAGGCCCAAATGGAGCAGGTAAATCAACTACTATTTCAATGATTTCTACATTACTAAAACCTGATAGTGGAGATATCCTTTACAAGGAAATGAGTATACTGGAAAGTCCAGAGGTCCTTGAACAAGAATTAGGCTTAGTTCCTCAGGATATAGCACTGTACCCTACATTGAGTGGTTATGACAATCTTAAGTTTTGGGGACATGTATATGGCATAAGAGGAAAAGACTTAAAGAATAGAATACAAGAAATTTCTGAATTAATAGGACTCTCAGATAGACTTAAAGACAAAGTCGAAAAATACTCTGGTGGCATGAAAAGAAGACTTAACATTGGTGTTGCCCTTATTCATAAGCCTAAGCTTCTAATAATGGATGAACCAACTGTAGGGATAGACCCTCAATCAAGGAATCATATTTTAAATACTGTTAAGATGCTTAACAAAGAGGGGATGACCATCATATATACTTCACACTATATGGAAGAAGTAGAGGAACTATGCGATAGAATATGTATAATGGATAAGGGGAAGCTTTTAGCTCAAGGAACTAAAGATGAATTGATTAAACTTGTAAATGGAAGAGAGAAAATAGACGTAGTATTTAGTAAATTTGATTCAGAATTGACTAAAAAGATTCAAGAACTTTCATATGTTGATGAAATTATTGTAAAAGATAATACATTAAGTATTATTAGTGAGTTGGCTGAGAATCTTATGGGTGATCTAATACAAATCATAAAAGATACTGACAAAAGAATATTATCAATAGATGTTAAAAAACCAACTCTAGAAACGGTATTTCTGCATCTTACTGGCAGAGCCCTTAGGGATTAGGGGTGATTATATGAAAATAAGAGATATGGTTATTAAGGATTTAAAGATAGCTATAAGTGATAAATCTGCTATAGCACTATTAATGATAATGCCGATTGTACTAATGACAATTTTAGGATTTTCTTTAACTATCTCTTTTGATGATTTCTCGTCTATGGAAAGAGTAAAAAGTGCTATTGTAAAAGAGTATGACTTACAAGGTGAAATAGGAGAACTATTAGAGCTTATAGCTACAAATACTAATTCAGCTCCAAATGACTTAAATTTAGAAAACGCTAATATTGAAGGTATATTTTTTGATGACTTTCTAGATAATGAAGATCTACAGAATATAATAGAATATCAAGTAGTAAATAGAGAAGAAGCAAGTCAATTACTAAGTGATAAAAAGATAACAGCAATGGTTATATTACCAGAAGGATTTATAAAGGATACTATGATAAACTTTGGTACTAATTTTAGGAATGTTGTTGATATAAAGGTAATCGGAAGAGCTGATAAAAATATTGGAACTACAATTGTAGAAGAAGTTATGAGAGGATTTACTGAGATAATAAATTATAACATTGCAGCTAAAAATTCTTTTACTAGACTATATTCTAGACTTAGGTTAGAGGATGATATAGAAAATCATATAGAACCAATAACAGAGAAAATTACAGATATTTTGGCAACTGAAAGGCCCGAGGTAAAATATGAACCTTTAAATGATAGACCACCAATGAACTCAAGAGTCTATTATGCATTTGGAATGTCGGCAATGTTTGTATTGTTTTCTGCAGGATATGGAAGCAAGCTTCTTCTAGAAGAGAAGGACATGAAAACCTACGATAGAATGTCAGCTAGCGGCGTTAAGAAATCAACAATAGTAATAGGCAAAGCGGCAGCTATTTTTCTAATAATTCTTATTCAGACAATAATTTCATATATATTCTCTACACTGGTTCTTAAAGTTGAATGGGGCAATGTTATAAACTTGTTAGTTATCTTCATAGCTGCTTCATTTTCTGTTGCTGGTCTAGGAATAATGTTAGCTTCAATTGTCTATAAATCAGGAAGTTATAATATGGGAAATGTATTTACTTCTTTCATAGTTCAAGTAATGTCTGTATTTGGTGGAAGTATGGTTCCGCTAGAGAATTTGCCTAGCATAGCGAGAATAATTAGTAATATTACCCCTAATGGTTTGATGCTGAAGGCATTGACTAAAAATTATTACGGATATGGATTTGAAGATTTTTCAATATACCTTTTAGTTTTAATTTTATTAGGATTAGTATTCATGATAACTTCAGTAGTAATATTAATAAAGGGAGGGAGGGATAATAATGTCAAGCATACTTCTATTAAAGCTACTGCAGCTTAAGAAAGACTTAACAGTTGTTTTATTGATGACTGCATTATCTTTAGGGTTTATATTTATTTTTGCAGGACCTACAAACAGTGTCACAAGTTATAAGATATTAGTTGCAACTGATGAAGTCTCTCCTTCATACAATAGATTTATGGAAGAATTGAGAAAAAATAAGAGTTTCAACTACGAAGAAGCTAATTATGAAACTGCCAAGGCTGAAGTTGAAGAAGGCAAGGTATTGGCGGGGATATATTATAAAGATGATGAAATTAGTATCATGAAGACAAAAGATGATGTAAATGTTGTAATATTGGAGAATTTAACTATTAATACTTTGTTTAATATCAAGTCATCTTCAATGATTGCTAAAGAGGTTGTAGGATATCTAAACGAAATAAAAGCTATAGACACTGATGTTTCTGAAAAATATATATATGAAGATCTTATGGAATCAATAAAAAACAGAAAATCAATGGTTGTATCTAGAGGTTTCAATGATAATGATGATGTGTATGCGTTTGATGGCTTTAAACATATAACCATAGGAATGATACTGTTTATGTCAATGTACTCCATAATTTTTGGTATAGGCTCTATATTGGAAGATAAGCAGTATAATACATGGAATAAGATTGTGATATCTCCACTTACTAAAGCAGACATACTTGGAGGTAATTTTGTAGCAGCGTTTATGGTAGGTGCAGGACAGATATTACTTCTTATGTTTCTGACTAAATATTTGATGGGTATGGATTGGGGTCCTAGCAACAAATTTATATGGGTAGTTACCATTGGTTTATTATTTGTCATGACAACAACTTGTTTAGGATTATTATTAGCTGGAGTTGTTAAAACACATAGTCAACTTTCTTCTCTAACTCCAATACTTTTAACAAGTACATCTATGCTTGGAGGAGCCATGTGGCCATTAGAGATAGTTCAATCAAAATTCATAAGACTATTAGCAAATATTACACCACAAAAATGGGCAATAGAAGCCATGGAACAGATCGTGATCTATAACGGAAATATATCTGATGTTCTTCCAAGTATGGGAGTATTATTATTAATGAGCATTATATTTTTCTCTATCGGAGTCAGATTAGTGAAGGCTTAAATTTTATTTGACAAATACAATTTTATAAACTATAATTTATGAAAATAGATATATTAACTATGAAAAGGAAGGCGTTAAACACTTAAGTTTTAGAGAGTCGGTGTTGGTGGGAATCCGATACTTAAATTTAACGATTGACACCTTGGAGTTAACAATCTGAAAAGGTTGTTCGCGAGATTCGCGTTAAAATTTTGAGTGAGGAATACCTAATTAGGGTGGTACCGCGAGCTAACCTCTCGTCCCTGAATATCAGAGATGAGGGGTTTATTTTATTTTATTTAGGAGGGAATATATATGGGAGAAACAATGGGTAATCTAAGAAGGACTAATATGTGTGGAGAGCTTAGACCAAGTGATGCAGCTAAAGAAGTAGTATTGATGGGCTGGGTTCAAAGAGAGAGAAACCTTGGTTCATTGATATTCGTAGACATAAGAGACACTACTGGTATTACACAGATTGTATTTGATGATACTATTTCAGATGATATATTTAAAAAAGCAGAAAAGATAAGATCTGAGTATGTTATAGCAGTTAAGGGAGTTGTAAGACTAAGACAATCTATAAATAATGAGATCCCTACAGGTGAAATTGAAGTTTTAGCTAGTGAACTTAAGATATTAGATGAGTCAGAAACTCCACCTATATATATTAAGGATGATGATAATGTATCTGAATCTATGAGATTAAAATATAGATATCTGGATTTAAGAAAACCATTTATGCAATCAAATCTTAAACTAAGAGCAAAGGCAGCTAAAGTTGTAAGGGATTTCTTCTATGAAAATAATTTTATAGAGGTAGAGACACCAGTACTAACAAAACCAACTCCTGAAGGCGCAAGGGATTATCTTGTACCAAGCAGGGTTAACCCAGGAGAGTTTTATGCTCTACCACAATCACCTCAGATTCTAAAACAACTACTAATGGTTTCGGGTATGGATAGATACTACCAAATAGTAAAATGCTTCAGAGATGAAGATTTAAGGGCCAATAGACAACCTGAGTTTACTCAGATTGACGTTGAGATGTCCTTTGTTGATGTCGAAGATGTAATAAGTATTAATGAAAAATTTCTTTATACTTTATTTAAGGAATTAAAAGGAGTAGAAATAGAATTACCAATAAAAAGAATGACATATAAAGAAGCCATGAGAAGATTTGGTGTAGATAAGCCTGATTTAAGATTTGGTTTTGAGTTAGTTGACATTTCTGAAGTTGCAGCTAAATGTGAATTCAAAGTATTCTCATCTACCATTGAAAATGGAGGAGCAGTAATGGGAATCAATATTAAAGGTCATGGTAATGAATTTACTAGAAAGGATATTACAAGCCTTGAGGAATATGCTAAGACTTATGGTGCAAAAGGTTTAGCTTGGATTAAGATTACTGATGAGGGAATCACTTCTCCAATTGCAAAGTTCCTTAAAGAAGACGAAATTAATGAGATATTAAGTAAGATGGATGGGCAAGTAGGAGACTTACTTCTATTTGTAGCTGATAAACTTAATGTTGTATTTGATAGCCTTGGTAACTTAAGAAATGAAGTTGCAAAAAGACTAAACATTATAGATAAAGATGACTTAAAACTTGTTTGGATTACAGAATTCCCATTATTTGAATATGATGAAGAAGAAGAAAGATATGTAGCTAAACATCATCCATTCACTTCTCCAATGGATGAAGATATTCATTTACTTGAAAGTGCACCTGAATCTGTTAGGGCTAGAGCATATGATATTGTAATCAATGGAGATGAAATGGGTGGAGGAAGTATCCGTATCAACAATTCAGATTTACAAAGTAGAATGTTTAAAGCTTTAGGATTTAGTGAAGAAGAAGCTCAAGATAAATTTGGATTTTTACTTGAAGCTTTTAAATATGGTACACCACCACATGGTGGAATTGCATACGGTTTGGATAGGCTAATAATGACATTAACAAATAGCTCCAATATTAGAGATGTCATAGCATTTCCAAAGACTCAATCTGCAACTTGTTTATTAACTGATGCACCGACGGCTGTATCTGAAGCTCAACTAAAAGAAGCTCATGTAAAGGTGGATTTGGAAAAACATGAATAGGATTTTTGAAAGAACAGAATATGTTATTGGAAAAGAGAGTATGAAAATACTCTCTAACTCTGCTGTAGCAATATTTGGCGTAGGTGGTGTTGGTTCATTTGCAGCAGAAGCTTTAACAAGAGCCGGAATTGGTAAACTTATTTTGATAGATTATGATATAATAGATATTACAAATATTAATAGACAAATTCATGCTACTACAAAGACAGTAGGAAAACCAAAAATTGATGTTATGAAAGATAGACTGTTAGATATTAATCCTGATTTAGAGATAGTTCTTTATCAAGAGAAGTATAATCTAGATACAAAAGGGTATCTATTGAGTAAAGAATATGATTATGTCATAGACTCTATCGATATGGTATCATCAAAAATAGACCTTATTGTAACATCTAAGTCTATGGGAATTCCAATAATTAGTGCTATGGGTGCAGGAAACAAGATGTCGCCAACTAACTTTAAGGTTGGGGATATCTATGAAACTAATATTTGTCCTTTGGCTAAAGTTATGAGAAGGGAACTTAGAAAAAGAGATATAAAAGACTTAAAAGTAGTATGGTCAGATGAAGTTCCCCAAAAGGTTAACTTAGAATCCGAGGCTTTAAGAAAGGCTGTACCAGGGAGTGTATCTTTTGTACCTTCAGTTGTTGGGCTGATAATTGCTTCGGAAGTCGTAAAAGATTTAATTCGGTGGGAGGTGTCATAATGGAACAAGTAGGTATTGTAAAAGAAGTTAAAGGTAATGATGTAGTATTAGAAGTGCGTAGAGTATCAGCTTGTGGCACTAATTGTGGTTCTTGTTCTGCAAGTTGCGAAGTAGCTCCACATTTTGTAACTATTAATAATAAAGTTAATGCAAAGCTAGGTGACATGGTTGAAATCAAAGGTGAAACTAAGAAAATTTTAAAATATACATTTATTATATATATAGTACCATTGGTATTTTTAATCCTAGGAATTGCACTTGGGAATCAATATTTCCAATCAAGAGGCTTTGAGAATTATGAAGTATTAAGCTTTTTAGCAGGCATATTTTCTTTAGTGATTTCTTTTTTAGTATTAAAACTAATAGATAATAATGTAGCTAAAAATAATGAAGTGGTTCTCTCTATTTCAAGGATCATATCCAAAAAATAAAAGCATCTGATTATAATCATTTGTGTAAGGAGTGAAAACTTGGAGGATAAAACTAAGGTAATAACTAGGTTAAGAAGAATAGAAGGCCAAATTAAGGGTATACAGAAAATGGTTGAAGAGGAAAAATTTTGTGGTGACATTCTAATACAAATCGCAGCTGCGAGATCAGCATTAAATAATGCAGGTGGATTGATTTTAGAAAACTATATGAAAAATTGTATACAAAATTATTTAGATGGGTCCTCTGAGGAAGAAGACATAGCTAAACTAATTGATATACTTCTTAAATATTCAAAACAAAACTAACTATGCTTCTTTTTAATAAACCTAAGTGATTTTGAGAAAATAGTTGAGACTATTATTCCAATAGCTATAGCAGCAGCTACGAATAAGGTTTCTGTTCCGACTATAACTGCTCTATTATAATCGTTCTGAACTAAATACAACATTGTATAATACATGCCAGCACCAGGTACCAAGGATACTATTCCAGGGGTAATAAATACTGTTGCTGGTTTTTTCATTTTTACAGCTAAAAACTCACCTAATATACCTACTAGTAAAGCTCCTAAAAATGTGCCTAATATCTTATTGTTAAAACTATGTAATACTATATAATATAATACCCAAGATAATCCTCCAGCCACTCCTGAAGCTAACACTGAATCCATTGGAGCATAAAAATACACAGCGAATCCTATAGTTGCAAAAAAACCTAATACTAGTTGATACAATAATTCAAAACCATATTTCATCTCTATAGTCCACCTTTCACATATATATAGACAGTACTACGCCTACGCCAAAGGCAATAGCTAAAGCAGAAAAAATTGCTTCCATACCTTTTGATAGGCCTGATAAAGAATCACCACTCATAGTATCTCTAATTGCATTTGTAGTGGCTACTCCTGGAACAAGATACATAATTGATCCTATAATTATCTTATCTAAATTACTACCCAATCCTATTTTTATAGAAATACTAGCAAATAAGGAAGCTAGAAATGCTCCTAGAAAATTATCTATAAAAAAAGTAAGTTTAAATTCATTTGTTATATTCATTATAGTAATAACTAAGTAGCTCGCAATAAAGCTAGCAACAAAGTCTCTAATGTTTCCTCCAAACATTAGAGTGAAAAATGCAGCAGAAGCAGCACCAAATATTGCTTTGTACATTTTCTTGTGGGTTTTCATTTTATTGATTGTTTCAATTGTTCTCAAACTATCATCTAAAGAAATGTTTGTACATACGAACTTTCTAGAGAATTTATTTATTTCACTTATTTTTTTTAAGTTTATGGAAACGTTTCTAACTCTCTTAAAATTAACGTAAGATTGATTTTCGTGTTCAAATGTTAGAAAGATCCCAGTTTGAGTTACGAATGAATTCACATTATAAATATTATTTCTAGACTTACAAATCCTCTCCATAGTATCCTCAACCCTATAAGCTTCAGCACCGTTTTTTAGTAAAGTCTCTCCAGTGCTAATGGCTAAATTCATAAGCTTTTTCACTTCATCTGTATTCTTTATTGTGAAATGATTCATATTTTGCACCCCAATTAGTTAATAATATTGTAAATATGGTATAATATATATATAATTAAATTAATTGTACTGATTATATTTTATTATTTTTTAGGTTTTAGTCAAACATCATAAACTATTATAATATGAAAAGGGGAAGATGTACATGAATTTTGATCATATTGCAAAAAATGACCCTGCTATGATGGAGATCATTCAAAAAGAAATCGATAGACAACAAAATCATATTGAATTAATTGCTTCAGAAAACTTTGTTAGTGAACAAGTTATGGAAGCGATGGGCAGTCAATTAACTAATAAGTATGCAGAAGGATATCCTGGAAAAAGATATTATGGAGGATGTGAGGTTGTTGATTTAGCTGAGCAATTGGCAATTGATAGATTAAAGAAAATATTTAACGCTGAACATGCTAATGTGCAGCCTCATTCAGGTGCCAATGCAAACCTTGGTGTTTACTTTGCAATTCTTAAGCCAGGTGATAAAGTTCTTGGAATGAACTTGTCCCAAGGTGGACACTTGACACATGGTAGTCCGGTAAATATATCAGGTACTTACTATAATTTTGTTGAATATGGCGTTGACAAAGAAACAGAAACAATTGACTATGATAAGGTAAGAGAGATTGCTGTAAAAGAAGAACCTAAATTAATTGTAGCTGGTGCTAGTGCATATCCAAGAGAAATTGACTTTAAAAAATTTAAAGAGATAGCAGATGAAGTAGGTGCGTATCTTATGGTTGATATGGCACATATTGCAGGCCTTGTAGCTGCAGACTTACACCCTAGTCCAGTACCATATGCAGACTTTGTAACTACAACTACGCATAAAACTTTAAGGGGACCAAGAGGTGGAGCGATCCTGTGCAAAGCGGAATATGCTAAAATCATAGATAAAGCAATATTTCCAGGAATCCAAGGCGGACCATTGATGCATATAATAGCTGCTAAAGCGGTATCATTTAAAGAAGCACTAACTGATGAATTTAAAGAATATCAAAAGCAAATAATACTTAATGCTAGCGTATTGGCTGATGAACTTATCAATAATGGATTTAGATTAGTTTCTGGTGGCACAGACAACCATTTGATATTGATAGATCTTAGAGGTAAAGGTTTAACCGGTAAAAAAGCTGAAGCGCTTCTAGATGAAATAGGAGTTGCTACTAATAAGAATACTATACCTTTTGATCCAGAGTCCCCATTTACTACAAGTGGTATAAGAATTGGAACTCCTGCTGTAACCACAAGAGGTATGAAGGAAGAAGAAATGAAGGAAATAGCTGAAATAATCACCCTAGCATTAGATGAAAATAATGATAGAGAATCTATTAAAGATAAAGTATCTAAACTATGTGATAGATTTCCACTATATTAATTCAAATATGCCTACAGAATTTCTGTAGGCTACACATTTTAAAAAGTTATAAAAAGGTGGAAGATTGATGGAATTAAGGAATTTTAGTGAATCAAGAAATATAATTGAAGAAGTAGTAATGGGTAGTATAGCTGAAGAGTTGGAAATAGAGCCTGGCGATATATTATTAAGCATAAATAATACTAGTGTCAAGGACATAATTGATTATAAATATTTGGTTTCTGATGATTATATTTTATTGGAAGTTGAGAAACCAAATGGTGAAGTTTGGGAATATGAGATTGAAAAGGATTATGATGAGGATTTAGGTATAGTATTTACTAATCCATTAATAGACAAAGCAAAATCATGCAGAAATAAATGCATCTTCTGCTTTATTGATCAATTACCACCAAATATGAGAGAGACTTTATATTTTAAAGATGATGATTCTAGATTATCATTTTTACAAGGGAATTTCATTACATTAACGAATATGAGTGATAGTGAAATAGAAAGAATTATTAAGTATAGGCTAAGTCCAATCAATATTAGTGTTCATACTACTAATCCTGAACTAAGAATAAAAATGTTAAATAACAAGAATGCTGGTAAAATTTATGATATAATGAAAAGGTTTCATGAAGCTAAATTAGAAGTCAATTGCCAAATAGTTTTGGTTCCAGGAGTCAATGATGGTAAGGAGTTAGAAAGAACTCTATCTGATTTATCAAATCTATATCCATCAGTTGAATCAGTAGCTGTTGTACCAGTTGGATTAACAAAGTATA
This sequence comes from Tissierellaceae bacterium, assembly GCA_031460505.1. Lineage (GTDB taxonomy): Bacteria > Bacillota > Clostridia > Tissierellales > Tissierellaceae > JAAYTL01. Next base: position 53,597 of record JAVKTT010000002.1, read on the forward strand.
GAGACAAACTGGAAGAAGTAGATCCTTATAATAAGGAATCAGCTACTGAACTATTAGATCTTTTGGAAGGACTACAAACTAACTTTTTAGAAACTTTAGGAACTAGATTTGTGTTTCCATCTGATGAATTCTTTGCATTGGCTAAAAGAGAAGTACCAATATATGATGCCTATGAAGGGTTTCCTCAATTGGAGAATGGAGTTGGACTTATGAGATTGTTTCAACATGAAATCCAAGCTGAGCTAGTTAAACTAAAGGATGTACCTAAAGTAAATAAAAAATACATTGTAGCAACTGGGACATTGGCCTATGACTATATTGTTCAGATGTTTACAATAATTCAAGATAATATACCTGGTCTACAGATTGAAGTGGTACCTATAATAAATAATTTCTTTGGAAATAAAATTACAGTATCAGGTCTAATTACAGGGAGTGACTTGATTTCTCAATTGAAAGGAAAGTCAGTTGACAAGATAATTATACCTATATCCATGATGAAATCGGGTGAAGAAATATTCTTGGATAACGTAACTGTAGATGAATTGTCAGAAGAGCTAGGTATAGAAGTAATTGTTTCTAAAGTTTCAGGAAAAGATATTATAAGTAAATTGATTTTAGGGGTGAATTAATGAATAGAGCAATAGTTTGTATAGTAGGAAGACCAAATGTTGGAAAGTCTACTTTGTTTAATAGGATTGTAGGAGCTCGTATAGCTATTACAGAAGATAAGCCTGGTGTGACTAGGGATAGAATCTATGCAGAAGCAGAATGGCTAGGTAATCATTTTACACTGATTGACACAGGTGGTCTGGAGCCTGAAAATGAAGATACCATAATGTCAAATATTAGAAAACAAGCTGATATTGCCATAGACACTGCTGATGTAATTTTATTTGTTGTAGATGGTTTAGCAGGTCTAACAAGTACTGATAGGGAAATAGCCAATATATTAAGAAAATCAGGTAAAAATGTAATACTTATTTGTAATAAAATTGATACACCTAAGACACCAGATGGAATATACGACTTTTATGAATTAGGCCTTGGTGAGCCGATGTTAGTATCAGGTGAACAAGCATTAGGTATCGGTGACTTGTTAGATGAAGTTCTGAAATATTTTCCAGAGGATAAGAATATTGAAGAAGATGAAGAAAATGTTAAAGTTACCTTTATAGGAAAACCGAATGTAGGTAAATCTTCTCTAATTAATTATATTTTAGGTGAAGAGCGGGTTATAGTAACCAATATTCCTGGTACGACAAGAGACTCTATAGATAGTTATTTTACCTATGGTGAGAATGATTATATTTTAGTAGATACAGCAGGACTTAGAAAAAAGAAAAAGATTTATGAGGAAGTTGAAAGATATTCAGTTGTAAGGACTTTAGCAGCGGTGGATAGATCAGATATATGCATATTAGTAATAGATGCGACTGAAGGCGTAACTGAACAGGATACAAAGATAGCTGGATATGCCCATGATAATGGGAAGGCAATGATAATTGCAGTAAATAAATGGGACTTAATTGATAAAGATGGTAAAACTTATAAATCCTTTGAAAAAGATTTAAGGAATACACTAGGATTTATGAGTTATGCACCAATTATATTTATATCAGCTAAAACTGGTCAAAGAGTCAATAAATTATTGGATTTAGTTAATGTGGTGAATAATAATTATAATTTACGAATCAGTACCGGTGTATTAAATGATATTATAAATCAAGCGGTTCTAATGAACCAACCACCGTCTGACAAAGGAAGAAGACTAAGGATATATTATGGAACACAAGTATCAGTTAGACCTCCAAAGTTTGTTATATTTATTAATGATAAAGAATTGATGCATTTTTCATATGAGAGATATTTAGAGAATCAAATTCGTAGCCATTTTGGTTTTGGTGGGACACCTATTCAATTTGAATTTAGACAAAGAGGAAAAGGTGAAGAGTGATGAAAATATTCTTATCAATAATAATCGGATATCTAATAGGTTGCTTTTCATCTGCTTATTTTGTAGGAAAAATGTCTAAGGGAATTGATATTAGGCTACATGGTAGTGGCAATGCTGGTGCTACTAACGCTTTAAGAGTTATGGGTCTAAAGCTTGGCGCCCTTACTTTCTTTATGGATGCTTTTAAGGGAATAATTGCTGTTATTGCTGGTAGACTTATAATGGGCTATAATGGAGGATTGATTTGCGGCTTTTTTGCTGTAATAGGACATAATTGGCCTGTATTTTTACAATTCAAAGGCGGTAAAGGTGTTGCTACGTCAATTGGCGTATTAGCAAGTTTACATTTTATAAGTGCTTTAGCAGCAGCTCCATTAGCAATTTTACTTATATTTATTACTAGATATGTATCATTGGGATCAATGATTTATTTAATATCAGTACCTATTTCATATGCCTTAGTTGCTAGTGAATTTAATAAGCAACATTTTATTTTAGCGCTACTTTTAGCCCTTTTATCGATTTACAGGCATAGATCAAACATTCAGAGATTATTAACAGGAAATGAAAATAGAATTGGTAGGTGATTTGATGAGTCATAAAATAGGTGTATTAGGTGGTGGTAGTTGGGGTACTTCCTTAGCTATTTTACTTTCGAAAAAAGGCCTAGAAGTAGATATGTGGTTAAGGAATGAAAAACAAATAGAAGATATATTAACTACAAGAGAAAATAAAAAATATCTTCCAGGAGTTAGTATTCCTGCTAACATAAATATTAGTAATGATATCCAAAGAACAATAAAAGATAAGGATATATTATTATTATCTACTTCTTCTCATGGAATAAGAGAAATTTTATCAAACAATAAACATATTATAAATAAAGACCAAATAATAGTTAATGTAGCCAAAGGTATTGAAAATAATACTTTGATGAGAATCTCTCAGGTAGTAAGTGAAATATTGCCAGATAATAAATATACAATACTATCCGGGCCATCCCACGCAGAAGAAGTAGCAAGAGATATTCCAACCACTGTAGTTTCAGCATCAATTGATAGGGAAGTAGCAGAATATGTCCAAGACGTATTCATGACACCATATTTTAGAGTTTATACCAATCCGGACGTAATAGGTGTTGAACTTGGTGGTTCTTTGAAAAACATTATAGCATTGGGTGCAGGCATATCTGATGGTCTTGGATATGGTGATAATACTAAGGCAGCACTAATGACTAGAGGACTCTTTGAAATTGCAAGACTTGGAGAACAGATGGGTGCAAATATAAACACATTCTCTGGCTTAGCAGGGATCGGTGACTTAATTGTTACTTGTACAAGTATGCTAAGTAGAAATAGAAGAGCGGGCATACTAATAGGTAAAGGTAAATCAGTGGAGGAGGCTATCCAAGAGGTTGGAATGGTTGTAGAAGGTATCAAGACAACAAAATCAGCTTATGAACTAGCTAATAAATATGGAGTTGATATGCCAATAACAAGGGAATTGTACGGAGTATTATTTGAAGGAAAGTCAGTAGAAGATTCTGTCCTTAACCTAATGGGTAGAGATAAAAAATATGAAATGGAGAATATCGTATCAATCGATAATCTTAAGTGGTAAACCTGCTAAATTTAGCAGGTTTTTTTCTGCTAGCTTGTAATATTTATTAACAAGTACACGTATATATATAATATTAGAACTGTAAATAATAGTAAGGGGGTTAATATAATGCAATTCGATATATACAAAGATATAGCAGAACGTACTGAAGGAGATATCTACGCTGGAATAGTAGGTCCAGTTCGTACAGGAAAATCTACTTTTATAAAAAGATTTATGGAATTATTAGTATTGCCTAATATCGATAATACACATAAGAAGGAAAGAGCAAAAGATGAATTACCATTGAGTGGTTCAGGTAAGACTATAATGACTACAGAACCAAAATTTGTACCAAATGAGGCGGTAGAATTAACTCTGAAAGATAATGTGAAGTTTAAGGTACGTATGGTGGATTGTGTTGGCTATTTAGTAAAAGGTGCATTAGGTCACATAGAAGATGAAATGCCAAGAATGGTAACTACTCCATGGAGTGATGATGAAATGTCCTTTGAGGAAGCGGCAGAAATAGGAACCAGAAAGGTAATAAAGGAACATTCAACTATTGGATTTGTAGTCACTACAGACGGTTCAATAACTGATATAGATAGAGCTAATTACATAAAAGCAGAGGAAAGGGTTATCAATGAACTTAAAGAGCTTGATAAACCATTTGTTATAATACTTAATTCCAAGCATCCTGAGTTGGATTCAACTATAGCTCTAAAAGAAAGTTTACAAGATAAATATAATGTTTCTGTAATTGCAATGGACTGTTTGAATATGGAAGTAAGTGATGTTGAAAAAATATTTGAAAAACTACTATTCGAATTCCCTATTAAGGAAATCACAATTGAGTTACCTAAATGGGTAGAAGGACTAAATAAGAATCATTGGATCAGAACAAATATTATGGAATCACTAAGACCTGCAATAAAGGATCTGCAAAAATTAGACCAGGTATTTGATTCGCTGACCCCTATTAGAAATTTGGATATAATCAAGGAAGTTTCAATTGATGAGATCAAATTGGGTGAGGGAGTAGTTCATACTAGTTTTAAAGTTGAAGAATCACTATTTTATAATATACTAAATGAGATCACAGGATATAATATTACTGGTGACCATCAAATACTTGGTTTAATTAATAAATTAGCTGATACTAAGAAAGAATATGATAAGATTGAAAAAGCTCTAAATGATGCTAAGGAGTTTGGCTATGGATATGTAAGTCCAACTTTGGATGAACTTGAGCTTGCAGAACCAGAAATATATAGACAAGGAACTAGATTTGGTGTTAAGCTTCAAGCAACTGCGCCATCACTTCATATTATGAAGGCCAATATTGCCACAGAAGTATCCCCATTAATTGGAACTGAAAAGCAATCTGAAGAATTATTACACTATTTTATTACTGAATTTGAGAGTGATCCTTCAAAGATTTGGAGTACAAATTTATTTGGCAAATCTTTAAATGATTTAGTTACTGAACAATTAGGTGGTAAATTAACTGCAATGCCAGAGGATGCAAGAAATAAAATGAGAAGAGCGCTTGAAAAAATTGTAAATGATGGAAGTGCAGGATTGATATTAATAATTATTTAGATAGGACCGATAGGTCCTATCTTTTTACTTTATGATATAATATATAGTATCAAAAGCTAGGGAAGATAAATTTAACTAAGAAAGGTAGATTAAATGGTAAAAGAAACTGATTTTGAATATGAAATAGAGACTGAATTAGCAGATTTCAACGAGAATAAGCTTATGAAACCTTATGGTTATCAAAAATTATGTAATGAATTAGGAGATATGCATTTAAGTGTAATAGATATGAATGTAGATATAACTATGAAAAGTAATTTGGCATGGGCTCTAACATCACTTTCTGTAGAAATTGCTAAACCTGTTGAAGGTAATATTAAACTACGTGGTAAGACATGGTATTCAGGTCGCAAAGGCCCACTATTTAGACGTGAATATCTATTTACAGATGTAAAAGGGGATGTATTATTCAAAGCTGCTAGCTTTTCAGTGTTATTAGATATGGAAAAACGAACCATATATCGTAAAAAAGAGCTTCCTTTTAATATGTCAGAACCTATAAATGAATTTATTATAGAAGCTAAGATAAATAAGAAAATGAATTTAGATTATATAAAGCTAGATGAACGCAAAGCTTACAATAGCTATATAGATCCATTAGGTCATGTAAACAATTGCCGCTATGGTGAATTTGCTTATGATACATTTACTGATGTAGAAGTAGAAAATTTAAGAAATTTAAAGAGAATGGATATATATTTTAGATCAGAACTTAGGAAAAATGATAACTTCACAATACATAAAGCCTATGATGAAGATTCCATATACATACGCGGAGAAAATGATACAAAAAAAGATATTTCCTTTGATATTTATTTTACATTTTAAAATATAGCAAAAAAACAAGCATCAGGCTTAAGTTCTGATGCTTGTTTATTTATATTCTATTTAGTCCTATATGTTCATTCTTCGCTATGAATTTCATTACTGGTACACCTATTATGGTTACAACTACAAATTCTGATAGCATTATTTGACCTGTCACCAAGAAGAAATTAACTGGTTCAGTAGATAAAAACATTATTTCTAATCCAATAATAAAGCTGAAGAATGCAGGCCATATACTTGCTAAATATATGTTTTTAGTTTTACTCATAGCCGTCAAAGCTAAAAAACTTGCTAAACTTCCAAAGATAACATCAAAAATTCCAAAAGGACTTGCTATATTTGATATTGCACAACCTAAGGTAAGGGGGAATATATAAAATGGATCGAAATAAGCTAATAAAGTCATTATTTCAGATAACCTAAATTGCAATGGACCGTAGGCAGGTAGAGTTAATGTGAGTACTGCATATATAGCTGCAACTGCTGCACCCCTTACTAGTCTCCTAGTGTTCATTATTCTCACCTACCCCAAAATCGGTATTATTCCATAGAACCTCAATATTTTTCATTTTCTCAAGATGATGATATTCTTGCCTAAACCATTCTATAAGCTGAGGGTCAGCTTCTACGGGTGTAGAATTATTCACATAGATATTTATGCATCCCCGATTAAAATGCTTCAATAATATTTCTATGTCATTAGTAATCATTTCTTTGGTTTGTCCTTTAATTCCAACCAATAGACAGATTGTATCGAAATAATTTGCAACTTCTTCAGGTGTATCAAAAACAACACCTTTCTTTAAGTATTTATTTCGAAATTCTTCGTTGAATGTTTCTATACCACATTTAAATTTTACGTTGACGCCTGGGAAAAAACCCTTTATTTCCTGTAGCCTATTTTTATAACTATAATGGCTTTCGAAATAAAGTTCATCAATTCCCTTTTTTACTATTATGTCTTTTATATCCTGTAAGGTTTCCTTAGGTAACTCAAATACACTTGCAGAGTTTATAACCTCAAGTCTTTTAAATTCACCTGTTATATTTCTTAAAATATGATTGTTAAATTCAATCATGGCTAATTCGTCTTTGCAATTATCATCTATATAATTACAAAAAAAACATCGCCCCCATAAACATGGGTGCGATTTTAATAGTACGATTTCACGTGGATTTTTTTCTAGAATCCTACTGTATCTAATCATTATATTATCACTCCCTTGATTTTTTTAAAGTGGGTCCCAAGGAAACACTATTAAATATAAAAAGACTATATTAACCTATCATCTTTATATTAAATATGCAAGTACTTTAAATTATAAACATTTTTTAGTATACACATGTTGTCATCAAAACAAATATTATCATAATTGATAATAATAATATATTCTGAAATAAATAATAAAATCAAATATATACTACATTTTTCATTTTGTAAGTGTTTTAAAGCCCTTTGGATTATGCTATAATATTAATACACATAGAATCAGGAGGTATCACATTGTTTACATTTATATTTAGATTCGCTATTACTTTATTTGTTTTAAGTATAGCAGGGTATATTTTAGTTGTATTAAAAGAAAAATTTTTTTTAAAAAATAATATCATAATTATAGATAATAAGCATTTAACACAAGATGATTTAAGCGAAACAGATATTAACGAGTTTATATTTAAGGGACAGAGATTAAAATCAGGAGATGAAATTCAGGTAATTACGAAAGAGAAAGAAAAAGTAAACGGGATAATCATCGGAGCTAAGAAAGCTGAGGATACAATACATATTATTACGTATGATAACGACGTAATTAAGTGTAGATTAGATAATATATTGAAGTTTAGAGTAGTCAGTAAATATGGTAGATTTTTTAACAATTAGAGGGTGAGATGATGACCTATGAAAATAGAAAGAATCAAAGGATAAAGAAAAGAAAAATCCGTAACATTATAATAATTAGTATATTTAGTTTATTGTTAGCAAAATCAGCCTATGGAATAATCGCAAAGACTCCTAAAACAACATTGCCTAAAGAAGAAGATTATATTATTTCAACAAAGGCTCTAGGAGTAATGATTAAAGATGAAAAGGTATATGATATAGAAGGCAACATAGAACTTAATCCACTAATTGAAGAGGGAAAAAGAGTTTCGCTTGGGTTTGAGATAGGAAAAGTAAATATTGTAGGTGACATACGAAGCTTGAGTGAAGAATTAGACGAGTTAAACAAAGCTGTAAATCAGTTAACTGAAAAAGCAAATGAATCAAAACTCTTTATTAGTGATAAAGAAACTCTAGAATCTTCTCAAGAGGTATTAATGAGAGAAATTCAAAGAAAGATAAATGAAAAGGATTACGCTAGTATTGGAGACTTGAAAAATCAAATCCTAGCTAATGATGAAAAGCTAAGTGATGTCTCACTGGAGAATACATTACTTAGTCAGAGTTTAGAGAGTTTAACTAAAAAAAGAGATACTATAATTGATGAGATAAATAATAGCAGCACTAGCTATTACACACAACAGTCTGGCGTAATTTCATTTGCAATAGATGGATATGAAAACATATACATACCTAAGGAGTTTGAAAACTATACATATGATAAAATTCAAATACCTGAATCAAAAATGAAAAGTGGGACTACAGAAAAAGAGGATAAGTTAAAAAATAAGTATAAGATAATCAATAATTTTAATTGGCAATTAGCTATTAAAATTGATAATATAGAAAATGTAGGATCTTATGAATTAGGGGATACAATAAATCTAAAAATTGCCGATAATGATAGAGAACTAGTTGGTAGAATTATTGCTATTAACGAATCCAATGGAAAAGCTGTGTTTATAGTTGAGTTTAACTCGTATTTATTTGATTATTATAATCAAAGGTTTTCTACCATTGAGATATTGTTAAAGAAACAGGATGCCTACTTAATACCTACAAAATCTATTGTTGATAATAATGGACAAAAAGGGGTATATATTAAAGAATTTAATGGAATAGTTAGATTTAAGCCCATTGAAATCTTAGGAGAAAAAGATGATTATACCTTTGTTTCTAAAGGTGATGCAAATAGATATATCAAGTTAAACACAGAAAATCAAGTTAGAACTATTTCATTATATGATGAGATATTAATAAATCCTTGGAACTTTGATGAAGGAGATATTTTGAATTAACATAAGGAGGAATTCATTATTTTAAAAGATAATATTAAAAACATAAGAGAAGAAATCGAAAATGTACTTATAAAAACAGGAAGAAGTTCTGAAGATGTTACGCTTATAGCTGTTACTAAGACAGTTGATGTCGATACTGTTAATAAAGCTATAGAACTAGGTATCACAGATATAGGAGAGAATAGAGTTCAAGAACTAGAAAAGAAAATTGATGGAATTAATGGTAGTGTTAATTGTCATTTGATTGGGCATTTACAGACAAATAAAGTAAGAAATATTATAGATAAAGTTAAGCTAATCCACTCATTAGATAGAATATCCCTTGCTAAAGAATTAGATAAAAGAGCAAAGATGAATGATTTAGTCATAGATACTTTAGTACAAGTAAATGTAGCAGAAGAGGATACTAAGTTTGGATTAGAGGTATCCAAAGTTTTACCTTTTATTGAAGAGATACTCAAATTTGACAACATTAGAATAAGAGGCTTAATGACCATAGCCCCTTATACAGATGATGAAATTCTATTACGTGAAGTATTTAGAACTATGTATAATCTTAAAGAAGAAATTAAAAATCATAATTACGAAAACTTAACTATTGATTATTTGTCAATGGGAATGACAAATGACTATAAAATTGCAATCGAAGAAGGATCAAATATGATCCGTGTGGGAACAGGAATATTTGGAAAAAGAAATTATTAGGAGGGATAATATGAGTAACTTTATGGACAAGTTTAAGTATTTTATTGGGATTGATGATTATGAAGATGAAGATGAGGATTTATATGATGATAATGATGATGATTTAGAAATTCCTACAGCAACTAAGACAAGAAAGATTAATAATAATGTAGTAAATATCCATACTAATAGTAATATGAAAATAGTTGTGCATGAGCCATTAAGCTATGAAGAAGCTCCACAAATTGCTGATGATTTAAAATCAAGGAAAGTAGTTGTTGTTAACTTTGAACAGCTTGATCAAAGTTTGAAGAGACAGATTTTTGATTTTGTTAATGGAGCATTATATGCCCTTGACTGTAAAATTCAAAAAGTTACAAAAGATATCTTTATATTAGCACCAAGTAATGTAGAGATTGATGGTTTAAAAGAAGAATTAAAGAATAGTGGAATTTTCCCTTGGTAAAAATCCAATTAGGAGTAATATTATATGTTGTTTTATAGATCCTTGAGTATTTTAGTCAACTTTATAGAAATAATGATATTAGTAAGGATAGTAATGTCTTTTATAAATTTAAATACAAATAGCACAATTGGTCACTTTGTACATGAGTTAACAGAGCCAATATTAGCTCCATCGAGAGCTTTACTTGCAAAATTAAGACTTAACACTGGAATGTTTGATTTCTCACCAATAGTTGCCATGTTAATTCTTAGATTGATTATGAGCTTAGCAAGAAGTATTATATTTTAAATATGTGGATTGATAAGGAATCCTATACTTCTCATATTAAAGATGGTGAGAAACTTACAAAGATGAGAAGAATATTAGATAAAATTGAAATTGTAATAAATAAACACATAGTCCAAAGTACTGATTTTTTAGATCCTTATGAAGTATATCTGGGTAAATCTATATTAAACAGATTTGATGATATCAACTATCTAGAGTTTGGAGGCTATGATAATTCTGAAAGAATGATTATTTTGATTTTTCCAAATTATTTAGATATTGAAGATCCAAATGAATATCTATCTTGTTTAAAAGTAGAAGGTGATTTAGAATCTTTATCTCATAAAGATTATTTAGGTGCACTACTGAATCTTGGTATAAAAAGGGAAAAGGTAGGAGATATATTAGTACATAATGATTATGGCTATGTGATTGCAAAGGAAGAAATTGGTGATTTCATTTTATATAATCTTGAAAAGATTGGAAATAGGAATGTAAATATAAAATCAATATCATTTTCTGAAATCGAAATTCCACCTAAAGAGTATAAAGAAGTGAAGAGATTTTTAACTTCATTTAGGATAGACCATGTAATTAGTGCTACTTACAATATATCCAGAAAAGATAGCATGGATATTATAAAAAGAGGATTTGTAAAGATTAACTGGGAGTCTATTGATAAGCCTGCTAGAGAAGTAAAAGAGGGAGACATAGTTTCTGTAAGGGGCTACGGTAGATTCATGATTCATAGCATTGAAGGTTTAAGTAGAAAAGGTAGATTTATGTCTAACATTAGAATATTAATTTAATGGAGTGATGATATTTGATTACACCTTTGGAAATTCAGAAAAAAGAATTTAAGAAAGCATTAAGAGGATATAGTCCAAAATCAGTAGATAGTTTTTTAGATGAGCTCTTAGAAGACTATGAAACAATGTATAAAGAAAATATTGAATTAAAGGATAAGGTTAATATGTTGGCTGATCAAATTCGTCAGTATAGTACTTTAGAGGAAACCCTAAAAAATACTCTTATTGTAGCTCAAACTACTGCTGATGAAGTAACAAGTTCTGCGAGGCATAAAGCTGAGAATATAATTGAAGATGCAGAATTAAGAGGACAAAAATTGATTGATGGCGCTAAAGATGAAGTAAAGAACATAAAAACAGAATATGATAACCTAAAAAAAGAAATATTCATCTTTAAAACCAGATATCAATCCTTTATTGAAGCACAACTACTGTCTTTACAAGAATTCTATGAACAAATAGAGAACAATAATGAAAAAAATGTTAAGGAGACAATCCCAATAAATGATTCAGAGGGTCTAGGGGCTTAATTGTCTCCCGTTATTTTATAGGAGGAGTAATTTTGGCATTTATTTTAACAGTAATAATTATTATTTTAGATCAAGCTAGTAAGAGTGCTGCAATAAAATATTTAAAGCATCAAAGACCAAAAGTGATCATCGAAAATTTTTTGCAGCTAAATTATGTTGAAAATAGAGGTGCTGCATTTGGGATACTACAAGGGAAAAGAGTTTTATTTCTTATAATTACTATTGCAGTTGTTTTAATCATTACTTTTTATTTAGTCAAGTATTACAATCAAATGAATACTTTTACTAGAATATCATTTGCAATGCTAATAGGGGGGGCAATAGGTAATTTAATAGATAGAATAAGATTAGGATATGTTGTTGATTTCATAAGTGTTAAATTACTTAATCTATATGATTTCCCTGTATTTAATGTAGCTGATATTTGTGTTGTAATAAGCACAATTTTTATTGTGTATTTAGTATTATTTGATAAATTAGAGATAGGTGACCTTAATGGACTTATTTGAGATTTTCGTAGACGAAGATGATGATGAAAGACTGGATGCTTACTTAGCTGTAGAATTAAATGAGGTCTCACGAACCTATGTCCAAAGACTCATAAAAGATGGACTAGTATTAGTCAATGGGTCACTAAAAAAACCAAGATACCAAGTTAGAGAAGGAGATTTTATACAAGTAAAGATACCGAAACCAAAGAACTTGGAGATAGTTGCAGAAGATATACCAATAGATATTGTTTACGAAGATGAGGATATTGTTATTGTAAATAAATCATGTGGCATGGTTGTACATCCTGCGCCAGGCAATTATACAAGTACCTTGGTAAATGCCCTTTTATTTCATATAGACAATTTATCTACTATAAATGGAATAATCAGACCAGGTATAGTTCACAGATTGGATAAGGATACTTCTGGACTATTGATAATAGCTAAAAATGATGTCTCCCATAAGTTCTTATCTGATAAGCTTAAAGATAGGGATATATTAAGAGAGTATATCGCAATTACATATGGTGAGTTTAAACAAGATGAAGGTAGAATAAATGCACCTATAGGTCGTGATCCGAAGAATAGGAAGAAGATGGCAATTAATGAGAAGAATGGTAAAGAGGCTATAACTGACTATAAAGTCTTAAAGCGTTTTAATGGATATTCACTAGTCCAAGCTAATTTACAAACAGGTCGTACACACCAGATAAGGGTTCATTTTACTTACCTTAAACATCCAATAGTAGGGGATCCTGTATATAGTAATAGAAAAGATGATAGTAAATATGATGGCCAATTATTACATGCTAAAAAAATAGGCTTCATACATCCAAGGACAAAGGTATATATGGAATTTGAAACTGATTTGCCTGACGCATTTAGAGAATTTATTGAAAAAAACAAGTAGGTGATTAACATGATAACAAAAGCTAGATTGTTAGATGATAAAGCAATGAGTAGATCAATTACACGTATTGCAAATGAAATAGTTGAGAAAAACAAAGGTATTAAAGATGTGGTCTTAGTAGGTATTAAAACTAGAGGTGTTCCTTTTGCACATAGACTTGCAGATAAGATAAAAGAGATTGAAGGGGAAACTGTTAATATATATGAGTTAGATATTACTTTGTATAGAGATGATTTATCTGAATTAGGGGATTTACCTATAATCAATGAAGAATTTACATATAATATTTCCGGAAAAAATGTTGTACTGGTGGATGATGTTTTATATACGGGTAGAACTGTAAGAGCAGCATTAGACGCATTGGTTAAACATGGTAGACCATCCAAAGTACAATTAGCAGTGCTTATCGATAGAGGGCATCGGGAATTACCTATTAGAGCTGATTACGTAGGAAAGAATGTACCTACAGCTAAATCTGAAATAATAGATGTAAATTTTGTAGAAACTGATGGATTTGATGAAGTAATTATTAAAGAAAGGGCAAATTAATCAGATCATGTTTTAATACATATTTTTTAGGTATATACTCAATATAGAGTTTCTACCAAAAAATATAAGGATGTTGGCTATGCTAATGAAAACTATCTATTATAAAAAAACAAAGACAGGTAGTATTATTACAAGCTATATTTTATCTATATTAGTAGCAATATTTGTATATCTATTAGGTGGAGCACCTTCAGCTTTTGCTAATTTAATGTATATACCTATAGCTACAGTATCTTCCACTAAAGGAAAGGTTCATGGAATAATCCATGCTTTTTTTAGTGGTCTTTTATTAGGTCCATATATGCCTATGCATACTGAATTAGGCATATATCAAACTACTGTAAATTGGATTATTAGATTAGTAATATATATAATTATTGCCTTAATTATTGGACTGTTCTCAGAATATAATCAAAAAAATAAAGATTACATAACAAATCTATTGACTCATGATTCCATCACCGACCTAAAAAATATAGAGTCAATTAAAAGGGTAGATAATTTTAATGGTATTCCTAAAACTATAATAGCATTATCCGTAAGAGAGTACGAAGAAATCCTTAGTTTTTTTGGATACGATTTTACCAACACTGCAATTTATGAATTTTCAAAGAGATTAAGAAACATTTTATCTAAATATGACGAAATAGAATTATATAGATATAATGGTATGGAGTTTATATTAGTTGCACCAAGTAATGATAATAATATAAGTGAAATAATACATAAACTTAGCTCTATTAATAAATCAACTATAAAAGTAAATGATATTCCATTTTATATAGAGATTGTTATGGGTATGACTAATATTGAAGGTAATGAATCAATCCTGGAAGGTGTAAGACAAGCTCTAGTTTCTTTAAGGTATGCAATAGACTTTGGTGGTAAATTAGAGATATATACAGATGATCTAGAGGAATATTTTAAAAACATTGTAAACATTGCAAGTGAATTTAGACATGCAATGAATGAAGGACATATTAAAGTTGCTTATCAAAATATTTACTGTGTAAAGACAGGTAGTATCCATGGGAGTGAACTTCTCACTCGTTGGATGTCAGAAGAAGACTTACATTATAATCCTAAAGACTTTATTCCAATTATTGAAAAAACTGAGCTCATAAATGAACTATCAAAACTTGTAATTGATAATGCAATCAATATACTTCTACAAGATTGTAATAAGAATAAAGTAGTTTCAATCAATTTATCACCGAACAACCTCAAAGATGAAATTATTGAATATTTAATTGAAAATATTATGGTTAATAAAATTAATCCAAAGCAGTTTCAAGTTGAAATAACTGAGGATGTTCTCGTAAAAAAAGATGAAGTAATAAGTTACTTAAATAAGATTAGAAGTTTTGGAATGGTAATCGCTATTGATGATTTTGGCTCAGGATATTCCTCCTATCAATACTTAAGTGAGCTTCCTATTGATATTATTAAAATAGATAAATCCTTGATTATGAAGATTAATAAAAACCAGATATCTAGAAGTCTTATAAGAAGCATTGTTTACTTTTGTAAGGCTAATAACTTTAAAGTAGTTGCTGAAGGAGTAGAAAGTATAGAAATTGTAGATGCATGCAGAGAATTAGATATTGATTATATACAAGGTTACTATTGTCATAGACCTACTATTATAAGTAAGAAAACCACCTTTTAAGGTGGTTTTCTATATATAAATTATTAGTAAAGAGAAACATCGAGGGGGATTCTTTTTATTTTCTTTACGGTAGTAACTATACAATAGAAATGTAAAGAAAAGGTAATCACAATGATAAATCTTAATAAAATATCTCAGAAGATTATTTTATAATCTCAATCTTATTGACAAGATCTTTATCAGGATTTACATTAATGGTTTTGAAATTATCATATATGACCATTCCTGGTTTTGCTCCGGGTTGTTTTCTAACATTTTTCCTTTCAGTAAAATCTACTGAAACATTGTTAGCATTTCTGGCTTTACTATAATATGCTGCAAGGATTGCTGCTTCTTCTAATGTAGTATTTGGTATATCTTTATTATCTTTTTTAACAATGACATGACTACCAGGCATTTTTTGAACATGGAGCCATAAATCTTCTCTATGAGCAGTTTTTAATGTAAGTCGTTCATTTTGTCTGTTGTTCTTACCGACAAATATGCTAAAACCATCACGGGAGATATAATGGTATGGGGAGGAAAGTTTTTCTTCTTTGTTTTTATTTTTCTTTCTATTTTTATTATTATCTTTAATATATCCCTCTTTAATCAACTCGTTTTTTATTTCATCAAGTTCTTCAACTTCAAAAGAATTATCGATGCTAACTAGTACATTTTCTAAATAATAGATTTCTTCTTCAGTTTCAGGAATTTGTTCCAATAGTAAACTTTCAGCAGTTTTTAATTTTGAGTATTTTTTATAATACCTTTGAGCATTTAGAACTGCAGAAATTTTGTAGTCCAATGGAATATCCAACTTAGTTAGATCTTCATCATAGAAGTTTTCTAGCTCTATATGGTCAATTCCTTTAGGTATTATATGAATATTTGCTGATATTAAATCTGCATAAATTTTATATTTCTCTCTATCTTTACTTTCAAGGAGTTCTTCTTTTTGTTTAGATAATTTGTTAATAGCCCTATCCAGTCTTCCTTGAACTACTTTACGCATAGATTGAGATTTTTGTGTAATTCTATCTTGAATATCCCTTCTTCTAAAAGCAGTATCTAAAACATTTGATATAGAAGGTGAAAAGTTTTTATTCATAGAACCAAATTGATTTAAATCTAAACTATAAAAGGCTATAAGCTCATCGTTAACATGGTTGATATATAATGGATTATAATTGTTTGATTTAATATCTGATATTATGCTTTCAAAGACATTATACAGATTCTCTCTCTCAATAGAGCTTATACTTCCTAAAGATCTGTCGATGTCAATATCTGCACGAAAACATATTTCTTTACTTAATAAAGGGCTTAATCCTAAATAATTAAAATAGAAAAATTTGTAGAGTTTAGTAGCTTCTTTATCTTTGCTAAGTAATTCCATAAATTCATCTCTAGATGTATTAAGTGGATTTTTCTTATCTTGTGAAGGAGGATATTCATAGATTAAACCAGGAAGTATCTGTCTTACCCTACTCATATCTTCTCTAACCCTTTTAATAGAGTCAATAATTTTATTCTTATCTTTATCCAATAAGATAATATTGCTATGTTTGCCCATTATCTCAATAACAAGTCTTTTTTCAGATGGTAAACCTAATTCATCAATGGATGATGTATCTATAACTACAACTCTATCCATACTATATTGTTCAATATTTAATATAATTCCACCAGATAGATGTTTTCTAAGTAACATACAAAAAACAGGTGGTGTGTCTGGGTTTTTCTTTGAGTGTTTGGTTAAATAAAGCCTTGGATTGTTGCTGCTTGCTGACATTAACAATCTATAATTTGTGCCTTTATTATATATTTGAATTAATATTTCATCTTTTTCTTGTTGATATATTTTATCAATTCTACCTCCTAAAAGAGAGGTTTTTAGCTCATCTACTACAGCTCTTGTAACAATTCCGTCAAATGACATTATTTTCCCTCCAATGTTAATTGAATAATAAGAGTATAACATTTATGTATTAAATAATAAAGTTATAAGATTTTATGATATAATATTATTAAGATTCTGTAACAAATAGTGGATTAATATACCAATACATTATATAATCAATAACTAAAACTATCTAGAGAGAGAAGGTGACCAAATTGATAAAAAGTATGACCGGTTATGGTAAAGGTGAATATGAAAACGAACTATATAGATTCATTATAGAGATTAAATCAGTAAATCATAGATATAATGATATTTCAGTTAAGATGCCACGACACATATCATATCTTGAAGATACAATTAAAAAAGCTATTAAAGAGAAAGTTAGCAGAGGAAAAGTAGATGTATATGTAAATTTCGAATACGTAAATGAATCAGCTATAGATGTAAAAGTAGATATACCTCTTGCTTTATCATATAAAATTGCATTAGAAGAGCTAACTTCACAATTAAATATAGAGGATAATATTAGGTTAAACAATATTCTTTCTATGAATGAAGTTGTGAAAACCGAAAGAAAAGGTGTTGATGAGAATCTAGTAAAAGATAGTTTGTTAAAATCTTTGGATATGGCTATAACGAATATAGTTTATATGAAAGAAAAAGAAGGCGAAGAATTAAAGAAAGACATGCTAATAAAACTAGATAATATAAATAAATATGTTGAAATTATTGAGGAAAGATCTCCTTCAGTAGTATCAGAATATAAGATTAAATTAAGAGAAAGAATAAATGAACTATTAGATAATAATATTGTTATAGATGAAGAACGTTTAAGTTCTGAGGTAGCTATATTTGCAGATAAGAGCAGTATAGATGAGGAAATTGTAAGACTCAAAAGCCATATAAAACAATTTAAAGGCATCTTAGAAGAAGATGATGCAATAGGAAGAAAGTTAGATTTTCTTATTCAAGAATTCAATAGAGAAATCAATACAATTGGAAGTAAGGCAAATGATATTGAAATCTCGAAACATGTTGTTGAGTTGAAAGCTGAATTGGAGAAGATAAGAGAACAAGTACAAAATATTGAATAAGTAGGAGGGATTATATGTCAGTACAACTAATAAACATTGGGTTTGGTAACATGGTATCTGCCAATAGAATTATTGCAGTAGTAAGCCCAGAATCAGCTCCTATTAAGAGATTAATCCAGGAAACAAGAGATAAAGGTTTATTGATAGACGCCACATATGGCAGAAAAACAAGAGCAGTTATTATAACTGATAGTGACCATATAGTATTAACAGCAGTTCAGCCTGAAACTATAGGGAATAGATTAAATACCAAAGATGAAAAGAATTAATGAAAGTTGGTGGATTAGCTTGTCAAAGGGATTTTTATTAGTAATTTCTGGGCCATCTGGATCTGGTAAAGGTACTGTTAGTAAGGAGCTTTTAAGTAGAAATAATGATATTGTTTTTTCTATTTCAGCTACTACTAGAAAACCAAGGCCAACAGAAAAGGATGGAGTAAATTACTTCTTTTATAGTGAAGAAGTATTTAAGGAAAAGGTTGAAAATAATGAGTTCTTAGAGCACGCTTTTGTGCATACAAACTATTATGGAACTCCTAAGGACTTTGTAATGAAAGAAGTAGATAAAGGAGAGATAGTCCTTCTTGAAATTGATGTTCAAGGGGCCTTACAAGTAAAGAAAAACTATAAGAATGTTGTATTTGTATTTTTACTACCACCTACAATGGATGAATTAAGAAATAGAATCATAAAAAGAGGTACTGAGTCAGCAGAGGACATAGAAACTAGATTCAAAAATGCCTTTGAAGAATTAGACTTTGTAGGAGAATATGATTATTTTGTAGTAAATGACAAAGTTGAAAATGCTGTGTTAGATATCGAACATATTATTAAGGCGGAAAAATTAAGAGTTAAACGCCATTCAGATATTAAGAAAAAAGTGATGAAAAAGGAGGAAGATTAATGTTAAATCCGTCATTCGCTCATGTTTTAAAAAAGGGAGATAGTAGATATACTTTAGTAATGTTAACCGCAAAGAGGGCTCGTCAAATAGTAGAAGGTAATGAACCACTAGTTGAAACTGAGTCAACTAAGCCAGTAACCATTGCTATTGAAGAAATAGTTGCAGAAAAGGTAACATATAAAAATCCAACTATTAATAGTATTAAGTAGGTGATCAAGTGTTAAAGGGAAAGACTATTATACTAGGTGTAACTGGAGGCATTGCAGTATATAAAGCTGCAGATTTGGTTAGCAAATTGAAGAAACAAAATGCTAATGTTGAAGTAATCATGACTGATGCTGCAATGGAATTTGTCAATCAATTGACGTTCCAAACAATGTCTAATAACCCTGTACACACTAGTATGTTTAATAAAATAGACAAGTTTGATGTTGAACATATATCATTGGCTAAAAAAGCTGATATGATACTAGTTGCTCCTGCAACTGCTAATACTATAGGTAAAGTAGCCAATGGATTCGCAGATAATCTATTAACTACTGTAATCATGGCATCACATGCTAAAATTGTATTTGCTCCGGCCATGAATACTGAGATGTATAATAATCCTATACATCAAGAAAATATGAGTAAGCTTAAGAAACTTGGATATGAATTTATTCAACCAGGTGTTGGTTTGCTTGCATGTGGAGATTATGGAGCTGGTAAAATGGCTGAGCCTGCTGATATTGTTGAATATGTAATTGAATCTTTCGTAGAGAAAGATTTAGCAGGTAAAAAAGTAGTTATTACTGCTGGACCAACTGTTGAACTAATAGATCCAGTAAGATACATTACTAATCACTCTAGCGGTAAAATGGGCTATCTTTTAGCAAATGAAGCAAGAACTAGAGGTGCTGATGTTGTCTTAATATCAGGACCTACTGCTTTAGAACCTCCAAAGGGGGTTGAAGTTGTTAGAGTCAACACTACTAATGATATGTTTGATGCTGTAGGAAAGTATTTTGATAAATGTGATGTATTAATTAAATCTGCAGCACCTGCAGATTACAGACCAGAAAATACTAGTCCGATTAAGATTAAGAAAAAAGATGGACAAAAAGATGAATTAAATATTAATTTTGTTCGAAATCCAGATATTGCGTATTATTATGGAAATAAAAAAGATAAGCAAATTATAATAGGGTTTGCTGCGGAAACTGATAATTTAGTAGAATATGCTAAAAATAAATTAAAGAAAAAGAAATTTGATTTTATAGTAGCAAATGATATTACAAAAGAGGGAGCAGGATTTAAAGCTGACACAAATATTGTCACTATTATCGATAATAATGAAAGTGTAGAATCCTATCCAATTATGACAAAAAAAGATCTTGCAAAAATTATCTTGGATAAAGCTAATAATATTATTAAAAACAAAAGCTAGTTTATCTAGCTTTTGTCTTTATTGTTAAAACAACAAGGTTCCCAGTCCTGACAGCAATTATCTAATTAGTTGTTTGGTTGGGTTCTTTAAAAAAGGAGTGCAAGTAAGTGAATAGAAGGTATGGCCAAGTTTTAATCGATAGTTATGCATCTCAATTAGATAGGCTATTTACTTACATAATAGATGATGATTTAATTGATATAGCAAAGGAAGGAATGAGGGTAGTAATACCCTTCGGTAAAGGTAATAAGCCTATTAAGGGATTATTAGTTGCTATAGTAGACGAGTTTGATGAAAGTTATAAGTTAAAAAATATCATTGAAGTTCTAGATGATAAACCAATTATATCTAAAGAATTGTTAAAATTAGGATATTGGATAAAAAATGAATATTTATGCACATATTTCGAAGCTTTGCAACCTATTTTACCACCTGGAGATTATAAGCAAGTAAATACCTTTGTTGAGTTAAATGATGATAGTTATAATCCTCAAGATAGAGAAGAAGAGAAAATTATTAATTATTTAAAAAACAAGGAAATTGTTCTTTTATTGGATTTAAAAAATGATCTAAAACTTCCATATATTAATAATTATTTAAATAGATTAGAAGAATTAGATGTAATTGAAACAACGATTGATATTGTTACAACTGTAAAAAAGAAAAAAGAAAAATGGGTAAAATTATTATCTAATGATTTATCATTAAATGAAATAAATCAACTTATAGGAAAGAGAGCCAACAAACAACTTATAATTGCAGAGTATTTATTTAATAATGGAGATATTAGTATTAACTCCTTGATAAAAGAATTAAATACTACTTTAAGTACAATTAAATCTCTAGAAGAAAAGAAAATTGTTAAAATATATGATAAAGAACTCTATAGAGACCCTATTAAGAAATACATACCAAAATATAATAAACATAAACTAAATCAAGATCAAAGTAAAGTATTTAATAGAATATTAAGTTCTATTAAAAAAGAAAATAGTGATAATAAGTTCCTAATTCATGGAGTAACTGGAAGTGGAAAGACCGAAATCTATCTGCAATTAGTAGAAGAGATGCTAAAGAAAGGCAAAGATTCAATAGTACTGGTTCCAGAGATATCTCTAACTCCGCAGACAATAGACAGATTTGTAGGCAGATTTGGTGAGAATGTTGCTATTCTTCATAGTAGACTATCTCAAGGGGAAAGATTTGATCAATGGAGAAGTATTAAAAAGGGTAGAGTAAAGATAGTGGTAGGTGCTAGATCTGCTATATTTGCACCTTTTAATAATATAGGACTTATTATAATAGATGAAGAACATGAATCCACATATAAATCTTCGCAAAATCCAAAATATGACACCATAGAAGTTGCCAGTAAGAGGGTTGATTTAGAAAACGCATTTCTTGTTCTTGGAACTGCTACTCCATCTTTAGAAACATATTATAAATCATTAAAAGATGATATTGTATTATTAAAACTTAATGAAAGAGCTAACAAACAAGATATGCCTGAAATTCACCTAGTGGATATGAGAGAAGAGCTAAAAGATGGGAATAGGTCTATATTCAGCATTGAATTACAGCATAAAATGAGAGAGGCGCTAGATAATCATAAACAGATTATATTGTTTTTAAATAGAAGAGGCTTTTCTACGTTTGTCTCATGTAGGGAATGTGGATATGTAGTTAAATGTGATAACTGTGATATTTCCATGACCTATTATAAAAACATTAATAAATTGAGATGTAATTATTGTGGTGTAACTGAGAATATACCTACTGTTTGTCCTGTTTGTCATAGTAAATATATTAAATACTTTGGTATTGGTACTGAAAAAGTAGAAGAATTAATCAAGGAAATGTTTCCTGAAGCGAATATTGTAAGAATGGATGGGGACACCACTACAAGAAAAGGTAGCTACGAAGTAATCCTTGATGATATGAAGAACAAAAAAATAGATATTTTAATAGGAACTCAAATGATATCAAAGGGTTTAGATTTTGAGAATGTAGTCTTAGTAGGTATAATCGCAGCAGATACTACATTGAATTTACCAGATTATAAATCTCCAGAGAAGACATTTCAATTAGTCACTCAAGTAGCTGGAAGAGCTGGTCGGGGAGATGATGAAGGAAATGTAATACTTCAGACATATAATCCAGAACATTATAGTATCATTCATGCAAAAAATCAGGATTATGATAGTTTCTACAATACAGAAACTAAGCTAAGAGAAGAATTTCTATACCCACCTTTTATTAATTTGATGAACATATTGATTTATGGAGAAAATTTACAAAAAGTTGGTAAATTATCAAAAGATATATATAATATAGTTGGTAAGGAAATTTATAATATATATGCAAGCTCATATAGGGACTACATTATAGGTCCTTATCCTGCTCCCTTAGAAAAAATCAAGAGGAATTATAGGTATCAAATTATATTAAAAATAGAAGAAGTATATAAAGAAGAGTTAAAGAACCTAATTTATAGGGTATGTATCATTAATGAGTATAATTTAAAAATGGATGATATTAAGATAAGTATTGACATAAATCCCAACACAATATTATAGGAGGAATCAAAATGGCATTAAGAAAAATACGTATAGAAGGGGATCCTATATTAAGGAAAAAATCAAGACCTGTCGAAGAGATGAATGATAGAATAAAGATATTATTAGATGATATGATAGAAACTATGCATGATGCAGATGGTGTAGGACTAGCAGCACCACAGATAGGAGTCCTTAAAAGAATTGTAGTTATTGATATTGGTGAAGGTCCAATTATGATTATAAATCCTGAGATAATTGAAACAGAAGGGTCCTATATAGATGTAGAAGGTTGTTTGTCTGTTCCGAATAAGGCTGGTAAAGTCGAAAGACCTGAAAGAGTAAAAATCAAGTATTTAAATGAGAATTGGGAAGAAACCGTTCTTGAAGGAACTGAGTTATTAGCAAAAGCTATATGTCATGAAATTGATCATCTTGATGGAATATTATATACTGATAAGGTTATTGAATATGTTGAATTGGTGAACGATGAAGCCGAAGTAGAGGAAGAGGAGTAAACAAAATATGAAGATAGTTTTTGCAGGTACACCTGAATTTGCTGTACCAACATTAGAACAATTATTTAAAAATGGATATGAAATTCCATTGGTTATAACACAAAGAGATAAACCTAAAGGAAGGGGTAAAAAGCTTCAATATACTCCAGTCAAAGAAAAAGCTTTGGAGCTTGGATTAAATGTATATCAACCGGATAATATAAATAGTGATGAGTCCATTGAAATATTAAAAAGCCTTAATCCTGATTTTCTGATAGTTGTCGCTTTTGGACAAATATTAAGGAAAAAAATATTGGGTATTCCAAAAGTTGATTCCATAAATGTTCATGCATCACTACTTCCTAAATATAGAGGTGCAGCACCGATAAATTGGGTATTAATCAATGGAGAAAAGGAAACTGGTATTACTATAATGAAGATTGATGAAGGCTTAGATACAGGTGATATGATTAGCAAAGCTAGTATATGTATTGACGATGAAGATGATGCTGTTACAATACATGATAAATTATCTAAATTAGGTGGAGAGCTCCTTGTTTCAACATTAAGTGATATTATTGAAAATAAGGCAATTTATACCCCTCAAAATGATGATGAATCATCTTATTCTCCAATGATGTCTAAGGCCATTGGAATAATTGATTGGAGTAAATCTTCAAAGGATATATTTAATCAAGTTCGTGGACTTAAACCATGGCCAGGAACATATACCCACTATAATGATGAACAAGTTAAAGTTCATAAGATTAAGATTATAGATATGGACAGTCAAGGAGAAGCTGGAGAGATAATTGATGTGTCAAATGAAGGTGTATTTGTTAATACTAAGGATAAGATTGTTGTAATAGAAGAATTACAATTTCCAAATAAAAGACGTATGAAGGTAAGTGAGTATCTAGCAGGTAATACTATTGAGAAAGGTATTATACTAAAATAGTTTGGAGGTGTTCAATATGTATGGATACGGATATGGTATGTATTTAGATAGTTCGTGGTTTATTTTTGTTTTACCAGCATTACTGTTTGCCTCGTTTGCACAGATGAAAGTTAAAGGTGCTTATAATAAATATTCTAGAGTAAATAGTGGATCTGGCTTAACAGGTGCTCAAGTAGCTAGAAGAATTTTAGATAGAAACGGCCTATATGATGTAGTAGTTGAACAAACATCAGGACAATTAACTGACCATTATGATCCAAGAAGAAGAGTTATAAGATTATCCAATACTATTTATGGTGGAAGTAGTGTTGCATCTATGAGTGTTGCAGCACATGAGGTTGGTCATGCTATTCAACATGCAGATGGATATTTTCCACTTGTTTTAAGAAATAACTTAGCACCAATAGTTAATTTCAGTTCTAGATTTGTCTGGATATTTATATTATTAGGATTTTTAGTAAGTCCATTTTTGATAGAAGTTGGAATTGCTCTGTTCCTTGGAGTAGTGCTTTTTCAATTGGTTACTTTACCAGTTGAATTAAATGCAAGTAGAAGAGCATTGTTACAGTTAGAGGATGGTATTTCACCATCACAAAGCTTAAGACCTGCTAAAAGCATGTTAAATGCTGCTGCACTTACTTATGTTGCAGCAACTCTAACGGCAATAGCTGAATTACTTAGATTATTAGCAATAGTAAATAGAAGAAGGGATTAGGGGGGTTCCCCTAATCTTTCTTTATATAAGAGGTGATTTTATGATAAACAATCCTAGGGAGTTAGCATTAAAGATATTATTAGAAGTAAATATGGAAAAGGCTTATTCAAATATCCAATTAAATAAAAGTCTGAATAAAGATATGGATCCTAGAGATGAAAATCTTGTAAGGGAAATAGTCTATGGAATAATCGAAAACAAGATGTATATTGATTATATTATATCTAAGGCTTCTAAGATTAAATTGAAAAAGATTCATCAGAGTATTTTGGAGATTTTAAGAATCGGTATATATCAAATCATATTTATGGATAAAATACCTAATAGTGCAGCTGTCAATGAATCAGTTAAATTAGCCAAGAAATATGGACATAAGGGAACTATTAGTTACGTCAATGGCATTCTTAGGTCTATAACAAGGGAGCCAGATAAATTTACTTTTATAGATAAAACTGATAAAGTAAACTATATTTCAATAAGGTATTCCCACCCAAAATGGATGGTTGAAAGATGGATAAAAGAGTATGGATTTGAATTTACGGAAGAACTATGTAAATCAAATAATGCTACTCCATCACTTAATATAAGAGTTAATACCTTAAAAACCAATAAAGAAGATTTAATTGCTTTACTAAGAAATAAAGGGATTAAAATAAGAGACGGTTTATTAGCTAATGAATGTTTAGTAATTGAAGAGGCTTACAATATTACAGGTCTAGATGAGTTCAAAAATGGGCTTTTCACCATACAGGATGAAAGCAGCATGCTTGTTGCTCAAGTTATGGATCCTAGAGAAGGGTCAAATGTAATGGATGTATGTAGTGCACCAGGTGGGAAATCAACCCATATGGCTCAACTAATGAACAACAAAGGTATGATAGTAAGTAGGGACATATTTGAACATAAGTTAGAATTGATTAGAGAAAATGCAAAAAGACTTGGTATAGATATAATAAATGTAGAAAACTATGATGCTTTGAAAAGAGACGATAACTTAATTGATAAAATGGATTACCTTCTATTAGATGCACCATGTTCTGGTCTTGGTCTTATTAGGAGAAAACCTGAAATAAAGTGGAATAGAGTAGAAGAGGATATTTCTATACTATCTAAGCTTCAATATGATATAATTAACATTGTTAAGGATTATGTTAAAATTGGTGGAACTTTAGTGTATAGTACCTGTACCATAGAAAAAGATGAAAATATCAATCTTATTTATAAATTTCTAAAACAAAATCCTGAATATAAATTAGTCAATATAGAAGATAGATTTGATTCTAAGGGAAATCTTAATACTCTACAGGAAGGTTTTATTCAATTATTTCCACATATACATAATACTGATGGTTTTTTCATTGCAAAAATGGTTAAAGAAAGATAGATAAATAGTTAATTATTATGTATAATGTTTAGAGAACGATTAGAGGTGATTATTTGGAAAAAATTGAGCTCAATAGCTTAAGTCTTGATGAATTAAAGGATTATATGGTATCAATCGGTGAAAAATCCTTTAGAGGTGAGCAACTTTTTTCGTATTTTCATAGAAACATGGGACTTAGTATAGAAGAAATTCAAGTATTACCACAAGGTTTAAGACAGAATTTAATTGATAATACTAAGGTAAATGAAATTCAGCTCTTAAAGAGATTTGATTCTAAAATTGATACTACAAAGAAATTTTTATTCCTATTGGAAGATAATAATATTATTGAAAGTGTTTTAATGGAGTATACTCATGGTTTAACTGTATGCATTTCAACTCAGGTTGGATGTAGCATGGGATGTAGTTTTTGCGCATCAACCAAAGAAGGGCGTATTCGTAATCTAACGCCTAGCGAAATGTTAAATCAAATTTACTTTATTGAAAAGGATATAAAAAAGAAAATATCCAATATCGTGTTGATGGGAAGCGGTGAACCCTTAGATAATTATGATAATACTTTAAAGTTCTTAAATATTATTCATGACCCTAAAGGTAATAATATAAGCTACAGAAACATTACTCTTTCTACATGTGGGATAGTACCCAAAATATATAATTTAGCAGAAGAAAATATCCCAATAACTCTATCTATATCTCTACATTCACCTTTTGATGAGATTAGGACTGAAATGATGCCCATAGGTAAAAGATATAAAATTAAAGATATAATTGAAGCCTGTAAATATTATGAAAAAGTGACAAATAGAAGATTGACCTTTGAATATACACTAATAGAAGGAACTAACGATAGAAAAGAAGATGTTGAAGAGTTGGTGAAAATATTAAAGGGCTTAAATTCACATATTAATCTAATTCCATTAAATCCAATCAAAGAATATAATAAAGGAAGACCAAGTTTAAATAATATTGAAAGGTTTCAAAAACAATTGACTCGTAATAATATTCAAGTTACCATTAGAAAAGAAAAGGGAATAGATATAAGTGCATCCTGTGGTCAATTACGTAGAGATTATCTTTCTGAAAAGTAATAATTATTTTAGTTGGGGTGATAAAATGATAGTATGTGGCAAGACTGATAATGGTTTGTCAAGGGAAAACAATCAAGACTCTTTATTCATATCTGATTTAGAGGACTTACCTCTTTTTATAGTTGCAGATGGTATGGGTGGGCACAATGCTGGTGAAATAGCAAGCAATATTGCTGTTGAAACTATTAAAGAAAAGTTTCTTGAAAATAGAAATAAGTTGATAAACAAAGATAATATTATTAAAACAATTGAAGAGTCAATTTGTGAAGCTAATAAAAAGATATATTTTGAGGCTTTAAGTACACCTCATTACTCTGGAATGGGTACTACTCTTACTATGGCTTACATATTTGATGAAAGTGTCTATATTGGGCATATAGGAGATAGTAGAGCATATTATATTGATGATAGTGGTATTGAACAGATAACAGAAGATGATTCCCTTGTAAATGAATTAATTAAAAATGGAAGTATTACAAAGGAAGAGGCTTTTACTCATCCTCAGAGAAATGTTATTACTAAGGCACTAGGGACAAGCATTGATATAGACATTAACGTTCAAACTTTAGAATATAAAGTTGGAAATATTTTGATAATTTGTAGTGATGGTTTATCTAATATGGTAAAAGAAAATAGAATACTAGATATTGTCAAATCTGAAGAAAATGTAAAATTAGCATGCGAAAGATTAGTTGAACTTGCTAAAGAAAATGGTGGTTTGGATAATATTACAATTATAATAATTAAATTTTAGTAAATGAGGTGACAAAATGATAGGAAAAATACTAGGCGATAGATATGAAATTATTGAACAAATTGGTGGCGGAGGCATGGCCATAGTATATAAGGCTAAATGTCATCTACTTAACAGATTTGTAGCTATAAAAATACTTAGAAATGAATTTTTAGATGATGAAGATTTTATTAGAAAGTTTAAAAGAGAATCACAAGCTGCAGCTAGTCTTTCACATCCTAATATAATGAATATATATGATGTTGGAGTCCAAGAATTAGATGGTAAACAAATTCATTATATAGTAATGGAATATATTAAAGGCAAGACCTTGAAAGAACTAATTAAGGAAAAAGTGAAACTATCTCTTGATGAGACTATTAATTATTCAATTCAAATTCTGGAAGCATTAAGACATGCCCATTTAAATCATATTGTACATAGGGATATCAAGCCTCAAAACATTATGATTAATGAAGATAATATAATTAAAGTTACAGATTTTGGTATTGCAAGAGCTGCAACATCATCAACATTAACAACTACATCAAATGTTTTAGGTTCTGTTCATTATTTTTCTCCTGAACAAGCTAGAGGTGGATATACTGATGAGAAATCAGATATATACTCATTGGGCATTGTAATGTATGAGATGATCACAGGCAAGCTTCCATATGATGGTGAAACTCCTATATCAGTAGCCCTTAAACACGTACAGGAAAACATAATACCACCTAGGGAAGTAGATAGCACTATACCGGTTGGACTTGAGTCTATTATTTTAAAGTGTGTCCAAAAAAGGCAAAGTGATAGATATGATAATGTAGGATCAGTTATTAGTGATTTAAAAAGCTTAAAAAACAATAATTTTGTAGTTAATCCTGATACTGGAGAACAACCTACAAGAATGATCCCTATTATTAAAGAAGAGAGTGTTGAAGAAATGTCGAATAGTTCGAATGCAAAGGGAAAAAAGAGGACTAAAAACAAGAACAAAAAAGGTGATGGTGGCATTAAGATGATATTATTGGCCATTTTATTAGCTTTTTTAGTGGTTACGATAGTATTTGCTGGCTGGTTAAAATTACAGAATTTCTTTGATGTTGCTGAAGTTATTGTTCCAGACCTTCGTGGAATGACAGAGACTGAAGCTAGAGAAGAAATAGAAAGTTTAGGTCTAATATTTAATGTTAAAGGAACAGCAACTAGTACTGAATATGGATCTGGCAAGGTAATTAGTCAAAGTGTTAAAGAAAATTCTAAAGTTAATGAAGGATTTACTATTGATGTTGTTATAAGTGAAGGTAAGGACTTAGTTAGGGTACCAGGATTGGTTAATAAGACTTATGAAGAGGCAGAAAGATTATTAAATGATGCAGGTCTTGAAGTAGGTGAAAGGAAGTACGAACCATCAGATGTGACTCCAAACAACATAGTTATGAAACAAGAACCTGAAGCATTTACAACTTTAGCACCTGGTTCCAAAGTTCACTTGGTTATTAGTAAAGGTGAAGAGATTAAAACTATCTCAATGCCTAACCTTGTTGGAATGAACGTGATTGACGCTCAAAATGAAATTCTAAAGTATGATTTAGTGGTTGGTGAAACAAAAGAAGAGTATAACAACGCTCCTGTTGGTGAGGTTTTCTGGCAATCCTATGAGCCGGGTAATGAGGTAGAGACTAAGACAGCAGTTGATTTGTATATTAGTTTAGGACCTGAAGAAGCTGAAGAACCAGAACCTGTTGAACAACCTGTTGATGATCCTAACACAGAAAAAGGAATAATTGTAAACTTAATTCCATTTAGTGATAGAGATGAGACTGAAATCAAGATCATCAGGAGACAAGATGGTATTCAAATGCAAATCTATAAAGATAAGCATAAATACGCTGATGGAGAAGTTAATTTGGAATTAAGAGGTACAGTAGGTGCTGAATTTGATATTTACTTTGATGAAATCTATCAATTCACTCAAACTATAAAGGATTAATGGTGAATATATGTTAGAAGGAATAATTATTAAAGGCATTGGCGGATTTTATTATGTCAAAACCGATGAAGGTATTATAGAAAGTAGGGCTAGAGGGGTATTTAGGGATAATAATATTACCCCTTTAGTTGGTGATAAGGTAAAGATTAGGATAAGTGAAGAAGATGGAACTGGATATGTAGTAGATGTTGAAGAAAGGAAAACTCAACTTCTAAGGCCAGCTGTAGCTAATGTAACACAAGCTATAATAGTAGCTAGTATAAAAAATCCTAATATAAATACATGGCTATTGGATAAGTTCTTATTGATGGCTGAGTATGAAGGGCTAGACGTAGTTATATGTTTGAATAAGTATGATTTAGACGAATCTTTAAGTGAGAAATATAGAGAAATCTACCAAAAAGCAGGATACAAGGTTATGTTGACTAGCTGTAAATTAGATATAGGTATTAATAGTTTAAAAGAACAATTATCTAACAATATAAGTGTTTTTGCTGGTCCTTCAGGAGTAGGTAAATCGTCCTTGTTAAATAAGGTTGATGAAAGGTTAAATCTTGAAACTGGGAGTGTCAGTAATAAGACTAAAAGAGGAAAACATACTACAAGACATATTGAACTTTTAGAGTTAAGCGAAAATTCTTTTATACTTGATACGCCAGGATTTAGTTCCTTGAATTTGGATTTTATTGAAGATGAAACATATGTTAAGAAGAATTTTAGGGAAATAAACAAATATGGTACTGAATGTAGATTTTTAACATGTTTACATGATAAGGAGCCTGGTTGTGCAGTTAAAGAAAAAGTACAAGAAGGTATCATTGATGAAGAGAGATACAATAATTATATACTTTTATTAAATGAAGTTCGAAACATTAGGAGGTACTAAGATGGCAAAAATTGCACCTTCCTTATTGTCAGCAAACTTTGCTAATTTGGAAGAAGAAATTAATAAGATAAAAACTGGTGGGTCTGAGTATTTGCATCTAGATGTTATGGATGGAAATTATGTTCCTAATATTTCCTTTGGGATACCAGTTATCAAATCTTTAAGAAATGTAACAGACTTGATATTTGATGTACATTTAATGATAGATAAGCCTGAAAGATATATAAAGGATTTTGTAGATGCTGGAGCGGATATTATTACTATCCATCAAGAAGCAACTACACACCTCCATAGCACAATACAGCAGATAAAATCCTATGGAATTAAGGCAGGTGTATCTTTAAATCCTGCTACACCAATAGATGTATTAGATTATGTTATTAGTGATATTGATTTAATTCTTATAATGAGTGTTAATCCAGGGTTTGGAGGTCAATCCTTTATACCGGCTATGCTTGAAAAGATTAAGACTACTAGAGCTTTAATCGATGAACAAAATCCAAACATTATTCTTCAAGTAGACGGCGGAATTAAGTTAGATAATGTTCAAGAAATCGTAAATGCTGGAGCTAGTTTAGTTGTTGCTGGTTCTGAGATATTTGGTGCTGAAGATGTAATTCAAAGAACAAAAGAATTCAATAAATTAATTGTGTAATATCCTAAATTATGTTATTATGAGAATACAATCAAATATTTAATCATTGGACACTAGGGGAGCCTTATGGCTGAGAGTGGATTAATCCCGACCCTTATGACCTGAACTAGGTAATACTAGCGTAGGGAAGTGTGGAATAAGCTATTATATCCATTACCTACGGTAATGGATTATTTTATTTTTTGAGATATGGAGGTATAATATGAATAAGAAATTTAACACAAAAATGATAACTGAGGGTGGAATGATGATTGCTTTATCAGTACTCCTAAGTTATATAAAGATTTATACATTGCCTAATGGAGGTTCTATAACAGCAGGAAGTATGATACCATTGATGATTTTTGCAATACGCTTTGGTGTCGGTCCTGGTATTGCTGTAGGTGCTACTTATGGAATAATTGACTTTATTTTAAAGCCATATTTTTATCACCCAATACAATTCATCTTAGATTATCCAATGGCCTTTGGGTTATTGGGTCTTGCTGGATTAGGACATTTAAGCGATAATAGTAATGGATATACAAAAGTATCCTTTGGAATATCTTTAGGAATATTGGGTAGAATGATTAGTCATACTTTATCTGGTGTTATATTCTTTGCTGAATATGCGGGGGACCAAAATCCTTGGATATATTCCATAGGCTATAATGCATCCTATTTGGTTCCAGAATTAATTATTTCTCTATTAGTGTTAGTATTAATATGGAAACCTTTGAGGAAATCAATTACAAGATAGGAAGATGATTATGAAGGGGTTAATAGTTTCTAGTGGAAAAATCAATGATTATACATTATTGAATAATTTGATTGAAGAAAATGATTATATTGTATGTGCTGATGGTGGTCTTGACCACCTAATGCAAATAGATAAAATCCCCAATGTCATACTTGGGGATTTAGACTCTATTAGTGAATTAGGAATTAAATACTTAAAAGAAAATAAAATTAAATTAGAAAAATATCCTTCTATAAAGGATAATACAGATACAGAACTAGCAATAATCTATTTAGTCAATATGGGTATAGATTCTATTACTCTAATTGGTGGCAGTGGAACAAGGCTTGATCATACTATTGCTAATATTTTTTTGTTAAGGCGATTCAACAAAGATGGCCATTTATTAAGAATAATCGATGATAATAATATTATAAGTTATGTAGTTGATAGGATAGAAATCAAAAAAAGACAGGGTTGGTTTGTATCTATAGTTCCTTTAAACTTTGAAGGTATTAATGTAAACTTACTAGGGTTTAAATATAAACTAACCAATAAACATATCGAATTTGGATCTACCTTAGGTATAAGCAATGAATTAGTTCAAGATACTGGTGTTGTAGAGATAAACGAAGGAGAAGCTTTAGTCTTTGAGTCTATTGATTAATTTAATAGTATATGTAACGAATATTTTCTCTGTGAATATTATGAAGTATAAGAATCTGGGGAGTGTTGGTTATGAAAAAGTATTTCTATGGCAACAAGTATAAACTTAAAAAGATAGTTGGGATTTCTTTAGGTGTAATAGGATTCCTAATACTTATTAATGTCATGAGTTATAAACTTTTGTTGTTATTAGTGGCAATTGGATTAATCTTAATGGGAATACTCTTGTACATGAAATAAGGCTACCAATTTTTAATTTGGTAGCCTTATCATTTTTCAATTTGATTATAATGCTCTTTTAACATAGCCAGATCTTAGGCATCTAGTACATGCATTGATTCTCTTTACACTTCCATTAATTTCAGCTTTAACTCTTCTAATATTAGGTAACCAACTTCTGTTATTTTTCTTATTTGAGAAGGTAACTTTATTGCCAAATACCTTTCCTTTACCACATACATCACAAACTCTTGCCATTTATAAAACACCTCCTTAGTACTTTACGAGAAACTTTATAATAAATCTTTATCTACTATAATGACAAATTATATTCTAACACAAATCATTGTCTAATTGCAACTAAAATGTGCTATAATCTTAATATGATTAGATTTAGTTGAACAATTATTGTTTTTATTGTAAAATGTTAATATTAGTATATTTTAAACAAGGAGGAGATTATATGCCAGCTAAAACTCTTACTGAATTGGGAGCGATTGTTATAGATGATAGCGTAATAGCTACTATTGCTGGAGTTTCTGCTATGGAAAGTTATGGTATAGTAGGTATGGCATCCAAGA
Organism: Tissierellaceae bacterium; assembly: GCA_031460505.1. Taxonomy (GTDB): domain Bacteria; phylum Bacillota; class Clostridia; order Tissierellales; family Tissierellaceae; genus JAAYTL01. Next base: position 88,100 of record JAVKTT010000002.1, read on the forward strand.
ATGCAGCAGATGGTATATTTGAATTGCTAAAATGGGATAATTTATCTAAAGGTATTAAAGTATATACAAAAGATGATCAATTGAGCATAGATTTACATGTAATATTAGAATATGGAGTTAAGATTTCAGTTGTTGCAGAAAATATTATTGAACGTGTTAAGTTTAATGTGGAAAAACTAACAGGTTATAATGTTGATAATATTAATGTCCATGTTCAAGGAATAAGAGTAGGAAAGTAGTTTGAGGGGGTACTATACTTGAAAATTGAAATTATTGATGGAGATCTGTTAAAAAAAGCTTTAACAGCTGGAGCAGGTCTTCTTGACAAGAATAAAGAGGAGGTAAACTCCTTAAATGTTTTTCCTGTTCCAGATGGCGATACGGGTACTAATATGTCTTTGACTATTAAATCAGCTGTAAAACAAGTTTCAGGAGTTTTAGATAATGACACTTATATGATAGCTTTAGCTGCAAGTCAAGGATCATTAATGGGTGCTAGAGGAAACTCTGGTGTAATTTTATCGCAGCTATTTAGAGGCTTTGCAACAGGAATAAAAGGTAAAACTGAGATAAATGTAAAAACTCTAGCAGAAGGCTTTAAACAAGCTGCAGAAACTGCATATAAGGCTGTTATGAAGCCTACAGAAGGAACTATACTTACAGTTGCTAGAGAAATAGGAGAATTTGCAACTCAACTATCTAAAAAAGAGAATGATTTATTAGTTTTCTTAGAAAAAGTAATAGAACATGGTAACAATTCACTAGCAAAGACTCCAGATATGTTGCCGGTCTTAAAACAAGCTGGTGTGGTTGATGCTGGTGGTAAAGGACTTATGTTTATTATTACTGGTATGTACAATTCTCTAGCTGGTATAGATAATGAAGTCTACGAAAGTACAGTTGATATTAAATTAGAACAAAGAATTGTGCATAGAGAACCAATAGATACCGATAACATTGAATTTGGGTATTGTACTGAGTTTATGATTAATGGAAATTCAGATGAGATTGATAGATTTAGAGATGAATTATCAGCCCATGGTGATTCATTATTAGTAGTAGGTGGAGACGGAATTATCAAGGTTCATGTTCATACAAATAATCCAGGTCTTGTACTAGAGAAGGGATTAGCTATTGGTGAATTGAGTGATATAAAAATAGATAATATGCGCTACCAACATGAGGAAGTTTTGCTGAAAGAAGAATTAATATCTATGGAATCAAATGGACCAAAGGAACCAACAAAAGAGTATTCCTTTGTTGCTATATCCATAGGTGAAGGTATAGATGAGGTATTAAGTGAATTGCATGTTGATCAGATAGTTCATGGCGGTCAAACTATGAATCCTAGTACTGAAGATATTCTTAAGGCAGTGGAAGCTACTGAAGGTAGAAATGTATTTGTACTTCCAAATAATAAAAATATAATACTTGCAGCTGAACAGACTAAGGAATTAAGTAGCAGAAATGTTGTAGTAATACCAACTAAATCTATTCCGGAAGGAATCGGCGCTTTATTGGCCTTTGACGAAGGATCTAGTTTAGAGGATAATATTGATAATATGAATGATAACATCAATAATATATTGACTGGTCAAGTTACTTATGCAGTTCGTAATAGCGAATTTATGAGTAATGAAATCAAAAAAGATGATATAATTGGTTTATCAGGTGGAGATATAGTAGCTGCTGGTAAAGACATAAATGATGTGGCCTTAAGCTTAATTGATAAAATGATGAATGATGATATTTCAATCATTACTATTTTTTATGGAGACAATTTAGAAGAAGAAAAGGCAGTAGAATTGTCTAACTTATTAGAAGAAAAATATCAAGATGTAGATATAGAACTATTATTTGGTGGGCAACCATTATATTATTATATATTTTCATTAGAATAACCCTACCCTTGGTAGGGTTATTCTAATTGAAAGTGGAGGGTATTATGAGTAATTTATCTAACAATGTTCAATACATTAAAGGTGTCGGACCTAAGAAAGCAAGCTATCTAAAGAAATTAGGTATCAATGCAATTTTAGATTTATTATATTATTTTCCTAATGATTATGAAGATAGGTCTAAATTTTCAACAATTAGAGAAGCTACAGTTGGAGAAAAAGCTAGTCTAGAAGTTGAAATAGTAGGAAACCCTAAAATTAGTCGTCCAAGAAGAAATATGTCAATTTTAAATATTCCTTTTAAAGATAGTAGTGGATATGGTTTTTTAACATGGTTTAATCAGGAATATTTGAAAGACAGATTTGTAATAGGAGAATCCTATAGGGTTAATGGAAAAATCAATAAAATCGGTATGGAGTTACAAGTTATGAACCCTGTTTTTGAAAAAGTGGACAAGGAAAATAAAATTGGGAAAATTGTACCTATTTATGGTTTGACTAAAGGAATAAATAATAATGAAATTGCTAAAATAATCGAGAGCTGCTTAAAGGAGTATCTTCCTTTAGTCGAAGAATCTATGCCTTTAACATATATGGAAAAATTCCGATTAATAGATATACAGGCAGCATTGGAAAACATTCACTTTCCTAAGGATACTAGATTTCTTCATGAAGCTAGAAGAAGGTTAATTTTTGAAGAACTCTTTTTATTACAATTAGGGCTTTTCATGATTAAGAATAGAACCTATAAAGATAATAACGGTATACAGTTTCCAATATGTACTGATTTGGAAGATTTACTAAGTTCTTTACCATTTACCTTAACTAATGCTCAAAAAAATGTACTAAATGAGATACAAAATGATATGAGTAGCATAAAACAGATGAATAGATTAGTTCAAGGGGATGTAGGCTCTGGTAAGACAATAATTGCTGCTGCTTCAATGTTTAGAGCAGTAAAATCCGGTTATCAAGCCGCTATGATGGCTCCTACTGAAATACTTGCAACTCAACATTTCGAGTCTTTAACTGAATTGTTTAGAAAATTTGATATAAGATGTGAATTATTAGTTGGTTCTTTAAGTCAAAAGACTAAGCAAAAAATAGTTAGTGACTTAAAAGAAGGTAAAATTGATGTTTTAATTGGGACACATGCGTTGATTCAAGATACTGTTGAATTTTCTAATTTAGGATTTGTAGTTACTGATGAACAACATAGATTTGGGGTTAAACAAAGGGCAATTATTAGTCAAAAAGGTAACAATCCTGACATACTAGTCATGACTGCCACACCGATTCCAAGAACCTTAGCATTGATATTATATGGGGATCTTGATATATCCATTATAGATGAATTACCACCCGGCAGAAAGGAAATAGAGACATATGCTGTTCCAGCTGGGATGGTAGATAGGATAAATGTATTTATTGAAAAGCAGATTTTGGAGGGAAGACAAGCCTATGTAGTTTCCCCATTAATAGAGGAATCTGAGACTATGGATTTGAAATCTGTAGAGGAACTATATGATAATTATAAAAATAATATTTTTAAAGATTATAATGTAGGACTACTACATGGGAAGATGAGACCAAGTGAAAAGGACGCTATAATGGATGACTTTAAAAATCAAAGAATAGACATACTAATTTCAACTACAGTTATTGAGGTTGGAGTTAATGTACCAAATGCTAATATAATGGTAGTATATGATGCTGAAAGATTTGGTCTTGCTCAATTACATCAGCTTAGGGGAAGAGTTGGTAGAGGAGAATATCAGTCTTACTGTATTTTAATAAATAATAGCAAAAGCCAGATTGCTAGAGCGAGAATGAGAATCATGCAAAGTTCAACAGATGGTTTCATTATCTCAGAAAAAGATTTAGAACTGCGTGGTCCAGGAGAGTTTTTTGGTACAAAACAGCACGGATTACCAGATTTAAAGATTGCAAATTTATTTAGAGATATTAATATTTTAAAAGTTGCTCAGAAGGAAGCCCAAGATATAATTGAGACGAACCCATTGCTTGAGGGTGAAGAGTTTAAAATAATGAGGCTAAGGATTAAAGATTTGTTTAAAGAAGTAGATATTATTAATTAAAATAAGTTTTATTTATAGTGTATTATGTGGTAGAATATTGCTAAATAGATATGAAGGAGCTTAAATTTGAGAGTTATTTCTGGATTAAGGAAGGGACATAGATTAAAATCTCCTAAGGGAATGGATGTAAGGCCTACAGAGGATAAGATAAAGGAGTCACTTTTTAATATTATAGGTAAAATAGATGAAAGTTCTGTTGTACTCGACTTATTCGGGGGAACAGGATCAATTGGTATTGAATTTTTGAGCAGAGGTGCTAAAAAGTCTTATTTTGTAGATGTATCTCCTAATAGCATTTCTTGTATTAAAGATAATTTAAATCACACAAAATTAAATGAGTTAGCAGTAGTAATAAAATCTGATTCTATAAGGGCAATTAAGCAATTATACAATGATAAATTAATTTTCAATTATATTTATATAGACCCACCTTTTAGAAAAAATCAGCTATTAACTAGTGTTTTAAGTACTCTTGCTGAGTATCCGATTATGAATATAAATAGTATTATAATAATAGAACATGAGAGTGAATTGGTTTTAGAAGATAAAATTTTCAATTTTAATAAATTTGATGAAAGAAAATATGGAAGTAAAACAATATCTTTTTTTAAAAGTGTTTTATAGGAGGTATACATGAAAGCAATTTATCCTGGGAGTTTTGATCCCGTTACATATGGTCATTTGGATATCATAAAGAGATGTGCCAGTAGATTCGACACAGTAATTATTGCGGTATTGAACAATAAATCTAAAAAAGGCCTTTTTTCTGTTGAAGAAAGAATCGAATTATTAAAAGAAACAACTAAAGAATTTCCAAATATTGAAATAGATTCTTTTTCAGGTTTATTAACTGATTATGCTAGACAAAAAGGTTGCTCTACTATAATTAGAGGCTTAAGAGCAGTATCTGATTTTGAGTATGAGATGCAAATGGCTTTAGTTAACAGAAAAATTTATAGAGATATGGAGACTTTATTCTTAGTATCTAAAGGTGAATATGCGTATCTAAGTTCAAGTATTGTTAAAGAAATTGCATCCTATGGTGGAGATATAACTTGTTTTGTACCAAAAATTGTTGAAGAAGAATTAATTAATAAGTATAAAGGGGGATTTAAGTAATGGACGTTTTAAAGCTTATTGATGAAATAGAAGATATTTTAGAAGAAGGATCACCACTACCATTTTCAAAAAAAGTTATGGTAGATACAGAAGAGATTTTAGATATTATAAAAGAAATAAGAATCAGATTGCCTGATGAAATTAAACAAGCTGCTTGGATTAAGGACGAAAAACTAAGAATATTAGCCGAAGCTCAAAAGGATGCTGATAATATGTTAAATGAAGCAGAGTTTAGATTAGAAGAGCTTATTGATCAAGAAGCTATAACCAAAGCTGCAAAGGAAAGAGCTGAAGAGATAATTACTAAAGCACAGTCAACTGCAAAGGAAATAAGACTAGGTGCAATGGAATATGCAGATAGTCTATTATTAGAAACTCAAGAAGAACTTAAAGAAGTTATTGGATTGTTAAATGATAACAGAAAAGAGTTAAGAGGTATTAACTAATTATTTTGCTTTTTTAATAACCAAACATTATGTACAAAAATACTTAATAAAACAAAGAAGACACAAATGCCAAGAGATAGTTTAGCGGAAAAATATATATTATCTAACCAGTTTTTAAGACTGTAAATTTCTTCTCTTATGATATTATCTAAGGATGAAGGTATCAGATAATCCTTGTAGTATGTTAAATAGAGAATATAAGTATATATGGTTGATGTAATGCCATGTAGAAATTTAGATAGTATATATTTTTTTATGCTTATATCTGTTTGACTGATAAAGCTAATTGCTTGACTTAAAATTGAAAGTCCTCCCCAACCAATTAAGAAATTAATACTTAGGATCTTTGTAATTATCTCTATATTTAATCTTGATATCTTATCACATCCTGTTGTAAGCTCAATAAATCCTGCTAAAATCCCTTTTAATAATTCCGGATCAGTATCTAATGCTTTACATAAGTTTAAAATCAATAAATTAAATAATTGTGAAGTAAGTAGTATGTCTATAATTACATTATAGATAATAACAAAGCCTCCAATCATAAGTATCGAATTGATACTATCTCTTACACTATTTGATATTATGACTGGTATGGAACCATTAGAGTCATTATTACCTATAGATTGATTTGGATATAATTGTTTTTCTGAGATAGCTTTAGATTTACTAGGCATATGGCTAAATATTATCCCAACTGTTATAACTCCAAGATAATGTGGAATAATCATTAGTCCAGTTAAATCTGGTAATGCTAACATTCCTATTAATACAGACCCTAAAATAAAGAGTGGGCCTGATGTAGAAGCCAGGGTAATAAGTCTATCTCCTTCTTCCTTAGATATAAAATTTAACCCTCTTAGTCTAGATGTTAGTTTTGCACCAACAGGATAGCCTGATACAAGACTCATTACAAATGGGAAACTCCCTTCGCCAGGGATATTAAAAATTGGTTTCATAATAGTCTCTAGCAATTTACCAAAGTATTTAACAAGTCCTGAGGATATAAATAATTCTGATAATATAAAAAAAGGTAGTAAGGATGGTACTAATACATTAAACCATAGATAAAGCCCATTTTTGGCACTATCCAACGAAACAGCTGGATCTTTAACTATAGAAATAATAAGTACTAAGATAATAAATTGAAAGAATTTATTTTTAATATTGTTTTTTAATGATATTGATAGTTCCATAAAATCACTCCCCTTTAAATTATATTTTTTTAAAAATATAATATGAAAGGAAGGAGTGATTATTTTTTTATAAAGGGTGAAGTCTTATAGTCCATATTATTAAACTTAAAATCAGTATTTAATCCAAAGTAGTAAATATCTGTGGCTTTATTTTCAAATTTAGCAAATTCTTTAACTACGCTATCTTCAAAGTTTTCATGATGTGAAAATTTGGTTAGAATAGGAACTCTAGATTTTTCTTTTATAAGATTTAATAATTGTAAACCCTTTTTATTAGCTGCTAAAAATCTTATATATGGTACATCCTCAGCATAGAGATTTTTTACATTCTGACCAGATAAACCTGTTAATAAATGAATCAGTATTCTTTGTATACGTGTCTTTGGATACCTTTTTGTGGATGACCTTTCGACAATATCCTTTACATTCATAGAAGAAAGCGATTTTTCGATAATTCTATTCTCTAATCCATTTTCTATATCTAGAATTTCATTTAATTTATCCTTATCTATTGTGAGTAATAAATATTTGATAACAGAATAATAGTTTTCTAGATTATTAAATTTATTATATTTATTGTAAAAAGACTCAAGCAATTTATATGTTGGCTCTGGAACTAAATTTATAACAGAATTAATGCCGTTTTCATATATACTTCTACGTATTGCCGTGGCTGAGGCATAATTTTCGCTAATTTTATCATCTTTATAGTCTGGGCCTTGTCTACTTATGACAATTGGAGATATGCTTGAATTCAGACTTTTTAAAGCCTTTAAATACTCTATTGCTAATATGTTGTTAGATTGCTTAAGAATTGATTCATAATCATATTTAAAATCAAGAGATGAGTTAAGGTTTATATAATCTTTAATTGCCAAACTCCTAGCTGCAGGGAATGACATTCCTAGATTTAGATAGTCTTGAAGTATTGCTTTGAACTCTTCAGACTCATCTACTAATATGTTTGCAATATTTACTAATGGTTCTAAATCACCAATTTCACTTCCAAATGCAATGTAATCTACAATATTTAATGCTTCCATTATTTTAATTCCTCCCAATGCAAAGAATTCAGCGCTTTGGATGGAGTAAATAAAAGGAAGCTCTATAACTAAATCAACACCATTTTCTATAGCCATTTTAGCTTTAGTCCATTTATCAACTAAAGACGGTTCTCCGCGTTGGACAAAGGAACTGCTCATGATGGATATAGAGTGGGTTGCACCTGTTAAAGCTAATGATTTATCTAAATGAAATTTATGTCCAAAATGAAATGGATTGTATTCTGTGATGAAACTTACAACTTTCATACTTGCCTCCGATTGACTTTTATTTAATTATATCATATTATAGTGCTATTATTCTTTGGTTATAATATAAAACATAAATTTAAAATGTTGATTTTTTAACACTAATGTAATAATATTGTAATAGTGAATGTACATTTAGGAGGAATGAGAATGAATATTTTAGTAATTAACTGCGGTAGTTCTTCATTGAAATATCAATTAATAGATATGAATGGAGAAATCGTACTAGCAAAAGGCCTTGTTGAAAGAATTGGTATTGAAGGTGCTAAAATCAAGCATGATACTACAGGCAAGGAAAGAGTAATAATTGAGGAACCAATGGAGAACCATAAAAGAGCACTTGAACTAGTGTTACAAGCTATAATAGATGAAAATTATGGTGCTATTAAATCTATGGATGAGATTGGTGCTGTAGGACACAGAGTTGTTCATGGTGGAGAAGAATTTGCTGGTTCAGTTGTTATAGATGATGCTGTTATGGGTGCTTTAGAAAGAAACATCGAGTTAGCTCCATTACACAATCCACCAAACATAATGGGAATTGAGGCTTGTAAAGAATTAATGCCAAACACACCAATGGTTGGAGTGTTTGATACTGCATTCCATCAAACAATCCCAGCAGAAAACTTTATTTACCCACTTCCATTTGAGTATTATGAGAAATACAAGATTAGAAGATATGGATTCCATGGAACTTCTCATAAATATGTTTCACTAAGAGCTGCTGAAATCCTTGGTAGAGACATTAAAGACTTAAACATTGTAACTGCACACTTAGGTAATGGTTCATCCGTTACAGCTGTTCAAGGTGGAAAATCAGTTGACACAAGTATGGGCTTCACTCCACTTGAAGGCCTTGCTATGGGAACAAGATCAGGAGATATCGACCCAGCAATAATTCCATTTATAATGGAAAAAGAAGATTTATCATTTGATGAAGTTAATGAAATGTTAAATAAAAAATCTGGAGTATTAGGTATTTCAGGTGTAAGTAGTGACTTTAGAGATTTAGAAGTAGCAGCTGAAGAAGGAAATAAAAGAGCTAAACTTGCACTAGATATTTTTGCTAATAGAGTTACAAAATATATAGCTGCATATGCTGCACAAATGTGTCGAATTGATGTATTAGTATTTACTGCTGGTATAGGTGAAAACTCTGCAAGTATGAGAGAGTTAATTTGTGAAGGATTAGAATGTCTAAATATTAATATAGATAAAGAACTTAATAATGTAAGAGGCGAAGAAGCTGTTGTTAGCAAAAATATTGGTGGGGTTACTATAATGGTTATACCAACTAACGAAGAATTAATGATTGCTAGAGATACATTAGAATTAGTTCAAAACAGATAATTCTTGACAAATTCGAATCACCTTTATATAATTAAGTTTGTTACTTTAAGAGGTGAAAATCATTGAATATTGACTTGGTTAAATTTTTCGAAGAAGCAGATAGGGTATATCCCTTTGAAGGAGAAGTATCTACAGATTCTATTAGTAATTTTGGTGAATTTAAAATAATAGAACCTATAAAGTATAAAGGGGAAATATACAAAGTTGATGGTTCATATTTGATAAAAGCAAATATCGGATATAGGTATGAAACTAAATGCGACCGTTGCTTTGAAACAACTATAAAACAAATAAATACAAGCCTATCAGCTAGACTGGAAGATTACGGAAAACAATATGAAGATAATGAAGAAGATGATGATATTATCTACTATAAAAAGGGTATTCTAGATTTAGATGAATATATCCTTATGGAAGTAGCTTCATCATTACCTATGAAATCCTTATGTGATGAGGATTGTAAAGGTCTTTGCCCTAAATGTGGTATTGATCTAAATAAGGAATCATGTAATTGTGAAGATGATTATATTGACCCTAGATTTGAGAAATTGAAAGATCTTTTTGTAAAGAAATAAGGAGGTGTTTTTAATGGCGGTACCAAAAAGTAAAACTTCAAAAGCTAGAAGAGACAAAAGAAGAGCTTCATCTTATAGACTTAATAAAGCTACTGTTACTGAATGCCCACAATGTCATGAGCCAAAACTACCACATAGAGTGTGTAGATCATGTGGTTATTATAAAAACAGGGAAGTTATTGATGTTGAGTAATTAACGAAGGATAGTGATATAATTTATATCACTATTTTTTTATGTTGCATTTTTTACCACTCTAATATATATTTAATATCAGTACGACTTTTATTTTGATAGGTAGGTGGCTGTAATGAAGATTATTGTAGACGGAATGGGTGGAGATAATGCACCAGTAGAAATTGTCAAAGGTGCAATAGATGCATTAAAAGAATATAATATAAGTATAGTTCTAGTAGGTAAAGAGGATTTAATTAATACTGAACTTAACAAATATAACTACCCAAAGGATAAAGTTGAAATTATTCATGCGGATGATGTAATTACTAATGAAGATGATCCAGCTTTAGCTATTCGAAGAAAGAAAAATTCATCAATGGTAGTAGGGATGAAAGCTTTAAACGAAGGAAAAGGCGATGGTTTTGTATCTGCAGGTAGTACTGGTGCATTATTGGCCGGTGGTTTACTTATTGTAAAAAGAATTAATGGTATAGATAGAGCAGCTTTAACAAGTGTTTATCCAACAAATAAAGGACTTTCTTTGTTAGTAGATGCTGGTGCAAATACTGACTCTAAACCGGAATACTTAAAACAGTTTGGTTTAATGGGTTCGATATATATGGAAAAAGTAATGGGAATAAAAAATCCAACTGTAGGGTTAGCTAATATAGGAACCGAGGAAGGTAAAGGTAATGAATTAGCAAAGCAATCATATGAATTGTTAAAAAATGAGGATATCAATTTTATTGGAAATATAGAAGGTAGGAATATTCCTTTAGGAGACGCTGATGTTATCGTAGCTGATGGTTTCGTTGGAAATATGATATTGAAAGTAACAGAAGGAGTTGCTATATCCCTTTTAAAAGAACTAAAAGATGTTTTTATGACCAATACTAAGACCAAACTAGCTGCTTTATTACTTAAATCTAATCTAGAGGCTTTTAAAGGGAAATTAGATTATAGAGAATATGGTGGAGCACCACTTTTAGGTACGAAGAAGGCAATTATAAAAGCACATGGCAGTTCCAATGCATATGCAATTAAGAATGCTATTAACCAAGCTATTAAATTTATAGAAAAAGATGTAATTAAAACTATAGAGGAAAATATTAATTTAAATAATTAATTTTAAAATTTAGGAGGATTATTTCATGAACACAGAAAAAGTAATTAGTCTTATAAGCGAGCAATTCAATATTGATGTAGATGATATTAATTTAGATACTTCTTTCAGAGATGATTTAGGTGCCGATTCTTTAGATTTAGTTGAATTAGTAATGGCATTTGAAGATGAATTTGGATTAGAAATTGAAGATGAAGAAGTAGAAACAATAAAAACAGTAGGCGACTCAATTAATTATATAAAAAAAGCATTAGGCGATGATATCTAATAAGGGGTTTCCTTTATTAGATATTATATATTTGGAGTGATTATTATGAATTTAGCATCTTTAGAAAAAAATCTTAATTACAAATTTAAAGATTATAAGTTATTAAAGTTGGCAATGACTCATAGTTCATATTCAAATGAACACAAGATGGATATTGTAGAAAATAACGAAAGACTAGAGTTCCTTGGTGATGCTATTTTGAACCTTGTAGTAAGTCAATATCTATATAAGAAGTACCCAAATCACCCAGAAGGCGAATTAACAAAGATTAGAGCTAAGGTTGTATGTGAATCTTCTTTGGCTTATGCAGCTAAAAAAATAGAAGTTGGAAGATTTCTATTGCTTGGCAAGGGTGAGGAATCTACTGGAGGTAGAGAAAGAGATTCAATTTTAGCTGATGCAGCTGAGGCAATTGTTGGGGCTCTTTATATGGATAGTGACTTTGAAACTACTAATTCAATTTTATTATCAAATTTTGAATTAGATATAGTTCATGCTGTGGCTAAAGGTGATCTATTTATCGACTATAAGACAGAACTTCAAGAAATTATCCAAAAAAACGGGAAATCGACAATGGAATATGTTGTAACAAGAGAAGAAGGACCTGACCATAATAAGAAATTCTTTATGGATGTCATAGTAAATGATGAAACCATTGGCACAGGTGTAGGAAGAAATAAAAAGGATGCTGAGCAGATGGCTGCTAAGGAAGCATTGATTAGATTAGGAGTAGCTCATGAGTAAACGTTATATAATACCAATTTTTGTTCCACATTATGGGTGTCCACATGACTGTATTTTTTGCAATCAAAAAAAGATTACCAACATTTCAACTACAACTACACCAAAGGATGTTGAAATGATTATCGAGAAATACCTTTCATACTTTTGGAAAGATCTAACAATAGAAGTTGCATTTTACGGCGGTAGTTTTACTGCAATAGATATGGATATTCAGAGTCAACTTTTAGAAATACCTTATAAATATAAGGAAAAAGGTATCATACATGAGATTAGATTGTCTACTAGACCAGATGCTATAAATGAGGAAATTTTAGATAATCTTAAAAAATTTAAAGTAGATACTATTGAACTAGGTGTACAGTCCCTTGACGAAGAAGTCTTAGTAGCTAGTGAAAGAGATCATAGTGTATTAGATGTTTATGAGGCTGTTAGTCTTATAAAGAGTTATGGGTTTAATCTTGGTTTACAAATGATGGTTGGATTACCTTTGGATAATCCAGAGAAATCTCTGTTTACAGCTAAAGAGTTTATTAAGATGAGTCCAGATTTAGTTAGGATATATCCAACTCTGGTAATTAAAGATACCTATCTAGCTAAATTATACAATAGTGGAGAATACAAAGCATTGTCTGTAGAAGAAGCTGTAGATATATGTACTAAACTTCTTGTATTATTTAATTTGAATAATATTAATGTAATTAGAGTTGGATTACAGCCTACAGAAAATATACAACTAGGCATGGATGTTATAGCAGGGCCATTCCATCCTGCCTTTAGGCAATTAGTTGAGTCAAATATATACAAATTATTGTTAGAAGATTATTTTAGTAGTAGAAGATATATTACTAAAGGAAAAGAAATCAAAATTACAGCTAATAAGTCCGCAATTTCAAACATATCTGGTCAAAAATCATCTAATATAAAGTATCTTAAAAATAGATATGAGTTTAGCAAAATTAAGGTTTTTCCAGATGATAATTTGATAGATGAGATTATTATCTCTTTAGATAATAATACTGAAACATTAAATTTAAGAAATTGGATGAAGGAATATATAGCAAAATTAGATTATTAAGAGGTGTTTGATTTGTACTTAAAAAAAATTGATATACATGGGTTCAAATCCTTTGCTGATAGGACTACAATAGAATTTAAAGATGATATAACTGCAATTGTAGGGCCTAATGGAAGTGGTAAGAGTAATATTTCAGACGCCATAAGGTGGGTATTGGGTGAACAAAGTGTTAAAAGCCTAAGAGGAAATAAAATGGAGGATGTAATCTTTTCTGGTACCGATAAGAGAAGGGCGTTGGGGTTTGCAGAGGTTACTATCTATTTTGATAATACAGATAACTCAATACCTGTAGATTTTAGTGAAGTAGCAGTAACACGAAGAATGTTTAGATCAGGCGAAAGTGAATATTATATAAATAAGTCTGCCTGTAGATTGAAAGATGTTAGAACCTTATTCATGGATACAGGTATTGGCAAAGATGGTTATTCAATAATAGGACAAGGACGTATAGATGAAGTTCTAAGTAATAAACCAGAGGATAGAAGAAATATCTTTGAAGAAGCAGCAGGGATTATCAAATACAAGACAAAAAAAGAAGAGACTGAAAGAAAGCTTGATAGGACACAAGAAAATTTAGTTAGAATTAAAGATTTGATTTCTGAAATAAAAAATCAATATGATAATTTAGAGACTGAATCAAATAAAGCAACTAAGTTTATCAGCTTATATGAAGAACTAAAGGTGCTTGATGTCAATCTTTGTGTTAGAGAAATAAAAAAGCTGAAAATCCAAATGAATGAGCTAATTACAGAAATAAATCTTGATACAAATGAAATAGATAATTTAGAGATGCAAAAAAATGATTTAAATAGTAAATTCAATCAATTGAAGGAAAACATTAAGGAAATAGAAGAAAAACACGAAGAATATAGAAACAATAAAGTTGATTTGATTCAGTCTATTGAAAATAATAAAAGCCAAATGAATCTTCTAACTGAAAAGGAGAAGTTCTTTAATAGAGATATTGAGAGATATAACCAGGAAATAGAACATTTACATAGCAATGTTAAAACTCTAGAAGAAGAGTTAACATCCCTATCAGAAGAAATACATAAAATCGAGGAAGAATTTTTTAAGTCAAAAGAAATATATAACTTTAAAATTGAAGAATACAATTCTTTAGAATCATTACTTAAAGATAAAGAAATAGCAATTGAAAATGAGAAAGAAATCTTATTAAAAGTTTATAATAAAATTTCTGATAAGAAGAGTTTATTAAATGGAATTGATTCATTTCAAGATAATATCAGTAAAAGAGTGGTTCAACTTAATAATGATAACAATCGAGTTAATGAAGATAAATTATCCAATGAAAAATCTCTAAATTACTTAATGGATGAAGAGTCAGATTTAAATAATAAATCCATAGAACTTAATAGTAGTAAATTAACTCTGGAAACTACTAAGGTAGAATTAAGTGAAAATTATACTAAGATAATTAATGAAATAAGAGAAATAGAAATAAAACTACAAGGAATATTGTCAAGCTATAAGCTTTATAAGAATATGGAAGAAGGTTATGAAGGATACTATAAAAGTGTAAAGAATCTACTTCAAGCTATTAAAAACAATAGATTACAAAAATCTGGATATGAAGGCATAGTTGCTGATCTACTAGGAGTAGATTCTAAGTATGAAAAGGCTATCGATATCAGCTTAGGATCAAGCCTACAGAATATTGTTGTAGAAGACGAATCATCTGCAAAGATAATGATAAATTATTTAAAGAAAAACAATCTAGGAAGAGTAACCTTTCTTCCGTTGAGTGTAATTAAAGGAAATCCTTTAAATTTAGATTTAAGCAAATTTAAGGAACAAGGAGTAATTGGTTATGCTCATGATTTAGTTGAATACGATGAAAAATATAAAAATATATTCGAATCATTATTAGGCAGAACAATTATAGTTGATAATATTGATAATGGAATTAAGTTAGCTAATGCGTTTAATCATAAATATAGAATAGTTTCATTAGATGGAGATTTACTAAATCCTGGAGGTTCATTAACGGGTGGAAGCTATAGTAATAATGCTATCAGCATAATAACTAGGAAGAATCGTATAATAGAGTTGGAAAAGGAAATTCAAGATTCAAATATCCTTAATAGTAATTTACAAGATAAAAAAGTAAACATCTTAAAAGATATTGAAAACAATGAGAAACTACTATCTGCAGTTATTTCTGAAATCAAAGGTATAGAAATAAACATACTAAATAATAAAAACGAACAAAATTCTGTATTAAAAGAAATAGAAAGATTAGAAAGGGAAATAATCAGAATAGATGACGAAATTGTCTCTTTAGAAGAAGAAACTAAAGAATATATTATAAAGAAATCTGATTATGAGAAATCAATTGTTGAATTAGAAGATAAAGTTAACTCTATTAATAGTAGAATTAAAGAAATGAATGAATCTATAAGCCAAGAGAAAAATCAAAAGGATGGTAAAAATAAGGAATTAACTGATTTTCAAATTAATCTTAATCATATAGAAAATAAGTTGAGTAATTTGAGAGTTAATTTTAATAATAAAACAAGAGAAAAAGAAGAAAAACTTTCTCAAATAGAAGAAAAGGAAATGGATCTAAAGTCTGCGCTTAATGAAATTGAAAACTTAAAAGAAAATAGTCTAAAATTAAATGAAAAAATGAATATAATAAACCAGGATTATGATAGTGTGTCTTTAAAACTTGATGATTATTCTAAGAGTAAGGAAAGTTTGATGGATTCTTTCTATAAAGAACAGGAAAATCTAAAGATAATTAATGATAGATTGATGGTCTTAGAAAAACAAAAAAATAAAAGAGAATTAAAATACTCAAAGCTAGAGTTACAAGAGGAAAATTATAATAGCAAATTACAAAATGATTATGAGTTAAACTATGATTTGGCTATTAATCTGGAGATATACTCTGAAGAGATGATTATACAACCTAATAAGATCACTGAATTAAAGGATAAAATAAAATCTCTTGGAAATGTGAATGTAGGTGCTATTGAAGAGTTTAAAGGTGTAAAGGAAAGATTAGAATTTATTAATAAACAGTATAATGACTTAATAAAGAGTAAAGAAGATCTTGAAAAGTTGATCAATGAAATGGAAAATACAATGAGAGAGCAATTTCTAGTCTCATTTAAAGAGATCAACGAGAATTTCTCCAAGGTATTCAATATACTATTTAATGGTGGTAAGGCAACTTTAGAATTGGATACAGAAGATGATATTTTAAAATCAGGTATCGAGATAAAAGTTCAACCTCCAGGAAAGAAGTTGCAAAGCCTTAATTTACTGTCAGGAGGCGAAAGATCATTAACTGCAGTAGCACTATTGTTTGCTATACTAGAAACAAAACCATCCCCTTTCTGTATCTTAGATGAGATTGATGCAGCATTAGACGAAGCAAATATAAGTAGATATACTAGATATTTAAAGAAGTTTAGTGATAATACTCAATTTATCTTAATAACCCATAGAAAGACTACAATGGAAATATCAGATATTCTATATGGTGTTACAATGGCTGAAGAAGGGGTTAGTAAATTAATATCTGTAAAAATAAAGGACTATATTGATGAATTAGTTGTTTAGGAGGTTTAGATTATGTTTAAATGGTTTAAGAAGAACAAAAAAGATAATGATAAAAATCAGATTCAAGATAATCAAGAGAGTTTGAAAGAAGTTGAAGAGAAAGATGATAATTTTTTAGAAGATATAGTTGATGAAATTCAAGAAGTACAAGAAGAATTTAAAGAGGAACTAGAGGAGTTAAAGGATGATATTTTTGAAGAAATAGAAGAAATTAAAGAGCCTCCAAAAAAGAAAGGTTTTTTTGACAAATTAATTACTGGTTTAACTAAGACTCGTAAAGAAATGTCTGGGAAGATAGATAGTATATTGTCTGTATATAAAAAGATAGACGATGAATTATTTGATGACTTAGAGGAGGCTTTGGTTACTGCTGATGTTGGTGTTAATACAACAATGGAATTAATTGATAGATTAAAGAATAGGGTTAAGATTGAAAAAGTAAATGACCCAAGTGAAATAAAGGATTTATTGAAAGATGAAATAAAGACATTAATGAGGGAATCTGTAGAAGATAATAAACTGACTATAGAGCCAAGTCCAGCAGTAGTTTTAGTTGTAGGCGTTAATGGTGTAGGAAAGACTACTACTATAGGTAAATTATCTAATAACTTCAAGACTAGTGGAAAGAAAGTTCTAATTGCTGCCGGTGATACATTTAGAGCTGCAGCTATAGAGCAATTAGAAGAATGGAGCAACAGAGCAGGAGTGGAGATTATTTCACACAAAGAAGGTGCAGATCCTGCTGCTGTAATATTTGATGGTATTCACGCAGCTAAATCAAGAAAGGCAGATATTTTAATTTGTGATACTGCTGGAAGACTTCATAATAAATCAAACTTAATGAATGAGCTAAACAAAATATTTAGAGTTGTTGAAAGAGAATATCCTGAAGCTACTAAAGAAATTTTATTAGTTCTAGATGCTACCACAGGTCAAAATGCTATTAATCAGGCAAAAGTATTTAAAGAAGTAGCTAATATTACAGGCGTAGCCTTAACTAAATTAGATGGAACAGCAAAAGGAGGAGTCGTTATTGCATTACAAGCTGAACTTGGGCTTCCAGTAAAGTTAATTGGTGTCGGGGAAGGCATAGATGATCTGCAACCATTTATAGTTGATGATTTTGTTGATGCAATTTTCGATTAAAGAATAAATGTTGTTGACATAAAGATGAATTTATACTAGAATAAATAGTGTCAAGTAAATTACTTGACACTATTATTTAGTTGGTGATATAATGGTTGAGAAATTAGTTGAGATTGGAATACTCTTTGATTTTTATGGTAAGCTTCTTACTGAAAAACAATATAGTATTGTTGAAATGTTTTATATTGAAGATTTTTCACTTAGTGAAATAGGTGAAGAAATTAATATTACTAGACAAGGTGTTTATGACACTCTAAAGAGGGCAGAAGAAAAATTATATCAATACGAGAACACACTTGGCTTGGTAAGTAAATTTAGAGACAGCTATATTAACATTAAGAAGATTTTAGAACTGACTAAAGATATTAAAAATTCTATTGAAAAAGAAGATTATGTAAAAACTATTAATTCAGCAAATTTGATTGAGGATATAGGTTTAGAAATAATAGAGAATAGCTGGGAGGTTATAGACTGATGGTATTCGAAAGTTTATCTGAAAAACTTCAAAATGCTTTAGGTAAATTAAAGGGAAAAGGAAAACTCTCAGAAAAAGATATTGACTTAGCTATGAGAGAAGTTAGATTGGCTCTTTTAGAAGCAGATGTTAACTTTAAGGTAGTTAAAGATTTTATTAAAAATGTAAAAGAAAGAGCTATTGGCAATGAAGTAATGCAAAGCTTAACTCCCGGGCAACAAGTTATTAAAATCGTAAACGATGAACTAACAAAGTTGATGGGGGACAATGAAGCTAAGATAAATTTTGCTTCTTCACCACCAACTGTTATACTAATGTGTGGTTTGCAGGGTGCTGGTAAAACTACTACAACGGGTAAATTAGCATATAATTTAAAGAAAAAAAATAAAAGACCTTTATTGGTTGCATGTGACGTATATAGACCAGCAGCTATTAAACAGTTGGAAGTTGTAGGAGAAAGAGTAGGGGTTCCGGTCTTTTCCATGGGTAATAAATTAAATCCAGTTGATATTGCAAAAGCTGCTTTAGAACATGGTAAAAAAAATGGAAATGATGTAATAATTGTGGACACAGCGGGAAGACTTCATATTGATGAAGAATTAATGGAAGAAATAGAGAATATACACAAAGCTGTTAACCCTAATGAGGTACTACTAGTACTTGATGCAATGACAGGTCAAGATGCAGTAAATGTAGCATCAAATTTTGATGAAAGACTAGGAGTTACCGGAATCATTTTGACTAAATTAGATGGTGATGCTAGAGGTGGAGCTGCACTATCTATAAGAGCTGTTACTAATAAGCCTATTAAATTTGTAGGTATGGGTGAAAAATTAGATCAATTAGAGCCTTTTCATCCAGATAGAATGGCTTCAAGAATATTAGGTATGGGAGATGTACTTAGTCTTATTGAAAAAGCTCAAGCTAATATTGATGCTGAAAAGGCTATGGAACTTGAGAAGAAACTTAGGAGTGCCAATTTCACTTTTGATGACTTCTTAGACCAAATGGAGCAAATGAGAAATTTGGGCCCACTTGATCAACTGATGGGAATGATACCTGGAGTCAATGCAAAAGCCCTAAAGGGAATAGATATAAATGAAAAGGATATTGGTAGGGTAGAAGCAATTATTAAATCTATGACTAAAAAGGAAAGAGAAAACCCTGATATCATAGATAGTAGTAGAAGAAAGAGGATTGCTCAAGGTAGTGGTTCTTCTGTTCAAGAAGTTAATAAACTTCTAAAGCAATTTAAAGAAACAAAGAAGATGATGAAGAGATTTACTGATATGGAAAAAACCATGAAGAAAAAAGGGAAATTTGGATTCCCCTTTTTCTAGATAGATATTTAATATTTGAAGGAGGTGAATATGATGGCAGTTAAGATAAGATTAAGAAGAATGGGAGCTAAGAAAAACCCTTTCTATAGAATTGTTGTAGCTGATTCTCGTTCCCCAAGGGATGGTAGATTCATAGAAGAAATTGGCTATTATAATCCATTGACTGAACCAAAAACTGTTAAAATAGATAATGAAAAAGCTTTAACTTGGTTAAATAATGGAGCTAAACCTACAGATACTGTTAATAGACTATTTAAACAAAATGGCGTTTATGGCAGTGTTGAAGAGAAGAACGAAGAAAATAACAATGAAGAATAGTAGTTCTTGGAGGTGTAATAATGGGTGAATTAGTAGAGTATATTGCAAAAGCACTTGTTGATAATCCAGAAGAAGTAAGTGTAAATGAGATTGAGGGAACTCAGTCCATAATCATTGAACTTAAAGTTGCTCCAGATGATATGGGTAAAATAATAGGAAAGCAAGGCAGAATAGCTAAAGCTATAAGAACTGTTGTAAAAGCTGCTGCTATCAAGGAAAACAAAAGAGTTGTAGTTGAAATTATTCAATAAATAAAAACTTTAAGATTAATAGTAGGTGTAGATATGGAATTTACAATTATAGGTAAAATAATCAATACTCATGGTATAAAAGGCGAAGTAAAAATCTATCCTTTAACCGATGATATAGAAAGATTCTCTGATTTAAAAAAAGTATATATTGGTGATTCAAAAGAGGAGTTTAGCCTTAAGTCTGTAAAATATCATAAGGGTTTTCCGATTGTGGGTTTTAATGAATTCAATGATATTAACCAAATACTTCGTTTTAAAGATGAGTATGTTTATATAGATGATAATGATAGAATTATTTTGCCTAGAGATCATTACTTTATATTTGATTTAGTAGATTGCGAAGTTTTAGATATGAGTGAAAACAAAATCGGGTATGTAAGTGATGTTTTGCAAAATGTAAGCAATGATGTTTACGTTGTAAAGGATGATGTAAACAATAAAGAATATCTTATTCCTGCTGTTAAGGAGTTTGTCAAAGATGTTGATATTGCTAATAAGAAAATAATGATAGATCCAATTGAAGGAATGATTGAATGAAAATAGATGTACTAACATTGTTTCCAGAATTCGTATCAAGCCTTTCAAGCTGGAGTATTATAGGTAGGGCAATAGCAGAAAATATCTTAGATATTGACTATATCAATATTAGAGACTATTCTAAGAATAAGCATAAAAAAGTGGATGATTACTCTTATGGTGGTGGGCCTGGCATGGTTATGACTCCGGAACCAATTGTTGATGCTATTGATAGTGTTAAAGGTGAAAACACAAAAGTTATATATCTATCTCCACAAGGAAGTAAATTAAATCAAGACATAGTTAATAGACTTTCTAATGAAGAGCATTTAGTACTATTATGTGGACACTATGAAGGTATAGATAATAGAATTATTGAAAACTATGTTCATGAAGAAATATCTATTGGAGATTATGTTTTAACTGGTGGAGAAATTCCGGCTATGGTCCTAATTGATGCAGTTTCTAGATTATTGCCTGGAGTTTTAAGCAGTGAAGAATCTTATTCTGAAGAATCGCACTATAATGGCTTACTAGAATACCCACAATATACTAGACCATATGATTTTAGAGGTCTTAAGGTTCCGGATATATTGTTGTCTGGAAACCACAAGGAAATAAGAAATTGGAGAAATTATGAATCTCTAAAAACAACTTACTATAAAAGACCGGATCTATTAGAAGATTTGGAATTAAGTAATAAGGATAAGGAAATACTACAATCTATTGAAGATGATATGCATAATAAATAGTTGAACTCATGTATTTTCTGTGCTATAATACCTAAGGTGTAGATTACAGATGGTCCTCTGTCATATTGACAAGAACATCTTTGGAGAAAGGAGGTTTGAACAGTGGACATTATTAAAATGTTAGAAGAAGAACAACTAAGAAAAGATATGCCTGATTTCAATGTAGGTGATACTGTTCAAGTTCATTACAGAATTATCGAAGGAACTCGTGAAAGAATTCAAGTTTTTGAAGGAACTGTTATAAAAAAACAAGGTGGTGGAGTTGGAGAAACTTTCACTGTAAGAAGATTATCTTATGGTATTGGAGTTGAGAGAACTTTCCCAATAAATTCTCCTAGAATTGATCAACTTGTTGTAACAAGAAGAGGTAGAGTAAGAAGAGCTAAACTATACTACTTAAGAGATAGACAAGGTAAAGCTGCGAAAGTAAAAGAAAAGAGATATTACTAAAAAGTGGGACTATTATGGTCCCTTTTTTGATATTGCTTGTACCCGGAGGCACTCCCAAATTAATGCCTAGGTTGTACATTAAGGTTGCCCTTACAAGGACTACTGAACGATACCCTGCGGGGAAAATATAGGTTGGTGATATTATGAGTATGAATATAAACTGGTATCCTGGTCATATGAAAAAAACAAGGGAATCTATTGAGAAGAATTTATCAATGGTTGACTTAGTGTTGGAATTAATAGATGCAAGGATTCCTTATAGTAGTCAAAATCCAATTATAGATTCTATTGTTAAGGATAAGCCAAGGATAACAATTTTAAATAAATCTGACTTGGCCGATAATAAAGCTAATAGATTATGGCAAGATTATTTTAAACAAAACAATATAGATACAGTAATCCTTGATGCTGTTAGTGGTAAGGGTGTTAATGATTTGCTTAAAATGGCTGATATGTTAACAGAAGAAAAACGTAAATCCTATCAGAATAGAGGGGTTATTAATCGTGCCACCAGAGCTATGATAATAGGAGTCCCGAATGTTGGCAAATCTACTTTGATAAATACATTATCAGGGAGAAAAGGAGCTAAGACTGGTAACAAACCTGGAATAACAAAATCTAATCAATGGATAAAAACCAAGGGTAAACTTGAGTTGCTAGATACACCAGGAATACTTTGGCCTAAGTTCGAAGAAGAAAAAGTAGGTTTAAATCTTGCCTTTACTGGTGCTATTAAAGATGAGATATTAGATATTGAAACTTTAGCTTTTAAATTTATTGAACGAATTGCTAAGCATTATTCTGAAGCGTTAAATAACAGATATAATATTGAAACAGATGGATTGACACCATTAGAGATAATGGAAGAGATTGGCGTTAAGAGAGGATGTATAGTTAGAGGTGGAGAGATTGACTATACTAAAGTTAGCAATATTATTTTAGATGAATTTAGAAAAGGTATTCTAGGAAATATTACATTAGAATATCCTAATGAGTAGGTGAATTAATGTTAGACTTTGAGAAAGAGTTGTATAAAGAGGGATTCAATCTAATTACTGGAGTTGATGAGGTTGGCAGAGGATGTCTTCTAGGGGATGTAGTAGCATGTGCTATAATTATGCCGAAAAACTTAATAATTGATGGTGTTAAAGACTCTAAGAAATTATCAGAAAAGAAAAGAGAATACCTCTATGATATAATAGTGGACAAGTCCTTAGCTGTAGGAATAGGACAAGTTGATCCTAACACAATTGATAAAATCAATATTAAAGAAAGCACAAAAATTGCCATGAAAAAAGCAGTTTTAAATCTAAAAGATAAAGATGGAAATGCAGTTCTACCTGAATATATATTAGTAGATGCTGAGAAAATTGACTTGGGAATTCCACAAAAAAGTATAATCAAAGGCGATGACCTTTCTCACACTATATCCTGTGCTTCTATTGTTGCAAAAGTATATAGAGATAGGTTATGCTTAGAATGGGATAATCACTATCCAGGCTATAATTTGAAAAAAAACAAGGGGTATGGAACTAAAGAGCATAGAGAAAATATCATAAACTTAGGTCCAACACCGATTCATAGGATGACATTTTTAAGAAATATTATTGGATAACTATTAAAGGGGAATAGAATGAATAATATTGAAAAAGGTAAAAATGGAGAAAAAGTAGCAATAGAATATCTAATGAAAAATGGATATAAAATCCTAGAAACTAATTATAGAAACAAAATTGGTGAAATAGATATTATTGCGCTATATAAAGATATCATCGTTTTTGTAGAGGTAAAATCTAGATCTAGTACAAACTATGGATACGCATATGAAGCTGTTAATTTTAGAAAACAGAGAAAGATAATTAATACGTCTTTAATATATATGAAATACAAAAAAATAGATACATTTCAGTTAAGATACGACATTATTGAAGTTTATTTTACAAATAGTATAAGAGTAAATCATATTGAGAATGCTTTTTGTCTGTAAATAACAGAAAATAGTGAATTGTGCTATTACCCAGGCAATTTATACGATTTCTTAAGGGGGATGACTATAAGCTATGTATTCCAAAATATGTACATGTGTATTACAAGGATTAGAAGGACATGTTGTAGAAGTGGAAACTGATCTATCTCGCGGTATGCCTGTATTCAATATAGTAGGATTAGCTGATACTGCAATAAAAGAATCAAAAGAAAGAGTAAGGGCTGCAATTAAGAATAGTGGATTTGATTTTCCGTTAAGTAGAATCACAATTAATCTTGCACCTGCGAATTTACGTAAAGATGGTTCCCAGATGGATTTATCTATTGCTATGGGGATTCTGATATCTAATGGTGTAGTAGATTGTGGTGATGATCTAAACACTGTTTTTCTTGGTGAGTTATCATTAGACGGTAAAGTTAATGGCATTGATGGTGCATTGCCTATGGTAATTTCTCTTAGAGAATATAATATAGAAAGATGTATAGTTCCATATGATAATAGGGAAGAATGTAGTGTTATAAATAATATGGAAATTATACCTGTAAAAACTCTTAATGAAGTAGTTGACTATCTCAATAAGGATAAAGAAATAGAACCATATTTAAAAAGTAAAATTTATAACCAAGATAATAGGGAGTATGAATTGGATTTTTTAGATATAAAAGGTCAAGAGAGCTTAAAGAGAGCATTAGAGATCGCAGCAGCTGGTAGCCATAACGCTCTTATACTAGGTCCGCCAGGCTCAGGAAAGACTATGGCTGTAAGAAGACTTCCTACAATATTACCAGAGCTTACACTAGAAGAATCAATAGAAGTCACTAAGATATATAGCGTAGCTGGGCTATTGAAGAGTAAAGAACTTATTAAAGAAAGACCTTTTAGATCTCCACATCATACTAGTTCAGCAATATCACTAATTGGTGGTGGTAGGATACCAAAACCTGGCGAAATTTCTTTATCGCATAATGGAGTTTTATTCTTAGATGAATTACCTGAATTTCAAAAAAATGTATTAGAAGTATTAAGACAACCTATGGAAGATGGAGAGATTAATATCTCTCGCATAAATGCAAGCCTAAGTTATCCAGCCAAGTTTATGTTGGTAGCAAGTATGAATCCATGTCCTTGTGGTTATTTTGGTGATCCTTTACATGATTGTAGCTGTAGTACTAGGGATATAGATAGATATTTAAATAAAATAAGTCATCCATTATTAGACAGGATAGATATACATTTAGAGGTACTCCCTGTAAAATATGAGGATTTAAAAATGGAAAATTATGGTGAATCCTCTCGTCAGATTAAGGAAAGAGTAAAAAAGGCTAGGCAGATTCAGTTAAATAGATTTAAGAAAGAAAATATTTATACCAATGCACAAATACCTAATAAATCAATAATAAAATATTGTAAATTATCAAGTTCAACTGAGAAAATTATGGCTCAAGCCTTTAATAAATTCAAATTCAGTGCAAGAACATATAATAAAATACTCAAGGTTTCGAGAACCATTGCAGATTTAGCTGGTGAAGAGAGTATTCAGGATAGCCATATACTAGAAGCTATTGGATACAGAACCTTGAATAATGATTATTGGGGGTAGGAACATGAGCAAATATTTAGAGAGAGATATTCTAATTTGGCTTAGCAGTATTAATATTAGTAATTCATCTATAAAGAAACTTTTTAATTACTTTACTGACATAAGAGAAATATTAGATGTTGGATCAGATAATCTATTTAAAATTCCTGGAATGAATAAAGACCATATTCAAAGAATTTTAACCAACAGATATGAAACAAAAATTGATTATGTACTTAAACAGTTAAATGATAACAACATAAAAACATTAACATACATAGATGAAAATTATCCAACTACTTTGAATTACATATATGATACTCCGTTTGTACTTTATTATAACGGTGAATTTAAAGAAGAGGATAAATTATCATTAGCTATTGTTGGTGCTAGGAAAGCTACTGCTTATGGGAAATGGGCTTGTGAAAAATTCACCAAGGAACTAGTTGATTTAGGGGTAACAATAGTAAGTGGATTAGCATTAGGGATTGATACTATTGCCCATAAAACTGCGTTGAAATACGGTGGTAGAACTGTTGCTATACTTGGTAATGGATTAGATGTTAAGTACCCAAAGAAAAATGAAAAATTGTATGATGAAATATCTAAAAATGGAGTAGTTCTTACTGAGTTTCCAATCGGTACTCAACCTTTGGCCTATAATTTCCCACAACGAAACAGAATTATTTCAGGTCTATCTTTAGCAGTAGTAGTTATTGAGGCTAAAGAAAAATCAGGGTCGTTAATTACTGCTCATCATGCTTTAGAACAAGGGAAGGATGTTTTTGCTGTTCCTGGTAATATTAATAGCATATACAGTGGCGGGACAAATAAATTGATCAAAGACGGAGCTTTCCCCTTATTAGATATTGATGATTTATTAGAAGAAATATATGAACTAAAAGAAAAAACACTAAATAGCAAGTATGATAGTTTAGACTATACTGATTTAAGTGATACAGAAAT
Organism: Tissierellaceae bacterium; assembly: GCA_031460505.1. Lineage (GTDB taxonomy): Bacteria > Bacillota > Clostridia > Tissierellales > Tissierellaceae > JAAYTL01. The sequence continues at coordinate 114,849 of JAVKTT010000002.1, forward strand.
TAAGATTGTTAATACACTTAAAGAAGGACCATTACATACTGATATGATTATCCATAAGAGTGGATTGGACACTTCTACTGTACTTAGCGTATTAACAATTTTGCAGATAAAAGGAATAATTAAAGAATTAACTAGAAGGACATATGCAATTAGTTAATTTTGGAGGTGAATGTATTGGCAAAGAATTTAGTAATCGTAGAGTCACCAGCAAAAGCCAAGACCATAGGAAAGTTTTTAGGTAGAAGCTATAAAGTAGTAGCTTCTGTTGGGCATGTTAGAGATTTACCTAAGAGTAAATTAGGGATTGATATAGAGAATAGCTATGAGCCTAATTATATTACTATCAGAGGAAAGGGTCCTGTAATCAGTGAGTTGAAAAAGGAAGCTAAGAAGGTTGATAAAATATATTTGGCAACTGACCCTGATAGAGAAGGAGAGGCTATTGCATGGCATTTAGCTCATATATTAAATATTGACCTTGACGATAATGTTAGGGTGGAATTTAACGAAATAACAAAAGATGCCATTAAAAAGGCTATTAAAAGCCCTAGAAAACTTGATCAGGATTTAATAGATGCTCAACAAGCTAGAAGAATTCTTGATAGATTGGTTGGTTATAAAATCAGCCCTTTATTATGGAAGAAGATAAAGAAGGGATTAAGTGCTGGGAGGGTACAATCTGTTGCTTGTAAATTAATCTGTGATAGAGAAGATGAAATTAACAGCTTTATTCCAGAAGAGTACTGGAGTTTAAATGTATTACTAAATAAAGATAAAGATGAATTTGAAGCTAACTTTATAGGAAAATATATAGATAAAAAAGAAGAAAAAGTAAATCTTAAAAATAAACACGAAGTAGACGATGTAATAAATAGTATCAATAGAGATAGGTTTGTTGTTGATGAGATTAAAAGAGGAGTAAGACGCAGAAACCCCTATGCACCATATACGACAAGTACTATGCAACAAGATGCATCCAAGAAGCTTGGTTTTACAACTAAGAAAACGATGATAGTTGCTCAACAATTATACGAAGGAACCGATATAAAAGGTGAAGGTACTGTTGGACTTATTACCTATATGAGAACTGATTCTACAAGAGTATCTAAGGAAGCAGTTGATGCAGCAAAGGAATATATAATTGAAAACTATGGTAAGGAATACTCTAATGGAGGTAAAGACTATAGCAAAAAGAGTAAGAAAAACTCACAAGATGCACATGAAGCTATAAGACCAACTGGAATATTTAGGGATCCTAAACAAATAGAATCTTCTTTAACTAAGGATCAATATAAGTTATATAAATTAATTTGGGATAGGTTTATTGGTTCCCAAATGTCTCCTGCAAAGTATGATACCCTTAGTGTTAATATATTAAGTAATGATAATTTATTTAGAACCACAGGAAGTATTCTGGTATTCCCAGGATTTTTGAAGGTCTATATTACTGTTGATGAAGAGGAAAAAGATAAGAAACTTCCTAATTTAGCTGAAGGGGACACTCTTAAATTAATTGATGTATTACCAAAACAACACTTTACTCAACCTCCTTCTAGATATAGTGAGTCTTCCTTAATTAAGACTATGGAAGAGTTAGGAATTGGTAGACCTAGTACTTACGCCCCTACTATATCAACTATTCTAGCAAGAGATTACGTATATTTAGAAAAGAAGCTATTTTATCCTACTGAATTGGGTGTACTGGTTAATGACTTATTAAAGGAATATTTCAATAATATTGTAAATGAAGAATTTACCGCAGATCTAGAAGATAAATTAGATGAAATTGCTGATGGAGATCTTGCATGGCGTTCTGTAGTTGATAATTTTTATGGGGATTTTAAAGACGTATTATCAAAGGCCGAAGAGGAAATAGATAAAATTGAGATTCAAGATGAAGTCACAGATGAAATCTGTGAAAAGTGTGGCAGAAATATGGTAATTAAAATGGGTCGTTTTGGTAAATTTTTAGCTTGTCCAGGATATCCTGAATGTAAAAATACAAAGGCATTACTTGATAAAATTAATGTAAAATGTCCAAGTTGCGATACCGGTGAAGTAGTCCGTAAAAGATCTAAAAAAGGTAGAGTTTTTTTTGGGTGTACTAATTATCCGGAATGTGAATTTGTATCATGGAACGAACCAGTGGAAGAGAAATGTCCAAAATGTGGAGAATATATGATATTAAAAAGAAGTAAAAAAGGAAATAGTATTTCATGTACAAATAAAGAATGTGGATATGTGAAAACTAATATAAATTAAAAAATACTGTACTTTTTGTAAAAAGTGTAGTATTCTTTTAATTAGAATATTCAGAATTTGCATATTCTGAGTAACATTGTTAATAGTTAGATATTAATATATAAAATATGAGGAGGACAAGTTCGTGGAAAGTTTGTTACAAAAAACTAGAAAATTAAACAAAACATTACAAAGTTATGGTACACAACCAATAGCATTTTCTGAAATTAGTAAAATATTAAGTGAAATTTTAGATGCAAATGTTTATATTGCAAGTAAAAAAGGTAGAGTATTAGGATATCAATTATCCTCAGGGTTTAAGTGTGATGTTGTTGAAAATGAGGTAATCAAGAATCAAAGATTTCCAAAGAAGTATAATGATGATTTACTTACAGTCTCAGAAACAAATGAAAATGTGACTGATTTTCATGAGTGTGTATTTGATGAATTTACAGAATGTGATCACCCTGGTAAAATTGCTACTATAGTTCCTATAAACTGTGGTGGGGAAAGACTTGGTACTTTAGTATTAGCTAGATTCAATAGAGAATTTGCAATAGAGGATCTAATTCTTGCTGAATATAGTGCTACTATTGTAGGTATGGAAATTTTGAGAGCTAAGAGTGAAGAAATTGAGGAAGAAGCTAGAAAGAAGTCTGTTGTTCAAATGGCTATTAGTACATTATCATACTCTGAACTAGAAGCTATGGAGCATATATTTAATGAGTTAGATGGGCCAGAGGGCTTATTAGTAGCTAGTAAAATTGCAGATAGAGTTGGAATTACAAGGTCTGTAATAGTAAATGCACTACGTAAATTTGAAAGTGCTGGAGTTATAGAATCCCGCTCATTAGGTATGAAGGGGACTCATATTAAGATATTAAATGATAGATTAGTTGAAGAACTAAAAAAAGCAAGGCAATAATCATTACAAAACATTGTTAAAAACATGAAATAATCATTGATTATTAAATTTCAGTATGTTATACTACTATAGTGATTACACACATTCCCTGATATTCTAGGAAGTCCCAAGACATGGGCCTAAGGATATATGAAGGGAATGGAGGAATAAAACTTGGAGGTGAATTTATATGTCAGTTATTACAATGAAAAGTTTATTAGAAGCTGGAGTTCATTTCGGACATCAAACTAGAAGATGGAATCCTAAAATGGCTCAATATATCTTTACAGAGAGAAATGGTATCTATATTATTGACTTACAAAAAACAGTTAAGAAAGTAGAAACTGCATATGATTTTGTAAAGGAAGTTATAGCTGAAGGTGGAGAAGTACTATTTGTTGGTACTAAAAAACAAGCTCAAGAAGCTATCGAATCAGAAGCCAAAAGATGTAATATGCCATATGTTAATCAAAGATGGTTAGGTGGTATGTTAACAAACTATGGTACTATCAGAAAAAGAATCGATAGATTACATGAATTAGTTAAAATGGAAGAAGAAGGTATCTTTGATGTTCTACCTAAAAAAGAAGTTATTCAATTAAGACATGAAGCAGAAAGATTGGAAAAATTCTTAGGCGGAATCAAAAACATGGAAAGACTTCCAGATGTTTTATATGTAGTAGATCCAAGAAAAGAGAGAATCGCAGTTAAAGAAGCTCATATTCTTGGTATTCCAGTTGTAGGTATTGTTGATACTAACTGTGACCCAGATGAAATTGACTTTGTAATACCTGGAAATGATGATGCTATAAGAGCGGTAAAATTATTGACTGAAACTATAGCAAATGCAGTTCTAGAAGGTAAACAAGGTGAACAAATAGAATCTGAACAAGATAAAGAATCTGTTGAGGAATAATTAGAAAGGTAAGGGTTCTAAGGTATGTCGCCTTTTAGCTCTTACCCTTTTTTAACAATATGAGGAGGGATATATATGAGTATAAGTGCTTCACTAGTTAAAGATTTAAGGGAAAGAAGCGGAGCTGGAATGATGGATTGTAAGAAAGCTCTAGTTGAAACCAATGGAGATATTGAAAAAGCTATAGATTTATTAAGAGAAAAAGGTTTAGCTTCAGCTGCTAAAAAGGCAGGTAGAATAGCATCTGAAGGTTTAGTTGAATCATATATACATGGTGGAAGAATTGGAGTTCTAATTGAAGTTAACTCTGAAACTGACTTTGTTGCTAAGAATGAAGAATTTAAAGAGTTTGTTAAAGATATGGCTATGCAAGTAGCTGCTGCAAACCCAAAATACGTAAAAAGAGAAGACGTTCCAGAAGAAGAAGTAGAAAGAGAAAGACATGTTCTTATTCAACAAGCTATGAATGAAGGAAAACCTGAACACATAGCCCAAAAAATGGTTGAAGGTAGAATGGGTAAATTCTTTGAACAAATTTGTCTATTAGACCAACAATTTATAAAAGATTCCGACAAAAAAGTATCTGATATTCTAAGTGAAAAAATTTCAAAGATTGGTGAAAATCTTGTAATTAGAAGATTTGTAAGATTCGAAGTTGGAGAAGGCTTAGAAAAGAGAGAAGAAAATTTCGCTGAAGAAGTAGCAAAACAAATGGGACAATAATCAAATGGAGAACACATGTTGTTCTCCATTTCAGTAAGCAAAGATTTATTTACATAAGGGAGTGAATTGAATTATATGAAACCCATATTCAATAGAATAGTTTTGAAATTAAGTGGTGAAGCTTTAGCAGGTGATAAAGGATCTGGCATAGACAACACTACAATAAATAGAATTGCAAATGAAATTAAACAGATTCATGATATAGGAGTTGAGGTTTCAGTTGTAGTTGGTGGAGGAAATTTTTGGAGAGGCGCAAGTGTTAAGGAAATGGACAGAACTACCTCAGATCATATGGGAATGTTAGGTACCGTTATGAATGCATTAGCTTTACAAGATGCTCTTGAAAAAATGGACGTAATAACTAGGGTACAATCAGCTATTGAAATGAATCAAATAGCAGAACCCTATATTAGAAGAAGAGCTATTAGACACTTAGAAAAAGGTCGTGTAGTTATCTTTGCTGCTGGTTCTGGAAATCCATATTTTTCTACTGATACAGCTGCAGCACTCCGAGCTGCTGAGGTTGAAGCTGAAGTAATCCTATTAGCTAAAAAAGGAGTAGATGGAGTTTATGATTCTGATCCCAAACTCAATGATTCAGCTAAAAAGTTTGATACGTTGAATTATATTAATATACTTAATATGGGATTAGGAATTATGGATTCTACGGCAACTTCTTTATGTATGGACAACAATATTCCATTAATAGTGTTTGGAATTGATGAACCAAATAATATAGTTAATGTTGTTTTAGGTAAAAAAATAGGTACACATGTAAAGGAGGAATAATTATGAGTTTACAAATCTACAAAGAAACAGAAGACAAGATGAAAAAGACAATCGCTGTTTTTAAGGAGGAATTACAAGGTATTAGAGCAGGAAGAGCTAATCCACAATTATTGGATAAAATCTCTGTCGACTACTATGGACAATTAACTCCGCTAAAACAAGTTGCAAGTGTTTCTGCTCCAGAACCGAGATTATTGGCAATACAACCATGGGATGCTAAGTTGATACCTCTAATTGAAAAGGAAATACTTAAATCTGACCTTGGTATTAATCCTTCAAATGACGGGAAAATAATCAGATTAGCTATACCTCAACTAACAGAAGAGAGAAGGCTGGATTTAACTAAAATAGTTAGGAAAAATTCAGAGAGTTCAAAGGTTGCAGTTAGAAATATTAGAAGAGATAGTATTGACCAAGTTAAGAAAATGGAAAAAAACAAAGAATTAACCGAAGATGAAAGAAAACAAGCGGAAGATGAAATACAAAAAATAACTGATAAATTTATTGAAGAAATAGATTCTATTACTAAGAAAAAAGAAGAAGAGTTAATGGAAATTTAGTAAAACCCCTTCTTAAAGGAAGGGGTTTTACTACTGGGGGATGCATTATGAAACAAGATAACTTAAATTCGCTAATAAATCAAATTGATATAGATAATTTACCAAAACATATTGCTATTATTATGGATGGTAATGGTAGATGGGCAAAGAATAGATTTAAACCAAGAAACTTTGGACACCAAGAAGGTATGAAAAGAGTAGTAGAGATTGTAGAAGCATCTACAAAACTAGGCATCAAACATTTGACACTCTATGCTTTTTCTACAGAAAACTGGAAACGGCCAAAAACTGAAGTAGAAGGTTTGATGAAAATTTTAGTATTTTATATTAGGAATGAATTAGATAGACTTATTAAGAACAATGTAAAAATACATATATTAGGAGATATATCTCCATTACCTAGTGTGGCTAAAGCTGAAGTTGAAAGAGCAATCGAAGAAACTAAGAATAATGACGGAATGCGTTTAAACATTGCATTAAACTACGGTGGTAGAACTGATATTATTAATGGTATTAAAGATATATTAAAAGATGTTGAATTGGGTAATATTAGTATAGATGATGTAGATGAGGAATTGTTCTGTGAATATCTATACACAAAAGGTCAACCTGACCCAGATATTCTGATTAGACCAAGTGGTGAATTAAGAATAAGTAATTTTTTACTATATCAAATGGCATATACTGAATTTTGGTTTTCTGATATTTTATGGCCAGATTTCAAAGTAGATAAACTATATGAAGCTATAATCGATTATCAAAAAAGAAATAGAAGGTTTGGAGGTATTTAGGTGAAAGACTTAAAAACTAGAGCTTTAGCTGGTGTTATTGGATTGATTCTACTTATATTTATTGTTTTAAAAGGTGAGTTATATTTGTCAATATCACTATGCATTGTATCAATAATTGGTTTGTGGGAATTCTATAAAGCATTAAACAATATAAATATTAAACCTATAAATTATATAGGTTACATAGGTGCTATAGGAATTTTTCTAACAAATGTCTTTCAGAATATATCTATAGGATCAGTATTATATTTGGTTACAGCAATACTCCTAATAATATTATTGCTGAATAAGAAAGTTAGTATTATTGATGTAGCATCAACTATATTAGGAGTTATATATATACCTTTTTTTCTATCTCACATATATAAATTAGATGGAATGATATACATATGGCTTGTATTCCTAATTGCATTTGGTACTGATACATTTGCTTATCTAATCGGAAATTTATTTGGGAAGCATAAACTATCGCCAAAGATTAGTCCAAATAAGACTAAGGAAGGTGCTATAGGTGGTATACTTGGTAGTTTTTTTATTACATTGATATTTGGTTATTTTGCAGAAGTTGACCCACTATGGAAACTTTTGATTCTATCAATAATCGCATCTATAGTGTCTCAAGCTGGTGATTTAGTTGCTTCAAGAATAAAACGATTGGCTAAAATCAAGGATTATGGTTTCATTATACCAGGTCATGGTGGCATATTAGATAGATTTGACAGTATTATTTTCTGTGCTCCATTAATATATTATTATGTAATATATATTTTAATCTAGTTTAATAGGTGGTGTTTATATGCAAACAGCAATAGCTGCAATATTTGTTTTTTTGTTAGTAATCTTGTTACATGAATTAGGTCATTTCACAGTAGCAAAATTAGTTGGAATTAAAGTAAATGAATTTTCTATTGGAATGGGTCCAAAGCTTTTTCAAAAGAGAAAAGGTGAAACACAATATACCCTACGAGCATTACCTATCGGTGGATATGTTAAAATGGAAGGGGAAGATGAAGACTCAAGTGATCCTAGAGCCTTTAATAGTGTATCTCCTTTAGCTAGAATAGCAGTAGTTGCAGCTGGGGCAATAATGAACTTTGTCTTAGCTATAATAGTATTCTCAATTGTATCCTTCAATTTAGGAGAACCTACGAATATTATAGGAGAAGTTATCCCCAATAGTCCTGCTCAATATGGTGGTATTATAGAGGGTGATAAATTTATTTCAATAAATAATTCTCCAATAAGCACATGGGAAGAATTGTCAGAATCAATAGGCAACTCAAGTAGTGATGAGAATCTTGAAATTAGAATTATAAGAAATAATGAAGAGCAAACACTGTATATTCAACCAACAATAGAAGACGGTAAAGTAATGCTTGGAATAATACCACATTATGAGAAATCAATAATAGGGGGTATTAAAGGTGGATTTACAAATACTATAACATTTATAGGTATAATGTTTGATTTTATTAAAATGATATTCACTGGTGGAGTTTCAATTAATGATTTATCTGGTCCTGTAGGTGTAATAAATGAAATAGGTAATGCAGCCAGGATGGGAATGATAAATTTATTAATTCTTTTAGGATTTATCAGTGTCAATTTAGGATTTTTTAATCTATTGCCAATACCAGCACTTGATGGAAGTAGATTAGTATTTTTAATAATTGAATTAGTAAGAGGAAAACCTGTAAATCCAGAAAAGGAGAATTTTATACATTTTGTTGGTTTAGTATTTTTATTAGGTTTAATGCTTGTAGTAACATATAAGGATTTAATAAGGATAAATATCTTTGGTTAAACAAATAAAAGGTGGATATAATGGAAAGAAAAAATACAAGAGTTATTAAAGTTGGTAACAAGCTAATTGGTGGTCATAATCCAATTACTGTTCAATCAATGACTAACACTGTAACGGCTAATATTGAAGCAACAGTAGATCAAATCAATAGATTGGAAGATGCTGGTTGTGACATTATAAGGGTAGCTATTTCTGACTTTGATGATGCTAAGGCAATACCAGAAATCAAAAAGAGTATCAGTATACCCATGATTGCTGATATACAATATGATTACAAGTTAGCATTGGAGTCTATTAAATATGGAATTGATGGCTTAAGAATTAATCCTGGAAATATTGGAAACTTAGATAGAGTAAAGGAAATAGTTAATGCTTGCAAAGAAAGAAATATATCTATTAGAATTGGTGTAAATTCAGGTTCTATTAAAAAAGAGTATCTGGAAAAATATGATGGTGTAAATGAAAATTCTATGGTTTATAGTGCTCTTGAACAAATAAAGCTTTTAGAAGAATTAGATTTCTATGATATTAAAATTTCTCTTAAAGCAAGTAATGTTCCATTAACTATTAAATCATATAAAAAAATGAGTGAAGTTTGTGATTACCCTCTTCATTTAGGAGTGACAGAAGCAGGTCCAGGAATGAAAGGGACAGTGAAGTCATCTGTTGGGATTGGGACCTTACTTTCAATGGGGATCGGTGACACTATACGAATATCTCTGACTGGTGACCCTGTTGAAGAGGTTAAAGTAGGTCGTGAGATTCTCAAATCACTAAATTTACTAAATGAAGGTATTGAATTAATATCATGTCCTACTTGCGGAAGGACTAAGATTGATCTTATTGAAATAGTTCAGGAAGCTGAAAAACGCCTAGAAGGAATTAAGAAACATATTAAGGTAGCCATTATGGGTTGCCCAGTAAATGGTCCTGGTGAAGCTAAAGAGGCTGATATTGGAATCGCTGGAGGTAAAGGTGAAGGTTTAATCTTTATTAAAGGAGAAATTGTAAAAAAAGTTAAAGAAGATGAACTTTTAAATGAACTAATAAAAGAAATAGAAAAACTATAATAATGAAATATCCCATAGTGGATAGGGGGTATATTCTTAGATGCAAAAAATAAATATAATTGAATTAATCAAAGATAAAAAGTTTAATTATCTTAAAGTATATAATATATATATTTACAAAGTAGAGATAATAAAAGATAGTATGATTATGAGGTTATTCTTAGATTCTAATAAAGTTTTAGACCAGAATACTAATAATGATCTATATGAACTATTAGAGCTCAATTTTTCTGACTTTAAAATTCACATAAGTATTCAATATGATATTGATATAAATTCTGATGAAGTTATGGAAGTATACATGGATTCTCTAAAAGAATTTATTAAAGATAAAATACCCTCAAGTGCATCATGGATTGAGGGTATAAAATTTGATTTAAGCAGCAATACACTTAAATTAATATTACCGAATATGGTAGCCATGCATTCTGTAGAAAGAAATGGATATATAAGTGAAATACGAGAAAAAGTCTCATCAGAGATAGATTTAAAAGTTGAGTTTGTTTGCGAACAAGAAAATCCTATGGATGAAGAGTCATTTTGGGAAGAAAAGTATAATGAAGAAATATTGATATCTAAAGATATATTATTAAACTCTAACCATCAAGCTAATTCTTCAGGCAAGGGTAATAAAACATCTGCAACTAAAAATTATGTATTCGGTAAGACTATAAAATCAGAATGCATTAAAATCAATACAGTTGATTTACAAAGTGGTACTGCTACAATAAAAGGCGAAATATTCCAAATGGATACAAGAGAGATAAAGGGCAATAGGACTTTAATTACCTTTTATATATCAGATAGAACAGATTCAATGTTAGTAAAAACATTTCTTCAAAAAGAACAGGCTGATAACTTCCTTGCTAATATTAGTTTAGGTGATTATGCTATGTTAGAAGGGGATGTTATATACGATACCTTTGCTAAATCAACAGCTATTATGTTAAAGAATTTAGTTAAAATTGAAAAAGAAGAAAAAATGGATAATGCTGAAGAGAAAAGAATCGAATTTCATCTTCACTCCCAAATGAGCTCAATGGATGGTATTACCAATATTAAAAAAGTAATTGAAAGAGCTCATAAATGGGGTCATGAAGCTATTGCCATAACAGATCATGGAGTTGTACAGGCTTTCCCAGATGCAATGGAAATGGGGAAAAAACTAGGTATTAAAATTATATACGGAGTTGAAGGTTATTTAGTTAATGATAAAAAACAGATAATCACTGCATATAATCCAGACACAGAATATGAGGAGTACGTAATATTTGATATAGAGACCACAGGGTTATCACCTATCAATGATTCTATCACTGAAATTGGAGCAATAAAAATTAAGGATGGACAAGTAATAGATACATTTAGTCAATTAGTAAATCCTGAAAGAGATATACCTGAATTTATAACAAATCTTACTGGTATTACTAATGAAATGGTCAAAAATGAACCTACCATAGATGAAGTAATACTTAAATTTAATGAATTTATTAATGGTGCTGTATTAGTAGCTCATAATGCAAGTTTTGATGTTGGTTTTATAAGAGAGAATTTAAAAAGGATTAATTTAGGTTTATATAATCCTGTATTAGATACCCTTGAACTTGCAAGGGTAGTTTTCCCGGATTTAAAGAATCATAAGCTTGATACTATTGCAAAATATCTAGATGTAGTTTTAGATAACCATCATAGGGCAGTAAATGATGCTACAGCAACAAAGGATATATTTATAAAAATAATGGACATGTTAAAATCTAGAGGTTTAAATACTTTTGATGATATTAATGGATTAAATGCGAATAAGGATATCTCTAAGGATGAAGTATTCCATATTATAATATTAGCTAAGAATTTAGCTGGTTTAAAGAATCTATATAAACTCATCTCTGAGTCCCATATGAAGCATTACCATAGAAGACCGAGAATACCTAAATCCTTACTAGAACAATATAGAGAAGGACTTATAATTGGGAGTGCATGTGAAGCAGGTGAGTTATATAAAGGAATATTAAAAGGTAAATCCTATACTGAGATAAGAAGTATTGTAAGATTCTATGATTATTTGGAAATTCAACCAACCGGTAATAATATGTTTTTAGTTCGTAATGGTACTGTTAAGGATACAAAACAGTTGGAAGAAATCAATAGAAACATATATCAATTAGGAAAGAAATACAAGAAGCCTGTTATTGCAACCGGAGATGTTCATTTCCTAGACCCTGAAGATGAAGTATATCGTAGAATTTTAATGGCTGGACAAGGGTTCCAGGATGCTGATTTACAGGCTCCTTTGTATTTTAGAACTACTAATGAAATGTTGGATGAGTTTAGATATTTAGGTGAAGATATAGCAAAGGAAGTTGTAATAAAAAATCCAAAACTTGTAAATAATATGATAGATTCCATAAAGCCAATTCCTGATGGAACTTATCCACCAGTAATTGATGGTTCGGAAGATGATCTAAGAAGAATTTGTTATGATAAAGCTCATGAAATTTATGGTGATCCTCTACCAGATATTGTAGTTAAACGTCTTGAAAGAGAACTTACGTCTATTATTAGCAATGGATATGCAGTCATGTATATTATCGCTCAAAAATTGGTTTGGAAATCTAATGAAGATGGGTATTTAGTTGGATCAAGGGGTTCTGTAGGATCTTCTTTTGCTGCAACAATGGCAGGAATAACTGAAGTAAACCCACTAAAACCCCATTATGTATGTCCTAATTGTAAAAATAGCGAATTTTTCGAAGACGGTTCTATTTCATCTGGTTCAGATTTACCCGATAAATTATGTCCAAAATGTAATACACAGTATATAAAAGATGGTCAGGATATACCTTTCGAAGTATTCTTAGGATTTGAAGGGGATAAAGAACCTGATATAGACCTAAACTTTGCAGGTGAATATCAAAGTAATGCCCATAAATATACTGAAGAACTGTTTGGTGAAGGATATGTGTTTAGAGCTGGAACTATTGGAACTATAGCTGAGAAGACTGCATATGGGTTTGTTAAGAAATATCATGAATCTAAGGGTATTAATGTGAATCCAGCAGAAATAAATAGATTAGTCCTTGGTTGTACTGGAGTTAAGAGAACATCAGGTCAACATCCAGGAGGAGTAATGATAGTACCTCATTATAAGGATATATATGATTTTTCGCCAATCCAATACCCAGCTGATGATAAAAAATCAGGAGTTATTACAACCCACTTTGATTATAATGCTATCAGTGGAAAAATACTAAAACTTGATATACTTGGTCATGACGTGCCTACTATTATTAAGATGCTAGAGGATATCACTGGGATAGATCCCACGTCTATTCCACTAGATGAACAGAGTACTATGGAATTATTTACCAGTACTGAACCTTTAGAGGTATCTGAAAAGGATATTGATTGTAAAGTTGGTACCTTAGGTATACCAGAGTTTGGTACTAAGTTTGTTAGACAAATGCTAATTGAGACACAGCCAAAAACATTCTCCGATTTAGTCAGAATAAGTGGATTATCCCATGGTACTGATGTATGGATTAACAATGCACAAGATTTAGTTAAAAATAAACAAGCTACTATTTCTGAAGTTATATCCACCAGAGAAGATATAATGCTATACCTGATAAATGCAGGTTTAGATAATAAAAAATCCTTCTTTATAATGGAGAAGGTAAGAAAGGGTAAAGGCTTAACTGAAGAAGATGAAAAGGAAATGAGATCCTTAGACTTACCACCTTGGTACATTGACTCATGTAATAAGATTAAATACATGTTCCCTAAAGCACATGCTGTAGCATACGTAATGATGTCCTTTAGAATTGCTTATTTCAAAGTACATCATCCTGAAGCATTCTATGCAACATATTTCACTACCAAAGCTCAAGATTTTGATGCTCAGCTGATATTACAAGGTAGAGATGCTGTTAATGATAAAATAAAAGAACTAGAAGCATTAGGAAATGACTCAACAGCGAAAGAAAAAAACTTACTGAATGTTTTAGAAGTTGCTAGGGAAATGTATACTAGAGGATTCAAATTTAAAAATGTAGACTTATATAGATCAGATAGTGATAAATTCATAATAGGTGCTGATGGAATATTACCACCATTAAAGGGTTTAGATGGTGTAGGAGAAAATGCAGCAAGGAAAATTGTAGAGGAAAGAGAAATTGCGAAGTTCATATCCATCGAAGATTTGGTTACTAGAACTAAGGTTACAAAAACTGTAATTGAAGCATTAACTAATCATGGTTGTCTTGATGGGCTACCTGAAAGCAATCAATTAAGCCTATTTAGTATTTGATTTTAATAGCATCACATGTTATAATGAGTGTGACAATATTAAGGGTTTTTGCTAAAAGAGTGGGGTTTCCCACTCTTGCTTTTTTATGATTTAACTATATATCATATCAAATGAGTTTTAAGTACATATAAATTAATTATATTTGGAGGTGAAATTAATGAATAATAATTCTAGAATGAATATCAAATCAAATAAAAGAGAAATACTCAAATCTGTAAGACATATGTCTCAAAATATAGCTGAGGAACTTAATTTCGAACTTGTTGATTTAGAATATATTAAAGAGTTCGGTAGTTACTTTTTAAGGATATATATTGATAAGCTAGGTGGCATATCTACAGATGATTGTGAAAAGATGAGTGCAAGATTAAGCGAAGCATTAGACGAAGAAGATCCTATTAAGGAAGCTTATTTTTTAGAAGTATCTTCTCCAGGCTTGGATAGACCTCTAAAAACTGATAAAGATCTAAAGAGAAACTTAGATAAGGATGTAGAAATCAAACTCTACAAACCATTAAATAACAAAAAAAATTACGAAGGCTCATTAAAAGACTTTAACGATGAAGAAATCATCATTGAGGATAATCAGGGTAATATTATTTCATTACCTAGAGAAGTAGTCTCAATAATTCGATTAGCAATTAAATTTTAGGAGGTTATGAAATGAATGAAGATTTTATTCAAGCCCTTCATGAAATAGAAAAAGAAAAAGGGATATCAAAAGAAATTATTTTTGAAGCTCTGGAATCTGCTTTGATATCTAGCTATAAGAAAAATTTTGGTTCTGCACCGAATGTTATAGTTGAAATAAACAAAGAAACAGGTGCAACTAAAGTTTATGCATTGAAAAATGTAGTTGAAGAGGTTGTAAATGAACATTTAGAAATTGGTCTTGAAGATGCAAAAGCAATAGATGAAAG
The DNA here is from genome assembly GCA_031460505.1 of Tissierellaceae bacterium. Lineage (GTDB taxonomy): Bacteria > Bacillota > Clostridia > Tissierellales > Tissierellaceae > JAAYTL01. The sequence goes on from JAVKTT010000002.1 coordinate 129,873, forward strand.
ATATGTTTTAGATGATACAGTTCAGATAGAGATTACACCCAAGGATTTTGGGAGAATTGCAGCTCAAACTGCAAAGCAAGTTGTAATTCAAAGGATTAAAGATGCCGAAAGAGATGTTATTTATGATGAATTTATAAATAGAGAAAATGAAATAATAACTGGCATGATACAGAGAATATCAAAGAATAATGTATATATTGATATGGGCAAAACAGAAGGAATACTACCACCAACTGAACAGATTGAAGAAGAAGAATACCAGCAATCCGGTAGACTTAAGCTGTTAATTCTAGAAGTAAAGAAAACAACTAAAGGGCCTCAAGTTATTTTGTCTAGATCCCATCCGGGACTTGTTAAGAGATTATTTGAGTTAGAAGTTCCTGAAATAAATAATGGCATAGTAGAAATATTCTCCGTTGCTAGGGAAGCAGGATCAAGGACTAAGATTGCTGTTTATTCTAAAGACCCAGATGTTGATCCATTAGGTGCTTGTGTTGGTTTTAAAGGAAGCAGGGTAAAAGCTATTGTTGATGAACTTAATGGCGAAAAGATAGATATTGTTATCTGGAGTAAAGACATCGGAGAGTTCATAGCAAACAGTCTAAGTCCTTCTAAAGTAGTGAAAGTAGAAGTTAATGAAAAAGAAAAATCTGCTTTAGTTGTAGTTCCAGATTATCAATTGTCATTAGCTATTGGAAAAGAAGGACAAAATGCTAGGTTGGCTGCAAAACTTACTAACTGGAAAATTGATATTAAATCCGAGTCTCAATATGGAGAATTAGAAATTAATTGAGGTGATTAATATGAAAAAGAAAAAGATTCCTATTAGGAAATGTTTAGCTTGTGGTGAAGGAAAGCCTAAGAAGGAATTAATTAGAATTGTAAAGACAACAGAAGGTGATGTAAAGGTGGACTTAACAGGTAAGCTGAATGGTAGAGGTGCTTATATATGCCCTACTATTGAATGTCTTGAATTAGCCATTAAGTCTAAAAAGATTTCCAGAAGTCTAGAAGTTGAGATAACTGATCACGTTTATAATGAATTAAGGGAAGTTGTTGGGAGTCTTAAACAGTAGAAGGACACCTTGAAATAATTTAGGAGGTGCATTATATGACAAAGATTAGAATATATGAGTTAGCGAAAGAATTAAATATGACTAGTAAGGAACTAATTGAGAAAATAGAGGAATTAGATATTAATATAAGTAGTCATATGAGTTCATTAGAAAAAGATGAAGCGGAACTAATTAGAGAGTTACTTGATGATAAGGAACCAATTGAGGACAATCAGCTTGATGAAGTTATCGATGAAGCTGATGAAGATTTTATTAAACAGAAAAAGAAGCATAAATCTTCAAAAAAGGAAAAAGATAAAGATGTTGTAACAGATGAAAAGAAAATAGGAAATACAAAAAAAGACAAAATAGACACTACAGAGTCAAAGAAGGATGGGATTAATATAGAAGTAGGCCAGAATATCATTGTTAAAGATTTAGCGGATAAATTAGATGTAAATGTTTCTCAAATAATTACAAAATTAATTACTCTTGGAGTTATGGCAAGCCAAAACCAAGAAATAGATGCTGAAATTGCTTCTATTATAGCAGAAGATTATGGAGCTACTATTACAATAGCTGAACCTAAAGAAGAAGATGCTGTTGATGAATTCCAATTGGACTTTGAAGATGATTCTAAAGATTTAGTTACAAGACCACCTGTTGTTACAGTCATGGGTCATGTTGACCATGGTAAAACTTCTCTTTTAGATTCTATTAGAGAAACACATGTCACATCTGGAGAAGCTGGAGGAATTACTCAGCATATAGGTGCATATACAGTTAGAGTTAATGATAAAAAAGTAGTATTCTTAGATACCCCTGGTCATGAAGCCTTTACAGCAATGAGAGCTAGAGGAGCCAGTGTAACTGACATAGCAATATTAGTTGTAGCAGCAGATGATGGTGTAATGCCACAAACTATTGAAGCGATCAACCATGCTAAAGCAGCCAACGTTCCTATTATAGTTGCTATAAATAAAATTGATAAACCTACTGCAAATATCGAAAGAATTAAGCAAGAATTAGTTGAAAATGGGCTATTACCCGAAGACTGGGGTGGAGATACTATTACTGTTCCAGTATCTGCAAAGAATAAACTTAATATTGATGAATTACTTGAGATGATTTTATTAGTTGCTGAAATGCAAGAATTAAAGGCTAATCCAAATAGAACTGCAGTCGGAACAATTATAGAAGCACAGTTAGACAAAGGTAAGGGGCCTATGGCTACAGTATTAGTACAAAAAGGTACTTTATCTATTGGTGATATGGTTGTTTCAGGTGTAGCAAGTGGTAGAATTAGAGCAATGTTTGATGATAAAGGTAAAAGCATTAAAAAGGTAGGACCATCAACACCTGTTGTTATATTGGGACTTTCCGAAGTTCCAGGTTCTGGAGATTTACTATATTCTGTCGATGATGAAAAGACTGCTCGAGCTTTTGCTGATTGGAATAGAGAGACAATTAGAGAAGAACAAATGAGATCTACATCGCAAAACAAGGTTTCTCTTGAGGATTTATTCGATAGGATAAAAGAAGGAGAAATAAAAGATTTAAATATAATCATTAAAGCAGATGTTAGAGGTTCAATTGAAGCATTAGCGCAATCTCTAGCAAAATTAGATCATGAAGAAGTTAAAATTAATATTATACATGGTGGAGTTGGTGGTATAACTGAAAATGATATTATGTTAGCTTCAGCATCAAATGCCATAGTTATAGGATTTAATGTTAGACCTAATTTAAATGCAATTGAAGTTGCAAAGAGAGAAATGGTTGATGTTAGAACCTACAGAGTAATATATGAAGCTATAAAAGATGTTCAAGATGCTGTTAAAGGTATGCTTGCACCGAAGATAGTAGAAGAAGTTCTAGGTAGATGTCAAGTAAGAGCAACGTTTAAACTGCCTAATAATGCTATCATAGCAGGTATTTATGTACTGAATGGAAAAATAGCAAGAAATGCACAAGTAAGATTACTAAGAGATGATGTAGTTATATTCGAAGGTGGAGTATCATCACTTAAGAGATTTAAAGATGATGTTAGAGAAGTTGCAGCAGGTTATGAAGCAGGATTAGGATTGGAAAATTACAACGATATCAAGGAAGGCGACATGATAGAAGCGTACATCCTAAAAGAAGTTGAAAGATAGGAGAACAATCTTATGAATAACAAGAGGATAAATAGAATTTCAGAAGAAGTAAGAAAAGTTGTTTCAGATCTCTTATTCAATGGACTAAAAGATCCTAGAATTAACAGAATGGCAACTGTTACAAGCGTTGAAGTTACTAGAGATTTAAGTTTTGCTAATATATATATTTCTGTATTAGGTGATGAACTTGAAAAGGAAAATACCCTATTAGGTTTAGAAAGTGCAAAAGGTTTTATTAGAAAAGAAATAGGGAACCGAATTGATTTAAGACATATCCCAGAACCGAAATTTCACCTTGATAAATCACTTGAAAATGCTATGTATATGAGTGAGTTAATTGAAAGGGTAAATAGACAAGATCAAAAAAATAGAGGTATTGAGAATGAATGATTTAATCTTGAAATATATGGACGAAGCAATAAAAATTATTGATAATAGCAAAAATATATTTATTGCTTCTCATATAAATCCTGATGGTGATAATATTGGCTCCAGTTTATCTTTAGCTTTAGCTTTATCGAAACTTAATAAAAATGTCACTGTCTTAATAGCTGATGATATACCTGATGATTATACTTTTTTACCAGGAATTGATCTTTTTAAAGATTATGATGAAAGTTTAGGTCAAATTGATTTGTTCATCGCAGTTGATTCAAGTGATATTGATAGATTAGGCAAGAACAAAGATTTATTAAATAAATCAGAGAAAATTATCAATATAGATCATCATATAAGCAATACTAAATTTGGGCATATAAATATAGTAGATCATCAATTAGCAGCTACTGGTGAATTAATATACTATTTAATAAAGAGAATGGGTATAAATCTAGATAAAGAAATTGCTACAAATATATATACTGCAATTAACACAGATACAGGTCGTTTTAGTTATGAAAGTGTTAGTAGTAATACACATAGAATTGCTGCAGAATTAATTGATGCTGGTATTGATATTAAATTCATTAACTTTAAACTATATGAGAGCTCAAGCATTGAAAGGACAAATCTTTTTATTTCAGCTTTGACTAATTTGAATACTTATTCTAATTCTAGAATTGCAACAGTAAAAGTTAGTCAAAAGATGTTAGAGGAAACAAAAACTAATATAAACGATACAGAAGGTATAGTGTCTTTCATTAGAAGTATAGAATCAGTTGAAGTTTCTTGCCTTTTAAAGGAAATAAGTAGTAATGAGATAAAGATTAGTTTAAGAAGTAAAGAATATGTCAATGTAGCATCAATTTGTGAAAAGTTTGATGGTGGAGGACATGTTCGAGCAGCTGGTTGTACTATTTTTGATGATTTAGATTCAGCAGAAACTAAAATCATTGAAGAAATTATGAAGAATCTTGGTGACTCAAATGAACGGAGTAATTAATTTTAATAAACCAAAGGGTATGACATCCCACGATGCTGTATATTACTTTAGAAGACTATTGAAGATAAAGAAGATTGGACATACTGGAACCCTTGATCCGGATGCAACTGGAGTATTACCTATTTGTATTGGAAAAGGAACAAGGGTTTCCGAGTATCTACTAAATGCGGATAAAGAATATATTGGAGAACTTACTCTAGGTGCAGAAACAGATACCCAAGATGGTAGTGGAGAGGTATTAAACACCTCTACATTGATTGTTAATGAAGAGGCTATAGTTAATTCTTTTAGTAAATTTAAAGGAGAGTCCTCTCAAATACCACCTATGTATTCAGCTGTAAGGTATAAAGGTAAAAAGCTTTATGAACTTGCAAGGGAAGGTAAAGTTGTTGAAAGAAATCCTAGGGGCATAAAAATATATGAACTAAAAATCCTTGACATCAAAGATAATAAAAAGATTACTTTTTACACTAAGTGTTCTAGAGGAACCTATATAAGAACTTTGTGCAATGATATTGGTAGAGATTTAGGAACTTATGGACATATGTCTGATTTAAAAAGGGTAGGAGTAGGTAAATTTAAAATAGAAGATTCTTTATCTATGGAGTACTTGAATAATCTAAATATAGATGAGATTAATAAATTGATAATGCCTATAGATATGGCTTTAGATAGTTTAGATAAAATAATAATTGATAAAAATTACTTTAATCAAATTATCAATGGAGTAATTGTACCTCTTGAATCTAAAGATATTAATATGAATAAAAACTATAGAATTTATTGTAATGATAGATTTATAGGTATAGGAAAAATTATTATTAAAGACGACACAGAATTCATTAAAATGGACAAAGTATTTATTTAGGGTGATATGATGGAAAACATAAAATTACAAAATTACAATGAAGATAGATTCGAAACAGCAATTGCCTTAGGAAATTTTGACGGTGTACATATAGGACATAAGAAATTGATTATGAATATGGTAGATGCAGCTAAAGACTTAAATCTAAAGCCTTCCATTTTGTTGTTTGAAAATCATACTAAATCAGTAACAGCTGGTAATGCTCCTATGTGTTTAACATCTAGACCTCAGAAGGAACTCCTTGTTAAAAACTTAGGAGTAGAAATTATATATAACATAAACTTTGATGAAAATTTAATGAAACTACAACCAGAAGAATTCGTTAAGTATATTTTAGTAGAAAAATTAAATACTAAACTTGTAGTTGTAGGTTTTGACTATAGATTTGGACACAAGGCATCTGGAAATGTAGAAACATTAAAGAATTTAGCAAATAAATATGGTTTTAAAGTTATAGTAATAGAACCTATATATGTTGATGACTTACTTGTAAGTAGTACAAAAATTAGGGAATTAATTATGGAAGGTAATTTAGAATTAGTATCTTCAATGTTAGATAGAAATTATCAAGTTATAGGTAAGGTTATTCCTGGTAAAAAAATTGGGCGCACTCTTGGTTTCCCGACTGCAAATCTTGAACTTATTGATGATTATATAATTCCTAAGCATGGAGTATACAGAACTAAGACTGTAATGAATGAAAAAACATACCTAAGTGCAACTAGTGTTGGTTATAATCCGACATTTGAAAATGACAGGGTTAAGATAGAATGTCATATTATTGATTTTACTGAAAAAATATATGATGAAATTATATATATAGAATTTATTGAATTTTTAAGAGATGAATTAAAGTTTGATAGTATTGAAGAATTGATAAAACAAATTAATAATGATATAAAAACAGTTATATCAAGACATTAATATTTACTTTTAGATTGAAGTATGATAATATTAATTTTGTAAAAGCTTACCTACTGCTAAGTTTTACGTACCTCGGCGTATTACTAAGCTATAGGTGTATAATAAATATGGAGGTGTAGCAAAATGCTAACAAAGGAAATAAAAGATCAAATTATTAATGAGTACAAATTACATGAAGGTGATACTGGTTCACCTGAAGTACAAGTTGCTTTATTAACCTACAGAATCAATTCATTAAATGAACATCTTAAGGAACACAAAAAAGACCATCATTCAAGAAGAGGCTTACTTAAAATGGTAGGTCAAAGAAGAAACCTTTTAAGATATTTACAAAAAAATGATATAGAAAGATATCGTTCCTTAATTGCAAGATTAAAAATAAGAGGTTAAGTTAATAAGAGCGGGGGAATCCCGCTCTTGTAATTTATTTTAATACAAATGATATTAATTTATAAAATTTATATAAATCATAAGATAAAGGAGGTATTTCATGGAGAGAGTATTTCGTTACAATTTAGCTGGAAAAGAATTAACTATAACAATAGGAAAAGTAGCTGAACAAGCGAGTGGAGCTTGTATAGTTCAATTTGGAGATACGGTTACATTAGTTACTGCAACTTCCTCTAAGGAACCAAGAGAAGGTATAGATTTTTTTCCATTAAGTGTTGATTATGAAGAAAAATTATATTCAGTAGGAAAGATACCTGGAGGTTTTATTAAAAGAGAAGGAAGACCAAGTGAAAAGGCAATATTGACTTCAAGATTAATCGATAGGCCTATTAGACCACTTTTTCCTGATGGATATAGAAATGATGTTCAAGTTATTGCTACAGTTTTATCAGTAGATCAAGACTATTCACCTGAGATTGCATCTATGATTGGATCATCAATTGCATTATCAATTTCAGATATACCTTTTTCAGGACCAACTGGAGCTGTAAATATTGGCTTAATTGATGATAAGTTTATCATTAATCCAAATAGTCAAGAAAGAGAAAAATCTCAAATGGATCTTACTGTAGCAGGAACAAAGGATGCCATTATGATGGTAGAAGCTGGTGCAAATATAATACCTGAGAATACTATGCTTGAAGCTATTTTAACAGCACACGAAGAAATCAAAAAAATATGTAATTTCATTAGCGAAATTATAGAAGAAGTAGGAAAACCAAAACAAGAATTTAAGGTATTTAAACCAGAGGAATCACTTGAAGAAAAAATCATTGAATATGGAACTAAAAAATTAATTAACGCATTTAATACTGTTGAGAAGCAAGAAAGAGAAAATAAGATTGAAGAAACTAGTAAAGAAATCCTTGAAGTTTTCTTAGCTGATTATCCTGAGAATGGAAAAGATATTAAAGAGGTTATTGAAAATATTATCAAAAAAGAAGTTAGAAGACTGATTTTAGAGGAAGGTATTAGACCTGATAATAGAAAGCCAGATGAGATAAGAAAGATTACTTCAGACGTAGGAATTTTACCACGAACTCATGGATCAGGACTATTTACTAGGGGCCAAACTCAAGTATTAACTGTTGCAACACTAGGTGCATCATCTGACGTACAGATTATAGATGGACTAGGTGAAGAAGAATCTAAGAGATACATGCATCACTATAACTTCCCGCCATATTCTGTTGGTGATACTAGACCGATGAGAGGACCTGGTAGAAGAGAAGTAGGTCATGGCGCCTTAGCTGAAAGGGCTTTAGAACCAGTTATTCCGCCAGTTGAAGATTTCCCATATACTATACGTCTGGTTTCAGAGGTATTGAGCTCAAATGGTTCATCATCACAAGCAAGCGTATGTGGTAGTACACTATCCTTATTGGATGCTGGTGTACCAATAAAAGCGCCTGTTGCAGGTATAGCTATGGGATTGATTAAAGAAAATGATAAAGTAGCTATATTATCAGATATTCAAGGTATGGAAGACCATCTAGGAGATATGGACTTTAAAGTTGCAGGAACAAAAGATGGCATCACTGCTATACAAATGGATATTAAGATTGCAGGTATTGATAAACCCATATTAGAAGAAGCTTTAGAAAGAGCTAGACTAGGTAGATTATTTATACTTTCTAAAATGGAAGAATGTATTACAGAACCAAGAGAAGAATTATCTCAGTATGCTCCTAAAATTTTCACAATGAATATACATCCTGATAAAATCAGAGAGGTAATTGGACCTGGTGGAAAAATAATCAATAAAATTATTGATGAAACAGGTGTAAAGATTGATATTGATGATAATGGAAGAGTTGCAATAGCAGCTGATAATGCTGAGAGTGGAAATAAGGCTATTCAGATGATAGAAAATATAGTCAAAGAAGTCGAAGTTGGTGAAATTTATTTAGGTAAAGTAACTAAAATAACTAACTTTGGTGCTTTCTTAGATGTTCTTAATGGTAAAGAAGGTTTACTTCATATATCTAATATTGCTAGAGAAAGAGTAAATAAAGTAGAAGATGTTCTTAAGGTTGGAGATGAAGTAATGGTTAAAGTTACTGAAATTGATAACCAAGGAAGAATAAATCTTAATAGAAAAGTTCTATTACCACCAGATGAATCATCAAAACCTGAAAGTTAATTTGTTAACGCATGAACCATTTTGGTTCATGTTTTAGTTTTTTGTATAAAATACTTTATCCTGAATATATATAGATTAATTAATGAAAACAGGAGGAGTGCTTTTATATGAAACTATTTATTATTAGTAAAAAAACCTTATATATTATTTCGATAATAATTCTATGTGCAATAATATTAGGATTTATTTGGAATCTATCAAGGACAACTGATGTATTTAATACAGACATCTATTATCAAGGAAAAGTCGATGAAAAAATAGTTGCTCTAACTTGTAATATTGATTGGGGAAACGAATATATCGATGATATGCTTAATATCTTAAAAGACAGTAATATAAAAATAACATTTTTCCCAACAGGTAGATGGGCTGAGAATAATAGAGATATTTTATTAAAAATTTATAGAGAAGGACATGAAATAGGAAATCATGGTTATAAACATTTAGATTACGACAAACTTGATTATAAAGGTAATTTTGAGCAAATAAATGCAGCACATTCAATTATAGAAGAAATAATTCAGGATTCCCCAAAATATTTTGCTCCTCCATCAGGAGCATTTAACGAATCAACTATTAAAGCAGCAGATGATTTAGGTTATAAAACTATACTTTGGAGTGTAGATACTATAGACTGGAGAAAAGATAGCTTCAAGGATATTATAGTAAAAAGGGTAATAGATAATATCCATAATTCAGCCATAGTATTAATGCATCCAACTGCTGAGACAAATAAAGCTTTACCTGAAATTATTGAATTTCTATTTAAAAATGGATATAAAATTGGTACAATAAGTGATATACTATAACTTTTAACTACAAATTTCTTTAAAAGAGGTGATACTAATGAAAATTAAAATAGTAAATAAAAGTAATTTACCTTTACCATCATATAAGACTAGTGGTTCTGCAGGAATCGATTTACAGGCTTGTATTTCGTCTCCAATCGAGTTAAAGCCATTTGATCGAGCTCTAATACCAACTGGACTTTATGTGTCAATTCCTGAGGGTTTTGAAGGCCAAATTAGAGGAAGAAGTGGACTAGCATTGAAGAATGGAATAACATTGGCAAATGGAATAGGCACAATCGATAGTGATTATAGGGGAGAGATAAAGGTTATACTCATAAATTTAGGTCAAGACCCATTTGTAATAAAGAATGGAGATAGAATAGCTCAATTTGTTTTATCAAAATATGAATTAATTGAGTTTGAAGAAGTGGACTCTCTTGAAGATACATCAAGAGGAGAAGGTGGATTTGGTCATACAGGTATTTAGTAAAATTTATGGTCATACCAAATATTATCATAATTGATAATGAATATTTAAAATTTAAAATCATATAATTAACTAAAAGTACAGAGGTGATTATATGAGACTTAGTGAACTAGGTGAAAAGGAAATAGTTAATCTTAATAACGGTGGAAGACTTGGTTTGTTAAATGACGCTGATATAGTTTTTGACAAAGAAACAGGAAAAATTGTTTCACTAATAGCGCCTGAGAGAAGGTTGAGCATCAAGTTATTGGGATTAGAAAGCAATGGGATGGAAATCCCATGGACGGCTATAAGAAAAATAGGATATGATATGATTATTGTTGAACTAGATTCTTAAACGTTAATTATTTTTATGAAAAACATTTTAAAGATGTTTTTCTTTTTTATTTCATGAATAGCTCAAAATTCCCACATAAAAATTATTTTATGGTAAAAGCTATATTATGAATATAAATTTGGAGGAAAACAGAATGAATGATAAAAAAGACAATGAGAATCTTAATGAAGTAGATAAGGATACATCTATTAAGGAGTTTGGTACACCAGAAGTTAAAGATTTTAAAAGCAATATTCAATTTATCTCAATCATCGGAGAAATAGAAGGTCATACTATGGCTGGTTCAGATAAAAAATCAACAAAGTATGAGCACATAATTCCATTATTAATAAGTTCTCAAATTGATCCCAAAATCGAAGGAGTATTATTTATCTTAAATACAGTTGGTGGTGATGTTGAAGCCGGTTTAGCGTTATCAGAGATGATTAATAGTATTGATAAACCAACCGTTTCAATAGTTTTAGGTGGTGGCCATAGTATTGGTGTGCCTTTAGCAACTTCTACCGACTATTCCTTTATAGTTCCAACTGCTACTATGACTATACATCCTATAAGAACAACTGGACTGGTTATAGGTGTACCTCAAACATTTAGGTATTTTCAGAAAATGCAGCAAAGAATCAATAATTTTGTAATTAGAACTTCAAATATTAGTCAAGAGAAGTTTTTTGAATTAATGAATGCTACTGATGAACTAGCAAACGATGTTGGTACTATTCTTGTAGGAGAAGAGGCTGTAGAACATGGATTAATTAATGAAGTAGGTGGATTATCAAAAGCTCTGGAAAAGCTAGATGACTTGATAAAGAGAAATAATAAATAGAATAAGCATATCAATTATGTTATAATAACATGAGAAGAAGAAGTAAAAGGGGGCATGTCTCCTTTTGTTAGGTAAGGAGAATTAAATATGAGTAAAACTAAGACTAAACGAAGGACCAAAAAAACAAAAACTCAATTAAGTAAAGATATTATAGGCAGTATAATAATTGCAATAGGAATTATATGGATAATAAGTTTATTTAGTTTTCAGATGGGTATTATAGGTTCTCTTTTAAGAGGAACTACTTTTTTATTGATGGGATTTGGAGGTTATTTTTTTCCATTATTATTAATTAGTACAGGCATTTTTTTTGTAATGGATAGATTTAATAAAAAAGAATTAGAAAAATCCATTATAGTTTTAATATTACTATTGTCCTTATTGGTATTTTTAGATGGAAAAAACATAGAAATTGTAGGATTCTTAGATAGAATTAAAGTTGCAAATTCTCTTTCATTATTGCAAAGAGGTGGCGGAATAATTGGTGGTTTTTTAGGTTTCTTTTTTTATAAATTGTTTGGTAAAATTGGTGGTTATATAGTCCTATCATCAATATTTACAATTTGTTCCTTAATGCTTACTGATGTAAAAATAAAGGATATTATTAAAAAAATTAGTTTGAGTTTAAAATTTAATAATAATACAAACATAAATAGTAAAGTAAAACAAAAAAAACCTACTAACCCTAAACCTAAAATAAAAAGTGGAGTAGAACAACTTGAAATAGATTCTGAAGAAATACAGATTATGGATTATAATAACAACAATAAAACTCAAAATATGACTGTTGAAAATAAGGAATCTAAGTCTTTAGAAGAAGGAATAATAATATCAAATCATAAAAATGAGGATTACATATATACTTTTCCTTCAATAAATCTTCTAAATTCAAGTATAACTAAAAAGGATGATAATGAAAAGAAAGAAATCTTAAATAATGCAAAGATAATTGAAGAAACTATGAATAATTTTGGTATTGAAGCAACAATTACTCAAATAAATCGTGGACCAACTATTACATGCTATGAACTTTCTCCTTCGCCCGGAATTAAACTAAGTAGAATTGTAAGCTTATCTGATAATATTGCACTGAGCTTAGCATCTTCAGATATCAGAATAGAAGCCCCAATTCCAGGTAAATCCGCAGTAGGAATTGAAGTACCAAATAAATCTAAAGATACTGTTAGTTTAAAAGAAATGTTATTAACAGAAGAGTATATTGATTTGGACTCGAATATTCCACTAGTACTTGGCAAAGATGTAAGCGGTAAGCCAATAGTTTCATCAATAGACAAAATGCCTCATTTACTAATTGCTGGAGCAACTGGATCAGGTAAAAGTGTATGTATAAATACAATAATAATGAGTATCATATATAAAACATCTCCTGAAGATGTAAAGCTTATGTTAATAGACCCTAAAGTGGTTGAATTAAGTATATACAACAATATTCCGCACCTACTTATTCCTGTAGTAACAGATGCTAAAAAAGCATCCTTTGCTCTAAATTGGGCTGTAGAAGAGATGGAAAAAAGATATAAACTCTTTGCTCAAAGTAGTGTTAGGGATATGGCTTCATACAATTCTAAACAGGAAAAGAATAATTTAGACAAACTTCCTTCTATAGTTATTATCATAGATGAACTGGCTGATTTAATGATGGTTGCTGCTCAAGAAATAGAAGATTATATCTGTAGACTAGCTCAAATGGCTAGAGCAGCCGGTATATATTTGATTGTTGCAACTCAAAGACCATCTGTTGATGTAATAACTGGTACAATTAAAGCAAATATACCATCTAGAATATCTTTTGCTGTGTCTTCACAAGTTGATTCAAGAACAATATTAGACATGTCAGGTGCTGAAAAACTACTAGGTAAAGGGGATATGCTATTTTATCCATCATTTTATTCAAAGCCTTTAAGGGTACAAGGGGCTTTTGTCAGCGATAAAGAAGTTGAGACAGTAGTTAACTTTTTAAAGGATAATAATCAAGCAGAATATGATGATGATGTGATCGAAGTAGTTCAAACTTCAATGGATATAGAATTAGATGACAGTGATGTTTTACTACCTGATGCGATTAAATTAGTTGTGGATGAAGGACAAGCATCTATATCTTTATTACAAAGAAGACTTAAGATTGGATATACTAGAGCTGCCAGACTTGTGGATGAAATGGAAGCTAGAGGTGTAATAGGAGGTTATGAGGGTAGTAAACCAAGGAAGGTCCTTATTACAGCTGAAGATTTAGAGGATAATGATATATAATATTAACAATTATTTTTATTAATCAGATAGGAGAATCAAATATGAATATAGCAAATAAAATTACTTTATTTAGAGTGTTTTTAGTACCATTATTTATGATTGTATTGTACTCTAATGTAAACAATAGTCAAATTATCGCAGGTTTCATCTTTATTTTTGCATCACTTACAGATACATTAGATGGATATCTTGCGAGAAGTAGAAATCTAGTTACTAACTTTGGAAAGTTCGTAGATCCATTAGCTGATAAAGTATTAGTATCAGCGGCATTAATTTCTTTGGTTGATATGGGTAAGATTCCAGGATGGATTGTTGTAATAATTATTGCAAGAGAATTCACAATAACCGGCTTTAGAGTCCTAGCTGCATCTGATGGAATAACCATTGCTGCAAGCCCTTTAGGTAAATTTAAAACAATAACTCAACTTTTAGCTGTAATATTAATACTATTTAATAACTTTCCATTTGAAAGTATGAACATACCAATGGATCAAATTATGCTTTATTTAGCTTTAATATTTACAATACTATCGGGTTTAGATTACATCTTTAAAAATAAACATGTATTAAATCTAAAAGACATTTAATAGGAGATGGGGTAATGATAGCAGAGATTATTACAATTGGTACTGAAATAACTACTGGAAGTACTCTAAATACCAATGCATATTATCTAGCTCAAAAGTTATTTGAACTTGGTCTAGAAACCTATTACATAACTTCTGTCGATGATGATGAAAAACGATTAGCAGATGTAATTAATATAGCTTTAAATAGAGCAGACATTATCTTAACAACTGGGGGATTGGGCCCCACTAAAGATGATTTAACTAAAGAAATTATCTCTCGAGAACTTGGATTAGAATTAGAACTTGATCCTGAAATGGAAAATAGAATAAAAAATTTGTTTGATAGAATGGGTACATGTCTGACTAATAATAACACTAAACAAGCAATCAAACCTGTAGGCTCCTCTTTTATTGAGAATAGTATCGGTACTGCACCTGGAATATATATAGAGAATGATACTAAAAGGATCATTATGTTACCAGGTCCACCAAGGGAAATGAAATTGATGTTTGAAAATCATGTAAAAAACCTTATTAATGATGATCTTAATATTATATCTAGATCAATTAATACGACTGGAATAGGTGAATCTGCTTTAGAGGCTAGGTTACAAGAATTGAAACTAGCTACTCCTAATACCAATATTGCAACTTTTGCTAAAGAAGGAACTGTTGAAATTAAGATTATAAGTAAAGGGAAAAGTAAGGAACAGATAAATGCAGAAATTGATAATATCATTGATAAGCTAAAAAATGAATTTAGTGATTATATTTATGGGTTTGATAATATAAGTCTTCAAGAAGTCGTAGTTAATGAACTAATTAATAAAAAATATAAACTTGGACTTTGTGAATCCTGCACCGGTGGTCTTGCCAGTAGTATGGTTACTCGTATACCAGGAGCCTCGAATGTGTTGGAAAGATCCATTGTAAGTTATAGTAATACTGCTAAAATGGAAGAACTTAATGTAAGAAGCTCTACATTGGAGAAATATGGTGCTGTAAGTGAAGAAACTGCTTATGAAATGGCTAAGGGATTGTTTGATAAAGCCAAATTAGATATAGTTGTATCAATAACTGGAATAGCTGGCCCAGATGGTGGTACAGACAAAAAACCTGTAGGACTAGTTTATATATGTATAATGACTAAGGAAAATTATAAGATAATTAAATCAAATTTTAACGGCAATAGAAACATGATTCAAAATAGAGCAGCAATAAGAGTATTAAATGAAATAAGAAAAGTTTGTATAAATAATAATTGACTTTATTTTGTTTTTAATATAGTATATAATTAATAAAGAACGAGTGTTCTAATATGGAAAGGGGTGACTCCAGTTTAACTGGAATATTATGGCTGATAATAACGAAAAAAGAAAAGCTCTGGAATTAACATTGAATCAAATTGAAAAGCAATTCGGAAAAGGTTCAATCATGCGACTTGGTGAAGATGCTAAACTAGATTTAGAAGTTATTCCAACAGGATCTTTAGACCTAGATATTGCTTTAGGTATTGGCGGGATACCAAGGGGTAGGATAATTGAAATATATGGACCAGAATCATCGGGTAAAACTACATTAGCATTGCATGTTATTGCTGAAGCTCAAAAGCCTGGTGGTATCGCTGCTTTTGTTGATGCGGAGCATGCTTTAGATCCATCATATGCAAAAAAATTAGGAGTAGATATTGACAATCTAATAATATCACAGCCTGATACAGGTGAACAAGGCTTAGAAATAACAGAGGCTTTAGTTAGAAGTGGTGCAATAGATATTGTTGTAGTTGACTCAGTGGCTGCCTTAGTACCAAAAGCTGAAATTGAAGGTGAAATGGGTGATTCCCATATGGGTCTTCAGGCTAGACTTATGTCACAAGCCTTAAGAAAATTAACTGGGGCTATTAATAAATCAAATACAACAGTTATTTTCATAAATCAATTAAGAGAGAAAATTGGAGTTATGTTTGGTAACCCAGAAACTACTACTGGTGGTAGAGCGTTAAAATTCTATGCAAGTGTTAGACTTGATGTAAGAAGAATTGACTCAATCAAACAGGGTGATGAGTTTTTAGGAAATCGAACTAGAGTAAAAGTAGTAAAAAACAAAGTTGCCCCACCATTTAAACAAGCTGAGTTTGATATAATGTATGGACAAGGTATTTCAAAAGAAGGAAATATAGTTGATGCTGGTGTAACTGCTGAAATTATAAAAAAAGCAGGGGCTTGGTTTAGTTATGGTGAGCATAAATGGCAAGGAAGAGAAAATGCAAAAGATTTTCTTAAAGAAAATCCAGATTTACGTAATGAAATTGAAAATAAGATTAGAGTTAAATTTGGTCTGAATGCAGATGGATATTCCAATAAAGAGGAAGATAACTCTGAAGAGAAATAATATACAACCTCCTTTTAGGAGGTTTAATTTTTAAAATGAACAATGTGGAGGTGCTAAAGTGAGACTATTATTTTTTACAGATTCCCATATAAGAGGAACCTCTCCTAAAAATCGAAAAGATGATTATGTTCAAACACTTGAAAATAAAATGTTAGAGATAGTTGACATAGTTAATGATAAAAATATTGACTTTGTCTTACATGGTGGGGATTTATTTGATAGACCTGATGTATCAATTTCTATTACTAGTAGGTTTTCTAAAATATTGAAGAAAATTCAAGTACCTATCTATTTAATTAGTGGAAATCATGATGTATATGGTCATAATCCTCAAACTATCAACAGAACGATGCTTGGCTTGTTAAACGAATTAGATATTCTTAACCTCATTAATGAAGAAGAAAAGATAATTTTGCATAAAGGCAGTATTAAAGTTCAATTAACTGGCCAACCTTATATTTATAATATAGATGATAAAATTAATAAAAAATATTATATGCTAGAAGACGTTGATGAATCAGTAAATTATGCTATTCACATTGTTCATGGTATGCTTTTAGATAAACCATTTATTAAAGGGGTTCCTTTTACTTTAGTAGATGATATTAAAGATACAAAGGCAGATATAACTATTGCAGGTCACTACCACTCGGGATTTAATAACATTACAATTGAAGGGAAACACTTCATTAATCCAGGCAGCATCGTACGTATTTCAAATAGCTTAAGAGAAATTGAAAGAAGGCCTAAAGTAATCATTATAGATCTTGATGATGAGATTAAATTTACAGATATATATCTAGAGAGTGCCTTAACTGGCGACTTAGTATTAGATAGAGATGAAATAGAGAAAAATATATTCAAAAGGGAAAGATTGTATGAGTTCAAACAAACTGTCGATTCTGCTATGGATTTTGAGAAGATGGATATAAATGATGTACTTATTGAAGTATCTAAATCAGAAGGGCTAAGTGAAGAAGTTAAAATTGAGGCATTAAATAGAATTGCTATGGTTCAGATGAAAGGCTTAGATGGTGACTAGTATGAAATATTTAAAAACTGTTATATTAGAAAACTTCCAATCTCATAAATATACCTCAGTAAATTTTGATGAAGGTTTAAATGTTATTTTAGGTCCATCAGATTCGGGTAAGACAGCTATAATTAGAGGTATAAAGTGGGCGTTATATAATGAACCTTCTGGTGACTATTTTATTAGAGAAGGTGAAAGTGAGGCTTCGGTTACTCTTATCTTCAGTGATAATACAAAAATAAAAAGATTTAGAAGTAAATCAAAAAATTCGTATGTTTTGTTTAAGAAAAATGGTGAAGAAGTAAAATATGAAGGCTTTGGTACATCTGTGCCTACTGAAATTATTGAAGAGATTGGGATAAAAAAGATACAACTAGATAGTGATGCAACAAATGCAATTAATATTTCAGAACAATTAGAGGGGTCTTTTCTTCTATCTGAGAAAAACAGTACAAGAGCAGGGGCCATAGGTAGATTAATTGGTGTAAATGTTATAGATGATGCATTAAAAGATACTTTAAAAGATATTAGAAATTTATCTAATACTAAGAAAAGTACTGAGCTTAGAATCTCAAAGATTGAGGATGAGTTAAAGGAATATGAATATTTAGAAGAGCTTAATACAAAGTTAAAAAAGGCTGAGGAGTTAAGACATGTAATACATGAGAAAGCAAATAAACAAGAAAAATTAAAGACTTGTTATTATAGATATAAGCAATTAAATCAAGAATTTAATATTATTAATGTTCAAATTACCAAACTAAAGAATGTTGAAGATATTGATCCATTAGTACAAAAGATAGAAAAAAACATTATCAATTTCAAGTATTATAATATTAAACGAGTTCAATATAGAAATTATCAGTTAGAGATAAAAGATGACTTGAATCTTATAAATAGACTAGTTAATATAGAAGATGTTGATGAAATTATTAATAAAACTGATCAATTGTTTATACGCATTTATAAACTCTTAACCATTAAACGTAATTTAGATATGGTTGTTAGAGACAAGATTATATCAAATAATATTTATACTAAGTTAGAGAGATTATCTGCTGTGGAAAAGTCTGTATCATCTTTTGAAAAAAAAGCAACAATTATTTCAAGGTTAGTAAAATTGAGGGATGATTATAATTCAAATCAAAGCAATATAGAAGTTGGATATGATTTTATTAAGAGATTTGACGGTCTAGAATCATCTGAATCATTTTATAAAGATATATTTTATATAAACAACAGATTAATAGAACTTAAAGAAATACATCGAAAAATAAGGGTTTTAGGTACTCATCAGAAAGATGAAATTAAAGAACTAAATAATTTTAAGAAAGAAATAGATGTTAACTTAAACAAATATAAAGAACAATTAACTAAAATTGAAATTTGCCCATTTTGTTTAAGTGATATTGATATAGATAAAATAGAACATATAATAAGCCATTATGATTAGGAGGTTATTATTATGAATTACGAAAAGGAATTAAATAATCTTAAAGAAAACTTAGAGAAAGCTAAATCCCTAAAATATAGGGCGGAGGCTAGGCTAGAACAATTAAAGAAGCAAGAAGAAGAATTAATAAAGGAGCTTAATGAATTAGGTGTTGATCCTAAGGACTTAGATAATGAAATAGAAAAATTAACTAAAGAGATGAACGAGTTATTAAAAGAAGCTAATAGTTTATTACCTATTGATTTACTAGAAAAGAAGTGATTATATGATAAATAATTTAAACTCTTTAGATGCAAATATAACTAAATTAAAGGGTTTTTTAGCTAAAGAAAGTGGGAAAAAGGAAAAATTAATAGAACAATTAAATGAATCTAAATCTGAATTGATTATTGTATCAGATAGCATTGAATTGTTGGATAAAGTTGTAATACTATACCAAAAGACTTCAGAATTTGCAAGAGAACAAGCAAAAATCCAGATAGAATCTTTAGTTACTAAATGTTTACAATTCATATTTGAGTCAAATATTGAATTTGTAATAGAGATAGAAGAACTTCGTAATAAGGCGAATGCTGAATTCTATGTTCTAAACGAAAATGAAGACACTATTATAAAAACAAAACCAGAATTATCTAGAGGTGGAGGAGTGGTGGATATAGTGTCTCTAGCTCTTAGAATTGCTTTTTTACAAATATATAAACCTAAAATCGAAGGTCCGTTAATACTTGATGAGCCTGCAAAACATGTTAGTGATGATTATATAGTAAATGTTGGGGATTTCCTAAAACAGACTTCGGAAATGTTTAATCGTCAGATTATAATGGTAACACATAATCAACATCTGTCAAATATAAGCAATTACTGTTATCGTGTTGAACTTGATGGTACTACCAGTAGTGTATCAAGGGTTGAACCCTAATTACATCTTGACATTGTTTTGTATAAGTAATAAAATAGAGGTGTGTAACCATACAATGGTATTGTAACCTTATAAGTTTAAAGGTTACATCGAATCTAAACATCAGCTAATTGTAATATTTAGCTGAATTCAGGAATACTTTATGAATTTGGAGCGTAGTATGGAACTTGAAAATTTAATAATTGGAGGTGTTTGACATTAATGATTGAAGCTTTATTCGCAATTCTTGGCGCAATTATTGGAATAATCGTCGGATATTATATAAGGAAAAATATAGGCGAAGGAAAAATAAATAATGCTGAAGAGTTAGCAAAACAAATCGTAGAAGATGCAAAGAAAGATGGAGAATCTCATAAGAAGGAATTATTATTAGAAGCTAAAGATGAGATTCACAAGTTAAGAACTGAGTCCGAAAGAGAGAATAGAGAACGACGTAATGAAGTACAAAAGCTAGAACGTCGTGTTCAAAATAAAGAAGAATCTATTGATCGAAAATTGGAGTCAATCGAAAAGAAAGAAGAGTTAATTGCTAAAAAGAATAAGCAATTAGAAGAAAAAGAAGCTAGCATAAATGATTTATATGAGAAACAATTATTAGAATTAGAAAGACTTTCTGGTTTAACTTCTGAAGAAGCAAAAGAAGTATTATTAGATGGAGTTAGAAGAGAGATAGCTCATGAATCTGCAGTTATGATTAAGGAAGTTGAAAGTCAAGCTAAATTAGAAGCTGATAAAAAAGCGAGAGAAATCATAACTACTGCAATTCAAAGATGTGCAGCTGATCATGTTGCCGAGACAACTGTAACTGTAGTTTCATTACCTAATGATGAAATGAAAGGCAGGATAATCGGTAGAGAGGGTAGAAACATTAGAACCCTTGAAACATTGACTGGTATTGACTTAATTATAGATGATACCCCAGAAGCAGTTGTATTATCAGGATTTGATCCTATTAGAAGAGAAGTTGCTAGAATTGCTCTTGAAAAATTAATTGTAGATGGTAGAATTCATCCTGCAAGAATTGAAGAGATGGTTGAGAAAGCTAAAAAAGAAGTCGATAATATTATTAGGGAAGAAGGAGAGCAAGCTGCATTTGATACTGGTATTCATAATCTTCATCCAGAAATTATAAAACTATTAGGAAGATTGAAATATAGGACTAGTTATGGACAAAATGTATTGAAGCACTCTGTTGAAGTTTCCCATTTAGCAGGGATGATGGCTGCTGAATTAGGTGCAGATGTCAGAATAGCAAAGCGTGCTGGATTATTACACGATTTAGGAAAAGCAGTAGACCATGAAGTAGAAGGTCCTCATGTTGATATTGGTGTAGATTTAGCAAGAAGATATAAAGAATCTAAGGAAGTATTACATGCTATAGCGGCACATCACGGCGATACAGAACCTACAACTGTTGAAGCAGTATTGGTTCAAGCGGCAGATGCTATATCAGCTGCAAGACCTGGTGCTAGAAGAGAAACCTTAGAAGCTTATATAAAGAGACTTGAAAAATTAGAAGAAATAGCTAATTCAGTTGAAGGGGTTGAAAAATCCTTTGCTATTCAGGCTGGTAGGGAAATAAGAATCATGGTAAAACCTGATGAAGTAGATGAAACTCAAACAGTTCACACTGCTAGAGAAATTGTTAAGAAAATTGAGTCTGAATTAGACTATCCGGGACAAATCAAAGTAAATGTAATTCGTGAAACCAGAGCTATTGAATATGCTAAATAGTACATTGTTACAGTGATAAAATATTACTATTAAATTATAATATTAAGGGGGCAATTAAATGGATATATTAAAAGTATCATCAAAGTCTATCCCGAACTCTGTAGCTGGAGCACTTGCTGGTGTTATAAGAGAAAATGGAACTGCCGAAATGCAAGCAGTTGGAGCTGGAGCATTAAACCAAGCTATTAAAGCTGTAGCTATAGCAAGAGGATTTGTTGCACCAAGCGGGATGGATCTTATATGTATCCCTACTTTTACAGATATTATAATTGATGGTGAAGAAAGAACTGCAATTAAATTGATTGTTGAACCTAGATAATAAAGCCTGCCAATATTGGCAGGCTTTTATTGTGAAAATAACAATATTCTCTGTACGCACAGAATTGGTGTGGTTTTATTTTAAAGGAGGAAATAATTTGAGATATGATTTACATGTTCATACTTATTTTTCGGACGGACTTCATAGTCCAGCAACTGTTATAAATAATGCACTTGACAGAGGTTTGGATGGTATTTCCATAACTGATCATGACACCGTATTAGGATTAGAAGAAGCTACTCTGTATAGTAATAAATTCGACAACTTTAATGTAATACCAGGAATAGAATTATCATGTATCTATGAGAATAATGAGGTCCATATACTAGGATACTTTATAGATTATAGTAATGATAGATTAATATCAACTACAAATGAATTAAGAAAACATAGATTAACTCGAATTGAGAAGATAGTAGGGAAATTAAGTAAATTAAAGATAGACGTAGATATTGAAAAAATCAAAGAGAAGAATGACAATGACTTTATTGGAAGAGTTGCAGTTGCACGGGAACTGGTTAGTAAAGGATATGTCTCCAATACTCAAGAAGCTTTTTCAAGGTATTTAAATCCAGGAAAACCAGCACATGTTGAAAGATATAAACTTTCAATTGATGACGCCATATCATTAATAAAAGGAGCTGACGGCATACCTGTTTTAGCTCACCCTGGACTTATAAAGGATAAGTATCTTGTTCAACTTTGCATTGATAAAGGTATAGAAGGCATAGAATGTATACACTCAAAGCATACACAAAGCCAAACTAAAAATTTTAAAAATCTTGCAAACAGACATAATCTAATAGTAACGGGTGGTTCCGACTGCCATGGAGACCTGACTAACGGTGAATTACTATTAGGTAAGTATTATATAGATCTAAGCTTAATTCCTAAAATGAAGGAGAGGATTAAATGACTATTTATAAAGGGGAAAGACAGAGACAATTTCCTACTACTATAGGAACCACAACTTTTGTAAAACTATATATATTACATCTTTTAACCGAGAAAAACTATTATGGAAATAAAATAAAGGATGAGATTAGTAGAAGACTTAACAATAAATGGACGCCTAGCCCTGGTATGATATATCCATTGCTTAGAGAATTGGAATCAGAAGGGTATATCGAAGGATGGTGGGAGGAACCTGAAAAAAGGTCTATTAGAAGATATAAGATTACAGATAAAGGTATCAATCATTATAAAGTAATCCATAGACAATCTAAAGAAGCTTTTGACAACTCATTATTTATTATTAAATCAGTTATGAAGGATTTATATAAAGAAAATGTATAGTTAATTAATTCACAAATTTAATGAATTTATGAGTAGTATTTATTGTAAATTAAATCATAATGTATTAATGGTATACATATTATTTTTATGTATACCATTAATAATATTTTAGATCTCTTATTCAATTTGGTTTTACAAATTTTATATAGAAAATTGATTAGAATTAAGAATTAGGTGTTAATGTTATTAAATAAAAGTAAAATTAAATAATAGTTTCCATATAATTTAAGTAGTCATCATATTATTTAAGAAATAACAGATAATAGATTACAAATTTAGCATTCTTAATTTGAAACATTTGAGATCCTTAAGTTAGTTTAAACAATTTAAGAGACATAAAGTATTTTTTACAATTTGTGAAAAAACGAGGCTTTAAAATGCTTTCTAGAGGCATTTTAGGCATCGAAACATATAATACCTTTATTACTTATCAAAAGTTCCCTCGGGGCAGATTTAACCGTTTTTTAAATGATTTTGATAGATTTATTGAAAATATACCATAATAGTGTTGGATTTATTCAAATTTTAAAGATTAGATATGATTTTTAAATAAACTGGATAAATTTTCATATTTATGGTATTATATTTGTATATCATTAGTCACAAAATAGATATTTTGTGACTAATGATGAAAAAAACTAAAGAAATGAGGATTTATATGATTGAAACACCTTTAATTCTGGACGATTACCTAAATTACATGGAAACTATTAGAGGAACTTCACCTAATACTGTTAAGGAATATTATTATGATTTAATTACATTTTTTAAATACATAAAAATCAGATATAAATTGGTTCCCTCTGATTTGGAATTTGAGGAGATTGAAATTGATGATATTGATCTAGATCTAATTAAAAAAATCAATATACAAGATCTTCATGCTTATATCTCTTTTGTAGATAAAAATCGCGGAAATGGAAATAATACGAAATCAAGAAAGGTGTCCTCCCTTCGCTCATTCTTTAAATATCTATATTCTACAATTAGTTTACTAGATAAGAATCCAGCTGAATCTTTAGAAGGACCTAAAACAAATCAGAGGCATCCTGTATATTTAACTCTAGAGCAATCCGAGACACTCTTAAACAAAATTCTAGAAAACCCTAGTGAAGAATATAGAAAAAGAGATTATGCGATCATAATGTTATTTTTAAACTGTGGTATGCGCCTTTCTGAGCTTGCTAGTATTAATATAAGCAAAATCAAAAATGATACACTTGCCGTTATTGGTAAAGGAAATAAAGAACGAACAATTTATTTAAATGAGGCTTGTCAAGATGCTATCAATGATTATTTAGAAGTTAGACCTAAAGACGTAAACGACCCAGATGCCTTGTTTATTAGTAAAAGGAAAAATAGAATCAGTAACCGAGCAATACAACATATGGTAGAAAAATATTTCAAAAAAATAGGCCTGGATACAAGTGTATACTCCACTCACAAATTAAGGCATACAGCAGCTACCTTAATGTATAAACATGGTAACGTAGATATAAGAGCATTGCAAGAGATTCTAGGACATGAATCTGTATCAACTACCCAAATATATACCCACTTAGATGACGAAAGATTAAGAGATGCAATTAAAAGCAATCCTCTTGCCAATAGAAAAAAACAAAGCTGAGATTATTCTCAGCTTTTATTCATTCAGAATTGGTACTTTTATAGTATCTCCAGGATATATATATGCCGTATCTAAATCATTGAATTCTTTAAGTTTATAAACTAAATATCTTACATCATATTTATTAGGCATATTTTTTTCTGCTATATTCCATAGAGTATCCCCTTTACTAACCCTAACTTCCCTATAATCTTCATTAAGCACTATACTATGGACCCTCTTAGAATTAGTAACTAGGAAAAACGTTGTAAAAATCATTACCAATAAAAACGACATAAAAAAATAAAATCTTTGTCTGTTTACTATTCTATACTTTTTCATATCCACACCTCGCACAATAGTTCTGAACAACTGTTCTTATATCCATTTTAAACAAATGTTCCCTACTTGTCAACACATTTATGCAAAATAAGAACCTTTGTTTGATTATTTTATTTCTCTATGTTATAATGATTCTAATTATAGGACAAAAATCAAGGAGGTGTTGATTATGTATGAAGATCTATCACAAAAACAAATAGAGGTATTATTGTTTATTAAAAGCGAAATTCAAAGGCAAGGGTATCCCCCTGCTGTAAGAGATATATGTAAAGGTGTTAACTTAAAATCTACATCCACCGTTCATGCTCATTTAGAAAAACTTGAAGCAAAAGGATACATTAGAAAAGACCCTACCAAACCAAGAGCTATTGAAATTTTAGATAAAGATGACGATTTTTTATTCTCTAGAAAGAAGACTGTTGATATTCCAATTGTAGGCCAAGTAACAGCCGGGCTTCCTATTCTAGCTGTAGAAAATATCGAAGATACCTTCCCTGTTGCTGTTGAATTTGTTGAAGGGCATGATGTTTTCTTTTTAAGAGTTAAAGGCGAAAGTATGATTGATGCAGGTATATTAGACGGAGATCTAGTTTTAGTTCAAGAGCAAAAAGTAGCAAATAACGGAGATATAGTAGTTGCACTGTTAGAAGATGAAGCTACTGTTAAACGATTTTATAAAGAAAAAGATCATATAAGATTACAACCAGAAAATCAATTTATGGAGCCAATCATTACTAGAAATGTTAGAATTCTAGGTAAGGTAATCGGATTGTTTAGAAGGGTATAATTCTATTTTAATTAAAAAAAGCTATGAAATGTACTAATTACATATTCATAGCTTTTATATTTTGTCTATTTTATATCCACTAAATTTTTCGTATATAGATTGTTTAGTGATTTATAAACACCTAACTTACAATGATCATAAGTTAAACCACCTTGATAATATGCAAAATACGGTTCTCTCATTGGCCCATCTGCACTAAGTTCTATAGATGATCCTTCAATAAATCCACCAGCAGCCATTATAACTCGATCTTCATACCCAGGCATGTCCCAGGCTTCTGGAGTTACAAATGAATCAACAGCTGATGCTGCTTGGATGCCTTTGCAAAACTCTGATACTCTCTCCTTATTTAACAATTCAACACCCTGAATTATGTCACTTCTCTTATCATCAATCTCAGGTACTATTCTAAACCCAAGGCTTTTATATACTGCCCCCACAAGTAACGCTCCTTTTACAGCTTCAGAAACAATATGTGGAGCCAAGAATAGTCCTTGTAAAGTAGTTCTTGTTGTGCCAAAGGTTAGCCCAGTGTCCTTACCTAATCCTGGAGCAGTCATCCTATTTGCAACTTTCTCTATTAAGTCCCTTCTTCCAACTACATAACCTCCAGATAGTGCAATCCCTCCACCCGGATTTTTTATTAAAGAGCCTGCCATAATATCTGCACCTACATCAGTTGGTTCTTTATAATCTAAGAACTCACCATAACAATTATCAACCATCACAACAATGTCTTTATTAAATTTCTTAATTGACTCAATCGCCTCTCCTATTTCCTCAATAGTAAAGGCTCTTCTATCACTGTATCCTGTTGATCTTTGAATTGCAACAACCTTTGTATCCAAAGTTATAGCTTGTAATGCATTCTCTATATCTATTTTGTTATTATTTAATGGTACCTCTTTATATTTGATTCCATAATCCATTAAGGTCCCATCAATATTTCCTTTTGAACCAATGACTTGTTGTAATGTATCATATGGAGCTCCACTTATATAAATCAACTCATCTCCTGGTCTTAAAATTCCCGAAAGCGTTAGAGATAATGCATGTGTACCCGATGCTATAGTAGGTCTTACGAGTGCATCCTCAGTATTAAATACTCTAGAATATATCTCCTCTACCTTTTCTCTTCCCACATCTCCATATCCATACCCTGTAGTCCAATAAAAGTCAGTTGAACTTAAACGAGATTCGTGCATCGCATTAATCACTTTGTATTGATTGTATTCTCTAATCTCATCTATCTCTTCTTTCTTATCTAATATCAATTTTTCTTTATCATTAACATAAGCTATTATTTCTTTCTCTATTCCAAATTGTTTACATAATATATTTTCTGTACACTGTTTCATTATTTATGCATACCTTCCTTAAGTTAAGTTTGAATTACTCTTTTAGATCTATAGTCTTAGAAGGAACTATAGTAGAAATTGCATGTTTGTATATAAGTTGTTGTTTTCCTTCGCTATCTATAACTAGAGTGTAATTATCAAATCCCTTTACCATACCTTTGATTTGATAACCATTCACTAAGTAAACTGTAATATCGATATTGTCCTTCCTTGCCTTATTAAGAAATAGATCTTGCAAATTAATAATTTGTTTCATTATTACTCCTCCTTGTTAGAATTATTGAGAACACCTATTAACATAATTATAAACATAATTACTTAAATCATCAAAGCTTCCAAAATCATCTTTATCAATCCATTTGATCCTTTTGTCTCTTCTAAACCAAGTCAATTGCCTCTTTGCATAATTTCTGCTACCCTGTTTAATTTTTTCTATTGCAGTATCTAATGAAACATCACCTTCTAAATACATAATAATTTCTTTATACCCTATTCCTTTTAGTGATACTAAATCCTTACTATAACCCATGTTTAATATATTATTAACTTCGTCAATTAAACCATTTTCAATCATAATATCGACTCTTCTATTTATTCTATCATAAAGTTTTTTTCTGTCCATATTTAAACATATCATAGTTAAACTATATTTATCTATTTCTCTTCTAAAGTCTTTATTATGTTCACTCATGGTCTTACCAGTTACTTCATATACCTCAAGAGCTCGAATAATTCTTTTTCGGTCATTTTTGCTTATTGATTTACTACTTTCAAAATCTACTTCAGCTAATTTTTCATGTAGATAAGAATCTCCATAAATATCAGCAAGTTTTTCTAGTTCTAATCTATATTCATCATTTGGAGGTGATTTAGTAAAATTTAGATTGTAAACCAAAGAGTTGATATACAGACCTGTACCACCTACAACAATAGGAAGTTTATTTCGCAAGTTAATATCAGTTACTAATTTAGTCGCATCTCTTTGATAATCAGCTACTGTATATTCCTCATCTGGATAAATCATATCTATAAGATAGTGGGGTATATTATCCATTTCATTCTTCCTAATCTTTGCTGTTCCAATATCCATATATTTATATATTTGCATAGAATCAGCAGATATAATCTCACCATTTAACTTTTTTGCTAGATCTATAGATAAATCTGTTTTACCAATCGCTGTTGGTCCTATCAATATAAATAAATTTTCTTTCATTTAACCATCCTTTTTACATAATCCTTAAAAACTGTTTTTCTATATCTTTTTTAGTCATTTCGATTATTGTTGGTCTTCCATGTGGACAGGTATAAGGATTATTACAAGCCTTTAAATCCTTTACTAAAGCCATTATTTCAACGTTTCCAATACTGTCACCACTTTTTATTGCGTTAGTACATGCTATTTTCATGATTTTTTCAACTTTGGTATCATAATTACTCTTAATACCAGAATCAATATTATCCAATATATCTAAGAATAAATCTTTAGCGTTTGGTGTCCCAAAGACCATGGGAACAGCTCTTAAGGCTATACTATTTTGCCCAAATTCATCTATATCAAATCCTAAATCTTTGAATATGTCAATATTCTCAATAAGATAACTCATTTCAACATCAGTAAGTTCAATAATTTCAGGAAACATCATAATTTGAACATTGACTTTTTCGTTCTCAAACTCGTCTTTATATCGTTCGTACAAAATTCTTTCATGTGCAGCATGTTGATCAATAAAAATAAGCTTATCTTCACTATTGCTTTCTGCTATGACATAAGTATTAAATACTCTTCCAATTGGCTTAATATCAAGTAATAAATCCTCTATTTTCTGTTCTTCTACTATTATCCTCTCGGATTTATTTTCTATTATATCTTTATTTTGTATATTATCATTAGTCTCTTCAATTTCATTTGATTCTTCTTCATCTAAATCATCAAAAATAAAATTAACATTAACATCTTCTTCTTCGTAAATATTATTAAAATTTGATTTAGTAAAATCTTTTACGACAAATTCATCAAATATACTTGATTTGTCTAAATCAAATAATTTTGGTATTTCAACCTTTTCCTCTTTCGTTTCATTATTAATTTTAAACTTAGGCACACGTATAGAAGGCATTAACGACTCCTTAATTATATTGCTAATTTTTCCATATATAAAATCATCATTCAAAAATTTGATTTCTTGTTTTGTAGGATGTATATTTATGTCTATTTCTAGTGGGTCTATTTCTAAATATAGTATAAATACAGGAAACTTATTTATAGGTATTAAGGATTTATAATGATTTTCTATTACCTTTGAAATTGCATAATTTACTACATATCTACCATTAATATATAAATATTGATGATTTCTATTTCCTCTGTATAAATTAGTATTTGAAATATAGCCTGAAAATTTAATCTTATTATCTTCATATTCAATAGGTGTTAATGACTTAGCAATATCTTTACCCAATATATTATAAATATTATCCAAAAGAGTATTATTTTGCGATGTTTGAAGGATTGTTTTGTTATCTCTTATAAATTTAAAAGAAACATCCGAATTTCCCAGCGCTAATTTAGTAACTATACTGCTTATATGATTACCTTCTGATAAGTCACTTTTTAAAAAATTCTTTCTTACGGGCAAATTATAAAACAAATCTCTTACGATCATAGTGGTTCCTTTTGGCGAACCAATAATATCCATCGAAGTAATTTCACCTTCTTCTACAAAGGCTTGTATGCCACTATTTGCCCCTTTAGTCTTCGTAAGAACTTCTACCTTGGCTACACTAGTGATGCTTGATAGAGCCTCACCTCGAAAGCCTAAAGACATAACACTGAAGAGGTCTTCTATTTTATTTATCTTAGACGTGGAGTGTTTTTTAAACGCAATGGAAAGATCTTCTTTTTCCATTCCATCTCCATTGTCAGTAATTCTAATGTAGGATTTTCCACCATTACTAATTTCAATGACTATACTATCAGAGTTGGCATCGATAGAGTTCTCTACTAACTCCTTAACAATAGATGCAGGTCTTTCAATAACTTCACCAGCAGCAATTTTTTGAATAGTCAAGTCATCTAATACTTTAATCTTTGCCATTTTCTAATTCTCCTTTAGATTATTAGCATCTCTAATAAGATCGTTCAATAAAGATAAGGATTCAATAGGAGTTAAATTATCAATATCAATATTAACAATTCTATCTATAAAATAATCTTTTTTGTAATCATAAAGGTCTATTTGTTTGCTATTTACCTTAGGGTCATCTTCTATGCTTATTTCATGAGTGCCTTCAATTATGGAAAGAATTTCATTAGCTCTCGTAATTATTTCATTATTAATCCCAGCTAATCTAGCAACTTGAATACCGTAAGATTTGTTTGTACTTCCCTTTACTATTTTTCTCAAGAATACAATATCATTACCCTTTTCTTCAGCCACTATAGTCATATTCACTATGTTAGAGAATTTTTCTTCCAATTGGGTAAGCTCATGATAGTGTGTAGCAAATAATGTCTTAGCCTTAATATTAGTTGCAATATACTCGACAATAGCCCATGCTATGCTCAATCCATCATAAGTACTGGTCCCTCTTCCTACTTCATCTAATATTATAAGACTTTTGGAAGTAGCGTCTCTAATGATATTTGAAACCTCGTTCATCTCAACCATAAAAGTACTTTCACCCTCAGAAAGGTTGTCCGATGCTCCAATTCTTGTAAAAATCCTATCTACAATAGAAATATCAGCACTATCTGCCGGCACAAAGGATCCTATTTGGGCTAATAGATTTATAATAGCAACTTGTCTCATATATGTTGATTTTCCAGCCATATTTGGTCCAGTTATGATATGAATCATATTATCTTCTAAATCCATATTCGTGTCATTTGGAACGAACAGATTGCTTTCTATAGTATTTTCGACTACTGGATGTCTACCACCCTTAATATTAATATATCCTTTGTTATTCAACTTTGGTCTAACATAGTTATTACTCTTTGCAATCTTTGCAAATGAAACTAATACATCCAGGATAGATATAATTTTACTAGTATTTTGAATCCTATTTATTTCATCCTTTATTTTATCCCTGATTATCTGAAATATCTCATACTCTAATTGAAGTGATTTTTCATTGGAGCCTAATATCTTTAATTCCATCGACTTTAATTCTTCAGTAAAATATCTCTCTGAATTCGTAAGTGTCTGTTTTCTAATAAAATAATCAGGTACTAATGGAATATTTGATTTAGTTACATCAAAATAATAACCAACAACTTTGTTGAATCCAATTTTTAAATTTTTTATCCCAGTATTTTCTCTTTCCTTAATTTCTAGTGAAGCAAGCCATTCCTTACCCTTTAAACCACCTTCCCTAATGCTATCTAGTTCATCATTATAGCCCTCTTTGATTAGTCCACCTTCTTTAATAGTTGTAGGCGGATTTTCTTCGATTGCTATATTAATTAAATCATAAACATCATCCAATGGATCCATTCTAAGTCCTATTTCTTTTAAGTTTTTATTAGAGACACTTGACAATAAAATTTTTAAGTTAGGCAAAACCTTTATTGAATTCTTTAATGAAATCAAATCTCTTCCATTGCAGTTCCCATTTGATATTTTACTAGACAGCCTTTCGATATCATATATTGATTTCAGCTCATTTAAAACATCATCCATAAACATTATATTGTTATAAAAGTACTCCACCATGTCAAGTCTGTAGTTTATTTTATCTATGCTTAGCAGTGGTTGCTCAAGCCAATTCTTAAGCAACCGACCACCCATTGCAGTTGATGTTTTATCAATGGCATAAATTAAAGCACCTTTTTTATTCTTAGACATAATTGTTTCGTTTATTTCTAGATTAATTCTTGTATTTATGTCCATAACCATATAATCTTTTGGTTCGTAATATATTAAGTTATTAATATGATCTAGTGAATTTTTTTGGGTGGTATATAGATATTCTATCAATCTATGGGTTGACAATACCGAATACATCTTATCTTCTATTTTTAAATCTTTAAGAGAATTAGCATTAAATAAAGAAACTATATTATTCTTATGTTCTTCCTTAATTCCCTTTAGGTTTTCATAGGTATTGAAAAAAGGATTGATTTTATTTTTTATTATATTTATATATTTCTTATTTGTTATAAAAAATTCATTACATATTATTTCTGAGGGTAATATCTTTCCCAATTCATCAATTATAAATCTATAGTTATTTTCAAGGCTACTTGAGTATTCAGTTGTATACATCTCACCTGTAGAATTATCTGCATAAGACAAACCTACACCAAAGTCATCTAAATATATAGATACTAAATAGTTATTTCTCTTTTCCTCTAATACATTCGAATCAGTAATTGTACCAGGAGTAACTACCCTAATAACATCTCTTTTAACTATTCCTTTTGCAAGGGCAGGGTCCTCCATCTGTTCACAAATAGCAACTTTATACCCCTTTGAAACCAATCTAGATATATAGATTTCCGCAACATGATGGGGAACACCGCACATTGGAATTTTATCTTCTTTGCCTCCTGCTCTTTGAGTTAGGGTTATTTCCAACTCTCTAGATGCAACGATAGCATCATCAAAGAACATTTCATAGAAATCCCCCAATCTAAAGAAAAGCAATGAATCCTTATATTTATTTTTTATTGTCATATATTGTTGCATCATTGGAGTTAAGTTATCCAAATTATTACCTCCATTTATTAATTAAACCAAAACACCTTCCAAAGTAAAAGTTTTTACATTTTCTATCTTTACATCAACTATTTGTCCAATTAAACTTTCATCACCTTCAAAATGAACTAACTTACCACTATTAGTTCTTCCGCTTAAGATATCCTCATTATTCTTACTTACTTCTTCAACTAGTACTTTAACTGTTTTGTTCAATAATTTTTTATTATATTCCAATCCAAATGGATGCAGCACATCCTTTAATCTTTGGAATCTATCATTTTTGACTTTGTTATCAACTTGATTTTCCATAGTCGCAGCAGGTGTACCTTCCCTAATAGAATAAAGGAAAGTATATGCTGAATCAAAACCAACCTCTTTAACTAGGTCCAATGTATAGTTAAAGTCTTCTTCTGTCTCACCTGGGAAACCTATTATAATATCAGTGGTAATACTAATATCTGAATTAATAGCTTTAACCTTATCAATAATCTTTAAATAATCTTCCCTTGTATATTTTCTATTCATTAATTTTAGCATTCTATTGCTACCCGATTGTACTGGAAGATGTAATTGATCACACAATTTGTCCAATTTACCATATAGGTTTATTAAATCATCCGATATATCCTTAGGATGGGATGTCATAAACCTAATTCTCTCAATACCATCAATCTCATGAATATCCTGAATCAAATCAGCAAAAGAGTAGTCCTTATCTAAAGTTTTACCATAGGAATTAACATTTTGTCCAAGTAAAGTTACTTCTTTACAACCTGTTTCTGCTAATTTTTTAATTTCATCTATGATATTTTCTGGCTCCCTACTTCTTTCCCTTCCTCTTGTATAAGGGACTATACAATAGGTGCAGAAATTATTGCAGCCATACATAATATTAACAAAGGATTTAAAGCTATTTTTACGATTAGCTTCTATACTTTCATCTATTTCTCTATTTTCTTCAACTATATCAATAACCGTTTTACCTGTCATTTCATTATTATTGATAAGTTGTGGTAGCTTGTGAATATTATTAGTTCCAAATATAATATCCACATGTCTATGTTTAGTAGTAACAATTTCTAAAACTTCTTCTCTTTGCATCATACAACCACAAATAGCGATTACTAAATTAGGATTTTCCCTTTTTAATCTTTTTAATTCACCTATTTGCCCATAAACCTTCTCTTCAGCTGTTTTTCTAACAGCACAAGTATTAAATATAATTAAATCAGCCTCTTCAGTTGTCTCAGTAACAACATAGCCCATCCCCTCTAAAACCCAGGATATCTTCTCTGAGTCATGTTCATTCATTTGACAACCAAAAGTCCTTATTAAATATTTTTTCATCTATATAATATCCTCACTTTCAAATTGCTTATTAGTCTATTATAACAAAATCTTATAGAAATTTAAATTAACAACATAGAATATATTATATCATACAAAATATAAAAGAGCAGCTATTTAGCCACTCTTCAAAAATTTAATGATTATTATTTTTATTGAATAATCTTTTAAAAAATCCTTGATTCTCACTCTTCAATCTAATTATTTCATCTTTCAATTTCACATTTTCATAGACTTTCTCTTTAACCTTCATTCTTAGTTTTGCATTTTCACAAATTAAAACATCATGTTCTTTAGAATTTATCTCTTGTCGAAGCGCAATTATTTCATCCTTTAAAGTTTCTACTAAATCAGTCGTATTGTTTTTGTTCTCCTCTAGATAACTTGTCAACTTCTCAAAGAATCGATTTTCTACAACCGAAGATATTTGCACCGCGATCTCAGTTGGATCTATCATATACGTATCTGTTTTCATAACATCTATATCAGTCTCTTCATTAGAAAAAACTGCTTGCGGTGAATTAATTATCATTTTTATTTGCTTATTTGCGAATCCCTTATCCTTTAAATCCTTGATATATAACATTAATTCTATTTCCTTGTATGTATAATACCTATGATTGGAATCCTTTCTTGGAACTTCAATATCAAACTCCTTCTCATAATATCTAAGAACATGAGGAGCGAATCCAGTGATTTCAGATACTTCAGAAATAGAATATTCATATGTAAAATCTAACAAAACTACTCCCCCTTTAAACTTCTCATATTAATATTTCGTTTTTATCAGGGAAATTCCTTTTTATTCTAAAAAGTTTTTTCATACAATTTTATCTAATATTCTACAAAAAACTAGGGTTAATATCTAACCCTAGTTGAATAATGTCTAATTATCTATTAAATTTGAAATTCTGTATTTAGAAAATTAACCAATAATTTTGTACAATTGATAATATCATTCTTTGAAGCCATTTCAACAGTTGAATGAACATATCTAGTTGGAACAGAGATAACACCTGAAGGAACTCCTTCTTTGTTTAAATGTATAGCACCTGAGTCTGTTCCTCCAAACTCTAATATCTCCATTTGATATGGTATATCATTTTTCTTTGCTAAGTCTACTAAAGTTTCACGAATATATGGATGAGCAATTAACGAATTGTCCTTAACTTTAATTGCAGCACCTTTATTTAAACCTATAGCAAATCTCTTAGCCTTAGGAGTATCTCCATGAGAAGTTACATCTAAAGATATGCCTACTTCTGGATCTACTGAATAAGCAGCAGTCTTAGCTCCTCTAAGGCCTACTTCTTCTTGAACTGAAAATACAAAATAAAGATCATTTACGGGTTCATTAATCTCTTTAAGAGCTTCTATAGCTATAAAACATCCAACTCTATCATCTAAATAAGGAGTAAATACTACATTTTCATTCTCTACAAATTCCTGTTTATATATGCATATATCTCCTATATTAACCTTTTCTTCAGCTTCTTCTTTGGAAAAAGCGCCTATATCAATATACATCTTATCTAATTTAATCTTAGATGCATCATCTACAGGTTCACAAAATACTATGCCGACAGTTCCATTTTCAAATACAACTTGTTGTCCATATAAGAAAATCGGAGAAATCCCACCAATATTTGTAAATCTTAAAAATCCATTTTCATCAATATCAATAACCATCATACCAATTTGATCCATGTGGGCAGAAATCATTACTCTTTTTCCGTTCCCCTTTTTATGAGCAATAAGATTTCCCATTGCATCAACTTTTATATCATCT
This sequence comes from Tissierellaceae bacterium, assembly GCA_031460505.1. GTDB lineage: Bacteria > Bacillota > Clostridia > Tissierellales > Tissierellaceae > JAAYTL01. Next base: position 166,207 of record JAVKTT010000002.1, read on the forward strand.
ATACAATCCTTAATTTCATTTGCAATAAATTCTCTAATCTTTACTTCATTACTTGATGGGCCGTAAACGCTAACTAAATTACTTAAAAGTTCACTATTAAAATTCATTATACCCCTCCTTATTTAAATCGTTTAATACAGCATTGACTAATTTAAAAGTGTTATCATAATCATCCAAACTCATTACCGAAACCGGTGAGTGTATGTTCCTACATGGTACAGATATTGTAGTGGTTAATGAACCATCTCTTATAGTATGAATCTTTCCTGAGTCATTACCACCCATATTAGTCTTTCTAAACTGATAAGGTATGTCATTTTTTTCGGCGATTTCAACTACTCTCTTTCTTAGTTTATGATTATATATAGTAGTTCTATCTATTAAAGATATTGCTGGTCCTTTTCCAATAAATGTTGGAACTAAATGACTATCTAATTTAGGTATATCATAACATAATGTACCCTCTAATATTATAGTTATATCAGGATTAACTTCATAAGCGGCTGGTCCCGCCCCTACTAAACCTACTTCTTCCATAACAGTAAATACAGCATAAAAACTAATATCCTTGATACTTTTTATTAAATCTATCAGAATAGAACACCCAACTCTATTATCCAAAGCTTTAGCTTTAACAAGATTATCTCCAAACTCAGTATACTTACTATCAAAAGATACATAATCACCAATATTCACATACTTTTCTGCATCTTCTTTATTTTTAGCACCAATATCGATATATAAATCTTTAATAGATAGTGCATTTGACCATTCATTTCTTTTTTGAAGATGGATTGGTTTCGCTCCAATAACTCCAGGAATTTTATCCTTTCCAACTAAAACAGTTTTTGATACTAATACTCTTTTATCTATTCCACCAACAGGTAGAAATTTTATTAAACCAGATGAATCAATATCTTTTACTAACAAGCCAACCTCATCCATATGAGCTGTAACCATAATCTTTTTTGAACTTGGTTTTCCCTCTTTATAAGCTATGATATTACCTAATCTATCAATCTTAACAGAACAATAATCTTTAATTTCAGATATAATTATGTCCCTAACTTCTTTTTCATTTCCTGATAAACCTGAGGCTTCTGTTAAAGTTTTTAATAACATAGTAATCCCTCCAAATTCTCATTGGATATTTCCTTAATAAAAAATGCTAACAATTTACCTGTATGTTTTATGTCAATCATATCAATAACTTCAACAGAGGTATGCATATATCTTAAGGGAATTGATAGTACTAGTGAAGGTATTCCTTTTCTAGTTATTTGCATAGCTCTAGCGTCAGTACCAGTAGGTCCAACAGAAATTTCCATTTGGTGAGGAATATTGTACTCCTTTGCAGTTGAGACTAATTTTTTTCTTAGTCCTGGATGGATATTTCCTCCCAATGTTATACCTGGCCCTGCACCTAATTCTATAGAGTCTGATTTATCAAGCTCAGGAGTTGTACCAAACCCAACATCAACAGCTATTCCTATATCAGGGTTGATCCTATATGTAGAAGTAAATGCTCCTGCCATACCAACTTCTTCTTGCACTGTTAGTACTAAGTACACATCTGCTTCATGATTTAAATTATTTAGCTCTTTAATACATTCAAACAATGCAACTACGCCCGCTCTATCATCTAATGCCTTACCTGACACTCTATTATTCTTCAACTCAATTATAGATCTATTTATAGTAATAGAATCTCCTAGTTTTACTAATTCCTTGACCTTTTCATAAGGATGCCCTATGTCAATAGTCATATCCTCCATCTTAATTGCCTTATTCTGTTCTTCCGCATCTTGCAAATGAGGGGGTTTTGCACCAATCACACCAAATAAGTTCTCTTTTCCATGTACAATAACCTCTTGACCTAATATGGTTCTTGGATCTATTCCACCAACATTTGTAAACCTAATAAAACCATTTTCTTCAATATCTTTAACCATAAGTCCAATTTCATCCATATGAGCAGCTAACATAATTTTTACATTATTACCAGATGAATTACCCCTTTTTAAAACTGTTATATTCCCAAGTTTATCAACACTGACTTCATCAGCATATTTTTCAAAATATGTAATTACCTTTTCATTGAGTGTCGTTTCGAAACCAGATATCCCATTATGATTTGATAATGATTTTAGAAAATCAATATTTAACAATATTATCAACCCCTTCATATATAATTAAATAGCTCTGTATAAAATTAAAGTACTAAAGTTATTCTAAAATAACTATAGTACATCAATTTTTATTACTTATTATTAATTATATCTTCTATTGTAGTTTCAATATCTTCATTTACAGATAGTTCTTCCGCAGAAGTTTTTTCTTCTGCTTCTTGTTCTTCTTCATTACTTGCTTCTTTCATGCTTAGACTAATCTTTCTATCTTCATTATTGATATCTATAACTTTTACTTCGATAGTTTGACCAACACTTAATACATCTGATGGTTTAGCCACATGCTCTTTTGATATTTGAGATACATGAAGAAGTCCGTCAACTCCACTTTCAAGTCTTACAAAAGCACCAAAGTCAAGTAAATTAACAACCTTTCCTTCAACAACATCTCCTATGTTTACTTTATTTGTAAAAGCAACCCATGGTTCTTCAATAGTTTGTTTTAAACCTAAAGAGATTCTATTTTTTTCTTTATCAAATGATAATACTTGAACTTCAACTTTATCTCCAGGTTTTACAACTTCTGATGGATGCTTAACTCTATGCCATGATAAATCAGAAATATGAATTAAACCATCTACGCCACCTAAATCTACAAATGCACCAAAGTCTGTAATTCTTTGAACTGTACCTTCAATTATTTTATTCTCTTCTAAGCTTGCCCAAACAGCATCTCTTTTTATTTTCAATTCATCTTTTTCTATTGCTTTTCTAGAAAGGACTAATCTCCTTTTTTCTTTATCAAAGTCTATAATTATAACTTCAAAAGTTTGGCCCTTAAATGATTCTAAATCTGATACATATTTAGCTGATGCATGTGACGCTGGTATGAATCCATTAATTCCTTTAACAACAGCAATTAAACCACCTTTAACTACTCTATCAACCTTAGCTTCAACTGTATCTTTGTTATTGAAATTTTCTTCTAGGGCATCCCAATTCTTAATGTCTTCAACTCTTCTTGCTGATAGAACTACATTTCCTTCTCCATCATCATTTTTAATTACATAAACATAGATATCATCGCCTTCTTTATAAAGGTCTTTTGGGTTAACATTAGGATCACTTGATAACTCATCCTTAGTAATAATTCCGTCAGATTTATAATTAATATTAACCATGACTTCGTTGTTTGTCACAAATATTACTTTCCCTTTAATAACATCACCATGATGGATTCTAGTAAAAGTATTTTCAATTGCTTCCATCATTTCACTATTCATTTCATTGTTATTAATATTGTCCATCGCTTCAACAGCCTCCTTAATTATCCAATCAGGTGTAGATGCACCTGCTGTTATTCCTATTGTATTAAATTTTGATAGTTCTTGTAAAGATAAATCTTTGATTGATTCAATATGATAAACATTATCACAATATTTCTTACTTATTTCAACAAGTTTTTTTGTGTTTGAACTTGAATAACCTCCGATTACAACCATAGCATCCACCATTTGTGCAACTTCTTTAGCTGACTCTTGGCGATTCTTTGTAGCATTACATATAGTATTGAAAATTTCTACTACATCACCTTTTTTCTTAATCGCCTCAGATAATGTATCAAATTTTTCTTTTGTATTTGTAGTTTGTGATACTACACATATTTTATCCACTTCAGGTAAGTCGTTTACATCTTCCACGCTATTAACAACATATACCTTGTTTTGAGAATAGCCACTAATTCCTATTACCTCAGGATGTTTACTATCACCAATAATAACAATATTGTATCCTTTAAAACTATAATCTTCAACTCTTTTATGTACGGCTTTTACATAAGGACAAGTTGAATCTATTACACTAAAGCCTTTGGAATTCATTTCTTCTTCTAGATTTTTAGGTACTCCATGTGACCGAATGATTATTCTTCCATCCTCAAGATTACTATAATTATCTATTGTTTGTAATCCTTTGCCTTCTAATCTATCAACTTCTTGAGGATTATGAATCAAAGGTCCATATGAATATATTTTATTCGCATCTAATTCCAATTCAGAAATTGTTGTGTCTACTGCCCGTTTGACACCAAAGCAAAATCCTGAATGATCAGCTATAATTATTTTCATTAATTCCCTCCTATATTTGATTTTAAACCATATATTTTAGAAAGAATTTTCTTGCTTAACTCTAGATAATCCTCTGTGCTTGGTTTACCATTAATAGCTTCATTTAAGTTAATTGGTTTGCCAATAAAGATATTAACTCTATTAAAAAATTTATAATTACTTTCTATATATACTGGCAACACAGGAGATTTAGATTTTACTCCTAATAATGCAACACCTGATTTTGCGTTATCTAAATTTATTGATTTAACCCTTGTCCCTTCAGGAAATAAACCAAGAACCCTTTCTTCCTTAAGAATCCTAAGTGCATTCTTGATAGCGCCTAAATCACTACCATCCCTATCTACTGGAAAAACTGTAAGTTTAGCTAATAAAAAACCTACTATTTTATTTTGGAATAATTCTTTTTTACCCATCCATGATATTTGTCTAGGAAACGCTATTGAAATAAATATCGGATCCCAGTTACTAGCATGATTAGAGCAAACAATTAATCTTCCATCAGTAGGGATGTTCTCAGTCCCATAAACATCAACTCTGTAGATAAACTTTAGAATTAGTTTAGCAATTGTTTTAATACAACTATAAAACATCTAATTACCTCCAGTAACAATTGAAATAATGTAATCTACAGATTCATCAATTGATTTATTTGTTGTATCTAAAAGATAGGCATCCTTCGCCTGTACTAAAGGGCTAATCTCACGATTACTATCAATTTCATCTCGTTTAACAATATCTATAATTATACTGTCTAAACTAATATGTTTTTCTCCTCTATCTAAAAGCTCTTTGTACCTTCTACTAGCCCTTTCTTCAACAGAAGCCGTTAGAAAAAACTTGTAATCAGCGTTCGGTAGTACTACTGTCCCTATATCTCTACCATCCATTATTACACTTTTAGACTTAGCCATATTTCGCTGATATCTAACTAACTCTTCCCTAACCTCTTTAATCTTTGCTATATATGATACATTATTACTAACAATATTTTCTCTAATTTCGTTATCTACCTTAATTCCATCCAAATAGATACTGTTATTAATAAAATCAATATCAGTAATTTTAAGCACATTAATTATACTTTGCTCATTTAATGGGTCTATATTATTCTTTAAAACTTTGTATGTTATAGCTCTATACATAGCACCTGTATCTATATACTCAATGTTTAATTTTTTAGATACACTTTGTGCAATTGTACTTTTACCTGATGCAGACGGGCCATCAATTGCAATTGAATAATTATTATTCATACAATTCCCCCTAATAAATAATAATCACCACAGTGTGGTGTCAGCCTTATACTGGTATTACTCCCTTAATAATTATATATTAAAAACAATTACTATACAAGTGATTTTAACCTTTATGAAGGCAATTTATCTTACATATACTTATTATACATTCATTCCAGATAAATATCCGGTAGAATATGCTATTTGTAGATTAAAGCCTCCAGTTAAGGCATCTACATCGATTATTTCACCAGCAAAGTATAGATTAGGTACAAGCTTAGACTCCATAGTAGAAGGATTGATTTCCTTGGTAGATACGCCTCCTGATGTAACAATTGCTTCCTCTATAGGTCTAAAAGATTTAAATGTTAATGGAAAGGACTTTATAGTTTTAACAAGGTTATACCTTTCCTCCTTAGTTATTTGATTCACACTTTTATCTGGATCAACCTTTGATAATTTAATAACCCAAGGGATAATTCTTTGTGGTAATAGTTCATCTAGGGAATTTTTTAAATGCTTATTTTTAAATAATTCAAAATCTCTTAATATTCTATTATCTAATTTCTCAAAATCAAGAGCAGGTTTAAAATCTATTTCAAATCTTATTTTATCGCCATTGTATTTATTTAAATAATTACTAGTTGTCAAAACTATAGGACCAGAGACACCATAATGGGTGAATATCATCTCACCAAATTCTGAATGAATCAATTTATCACCTTTAAATGTATTTAAGTTAACATTTTTTAAAGAAAGCCCTTGTAAATCTTTAATCCATACTTCTTCTATTTCTATTGGTACTAAAGATGGTTTCAACGGTTTGATTGTATGACCAAGTTTTTTTGCAAACTCATATCCATCACCTGTAGAACCAGTGACTGGATACGACTTTCCACCTGTTGCAATAATTAAAGCATCAAATTCTATTGATTCATCGTTAAAATAGACATAAAAAACATTATCCTTATAAAATACACTTCTTACATTTACGTTTAGTTTTAGATTTACTCCACTATCTTTTAATAAATTATCTAAGGTTTTAATCACATCACTGGATTTATCACTTTTAGGGAATATCCTATTACCTCTTTCAACCTTTGTTTCTAAACCATATTTATTTAACATAGCAATCATATCTTCATTAGTAAATGAATACAAACTACTGTACAAAAAGTTTCTGTTTGTAATTATATTTTCAAAAAATTCATCAATAGGTGCAGCATTAGTTATGTTGCATCTTCCTTTACCAGTTATAAATAACTTTTTACCAATTTTATTATTTTTTTCTAATAATGTAACGTCTAATCCTCTAGATGAAGCTATACTCGAAGCAATTATTCCAGCTGGGCCCGCTCCTATTACACACACTTTTTTATTCATAAGACACCTCATTTAATTATCAATTATGATAATATTTTTTATGACTACTATTAACTTTCTGTATGATTGTATATATCATATTTTTCCCAAATGTCCTCTAACTCTGTAAAGTAATTATTTAGTTCATTTCTCTTTTCATTTCCTAAAGCTATTATAAATGAATTTATCAAACTCATTGGAGCTACTAAAGAATCAATAAAGGAAAGCATGTCACTATTTGCAATTAAAGAAATATCTGCTTCTTTAGAAGCTGGAGAATTATAACTATCAGTTAAAGTAATAATTGGTGTTTTCATTTCTTTAGCAAAATTTAGTACATCTATACTTCTTTTTGAATATCTAGGATAAGTTATAACAATTATTAAATCGTCTGGTGTGATTCTTAATAATTGTTCAAATATATCATTAGTCTCTGATTTAATTACATGAACATCTTCTAATATAAAGTTCAAATAAAAACCCAAATATCCTGCTAAAAAAGATGAAGTCCTAAGACCTACAATATACTTCTTCCTGGCATTTAACACCAAATCAACTGCTTTATTAAATGCTTCAATATCTATATCATTGATTGTTTTTTTGATATTGTCCATATCTCTTTCCATAATTTTTGTTACTATGTTTGCACTATCAGGATATTTACTTTCTGCTAAGTTTAGTCTTTGAATAGTTGTTAATTTATTCTTAATCAATTCTTGAAGGTCTCTTTGCAAATCTCTATAACCTTCATAACCTAATCTGTTAGCAAATCTTACAACTGTGGACTCGCTAATATCTATTGCATTGCCTAGGGTAGCAGCAGTCATAAAAGCTGCCTTATCATAATTCTCTAATATAAAATTCGCAATTAATTTCTGCCCTTTACTTAACCTAGGATATTCGCTTTTAATTTTATTAATTAAATCTGGTTTTTTCTCCATATATAATCCTCCATTAAAATAATTAAGTACTATCACCTAATAATTTCATATTATCAAATAGGACAGTATTCTGCAATATATTTAGATTTATTGCAAATGCCTAATATAGAATAAACACCCTATATAATTAACATATATATAAGGTGTATGTTAGATACTACTTATTAGCTTTCTCAATTATATATAAAAGTGGTGGCAAGTTTTTCTGATTGATAAATTCACTTTTTAGTACATTGAACTTTTTTTGATCTAATTCTTTCAGCTTTTCTTCTAAAGCTTCTTTTTCTTCTAGTCCACCCGGATGACCAATATAGGAGATAATAATCAAAAGACCTTTTTTATTCAGAAGTTCTAAAGTTTTGGTAACACTTATAACAGTGCTCTTAGATTTTGTTTTTATGTTTTTATTCCCTTTAGGTAAATATCCCAAATTATATATTGCAAAATCCAAAGGTTCAAATATATATTGATCTATATTTTCATGGCTATCATTAATTAAAACAACACTTTCTAGCAATTTGTTCTGTTCCAGTAAATCCTTAGTATTCTCAATAGCGATTTTTTGTATATCAAATCCGAAGACTTTACCATCCTTTCCTACTAGTCTTGCTAAATCTAAAGTATCGTTACCGTTTCCTACTGTAGCATCTAATACTATATCTCCCTCTTTAATATGTTGACTAAGTAAATCCTTAGAGATAGATATAGTATTAATTATCCTTTCGTACTTCAATTTTATCCCCCATTATAAGCTTTTTAAATAATCTAATTCCTCTTGATCTAAATATCTCCAGTTTCCTATATCAAGTCCACCTATTTCAATTTCACCAAATGATACACGCTTTAGTTTCTTAACAGGATGATTTATTGCTTCACACATCTTCTTTACTTGTCTGTTCCTTCCTTCATGAATTTGAATATCTAATATAGATTCATTTTCATATTTTTTTGCAATTTTAACAGATGCTGGCGCTGTTTTTTTCCCATCAATATATAGCCCATTTCTAAATTTCTGTAATTCCATTCTATTAGGAACTCCATCAACCACTGCGATATATCTTTTAATAATTTCATTGCTAGGATGAGTTAACTTTTGTGTAATATCACCGTCATTAGTTAGTAACAATAATCCTGATGTATCAATATCTAACCTTCCAACAGGGTAGATCCTTTCACTAACCCCTTCAATTAAATCTGTAACAACTTTCCGATTTTTTTCATCCTTTAAGGTAGTTACATATCCAACTGGTTTGTTAATCATTATATAAATTTTATTCTTTTCCAATCTAATTATTTTATCTTGAACCTTTACAATATCTTTATCTAGGTTAACTATAAAGCCCGGTTCTACTATTGTCTTTCCATTCACTTGGACTAATCCTTGTGATATTAATTCTTCAGACTTTCGCCTTGATGCTATACCACATTTTGCCATGTATTTTTGTAATCTCATTATAATAATCCCCCTCGAATTTAACTAATCTTTCTATTTTAGCTATATTTTATTTAATTGTAAATCAACATAAAAAATCTTTCTATTAAAGATTTCTTATTAATATCATCTTTAGATATTAAATTATCACTTTTAATTAAAACTCCATCTAAATAAGTATCAATCTTTCCAACAACTTCACCTTTCTTTATAGGTAATTGAAAATTATCAAAGGTCTTAATATTTACTTTAATACTATTTTTTTCTCCTTCTTTAAGAGGTAATATCAACTCGTTCTCTGTCACTATGTTTAAATCGAGATCATCAGTGGTAATTTGGATTTTTTTAATAAATTGATGTTTTCCATAAATATTATAAGGTTTATAATTATCAAATCCATAATCCATTAACTGATAATTATCATTAAACCAATTAGGCGCATTTAAGCTTACTGCTATTAGTCCCATGCCGTCTCTAATAGCACTGGAAACTAAACATCTACCAGCGGCCATAGTATAACCTATTTTAACACCATTGCCACCTTTATACTCCCATAGAGTTTTGTTTTTATTTATGAAATATCCATTTCCTTCTCTATTTGCTTTATAAGACTTAGCACTAACTATTTCCTTAAAAACATCGTATTTAAATGCCTCTCTAGTAATAATTGCTAAATCAAATGCTGTAGAGTAATGGTCTTCGGCACTAAGTCCATGTGGATTTACAAAGTTTGTATTAAATGCCTTTAATGATTTTGCTTTTTCATTCATAAGATTTATAAAAGCTTCTTCAGATCCACTTACATGGTTTGCAATAGCTATTGCAGAATCATTGCCAGATCTAAGCATTAATCCATAAAGCAAATCTCTCATTGAAATTTCTTCTTTGTTGGCTAAGTAAATACTTGAACCTTCAATGTTTATTGATCTCTCATCTATAGTCACAATATCATCCAAATCACTATTTTCTAATGCAATCAATGCCGTCATGATCTTTGTTGTACTTGCCATTGCCATCTTATTATGACTATTATGCTCCATTAACACTCTACCACTTACTTCGTCCATAAGTATATGTGACTGAGCACTTAAATTCAATTTTTCTGCATAAGAAACCCCATTTGAGATAAATATTAATAAAATAAATAAGATAAAAATTTTTTTCTTCAAATTGATACCTCCAATATTAATGACTTAATATTTATCTTTCCAAAAAGTAAGAAAAATAATACAAAAGTATTATTCCTCTGCTTCGTCAAATGCTTCATCAATTCTCTTAATCATCTCTTCTAAATCAGGTAAGTCATCTAGGGTTTCAAGTGAGAATATTCTCAAGAACTCATCGGTTGTGCCATAAATAATTGGCCTACCTATTCTTTCTAGCCTTCCCAACTCTTTTACAAGATTTTTTTCAACCAATGTTTCAATTACCCTATCACTTTTCACTCCTCTAAGATTATCGATTTCTGATTTAATCACTGGCTGCCTATATGCTATAATTGCTAATGTTTCCATAGCAGCATTTGATAAACTTTTATTAGGCTTACTATGGTTTAATTTTTTTATCCATTGATAATGTTCTGCTCTAGTACTTAATTGATATGTATTATTAACCTTTACTATTTTTATTCCTCGTCTATTAAAATCAAATTCACTTATCATTTCATCCATAAGGTAACTAACTTCATCCTTATTTAATTCAAGTATGCTAGCTAAGTCTTCAACAGACAGTGCATCACCCCAAATAAATAATAAACCTTCAATAATAGACTTTATTTCTCTTATATCCATGAACTAATTCTCTCCCATGTCATTTCTAACAATTATTATGTCTGAAAAAGCTTTATCTTGTCTTACAGATATATTCTTAAATTTCATAAGTTCAAGTAATGATAAAAAATAAGCTACTATTTCATTTTTACTAGAATTAATTTTTAATAATTCACTAAAGCTTATTTTCTTTTTAAATTCTAGTCTTTGAATAATATTTTCAGTACATTCTTCTATTGTAAACTCATCTCTACTAATCTCTTCAAAATTTAAATAATCAGTATCTAATCCTCTTCTTTCTAATATACGATTTAGTGTCTTAAATAAAGACTCAATATCTAAAGGTCCTATTTCTAATTCCTGCTCTTCAAATTGAGACAAATCCTCTTGCGGCTTACAAAATGACTTAAGTCCTATTTCTTCATATTCTCGAAGTCGATTTGCTACCTCTTTATATTTTTTATACGCAAGTAAACGCTGTACTAATTCATCCCTCGGATCCTCTAGGGCCTCATCTTCATCAATAGGTTCAATCTTTGGAAGCAATAACTTTGATTTGATGTGAAGTAAAGTTGCTGCCATAACTAAAAAATCACTAGTTACTTCTAGATTAAACTCCTCCATTCCATAAATATAATCTAGGTATTGTTCAGTGATTAAATTAATCGGAATATCGTATATATCAATTTTTGATTTTTCTATTAGATTTAGTAAAAGGTCTAAAGGACCTTCAAAAGAATCTAAAATAATTTTATAATCCATATTATGCTCCTATACTAAACCAAAATTTTCAATAAAGTATTAATGACAATATTGATTACAGGGCTTAGAATTTTATCAATCATATCTGTAAATATAAGTAAAATCAATACCAAATATAAATATCTCTCGTATTTATAAAAATAATACTCTATTTTTTCTGGTAATAAACTTGCTACAACTTTAGACCCATCTAATGGTGGAAAAGGCAAAAGATTGAAAATACCTAACATAATATTATACCAAAGTGTTATGAATAGCATTTCTATTGCTATGTAATTTCTTACGATGTTTGCCTTAAAAACGAGAATAATTATTATCGATATAATAAAATTTGCTGCAGGTCCTGCTATTGAAACTAATAGAGTATCCCTTTTTCTGTTTTTAAAGTTTAAGGGGTTAATAGGAACAGGCTTGGCCCATCCAAACCTAAAAATTAACATAGCAATAAACCCTACAGGGTCTATATGTTTTATTGGGTTTAAAGTCAATCTTCCTGAGTTCTTAGCTGTATTATCCCCTAATACATATGCAGCCATTCCATGTGAAAATTCATGAAAGACTATGGCTACCAACAAACCAGGTAAATTATATAAAAAATTCATATAAACTTCCTTTCTTGTAAAATTATTATGATTAAACCTTATATTTCTTCTATTAATATTATACAACCTCGACGGGTTAAAGTCGAGGTTGTATAATATTATTTATTAAAAAGGAATTTTCCCCAAACATTTTTAAGTATCTTACCATAGGAAGCTTTATTAATCTGTGACTTGGCTAAAAGATTTACTCTATCAACTTCTTGACCATCTAATTTTACTACTAACTCACCTACTTTTTGTCCTTGTTCAATAGGAGCATTTATATACTCCGGATAATTAATTTCTTTTTCGATATTGCCCTTATTAGCTTTAGTTAGTAATAGATAACTATCTCTCTCCAACATTAGAGGGAGAGTATCTAATTCGCCTTTTTCTATAAGTATATTAGCTACAACATCACCTTTATTTCCTATGGTTACGGATTCATAATTTGAAAAGCCATAATCTAATAATTTCATTGCCTCCGAGAACCTTAAAGATGAAGAATCAGATCCCATAACAACAGCAATTAATTGCAAATCCCCTCTCTTTGCAGATGCTGAGAGACAATATTTAGCTTCTGTAGTTGAGCCGGTCTTTATTCCATTGGCACCTTCATAATCTCTAATAAGTCTATTTGTATTCACCATTGTCTGGACACTGGTTTTGGATTTTCCAACTTCCATATCTTCCATCCAAGTTGTTAAATATGGAATTATTATATCATGCTTCATCAATTCTCTTGACATTAAGGCAATATCATAAGATGTAGAATAATGATTTTCTATAGGCAAACCACTAGAGTTACTGAAATGTGTATTCTCCATACCGAGTTTAGATGCTCTATCATTCATTAAATCTACAAATGCTTCCTCAGAACCAGATATATGGACTGATAATGCAATTGAAGCATCATTTGCTGATCTAATCGCAATTGCTTTTAAAAGATTCTCAACTGTTTGAACTTCACCTGCATCAAGATAAACAGATGTTCCAATTGCCTTTGATGCACTCTCGCTAATGATTACTCTATCATCTAATTTAATGTTACCATTATCAATATATTCCAAGGCTATTAGTAGTGTCATTATCTTAGTTATACTAGCAGGTGGTAGCTTTTCGTGTTCATTATTAGCTAGAATTATTTCTCCCGAATTAAAATCCATAAGCAGATATGATTTAGCTGTAATATCAGCATCTCCATATGCAACTACAGAATTAAAGGACAATATAATTATTAACAAAAAGAGTATTAATTTCTTCATGAACATAATACCTCCAATTTAATATTTGTAATTATATTATCCAATCTATTCATTTATATTCTATTTTATTAATCAAAGAATCATCAGAACAATTTGATACAATTAACTATGAATTTCATCTAGTATTAGAACTTGATTATTAGTATTCTTACTACCTATCCTATAGATTTCAAGAATCTTATTTCTAACTTCTTCGCCCTTATTTAAATCATTAGTATGAATATATACTAAAGTATCTCCAATATTTACATAATCATCTACTTTCTTATTTAGTACAAGACCAGCACCCAAATCTAGCTCGCTATCTAATGTCTCTCTACCTGCACCTAATATTAACGAACACTTTCCTATTTCTTCAGCATCTATTCGTCTAACATAACCTTCAGTGGTACTCTTAACTTCTAGAACATATTTTGCAGTAGGCAATAGCTCAGTATTCTCTACCATAGAAATATCTCCATTTTGAAGTTTAACCAATTCTAAGAATTTATCATATGCTTTACCCGAATTAATAGCATCTAATAGCATATCTCTAGCTTCTTTTTCATCCTGTGTCTTCTTAGCCATGACCAATAATTTTGAACCTAACACTAAACACAATTCCATTAAGTCGTCTGGTCCATATCCCCTTAGAGTTTCAATGGCTTCTTTAACTTCCAATGCATTACCTACTGCTTTTCCAAGAGGTTGATCCATATTTGTTACTACAGCGATTGTTTCACGACCATAGTTCTTACCAAGTCGAACCATTTCATTAGCTAATTCACTTGCATCTTCTAAAGTTTTCATAAAAGCTCCACTGCCGACTTTTACATCAAGAATTATTCCGTCTGATTCAATAGCCAATTTCTTACTCATTATACTACTAGCTATTAATGATAGATTATCTACAGTAGCTGTAACATCTCTTAAAGCATATAATTTCTTATCTGCTGGTGTAATATTAGCTGTTTGACTACTAATTGCTATACCAATAGAATTAGTGTTATTTTCAAATGTATCCTTACTAATATCTACTTTAAAACCTTTGATAGATTCAAGCTTGTCCAGAGTACCTCCAGTATGACCTAATCCACGACCAGACATTTTAACAAAAGGCACTCCACATGCTGCGACCATAGGTCCTAAGATTAAAGTAGTACTATCACCTACGCCACCAGTTGAATGTTTATCAACCTTTATTCCATTTAAATTAGATAAATCTACAGTTTCTCCTGTGTTTATAATTGCCTTAGTTAGATATAGAGTTTCTTTTGTATTCATTTTATTAAAATAAATGGCCATCAATAGAGAAGACATTTGATAATCTGGTATATTTTCATTTGTATACTCACCTATAAAGTAGTTTATCTCTTCTTCAGATAATTCAAAGCCATCACGTTTTTTCTTAATAATGTCATACATTCTCATTTATCAACACTCCTAAATATTCTTTAATATTTCCCTAACATATTTTTGGAATTTATCTTTAACCATTAATGATGTTTCTACTACTTCATCATGATTTAGAGCTTTATCTAGTATGCCTGACGCCATATTTGTAATGCATGATATTCCCAATACTTTTATACCTTCGTGATTAGCTACAATTACTTCTGGTACTGTTGACATTCCAACTGCATCTGCACCTACCATTGAAGCAAATTTTATTTCTGCAGGGGTTTCATAGGTTGGACCAGTAAACCACATATATACTCCCTCTTTGATATTTAGGTTTAGGTTCTTTGCAGAAAGCCTAGCAATTTCCATTAGTTCTTTATCATAGGCAAAAGTCATATCAACAAATCTAGGACCTCTAGAATCTAAATTCTTACCAATTAATGGATTAACGCCTGAATAATTAATATGATCATTTATAATCATTAGATCACCTGGTTCAAAGGACTTATTTACACCACCAGCTGCATTTGTAACTATTAAATTCTGAATACCCAACCCAATCATTACCCTAACTGGAAATACTACATCTGATATATGATAACCCTCATAGTAGTGAAATCTTCCCTGCATAGCAACTATATCCATCCCCTCAAGTTTTCCAAATACCAATCTTCCTGCATGACCTTCAACTGTGGAAACAGGGAAGTGGGGAATATCTTCATATTTTATACTAATAGCATCTTCAATTATATCTGCTAAGCCACCTAATCCAGAGCCTAATATTATTCCTGTCTCTGGTTTATTAATTTTCTTAGACTCTAAGAAAGAAACGCTTTCATTAATTTTATCATTATAATTCATTTTATCTCCTCCTAATTTGCATTTATTCATCAGAAATTAATAGATAGGATTGAATAGTTGATAAATCACTATGTCCCATCATTTTTTGTAATTTAATCAAGTTAACACCATTATTTATCATATGTATAGCAAATGAATGTCGTAAAATATGTGGAGTTATATCTTTATCCAATCCAGTCAATTTGTTGTACTTTTTGAATATTTTCCATATACCTTGTCTAGTCAATCTTGCACCATTTAAATTTGTAAATAAAGGATCATCTGGGGAAGAGTCTGTCCGATATTTATTTAAATATTCAGTAATATTACTTAAAGCTAACTCATTTAATGGCAATACTCTATTCATATTATCTTCTCTTAGTTTTAATAAACCGGAATATATATTTAAATCACTAATATTTAGATCTAAGACTTCAGAGACTCTAAGCCCTGCAGTGTATATTAGTAGAATCATTGCCCTATCTCTTATTCCTTTTTCAGTATTAATATTAGTTAGTGATATCAACAATTCAATCTCATCTTCGTTTAACACATTTGGAAGTTTTCGTTCAGCCTTTGGAGACTTTAAATTAAAAGTAGGATCTTCAAATACTAAATTATTATTTAAAAAGTATTGATATAGGCATCTTAAAGAGGCTAAATTTCTTGAAATTGTAGATACAGACTTACCCTTTTTTTGTAAATAAGACAAATATGTAATAATCACAGTTTTATTTGTTTGCAATAAGTTGAATTTACTATTATCGTTTAGATAATCCTTAAATTGTAATGCATCTCTTACATAAGCATCTACAGTATTCTCCGATAATTTTTTCTCTTCTTTAATATAGTTCATATACTTATCTAATATTAAATCTGACATTTATGTTCCCCTCTTCTTGCGAAAATTTGCTATACGAAAAAGTCTATTGTTAAACTTAAAAATCTAGGTGATATTAGTCCCTCAATTATAGCTCCCAATATAATAATTAACGAATAAACTCCGACGGATAAAATGCTTTCATCTATGTTTCTATTTGGATATCTTAACCTTGGCCCTCTAAATTTTTTATTAGAAAAATTCGTCATAGACATTGCTATTGCAGCTAGCCCAATTAATCCACTTAAAATAAAAATATTCTGTGGATATATTCCACCTATAGATAATAAAAAGCCCTTTAACCCAAAATTACTTACCAGAAACCCAACCGTAAATCCTAGTGATACGCCTTTTATTAAAATTACTATAGGTACAATAAATATTCCGATATTAATAAAACTCATGAATATTATAAGTATAACTAAGAAAACATTTCCCAATATTGAAGATCTCATTACAGAGTGCTGTAAATCATTTAATAAAGCTATCTTATAATAGGGATTTGAGTATTTTAAAATTATAATCTTTGTCCTTAAATCAAATAAATTAATTATAAGAGATCCAATAATAATTCCTACAATCAAGACCAAAGCTAAAACAAAGTAGTATAAAAAATAATTTTGAAAATGTTTTTTTAATATTCTTAAAATCCTATTCAATAACAAGATTAACTCCTCCTTGTATACAAGCTTTCTAAATTCTATGCATACAAAGAGAACTTTATAACCCTATTATTTTTCATGTAAATAGCGTTTTGCTATTAAAATACCTACCATTGTCTTGCTATCTACAATTTCTCCTCTATCTAACATCTTGACTAAATCATCTAAATGAATAATGGATTTTTCAATAAACTCTCCAGCTTCAGGACAAGATTCTCCTTCTATTAAATCTTCAGCTAGGAATAGATGAATCTTTTCATTACAATATCCAGGTGTTGTGTAAAATTCAGTAATATAGGTAAGCTTTTTCGCTTCATAACCTGTTTCTTCTTTCAATTCTCTAATCGCTGTCTCTCTAGGTTCCTCATTTACTTCTAGTTTACCAGCTGGTATTTCCCATACGAAGCCTTCCACAGCTTTTCTATATTGATTAACTAGCACTAAGCAGTTATCTTCTGTAATAGCTATAATGGCAACTCCACCAGGGTGCTCAACAATTTCTCTTTTTGAATACTTCTTATCAGGTAATTCCACAGTATCAACTTTTAGATTTAGAATTTTTCCTTCATAAATTTTCTCAGACTTCATGGTTTTTTCTTCACAAATCATCGAAAAGTACCTCCATCTATATATTTTATAATAGTAAGATTATGTAAATGTCATAATCATATTATAACACATAAATAACAAGAGAAAAACCTTCTAAAATAAACAGAAAGTTTTTCCCTTATATTTTACCCTTTATTAAGCATAAATATTATGGCTTTCTTCTTCTAGCCTAAGTTTATCTGCAATTAATGCTATAAATTCACTATTTGTAGGTTTCCCTTTAGTATTACTTACAGTATAACCAAATAATTTGTCTAGCGTCTCTATTTTGCCCCTATTCCATGCAACCTCGATTGCATGTCTAATAGCCCTTTCAACCCTACTAGGTGTAGTATTAAATTTTGCAGCAACAGCTGGATATAACTCTTTTGTAACTGCACCTAAATAATCCATATCGTCTATTACCATGGTTATTGCTTCTCTAATATATAAGTATCCTTTAATATGTGCTGGTATCCCAATTTCTTGGATAATCTTTGTAATCTTAGTCTCTAAATCCTTTTCCCGGTGATTATTGTTCTGCTCTTCCTTCACTATAAGAATATTATCATCTTTATTATCTATATATTCCATGCCATTGATTTGTTTTAATCTATCAATAAATACGTTAAAATCAAATGGTTTGACCATATAATAAGATGCTCCTAGCTCAATAGCCTTTTGTGTTATAGAATCTTGACCTACTGCCGAAAGTACGACAACTTTAGGAAAATAATTATTATTTGAATGATTCAATCTTTCTAATACTCCCAATCCATCTAAATGTGGCATTATAATGTCTAAAATTAATATATGAGGCCTCTCTTTTTCGACTAATCTTAATGCTTCCAATCCATCTTTAGCAATCCCCACGACTTCGAATTCATCTTGTGTAGATATAAATTGTGATACAATTTTACTAAATTCCCGATTATCATCAGCTATAGCCACTTTAATTTTACCCATTTTGTTATCCCCCTATATTACAAAAATTTTCTTATACTAATTTTTATTCGACATAAAATTAAAAACTCCTTCTTTTTTTAATATATTTTAATAAAAAATTTAAAAAAACACTGTTGACAAAAAAATTGTCAACAGTTAGGGTAAAACTATAGTTTTCCGTCTTGCTCGAGCATCCATTCTATAAATAAACCATACCCTTTAGTAGGATCGTTGATAAAAACATGAGTAACTGCACCTATAAGCCTGTCATTTTGTATAATGGGACTACCGCTCATCCCTTGCACTATCCCTCCTGTTTTCTCGAGAAGTTTAGGATCGGATATTTTTATTATCATACTCTTTGAATTAGGTTTCTCATGTTTTTCAACTTTTTCAATATTGATTTCAAACTTTTCAATTCTTTTATCATCAATAGTTGATAAAATATAAGCTTTACCTTCAGTAACCTCTTCTTTATATGCTATAGGAATCGATTTTAAGTCTATTTTATCTAAATAATCGTTATTTAGCTTTCCATATATGCCAAACTCATCATTAATTTTAATATCACCTAAAATATCATCAGTTTTATAGAATACACCCTTTATTTCACCAGGAACTCCTTTTTTACCTTGCGTGATATCCGAAACCTTTGCATTCATTATTAATCCATCTTCTACTGTCAATAACTTACCAGTGTCTATGTCAGTAATCCCATGACCAAGAGCACCGAAAGAGTTATTATATGGATTAATATAAGTTAAAGTTCCAATACCAGTGGTTTTATCTCTTACCCAAACACCTAATCTATACGAATTATCTTGCAAACATTGGACGGACTTTACATTTGTTTCAAATTCAGCATTATTCCTTAAAATTCTAATTTTTACTTCTTCATCTTTAATCTTATTGAGAATTTCTACTACTTGTTCAGCATTAACTATTTTTTGATCATTAATAGCTACTATACTATCTCCAACTTTCAGACCAGCACCTTTAGCGGGACTGCTTCTTACTCCATTTATATCTATAACATCCGTTATAGCAACTACTAAAACTCCCTTTGTATTTAATCTTACACCGATAGCACTTCCACCAGGTATTAAATTTGGTCTTTCTATTACATTCAAATTAACTTCCTTTACTGGAATCAAACCTAATAGCTTAAATTGTAATTGACTTTCACCTGTCTCAATACCATTTATATTATAAGATTTAGAACCTTCATTATAAATAGTCTGTACGATTGATTCCTCATCATTATAATCAATAGAAAAAGGGAAAGATATATCTAAGTTTTTATTCTCACCTTTTATTATATTTAGATTTTCAGGATAAAATAAAATCTCGTTATATTGAATAGAAAATGCTAAGAAGCTTATAGCTAATAAAATTGATAAAAATATGATTTTTTTTCTAAGTTTTAAATTATCCAATTAATCACTCTCCCTATATTTTTCTATAACTCACCTCCATAAATTTTATTTGAATACAATTATAATTTAGCCTTTTTAATATCTATTTATTCTATTAATATTTTTATTAAATGTTATATTAATAGCTAACTTCCATAAAAAGAATTTGATTAACACAAAAATCATATTTTTAGAAAAAAAATAACACTATGGTTACCCATAATGCTATAATTTTACTTTTTTAAGTTTTTTTGCCATTAAAAGCATCTCTTTCGCATGATTTATTGTAGTCTCAGTAAGATCTACTCCCCCTAATATCTTAGCTAATTCATATACTCTATCTTCTTCATCTAGTTTCTTTATATAAGAAGATACTTTTCCATTACTAGATTCTTTATAGATGGAATATTGACTATCTGCAATAGCTGCAATTTGAGGGAGATGTGATATAGAAATGACTTGCCTTTCCCTAGCAATCTTATATACTTTTTCACCTACAACTTGTGCAGTTCTTCCACTAATGCCAGTATCTATTTCGTCAAATATCATAGTTGGAATTCCATCATATTTGGCCAAAATACTTTTAAACCCAAGCATAATTCTAGACATTTCTCCACCAGAAGCGATTTTAGACATAGATTTTAAATCTTCACCTATATTTGTAGATATTAAGAATTCGATATTATCAATTCCATCAGAAGTTAAGCTTTTACTTTCCTTGAAATCCACTTTAAACTTCACATTGTGCATATTTAGTTCTTCTAATTCCTTAGTTATGTTTTTTTCTAAATCCAAAGCGATGGATTTTCTACTTGTACTAAGTTCCTTAGATAAAGAAAATAGGTCACTTTCATATTCTTGAATTTTTTTTGCTAAATTTTTAGTTTCATTTTCATAGTTTAATAACTTTTCTAAAGATTCATCGATTGAATCTCTATAATCTAATATTCTACTTACAGAGTAACCATATTTCTTTTTAAGTTTATTTACAATATCTAATCTTTCGCTTAATAAAGTTAACTTTTCCTCATCTAGTTGAATATTATCCAAATAGCTTAATATTTCATTATATAAGTCTTGGAGTTCATAATTTACATCTTTTAGCCTATTTAAATATGGGATAAGTTCGTTGTCATATCTAGTTAAATTGCTTAATACAGATATATTTCTATTTACATAATCAAGTAATGATACTGTATCATGTTTTTCACTACTAAAGGATTCAACAACTTCCCCTATTCCTTGTATAATCTCCATAATATTTGACAGTTTATTATAGTCATTTTCAATTTCTTCATCGTCATAACTAGTTAGCTGAGCACTATCAATTTCGTCTAATTGAAATTTATATAAATCAATCAATCTCTCCCGTTCCATTAGATCTAAATTCATATCATCTAGAATCTTTTTTTCATGGACATAATCTTCATAAAGAGATTTAATTTTATCCTTTAAATTTTTATGTCTTAAATCCCCAAATGAATCAATTATTAGCTTATGATTTCCAGTATTAAGTAATGATTGATGCTCATTTTGAGCGAATATATCTATTAATTTATGTGTAATTTTATTTAGTATTGATAATGTTATAACTTTATCATTTATTCGTGATATACTTGGAGAGTTTACTGATATTTCTCTTGTTATTATCAAAAGATTATCTTCCTCAATAAAAATACCATATTCATCAAGAATATTATTTAGATGTTTTGAATTTTCTATCACAAATGTCGCCTGAAGTATCGAACGACTTTCACCAGTTCTAATTAGGTCCTTAGTTCCTCTGCCACCTAAGATCTTACCTAACGCGTCTATTATTATTGACTTACCTGAGCCTGTCTCACCAGTAAGAACATTTAAACCTTTGGTAAATTTAATTTTTAAATCATCGATTATTGCAAAATTTTTGATGCTTAATTCAAGAAGCATAGTATACCTCCTAGATTTAAAAATTTACTTTAATGTTTCATGTGCATATTCAACAACATTATTTATCATTTGCTGTTCTACAATGGTTTCACCATTATTTACAGCATGTACTAAAAATTCTATATTTCCCTTTGCACCTGTGATTGGAGAAAAAGATAGATTTTTAGGATTTAATCCAATTTCAGATAAGAATTCGACTATTGAATTAATTACTTCAATATGTGTTTCCTTTTCTCTAACTATACCATTTTTACCAACCTTATCCTTGCCAGCTTCAAATTGGGGCTTTATTAAAGCTACCAATTCAGCCTTATCCTTCATCAAGGATTTAGCTACAGGTAGTACTAGTTTTAAGGATATGAATGATACATCAATGGAAATAAAGTCAAGTTCATCATCTATATCATCCTTGGTAATATTTCTAATATTTGTTCTCTCCATTACTACTACTCTAGAATCCTGTCTTAGCGCCCAATCAAGCTGCCCATATCCAACATCAACAGCATATACCTTGGAGGCCTTCTCCTTAAGCATACAATCAGTGAAACCGCCTGTAGACGAACCAATATCCATTGCTATTGCATTTTCTAAGTTTAAACCAAAGTCATTAATGGCCTTTTCTAACTTATGGCCACCTCTACTAACATACTTAATTGGATTATCCTTTATATAAATATCTGATTCTTCATCAATATTTTCTCCAGGTTTTGATACCCTTTCACTACCAATAAAAACGGATCCTTCCATTATAATTCTTTTGGCCTTTTCTCTTGAATCAACTAATCCTTTTTCATATAAAACAATATCGGCTCTTTTTTTCACTCTATTACTCCTTGATTTATTCTTTTCTATATACTAACAAGTTTGTTAAACTCCTTAAAAACTCTGTATCTTTATCTGACAATCTATCTAATAATTCAAATGCTTTATTAGTGTATTGAATTACATCTTCCTTTGACTTTTCAATATCATAAAAGGATAAATGAGTTAATTTATTAATACTAGCATCTTCTTCTGAATCTAAGATATCGTCTTGAATCTGGAAAGCAAGACCTAGATGCAAAGAAAACTCTCTTAGTATTTCTACTTCTTCATCCCTTGCTCCACCTAAAATAGCACCCGCTACTGAAGAAGCTTGAAAAAGAGCTGCAGTCTTTTTCTCATACATAAATCTTAGCTTACTACTATCTGTATTTTCAGCCGTACCAAATAAATCAACGACCTGTCCTCCTATCATGCCTTCAACACCTGCATATTTAGATACTTCATATATGACTCTTGATTTTTTTCTGTAATCTTCTATTGAATTAGAATTATTCAATAAGTCATTTGACATGGTTTCAAATGCTTGATTTAGTAATCCGTCTCCTGATAGTATCGCTAGTGCTTCACCGAATACTATATGATTTGTTGGCTTTCCCCTTCTAAAATCATCATCATCCATTGCAGGTAGATCATCATGTATTAGTGAATATGTATGTATCATCTCAATAGCAGCAGCATATGGTAGAACTTTATCAATATCACCATTGAACAATTCAAATGTTTTAATTGCAATAATTGGTCTCAGTCTTTTTCCACCACTAAATAAACTATATCTCATTGATTTATATATTTGATTTTGATATGTAGATTCATAGTTCGTATACTTATCTAATGCTTCATCAATGATCTTTATCGTGTCATTAATTACGTCTTTAATAATCTTCATCAGCCTCCCTAATGAGGTTTAACTCTTCAAATGTTTGCTCATCGTCACCTAATAGGATTTTTATCTCGCCTTCCGCTTTTGTAAGCAGTGTATTACAATGTTTATATAACTCAACACCATTCTTAAATTTATCCATTGCATCCTTTAATGAATAATCTTCCTGCTCTAAAAAACAAATTATATCTTCTAGTTCTTTTACGGCGTCCTCATATGATAACTTACTTACATCCATCATATTCCTCTCCTTTTGAAACATCTTTTACTAGGGTAGTAATAGTACCATCCCTCATTAAAATACTTATTACATCATTAATGGAAACTTCATCTATAGATTTAATCAACATTCCATCTTTATCTAATAGTATTCCATTACCTCTATCTAAAGATAGAGTAGGATTTAATAATTTAAGGCAATTCTCCATGTTTTTAGTATTCTCTTTATAATAATTTATTTTGCTTTCAATCTTAAGTACCAATTCCTTATACAATAAGTTCAATTGCTGTTGATTATTTTTTAGCTTAAATACAGGATTATTATATTTAAGTCCTTTTTTAATAAGATTTAAATTCCTTGATTCTATGTCTAATTTATTCTCATAATAAAACAATAATTGATTAAATTTGCTATCCAATAACTGATTTAATGATTCAATGTTTGGAACAGCTAATTCTGCTGCAGCAGAAGGAGTAGGTGCTCTTAAATCAGCTACGAAATCTGCAATTGTGAAATCTGTTTCATGACCTACAGCAGAAATCACAGGTTTATTCATACTAAAGATTGTCCTAGCTAATTGTTCATCATTAAATGCTGATAATTCTTCGATAGAGCCACCACCTCTACCAGTGATTATTAAGTCCACATATTCCCTATTATCAAGATTTTTTAGCCCTCGAATTATATCCTTAGGAGCGTTAGGCCCTTGAACAAGAGATGGGTATATTAACAATTCACATGGTGGGAATCTTCTCTTGATAACACTAATAATATCTTTTATTGCTGCACCTGTTGATGAGGTAACTATACCGATTTTCATAGGAATTGTTGGTATATCTTTCTTAAATTCTTGATTAAATAGACCTTCTTTTTCAAGTTTCTTTTTAAGTTCTTCAAAAGAAGCATATAAATCTCCAATTCCTTTATGCTTAAGTTCTCTGACGTATAATTGATAGTCACCACCTTGTTCATAAATGGATACGTACCCTTTAGCAATTACTTTTTGACCTTCTGATAAATCTAAAGTAATAGTTTCAGCATCAGATCTAAACATAACACATCTAATTCTAGCCCTATCATCCTTAAGAGAAAAATACAGATGCCCACTGTAATGTCTTTTAAAGTTAGAAATTTCACCTTCAATTTCAATATTTGATAAAATTATATCCCCAGTAAAAATTCGTTTTATGTAGTTGTTAACTTCACTTACTTTAAGAGGTTTCATATCTTCACCTTTATTTTTTATCTTCTAAACTCCTTACAAATCCGCCTAAAACACCATTTATAAATTTAAAAGAGTCGTAATTACTATATTTCTTTACAATCTCAATTGCCTCATTGATGGATACTTCAACAGGAATATCCTTCCTAAATAATATTTCATATATAGCAATTCTTAATACAGCTAAGTCTACCTTAGCAAGTCTATATATAGACCATCCTTCTAAATGCTCTTCAATATATTTATCAATTTTCTCCCTATTATTTATAATAGAGATGTATGCCTCTTCAATATATTGAGTTTCTATTTCATTAAAATCGAAATTCTCTAAATAAACAGCCTTAGCTTCGTTAGAATAGTCTTCATTCAATTCCATTTGAAATAATAACTTCATAGCTCCTTCTCTAGCTACTTTTCTTCCCATCAATTATCCTCCTATGTGTCTAAATACAATAAATTTATCTATTAGAAAATATTCTTTCAATTAATCCTTTAATATCTTCCTTATTTATATTATAACTACCTATTACATAACCTATTACGGTGCATATTATTATAAATAATGTCTTAAAGAATCCAATAAAGACTATAAAAATACCTATCAGGAATCCAAATAAACCTCCAAAAAACTTAGATTTATTTTGGCTAATCCAATTAATCATCTCATCTAATGTATCCTTAATCAATAAAAACACCTCAACTTTATTAGCCTCTATTAATAGTTTGGGCGACATTTACAATCTCTATCTTTATATCGCTAACTTGTGCACCTGTAATATTTTCAACATGTTCCTTAACCTTCATTTGTAAGTCCATGGAAGTTTCCGGAATATTAATTTCATTATTTGATTCGCCCTTTAATGAAAGGTTAATTTTCCCTTCTACAAATGTAACCTTTGATTTAATATTTCTTATTCCTGTAAATTTTTGAGCTACATTACTTACCAATCCAACAATAGTATCTTGATAAATCAGTATTTCACCATAATCATTTCTAAGTACTAAAAATGAGCCCTCACTTATACTTTCTTTATTCCTAAATAGATAGAATAAATAGGTAATACTTAACACTAAAAGTATTGCCCCAATCAATGTATAAATATAATTACCCTCCATATATCTAATCATTCTTACAGTTTCCTGGATTCCTATTATGCTCTTTATATTAAGAGGTAAAAACATAATTACAAAAGATACCGCAATTACAAAGATGGAATAAATGAATAAAACTGCTTTATTAAGTATTTTCATTTGTACACTCCTTCCATGAATTTAAAATAACCCTCTGATTAGACAGAGGGCAAATATATTTATTTTACTTTTTGTTCTTCATTTCCCTTAGTTTCTTTTGGAATATTAACACCTTGTATGTTTACATTTACTTCTATAACATTTAATTCTGTCATTGTTTCAACAGAACTCTTTACGTTTTTCTGAACTTTCTTTCCAATTTCACTAATGTTCATACCATATTCTACTATTATAAACACATCAATAACTGCATTATTATCATTAAGTACTACTTTAATCCCTTTAGACAAGTTTTTCATACCTAACATTTCAGAAAATCCACCAGTAATTCCACCGCTCATACTTGTAACCCCAGGGATTTCAGTTGCAGCAACACCTGCAATAATTGCAACTACATCATCTGAAATTTTTACTTTTCCATATTCTCTTAACTCATTATTATCATCATTATTAATAAATTCCTCTGACATTTAAGACACCTCCTGCATCTAAAGTTATATAGCTATTATATCAAAGGAGATGCGTATTTACAAATATTTCTACTGTTTTTTTATGATTTTAATATTATCCATATCGAAATCAGTTTCTGATCTTACAATATCTAATATTTTAACCATTTCAGTATCAGTTAATTCATCAACTGATACTACAACCTTTATATCTTCATCTGTTAGTAATACCACAGCTTCATCAAAACCTTTTGACTTAATTAGAGCCTCAATTTGTAATTCAGTTTCAGATATTTTTCCTATATTGATAATTTCAGATTGAGCTTCGGTCCTCATCGTATCATTTGTTTTATCATTATTAACTATGCTTGAAAGTCTATCTATTAAATTGGCTCTTAACTTGTCTCTTGATAGTCTATATTCAACAAAATAATTCCTATCAAAATTAGCTACTTCTTTATCCATTTCACCTTTGATAGTTTCATTACTTGATGATATGACTTCTTTAATATTGCCATCATTCTCCAGGATCGAATCTACTATTTGTATATCATCTTCATCATCTAGGGCAAAGTCAGAACCTATATCGTTCTGCTGCATTTCTGATAATTCATATTTTTGGTATTCTTGCGAAGTCTTCCTTAAAGCCTGTTGAGTAAATTGATAATTTAAATAACCTGTAAAAACTAGTAGAATTAATAGCAATCCTATAATAGCAGGTCTTTTAATTTTAAACATATTCTCTCCCCCTATTTACTTGGAAATATTTGTACTTTGTTCCCTGTTACACCTAACACAGTCTTTACAGCCTCATATAGTGTTTCCAAAACTACAACATCTTCAGCTCCCTCAGCTACTACTATGACTCCCTTAATACTTGGTTTTACTTCTTTTAACACTACAACATCATTAGAAGTATTAACAACTTGGATTGTTTCATCCTCCCTAGAGACTTCCCTTGTTCCACCTTGAGCATCAAGCTCATTGGTTATTTCTCTAGTTGTAGTTACATTTGAAGCTGGTATCTTTTCCACACTATCCTCCAGTGTAACCATTACATCCACACTACCTACACCTTTTAGTTTAGACAGTATTTCCGATAACTTATCTTCTATATAAGACTCATAATCATCCTTCACTAAATTATTATATTCATTAGATTTCTCCTTTATCACTGTAGTATCCTTATTTTTATCATTTGATGTATAACCATTTAACATAACCAAAAGAACTACTGACAAGACAAGGATAATAAATATATTGCCTATAAATTTCTTGTTATCAAGGTTTTCTAAATGTTTCTTAATTTTTTTTATTAGATCTTCCATAATTAATCCTCCAATTTGTTAATAGATACATTTATTAAATCTTTGCCAATTTCATATCTATTTGAAATGAGTTCTTTAATATCTAAAAAGTTTTCATTTTCTTCTATTTTAGGTCTGTACTCTAATACAACTGGTTTAACTTGGACACTTATGTTATTCTCATCCATTTCTACATCTTGATCTAAGATAACTAAGTCTAGATAAGAAATAGCACCGAAATTTTCTTCAGTTTTATCTATTTCCACATTTAATATTGATATCTTATATTCTGTATTGCCTTCTACAAATGTTTTTACTTCTCTGGCAATTTTCTCTTTGTATATAGACTCTATCTGTTCATCTTGTCTATCAAGTATTTCTTCATCATATTTAAACTTGCTATCTATGTTTCTAAACACCTCCTTTTCTAGTTGGAAATCTACATTGACAAGATTTATGAAAGGATTTATTACAGTAAATATAATCAACAAACCTACAACAAAATTTATATATCTTCGCATACTACCCTTAGGCATTATTAGATCAACTAAGGTTATAATAATAAACAAAAGGACAAGGTCCTTAATCCAGGAGTAAATAAATTCACTAATACTCACCTTATCACCTACCTTAACATCATAAGATTATTTCCTGTATCAACTGTGATTGTAATGGTTATAAAGAACATAATCCCAATAGCAACCAGACTTATCAATACAAGTAATAGTGTTTTAGAAGCATCTCCAAAGAATTTTATGATATTTGATGAGGCAATTGGCTCTATAACAGCACCTATTATAGAATACACAAGTAATAGAACTGTAACCTTTATAATTGGTAAGAGAATTATCATCACTAAAACCAATAATCCAATAATCCCAATTCCATTTTTAAGTATAGCCGAGGACCCTATAACTGTATCAACTGCATCAGATAAAAACCCACCTACAATTGGTACAAAGGTATCTACAGCAAATTTTGCAGTCCTAATGCTTAGTCCATCGATCTTTGTTGATAGCCCATATATAGTTAATATTCCAATAAAAATTGTAAAGGTTGCTGTTATAATAAAGGTGATAATCTGTCTGCCTAAATCTGCTAATTTCCCTAATTCAGCCCTTTGGGATAAATTAGATAGAATACTTACTATAAATGAAAAATATATTAATGGAAAAATCATGCTATTCACCATTATTCCTAATACATTAACAGTTCCTAGGATCATTGGATGAAACATTATTTTAGCAGTTGGTCCTCCAGTTACCACCAAAAGTGTCAATAATATTGGTAGTAATACCTGCATAAAATCTACCATTCTACCTACTGAAGACTTAGCCATATCCATTAGCTCTGAAAAGTTAGCTATAACTAATACTCCAATTAAAATATATGTAAAGTAGTTTGCAAGTTGACTTATTGATGATTCTTCAAAAGAATTTTGTAAGTTTGTAAGTATTGTAGAAATTAATGTAATTATCAAAACTTTAGATAATAAATTAAGCGAAAACCTAAGCTCACTAAAGAAGATCTTGCTTATACTCTCTATTATTGATTTTCCATCTACAACTTGTTCTCCTTTAATAACCTTTAGAATTATATCCTTTGCACTGTCACCAAACTGAAACTCATTTTCTGACAACAACTCTTTTAGAAATATATCAATTTCGCCAGTATCAACTATCTTATCTATTTGCTCTTCTAGAACAGAGTCAATAATAATCTCAACTTCTGAAAATGCATAGGAAGGCAGCATTAATATGATCAATAAAGCAACAATTATTTTTTTCATATATTTTCATCCTTAGGGAATTATTTTTATAATCAAATCCATCAATGATAAAAGGATTGGAATAGCTAAAGTCATAATAATAATCTTACCAGCCAGTTCTATTTTCATTGCTATAGAATTTTCTCCTGCATCACGGCTGATCTGGGATCCAAATTCTACTACATATGCAGTACCAATAATCTTTAAAATTGTTGAAAAATAAGTTATCTCGAGATCTGCTCTTCTAGATAAATCCCTTATGGTTGAGATGACATATGAAATATCTTTAATAACCATGGAGAAAATTATAACTCCAGCGACTATGGAAACATATATTGCAAAATCTGACCTTATACCTTTTAAAATCGCAACCAAAATCGTAGCAATAATTCCAATGCCAACTATTTGAAATATCTCCATTTCTATCACCTCAATATAGATTAAAAAGCACCTTCACATTATCAAATAACCTACTTACAAGATTGATGACTACACCTAATACGATTACAATCCCTACTAAAGTCGTTAAATACGCATATTCCTCCTTCCCAGCCTTTGATAAAACAATGTGTAATACAGCAGTTACTATTCCTAAACCCGCTATTTTGAATATTAAATCTACATCCATATTTATCCTCCCTATATTAATATTATGACAATCCCTAATCCTACAAGGAATCCTAATGTTCTATATAATTTCGTATTCTTTGTTTCCTCAGATTTTGCCTCTATATAAAGATTGTCCAACTGGGTTATTATGAACTCCATGTTCTTTTTTTGGTCCTTTTTATTTGTTTTACCAAGAACCTTTCCTAGATATAAAAAGACTTCTATATCATCAGTTTTAAAAGCATATTTACGACCTAATACATCTTTTTTTATTAAGAAACTATAATAAACATCTTCCCGTTTCTTTATTATCAGATCATCTTTTATATCCTTAAACAATTTTGCAATTTGTCCCCTACCTTTAATAGAGACATTCTCTAAAGCATCTGGAAGAGGTAAATTTCCATTTATTATTTCACTGTCCAAAACTCGAATACAGTATTGTAAATCCAGTAAATTCTTAGCACGTTGACTATATATGTTTCCGAATGCGTATCCTAATAAAGATGAAAATATTAATATTGAAGAATTGAAAATTATCTTAATAGTAGCCATCTAAACTCCTCTTTCTTTTGTAAATATCTCTAAAACTATCTCCTTCAAGTATATTTCTTATTGTACCAACCCCTCTAGACCTATCTAAAATTATGAACCTTTGAAAGATCTTTTCATCTATTAACCTGTTCAGATTTAGCCTGTGTCTTATATCCCCCAATCCACTACCGTGAATTGTTGCTATCAATTTTATTCCTGCTCTTAAGGCTTCATAAATTGCAGTCGTATCTTCTGAACCTCCTATCTCGTCTACAGCTATTATGTCTGGTGATAATGCACGTATTACAATCATAATTCCGTCTGATTTTAAGCATCCATCTAATACATCAGTACGTACTCCAACCTCCATTTGTGGAGTACCATTATACAAACCTGCAATTTCTGATCTCTCGTCTATTAGGCTGACTTTAAAACCTCTACGAAACTGACTATCTCCATTACTTAGGTTTCTTATCAGATCTCTTAATAAAGTGGTTTTGCCACATTGAGGAGGAGATATTATCAAAGTATTGTAAATGTTTTTATTTTCATCTAATAGAAATGGAATAATGTGATCCGAGATTCCCTTTTTTTGTCTTGCTATTCTGACATTTAAAGATGAGATTGAACTTATCATTTCTATTCCACTATTGTCATATATGACTTTGCCTCCTATGCCTACTCTATGTCCTCCAGTTATAGTTATATAACCCTTTCTTATATCTTCAGAAAAAGCATATATTGAATGATTTGTAATCAGTTGAAATGAATTATTAATATCTTCCTTTTGGACAATGTATCCATGGCTTATATTCTCAGTCAAATGATTATCTAATGTAACAAAGTAATCTTTTCCATCTAAGTAAATACTCAAGGGGCAGCCATTTCTAAGTCTTATCTCTTCAACCCTTGATTTTGCTTCGTTGGGAATAAAGCTAAGCATCGTCCTAATGTTTTGACTTAAATATTCCAACACATTGTCAAAAATATTTATTTCACTTTGCACAACCTGTCCCCCCTTTATATAAATTCTATGAAATCCATATTTAAATATTCCATTAAATAAAACTTATATATATTTTTTTGCATTAAAAAAAGCTTAAAACTAGTAAGTTTTAAGCTTTTAAGAAATTATAAAATATAAAATTATTCTTCGTCGTCATCTCCACAATAACATTCACAATCTTCATCATCACAGCAATCATCGTAGAAATCAAAGTCAAAATCTTCGTCATCATACTCATCATAGTCATCTATGTCATAAACTTCTTCTTCTACATCTGCTAAATCTTCATCAATAAAATTCACATATTCTTCTAGGTCTCTTTGGTCTTCGATTACTTCGTCTAATACTTCAGCAAATTCTCCTAATACATCAATTATTTGAACAAGTAATTTGCCTTCGTTAGTACTTTCATCTACACCTAAGCCATCTGCTAACCCTTGTAAATATGATACTTTTTGAAATAAATAATCCATTGTAATCCCTCCTAATTATTATTGTTTTTATACTCTTGACATATACTCCCCAGTTCTAGTGTCAATTCTTATTACATCACCTAAGTTGACAAACAAAGGGACATATATTGTAACGCCAGTTTCAACAGTAGCTGGTTTTGTAGCTCCTTGTGCAGTATCACCTTTAACACCAGGTTCAGTTTCAGTCACCTCTAACTCAACGAAATTAGGGGCTTGAACTTCAAATGCTTTACCTTGGAAGAAACGAATGGTAGCATTATCATTTTCTTTAAGATATTTTATAGCTTCTTCAACAGCATCTTTTTCTAATGGTAATTGCTCATATGTTTCTATATCCATAAAATAATATAGTTCCCCATCATTATATAAGTATTGCATTTCCTTTGTTTCAATATTCGCCTTTTCAAATCTTTCTGTTGGGTTAAAAGTAACATCCTTAGTTCCACCAGTCATTACATTTCTAATCTTTGTCCTTACAAAAGCTGCACCCTTACCAGGTTTAACATGTTGAAAATCTATTACCTGATATACGTCTCCGTCGTATACAAAAGTAACACCTTTTCTAATATCTCCTGCTGATATCATTAATTTACCTCCATTCTCAATTGCCTACAATATTGAGTTTATCTGTCTCATTAGCTATTATATCAATATCTATTATTTACCACAAGAGTAAACTTTATATAATTTCTATTATTGCCAATTACTTATCTTTTGATAACATCAATTTGTATATCTAAAAAACCTGGTAAATAGGAACCATATCTATAAATGTATTTCTTTTCACTTGAAAGGTTTATGTCATTAACATTAAATTCTTCTTCTCCCCTGTAAAATACTTTTCCTCTGATAATTGGCTTACTATCAGTATTAATTATCAACTTTCCACCATTTACTATTAAATTTCCTTCTAATTCAAATGGGCTATTTATGATTAGATCACCTTCGCAATATATATTTCCATTAATTTTGATTTTACTTGCATTTTCACTATCTTTTTCTATAGTTATGATTGGAATATTCTCATCTGATACTTTAGCATTTATCAATAGGTGTTTAGCCTTATAATCATAATTCCTAGTAAAATTATCTAAGGTTTCAACTATATTATTTTCATTTATTAGTATTTCTCCTTCAATATTTATCTTTGAGACTGAGGACGTAGCCTTTGAATCATGATTAAAAATTTCATCTTCAAATGTATTCATTAATGTATTAAATTCATTGACTAGATTTTGTTGTATCATCTTTTCCTCTGTTACTAAAGGCTCCTTTATTTCAAATAATTGGTTTATTACTTTACCTTTAACCTCTATTGTATCTTTAATCCCTTCATACTCAGTATTAATTCTAAGTATAATACTAGTAACTTCATCGTAGTTACTGGGTAAATAAGCCATTTTAAATGTGTTTTTAGATGCTTCCAGTCTTATATTAGCAGACTTAACGTGTGGCCCAAAGTTATAATCTATTTTACTTCCATCAGGTATACCATCTCTATTCCCATCACTACTTTTATAAGGAGGATTATTTTTTCTAATAATCTTATATATTTCTGGTATTATAACATCTTCAAAATTGTTATGATTAATTAGAAGACTATTGATTTTTGCATCTGTAGTCATCCTTGACTGAATGTTTGTTCTAGCGTTTTCTACAATATGCCATTGAGTTACAGATGAATTAATCGTAAATATACTAACAGTAAACACAAAAACCATCATTAACAATACCATTATAGTAATAGACCCTGTCCTTTTCATGTATAAGCCTCACAATCTACTGGATTGGACATCTAATGTTAATTGAGGTTTCCATGATTAATGGATTGGATCCTTGGTCTACAATTATACTTAAATTAATTTGGCTATTGTCTAAATCTAAATTTGTGTTACTAATATCTAGAACTTCATCAGATATAGGATTATGCCCAGCTTTTGAATCAAATTTATATATAGAGTCATTGTCTGTATTATAAGCCATTCTCATTAATTTATTCTCATTCAGATAATATGTTCTAAAGTTATAATTAACTCTACTAATTGATCCATCACTATTATAAACCGTCTCTTCCTCCATAGACACAAATCCAATATTATTTGGATAATCAAAGTCAAGTGTATCAAAATTGGAGCTTGAAATAATCCTATCTGAGCTCAAAATCTCATCTTTGATATATTCAACAACATATCTTCCTTCAAAAAGAGACATATCTATTGTATCTATCATTTTATAAGAATTAGAAGTATAAAATAATAAAGAGTACATTGTAATCAAGATAATTGATAGAATTCCAAAGTATAGCACCATTCCAATTAGACTAAATCCTTTTTTACTTGAGTATACTTCCCTTAAACTCCACATCAGAAATATTTCCTCCATTATGCAAAGATTTTACGACAATTAACACTTCAATAAAATAGTCATCTTCATCTAATTTTACTATTTTAGACTCATATTTATCATTGCTACTACCAAAATCATTTAAAACAACTTCATCATTCAAGATTAAATCATCTATTATAGTTTTGGAAGTCTCATTTTTATTTAATAAATTTTCATATATGCTTTCACCGAGATAGTTCATTTCTGTTTTAGCATTTATTTTTATGTAGTTAGAATAAATCATAGAAAATATAGGAATTGCTACTACTGTAATTAGTCCGAGTATAAACAAAGTAATTAATATGTCATAAAAGACAAATCCTCTATTTTTCAAATTTACCACCAACCTCTTCCAGAACTATATTTATCTTATTGGCCGCAGGTGCTATGGTAACAACATATCTTTCGTTTCTTCTTGTATTAATGTATATCGTATTGCTATTTCCTGAAGTTCCGCTAGGTTTAAAGATAAAACTACCTACAGCATTATTATTTAACTTGAGTCCACTTCCAAATGTCTTGCTTTTTATAGGAGGGCTTGTCTCACTTAATTTTAAAGAATAAGAATTTTGATCTTTAAAAAAATAAACAAAGTATGTCCTATTTTCCACTATAGCCATATTCCTTGCATACAACAAATCCTTTTTGAACTCTACAATTTCTTGTTTCTCCATCATATCTTTAAAATAATTTGTATTAGGCATAGCTATTGAAAATAAAATAGAAAAAAGGGCTATACCTATTAATATTTCTATCAATGTATAACCCTTCTTAGCTGTCATATTAATATCTCCATTCATTTAGAATATATAGCATATATGCGACTTCAGCTCTTGTGATTCTATTATTCATACTACTATAAGACCTAGATTTTACTTGTTCTTCATATAACATCTTTGCAGATGTATTATACCATTTAAAACTAGGATCCTGAAGAACTCTTCCCATAATAATCTCCACTTCTTTGTAGGATATGTTTTGATTAGGTCTAAAAGTATTATCTTCGTATCCCTTAATATATCCTGAACTAATTGCATAGCTTATTACCTTTTCCATATCCTTATAGGATGGATAATCATTAAACAATTTAATATTATCTGTATTATTTGGTAAACTCCAACTATACATCCTACTTAATAGTGCTAAAAATTCAGCTCTTGAAATATTTCTATCTGGTTTAAAAGTCTTGTCAGTATAGCCAGTGATGATGTTTCTTCTAACCAATGTTTCTATTTTATCCTTTGCCCAGTGACTTCTAACATCTGTTAATATAACATAATTTTTATCAATCAATATACAATATAGATTGTCTCCTGACCTTAAAGTATTTGGATTAATAATAGCTTCAATCCTTCCATTTTTAACAATAGAGTTAATATAGCTCCACTTTCCATTAACCCATTTATATATGCCCCCATTATCTTTACCATAGTATTCCATTGAAATAGTTATTGGCTTGGAATTATCAAGATTTTTACTATGATTAGATAGCTGGATGTTATAGATATCAGATGTTTTTATATATCTTGATTCATCAGCTCTATATTTATTATTAAATACCTTTTCTATGCTTAAGGTAATATCATTATAAAAGGTACCACTTTGTATTTCTACAGATATTGAATTATCACCTGATACCAACATTCCACCAGCTATAGGTATGGTAGCAAAAGCAATTTTTTCGTTTAACTTTTCATTAATTAAGCTTTTGTAAGCTTCCTCGTAACTTTCTGCAAATCCTGTCCAGAATCCATTAAGGAAGCTCCCTCTATATGCATTTGAAAGATAGATTAATCTATATTCATTTTCAATAGCAGATAAAAGTGATTTATGTCTACTCCAACTCATAGTCTTATTCTCAATATAATCTTTAGTTGCCATCAATTCACCTTTAATCCGTCCAGCATTGGTACCTGATTCAATAGCTTCTTTATAGGAATTATAATATGCTTCATTATATCCTTCTTCATAACCTAGTTTAAACCCATTTAGAAATCCTATCTTATAATCATCAAGGAATCTATTAAGGGTATAATCCTTTATAATAGAAGCATCAGTTGGTAAATCTCTTTTGTAATTATTAGTTTTACCTTCAAAATAGTCTTTTTCACCATATATACTACCTAATGTGTTCCCTAATTCTTTACCATCAGCTATAGCTGAACCTATAATGGTATCCTTTACATTTAGTAATGCAAATTCAAAAGCTTCCTCATAAGCTAGTTTAAATGCTTCTCTAAAATCATTAATAAACTTTGATCTATATTGTGCTGTCTCTCTATTTAAATCAAATAAAGTAATTATCTTGCTATTTGAAGGAATAGCCTTAGCCCAATTGGTTTTCAGATCATTATAGTAATCTCTATAGCCATATATTTCACCTATACTTTGACCCAAGGATGTACCATAGTTTACTTTAACATCTGTACCAGGTAACTCTCCACCATAACCAACTAAAATAGCTCTACCTTCTTCATATCCATCTAAATATCCTTGAATATATTCAGCATAAAATTCTGCCTTATAGGCTACAGTTTTGCCTAATAGAGTAGAACTATATTTAGATTCAATTGCAGTTCTTGTAGGAAAATTAGTAAGATTTGGTATGTTGTTTCCATATGAATAATTAGACAACACATAAATATATCCATCCGTATGTCCTAAGCTTCTACCATTATTTATAAGACCATCTTCTGCAAAAACTATAGTTGTATTAAAAATCAATACAAAAAGCAAAATATAAGCTAAAATTCTTTTCGTTTTCATAATCTCACCCCTTAGTGTCTTCTTAAGACAAGCACTTTACCAACAGTCAAAACTTCACCTGGTTTTATCTCATTTAATTGCATAATCTCGTTTTTGTACTCAAGAGTTCCATATACCTTTCTAGATATATCAGAAATAGTATCCCCTTCTTGTACTACATAGTACTCATTAACAATCCTATCAGTATCTTCACTTCCAGTACTATTAGGATAATATGCCTCTAACCTATCCATCAACAATACTCCATAGTCTTCTCTTCCATACGGAATTTCAAAGTAAAGTCTTTCCAGAGTTAAAGGATATAATTTTAAATCTTGTGGAGGACTAACCTTTACATAAGACCATCCCATCCATGAAATACCATCTGTAAAACTAAACTCATAATTTTCACCTGTTTGATCCCTAAATTGTAAACCAAGGGTTCCTGGGGAATATCCATATGAATATACCCACATTCCTATGGAATTAGGAGGATATTTAATTATAATATCATCACCTAATAGATTCACATAAGCACGATTATCATCTTCCAAAGCCAATATATCATATTCTAGTCTCATAGAATATCTACCTGACTTCTTAATAGTAGACTGTATAGTGTTACCCTTTACTCTTGGACTAGAAGGGATAAATTCATACATTCTATTATCAAATTCATGTAAAACAGTACCAGAATTATTAATTACTTCACCATCTATAATAGGGGTTTCAGCACTATATTCACCTGTATCTCCATCAGTAACTCCACTACCATTTGTAGGCTGAACAAAGCCACTATATGGTGAAAAAGGAGCCTTTGTATCTCCATCTTCAGCTACATCAACATAAATAACATCTTTATCAGTCTTAGCCAGCCCTTCAAGACTATATATTTTTAAGTTAATATTTCCAGCTAATGTACCTTCAGTATCATTATTCAAATTTAGACTATTGATTACAATCCTCCTAGGACTATTATTTATAGCCTCTACGATATCATAAACACCATCATATTTTCCACTTAAAGGTATATTAATGTCCATTTTATGAATATCCATTTCACCTTTAGTTTCTGTACCAGGTCTAGTAAAACTCATATCATCTACGTCTACTCTATCATCTGCCATTAAATCATTTAAAAGATACAAAATCTGAGCTTGGTCCAATGCTGGAAAATAGTTAGATAATATCTGATCTCTTTCCACAGTTAAAATTTCTAGTTCTTCTTTTATCTTCTCTTCATTTTTTAGTATACGGTTATGCTCAACTATTTGAGCATCATACAGTTCCTTCTCTAATTTCAACTCATCCATCTTAGCAGCTTGGGGTTCATAGACAAATCTGAATGTTGCCCAAAACATTAAAACAAGTCCTAATGCAGTAAGTAAGAATTTCTCATTTTTGGTAAGAGGTCGTGTTTTAGTCTTAATTTTTTTTGCTTTACTCTCCATCTGAAATCACACCCTTCAGCATAACATTGATATTGAAATTATAGAAATCACTTTCTTGGCTTATATCAGAGATAAAAATTTCATCAACTTCATCAATATATTCAAGGCCTTTACTGAATTCAGCAATACTCCATGTATCTTCAGCTATACCAGTAAGATTCATCTCATCATTTGATATGCTTAAAGATGTTAGAAATGCGTCTTTTGGAAGCCTTGAAGATATTAAGTATAGAAAATCACTATTTATTATATCTTCACCCTCTATTATTTCATCAAGGTTCTTTATCTTGTCAACTTCCTCTTTAAAGCGATTAATCTCTTCTTCCTTTCCCTTAACTATGTTGACTCTTTCAAGAGTATTTGGGTCTTCTGCTATGGATTTTAACTGACTTACCTCTTTATTTAGCTTTGATATTATAACTTGATTATAAATCCCTTTAGATAACAAGGCGATTAGAATAACTCCAATTGCAGCAAATAAGATCCATTGCTTATTAGCTTTAAATTCTTTTTTCTCAATATAAGCTTCAAAAAAATTTAGGTCTTTCATATTTACACCTCATTTGATCTAATTAAGCAGCCTATAGCATTAGAATATTCTCCCATATTCACATTTGTTCTAATTCTATCAAAAGAATTTAACTTAAATGTGCTTGTATTAAAGAAAGTACTAAATCTATCTTCAATACCATTGATTTTAGATAAGCCACCTTGCAGAAGAATATAATCAACTCTATTTCCCATATCTCTTGTATTGTAGTAATTTATAACCATACCTACACCATCAAGTATTAAGCTTAGAGTATTATTAAGTGAACTAATTATAGTAGAGTCCTCAATACTATTAGGAATTTCATCATTGTTTAAATCAAGATTCTTAATTCTATTCATAATATCATCCTCATGGATCTCTAAAAGACTCTGTATCTCAACAATAATTTGAGATAAACTAGCGCTTATAACTCTAGATACTTTTAGTACACCATCTAAAGTAATATTAATCTTTGTACTGCTGTATCCCATGTCTACCGATACAACAGTTTTACCATTACTTGTATAGGAGTCATTAAACATATTATTATAATTAAAAAGTTTATTTATAGCATTTCCTTGAAAGTCTAATACATGGGGTTTTAAACCTATATTATCTAATAATTGAAGGTGGGATTCCACTATAGTCTTAGGTATGGCAATCAAGGAAATATTTAGTTTTTCAACACCATCTTCAAAAACTGAACCTAGATGTAAATACTGAAAAACATAATCTTCAGGCTCTATTGGTATGTAGTCTTCGACTTGATAACTTAATATAGATTTTATTTGTTCATCAGATACCTTAGGTAAAATTATTTCTCTAATAATTATATTTGAAGAATTTATTACTAATATTGCATCATTAGCTTTAATCTTGTTGTCCTTAAGAGATGTTTTTAGATAATAGCTTAATTGGTCCATATTATTAATCATTCCATTAAAGTAGATATCATTTGGAATTTTTACAATATGGGCATTTTGGATATTAATATTCTTCTTAGTAGCTTTACCCTCGATTACTTTTATCTCCCTTGAACCTAAATCTATGGAGACGTATTTTTTGTTATCAAACAATTTCAAAGAAATTCCCCCTTTCTAAATCTAGTACTTATAAAAATATATTAAAATACCAACCAATAATATCTTGTCCATACAACAAAACTAAAAAATAACTTAGAATAATAAAAGGTCCGAATGGAATTGGATCCTTCTTTGTTTTTAGCTTACTAGCCAACAGAAATATGGATATAATAGCACCTATAACAAAGGATAATAAAATATTAAGCATTACCAACTTTATACCCAATACAAATCCCAATGCACCAATTAAGGTAACATCTCCTCCACCCATTCCTCCTTTAGAAAGAATAACAATAAGTAAAAACAATCCGCCAGCAATCAATAATCCAAGTATGCTCTCCTTAATATCCATTGGTATGCTATGCACATAATAATTAATTGTCTTTTGTATTATAGATAAAGCCAATATGCTTAAAACCAATGAATCAGGAATTATCATTTCCTTTAAATCAATTATAGTTATGGCAATTAATACAGAACCAATTAAACTATAAAAGATAAAATCTATACTTAATCCATAATGATTTAACATTATAAGATAGAGTAGTCCATTTAAAAATTCAATTATAGGATACTGTAATGAAATCTTATCATTGCAATATCTACATCTTCCCCTTAGAAAAATATAGCTAAAAAGAGGGATATTGTCATACCATTTTAATTTTGTATTACAATTAGGACAGTGAGAAGCTGGAAAAGCTATATTTTCATTTCTAGGTATCCTATATATCAATACATTTAAAAATGATCCTATTAACAAACCATATATAAACACAATTAATTTCATAATATACTCCTAATCTATAAACCTATCCATATTAAAATACTCTTTTAAAAATGGATACTTGTCCATCATATTATTTAGCTCCTCAATTTGAATAGATAGATTTATCTCATCTCCATCATTCTTATACATATTATATAGCATAGCATGAAGGGTAAGAGCATTGATAACCATGCTATCCTTCTCTTCAGCGCTGGCACTTTTTATTGCATATTCTTTTAGATCAGCACCTTTTAAGAATACTTTTTGTGCATCATCCAATCTATTTTGATTCATATAAAATAATCCTAAATCTATGTATCTATTTATATTATAAGCTCCATAATCAGCACCATATCTTAGATGCTCTTCTGCCTTTGGTAAATCACTAGCTTCTAAATATAGATTTCCCAACTTATTGTGAATACCACCATCAAATGAAGCGATATTAAGTGCCTTTTCATATAAGGATATTGCTTTATTTAAATCTTCATTATCTTTAGAATCCTTGTATATTGAATGATAATACTCTCCTTCTAATTGATATCCATACGGACTGATTGGATAGTATTTGTTTGAGAACTCTATTATATCTAAAGCTTTATCCCTATCTCCATTAAGTGCGATCTTTGTAGCAAAGCTAAATAG
Organism: Tissierellaceae bacterium; assembly: GCA_031460505.1. Classification (GTDB taxonomy): domain Bacteria; phylum Bacillota; class Clostridia; order Tissierellales; family Tissierellaceae; genus JAAYTL01. The sequence continues at coordinate 208,601 of JAVKTT010000002.1, forward strand.
CTTAAAAAATGTAAAATTGTATAGTACCAAAATGACTAATAAAATCAATATTATATTTTTAAATTTATAATTTATAGTAAATAAACGATTATTGTCTTTTTCAAAATTATAGTTTTTTACTGCCATACCTAGCAGCCAGAAAAAAATAACAGTAGCACCAGGAAAGTTAAAGCTAAACTCAGCTCCAATATGTATCAAAAATCCTACAATAGCTGCAATAGTTCCTGGTAAATATGTAGAATAATTCTTTGACTTTAATTTTATATATAATATTCTAAAAATAGAAAGTAAAAATCCTAAAAATAATATAATTCCAATGATGCCTGTCTCAGCCATGATTTGAAGATAGTGATTGTGTACAAATCTTGAATACCATTGATTGCCACTATACTCTATATAATAGGCTGAAAAAAATGTGCCCTGCCCATATCCTAGAATTGGTTTGTTTTTTATAAGCTCCCAAGCAACTTTCCAAAACTCAAGTCTACCAACTAAGGATGAGCCTATTAAGGTATCCTTTCTTATTAAAGCATCTACCATACTTGGAGCTAAACCCACATTATCCTGAGCAATTGGTGCAATATACATTATGATTCTTGTAGTGATTAAGGCTATAAAAAATAAAATAATAGTCTTTATAAATTTATGTATTAATTCTTTTTTGTCTGAACCGATAAATATAAAAGGTAAACCTATGATTGTAGAAAAATATCCGCCTCTTGATCCTGATAATAATAAAGCTACTAAAAATATAAAGGCTGGAATATAAAAACTCTTTCTCTTGGTGTTTAAGCTAGTCCCCCAAGAGAACAAAAAGAGTATTAAAAGATAAGTACCAAATGGATTTGGATTTGTAAAAGTAGAGACTATTCTACTATTTGTGATAAATATGTATTCTAATATACCAAGTAAAGCTATACCACTTCCTATTAAAAGAACCACTGAAATAACTTTATCGTTATCTTCATCATTTAACTGTAATGTAATGAAAAAAATAGCACCATATAATAATAGCTCAAATAGTTCCATCACTGTTCTTATGTAGTATATAGACCAGATAAAGCTTATACCACACCAGATTAGATATAATGAATACCATAGCAATGGTGATTTAATGCTAAGATTTATCTCATCCCTATATATATTATTCTTGATGAAAAGTACAACTAAAGCAAATAGAAGCATATACATAGGTAGATTGTTGTTAAACCCAGCATCAAAGAGAGGCAATATGGTTAGTATCATGAATAATGAAATTGTATATAGATTTATGTTTTCTTGATTTTTTATAGTATGTAGCATATTTCCTCCATGAATGCAAAAATGAATTGTAACTGTAGGGGAACCCCCCCTACAGTTTTTTGGCTGTGATTGTTATGGTGTTATTTATTCTACTTTTACTGTAAATTCATTCCCATCATAATATAAATTAAATTCTTTATCATCTTGTTGAGCTGTGTATCCATCATTTTCAATTAAACCAGCTTGAGCTAATACTTTACCCCAATCTGTAGAAGCTCCAGAATCAGTAGTATAAAGTTTTGCTAAACCATCATCTCCATTAGCAGCAACATATAATTCAGCAGCTTTAGCTAAAGTTTCTGCTGATGCGTTATCTGCGGAAATCTCTGCATTTTGTCTAAATCCACCTAATCTAGGTACTGCAATAGCTGCTAGTATACCTAGTATAGCTATTACTACAACTAATTCAATAAGTGTAAATCCTTTTTTGTTTCTTTTTTTGTTAATCCATTTTAACATTTTAAAATCCTCCTTTTTTTTAATTTGCATTAATATATATTAAATGTATTAAAGCCTATATTAAATCGTATTGACCATGTCAAACATAGGCATAGCCATTGCTATTACTATAAATCCTATAACCACTGCCATACCTACTAAAAGTATAGGTTCTATGAGTGTGGTCATCCTTTGAAGGCTCATCTCTACTTCATCATCATAGAAGTCTGCAGTTTTTGCCAATATATCATCTAATGCTCCTGACTCTTCACCTATGCTTATCATCGAATCTACCATAGGTGGGAATATTTCCATTGCTTTAACTGCCCTTGACAGAGATGCTCCCCTTCTTATGCCATCCATGCTATCCATAAGCCTAGCTTGAACTACAGTATTGTTTAGAACCTTACCTACTACTTCTAAAGCTTGTAGTAAAGGTATCCCCGATGCCATAAGTGTAGATAAAGTTCTCGTAAATCTTGAAGTAATTATCTTAGCATTAGTTACCCTTATGCCTGGTATTTTAATCTTTAATCCATCAATAAATTTCCTACCTTCTACTGTACTTCTAAAATATAGAAATCCACCTACGATAATTATAACTACTCCTAGGAAAATATACCAGTATTTTTGTAACCAAGAACTTAAATCCAATACAAATTGTGTAGGCCATGGTAAAGCTACGCCACTACCTTCGAACATTCCAACAAATGTTGGAAGTACTGCTACTAACATAAATATGACTACGGCAATAGATACTACAATGAGTGATATAGGATAAATCAATGATGATTTTATTTTGTTCTCTAATTTGTTCTCCTGCTCAAAGTGATTTGCCATTCTCTCAAGTATGGAATCCAAAGTACCGCTGACTTCACCAGCTTCAATCATATTTATTAATATGGTTGGAAATATCTTTGTATGCTTTTTCATTGCTTCAGATATAGTAAATCCTTTTTGAACATCCTCGTATATAGCACCTATTGCTTTTTTTAGAGTCTTGTTTCTAGTCTGGGCCTCCAATATATCAAAACATTTTACTATACCAATACCTGCATCTACCATAGTGTAGAATTGTCTACAAAATACTGCTAAGTCTTTTTTCTTAACCTTGGTTGGAAACAAAGAAACCTGAGCATCTGCTCCCACATCCCTTTCTACTGATACAGGTAGATAGTTGTTACCCTTTAGCATGGTTAACACATCAGACTCATTACTTGCTTCAAAAAAACCTTCAATTGGTTCTCCATTTTTTGTTATTGCTTTATATTTATATATCATAGTATCCCTCTATAAAATATATTTTTTAATCTGCTCTCTATTGATAGCATTTGTCAAAGCAGTATCCTTTGATATTGCACCTTTCCTATAAAGATCTACTAGTGAGTTATCCATGGTTTGCATTTTGTGACTAGCACCAGTTTGTATAGAGGTATCTATTTGATGTATTTTGTCCTCACGAATTAGATTTCTAATAGCTGGTGTAGCAATCATTATTTCATATGCACCTACTCTTCCTTTGCCTGAAGATTTAGGTAGTAATTGTTGAGATATAATTCCTTGTAAAACTGAAGACAGTTGAACCCTTACCTGTTGTTGTTGATGAGGTGGAAATACATCTATGATTCTATCAATAGTCTTTGCTGCCCCTGATGTATGAAGTGTTGAAAATACCAAGTGACCAGTTTCTGCTGCAGTTAAAGCTATGGATATAGTCTCTAAATCCCTCATTTCCCCTACTAATATAACATCTGGGTCTTGTCTTAAGGCAGCTCTTAGTGCATTTGCAAAACTAAATGTATCACTACCTACCTCCCTTTGAGTTACTAATGCTTTATGATGCTTATGAAGATATTCTATAGGGTCCTCTAATGTAAGAATATGGCAGTTTCTCTCACTATTAATTAAGTCAACCATGGATGCCAATGTAGTAGATTTACCACTTCCAGTTGGACCTGTTACAAGTACCATACCTCTACGAAGTCTAGCCAAATCAGTAACTACTCCAGGTAGTCCAAGCCATTCCATACTAGGAATTGTTAAAGGAATTATCCTAAGTACCATACCATAGCTACCCCTTTGCTTAAAAGCATTGATACGATATCTACCAACTCCAGGGCTAGAATATGATGAATCTATCTCTCCATTTTCTTCTAATATAGCTAGTAATCTTTCATTTAGCGCTTCATAGACTAAGGATTTTGTTTCACTTGGTGTTAAAGGCTCTTCCCCTATAGATACTAAATCACCATTTATCCTTAGTGTAATAGGTCTCCCTACTGTAACATGTATATCTGATGCTAATTTCTCTGTTCCCAGATTCACAATTTCAACTAAGTTCATATATACCCTCCTATCCCAATGTAAAACCAACACGAATTACTTCTTCATAAGAAGTGATACCTTTAAGAGCAAGGTCAGCTGCTGCTTGTAAAAGGGTATCCATCCCATTTTCTACTGCGTGATTTCTAATATCGTCAATATTTGCTCCAGAATCAATTAATTTTCTTAACTCTTCATCTACTGGCATAAGCTCATGTACTGCAGTCCTACCTCTATAACCTTGATTACATGCATTACATCCTATTGGCTTATATAAAGTAAGTTTTTCATCATCCTTGCATCCAAGCATCGTTTTTTCTGAATAACTTGCTTCATATGGTTTTTTACACTTTTCACACAATTGTTTTACTAATCTTTGTGAAACTACTCCTATAACTGCAGATGAAACTAGATAGGGTTCAATACCCATATCTACTAGTCTAGCAATTGTTGATGGACTATCATTTGTATGAAGTGTGGACAATACTAAGTGACCAGTAATAGCAGCTCTTATTGCAATTTCTGCTGTCTCACTATCCCTTATCTCTCCTACCATTATTATATCAGGGTCTTGACGTAGTATTGATCTAAGCCCTGTGGCAAAGGTTAAACCTGCCTTTGTATTAACTTGAACTTGATTAATCCCTGATAACTTATATTCTACAGGGTCTTCAACTGTGATAATGTTTTTTTGAATTGTATTTAACTCTTTTAAGATTGCATATAATGTGGTTGATTTACCACTTCCTGTAGGTCCTGTAACTAAAATCATTCCATAGGGTTGAGACAGTATCTTATCAAAAATTTGTAAATTCTTTTTACTAAAACCTAATGTCTCTTTTGAGAAATTGAAATTACTTTTATCTAATAACCTTATTACTATCTTTTCACCATATACAGTAGGTAGTGAAGATATTCTCATATCTACTTCTCTATCATTAATTAATCCTTCTACTCTACCATCCTGAGGTAGTCTTTTTTCCGCAATATTCATCTTACCGATAATCTTAATTCTTGTAACTATTGGGGATAGATTATTTCTAGCGAGAGTCATTATTTCTCTTAAGTCTCCATCTATCCTAAACCTAACTCTAATGTCCTCTTGATTTGGTTCAATATGAATATCAGATGCCCTACTTCTAACAGCTTGTTCAATTATTGAGTTTAAAAGTCTTACTATAGGTGCAGAAGTTACTTCTAGCATCTCTGAATCTTCCATATCATCACTTTCAAAGGGTGATGATATTTCATTAAACTCTTCAAGTAGTTTCTTTGTAGATTCTCCACTATAGTACTTATCAATTAATCTTGTAATATCAACATTTGTAGCAACTACTGGCTGCAAATCCATCTTAGTATATAATTTAATATCATCAGAAGCGAAAAAATTCAAAGGATCTACCATAGCAACGACTAATTTATCACCTTTTTTGTCTATTGCAATTACCTTATATTTTCTAGCAATGCTTTCTGGTATCAATGTGACTACATTATCATTGATATCAAATTTACTTAAATCAACTCTTGGAAACCCTAATTGATACTCTAATGCTTCAACTATATCCCCAGCTGTAACCCAGCCTTTTTCAACTAAAATTTCTCCTAATTTATTATCAGAATTCTTCTGTTCTACTATTGCTTCTTCAAATTGCTCGTTGCTTATCTTTCCTGCATATAGTAATAGTTCTCCAAGCTTTAAATGCGATCTTTGCATATAATCATCCTCTTAGTATAAATCTTAAGTATTTGTATTCTACATCATTATAAAAATTCCTTCTTTTTATTGAAAAATAATCAAAATAATGTAAAATTATTTAATTAATTCCACATCATATATGTAATTATACTACAAAACATCTAGTTTGGAATGTTATCATTTATGATAATATCTGTTATGACTATATTTGGTTACTTTATACAATTTGATTAAAAATTAGTCCAAATAAATTCTTGTTAAAGTGTAAGACTATTTATAGGAGGTGGATAATTTGAAAATAAATAAAATAAGTTTATTAGCTTTAATGTTGTTAGTTCTATCCCTTGTAGTAGTTGGATGTACACCAGCTGATAATACAAATGACACTGGTATGAATAGAAACAATAGACTAACTACACAAACAAGGATTGGAGACAGAATGGATGGTACCAATGGTACCGATAGATTTAATACTGGTTTAAATGATGGATTTGATACTGGTCTAAACAATGGATTTGACAATAATAATTTAGGAAATAACAACCTAAATAACAATAATTTAAACAACGGTATGACTAGATCAAATCAAACTGGTACTAACTTTGGTAACATGGCTACTAGAGCAAATGAAGTAGCTACTAAGATAGCTGATTTGCCAGAGGTAGATAAAGCATCTGTAGTAATTACAGAAGATACAGCTTTAGTTGGATGTTCTCTAAGAGGTAATACCCAAGGAACAATGACTAATGCTCTTAGACAAAAGATTAGAGGCATAGTTAAAGATACAGTCAACGTTGACAACGTTTCAATAACTACAGACCCAAATATGACTGGTAGAATCAGAACTATGTCAAATAGTATCTTACAAGGAAATCCAATTGAAGGATTTGCTGAAGAAATTAGAACTTTAATTAGAGATATCACCCCTAATACAAATAATAATATGATGAGATAATAAAAAGAAAGATGACTCGGGGCAGAATGACTGAACCGAGTCAATTTAATTTTTGTTCATTTCTCTAAATAGTTTTTTAATTGCTCTAGTCTCTATTCTCGATACATACGATCTTGATATTCCAAGCATTGCTGCGATCTCTCTTTGTGTTTTACATTCACCGTCTATTAAACCATATCTAAGTTGAATTATCACTTTTTCTCTATCTTTTAAACATCTTTCAATGCATCTATATAATTTTTTAGATTGAATCCTTAATTCAACTTCATTTAATACCTCATCACCATCTGTACCTAATATATCAATAAGACTAATCTCATTTCCTTCTTTATCTGTACCTATAGGTTCTTGCAATGAATACTCCATTTTTGTTTTTTTATTGGATCGTATAGTCATTAAAATCTCGTTATCTATACATCTTGATGCATATGTAGCCAATCTTGTGCCTTTAGTTGAATCATATGTAGCTATAGCTTTTATTAAGCCTATGGTACCTATAGATATAAGATCATCCATATCCTTGCCTGTATTATTATATTTTTTTACTATATGGGCAACTAATCGTAGATTTTTCTCAATTAAGATTCTCCTAGCTTCTTCATCACCTTCAGAAAAAAGTTTTAGATATTTCTCTTCTTCTTCCCTCGTTAATGGCTGAGGAAAAGAATTGGAGTTTATCATATAACCACATAGAATTACAAAAGGTCTTAATATATACCCTAGTACCAGGACAAGTTTATCATACACTTTACCACCTCCAATGATTAAGTATATGTATCACTGAAGGCAGATGTGCTAGTACAACTTAAAAAAACATATGAATCCTAGAAGGCTTGGAATGACAAATCATGGGATGAAGATTGACTATTGGTTATCTCCCTTATAATTTTTTCAAATATTGGAGCAGCAGTTCTTGAACCTGAGTCTGCATCTTCTACAAATACTGTAATTACATATTTGGGATTTATATATGGATAAAACCCTGTAAACCATCCATGAATAATATTTTTTTGATAAAGTACTCCCTCAGCAGAGCCAGTCTTTCCACCACATCCACCAATATCTTCTAATTCTATATATCTTCCAGTTCCAGAATTTACTACTTCTCTAAGCATATTTAGTACCAATATTGAGGATTCTTCAGAAATAATTCTCTCTTCTTCTTCAGTATTATACTTTTTAAGTATGTATCCCTCTTGATTAGTAATACCTTCAATTAGGTTTAATGGTCTATGTATCCCACGATTTACTATTGTCATCATCATATTAGTAATTTGAAGTGGTGTAACTTCGATATTTCCTTGGCCTATGGCTATATTTCCCACAGCTGCACCTAATAATTCATTGCCCTTAGGAAGATTACCTGCTGTTTCTTCAAGAAGTCCAATATTTACTTTTTCACCAAAACCAAGTAACTTAGCCATATCATTAATATTATTTGTCCCAATATCCTGGGCTAATTGAATAAATACAGAATTACATGATTTAGCAAAACCATCATCTAATGATATAGCCCCGTGTTTACCACTACATTTTATTTTAATACCATTAACATCAGCAAACCCATCACAATAATACTCATCTTTTATCACTTTTGGGTCTATTTCAAGAGCAGTCAATAGTACAACTATCTTATAAATTGAGCCAGGTGGGTATCCAACCTGTAATGCCTTATTATAAAGAGCCATATTGCTATTATTAAAGTAATTGTGAATATCATTCTGATCAAAATTGGGCCTAGAAGCTATGGCTAATATATCAGATGTTTCAGCTTCAGCTACTATTACTGCCCCTTTTATCTTCTCTTCATCGATTATATTTTCTACTAATTCTTGAATATGTTTATCTATTGTAAGCTTAACTCCTGATGGATTATATGGATCTATATCCTGATTAACATGATATGAACCGTCTAATATAATCTTTCTAGATTTATCATACTCAACAATAAACGAATCTAAAGAATCAATATTTAAGTATTCGTCAAATACCTTTTCTATACCTGATTCACCACGATTTTCAGATTTATTTATATATCCAATTACATGAGAGAGTAAATTTCTTTTATTATATCTGTTGACTATGTCTACTAAAAAAAGATTATTCTTTGCTTGTTCTATAGAGAAATCACTTTTCATTGGCAAAGCCAGTAGATATTCATCGGAATCAATGACACTATAAAATTCTCTTAAAGATAATAATGTGTTTTTTTGAACCTTTTTATAAAATTCTTCATCTTCTAATAATTCGTTTTTTTGAACAATTAAAGTAGGAATTTTTTCATCATTTGTTAAAGGTATATTATTTCTATCGAAAATAGTTCCTCGTTTAGCTGAGATGTATATTTCCTTCCCTCTTTGGCTTAAAGCTCCAGATGAGAGTTCTTCAGATCTGACAAACTGAAGGTAATATAATCTAATTAATAAAATAAGAAATATAACAAAAATAACAAATCCCATAATTTTAGTTCTTTTTTTATATATATTATTATTTTGTTCCATAAAAAAACCTCCCATTTTATTATTAACAGTTAAAATGGGAAGTATTCTATAAACTAATTTTCATTAAGTATTGAATTTATTTTTGATACTATTAAATCAATAGCAACCTTATTATATCCACCTTCTGGAATGATAATATCTGCATATCTTTTTGTATGTTCAACAAATTGTAAATGAGCTGGTCTAACAGTGTTCATATATTGAAGTATAACTGAATCTAGTGTTCTTCCTCTATCCTTCATATCTCTTAGAATTCTTCTGATAACTCTAACATCTGCATCTGTATCAACAAATATTTTAATATCTAATAAATCTCTAATTTCTTTTTCAGATAAAATTAAAATACCTTCTAAAATGATTATATCTTTAGGGTGCACTGTTTCAGTTTCTTTTTTTCTATTATGTTTCTCAAAATCATATATAGGCTTTTGGATAGCTTTTCTGTCCATTAGGTCCTTTAAATGTTGTACTAATAAATCATTATCAAAAGCCAAAGGATGATCATAATTTGTTTTTACCCTTTCTTCGAAGGATAAGTTACTTTGATCTTTATAGTATGAGTCTTGCTCTATTACTGCTATATCACCCTCATCAATAAATTTAAAAATCTCTTTTGATACAGTAGATTTGCCTGAGCCTGTCCCACCAGTTATACCAATCAATATAGGTTTTTTCACTGAAATCACTCCCCTTTAAATTTTCTCAATAAGAAGTATTTTTCCACCGGGTAATTTAATTTCATTTTTATTATCTGCTGAGGATGTGGAGCTACTTCAATTTCTTCACCATTTTCATCCCACATACTCTCTATTTTTTGTGTAACATGTTCTTTACCAGGCCCGAAGATTTCTATCTCATCGCCTACAAACATTCTATTTCGCTGTTCTATTGTGGCAATTTGTGTCTCTTCATCATAGTCAAGAACCATTCCTACAAAATCATATCCTCTAATATAAGTGCTTGAATCATAGACTTGTGCATCTTCATTAGGTTTTCCAAAATAAAATCCAGTTGTAAAATCTCTATGACTGGCTTTCTTAATTTCATCTAAAAGCTCTTCGTTGAATTTATAATTATCAGGATCATTATAGTAAGCATCTATGGCCATTCTATATGACCTAATTACTGTAGCTACATAGTAAGAACTCTTTACCCTACCTTCAATTTTAAAACTGTTTATACCCGCTTTAATCATCTCTGGGATATACTGAATCATACAGAGATCCTTAGAATTCATTATAAATGTTCCATCTTCGTCTTCATATACTGGAAAATGCTCACCAGGTCTCTTTTCTTCTACAAGGGAATACTTATATCTACAAGCATGGGAACAATCTCCCATATTTGCATCTCTTCCAGTCATATAATTGCTAAGTAGACATCTGCCAGAATATGAAATGCACATTGCACCATGTACAAAAGTCTCTAACTCCATGTCTTGAGGAATATTACTTCTAATCTTTTCTATTTCTTTTAATGATAATTCTCTTGCTAGAACAGTTCTTTGAGCACCTAAATTATGCCAGAAGTTTATAGTTTCTGAGTTTGTTATGCTGGCTTGTGTGCTCATATGAATCTCTAAATCAGGAACAGTCTTATTAATAATTGAAAACATTCCAGGATCTGATACTATTACAGCATCTACATCTATATTGTATAAATTAGTAACATACTCTTCTAAACCCTCTAAATCATCAGGATGAGGGATTATATTTAAAGTTACATATACTTTTTTACCTCTTTCATGTGCAAATTTTACACCTTCACTAATGCTCTCTATAGTAAAATTTTTAGATGCTTTTCTAAGGCCAAATGCTTCTCCACCTAAGTAAACAGCATCTGCTCCATATATAATTGCCATCTTTAACTTTTCTAAATCACCTGCTGGTGCCAATAATTCTATTTTTCTCATTTTAAACCTCCCTATATATTAAAGCTACTCCATCTCCTATAGGAATAACTGCAGAAGTAAATCCTTCAACTTCATTTATATGTTTTAAAAATTTCCTTAATCGCTTAACTATTGTAATCTTCCTTCTAATTACTAATTCATCAGATGCAACCATACCCCTAAATAATACATTATCTGCGATAATCATTCCACCAGGATTTAGAAGGTCTATGCTTTTATTAAAAAATTCCATATATTGACCCTTGGCCGCATCCATAAATATCATATCATATTTATCAGATATATTATCTAATACTTCATTAGCATCTCCATGTATAATTTTAATATTATCCTTATAATCAGTGTCAGAAATGAATTTTTCGGCTAATTCAATCATATCTTCTCGTCTCTCAATGGTGGTGATTTTACAGTTACCGTCTAGTGTATCAGACATTACCAATGCAGAATAACCTATGGCTGTCCCTATCTCTAATATAGTTTTGGGTTTATTAGCCCTTAATAAAACCTTCATCAATTGAGCAACTTCAGGTTGTACTATAGGTACATGATTATTCTCTGCGTATTCTTCCATTTTTACTAAAAAATCCTTATTCTTAGGAACTAATTCCCTTAAATATTCATCTATATATTCTTCATTTATATTTGTCAATTTAAGTCTCCCTACTTTATTAATTATTAGGCTTTGCTTTTAAATGTTCATTATAAGTCTTTGTGAATGTGTGACTTCCATCTGAGCCTGTTAATACAAAAAATAGATAATCAACATCTGCTGGATTCACGGCAGCTACTAAGGATGCCTTTCCAGGAGATGCAATAGGTCCTGGTGGTAATCCTTGATTGATATAAGTATTATATGGTGATTGAATTTGTGTTTCTTGAGTTGTTAAAACCTCTTTACGTTCACCTAATATATACTGTACAGTTGCACAGGATTGTAAACTCATCCCTATATCAAGTCTGTTATGAAACACTCCTGACATTATAGGTCGTTCACTATCTAGCTTCCCTTCCCTTTCCACTATAGAGGCTAGGGTAACTGCTTCGTTCAGTGTAAAGTCAAACTCGTCTAATTTTGATTTAATTTCTGATTCGTATACTTTTTCAAATTCAGCTAACATCTTATCTATAATTTCCTTTTCACTGGATCCTGTAAATATCTCATATGTTGAAGGAAATAAAAATCCTTCTAAAGATTGTCCTTCATCTAACTCATTCAAAAATTCAAATTTATCTTGAAAATTAGATTTATCACTTGATAACTCCATAAATCTAGTATAATCAACTATACCTTCATTTGAGAGTTTATTTGCTACTTGCTCTAATTCATATCCTTCAGGAATAGTAAACCTAGCAGTATTCCCAGATTTAACTCCTTTATTTAGGGTTTCAATTATCTCTACAATATCCATAGATTTATTTAGTGTATACTTACCTGCTTTAAGAGAGCTACCTACTCCTAATTCTTTTACTTTTACTTTGAAAATTAATTCATTATGAATCAAATTATTTTCATAAAGTTGTTTTGCAATTATATCAGTAGAGCTACCTGCTAAAACTTCAACAGTTATATCTTTATTATCCGTTAAAGACACAGGTCCTAAGCTTTTATTGAAATAACTGAAGCCTATACCAACAGCCATTCCTAATATGAAAAGAATTAACAAAACTTTAAAACCTTTAAATTTCTTTGATTTTGTTTTTTCCATTTATTATACCACCTCGATATATACTATAAATTTATGTATAATCAATACTCTCTAAAATTTGTTGCCTTTTCGTAAACATATAAAAACAAACTACCAAATAAGGCTACTGAAACAAGTTCTCCACCTGCGATGCCTAAAAAAGTATATAGATAAGGCACCTTTGTGAAATATGATACCCAGATAGATACAATTAATCCGTTTAATATCACTGGTGGAATCATACCTGATATTTTATTCTTCATTTTAGATGTAAGAATTGCAGCTACGAGTGTAACTAAACTTCCACCTATTATATCAACTAAACCAAATCCTGAATACGAAGCCAGTAAAAGGTTGGATAGTAAACATCCTACAAAAACCCCAGGAATTGCTGCTGCTTCAACTAAAGGCAGTAGAACCAACCCTTCAGCTAGTCTTAATTGAATAGGGCCAAAGGTTAAAGTTGCAAGTGGAAAAGGCAAAATCTGCACAAGTACCAATACTATATAAATAGCAGCAATTAAACTTGCTTTGGTCATATATTTTACATTCATGTTTTCCCTCCAATTAATTATTACTATTTACTCTAATTATTATATCATTATTATCAAATATAACAAAGTAAATCCCTGGCATATTTATGCCAGGGTAATTTATTATACTTCCATGATAATAGGCAATATCATTGGATTTCTTTGAATCTTTTGATATAGATGACTTCTCAACGCGTCTCTAATATTATACTTAAGAGTTGCCCAATCAGTTATTTTTTTCTTTTCACATTCTTCTAAAACCTTTTTAACTACATTTCTAGAGTCTTCAATTAAATCCTCAGATTCTCTTACATACACAAATCCTCTAGATATAATATCAGGACCTGCTATAACAGTACCATCTTGTTTGCTCATTGTGACAACAACTACTATTAAACCATCTTCTGAAAGATGTTTTCTATCTCTTAGTACTATATTACCAACATCTCCAACTCCAAGACCATCTACTAAGATATTACCAGCTGTAACGGAAGGCCCTCTATTGGCTTTTGTTTTAGTAAATTCAACACAATTACCATTCTCTAATATAAATATATTATCTTCATCCATGCCTAAAGACTTTGCTATTAAGGCATTTGCCTTTAAGTGTCTATATTCTCCATGTCCTGGTATAAAGAATTTAGGTTTAACCAGAGTATGAATTAATTTTAATTCTTCTTGTCTAGCGTGACCAGATACATGGACTTCAGCCAATGATTCATATATAACTTCTGTACCAGTTTCAATCAATCTATTGATTACTCTTGATATAGTCTTTTCATTACCAGGTATTGGAGAAGCTGATAAAATAACTAAATCATCTGGCATCAAACTGATTTTTCTATGCTCACCAAAAGCAATTCTTGTCAATGCAGACATTGGTTCCCCTTGGGATCCTGTAGTGATTAAAACAAGTTCATCATTTCTATACTTATCCATATCATTGATATCTATCAATGTACCATCTTGTATATCAAGATATCCTAATTCATTTGCAACAGTAGTAGTATTTACCATGGAACGGCCTGATAAAACTATCTTTCTGTTATTTAATTCAGCAGCATTGATTATCTGTTGAACTCTATGAACATTTGACGCAAAAGTCGCTACTATGATTCTTCCTTTAGACCTGGAGAATATATCTCTAAATGTATCTCCAACAGTTCTTTCACTCATAGTAAATCCTGGTCTCTCTGCATTAGTACTATCTGAAATTAAACAAAGTACACCTTTATTACCCAGTTCAGCGAATTTGTGTAAGTCTGTGACATCACCTGATATAGGTGTAAAATCAATTTTGAAGTCTCCAGTATGAACAACCGTTCCAACTGGTGTGTGTATAGCTATTGCGGAGCTATCAGGTATACTGTGGCCAGTTCTTATAAATTCAACATTGAATCTACCTGCTTTAATGATATCTCCATGTTTAACTACATTTAAACTAACTTGACCAAGTTTATGTTCTTTTAATTTGTTCTCCAACAATGCTAAAGTAAGCTTAGTTCCATAAATAGGAAAATTCACTTTCTTTAAAACATAAGGGATTGCACCAATATGATCTTCGTGTCCATGAGTTAAGAATAAACCTTTTATTTTATCTTTATTCTTAATTAAATAAGTTATATCAGGTATAACTACATCTACTCCTAACATCTCGTCTTCCGGAAATGTCATACCACAGTCAATTAATATTATATCGTCTTTATATTCTATTACAGTAATATTCTTACCAACTTCCCCCATTCCTCCCAGGGGGATTATTTTTAATTTGCTTTCTTTACTCATTCCATCTCTCCTTGTTATCCTCTTAACCTTAGTATTCTAATTTTTTTATATTTAATTCTAACAATAGAAAAAAACCCAAAGGGTTTTATTATTTACATTCATTGCAATATCCATAAAATTGTACATTGTGATCTATAATGGTAAATTTTCCATCGTTCTCAATTTCTTTTTCTAAAGAATCTAAAAGATCTAATTTTACCTCCATTACCTTTCCGCATTTAAGGCATATTAAATGATGATGATGGTGATTCCCCGTCCCTAGATTTAGCTCATACCTACTAAATCCATCATCAAAATTTAATTTATACACAATTTTCAATTTTTCAAATAATTGCATAGTTCTGTAAACTGTAGCAATCCCAATTTCAGGGTAATCCTTAGAAACAATATTGTAAATTTCTTCACTACTTAAGTGTTCATCACGATTCTTAATAATAGCTTCCAATATAGCTTCTCTTTGATAAGTTAGCTTATAACCTTCTTTTCTTAAGCTATTTTTAAAATTATCTAAGTCATTTTTCACTACATTCACCCGTTCATTTCTATTGTTTTATCTTATCCTAGTTAAACTAAATTGTCAACTATTGTAATTTTTCTTTCATAAGCTCTTCATAGGTCTTTTGAGCGTCCAATAACTCGTCATCATCTATACCTACTAGATATTCATTGCCATTATCATCTACTTCGACTCTAAGAATATAAGTATATGATTCAATATTATCTGCAGGTAACATAGCTACATAATCACTATCATCTAAAGTGAATTTAGCTTTAACAATAAACTCAACTTCATTACCTAATTCATCATAAAATAAATGTCTTTCATCCAATTAAAAATCCCTCCTTGTACTATCTAAATATGCTTGAAGTATATAGGTAGCAGCAACTTTATCTATATATTTCTTTCTATTTTCACGTCTTACATTACCTTCTATAAGAATACGCTCTGCAGACATTGTTGTCATTCTTTCATCTATATATATAACTTCTACTTTAAATTTATTCTTAATCTTTTCAGCAAACTTTATGACCTTTTCACTTTGAGGTCCTATTGTATTATTCATATTTTTAGGTAGGCCAACTACAACTTTCTTTAAGCTGTATTCATTAATCAATTCTTCGATAGCCTCATAATCCTTCTTATTGCTCTCTCTTATAATAGTAGTAATTCCTTGTGCAGTAATCCCCAATGGATCACTTAAAGCTACTCCTATAGTTTTATCTCCTACGTCTAATCCCATTACTCTTTCCATTTTACTCTCCAATTCTTTAAATAACTTTAATACAAAATTCTGGACAAACAGTTGCACAATATCCACATAAAATACAATTGTCATTTGGTACAGCCAGACTATCTATTAGCTTAATACCTTTTTGTTTACATCTTTTTTGACAGTTGCCACATCCAATACAGTAATCTGCAACTATCAGTTTTCTATTCTTTTTATCTATTTTTGACTTAGTATCATGCGGTATGTATTCATTTTCTAATAGGTAGATATTTGCATCTATCTCATCTACTGATTGCATACCTATAGCTATAGAATCAATATATGGGATATTCTTAACAAAATTAAAAGCATTTTCAACATCTTTAATAAGATGGCCACCACCTAAAGGTTTCATAGCATATATACCTTTACCCATATTATGTACATCATTTATTTCTTTTAACATTTCTTCAATACTTCCATCATGAATTCCAATTCCATTTTTATTAACTATTGGATGTACGATTTCTATTTCCTTGTACTCCTTTGCTGCCGCTACACCTGAAATCCTATGGGTAGATATACCAAAACTTCTTATTTTGCCTTCATTTTTAGCATTTATAAAGTACTCTATTGCTTCATAATGACCTTTAACTGTATACTTGCTTTCTTGTTCATGCAATAAAAATATATCTATGTAATCAGTTCCTACTTCTTTTAAAGCAGTTTCTAAACTTTCCTTAGCCATATCTTTAGTATATGCATAGGTTTTTGTTGTCAAAACATAATCTTCTCTTTTGATGCCTTTTAAGGCTTCCTTAATATATCCATAATTATCATATATTTCCGCTGTATCTAAAAAGTTAATCCCTTTATTAAATGCATATTCTATTAAATATGCGCCTTCCTTTATAGATAAATTTGCTTGGAAAGGAGTCATAGTAAGGGAACCAAAACATAATCTAGATACCTCTATATCAGTATTTCCTAATTTAACTCTATCCATAATTCCACTTCCTAAATGTACATAAGAAACAGGACGGTAAAAATTGAGACTATTAAAAAGTAAACAGGATAAAAGTCTCTATTAAACCGTCCTACAAATTCTTAAATAATTATTTTTCAATTGATAAATATTCTTTTAATATTTCTCCTAATAATTCATCTCGTTCGATTTGTCTAATCAAACTTCTAGCATTGTTATGACTTGTAATGTAAGTTGGATCTCCGGATAAAATATAACCTATTATTTGATTGATGGGGTCGTATCCCTTATCCTTTAATGCTTCATGTACTTGAAACAATACATCTTTTGTATTTAAAGTATTGTCTTTTGGTGATTTAAACATCATAGTTTCATTAAAATCCATACTCATAATAACACCCCCATATACAAATTATACCATAAATAGATATAGTGTATATTAATTTTCAATTAAATTATTTTAATTGATTTTTGACTAATTCAGGTACTATTGATAAAGCTTCATCAACTTTTGTAATATCTTTACCACCAGCCTGAGCCATATCAGGCCTTCCGCCTCCATTACCACCTGTAACTTTAGCCACTTCTCTTACGATATTACCTGCAGAGATACCTTCCTTATTTAAATCTTTTGTGGCCATAGCTAAGAAAGTAATCTTATCATTATTAATAGAAGCTAGAACTACAACACCTGATTTTATCTTGTCTCTTATTTCATCGCCTAAGTTTCTAAGACTATCAATATCCATATTCTCCACTTTATAAGCAATAGTCTTTATACCATTAATTTCTTTTGCAGAATTAATAATATCCTGTGATATATCTGAAGCTAGTTTTCTTTTTAGCTCTTCTATTTCTTTATCTTTAGATTTAATTTCGTCAGTTAAGGATTGTGCTTTTTCTAATATGTTGTTTCTATTCGCCTTTAATGCATGACTAATATTATCTATTTCATTATCTAATTCATTTAGATATTCATAGACACTAATACCAGTAATGGCTTCAATTCTTCTAACACCTGAAGCAATACCGCCTTCTGATAATATTTTAAACAATCCAATATTAGATGTATTTTTTACGTGAGTTCCACCACATAATTCCTTTGAATAGTCACCCATACTAACAATTCTTACTTCGTCACCATATTTATCTTCAAACAATCCGATTGCACCAGTTTTTTGAGCTTCATCAATTGAAAGTACAGATGTCTTAACTTCCATGCCTTCTAGAATCTTATCATTGACTTTCTTTTCTATCTTCGAAAGGTCCTCTTTAGAAATACCTTCATAATGAGTAAAATCGAATCTAAGTCTATTTGGTAGAACGATTGAACCTGCTTGGTTTACATGATCTCCTAATACTTCTTTTAAAGCTTTATGAAGTAAATGAGTAGCAGAGTGATTTCTTCTTAATGAATCCCTTCTTAGATTATCAACCGCAGCAGAAACTGGTGAGTTGACTTTTGCACTTCCTTCGAGGATATTCACATAGTGAACTATTGAATCATTTACATGTTGAGTATCCTTAACTTCAGCTCTAAATTTATCATTTTCTATGATTCCAGTATCCCCAACTTGACCACCTGATTCACCATAGAAAGGCGTTTCATCAAGAACTATTATACCCTCTTCACCTTCATGTAATTCTTCAACTTCTTGATTGTCCCTAATTAGACTAGTGATATTTGATGTATATTCAGTAAATTCATATCCCATAAATTCTGAATCTAACTCGTTGAAAATATCAAGATTTTCTTTGTCTCCCCAACCACTATTATCACTATCTACTCGTGCATTTCTAGCTCTCTCTTTTTGTTCTTCCATCTTCTCATTAAATCCATCTTCATCAACATTAAATGATCTTTCCTCAAGGATTTCTTTTGTTAAATCTAGTGGGAATCCGAATGTATCGTATAATTTAAAAGCTTTATCACCACTTAATGTGTTTTCATCATTATTAACCATTTCATTTATATATGATTCCAAAATATCAATTCCTTGATCAATAGTTTCTTGGAATTTATCTTCTTCAGCTTTTATTATTTTGTTGATTTGTTCTTTTCTATCTTCTAGATCCTTATACTCAACTTTCCATGACTCAATTACTGTATTTACTATATCATTTAAAAATTCACCTTGAATTCCAAGTAATTTTCCATGACGAGCAGCTCTTCTGATAAGTCTTCTTAATACATAGCCCCTACCTTCATTACTTGGCAATACTCCGTCAGATACTAAAAAAGTCATAGCTCTACTGTGATCAGTAATAACTCTAATAGAAACATCTTTTTCTTTATCTGTACCATATTTATAATTGCTTATTGATTCAATTTTGTGAATTATTTTTTGTACTTCTTTAACTTCAAAAATATTGTTTGCACCTTCCAATATGGTAGCTATTCTTTCAAGTCCCATACCAGTATCAATATTTGGATGTGCAAGTGGATGATATACACCTTTTTCATCCTTATCAAATTGAGTAAATACTAAGTTCCAAACCTCTAAAAACCTATCACATTCACAACCAGGCTTGCAATCTTCAGAACCACAACCGTATTCAATTCCTCTATCAATATATATTTCTGAGCAAGGTCCTGAAGGTCCTACTTCAAGCTCCCAGAAATTATCTTCTTTACCTAGTCTAACTATTCTGTTTCCTGGTAAACCAATGTGCTTATTCCAAAGTTCATAAGCCTCATCATCATCTTCATATATAGAAGCCCATAGAACATCTTTAGAAATTTCTAATCTTTCTGTTAAAAACTCCCAAGCCCATTCAATTGCTTCCTTCTTAAAATAATCACCAAATGAAAAGTTACCTAACATTTCAAAGAAAGTCGCATGTCTATCCGTTTTCCCTACATTGTCAATATCTCCAGTTCTAATACATTTTTGACATGTAGACATACGGTTTTTTGGAGGAACTAGTTCTCCAGTAAAATATTTTTTCAGTGGTGCCATTCCCGCTCCAACAAGTAATAAAGATTTATCATTTTTAGGAATTAGTGAAAAACTTGGTACAACTAAATGCTCTTTTTCTTTAAAAAACTCTAAATATTCTTTTCTTATCTCATGCAATCCTAGTTGTTTCATAAATACACCTCTCAATATAATGTGAAAACTTATTTATTCCTTATAAAAAAGGCTTCCAAAAGCGTTAAATGTAGCCTTTTTTGAAACTCATATACGAAAAGTTCTATTTCTTATAAAAAGAAATATGATAGAACTTTCCTATTCGTTATAAAAAACTCCTCCCTTTAGGAGGAGACCAACATTCATATATTTGGATTATAGAATAATTGCAATGATTTGTCAATTATACCTTTCTTCTTTTATCTATCATATACTTGATGACGATTCTAAAAATAGCTACTACTGGAACAGATAGAATCATTCCAAATACACCAAATACTCCACCACCAATAATAATGGATAATAATATAATCATAGGATGCATGCCCATATTCTCTCCTATGACCTTAGGTGCGACTAAATTGTTTTCTGACCATTGTATTAATACCCAAAGTACTGAAACCCATATAGCTTTAATGGGACTTGAAATTGACGCAAAGAATACGGCAGGTAAATAACCTAAGAATGGTCCTATGTACGGAACGATATCAGCTAATCCAGTTATAAACCCAATTACAAATGGAAATTCTACATCTAATATTAAAAGCATGATAGTTGTCACAACACCTGCATATAAGGACATCAATAGTCGTCCTTTTATAAACTGTTTTAAAGAAGTATCTATAATTGTTGATAAATATAAAATATCTTCACGTTGTTTCTTAGGTAATAGTTTTTTTATCACATTTTTAAAATAATCCTTATCAACTAAAAAATATAAAACTAATATAGGCGTTAATACAATGCTTACCACTTTGGAGGCAACTGATATTATCCCACCAACAAAGATGGTCAAATAATCCCCTATTAAGGTCTCAAGTTTTACAATATTATCCATTACTATATTTTCAATACCTTGAAAAACTGGGGGTAATCCGCCTAGTGTAGAATAATATTTAGTGTAGAAGCTATCTATAATTTGTGATAATTGATCAAAATATATAGGTAGATTAGAAACCAATCTTCTGATCTCTTTTCCTGAACTTGGTATAACTGTTAAAGCCAATATAATTATAATTGCAACAATTGATAGATATACAATTATAACACCATGGAATCTACTGATTTTTTTTCGCTCTAATTTATCAATAATCGGATTTAGTGCATAGGCAATAATAACAGATGCAATAACTGTTATAAGAATATCTGATAGAAATGAATACTTTCTCAATAGCATAGTTAGTGAATAAAGAGCTACAATAGTCAATAAAACTATTAATACCTTTTTATTGTTGAAAACTATCTTTTTATTGTTACCTACATGATTATTACCTATATTAATTAAGTAATAGATAATCAGTGTTAATAATACCATAAGTAGAACAAAATTTGCTTTAAGAACAAAATCAGGAATTCTAGATATGATCACTTTCTCACCCCAAATATATTTATAGGCAGCAACAAGCTGCCTATAGGTCAATATTAATTTTCTTCAATATCATGTAGATGTTCGTCGTCAAAATCTACATCTTCTAATCCTTGGATTTCTACATTATTCTTTTTAGAATAGTCTAATAGAGCAGATTTAATAGCTTGCTCTGCTAATACAGAACAATGCATTTTTATCGGTGGAAGTCCATCTAAAGCTTCAGCAACCGCTTTATTTGTTACTTCTAATGCCTCGTTTATAGTCTTTCCTTTAATTAACTCTGTAGCCATACTTGATGATGCAATTGCAGAACCGCATCCAAATGTTTTGAATTTGACATCTTCAATAACATCATTATCTATTTTTAGATACATCTTCATTATATCCCCACATTTAGCATTACCAACTTCACCAACGCCATCCGCATCTTGAATTTCTCCAACATTTCTAGGATTCATGAAATGATCCATAACTTTTTCTGTATACATATTAATTTGCCCCCTTAATATTTTCGTATAGCGGTGACATCTGTCTTAATCTATCAACTATACCAACTAATTTTTCAACTACAAAATCTATTTCTTCTTTAGTATTAAATTCACTTAGACTCATTCTTAAAGAACCATGTGCAATTTCATGACTTAATCCTATAGCAAGAAGTACATGTGAAGGGTCCAATGCCCCAGATGTACATGCTGATCCACTTGAAGCTGCGATACCATTCATGTCTAACATCAGTAATAATGATTCACCTTCAATGAACTCAAAGGAGAAATTCACATTACCTGGTAATCTCTTAGTTCTGTGTCCATTAAGTCTTACATAATCAAAACTTTTCTCTACCTTTTCAATTAAGTAATCTCTTAAAGCAGACAATTTTTCATTATGTTCTTCAAGATTTTCATAAGCTAATTCTACAGCTTTACCCATACCCACTATGCTGGCAAGATTCTCAGTACCAGCTCTTTTACCTCTTTCTTGACCGCCACCGGAAATTAGATTATCAAGTCTAACTCCTTTTCTTATATATAGAGCTCCAATACCTTTAGGTCCAAAGAATTTATGGGCTGACATTGATAATAAATCTATATTTAATTCATTAACGTCTATCTTAATACTTCCAATAGCTTGAACAGCATCAGTATGGAATAAAACATTATTATCTTTTGCAATTTGACCAATTTCTTTAATAGGTTGGATTGTTCCTATTTCATTGTTTGCAAACATTATTGTTATTAATATAGTTGTATCCTTAATTGCATTTTTTAAATCGTCTAAATTAATTAATCCATCACTATCAACATCTAGATAAGTAACCTCAAATCCTTGTTTTTCTAAGTATTCGCATGTATGAAGTACAGCATGATGTTCAATTTTTGTAGTTATTATATGATTACCCTTATTTCTATGTTTATATGCAATACCTTTTATAGCCCAGTTATCAGACTCTGATCCACCTGCCGTAAAAAATATTTCACTTTTATCTGCTCCCAATGCGCTTGCAACTTGCTCTCTTGCCTTCTCAACTGCTACCTTTGAGTTTGAACCAAGTGAATAAACAGATGAAGGATTACCATAATGTTCTGAGAAGTATGGTAGCATTTCCTCTAAAACTTCCTTCTTAACTGGTGTAGTTGCAGCATTATCCATATAAATATATTTTGACATTTTTATCCTCCTAATCTAGTACGTCTTCACATTCCATTTTATCTATCATGTCTTGTAAAGAAATATTATCAATAACTTTATCAATACTATCTTTTATTTTAACCAAGACTAATTTAGTTGCACATCCATCTTCCTTAGAACAATCAATAGTTGGATCATCTCCTGCACATTCAGCTGGAGCCATATCTCCTTCTAAAGACCTTAAAATCTGTCCTACAGTTATCATAGAAGGCTCATTAGCTAGCATATAACCACCTTGAGCACCTCTTACACTTTTTATTAAACCATCTTTTCTAAGGGTTGAGAAAAGTTGTTCCAAATAGGATTCCGAAAGTCCCTGTTCTTCTGCAATATTATTTAAAGGAATTGGTCCTTTACCATATTCTAAGGCCAACTCAAAGATCGCCATCAAACCGTATCTTCCCTTAGTGGATATTCTCAATTTACTCACCTCTCTTAAATACCAAGTAAATTACTGGGATTTCAATATTTATTATAGTATACCCTAGTAAACTTGTCAACATTCAAAAAATAAATTTATCAGAAGTAGAAAAACTCCTCTAAGCCTTATTTCACGCATAAAAAGAATGCACAGCGTACTCGCTATGCATTCTTAAGTTAGTGAAGTAGTATTTTACTACTTAGTCTCCATTTACTAAAGGCAATTGAGGTGGGAAGAAATCAGGGAAATCAGCATATTCAAATGCGTCACATACATCTGTTGGTGAAAATTCTGTACATTCTGGTGGTTCTGGACAATATCCAAATGCAGGAATTAACAATTGAACTGTACCTACAACCTTAACTATTATAAATGTACCTACTGGGAATGTTATTGTATCGCCAGTTTGTACTGGTGGAGCTAATACTACAGATTGAGTCTCAATAACTATTCTGAAATCAAATTCATCCCTTGCATCAGGTATATATAATATTATATCTTTGAAAACATCTGGTAAAAAGTCCTCTGCTATTACATTGCCATTCGGGTCTAATACAAGAAATGGTATTCTAACTGTAAATCTTACTCTTCTAAAATCTGGTTGACCTTCTATATCAGTTACAATTAATGTATTAGGCACAATAAACCCTGGTCTAAATCTAATTCGACCAAAAGTTTCATCATCTATACACACTTCTACTTCTGGGAAACACTCTCTTTGTTGACAGCTAGCAAATACTTTATCAACTATAATGCAATCAATATCTAGTTCTTGTAGAGAATCTAACCTTCTATCGACCATATATATTCACTCCTTATTTTAATATTATCTTACTTACTTTCATAATATGTATTAATGATTATAATGTGATGAAAAAAAGGAGGACTTTTTATGAATAATCTTAATGATAAATACTATCTAGTACATAATCAAAAAGACTTATTTTATCTATTTGAACTTGAGCCAACAGGAAATTTAATTTACAAGACCTTTGACAAGAACGCAAACTTAATAGACAAATATACAGTCTCAAGTAATAATGTCATAAACTTCAATTTAACATTGGATAGCAGTAACAGAATCAACTTAATTTATCTACTAAAGTCAGGCGAACTCTTCCTCACTATAAATGATGGTTTAAGTTGGAGTGAATCACTTATAGGTTCTCTAGATACAAAATCTAATAAATATCATCAATTTGAATTGCTTTACATAAACAATAAGATAAATATAATCTATTCATTCTCAAATTATATAAATTCTGAAATCATATCCATTCATCACTTAATCTTAGATAATAAAATTCAAGATCAAAATAATGTTATAAAATATATATTAAGAAAAGGCTATAATGAATTTTCAGTTGGGTTTGATGAAATGGGAACAATACATCTACTATATAATACTACTACAAACTTTGAATCATATATATATCATAGCTTCTATAGCCCTTACAAAGGGTCATGGAGTACTAATCCAAAAGAATTGTCTACAAGAGGTAAAACTAATTCTAATCCTTATCTTTTTATAGACTCCAAGTCCAATGTTCACACAGCATGGTTGGAAATGGAGAACAGTCGTTATAGATTAAAATATGCAAAGATGCCGGTAAACGGGAAAAATAAGTATATATGGCAAGATATAAATATATCTATACCTATAAAAAATAAATTTACACCTATTATTTATGAATTTGATGGTGTTTTGAAGATGTTGTGCTATGACAATGATTCTATAAAAAATATCAATTCAAATGATTTTGGTGTTAAATGGTCAAATGTAAACAGTAAAGATATTTCAAATGCAGGTAAATTTATAGGATTTGCAAAGTCAAAAAATATACACCCTGAAATTAACGCCGAGAATGTATTAATAAAAAATTCTATAATCAACGAATTAAATGATTTGTACCTTGATTCGTGTTTGAGTAATGAAACTCATAAAGAAAATATAGTAATGACTACAAGCACTAACTTAAATTCAGATGGAAAATTTCAAGATGTAGAAGAAAATTTAGAAGTAGAACCATCTGATCAATCCTCTATTCAAATCCAAATGGAAGTTGATGAAATCAAATCTTTATTAAATCAAGTATTAAAAAATCAGGAATCAATAATCAATGAAATAAATTACATTAAGAATATTAAAGTTGAAAAGCCATCCTTGCTATACAAATTGTTTAAAAGTAATTAAGATATAGTTTATTAACCACATCTCCTCCCATAACAAATTATTTTATGTAGCATAAAATGTTTACATACATATTTGTTATGGGAGGTTTATTATGGGAATTTCAGTTATAACACCAACAATTAGAGAAGAAAATATGAATAATATTATTGATAACTTTGAAAGACAGAACTATAAAAGAAAAGAACTGATTATTATACTTAATTACTATAGTCCTAATATCAAGAAATGGGAATTAAAGATATCTGAATACGATAATATATCAATTTACGTTCTAAATCCAAAGTATTCACTAGGAGAATGCTTAAATTATGCAATATCAAAGTCTAATTTCGATTTTATTGCTAAGTTTGATGATGATGATTATTATGGAGCTAATTACTTAGATGAATCGATTTTCCAATTTAAAAATAATAATGCACATATCATAGGAAAGTCTAGTATTTATTTATATTTTAAAGATGAAAAAGTCTTAAGATTACTTAATAAAAGTAAAGAAAATAAATTTGTAAATAGAGTTTGTGGTTCCACACTGTTCTTTAGAAAAGACATAATTAATAAAATTAAATTTCAAGATATTAATCTATCTGAAGATAGATTGTTTTGTGAAGATGCAATAAACCATGGATTTAAAATCTATTCTACCAGCAATCAAAATTATATTTATATTAGAAGTGCACATTATAATCACTCTTGGAAAATTCACAATGACTATTTATATAAGACATCGTCAAAAATAGCTGAATCTATTACTTTCGAAGAAGCTATCAACAGGGTACCACTATAGATAGTAAATCATATAATAAGTTAAGTGAATTTTTGAAAGGATTGATAATATGAACATATGTGTTGTTGGTGTAGGATATATTGGACTACCAACTGCTTCGGTTTTAGGAAATAGTGGCCATAAGGTTTGTGGTGTTGATATAAATACATCTTTAATAAATCGGTTAAATAATAAAACCTATAAGACTGAAGAAGATAGATTATTGGATTTAATTAATAAAGCCATGGATAATAATAACTTGAGATTCATGACATTTGTCCCAAGTTCTGATGTCTTTATTTTATGCACCCCTACCCCTTTAGATGAAAATGGTAATCCCGATTTATCATATTTGCTTAAAGCTTTAGATAATACTTTGGATGTTGTTGTAAATGGCAATTTAATTATTATAGAATCAACGATTCCACCTGGTACCATAAGGAATAAAGTCATACCTAAAATTGAAGATAAAGGATTAATTATTGGGAAGGATATTTACTTAGCATACTGTCCTGAAAGAGTTATGCCCAATAATATTATTCATGAAATGATAAACAATGATAGAGTTATCGGTGCATATACTGAATATTGTGGTATTAAAGCTAAAGAAATCTATAGTTCCTTTGTAAAAGGAGAAATATTTGTAGTAGAACCGGAAATTGCTGAATTAGTAAAACTAATTGAAAATTCTTATAGGTATCTCAATATTGGATTTGCAAACGAGATAGCAATAATATGCAATGAACTAAAATTGGATCCTTATCTTGTTATCAATGTATCTAATAGGCATCCTAGAGTAGATATTTTACAGCCTGGAATAGGAGTTGGAGGCCATTGTTTGCCAGTAGACAGTCAATTTTTAATTAGCGGGTTTAAAGGCTTATCCAGATTAATAGAATTAAGCCACAAAATAAATGACTCTATGCCACTTTTTATATCAACAAAGATAAAATCATTAGTTCAAGATTTTAATAACCCGAAAATAACGATATGGGGTCTTACCTACAAGGGAAATTCCAGCGATACAAGAAATAGCCCTGCGAAGAGAATATATGATTTGCTAAGAGATGATAAGTTAAATGTTGAGGTATGGGACCCGTATTTAGACAATAATAACACTCAGATTTCTTCACTTCAAGATTCAGATTTATTAATGCTTTTAGTAAATCATGACGAAGTTAGAGATTTTAAATATGACATTACCTTAGATTATATGAATACACCTATAATCTTTGATGGCATCAACATATTAGATTCAATAAATCTGGATCCTAATATACGCTTAATTAAGTTAGGAAATCTTTAATATTGATAGGAGGAGATCATGGGAATATCATATTCGGAATTTCTTAAAAATCATATAAAAGATAAATTAAATATAAATAAATTGGAGGTAAATAATCTATCAATTAACGTTGCATGTATTTTAGATGAATTTAGTTATAATTGTTTCAAATATGAAGCAAATTTTCATCAATTAGGTGCTAATGATTGGAAAGCTATAATTGATAAAGTTAAGCCAGATTTATTATTTGTTGAAGCAGCCTGGGAAGGTAGGAATAAGGAATGGATGGGAAAAATAATCAATTTAAGTAAAAAAAATGACACTTCATTAGTAAGTTTAGTTCATTACTGTAAATTGAATAATATTCCTACAGTATTTTGGGCAAAAGAAGACCCTTATGATTTTCATATGTTTATCGATTCTGCAAAACTATTTGAATATATTTTTACAACAGATAAAAATTGTATCAAAGCATATCAAGAATTAACAGGTAATGAAAATGTATTTCTTTTGCAATTTGCTGCACAGCCAAGACTTCACAATCCAATAGATAAAGATATAAATAAAAAAGGAGACCTTTTGTTTGCTGGTGGTTGGTATAGTAAATTCCCTAGTAGAGTTAATGAAATCAACTACCTTCTAGAAGCAGGTTCTAAATACAATCTAACCATAATAGATAGGTTTGCAAATAGTTCTGATATTAAAAATAGTTTTCCAAATAAATTTAAGCCATTTATCCAAGGTAGTCTGAGTTATTTAGATATGGTTAATGAATATAAAAAGTATAGAGTTTTGCTAAACGTTAATGCAGACGGTACTAGCCCAACTACATTTTCAAGGAGGGTCTATGAAGTACTGGCATCTGGAATTCCAATTATTAGCTCCTATTCTATAGGAATAGAAAACTCCTTTTCAGATATTGTAAAATTAGTGAATAATTATCAAGAGACAAACGAACTTATTAAGGATCTATTAATAGACCAAGAATATAGAGATAGGCTTGCTTTATTGGGCACTAGAATGGTTTTAAACAATCACACCTAT
Organism: Tissierellaceae bacterium; assembly: GCA_031460505.1. Taxonomy (GTDB): domain Bacteria; phylum Bacillota; class Clostridia; order Tissierellales; family Tissierellaceae; genus JAAYTL01. The sequence goes on from JAVKTT010000002.1 coordinate 237,822, forward strand.
TCACATAGATTTGACTATATATTAAAAACCATCGGAATTAATAATGAAAATGAATTAGAGCAAGGTGTTTCTGTTATCACTTGTACTAATAGACTTTATTCCCTTGACAATATACTAAATAATTATCAAAACCAATTACATTCCAAAAAAGAACTAATCATCATCGTAAATAATAATCAGATCCCAACATTTATTTGGAAAGAAAAAATAAGACAATATGATGATATTAGGATTTTCAGATTAGACAAATCCGTTAGTTTAGGTGAATGCCTAAATTATGGCGTGTCTAAAACAAAATACGATATTATATCAAAATTTGATGATGATGATTATTATGGTCCAAATTATTTAGTTGATTCAGTAAATGCTTTTAAATATACTGATGCTAGTATAGTAGGCAAGTATTCAGTCTACTACAACTTAGAAGGGTATGACTCATTAGTACTAAGGTTTCCAAACAATGAGAATAGATACATTAAATATGTATCAGGTTCGACACTTACATTTAAAAAGGAAGTTTACAAGGATGTAAAATTTAAAGATATAAACAGATCAGAAGATACAAACTTCATAAATGAAAGTATAAGCAAAGGATATAAAGTATATAGCACAGATAGATTTAATCATATTATAAATAGACGCAAAAACTTAAGCTCTCATACTTGGAAAATATCTGAAAGTGAAATTTTAAAAACTTCTAAAAAAATTAAAGGCGTTGAAGATTATAAAAGGTTCATAAGTATATAATTATTATTCTAGTTAATCACTGACTCATATACATTGTGCAAATTCATAACCTTTATTTTTTCTTTTTTTATAAAGTTAAATAACTCTATTATAAAGTACCTTATACCAATACCATCATAAGATAAATAATCTAAATCAGCATCAGTTAATTTGTTCCAATCCTCTCTACTAAGATTTTCTTTAATTTTTCGCATATAATTAAAAGTAGGAGTGTTTAAAACTAAGTGCATTGGATGTATATTGATTATCATAAGACCATTATCATTGAATAAAACATCTCTTATATCTTTGAATACTAAATTTTTATTATGTAATAAATATGCTCCATCTTCTAAAAATATAGGAAATCTTATAAGCCCAGACCTATGAACGAAAGGCTCAACTTTTTGTAGAAGAGTACAAAGGTTTGAATCATATAATAAACCTCTACTAAATAATAAATCTGTAATTTCATTTGAATCGTAGTAGTTATGGCATCTAAATGATTTTGTTTCTGGTAAAATGTTTAAACAATTATCAATGACTTCATTTACACTTTTACCATGACTACTGTTTTTAAGAAAATTTGGATGTATGCCAGCATCTATTTTCCCTTTATTATATAACTTTAATAAATAATTGCTTTTATGAGTTATAAAAAATGTTGAATCAAAACCATACTCTTCAATAATACTATATGATTTTTTAAGTGCATCTTCACTTGCCCAGTCAGTATCTAAGGTTAAACAAATAATAGGCTCACTTCTCCATAAATTGTTATTAATAACCATAATAACACCTCCTATGGATATAAATACTATTGACTTAAGCCAATTATGACAAAAGAAGATTAGTTTAAATTAACCTAATCTTCTTTTTGTTTAATCTCTCTATATTTTATATTTCCATTTATTTTATCTACAAAGTAAAATTTTGGAATCGGAATATTATTTTCATTAACTTTCTTTAGTATAATATCCATATAACCCTTGTGAAAGAATCTAATGGAATAACCACACCCCGCTTGTAAACCACATGGTGTTGATACGAGCTGGAATGTATCTTTACCTTCTTCCTCAAATAAATTGAATATTAACAATGCATGATTTCTAGATTTAAATACACATAAATAATGTTTACTTGCAATCATCAAATATCCCTCCCATATTAAAATATTATCTACAGCATAAAATGTTACATCTTAAAATATATTTACTTTGCTTTAAATATATAATTGTGTAGAATATAAGTATGAAACCGATTTCACCGTTCATTGACTTAAGACTAAACATTAAACATACAAAGGAGGACAACATGATTCAAGTATTTTTAAAAGACAGTAAAAAAGGTGGGCATTATGCGCCAGGTGTAATTTCAAAAGGGATGTTATATATTTCAGGACAACTTCCAATAGATCATTCTACTGGAAAATTAGTAAGCGATAATTTAGAAGAACAAGTAAAACAAACATTACATAATGTTGAACTTGTTGTGAAAGAAGCTGGCTTAACAAAAGAAGATATAGTTCAATGCAGAATCTATACTCCAGATATTAAATATTGGGAACGAATAGACACAATTTACAAAGATTTCTTTGGCAATCATATGCCAGCTAGAGCTGTAGCTTCTACGAATGATTTGCATATGGGTGCCTTAATAGTTATAGAGGCTATTGCTGAAACAAAGGAATAATTTCAATACCTAAATTAAAAAAAGGATTTTTGTTCAATAACAAAAATCCTTTTTCATTCTCATTAATAAAAACAAATTCCTAAAGTCTTTGGTCCTAGGTGAGCACCTACAACCGGTCCTAAATCATCTAATGTAATTATTGCATTAGGAAATTTTTCTTTAAGTTTATTTTTGAATTTTATTGCTTCATCTTCATTCAATATATGACAAACCCCAATCCTTTGTACATCTTCGTTTATATAGGATAATATCTTAGCTAATGCATTATTTCTACCTCTAACCTTTTCTAATAGTTCAAGTTTTCCATCTTGAAGTTGAATTATAGGTTTGATATTTAAAAGGTTTCCTAAAGTAGACTGTAAAGATGATAATCTACCACCTCTTGCTAAATACTCTAATGTACCAGTCGTCAAAAATATTTGCATAGTCTTCTTTTTAGATTCAATGAACTTCGCTATTTCTTCTCTTGATTTCCCATCTTTAGCCATATTAACAGCATCTTCAACTAAGAATCTAAGATTTGAAGCGGAAGTCTCAGAATCTATAATAGTAATCCTTTCATCCTCTAACATGTTTTTTGCTAAAATAGCACTATTATAGGTACCACTAAGTTTAGAAGATAAAAGAATTGCTATTATTTCATCATAACCATCATTGAAAGCATCTGTAAATACTTCATAAAAATCTCCTGCAGGAGGTTGTGATGTAGTTGGGAATAAATCCGTACTGGCTAGCTTTTTAAAAAACTCATCATACTCTCCTTTAAAACCTTCCACATAAGATTCACCATCAAACACATAATTTAAAGGCACTACTGAAATATTTTCTTTAGTAACATAGCTTTTATCAATATAACTTGTACTGTCAGTTACTATTTTAATTTTGCTCATTTAATTCCTCCTAATAAATATAATAGTACTGCTAATAATTAACAGTACTATTATTGCATATATTTTATTACTTTACAACAATATTATATATCTTGCCTATTACAAATATCTCTTTTACTATAGTCTTTCCATCAATGAATCTCTTGATATTTTCATCTTGTAATGCTTTTTCTCTTACCATATCTTGAGTATCGTCTACACTTACCTTTAAAGTTCCTCTAACCTTTCCATTTACTTGAATAGGCATTTGTATCACTTGATCTTTAGTCTTTGACTCATCATATTTTGGCCAGGTTGTATCATGTAGATAACCTTCCAGACCTATTTCTTCCCAAATTTCTTCAGTTATATGTGGAGCTACAGGATTTAATAGTATCAAGAATGTCTCTAAATCCTTCTTCGTAATACTTCCATTATCATTAAACTCATTTGACAATGTCATTAAAGCTGCTATACCAGTGTTAAACTTCAATGTATCAAAGTCTTCTGTTACTTTCTTAATAGTTTTATGAATATTTGATTCTAATTCCTTAGTATAGTTTGAACCTTCTACTAAGATTTCTTGTAATCTCCATACTCTTTCTAAGAATCTTCTACATCCTTTGACTCCATTTTCTGACCAAGGAGCTGATTTTTCAAAGTCACCTATAAACATTTCATAAGTTCTTAAGGTATCAGCGCCAAAATCTCTAACAATATCATCAGGATTTACAACATTACCCCTTGATTTAGACATCTTTTCATTATTATCTCCAAGAATCATACCATGAGAAGTTCTCTTTTGATATGGTTCTGAAGTTGTTACTAAGCCTAAATCATAAAGGAATTTATGCCAAAATCTTGAGTAAAGTAAATGTAATGTAGTATGTTCCATACCACCATTGTACCAATCCACATTCATCCAATATTCTATTGCTTCTTGTGATGCAAATTCCTTGTCATTATTTGGATCAAGATATCTTAAAAAATACCATGAAGAACCTGCCCAGTTAGGCATGGTGTCTGTCTCTCTCTTAGCTGGTTTCCCACAATGAGGACAAGTAGTATTTACCCATTCATCTATATTAGCTAATGGTGACTCTCCATTTTCAGTTGGTTCATAGTTCTCTACATCAGGTAATAAAACAGGTAAATCTGATTCAGGTACAGGTACCCAACCACAATCATCACAATGAATTAAAGGTATTGGCTCTCCCCAATATCTTTGTCTAGAGAATACCCAATCTCTTAATTTGTAATTTGTCTTCTTTGTACCTAAATTTCTTTCTTCTAACCATTCAGCTATAACATCTTTAGCCTCTTCTACTTCTAGTCCATTTAAAAATTCAGAGTTAACCACAATACCTTTATTTGTATCAGTATAAGCTTCTTTTTCAATGTCTCCACCTTTGATAACTTCGACAATAGGTAGGTTAAATTTATTTGCAAATTCCCAGTCACGTTCATCATGTCCTGGTACAGCCATAATGGCTCCAGTTCCATAGCTCATCAATACATAATCGGAAATCCAAATTGGTATCTCTTTACCTGTAGCAGGATTAATTGCTCTTAAGCCTTTTATTTCTACTCCAGTCTTATCTTTTGAAAGTTCAGTTCTTTCAAAATCTGATTTTTTACCAACAGTTTCTCTATATTTAATTAATTCATCATAATTATCAATTTCATCTTTGTATTTATCTATTAAAGGATGTTCTGCAGCAATTACCATATATGTTGAGCCAAAGATTGTATCTGGTCTAGTAGTAAACACTCTCAACTTATCTTCTTTACTTGCAACCTGAAAATCAATCTCCATACCAGTAGATCTACCTATCCAGTTCTTTTGCTGAGTTTTTACTCTATCAATAAAGTCAACTTCATCTAAATCATCAATCAATCTATCTGCATAGGCAGTAATTTTTAGCATCCATTGGTTTTTTACCTTCTGAACAACTTCACCGCCACATCTTTCACAAGACCCGTTAACTACCTCTTCATTGGCCAATCCAATTTTACAAGAAGTACACCAGTTTATAGGCATCTCATGTTTATAAGCCAAACCCTTTTCAAAGAACTTTAAGAAAATCCATTGTGTCCATTTCATGTATTTAGGATCAGTAGTAGCGATTTCTCTTGACCAATCAAAGGAGAAACCTATTGACTTTAATTGGACTTTGAATCTTTTAATGTTCTGTTCTGTTACTATTGCTGGATGAATCTTATTTTTAATAGCAAAGTTTTCTGTAGGTAATCCAAATGCATCCCATCCCATTGGGAATAATACATTATATCCTTCATATCTTCTCTTTCTTGCTACTATATCCATAGCTGTATAAGGCCTTGGGTGTCCAACATGAAGTCCATTAGCTGATGGATATGGAAACTCTACCATTGCAAAAAATTTTGGTTTACTCTTATCAATATCTGCTTTATATATTTCTTTTTCATCCCAAATGTTCTGCCATTTCTTTTCGATTTCATTTGGTCTATACTCTCTCATTTTTAAATTAAACCTCCTTATAATTGTTAAATCAATCTTAACTGGCTCGTTATTATATATTAAGTTATTTCCCAGTCACAAAAATATAAGCCTTCCATCTCTATATTAGAGACGAAAGGCCATTTCGCGGTACCACTCTATTTGATATTTCTATCCACTCAAAGATATAACGGCATCTACCGTCCATGATTATAATCTCATGGAAACTCTGAGACGAGTTCAACCCCGATTAATGCTACTTTCCACCAAACAGTAGCTCTCTGTACAATAATCTAAGATTTACTACTTCTCTTCCTTGTTTTTAACTAATACGTAAATTATAGCAAAGATTAATTTTTTATTCAATATTATTTTAGAATTCAGCATAATTAACAGTTCTAGGGAATGGTATAACATCTCTTATGTTTGACATACCAGTAACATACATAATAGCCCTTTCAAATCCTAAACCGTAACCAGCGTGCTTAGTTCCACCATATTTTCTTAATTCTAAGTACCACCAGTAGTCATCTGGATTCATTCCATTTTCTTGTATTCTTTGTTCTAATACATCTAATCTTTCTTCTCTTTGGCTGCCTCCAATTATCTCTCCTACTCCTGGTACAAGTAAGTCCATGGCTGCAACTGTCTTATTGTCATCATTTAATCTCATATAGAAAGCTTTTATCTCTTTTGGATAATCACTAACAAATACAGGTTTTTTAAATATCTCTTCAGTAATATATCTTTCATGCTCTGTTTGTAAGTCTATACCCCACTTAACTGGATATTGGAATTCTTTCTTTGATTCTTCTAATAGCTTGATAGCTTCAGTATAAGTGATTCTAGCAAAGTCAGAGTTCACTATGTTTTCTAACCTTTCAACTAATCCTTTATCTATAAATTTATTGAAGAAATCCATCTCTTCTTTAGCATTTTCCATCACATATTTAATTATATATTTCATCATATCTTCTGCTAATTCCATATTATCATTTAAATCAGCAAATGCTATCTCAGGCTCTATCATCCAGAATTCTGCAGCATGTCTTGCTGTATTTGAGTTTTCTGCTCTAAAAGTAGGACCAAATGTATATACATCTCTAAAAGCTAATGCAAATACTTCTGCTTCTAGCTGACCACTTACTGTAAGATTTGTAGATTTTCTAAAAAAGTCTTGGTTAAAGTCTATTTCACCATTTTCCATTCTTGGTGGATTATCTATATCCAATGTTGTAACTCTGAACATTTCACCAGCGCCTTCAGCATCACTTGAAGTAATTATTGGAGTATGAACATAAACAAATCCTCTTTCTTGGAAGAATTTATGAATTGCATATGCTAATATTGACCTTACTCTAAATACTGCATTAAAAGTGTTACTTCTTGGTCTTAAATGTGCTATTGATCTAAGATATTCAAATGTATGACGCTTTTTTTGCAAAGGATAATCTGCTGTGGATTGTCCTTCAACTTCAATTTCATTTGCCTGAATCTCAAAAGGTTGTTTTGCTTCTGGTGTTGGAATTAAAGTTCCTTTAACCCTAATAGAAGTACTTAGGTGTAACTTTTCTATCTCATTGAAATTAGGCATTTCATTATTAAATACTATCTGTATACTGTTAAAGAAAGTACCATCATTAAGCTCTATAAAGCCAAAAGCCTTTGATGAACGTAGATTTCTTATCCAACCTTCTATAACTATTTCTTTATTTAAGTAATTCTCACTGTTTGAATAAATCTCTCTTACTGATAATTTCATTTTATCCCTCCCGACAATCATGTATTCATTATAATTATTTTAGAAGTTATTGTCAATCTTTGATAACAAGAACCTTTCGGGCACAAACAAAAGATTCCTCCCATGCTCGGAATGACACCTAACGGTTCTCTCTTTATCATTCATTTAATAGATTCATAATAGTTTTATATAATAATTCTGGTGCTACTTCAAAGGAGTATTTCTTTTCTATTCTCTCTGTAAACTTATGTGCATCTTTTCCAAAAGCACCTATATCTAGTACAGGTAAGTCTAGTTTTTGCATATCCTCCAAAGGTAATTTATATTTAGTTCCATATCCAGGCATATTATCCTTTAAAGCGGATATGATCTTGGGATCTTTTGGTGCTGCTCCATAGCTTAAATCTGATATATAAGGGAAGAATTTTTTATAAATCAATTTATAATCTGATTTAGTAGTGTTTACAGCATCCTTTACTGCACGCAGTAAAGCTTGTTCTTTAGGTGTATTTCCTTCAACATATATATGAGGATAATATGGGGGAGTGAAATATACAATAACTACTGGTTCTCTATCAGACCAAAGACTGTGAACTTCTTCTACTAGCTTTAGTGAGAAATCTCTCTGGTCAACATTCTCATCCTTTAACATTTCTCTTGTTAGATTATCTATTCTAATATCAATTTCGTTACCTATTTCGGATTTAACTGCTAAATACAATTCCTCATATGACATAACCCTAGCTTTCCAAGGAAGCTTAGAAAATTTCCTACCTGTTAATTCACAAAATCTCTCATACTGTATATTTAAATTATCAATACTAGATTGAAAAGCCTCTATAGCTGCACTTTTCATCTTCGCTAATACTTCATCAGGCGTACTTTTAAATGTAGCATAATTGAAAAACAAAGTGGATGTATTAGCAATTTGTACCGAATACTCAGGTTTTAAATCCCTTTGTTTTAGTGATATAGGCGGAAGTGTAACCTCCCCCTCTACTACATCACAGAACTCTGTATTTAGGTTTATTCTATTTAGTATTGAAGATGATATTTGATTTGGATCTATACCTTTAAAAGCTTCACCAACATGAGTTTCCTTTCCAACTAGATAAAAAGATGGCATCAATTTACCTACTGTTCCTATGTAAATGTACTTATTCTCATCACCTTCAAATTCAGATGTCATATAGTCAGCATCAATTAAAGCCAAATACTCAAGTCCTTCTTGTTCCTGAAGTTTTACTAATTCAGGTATAACGGATAACATTCCACCAGAATTACCTTCTTCATCACATACTGCAGCAAAAATTAAATTACCTTCGAAATTATTAATATCTTTAGATATTTCTTCCATCAATGCTATAATAATTGCATCACCAGTTTTCATATCAAAGAGTCCGCGTCCAAAGAGATATTCTCCTGATTCTAAGTCTTTTCTCACTTCTTCAGGCAATACACGAGAAATTTCTTTGAACTTTTCTGTTAATTCATAAGGTTTATTGGCATATTCTTTTAAATTACCATAATCAGAAATACCAACTGTATCAGTATGGCCAATCAACAATACTGTTCTCTTACTATTTCCCTTCTTACCTTTTAGCATTGCAATAACAGACTTTCTACCTAGTGTATCATTAGGTACATCTATAAATTTTAAGTTTTTAGGGTTTTCTTTAAAATAATCAATTTGAGAAAGAATATCATATATCTTTTGTGTAGCATCTAACTCCCCAGGGGTTTCTACTACACTAAGTTGATTAGTTAATTCTATTGCAATATGTTCAATTCTTGATGCTAAACTTTTATTCATTATTATCCTCCAAAGATAACATTCTTTTCTTAATTTGCTTTTCATATCCATATTCTGTTGGTTCATAATATTTCTTTCCTATAAACTCTGAAGGTAAATACTGCTGCTGTACATAGGCATCTTCATAATCATGGGGATATTTATAGCCAATACCATGACCTAAATTTTGAGCTCCAGAATAATGCGCATCCCTTAAATGAGATGGTACTTTCCCAATATCTTTAGTTCTTATATCTTCTAAAGCTCTATCTATACCAAGATATGAAGCGTTGCTCTTTGGAGCTGTTGAAATATATACTGCAGCCTGAGCAAGAGGAATTCTTCCTTCAGGCATGCCAATTACATTTACTGCATTAAAAGCAGATACTGCTATACTTAATGCATTTGGATCAGCATTCCCAACATCTTCTGATGCGCTTATAATAATTCTTCTAGCAATAAATTTAGGGTCTTCACCAGCATTAATCATTTTAGCTAACCAATATAAGGTTGCATCAGGATCTGAACCTCTCATGCTCTTTATAAAGGCAGAAACAGTATCATAATGCCCATCTCCATTCTTATCATAGCTTGCAGCTTTTACCTGAATAGATGATTTTATCGCATCTAAATCTAGTTTGATGACTCCTTTTTCATCTTTAGGTGTTGAAAGCACTCCTATCTCTAAAGAATTCAGAATCATTCTACCATCACCATCAGCAATAGTTAACAAATACTCTATTGCTTCTTGAGTAATATCAACATTATATTCTCCTAATCCTTTATCCTTATTCTTTAAAGCATTGTTAATCATCTTCTCTAAATCATCTCTATTTAAGGATTCTAGTTTTAATATCATAACCCTTGATAGCAGTGCCCTATTGACTTCAAAATATGGATTCTCAGTAGTTGCACCTATTAAAATAACTATTCCTCTTTCAACAAAAGGCAGCAAAGCATCCTGTTGTGATTTATTAAACCTATGAATTTCATCAATAAAGAGGATAGTCCTTTTTCCATATAGTTTTAAATTCTCCTCTGCTCTTTCAATTACCTGCCTAATGTCTTTTACCCCAGAGGTTACTGCAGATAATTTCTCAAATAGCATGTTGGTACTATTTGAAATAATCATAGCCAATGTAGTTTTGCCTGTTCCAGGAGGTCCATAAAATATCATAGAATTGATTCTATCTGCTTTTATTGATCTATTTAAGAACTTACCTTCACCTAATAGGTGCTCTTGTCCTATAAATTCATCTATAGTTTCAGGTCTCATTCTATCAGCCAATGGGGCATTCCTTTTTAATTTTTTTTCCATACCTAAAGTAAATAAATCCATTTAATCACCTATATTTTTCTAAACATTATTTTCATTATTCAATTTTACCATACTTAGTAATTTAATCTACTATTTCTTTTTTTACGTATTCAGAAGTCATTGCTCTTAATATTCCAGCATATGACAATTTAAATTCAACTTTTTCTCCAACCTTATAATTAACCTTACTATCTGATATGTCTAATATTAGGTGATCTGAGCTTCCCCCAAGTACTATTATGTCCTCATCTATAGGATACAATGACCCAAAATCCATATCCTGTTTTCCTATAGCACAAATAGCTCTCTTACGAATGCCTCTATCTACAAATTTAGGTTTATTTCCAAATGCATCTAAACCAATATTTCCATAAGGAACTGATGGTTTTTCTTTAATTTCTATGATTTCCACTTGTAGTATAAATGCATCATTTCTTGTTCCTTTTATTTGCTTACCATAGGCTGTTTCTATACCTAATACTAAAGATTCTCCTAATCTAAAATTATTCAATCTTTCACTTTTATAACTTCCTAATAGATGAAGTGAACTTGAGTTACCCCCTGATATTATTTTTAATTCTATATGATACTTTTCTTCTAATTCTTCACCTAACTTTATAAATTTATCTAATATCTCATTAGTCGGAATTAAGCCACCATAACATGTTAAGTTTGTCCCTAATCCAATTATCTTAACTCCTTGTAATTTTAATGTTTCTTCAACTGAATTGAAAAGAGTCTCTTTATGAAAGTATCCTTCTCTTAAATCTCCTAAATCTACCATCAGGACAATATTGTGTGTTTTATCAAGTTTCAATGCTGCCTCTGATAATGCTCTAATTGTATCTATTTCAGAATTGAGAGATATATCCGCATACTGAACAGTTCTTTCCACTTCTGAGATCATTGGTAGTCTTGTCAATATTTTAGGTATGTCAAAATCCCTTAATCTAATAAGATTTTCTATTCTAGAATCAGCTAAGTAAGATACTCCTCCCTCTAAATACGCATTAGCAATTGTTGGGTTACCACAAAATACTTTAGTAACTCCTACAACTAATATTCCTTCATCATTGCATAGTTTAACAATGTTTTTTACATTTTCTTTTAAAATCTGTAAATCTATTTTTAGCTTTGGATAATTCATATCACTCCTCCTTAAGACTATCCATTAATAGCCTCAATGCATCCCTTGGGCACTTTTTAGCCATTACTCCTATAGAAGCCATTATATAATGATTGTCCAATAAAATTTTGATATCATTACTTGGAAGCAAGTCATTTCCTCTATTAGAATTGGGGATTTCTTTTAAAATGGATTTCCCTATTTGAAGTTGTGTCAACGGCCCACCAGTACCTATTATATATTTTACTTTTGTCAAATCCTTGCCTTCAGCTATGATCCTTTTACCACTTGGACCATATATTTGTTTAAGGGTTCCACAATGCCTTTTTATTGCTGTGATGGTTGCATATAATGTCAACTTTTCTACGAATTTCTTTTCTAAAGTAGTTTCAGGTATAGGTTTATAATTTAATATTATATCATTAAACTCTTCTAAAGAAATTTGCAGCTCCTTAGTCATCTTTTCTTCGCCTACCATGGATACTATGTTTTCCATATTTATATAAACCCCAAGATCACCTTCTACAGTTCTCTTAAGCTTAGGTTCTGGATTTAGTAGAATCCTAGATATTTCATCACTATCCTCTGTAATAGAGTGAACATCTGTTGTAGCTCCACCTACATCAATAGTTATCAGATTTCCTATTTCATCGTATAAAAGTTGAGTGGCCTCCATTACTGCTCCTGGTGTGGGCATGATTGAACCAGTCACCATTTTTCGTACATTCTCCATTCCTTGTGCATGGACTATATGTTTTTCAAATACTTCCTGAATAACCTTCCTTGTAGGCTCTACATTTAGTTCATCAATCTTAGGATATACATTATCAACTATATATAGTTCAGTTTGTTTATCTTTAAATACGCCCCTTATATCTTCATGATTTTCAATATTCCCAGCATATATAATTGGAATATCGAGATTCAGTTCTCCAATAATCTCTGCATTATTTAAAGCTGTATTACGTTCGCCATAATCTACTCCACCTGCTATTAATATAATATTTGGCTTTATCTCTTGAATCTTTTTTAAATCCGAGTTTCTAAGTTTACCTGCTGTGATATATTTAATGTTAGCTCCTGCTCCAAGAGCTGCTTCCTTAGCAGCTCTTACAGTCATATCATAAACTAGACCGTGTACTGTCATCCTAAGACCACCTGCAGCAGAACTCGTAGCTAGTAATTCATTATATTCTATAGTTTCTACATTAAGATTTTTTGCTAAATCAAGAATTGCTTCATTTAACCCAATATTTACATCACCATCTAATACGGAGGTTTTTGCTTGACCCTGTCCTATAAATTTAGGGTTAGACTTAAAATCATTAAAACCATTAACTACAGTAGTAGTACTACCTATTTCAGCAACTAAAATATCAATCTTCATCTTTCATCACTCTTCTCTTATCAACTAAGAAAGTAGCTACATGTGCTCCAGTAGTCCCTCTACCAAATCCTGCATCCATACCTGCTTGCATTGCTAGTTCATTGGAAACCTGAGTTCCACCAGCCACAAGGATGATTTTATCTCTTATACCTTTCTCAATACAAAGTTCATGTAATTTTTTCATATTTTTATAGTGTATATCATCGTGAGAGATAATAGTTGATGAAAGAATAGCATCAGCATCTAACTCTATAGCTGCATCAATTAATTTCTCTATCGATATTGAAGTACCAAGCATATGACATTCAATACCATATTTTTCAATACCCCCATGTTTGATATCTATTATTTCACGTATACCTACAGAATGCTCATCCTCTCCAACTGTTGCAGCCACAATCTTCATTGGCTTCGATTTAATATCTTCACGAATTTCCTCTTCAGTAAGTAGATGAGGCTCTGGTGGTATGATTAAATCTTCTATATCTATGGTAAATGGGAACCTACCCTTTAACTCAATACGGGTTCCCTCAGATTCTTGCATTATTTCTTTATGAATTACCTCTATATCTTCTAAACCCATCTTTTTCCCTATTTCAATTGCTGCAAATTCGGCTGTTCTTTTGTCAGTAGGTAAAAATAGAGTTATAAGTATTATGCCATCTCCAAGCCATTCCATCTCAGGCTTAATCTTTGTAGTAGTCCTTAGCTCTTTTACTTCATCTAATCTTACATGAACATTATCAACTTCATCTAATTCATCAATAAATATTATCTTATCTGGTTCCTCAAAGGTACAACCACCAATTAATTTAGATGGATCATCTACTAATGTATCATCATACTGGCTAATATTATTGTAACCAAAATGTGCGGTTACAGGAGCCATATAGTCACAATCCCTCTCGTAAACCGTACCTTCACCTACTCCTCCATTTATCTTTCTAACTATACCATCACTATTTCTTTCTGGATAATATCCAGAGTCTACGAAAAATCCAGCTTCAACAGCATTAAAATATCCTCCAACTTCTATTATTTCTTCCATAAAAAGCACAGCTCTCTCTTTTAACTCCCGAACCTTACCTGCTAATTCTCCTTCTTTTCTATTGACTTTAACCATACTATTTAGTCCATCCATTCCAACAAAAGCTTGTTTTGCAGTGTCAACTGCTTCTATATTGTAAATATGCCATGGTACATTTCTTCCTTCATCAGGAGTAATGGTGGATTGAATATCTGCGCTAGTCAATTGAGAAATTAGTAAGTTTAAGACATGAGTTACTGTTGCCTCCCTTGGGGATGATTCCATATATTTGGTATTCATTTGTGCTCTCATTTTATATTCTCTAAATAGTTCCCTAAGAGCAACTGCATAAGGCAAATCAATTCTCATGCTTGGTGCTGGAGGAGCTGTTGGTGGTACTGTTGATAGACATATATTTTCTTTTTTCATTCCAACCTTAACAGAGAATATAGAATTTATTGCATGTTGAACCATCAACTCAGGCATTACCTTCCAAGCTTCCCTAGCTGTTGCATTGGCATTGTGGGCCCCATCTATCTGTACCATATCTGCCCAAGTCATTATACTCTTTGCTTCAGCTGCATCTACAAAGGATCTAATCATATTGATATTTCTATAAAGTACATTATACTGAGGGTCTTGATGTACTCCATTAACCCCTTCCTCAGCAAACATTGTGGCTATCTCAGGTCCCGCCACACCAGATACATAAGAATGATAATTAATTGGTCTACCTACTTCATCTTCTATAAAATCTAAAGCCTTTCTCTGGGCTCTAACTTGCTTCCTAGAAATAGGGATACCCCCTACTCCCTGTGGAGTTCCTTCTATAAGACTTTCATAGTGAGATTGACCTGCTGTTCTAATTACCATCATATGATCTGCACCATGCCATGCAGCCATTCTCATACGCCTTATATCATCTTCAAATCTTCCTGAAGCTATCTCTGTAGTTATTACAGCTTTAGGTTGAGGATCTATATAATCAAAATACTTTGATGCTGGCAGCGGTTGACTGTTTTTTAGAGATTTTGATTGATCATAGTACGCAAATTTACCGATATTTCTATTTTCTCCGACCTCTTCTCTCCAGTGCCACCCTCTTCTTCTTGGTCTATATTTTTCTATATCCTTTAATATAAATTCAATATTTAACTTCTCATTAGGCTTTAGCCTCATAAGTACTACCCCCTTTGAATAGAGATATGACATCCTCCCACATTTCATTTTCAACTAATTTAAGACCAGCTTCTCTTATGCTAATATGCTTTTCTCTAGCTAATCTATATACTAAATGACCTGCACCTTTTCCTATTAAACCTCTATCAATCGCTCCTTCTACAATGGATTTAGCCTCTAAACTTGAAAATCCCATTCTAAGTAGTATAGATCTCTCAATGGAAGGAGATGTGTGATTTCTTGAGAACTCAACTATGGGATCTACGATTTTTTCTGCTAATTCCCAAAATCTTATTTCCAACTCTTCTTCTGATAAATTAGCCAGATGCTTTCTTCTAATATTAAAATCATCTTTTCTTTCCATATTAACCTCCTAAACATAGGATATTTTTACTTCGTCTAGTATACTTTTTACAAATTCCACACTTGATTTTGTATCTTCTACAAGGAATTCTAAATCATTATTATTAATTTCTGTTGTTTTGGAATATTCTAAGGCATTTCTAATATAGGATTTACTGATTTTATTTAGATCTAATTCATCTAATTTTATATAGGATGGATCTTTTGGTAATATGATATTTTGTCCTGGAATTTCATCAAATGGGTCACCAGCTAAAATATCTATTCCGTTTTCTTTTGCAAAGGTAAGTTGTGGATTGATATGTTTTCCTGCACCAGTATATTCAGTTTCTTGTACTACAATTATTTCGTCTTTATCCATCTCTTGTGAAAGTTTAAATGCTGCTAGTAATGCAGTGTTACCTGCAGGTCCTCTCTCAAGCCCTTCTAGTTGAGCCAGTAATTCAGTCATATAAAATACTGAACCTTGATTCATTACGACGTATCTATCCATATATCTTAAAGGTCTAGCAGCTGACCTGGGCACATCAGATCTATCTGGCCAGGTTGCAAAAGGAATCCCAAAACCTGTATGACCAGTAGTAAAAGATTTTTTGTTAAATTGTATATCTGATGCCATATGAAGACCTTTAAGATTAACGCTAGCACCAACAATCTTTGTATTTATTGCACCAGCTTTAATTAATCCTCTAGCAGTACCTGTAAGGTTGCCACCCCCTGCATTTGTCACAACAACAACATCAGGATCTCTACCTTCTAGAGATCTACACTCCATCGCTAGCTCATAACCAAGGGTTTCAACCCCTACTATTCCAAAAGGTGAATATAGGGAAGCATTAAAATATCCAGTTTCCTCTAATAAAACTAAAAATGTATAAAACAACTCTGGTCCTACAGTTAATTGAATTACTTCTGCACCATAAGCTTCACACGCCCTAGCTTTTTCAATTATCTCAGGTTGACCTATTCCCCTAGAATCATAGCATTCTTGAAGCACAATGCATTTTAATCCTAGCATTGCCGCTTGAGAAGCTACTGCTGCTCCATAATTACCCGATGTGGCTGCTATAACGCCTTTGTAACCAAGTTTTTTTGCTACGTGGCATGATATTGCAGCTCTTCTTGCTTTAAAGCTTCCTGAAGGATTGCTGGCTTCATCTTTTATAAATATTCTAGCTCCTTTTCCTTTAGGAGAAATTTTTCTTGCTAATTTTGTTAGATTTCTAAGTTCATAAACTGGTGTATTTCCCACACCTGTGTTTTTTTGAATATCTATAATCTCCTGCATTGAATATCCAGTTTCAATCATCATTCTTTCATAATCAAAGCCCAAATTTCCAGTTTCATATGATTCATAATCTATTCCAACTGCTTTTTTCATAATCTCAGACTTTCTTGACATAACAGATTCATAACTCATATCCCTAGTCATTTTTTTCACCTTCCTCTGCTAAAATTTGCCTTCCTTGACGCCCTATATATAATAGCTCAGGAATACAGTTCCCAAAATTATGTTTATAATATGGATTAACTTCTGTTAGAGTTCCCTCTACAATTCTACCTATATAAGTCTCTACTTTTACCTTGTCTCCAATATCTGCTTCATCATCTAATAAAAATCCTTTAACCCACATTTCTAGAGGTACATTTTGTGTATCCTCCGGTATGGATGTTGATCTTTTCCCTACCTCCAATATAATATTATGAATCCTTACCCAATCACCACGTTTAGCATTCATTTATATTCCCCCATTTTATTCTTCTATAAGATCTCTCATATCCCCCATGATTGCTCTAGGTACTGGTAAATCAATCATAGTTTTTAGACCTGGTTTAGCATTGATTACATGTGGGATCATATTTACTGTCATTGCTATGGTTCCAATTCCTCCAGGTACCTCAGGTGTAATCTTCATGTTTATATCTGGAGTTCCCTTTATAGTGATATAATCTCCTGTATTTACTCCCTCTAATCGAGGTTCAATTTGTTGTGGATGTAGCATTTCAATTTTTAGTTCTCCATCTACATAGCCATACCCTTTCATATTACATCCGGCTACATCTCCAGGATGTACTTCTGCATAAGTAGATTTTCTGTATACTGAAGAAATTATAGGAGCTCTATCTAGTTTTACTTCACTGCTTAATTCCCATCCCAAAGCATCAGCAATCATATTAATTGTTTCAGGGAAGCCAACATGACCATCTAGATTATTATCTGCTATCCTCTTGTTAAATTCATCAACAGTAATACCTACACCTTGTCCCTGCATTACCGAAGGACCAAATGGAGATAGATTGTTTATTCTCTCTGCCTTTATACTTTCAACATCAATACATGCTCCAGTTAAGGTAATTAATAATAAATCCATTATTAGCCCAGGATTGATTCCAGTTCCCAATACAGTTACACCTTTTTCTTTTGCCAATCTATCGAGCTCCTTAGCTAACTCTGGCTCTTGAGCCTTTGGATATGCCATCTCTTCAGCTGTAGAAATTACATTTATTTTTCTTTCAAGACAATATTTTATTTTATCAAAGGAATCCTTAGTAAATGAATCAGTAGCTATAACTACAATATCAGCAGAACCTTTCCTTATAACATCCTCATAGGAACCTGTAATTAAGTCTTGTTTACCTTGATTTTCAACATCTAGGAATTGATAAATTGATTTACCTATTTTATTCCCCCTTACAACGGCACCTACAATCTCTACTCCCTTTTTCTTTAATAGAGTTTCTGCTATTCCTTTACCCATTGCACCTAAACCCCATACAATTACTCTTACATTTTCCTTTCTCATAAAACCCCTCCTAATTTTAGTCTATGAAAACGTTTTTATATTTGAGAAAAAAAGACCCTTTTACATCTTACTTATATAAGGTATAGAAGGATCTTTTATTAATTTTTATACATAGATGATTTTTTCGATATTCATATGTCGCTTCTTTCATCAAGCATCTTTTTTAGTTCATCCATAAAGGAGTTAACATCTTTAAACTGTCTATATACTGACGCAAATCTAACATAAGCAACCTCATCTAAATCCTTTAATTTACTCATGATCATTTCTCCTATTTCAACAGAAGTAACTTCTTTTTCCAAGGAGTTTGATAAGCTTTTTTCAATATCATCTACTATTTTTTCAATTGTTTCAATTGGAACTGGCCTTTTTTCACAGGATTTAATGATTCCGTTTAAAAGTTTGTTTCTGTCATAACTCTGTCTATTACCATCCTTTTTTACAACAATTAATGGAATTTCTTCAATCTTTTCATATGTAGTAAATCTCTTTGCACAACTAATACACTCTCTTCTTCTTCTAATGGCTTGTCCTTCCTCAGTAGGCCTAGTGTCCACTACCTTAGATTCTATATAATCACAATATGGGCATTTCATATTTCCACCTCTTCTAAGTATTATACCTTAATTATAATATATAGATTATTTATTGTCTAATAAGTAATTCAACCATTGAAATTCACCAAAATTGTATCTTGACCTATTTTTACTATTTCATGCCATTGGATAATAATATCATTAGGTTTTGAAAAAAAACTTAAACTCTTTGGGCTACTTGACATTACCATAGCTACTATCTCACCTTTGTCCAAATCAATTTCAAAATCATATATATAACCTAGCCTTTCACCATTTGCAATGTTGATAACTTCTTTCATTTTTGCTTCAGATATTTTTAACATACTCCCACCCCACAATTTCATTATCATAATTAAAGATGGAGCATATACTCCATCTTATACTATGCTTTATATATTTATATTTCTTAAATCAATAATTATTACACATATTTTCTCATCTGTTTTAATGCATTTTTCTCAAGTCTAGAAACTTGAGCTTGAGAAATCCCGATTTCTTCCGCTACTTCCATTTGAGTTTTTCCTTCAAAAAACCTCAAATTAAGTATCTCCTTTTCTCTAGTATTTAATTTATTTAGAGCTTCTTTCAAAGTTATTTTTCTAATCCAAAATTCATCTTCTTCTTTGTCATCTTTAACCTGATCTACAACAAAAATTGCATCACCACCATCATGAAATATTGGTTCAAAAAGTGATATTGGTTCTTGAATTGCTTCTAAAGCAAAAACAACTTCCTCTTTAGGCAATCCAAGTACATTAGCTATTTCAACAATTGTAGGTTCTTTGGAATGCTTGTGAATCAATTGATCTCTAGCCTGCAAAGCCTTATATGCAATATCTCTTAAGGACCTACTAACCCTAATAGAATTATTGTCTCTTAAATATCTTCTTATTTCTCCTATTATCATTGGTACGGCATAAGTAGAAAAACGAACATTATGGCTTAAGTCGAAATTATCTATTGCTTTAATTAGTCCAATACACCCAATCTGAAATAAATCGTCTACAGGTTCACCTCTTCTATTAAATCTTTGGATTATACTTAAAACAAGTCTCAAATTACCTTGTATAAACTCTTCTCTGGCCTTCATATCACCGGCTTTAATCTTTATGAATAACTTTTGCATTTCTTCATTGGTTAAAACAGGCAACTTCGCTGTATTTACTCCACAAATTTCAACCTTAGATGTATGCATTTATTTTCTTCCTTTCATGGTGATTTGCCCCTTTCAAATTAAATTATTGCCCTCAATACTTATTTTATTCAATATAAAAAATACAAAATAAGGTAAAAAAAGCGACACGGGGATCAGCGCCGTGACGCATCCCAGTATCGCACTATATTAGCTTGCTCATTTCTTTTTGCAATCTTCTAATAATCCTTTTCTCAAGTCTAGATATATAAGACTGTGATATACCTAAAAAGTCAGCTACTTCTTTTTGTGTTTTTTCTAGCCCATTCTTAAGACCAAATCTCAACTCAATAATCGTTCTTTCTCTAGGAGATAGTTTTTCTATAGCTTGTTTTAGAAGATTCTTATCAACTTCATCTTCTATAAATTTATATATTATATCTCCTTCAGTCCCTAATATATCAGAAAGAAGTAATTCATTACCATCCCAATCAATATTCAATGGTTCATCAAAGGATATCTCATTTTTAATCTTACTGGTTTTTCTTAGATACATTAATATTTCATTTTCTATACATTTAGAAGCATATGTAGCTAATTTAATCTTTTTATCCGGATCAAAGGTATTTACAGCCTTTATCAATCCTATGGTGCCAATAGATATTAAATCCTCAATTGCTATTTTAGTATTATCAAATTTCCTAGCTATGTAAACTACAAGTCTTAGATTTCTTTCGATTAGTATCCCTTTAATCGAATCATCATTTTTCAAATTATTTATATAGTATTCTTCTTCTTCAGGCTCTAATGGAGGTGGTAATGTCTCTCCTGTTCCAATATAATCAATACGTCGAAGAAGCTTAAGTTTTTTCATTAGTCGAAATAGAAATAATTGAATTTTATATTTTAATTTATTCATATTTCCTCCTTTTCCACAATTGATTCATAATCTAGTAGTCCTGAAAATTCACCTTCATTAGATAGATGTCCATTGTAAATTCCAATAATAATTTTACTTAATTCTATATCCTCACCTTCATTTGGAAGTCTAATAATTACACTATCAGGCTTAAATCCAAGTATAATTCCATTATCATTTCCTATAGATTTAAAAGGTACCAGTGTTATAGGAAATTTATCCATAAGATTTAATAAAATATCTTCTATATTTGTTTTAAATTTATCTCTGTAGAAATTAATCAACTCATCTGGCAATATACTATGTAATTTAGACAATTCTACCACAAATACATTTCTATTGCTTAAGGGATCTTTCAAACTATTACCTGTATCTACTAAAGCTTTTATTATCACAGTTTGATCTTTAATACTAATTTTAGCATCAACCAGCAATTTTTCTATTTGTTTTTTTCTATGATTATAACTAAATACTATAATAGATATTAATAATGCAATAATGATTCCTACTATTATATGCTTAATCTCAAATATCTTAAAAAGGTTAATCTCTTTAGATATAGCTTTAGTTATATTGGTGAAGTTAGATGTTAAACTCATAATTGCACCAGCAAATATAAAGGATACTATATAAAAACATAACCATTGATAAAGAAATGTCTTTATACTTTTACTATTAAAAGTAATATAGATTATAATTGCTGAAATAATAATTTTAAAAATAAAACTAGTCAAAAATAATAAAGATGGTAGGAAAATTATTAAAGAGTATAGAGTTGAAATTATGGTTCCTATAATAATTCCTTTTGTCTTTATTTTTGATTTAGTGATCTTATTCGTTGTATAAAGAACAAGAAAATTAATAAAGAAATTTTCAAGTAAATAATACTCTAGTATAATATACAAAGTATCCTCCTAACTTAAGCTATAATAAATTATTTATATTATAAGACAAATAGTACAAAAAATTTGTCAATATTTAGTATTAAAAAAAACATATCTAACAAAATAGATATGTTTTTCAACAAAATATGATTATTTTTTATCTCTTCTTCTTAAGAATATAGGAATGTCCAGCTCTTCAAAAGAGTCATCTAACACTGTAGTTTCCTTGTTTTCAGTGGTTGTACCTTTCTTCTCAGGATTGATTCTAGGTTTTTCGTCAAATCCTGTAGCAATTACAGTTATTTTAATATCCTCGTTTAAAGATTCATCTATTCCAGCACCGAATATAATATTTGCATCTTCATCAACAGCTTGTCTTATTAAATCTGCCGCTTCATTAACTTCAAATATACCTAAGTCTGCTCCACCAGTAATATTAAGTAGTACTGACTTAGCACCTTCAATTGATGTCTCTAATAGTGGACTCTTTATAGCTTGTTTAGCAGCTTCAGTAGCTCTATTTTCGCCAGTAGCTAAACCAATACCCATATGAGCAATTCCCTTATCATACATAATAGTTTGAACATCTGCAAAGTCTAGGTTTATTAGGTTTGGTACTGATATTAAATCAGAAATACCTTGTATACCTTGTTTTAGAACATCATCAGCCATTACAAATGCATTAGCCATAGTAGTTTTTTTCTCTGCTATTTGTAATAATCTATCATTTGGAATAGTCACTAAAGTATCAACTTTTTCCTTTAAATTCTGAATGCCTTGCTCTGCCTGTGTTAATCTCTTTCTACCTTCAAAAGTAAAAGGCTTAGTTACAACACCAACAGTTAATATGCCTAATTCTTTAGCTATTTCAGCAACAACTGGTGCTGCACCTGTCCCTGTTCCACCACCCATTCCTGCAGTAATGAAAATCATATCAGCACCTTTAAGTACATCTGCAATTTCATTTCTATTTTCTTCAGCAGCTTTGGACCCAATATCAGGATTAGCTCCAGCTCCTAAACCTTTAGTCATCTTTTCACCTAATTGAATCTTAACCTCAGCTCTAGATGAGTATAAAGCTTGTCTATCTGTATTCATGGCAATAAACTCTACACCTCTTACTCCATGCTCTATCATCCTATTTACTGCATTATTTCCACCGCCACCTACTCCAATTACCTTTATTTTGGCAAATTGATCTACATCAATATCAAAATCAAACATTTTTGCTTCCCCCTTATCTTATAGTAGCTATAATTAATTTTTTCGTCATTTCCTAATTTTTAAGATTTATTTTTAAATAATATTAACCTTCTAATAGCAGCAAAATTATCAAATAATCTACCTCCAAAAGTAAAGATTGCTGCATAATATAAAGGAACCCCAAGTCTATCTCCAATATATGCTAAAAATGCTGCTAATATTGAATTACCAAAGAAACCTGATATAAAAACCTTTATACTAAATTTATTCTCTAGATTAGCTCTGACTCCTCCAAAGACAGAGTCTAAACAAGCTAAAATAGCAATTGTTATGTACAAGGAATAGGCTGTATTATAGGTATAGGGCAGTAAAAAACCAATAACACCACCGATTAAAATTCCAATAAGTGCGACCACCATTATATATCACCTTCTCCCTTAGGTTTAGCATAATTGAATGAAAAGTTTCCTCTATATTCTGGTATGATTACTTTATCTTCAATCTTTGGTTCAAATCCTATAAAATAAACATTTTTTAACACATCACCATAAGTATCAGGGGCATTCACAGACGCCATCAATAATTGAGGATCACCTATTGCTTTTATGATAAATGGAGTAGCTACACTTCTTCCATTAATTCTTACTATTGGTCCATTACATTTAATTTCAGAAGTCGACATTACCCTTTCATCATTGATACTTATTGCTTCAGCACCTGCTACCCTTAAATCATTCAAAATATTTAAAATATCAACATCATGAATAATATCATCATTTATATCAAATCCCATAATTTCACTGTCAGGATTATCATACATTTTTATAGATATACCAGGTCCTTGTAATTTCACATATCCAGAACTAATCATATTCTTGTATAAGTCAGCTTGTAAAACGTCAATAATATTTTCGTCACCTTTTGATATATTAACTAAAACCTCTAACTCATCCTCTTTTGATTCAATAATGTTATCTAACTCATGTAACTCGTTTTTTATAGTCTCAATTTCCGCCTTAGCATTTTCAATAGATTGAATTGTGACAGGTACATAATCCTCTACATTGGCTTTTAATTGAGTTGCAATTACAATACCAATAATGATACTAAAAATTGCGATGGTAAATTTGTTTTTAATTTGCATTATAATCACTCTCAATTAATCGTTTCTTCAACAGGTTCAGCATATATAAAATCTTTTACTTTCCTGTATCTTGGAATAAGTATATTGTTATCTTGTCTAACATGGACAACATAATCTAAATTTCTAAACACCCAGACTATTCCATGTTTTATTGATACTGCAGATTCTAAAGTGTTTGGATTTCCTATTGCTTTAATTACAATTGGCGAACTATTAGAAACTCCATTTATCTCTATATGATTCCCAGCTCTTACTATTTCAGTAAAAGATGTATATCTTTGATCATTAATAGATATTGCTTCTGCATCTGCTGAATTAAGTATACTAATAAGCTGTAATATCAAATCTAGCTCATCTACAATTGTATAACCATCACCATATTGTAAGTCTACAGGAGGATCATTGATTTCTATAATTATACCTTCACCTTCTAAATCTACATATCCTGCTAGCATCCTATACTTCATAGCATCTTTATATAAATTTTCTGCTAAGACATTTTTATCAACTTCACTTTTTTCATATTGTTCTATCTTAGTTTCTAACTCATTAACTCTATTTGTCAGATTATCTCTATCACTTTGAACCTTCTTTAATTCTGTTGCCAATTGTTGGGATCTTTGTACCGGTAAAACTCCTTCACCAACAGTTTTGTTAACAGTTTTAAAATGAATAGATAAAATAATGCCTAAAAATATAGAAACTAATATAAGTGCAGAGTATTCTCTAATTTTTTTCATTATATACCTCATTTCTAATCATCAACAACTAAAATAGGGTTTCCGCCTCTATTCATAATTATCTTTTTGATTAATATATCATTTTCATTAGAATGGATTAAAATTTCATTTAAAAGCCTTAATTTATATTCTACATTATCTAGCTTACCAAAGGCAATGTCAATCCCATTATTTATTGTAATATTCACATTATCTTCAGAATCAATATCAATCCTCTCCATTTTACTTAAGATTCCTAAATTTTCGCCTTCAGTAATAAAGTCTTCAAATTCTTCAAATCCCAAGTTTAAAAAAAGATTATCACCTATATCTATTTTATCAGTTTTTAATCCGAATACAACTGGTAAGCCTTCTATATTTTTATCTATTTGATTTAAAATATAGCCTTCATCATCTATAACATAATACATTGAAATATTCTTTATCAATAGTTTATTTTCTCGCTCAATAATTTCTATATTAATACCTTTAGGTAGACTTCTTTTTACTGTAACTTTTTTTACATATGGTAACTTTGAAATGCACTCTTCTGCATCCTTAGTACTAATTCTAAATATATTTTCCCCAATGCTAATTGAGGAGGTATGTAATATTTTTTCTTTATTGATATTATAATTTCCCTTAATATTTATCTTACGAATATTAAAAACATCAGAATTTAAAGAAAAGACTACTAATATAGTCGTAATTGCAATAATTAATAATATGCTTAATACTCTTTTTAATCTTCTATGTTTATTTTGAATTTTTGTAGGCTTTTGCATTAAAATCACTCCATAGTTGTCCTATTTAGAATTTGCAGCAAAAGCTGCATTAAACAGAGATTATGCTAGCACCTAAGTTTTTAAGATTCAGATATAAATTTTCATACCCTCTATTTACATGATAGATATTTTCTACTTCAGTGACTCCCTTAGCCACTAAACCACTTAGGACCAATGCTGCGCCCCCACGTAAATCCTTAGCAAATACCTTAGCTCCAGTAAGCTCATTAACACCTTTTATTACAGCGACATTCCCAAAGGTCTTTATATTGGCACCCATTCTTGTCAATTCCTCAGCATGTTTAAATCTATTTTCAAAGACTGTTTCATTTATTATGCTTGTTCCGCCTGCTATAGATAATAAAGCCATAAATTGTGCCTGCATATCTGTTGGAAAGCCTGGGAAAGGTAAGGTCTGCAACATCTCAATAGGGTTGAGTTTTTCTGGACCAATAGTCTTTATATCATTTTTATCAACTATTACCTTTGTGCCTGTCTCTTTTAACTTAGCTATACTACTTTGTAGATGATCTACTACAACGTTCTTTAATACTACTTCACCCTGAGTAATGGCTGCTGCAACCATAAAGGTCCCTGCTACTATTCTATCTGGTATTATCCTATGTTCACAACCTTGAAGTTTTTTAACACCTTCAATAACAATAATACTACTACCAGCACCTTTAACACGACAGCCTGCCTTGTTTAAGTAATCTTGTAAATCAATTATTTCTGGTTCTCTAGCTGCATTTCTTATTATAGTAGTACCATCAGCTGTAACCGCAGCCAACATAATGTTTTCAGTAGCCCCTACAGAAGGATAGTCCAATTGAATATCTGCTCCCTTTAACCCATTAGTCTTACAATATAAGAATCCATGTGACTCTTCAATAGTTGCTCCCATTTGCCTTAAGGATTTTAGATGTAAGTCTATAGGCCTTGGTCCAATTTCACAACCCCCAGGATAACTAAGGATAGCTTCACCAAATCTAGCTAATAAAGCTCCCATAAATATGATAGAAGATCTCATTTCTCTAACCAACTCTTCAGGTAAACTGACATTATCAATTGTACTAGAATCAATAGTTAATGTATCTCCATCTAATTCTACTTTAGATCCTAGTGATTTAAGAATCTTTACCATGACTTCAACATCTCTTAATTTTGGGATATTTGAGATAATATTCTCACTCCCATTAATTACTGTAGCGGCTAAAATAGGAAGAACCGCATTCTTAGCTCCTATAATAGGTACCTCACCGAATAGTTTGGCTCCACCATTAATTATATATTTTTCCACTATTCCACCTCCAGTGATATTACATAATGAAGATTTTATATATCTTTATCTTATTCACCAGAGTGACTGTGGTTACTATTTTGCTATTATTTCAGAGATTATTTTAACAATTTCTTTAGTTGCATCCTTATTACCCAATTTTTTGCTATTTATAGACATATTTTTTAGTTTTAACTTGTCATTCATTAAATCATTAATTGTATTTACTAAGACTTCCCCATTAAGGTCCTTTTCAAGTATAACTATACTTGCTCCTGATTTTTCAAACGCCCTTGCATTATATTCTTGATGGTTTTCAGCAGTATAACCTTTAGGTATCAGTATACTTGGCAAACCTATAGCTGATGTTTCAGCTAGGGTTATTGCACCAGAACTAGAAATCAATAAATCAGCGATATTTAACGCTTCAGGCATTTCATATAAATAAGGTAATATCCTGATATTTTTATTAAGTACTATATTACTATCTTTAATTTCCTTCATAAAAGAGTCAAATAGTCTCTTGCCTGTTATATGAATTAGTTGTAAATCATTACTCCATTTATTGTTTAATAATATATCTAAAATAGCGTCATTAAGTTTCTTTTGACCACCACTTCCACCAAATGATAGTACTAGTGGTTTTTTTGATTCCATATTTAATACTTTATAGGATAGTTCCTTATCCTTATTAAATATTTCCCTTCTAATTGGATTTCCCGTATTTACTACTCTATCAGGAAATTTAAAATATTTAGCTGCTTCATCAAATGTTGTAGCTACTTTATCTACATAGCGGGAAAGAATCTTATTAGTTATACCCGGAAAGGCATTTTGTTCATGTATCAGTGTTGGTATATTATTTTTTGCTGCCTTATAAACAATAGGACCACATACATATCCACCTGTACCAATAACTATATCAGGCTTAAATTGTCTAATTATATCTTGTGATTGATTAAGGCCTATTAATAACTCCTTAAGAGCTATAAATGAATTCTTATTTAGTTTTCTTGGCAAGCCCTTTACCCTAATAGCCTTAAATTCTATACCTTCTTTAGGAACTAATTCAGATTCTAAACTATCTTTAGTTCCTATATATAATATTTCGGCATTTTTGTCGAAATATTTAATTTCCTTGGCAATAGCCAGAGCAGGATAAATATGTCCTCCTGTACCACCACCAGATATTATATATCTCATCTAATCAACTCCTCTCCATTTTGGCATGTCTCGAAATATTTAATAATATTCCTATTGCAGCCATATTTATTACCAAAGAAGTCCCACCATAACTCACAAAAGGCAGTGTAATTCCTGTTGTCGGTATGGATGAAGTTACTACAGCTATATGGATTAAGGATTGGACTGCAATTAACGCAATAATTCCTGTTGCTAAAAAACATCCAAATGTGTCTTCTATTTTTAGTGCAATTACTATTCCTCTCCAGATCACTATCAAAAATAAAAGAATAACCCCAAAGGCTCCTAAAAATCCTAATTCTTCTCCAATGATGGAAAAAATAAAATCATTATATGATTCCGGTATGTAAAAGAATTTTTGTCTACTTTTCCCTAATCCTAAACCAAATAATCCTCCTGATCCAATAGCATATAATGATTGAACTGCTTGCCAACCTGTATCTAATTTATCTGCAAAGGGATCTAAAAAAGCTGTTACTCTTTCTAGCCTATATTCATTTCCCTCAGATGTAATTGCCAGATAAAGAAAACCAACGGCTCCTCCACCAAGAGTAATTAAATGTGATATTCTCATGCCTGCGATGAAAAACATTGCCATCAAAGCCCCTGCTAAAGTAACTGTAGTACCTAAATCCTTTTGAAAATATATTAATCCACAAGAAATACCTATAACTATTAGTCCTGGAATCGTACCATGAAGAAGTGTAGGAATTTTTTCTTTTTTATTAGATAAGAATGCTGCAAAAAAGATGATTGAACCTAATTTAATTAAGTCAGAGGGCATAAACCTAAATCCAACTACCTCTAGCCATCTTCTTGCACCTTTTTCCTCTACTCCTAAAGGCGAAAAGATTAATAAACCTAAAATTATTGCCATTATAAATATAGGAAAAGCAAGTTTCTTAAAATATCTATAATCAAAATTCATTAATATAATTAGTGCAACAAATCCAAGACTAGCTGATATAACTTGTTTTCTTAAAAAGAAATAGCCATTATTGAATTTTTGCATTGCCTCTGGCCAAGATGCACTAAAGACCATTATTATTCCAATAAAAACTAACATCATTATGGCAAGAAACAGTGTAAAATCCACTGCATTTTTCTTATCAGAATTTTTCTTTTTAGCCATATTAATCATCCCCTAATCTATATACAGCTTCTTTGAATAACTTACCTCTCTCTTCAAAATTATTAAACATACCCCAACTTGCACAAGCTGGAGAAAGTAATATATTGTCACCTTCTATCCCGAGTTTATATGCTAAATTAACAGCTTCATCTAGTGTTTCTACTAAATAATAGCTACTAAAATTATTGTTATCAGCACTTTCTTTAAGTTTGTATTTAGTTTGACCCAATAGTATCATTGCCTTTACTTTACCTTTAAAAGATGAGATAAATTCATCAAAGTCAGATTGTTTATCATATCCACCTGCAATTAATATAATTGGGGCAGGTATTGCTGATATTGCCTTGATACTTGCCTCTGGATTAGTACCCTTTGAATCATTGTAAAATTTAATGCCATCCTTCTCAACAACAAATTCAAGTCTATGCTCAACGCCATTAAAGCTTTTAATAGTATTTCTTAAAGTTCCTAAATCAATACCCATAGAAATACATATACCAATACAAGCTAATACATTTTCCAAGTTATGTCGTCCTAGAATCTTGATTTCTTTGATTGGCATAAATTTAATATTCTTATTTCCATCATTAATAAAGATATATTCACCATCTATATATATGCCTTTATCTAGTTTTTCATTAATACTAAACCAGATAAGATTAGATTTCATTTCATCTTTAAAGGTTCTTAATAAAGGATCATCATAATTTAAAACTATAAAATCATCAATATCTTGATTATTAAATATCTTTTTCTTTGATGTTATATAGTTCTCATAGGAACCATGCCAATCAATATGATCTGGTGCTAAATTTAATATTAAACTTACCTTTGGTTTAAAATATCTAGTATGTTCCAGTTGAAAACTACTAGCTTCTATAATAAATATATCTTCACTTTTTGAATCAATTAGCTCGCCTAGTATCCCTTTTCCAATATTTCCCACGACATGGGTATTATAATTAGCTGCTTTAAAAACTTCACCCACAAGAGTTGTTGTGGTAGTCTTACCATTAGTGCCAGTTATAGCTATAAAGTTATCTGTCAAATTAAGCCTATATCCAAATTCTATATCGGTGATAACTTCTATCCCCTCATTAATAGCCTTTTCAATAATAGGTACATAGGGCGGTACCCCTGGACTTTTTACGATCAAATCTATTTGACTTAAATCCATATCGTTTACACCTAAAACTTTATTAATAGGTATACCATTTAAAGCTTTAAGAACATCCTTTACATCTTCTTCCTGTTTAGTATCTGTTACCCAAATAATAGCCCCTAATCTATTAAGAGCTTTTATAGTAGAGACACCAGAAATTCCTAAACCTATGACCAAAACATTTTTATTCGAGATATCCATATTATCACCCTATCATATTTTTAAGTGCAAACATTCCTATCAAACATAATATAACCGTAGTAAACCAGAATACTGCAACAATCTTGGTTTCTTTCCACCCCTTATATTCAAAATGATGATGAAGTGGACTCATAAGAAATACTCTCTTACCTGTCAATTTAAATGATAGTACTTGAATAATAACAGACAATGTTTCAGCAAAATATATACCTCCTACTAGAGGGAGCATTAATGGCAAATTAAGTAGTATGGCTATAGAAGCTACAGCCCCACCTAGAGCCATAGAACCTGTGTCTCCCATAAACACTTTTGCCGGGTATGCATTATGCATTAGAAAACCTAAACAAGCACCAGCAAGAGCAGTAGCATATAGTGATATACTACCAAATCCCCATTTTAAAGCTATTAGACTAAAAAACGACATTACTATAAGTGTTACTCCAGATGCTAAACCATCGAGTCCATCGGTAAGATTTACACTATTAACTGTTCCGACAACTACGAAAACCACAAAAGGTATATAAAGTTTCCCTAAATCTAAATAATAATTATCGACAAACGGAACTATTATTTCAGTTCCTAACTCAGAAGTATTAGATTGGTATACTGCTAAAATTACTGCTAAGATAATCTGTCCGATTAACTTTTGATATGCTCTAAGTCCCAAATTTCTTCTCATGATTACCTTAATATAATCATCTATAAATCCTATAAGTCCAAATCCTAGTGTAGCAAAGATTAATACATAGGTATCCTTTGTAACTATACCCGATGAAAATACAGTTATAATTAGAGCTATCATTATTATTAATCCACCCATTGTAGGCGTTCCAGATTTTGAATAATGGGATTTAGGCCCCTCTTCCCTAATACTTTGACCGACTCTCAGTCTTTTTAATAAGGGTATAACAATGGGACCTAAAATTAATGTTATTAAAAATGAAATTACAAGTGTTCTAATTATATCTATATATTCAATCATGTTGTATCTCCTCTCAAGTTACAAAATCTTTATTTTGTCTAATATGTCTAATACAATCTTTTTCTCATCAAAAGGAATCTGTCTTCCATTCATAATGATACTATCTTCATGCCCTTTACCAGTTATCAATATAGTATCATTACATACAGAGTTAATTATAGCATAATTGATAGCTTCTTTCCTATCTAAAATAACTTTATAGTCTGTATTAGTCTGTTTAAGTCCTTTCACTATATCTTCAGCTATTTCTTGAGGATCTTCATTTCTTGGATTGTCTGATGTAACAATGACAAAATCAGAGTACTGTCCTGCAATTTTACCCATCTCAGGCCTTTTTGACTTATCTCTATCTCCACCAGCTCCAAATACAATTATCTTTCTCCCCTTAGTAAATTTATCTACAGCCTTTAGGGCTTCTTTAATACCATCAGGAGTATGTGCAAAGTCTATAATTATATTGAAATCCTTATTGCTTTCTATTAGTTCAAATCTTCCTTTGACTCCATTAAAGCTTTCAAGACCTTCTTTAATTATATTTATATCTATACCTAATCCATAACAGCAAGCAGCTGCTGCTAATGCGTTATATATATTGAATTCACCTGGTATTTTTAGCTGAATATATTTATCACCTTTGGGTGTCTTAAGTAAAAACCTAGGTTTACTTTCGTCATATATTATATCATATGCACATACATCAGCCTTATCTCTAATCCCATAGGTTATAGTATCGACCCTTTTGCCTATTAAATTAATAATGCGTCTTCCATAAGGATCATCAGTATTTATTACATTTATTCTATTAGTCTTCAAGAAAAGTTTTAATTTTGATTTGAAATAATTTTCCATATCTTTATGATAATCTAAATGCTCTCTTGATAGATTAGTAAATATTCCAATATCAAAATCCATATATTTGACTCTTTTCATTTCCAATGCATGTGAAGAAACTTCCATTATACAACTTTCTATATTTTTTTCAATCATTATATTTAAATTTTTTTGAATTTCTAAAGAGTCTGGTGTAGTATTTGGTGTCTTTAAAATCTCATTATCTACTAAAACACCCATGGTGCCAATTATGCCCACTTTTTCATTTCTTTTTTCTAGAATATTTTTAATTATGTAAGATGTAGTTGTTTTACCGTTTGTCCCTGTAATACCTATTGTATTCATATTTGTCCAAGGTTGATGATAATATTTTGCAGAAAAATATCCTAGGGCATCAGTAGTATCAATTACATCAATGGTTGTAGCATTAATTTTAGTATGCACATCTTTGCTTTTTACAATTACTGATGCACCGTTTCTAATTGCATCATCTATATAATTATGCCCATCATGATTATAGCCTTTTTGAGCAATAAATAAATTACCACTTTTAATCCTATTAGAATTATGTTCTATGCCAGTTATCTCTATGTATCTATCTCCATTAAAGTTAATAGTAGGATACTTTCCAATTATATTGGATAATAGCAAAGAAAATACACCTCCGATTAGTTAGTAATTAATTAAAAGGCAACTTTAAAAGTCGCCTATTAACATTATCTATCGGTTTACTTAAATTCTACAAATACCTCAGTATTAGTAGTTATTTCTTCTCCTGGTAAAGGTACTTGCTCAACAGCGGTTCCTTCGCCATTTAGGGTGTATTTAAGATTCATCTCGTTTAAAGTTTTAATTACTTGATCTTTGCTCATATCAATAAGATATGGCATTATTACATTATTGCTAGGTCTACTATTTAGATATAAATCAACTATAGAGCCTTTCTGAACTTCAACACCAGGTGCTGGAAACTGTTCTATTACTGTTGAGTCATTGCTCAACTCAAGATATTCAGTCGTATATCTAAGACCTAAGTCAGTTAATGTTTTTCCTGCCTCACCAATTATAAGATTTCTCAAATCAGGAACTACCACATTTTGAATATTTTGTTCTAAATCTTTATCATCAAATTGTGGTGGTATCTCTAGATAATTAAAAATCTCTTCCAAAATATTTTTTGCTACTGGAGCTGCAACGGAACCTCCGTAATACGTTCCTCCAGGCTCATCCACAATTACCAATATTACTACTTTTGGATCATCAATTGGAGCTACACCTATAAAGGAAGCTATATACTTACCTTGAGCATATCTACCATCGATAATCTTTTGAGCAGTACCAGTTTTCCCACCTACTCGATATCCAGATACTTTAGCCCTACTACCAGATCCATCCGAAACTACTGTCTCCATCAAACTCAACATGGTATCTGAAGTTTCTTTTGAAACAACTTGCCTCTTAATCTCTGGTTCAAAGGATGTTACAACATTACCTTCATAATCAATCATTTCTTTTACTAATCTAGGTTTCATCAAATATCCACCATTAGATATTGCTGACACAGCATTAGTCAATTGTATTGGTGTTATTGCAATACCATGACCATAGGACATAGTAGCTAAATTTACTTCTTTTATAACTTCTGAACTACTCGGAATAATTCCTCTTTGTTCCCCTAGTAAATCTATATCTGTCTTTTGTCCAAACCCAAAGGCTTTTATGTAATCATAAAATCTTTCTTTTCCTAATTGTCGTCCAATATTTACGAAAGCAACGTTACAAGAGTTATTCATAGCTTCTCTTAGAGACTGAGAGCCATGTGGATTGTACCATCTCGCACATTTAAGTACTACACCTTTTATATCTCTAACAAATCCATTACAAAAATAATGATGCCCTAAACTTGTAGTATTCTCTTCTAAAGCTGCAGCAGCTGTTACCAATTTAAATGTTGATCCCGGTTCATATACATCATTTACAGCAAAGTTTCTCCATAATTCATACCACTTATCTTGTAATTGATCTACTGGTAAGTTAGCCCATTCCCTTTTTAAACTTTCATCTAGAGGTTCTCTTGGATTGTTTAAATCAAAATCAGGTTTATTAACGAGAGATAAAATATCTCCAGTTTTCGGCTCCATTATAACAATAGAAACATTTTTAGCCTTATTATCTAATAAGGCTTGTTGTGCAGCTTTTTCAGCAAAATGCTGTATTGTTTCATCTATAGTTAATACTAAAGAGGTACCATCAGTGGGTTCGTAGACTTTCTCTCCATCATATGGGAGCTGCCTATTAGCAGCATCAGTCATTTTCTGCCATTTTCCGGGTACTCCTGTTAAATAGTTATCATATACTTTTTCTATACCAGTTAACCCCACATTATCAATATTTGTAAATCCTAGAATGTGGGATGCAAAATTATTATTTGGATAATATCTTTTATTGTCATCAACTATACCAATACCACTTAAATTTTGCTTTCTAAGTTCATTTGCCTCTTCTTTAGTTATCCATTGTTTAATCTTTTCAGTACTTTGATTCTTAGTTATCTTTGCATAGACAGTTTCTTTGTCCATATCCAATATTTCAGATATAATACGAGCTGTATCTTCTGGTTTTTTTATATCAGCTGGATATGCCCATACAGTAAATGCATTTTCACTGACAGCTAGTTTCTTTCCTTTTCTATCATATATTATACCTCTTTTAGGCTTTATATCTATGGACTTAGTCCATTGTTCAAGTGCACCTTTTTTTAACTCATCACCTTTGTAGATCTGTAAGTATCCTAATCTAATAGTAAGTGCTGTTACCAAAAGTACAGCTATTGAGAACGCGACTTTTAATCTAGTCTTAGATGATTTCCTAGGTGTATTCAAATTTCTAACCCCCTAAAAT
This sequence comes from Tissierellaceae bacterium, assembly GCA_031460505.1. GTDB lineage: Bacteria > Bacillota > Clostridia > Tissierellales > Tissierellaceae > JAAYTL01. Next base: position 273,380 of record JAVKTT010000002.1, read on the forward strand.
AAACCAGAAAACATAGTTAATACATTATTTAATTTTTCTGATAATCCTACACTTTCTATTACTTCTTCTACTGGTTCACCTAGTGATAGATATATTACTTGCCCCTCCTTTGGATATGACATTCCAAGTTTATACATGGCATCTTCACTAATGTTGGAAGAAGATTTAACTCTTTCAATATCAGCTAGTAGATTTAGTTTGCTTTTCTCTAGTTCGATTTTATGTCTCTCTAATTCAGTTACTTCCATTCTTATATTTGTTATCCTAGCGTATCTAAACAATATAAATAAAGATGTAGAAAGAATCATAATTGCAATAAATATACATGCTAATTTTATAAGTACTTTATACTTATTATTTTTTTTTGAGTCTTTAATGTTTTTTTTATTTTTTCTTACTTTTTCGTATTCTTGTTCATTAAACTGTTCAGGATAATAATTTAGTTCTGCTTTTGCTACTAACAATTTATTCTCCCCCTTATTCTTTTAGAACCTTAAAGTTTCTCAGCTATCCTCAGTTTTGCTGATCGAGCTCTAGGGTTGAGTTTTAGTTCATCATCTGTAGGAGTAATTGGCTTTCTAGTGATGATTTTTATTTCCCTTACTTTGTCACATACACATTGTGGTAAATGTGGTGGACAAATACAGTCCTTAAATAACTCTTTAAATGTATCCTTTACAATTCTATCTTCTAAAGAATGAAATGTAATAATTGCAATTCTACCTCCAGGATTAAGATAATTTACCATCTTCTCAATAGAGTTTTCTAATACATCCAATTCTCTATTTACTTCAATCCTAATTGCTTGAAATGTCTTCTTTGCTGGATGATGTCCTTCCATTCTTACCTTCTTAGGTATAGCCTTTTTTATTACTGTTACCAATTCTAATGTTGTATCTATAGGCTTAATAGCCCTTTCTTCCACAATGAATTCTGCAATCCTCTTTGCCCATCTTTCTTCACCAAAATTAAATATAATATCATTTAACTCTTCTAGGGAATATTTATTTACGACATCCCAGGCTGATAGATTTTGGCTTGTATCCATTCTCATATCTAAAGGTGCATCTTGATTATGTGAAAACCCTCTAGATACTTCGTCAAACTGATGAGAAGATACACCTATATCCAGAAGTATTCCATCGATTTTTTCTACATTTAATTCTTTTAAAACTCTATCAATATTTTCATAATTATCTTTCACAAATGTTACTCTGTCGCCATAATCAGCTAGAACTTCTCTCGCTTTATTTAGAGCATTTTCGTCTTGATCAATACCAATAAGTTGTCCTTTTTTCAATTTCTTTACAATTTCTATAGAATGACCTGCGCCACCAAGGGTTCCATCTACATATATTCCATCTTCTTTTATATTCAATCCATCAATAACTTCATTTAACATTATCGGTATATGTTTGAATTCCATTTACAGCCCTCCAATTAAATCCCAAGCTCTGCCATCTTTTCTGCTATACTATCGTAGCTTAGATTATCTTCATCAATATAGCTTTCCCAATTTTCTTTACTCCAAATCTCTAATCTTGTAGATACTCCAATAATTACTGCATCTTTATCAATTTTTGAATGTTCTCTTAAATTTGGAGGGATCACAACTCTTCCCTGTTTATCTAATATTGATTCGCTAGCACCAGAAAAGAAAAATCTAATAAATGCTCTAGCATCTTTGTTTGTAAGTGGTAGTGATTTAAGCTTGTCCTCTAATACTTTCCATTCTTCTTTTGGGTAGACAAAAAGACAGTTATCTAAGCCCTTGGTTATTACGAATTCATAACCAAGTTCATCTCTGAATTTAGATGGAATTATAATACGCCCTTTACTGTCCAGTGAATGTTGATACTCACCTATAAACATATTTACCTACCACCTCTATAAAATCTACCACTTCACTCCACTTTCCACCACTATTATATACATTCTATACCCTTTTCGGATTTCCTTCTACACTTTTTAATAATTTAAGATATAATTAGGACTTTGGTCCTGTTTTTACATTTTTAGATAAAATTCGAGATTTTGTGCCATAAAAACTGATATTATTAATTATTTTTCAACTTTCAAAAAATAGATAAAGGACATGGGAAACGTCCCCTTGTCCTTTCAATTCCTTATATTTTTTTTATAAAGCTTGTTTTCTTCTTCTATAAAATATTATAGCAGCGATAATTATTGATACAACGCTAATAAGTTGTGCTACCCTAATTGGCCCCCACATTAAGCTGTCTGTTCTTAATCCTTCAATGAAGAATCTTGCAAATGAATAAAGTGCAATATAGAGTAAAAATACTTCTCCGTCAACTTTAGATTTGTTTCTACTATACCAAAGAAGGAATAAAAACACTAAAAAATTCCATATAGATTCATATAGAAATGTAGGGTGTACCTTTGTACCATTAATCATTATTCCCCAAGGTAAGTCTGTAGGACCGCCAAAAGCTTCTTGATTTGTGTAGTTTCCCCATCTACCTATGGCTTGACCTAAAATTATACTGGGAGCTGTAATATCTGCCAGTTCCCAGAAATTTTGCTTCCTTACCTTACAAAATATTAAAGCTACAATAACTGCTCCAATTATACCACCATGAATTGCTAGTCCACCACCACGAAAGTTAAGAGCCTCTATAGGATTATCCCTATAAATATCCCAACTGAATATTACATAGTGAATTCTAGCCCCAATTAAAGCTGCAGGGACAGCAAATAACAATAGATCTATTACTATTTCTTCATTTATTCCCTTTCTTTTAGCTTCTCTTATAGCTATAATTGTACCAATTAAAAACGCAAATGCTATAAAAATCCCATACCATCTTATAGGTATGCCAATAATTTCAAAAGCTACTGGATTCATAATTTTCCACCTCTCAATAAGAATTATCTGTTTAGTATATCATAAAAACTTGATAATTCCCATAACTATAAAGGCCTTATTATCGATAAGGCAAGATTTTCTTCTTTAAAATGATCTTTAAATCTACTTAGTATATCCTCATAAGTGATTTCTTTCAATAATTCTAGATAATCAGTAATCATAAAACCACTGAAATAAAGATCAGTAAAGTTATTGGCAATAAATTCAATTGAATTCATTCCTAAAATAAAGTTACCAAGTTCATTTTTCTTAATTCTCATAAAGTCTTCTTCTGCTAATAACTCTTCAACTGGCATGTTTATCCTATTTACAATACTGTCATATAATTTTTCAGGATCATTTGATTGACCAACTATAAGGGAGTGTCCATAAGTTTCTTTAGCTGTAAAAAATGAACCAAAATCTCTATCTATTAAGCCTTGTTCATAAAGTTCATTATAATACTCTGTACTTTCTCCAAATAACATATCCAATATAATATTAGTAACAACATCTTTTTTTATTAATTCTTTACCTTTATATCCAGTATCCGTATCTTTAAATCCCATATAGAATAATGGCATAGATGTCATCATCTTCTCTTCAACTTTCTTTTCTTTAATTCCAACCGGTTCCTCTGGGAATATCCTTTCTATATCTTCTGCATTTTTATCGAAGTTTTTCTCAGATTTATTGACTACATCCATGATTTCTTCAAAGGAAAGGTCTCCTATTACAAATAAGACCATGTTTGAAGGATTATAGAAAGTATTATATGTCTTATAAAGTACTTCTTTATCAATAGTATTGATACTTTCAACAGTTCCAGCTATATCGATTTTAATCGGATGATTGTGATACATTGCCCTTAAAAGATTAAAATACACTTTCCAATTTGGATTGTCATCATACATCATAATCTCTTGTGCAATAATACCTTTTTCTTTCTCCACATTTTCATCTGTTAAATATGGATTTTGAACAAAGTCTATTAATAATCCTAATCCTTCATAAAAGTTATCTGTAGAATAGAATAAATATGATGTCTGATTAAAATTTGTATATGCATTCACTTGTGCACCTATATTAGAAAAGCTTTCAAATATATTTGCTTCTTCTTCTTCAAATAACTTATGTTCCAGAAAATGTGCTATACCTTCAGGTACTTCAATTTTCTCTGACTCACCTAAAGGTACAAAAGAATTGTCAATTGAACCATAATCAGTACTAAATACGGCATATTTCTTTGTATACCCTGGTTTAGGCATAAAAAATATCTTTAATCCATTATTTGATTCTGTGTATAGAATTTTTTCATCTATTGTATCATTGAATATTTCTTTATAGCTCATTTTTTCACCTCTAATTTGTTGGTCTTATTTCTCATGAAATAAATAGTGTCAATTGTAATTTTATTAGCTGCTTCTATTATTTCTTCTTTCTTTACATTTTGGAAATCTTCTAATATCTTATCTAGGCTTCTATTATCACCTGAAATTAACTGACTAAAGAAAAACTCTGAAATTAAAAATATACTATCTTTTATGGATTCAGTATTGGTCTTTATAGATTTAATCGATTTGGATATATCCTCTTCTGAGAATTTGCCATCTTTCAATTCATCAAGTTGTTCTCTTATTAGATCAACAGTTTTGTCAAAATCATCAAATTCAATCCCGCTATCTACAAACATAAGAGATTTATATTTGTATATTGATGAACTTATATAATAGGCTAGACTTTCTTTTTCTCTAACATTCTTAAATAACTTAGAGTTTGGTCCTCCTCCTAGAATATCACTGGCTAATAGCAATGGATTATACAATCTATCCTTATGATGGATTCCTGCCCTATATCCTATAACAAGTTTACCTTGATTAACATCTAATTCATCAACAACAATATTCTTAGTTTGTACAGATTCTATTAAAACGTCATCTGGTATATCAACCATTTCTCCTCTTTGGATATTATGATTATTTTTTAAATAATCTATAATCTTGTCATCAACATCACCAACATAAAATATTTCAATTGGACTTGTTTTAAGTATCTCTTCATAATGCTCAAATAAGTTCGATTCATCAACATCTTCTAAATCTTCTACATATCCAATTGGATAGATGCCGTATCTCTCGTTTTTACACATGGATTCAATACACCTTTCCATAGCATATGTACCTTTATCGTTTATCTTGTTTTCGATTTTTCGTTTTAAATTCTCTTTCTCTTGACTCACATATTTCTCTAAGAAAACATCATTTTCCAAAACTGGATTGAATATTATCTCATTAAGAATTCGAATTATTTCATTATCATAATCTTCTCCTACATAATTACTTTTGGCCCACTCCATTGTAAAGCGGATCACATGTCTTTCTCCGCGCTTATTTATACCAACGCTTAAATTTGATCCATATAACTCTTCTAGTTTTCTTTCTAAATCAATTGAGTTAGGATAGTTTTTACTACCTCTTTTTAAAACTAAAGATAAAAGAGTATTTTTTGTTACTTCTTGCCTTGTTAAAGGTCTAATAAAGTAATAACTCAATAAATTTGACTTAAATTTACCCTCATTTATTATATTAAGATATATACCTTTACCCAACTCAATTCTTTCTGATTTTAATCCCATTTAATGACCTCCTTAAGTCTATATTTTACTATACCCAAAATTAACCCATTTATTTCTAATTATAACATTATAACACATTATCGAATAATTTCATAAAACAAGCCCATTGACTTGGGCTTGCATTAAAATTTGTTTGCAATTTTATTGATATCTTTTACTTGGCTGTCATATGATTTCCCTTGAAGTAAATTAAATACAACATCACTTATTTCACCGAATGTTTTAGAGTTATTTGTTACTTTAACATTCTCAATTGAAGCATCTTTTTCTTTTACTTGATAAATTATAGTATTCTCTAATTCTTCCGTGTACTCTTGATCAAAAGCCAATACAACCCCAATATATGCATCATTATTAAACACGATAGTTGTTGCATCATCTACTCCATATAATTCTACAACCCAATCAGATATTTTCTCAGACCTATTCAACAATTCCTTATCTTTTACATTTACTTCAATTAAGTTTTCGTTTTCATCTACTATTTCTGTATTAGTACCCGATTCTGTGTTACAAGCTACTAATGATAATACAGCTAATACTATTAATAAAATCAATATTTTCTTTTTCATCATATCCCTCCCATTAATAGCTTTTCATATTTTAGGAATTTTATAACAAGAATCAAGATTAAATAATAAAAAAATGCGACAAAGGAGATGAGATATCCAACCCTTTGTCGCACATTTTAATTACCTTCTACAATTTTTATACCAGAACTTGTACCTAATCTAGTAGCTCCAGCTTCTATCATCTTCTTAGCAGTTTCAAAATCTCTTATACCGCCAGAAGCTTTCACTTCCATTTTATCACCAACTACTGATTTCATCAGTTTAACATCTTCTACAGTTGCACCACCTGTGCTAAAACCTGTAGATGTCTTTACAAAATCAGCACCTGCTTCCAATGCTAATTCACATGCTATTTTCTTTTCTTCATCAGTTAATAAACAAGTCTCAATAATTACTTTTACAGCAGCTCTATTATTACAAGCATCAACTACTGCCTTAATATCATCTTTGACTACTTGGTAATCCTTGTCCTTTAAGGCACCAATATTTATTACCATATCAATTTCAGTTGCTCCCTTATTGATTGCATCCATGGTTTCAAATGCTTTAACATCCTTAGTGTTTGCTCCCAAAGGAAATCCTATAACCGTTGCTATTTTCACTTCAGTATCCCTCAATAATTCTTTACAAAGTGATACATAATAAGGGTTTACACAAACTGCTGCAAATTTATACTTAATAGCTTCATTACATAACACTTGAATAGCATCTTTACTAGAATCAGGTTTTAATAAAGTATGATCTATCATAGAATTAATATTCATAGTGGCTTTGCCTCCTAGTTAATAAGTTCTACTAAATCTCCGTTTCTAACTCCTGCTGCATTACCTTCTTCAAGGTCTACGTGCATTTCTAATGCATATGAATCACTAACTCTTACTAGAACTTGATCAAATACTAATCCTCTAGGACCACCTACTCTTATGCTTACTACATCTTTATCCTTTACACCAAATCTTTCTGCATCTGATGTATGCATATGAATATGTCTAGCTGCTACAATAGCACCTTTATCTAATTCTACTTCACCTTTAGGTCCAATTAATTTAACTCCTGGAGTGCCTTCTATCTCTCCTGAATTTTTAATCATTGGTTTAATACCTAATGAAAAAGCGTCAGATACTGAAAGTTCAAATTGAGTTTCTCCTCTTACTGGTCCTAATATTCTAACACCTTTGATTGTTCCTTTAGGTCCTTGGATATCAACTTTTTCTTCAGAAGCATATTGACCTGGTTGGGATAAATCCTTAAATTTTGTTAATTCATATCCTTCTCCAAATAATATATCTAAATCCTTTTGGCTTAGATGAATATGTTTGTTTGACATTGCTATTGGTAATGTTTTTTCCATTATAATTCCTCCTAATAATTGACAAATTTTCTACTTATATAATAATTATATACTTAAATCATATAAAATCAAATATATAAACTTAAGAATTGCTAATCTCGTACCATTTTGTTTACATGTTTTATTATTGTAAATACGATGAAAGCCTGAATTGGTAGATTTACTGCAGCATTAATTACTCTTGCCGGTAACAATAACATATAGCCTTTTCCAAGAATTTGAGACAACCATAGAGTATTTAATATAATAGAGTTCAATAGAGCTAAAACGAGTTCTACTACAAACACTCTACTGAATGTAAAATGCTGTCCTAGTCTTGGGTTGTTCCTAAAATATATTGCAAACAGTCCAGGAAGGAACCCGTCTAGCATGGAACTAATTGTAAATCCTGGATGATAAGCTCCCATTGGATTTATTAACATTCCAATTAAATCAGCTGCTACTCCAGTAATACCACCTAGCATTGGACCAAATAATAGTCCCGATATAACGATTGGTATCTTTCCAAAACCCACCCTAATTGCTGGAAGTCCTCCTAAAATAGGTAGTGTAACAGATAAAAATCGTGTTAATACAATTGATATGGCTGTTAAAAAAGCAGCCATTACCAGGTATTTAGTTTTTACTTTACCTGTGTTTTTCTTATACATAAAAATTCTCCTTTCTTCGACAGCAACAGAAACTACCATCTTAGAAAAGAGTTTCTAATTTGGTCAGCGGACGCGGTAAAAAATCGCAGAAAAATAAATATTCTTTCGTTTAAAGGCAACTTCCCATCCTTTAACACTTAACGCTTTTTACCTACTCTGAGTGTCAAATCATTTTTTAATTTTGATCTATATTAATGCTATCCTTTAGCCTAATATATTCGGATATTTTATACCCAGATATTAAAGTAGCAATCACAAAGGATAAAACTGCCATTATTCTATAATACTTAGGGTACGATATAAAGTATGAAAGAACATAAAATATGGCACATAATCCATAAAGCTGTATAATCTTTCTTTTGTTGAAATCCTTAACTTGGCTCTTAACGCCGTTTCTTCTATCAATAAACCTATCTACTATATAATCTTCCATATCTTTATCGGTTGGATATCTATCAAGTTTTTTAAGTACTTCTACAATGCTATTAAAATCCATCAATATAACTTTTGTTTTATCTTGGATGCCATCAGTAAAGTGAGTATTTGTTATTAAAATTCCATCATCAAATTTTAGACTATTTAATTCGTTTAAAAATATATCTACTTCTCTTGTACTAACCTTGTCTTCAGGATTATGTAGAGCACACTTTACTCCATATGTGTCTCCATCCTTTGTAAACTTTAAATCCAATGGTATTTGAGTATTCTCTACTTCAACATCATAATAATCTTCTAATATTTTTTTTATATATTGATTAAAATCTTCTTTGTTGAAATTTGAAAACTCCCTGACTAATTTCTGTTTTTTGAGTTCATTATTAATTTCTTTTGTTTTCTTAATTTTAGACTTATTTAACATATGGGAATTAACCATTATTACAAAATATACAGCTATGGCAGATATAAACATTGAAAGTAATAATTGATTTGATTTAATAATCAAAATAACACTCAATACAATAAAAAATATCCCATATATAAGCACTCGATCTACAAAAGAAGCCCTGTAGGTTTTACCTTTCCTTAATTCCTTAGAATAATAATTCTTAAGTATTTTCTTTCTATTGTTTATCAGTGATATTTCCTTTAACTTCTCTATTAATTTTTTCATCTATTCTCATACCTTTCCTTTTATACAAATATCCTATTATTTGTATTATTGACAACAAAACAAGGAAAGATAACATGATTCTTATGGCCATTCCCATAAAAAAAGCTTCTGGAAGCATTTGAATCATCAAATCAGTCTTTGGATTAAGTAACCAAAGATCATTAGTAAAGAATATATAATGAAAATATGTAAAATACTTATTAAAATCTGTTGATGTGAGTAAAGCTAATATTATAAATATAGCATAAGTATATAAAGGACCATAGAGTAAAGTTTTCCCTAATTTTATAAATTCCTTTTTATACAATAGCTTTGTAAATATAATAACAGATATAATTATTCCAGAATATTTTATTACCCTTGCCATGTCAAAGAGGCCCTGTACATCTCTCATATGTAGAACTTCTCTTTCATTAAAATGTGGATTTAATAATTCATCTCCACCTTTACCTTTTAAGTGTAAAATTATATCATCTGTAATCACGCTTAATTCTTTTGTAGATTTTCCAGTTGCATCAGATATATTATACTTTTCATAAGAGTTCATATAATATGATTTATTATAAGCATTTATTTCAATGGATACAACTAAAATACTTAAACTAATAGAAATAATAAGTAAAACTTGCAAGATTTTTTTCATTTTCATTCCACCCAATATCATTTTAATCTATTATACATGAATAAAAGGATGAAATCTACTCATCCTTTTAACCCATTGCCTGTTCAAGTTTACCTAATTCCTTAATAGGAAAATACTTCAATAGCTCTTTATACTGTTCAACAGATAGTCCTCTTACTGTTGTATAAAGTTCAATCTTCTGATTTACATCTGCTTCTTTAAATCTTTGTAATATGTGTTGAAAGTTAGAATTGTCCTCCATCAACATTCCTCCTAATAAAATAATCATTATTATTATGAGAATAATTGATGACTCTTATGCAAATTTAATTATTTACTATTGAACCAGATAAATTAAGCTTAAGTTCCATAACTCCCCAATTATAATTTAAAAAATCAAGATATAATTTTATTTCTTTTGAAAAACTATTATTATCTTCATTTACAATAGCCATGATAGTCGGTCCAGCTCCACTAAGATATACACCCAATGCCCCAAGCTCATCACATTTTGAAGTGATAATATCAAATCCCTGAATTAACTTCCCTCTATATGGTTGGTGAAGCTTGTCCTTAAATCCATGTTTTAACAAATCAAACTTTCCATTGGATAATGCTGATAATAATAAAGCCACTCTACCTGTATTAAATACTCCATCTTTATAATTTATTCGTGACGGAAGAACTTCCCTAGATTCCTTAGTTGATAAAGTAAAATCAGGAACAATAGCTACAAACTTTAGTCCATTATGAATATCCATTTGATTATAATACACTTCTCCCTCATCCATTATAGATGTTACAAGACCACCAAATAATGCAGGGGCAATGTTATCAGGGTGACCTTCTATGTCTGTTGCAAGCTTTAATATTTCTTCATTAGACAGAGGATTACCTGCTAAGGCATTAGCACCTAACACGCCACCTAATATACAAGAAGCACTACTTCCTAATCCTCTAGAAATAGGTATCTTTACATCAGCATTAATACTGATTCCTTTTGGAGAATAACCAATGGATTCAAAAGTCTTTAACATTGATGCGTAAACTAAGTTATTCTCATAATCATATTGAGCTTCAAAACCATGAATTTCAACACCATTGGATTTCTCTTCAAATGTAAAAGTATTATACAAATCTAAAGCCAATCCTAATGAGTCAAAACCAGGTCCTAAATTTGCTGAAGTTGCTGGTATCTTAACTTCTACCATTGTTATCACCTACTTCTAAAAACTTTTTTACCATATTTCCCATATCATCTATATCACAGATATTTTCGTGTAATATTTCTTTATTTTTTAAATCTTTAATTGACTTAGGCATATTTAAATCAGATGCTTTTGATAAGTCTTCTAATATACTAAACTCATCTTCTGCTATATCTAAACCTATTGCAGATGCTACAGATGCTCCAAACTTAAACGGACTTGCAGTAGAAGATATAATTGCTTTTGTATTGTCCTTAGTATCTACTTTATATTTATCATATACATTGTAAGCTACTGCCGAATGTGTATCCATTAAGTAGTTACTGTCTGTAAAAAGTTTATTGATGGTCTTATTTACTTCCTCTTCAGAAGAATACCCACCATAGAAACCTTCCATCTTAAGGTTATCTATTTTATAGAATCCATTTTGTGAAAGCTCCACCATTTTATTTTCTATAAATTTATCATCCCCACAGCTTAGATGATACAACAGTCTCTCCAGATTACTTGAGACTAAAATATCCATAGAAGGAGATGTGGTAAGTATTAGATCCCTTCTTTTATCATAGACTCCTGTATTGATAAAATCTGTAAGTACCTTATTTTCATTGGATGCGCATATTAGTTTATTAACAGGAAGGCCCATATTCTTTGCATAATAAGCGGCCAGTATATTTCCAAAGTTTCCAGTAGGAACTATAATATTTACCATTTCACTTTCTTGGATTTTTCCTAGTCTTAAAAGTTCTAGATATCCATGGAAGTAATAAACTATTTGAGGAATCAAGCGACCAATATTAATTGAATTAGCTGATGATAGTACATAGTTTTCCACCTTTAATAGATGTCCAAATTCTTCGTCAGCAAAAATCTCTTTTACTCCTGTTTGTGCATCATCGAAGTTTCCATTGATACCTACTACAAAAGTATTATCTCCCTCTTGTGTAATCATTTGTCTTTCTTGGATTTGGCTTACACCATTCTTAGGATAAAAAACAATAATCCTTGTTCCTTCTACATTGGCGAATCCTTCTAAGGCTGCCTTACCTGTATCACCAGAAGTAGCAGTCAATATTACAACTTCTTCTTTGATGTTTTGTATCTTCATGGATTCCTTTAACAAATATGGTAATATAGATAAAGCCATGTCCTTAAAAGCAAGGGTTGGACCATGATAAAGCTCTAGGAAAAAAGCTCCATCTACTTCTACTAATGGCGCAATATCATTAGATGAAAATTTATCATCATAAGCATTTTCTATGCATTTTTTTAATACATCAGTATCAAAATCTGTAAGAAACTTACTCATTATTCTAAATGCTAGTTTTTTATAGTCCATATCTATTAGATCCTGAAGATTATCTATTCTAGGAATTTCTTCAGGTACAAATAATCCACCATCTTCTGAAATCCCCTTTAATATAGCTTCACTTGAAGAAACATTTATGTCCTTGTTTCTAGTACTAAAATATCTCATATTTACGCCCCTATTCATTGATTAATAACTCAGCTATTTGCACTGCATTAGTTGCTGCACCTTTTCTAATATTGTCCGCAACCACCCACAAATTAAGTCCATTATCAAGACTGAAATCTCTTCTTATTCTTCCTATATATACCTCATCAGAACCATCAACGTCTATAGCCATAGGGTAGATATTGTTTTGAACATCATCTTTTACTTCCACACCTTCAAATCCTTCTAAGAGCTTATATACCTCTTCTAATTCAAATGGTTTTTCAAATTCTAAGTTGATTGATACACTATGACAGTTCTTAACTGGTACTCTAACAGTAGTTGCAGTTATTTTAATATTGTCATCTTTAAGTATCTTTTTAGTTTCATCAATCATTTTCATTTCTTCTTTTGAATAACCATTTTCTAAAAAGCTATCTATGTGAGGAAGAGCATTATATTGAATTTGATGAGGGTAAAACCCAACATTTCCATCTTCAAGATCCTTAATTCCACCTAGACCAGAACCTGATACAGCTTGATAAGTTGAGTAGACAACTCTTTTTATAACAAATTTATCATGTAGTGGTTTTAAAGGTAATACACTTTGAATAGTTGAACAGTTTGGATTCGATATAATTCCATTGCTATTTTTGACTTCTTCTGGATTTACTTCAGGAATTATTAATGGAACATCTTTATCCATTCTAAAAACGCTACTATTATCAATTACTTTAATTCCTTTTTCTACTGCAAGCTTTGCAAATTTTTCACTTACTTTTCCACCTGCTGCAAAAAAGGCAAAGTCTATGTCCTTGTCAAAAGAGTTTTCATTAAGTTCTTCTACCTTATACTCATTGCCTGCAAAACTTATATTATTTCCAGCAGATTTTTTAGAAGAAAAGAAATATATATTATCTATTGGGAAATTTCTTTCTTCCAAAATTCTTAAAATAGTACTTCCTACTAAACCTGTTGCCCCTACTACTCCTATATTGTACTTTTTCACTATAAGTCCCCCCTATTTTTTTCAAATGCTTTATATATGGCAGATATTGCCTTATTAAAATCACTTGTTTCTATTCCAATAATAATATTTAATTCACTAGAACCTTGAGATATCATACGAACATTGACTCCGTCATTTGCTAATGCAGTAAATATCTTTGCTGATGTTCCTTTGGTTCTTATCATCCCTCTCCCCACAACTGCTATTAATGACATATCAGGATAACAAGTAATTGAATCAGGTTTACAATAAATTCGAATCTCCTCTATTACTTTATTTAATTTTGTATTAATATCAATATTTGAGACTACTAATGAAATTGAATCAATACTAGATGGCATATGTTCGATAGATATATCATTGCTTTCCAAAACTGATATTAGCTTTCTAAAGAATCCTTTATCCTCATTCATTCTTGTCTTTTCAATAGAAATTACTGAAAAGTCTTTCTTTCCAGCTATTCCTGTTATGGTTTCTGCATAGTTTATAGGAGATAAATCATTTACAATCATAGTTCCAGGGTCCTCAGGGCTATTTGTATTTCTAATATTAATAGGTATTCCACTACCCTTTATAGGAAAAATTGACTCTTCATGAAGTACCGGTGCCCCCATATATGAAAGTTCTCTTAATTCTTTGTAAGTTATAGTTTCAATATGCCTAGGATTTTCAACAATCCTAGGGTCAGCCATATAGAACCCAGATACATCTGTCCAATTCTCATAAAGTATTGAATCTACAGCATTTGCTATAATGGCACCCGTTATATCTGATCCTCCCCTTGAAAAAGTAATAATATCTCCATTTTCATTTGCACCGTAAAATCCTGGTATAACTGCATAAGGCTTTTCAGATAAAATTGATTGAGTTTTCACCTTAGTCTGTTCTAGGTTAAATTTTCCATTTTCATCAAATAAAATTAAGTCTTTAGCATCAACAAACTCATAATCTAAATACTTAGAAAGGATAACACCATTGAGGTATTCCCCTCTACTTGCAGTATAATCTCTTGTTGCTCCATCTTGTATTTTAGTCTTTATATCAACTAAAATATTTTCCATATCAATTTCTAATTTTAAATCGTTACATATACTTACATATCTTTTTGAGATAATACTATATACTTCGTCAAAATTAATTCCGTGGGAAGCAAGTTGATAACACATATATAGCAAATCCGTTATTTTATGATCCTTATTATTTCTTTTACCAGGTGCAGATGGTATGATATATCTTCTTCGATTATCGGTGGTAACTATATCCCTAACCTTTATAAACTGATTACTATCTGCCAAAGAACTACCACCAAATTTTGCTACAATTACTTCGTACAATTCACTTTCCCCCTTTATTTTTAAAAATAAATGCCTGAATTAAAAAAACACTCGTCCAAAATAGGACGAGTGCAAATACCCGTGATCCACCCAAATAGCATGACATAGCTTTAACGCAGCAAACGCATATCCATACTAATTTCAGGATAGAGCTCATAGGTGGTTTTCAATCTAGTGTATCCAAGAAGTCTTTCAGCCGGTGAACTTCTCTCTCTAATGATCTTAAAAGATTTACTCGTCCTATTCTAAGCTTTCATTCATATATTTCTAATCATTATACTACATCTCTTTATCAATTTAAAGTGTTATTTTGCATTTTTTATAATTTTTTTATAATAATTTAATTATCTGTTCCAATAACCCTGGATTGCCTCTCTAATTGGTTTTTCTTTATATAAAATATTATAAATTTCTAAAAATAATGGTGTGTCTTTTTCTAGACTAAGTTGTCCTTGATTTTCAATCTCTTTTAACAATTTATAGCCATTTAATGTCATTGATAACCCTTCAACAGTTGCATTATCCATAATATCAAGTGCTTCTTCTACAGATTTACCCTGTCCTAAATGATATCCAAATATTCCATTTCTACCACCTTGGCTTGTAACATAATAATCTCCTACACCAGCAATGCCCAGTGCTGTTTCTCTATCGCCACCATAAGCTTCAACAATAGTTGCCATCTCAATTGCGCCTCTAGCCATAATTGCTGCCTTAGGATTATTAAAATCACCTTCTAATCCCTGAATTATTCCCATAGCTATAGCAAAGGTGTTTTTAAATGCAGCACAAAGCTCTACACCATCTATATCATCTGAGACATTTGTCCTAAATTTGGGTGATTTAAATATTTCGCTCACATACTTTGCTGAATTTAAATTTTTAGAAGCAAATATCCCCTCAGTATATTTGCCTTTTGCTAATTCTGCTGCTATTATTGGACCACCTAATTTTACTATGCTAATTTGATCCTTTAGTTCATTGGGTAATGAATGATCAACTACCTGTGTCATAGTAGTTAAACTTCCTTCATCTATCCCTTTTGTCACTGTTAGTATGATATGATCCTGATTTAAATATTGATTTATTCTTTTACTTATATAATCCATTCCTTTAGATATTACTGCAATAATGATTAGCTTTGCATCCTTAAATGATTCTTCAAGTTGATGTTCATAATATAATTGAACATTATCTGGAATAGCTACATCTAAAGCCTTGTGTCTTCCTGATTCTCTCATATTATCCAGAATTTCTTTATCCCACTGAGTTCCCCAAAGGTTTACTTTTTGACCATTATTACCTAAGTGAACTGCCACTGCACTACCCATAACCCCTGCACCTATAATTAATACTTTATTCATTTATGCCTCCACTTTAATCTATATTTTTTTATTTTTATTGATTTCTAAATTATACTTTTACAATATTTTAAATTAGTTTAGCAACTTATTCAAGCACGTCTAAAATGTAATAGGAGATACTAGTCTTTTTAATAATGAAATAACACTCCAAGCTGCAAGAGTGCTTGATTTTGGATTGTCAATTGATGGTGTCGATTCTATTTCAACATTTACCTTAACTGTATTACCTACAAGCTTAATACTATGTTTGTTACTTTTCATTCCAGGAATACTTCGTATAACTACATTTGTATTATCTACACCAGTAGTGGCTAGAGCTGTGGCTACTGCTACATTTATATTTTTAGGAAAAGCTTTAATTGCTTCTTTAGCTGTGCCGGTAAAAACATCTTCAATATTATCTTGTGAAAGTTCTCTTCCATCTAAAAATGGTGCTCCATTTAGTGAATTAGGAGCCTTTTCAGTTATAATTGTTACTGTTGCATCCTCCATCAGCATAGCTGCATTTAAAACATCAAAACCCCCTACTGCTCCTGATGCTAAATGAACTCGACTATTCTTTTCTATAGCCTTTTGTTCAAGTGTTTTATAAAATTTTTCATCAGCTAAAGCTCCTACTGATAATACTATAAGATTTACTCCGTTTTCTAATATTTTTACTGCATTGTTTTTAACTACATCTGGTGATGCAGCTTCTATAATATAATCAGGTTTGTCATTAAGCATTTCATCTAATCCGTTATAAGCTTTACAATTAATTTGATTTGCTAACTTTAATGCATTCTCTATTCTACCACTTAAAATTCCTACAACTTCGTAATCGTCATAAAGTTCTTTTGATATATTTTTCCCAATAATACTACCAAGAGAACCACTTCCTATAATTGATATTCTGTATTTTTTCATATGTTTTCACCTCTAATATTTTGTTTAATCTAAAATATCATCTAATATTTCTTCAGGGCATTCTCCTGCTCGAGCTGCTATAATAACTGGTAGATATTCTTTTATCATATCTCTAGTAACGCTCATTTTCTGTAGGTATAAATCTGCTAATGTTTTCTTTACTTTTAACAACTTTTCTTTATCTGTAACATCTGCTGGTACAGGTGTATATTGGATTAAAAATACTGTTCTTGCTATATCGTATAGATAATGGCCACTACTTATATTCATAAAATCTATAATTATCGCTTTTCCATTAGATATAATTATATTACCTGGATGAAAATCACCATGACAAAGTGAACTTCCTTCTGGCAGATCCTCTAATTTAAGTAATATTTTTTCTCTTTCTTCCGTTTTTGTGCTCATTATGTTAGATTTTAAAAACACTTTGTAACTTTGAATATTTTTGATACTATTTTGAAGAATTTTCTTATGTAAATTTGCCATATACAATGCGCATGGTAATAAATCTTCTGTTCTAAAAATCATATCCAATAGAAGTTCACCATCTAGACGATCATATACTATTCCCATTTGTTGCTTATATTTAATAATCTCATATGCAGATGGTTTAGAAAAATTCATATGGGCTATTGCCCTAGTATTTTGAAACTCTTTCTCTATAGCATCTTTTGGGTAAGATTGATGAAAAAGCTTAAGTACCTTACCATCTGTCCATTCATATACATTAGCTGTATTACCTTTACCAATTAATCTACCAGCGTTTTCCATATATCCCCACCTCATTAATTGTCTTCACGACTTTGAATCCCCACTATTTGTTTCTATTCATTTCAAGATTAAACTTTGTGATATTTTGGATTAATTCCACATCTAATTCCTTTGTATAAGG
The DNA here is from genome assembly GCA_031460505.1 of Tissierellaceae bacterium. Lineage (GTDB taxonomy): Bacteria > Bacillota > Clostridia > Tissierellales > Tissierellaceae > JAAYTL01. Next base: position 291,362 of record JAVKTT010000002.1, read on the forward strand.
TATTTGAATTGTTCCATTTGATGTTTTATATTCTTGTAGAAGGTCACTAAATTCTTCCACTGCACTTTTCCCACAGTATAGGCCAATATGTTTTTTATTTGAAGCAAAATGAATTACATTTCCTTTAAAATAAAAGGTAGGCATTCCCCAACTGATTTTTTCTAATAAATCTGGAGATACCTCCAATATGATTCGTCTTAAATGTATGAGCTTCTCTTTTACATCTTTAGTACATCCATCTATATATTCATCAATAGTTTCTATCTTATTGTTCTTATCCATTTTATTTCTCCTTTATATATATGATATTGATTATAAACTTAATTATTTGTTAGATATCTTCCATACTTCAGGCTGATGAATTACCACATCAAGGTGAATACTAGCCTCATTGCTTATACCAAATCCAACTCCATCACCAATACCAAAGTGACAAGTATCTATAATACTTTCATCTACTCCTATTATACCAGTGGGAGTTATTTTAGATAGGCCTTTGCCAAATTCTACTAAGGTTCTACACTCAGGCTCTAATGAGAACAAGATTTCTTTCAGTTCTTCATTTCCAATAATATCTGTGATTATTGAATCTTGAATAGTTAAAGTTACAGGTGTTTCAACTAATCCAAACATACCTAACCATTTCCCATATTGATTGATTTGCCCAATGGTACAGTCAATAACAATCTTCCCTTTCGCTGTTCCTAATTTAATCCCTGCTTCAAGTTCTGAAGGAGGTAAAAAGGCATTATCAGAATATGGTGAAATTCTATGACTACAAGTCTTAAACTCATTTATTTCGAATTGTAAATCTGTACCAGAGTTGTTTTTTACACAAAGTTTTGATCCTTTAGGGATTGATTTATAATATTTATATACTTCTTCAAAAACTTCTATAGGCGTATTTAAACCTTCTATTAAAGACTTTGAAGTTATGTCTAATCTAATAAATATATATTTAGCTAGTAAGCTTTTGGGCTTTTTGAATGGAGAAAAGAATTTATTATATCCCTTAAATGCAAATGAATCGACAGATAATGCTACAACCATTAAATCTGAAGGAGCAATTTTCACATATTCATCAGTAGAGAACTCTTCTTCATCAACTAATAAGTATCTAACAGATTTACTTTTTAAATTTAATAATACATTATTAATTTCACTATATTGTTTTCTATCAGTTACAACCAATATATTTGAATCAGAACAATCTCCAAACCAATACTCCATTATTATCACGTCCTAGTTTATCTTATATCACTAATTTTTTCACTTAAACTTCTTTTACTATAGTCATGTATTAAAGTCGTTTTAAAAAGAAATGTTCTGAAAAGTTATCAGTTTTATTTTCGTAACATCCAACTTCTTCGTATCCAAGAGAAATATAAAAATCTCGTCCTTGCCAATTAAAAGTATCCAATCTAATCATATTAGCTCCTAATAATTTAGCTCTTTTCTCTATTTCTTTCATCAATAAAGTTCCAATTTTTTTATTCCTATATTTTTCATCCACGAATACAGTAGAAACGTAGAGTATTCTAAAAGCAGTCATACATGCATCTGCTCCAGCTATTAACTTATCTCCATCTAACACTCCAATTCTTATACTTCCACAAATCTTATTAGCCATTTGTTCATTATCATATTCGTAAAGTCGATTTTCTATATCATCTAACTGTGAATCATTTAGTTCAATAATCTTAGTATTCATAGGTCCTCCTAAAATTTTTTAATTTTTTACCATACTAATAAATACTCCAAAATAGCTTTCTGCTTATCTTGGCTGTAGGTATACACCTCTTAGCTAACAGCTTAATCTAATCTATGGGTCATATAAGTATCATTCTAACAAAGTATTACTCTATTCGTTTTTCATAATATACAATTGTCATACCTTCTTTAATTTTCTCTAGTTTTCCAGTTTTTTTATATCCCAGTTTCTCATATAAATAGCAGTTGCCTTCTTCCTCTAAAATAGTATCTAACACCCATAATTTTATCTGGTCTAAACACCTTACAATTCAATCCAATATCTTTGGATAATTCCTGAAAATGTTTCGCTATAGATTTCATTATCTAACACTCCACCATTGTTTTGAATGACTTTAGCTGATGCAACATTAATTTTATCACAGGTGATTAAAACTTCTCTTAGATTTAACTTTTTACATCTCTCTAAACCTAACTTTAATATCAAGGTTCCATATCCCTTTTCTCTCTCTGTTGGCCTAATAGAATATCCTATATGTCCACCTTCATTAAAGAGAAATTCATTTACTCTATGACGAATATTTATCATTCCAATAATCTTATTATCTAATTTTCTTATAAGAAAGTAGGTGTTTGCTGGCACCTTGTCCTCAGGAATATTTTGAAAATCTAAATCTTCTCCAAGTTTTAACAACCATTCATCATAATTTTGGTATCTATTAAGTCCATCGGTACCATTGATTTCTGAGTTGTAATCTAAAAATTCTTGTATGTATTCAAATGCTTCTTTTTCATATTCCTTAATAGGAGAAATCAATACTAAATCAACCATATAGCACCTCTTCCCGGAAATTTTAACTATATTCTTTACAAACGCTTCAAAATAAAGTGTTCTGAATCATATTAATAGCCTCAGTAATGGAGTTAGGCATGTACGGTCTCATTGATACTTACTGGCCTGTAGATTGAATAATGAAGCATATTCCTGATTAAGTTCCATTAATTCATAATGATTTCCCCACTCACTAACCTTACCATCTAATAGGTAAATAATTTTATTACTAAATCTACAACTGGATAAACGATGGGAAATAAATATTGCCAGTTTATCTTTCGTAACTGACTGAAAATGACGATAAACTTCCTCTTCTGCAATAGGGTCTAAAGAAGCAGTAGGTTCATCTAATATTAGCAAGGAACCATCTTCATAAATACTGCGGGCTATCACAAGCTTTTGTTCTTGACCTTTAGATAGAGTAATCGTACCTTCTTGATCATCATTTTTAGATAATTTCGTCTCCATCCCATTAGGCAGCATATTGAGCTCCTTTAATAATTCTGATTTCTCTATGGAATTATTTAATCTATTCTCATCAAAATCATTATCTAGTATAATATTTTCTTTAATAGAATAAGAAAATGTCTTAAAATCCTGGAAAATAATTGATAATTGTTTTAAATAGGACTTTTCCTCATATTCCTGGATATTAACCCCATTAACAAATATCTCTCCTGCTTGGGGCTGGTAGAGTCTTGAAAGTAGTTTAATAATCGTTGTCTTTCCACTGCCATTTCGTCCAACTATGGATAAATTTTGACTTCCTTCAATCTTAAAACTACATCCCTTTAAAACATCTCGCTCTGTTTTAGGATATCGAAAATAAACATTTCTAAATTCTACTGACTCAATCTTAGATTCTAAGACAATACCACCTTTATAATTTTTAGATTCGATCAAATCATAAAATTCCATAAGAGGCTTTAGATAAATAATTTGTTGATTTAGCAGTAATAATTCCGATAGTAAAACATTGATTTGACTATTAAAATTTATAGCTGCATTAACTAACAATACAAAAACAGAGCTACTAATAGATGAAGAAAACACTTTAAATATCAAATATCCATAAATAATACCCATTAAAGTAACAGAGAGAATCTGATTGATTAATCCCCTAAATTCTCGTGACCTATATAATTCCCTAGAGGTCTTTACATAAAAATCAAAAAGGGCCGATAGTTTTTCTATAAAGAACGGCTGCATTTTATATATACGAACATCCTTTGCAATCTCAGGGTTTCTCATTACCCTTAAATAGTAGACATACTCTTTATTCTGTCTAGCAGACTTTAAGGCTTGGTTAGATTCGTGTTTGATCATTGTTCTGCTTAGTCCAAAACTTAGTCCAGCCAAAACAAGTGAAAAAACCATAAGAATTGGTTCATAAACAAGTAAAATGGATAAAACACTCAATAATATTAGAGTAGCTTGTACTAAGGTAGGTATTGTTCTAAATAGATTATCAATGGTTCCCTGGGTTTTAATCGGAAATAAGGCCTCCTCTTTTTTAGCTACAAATTCAGAATCCTCAATCTGTGAAAAAGGTACATTAACGATTTTATTACTCATATCCCTTATTAGTGATTGGGAAAACTTAGTTTCAATAACAAAGGCATTTCGGTTTAAAATCTTATTTCCTATCCTTAAAGCTAATAGCAAAATCAAACCGACTACGATACTTATCATTACCTTTTCATAAGGTAGATGGTTTGAAAGCATCAAAATAATAATTGAAGGAATATACATTATAAGCAGTATCTCTACAGTCTTAAAAAGAGAGTACATCCCCCTATAAAAAAATAAATTTGGCTGCATATCCTTAACTAACTTTAGAAAAAATTTTAATATCTTATATTTTTCTTTCATACAACTTCACCACTTTGATAGTATTTAGCCTGTACCATAAACAATTCTGAATACCTGCCAGCTTTCTCTAACAACTCTTCATGAGTCCCTTTTTCCACTATTGCTCCATTCTCGATAAGTACTATTTCGTCACAAAACTGTGTGCTAGCCAAGCGATGTGATACAAACAAAACAGTTTGTTCTTTCATTATCTCATCTATTTTATAATAGAAATCATACTCTGCTACTGCATCCAATGCACTAGTTGGTTCATCTAAAATATATATTGGTCTCTTAGATGCAAAGGCCCTAGCTGTAACGAATTTCTGTGATTGCCCTCCTGATAAATTTAATCCATCTGGTTGTAAATAACGTGTCATATAAGTAGAATCTAGATTTAAATTGTTCATTCCCTCTATTTCTAGTCCAGAGTCTTTAATAGCTTGCATGATTATCTCTTCACTAATCTCTCGCCCAAAACTCATGTTTTCTCTTATTGTAAAGGGAAAAATATTAATCTCTTGAAACACAGGTGCAAATAACTCAAAATAATCATCCAATTTATAATCCCATATATCTATACCGTTTAAAGTGATTTTTCCTTTTGTAGGTTTATATAACCTTAATAATAACTTCAGTAATGTAGTTTTTCCTACTCCATTTAGCCCAACTATGGCTATTTTACTTCCTTTTTTAATAGCAAAGTATAAACTCTCATAAATCCACTTCTTACTTTCAGGGTACTTAAACCATACATCATTAAATTCAATTATCCAGTCATTATTAAGCTCAATAGCCTTACCTTCATTTGATTGTCTAGGAATATTAATAAAGTCTAACATTTTAGCATAGTTATCGTGTTTTGATAAGATTTGTTTAAAGTTTTCAGTCCCAGCCATTAAGGCATTATTTAATTGCATAATTAAAACACTATAGGAAGCGAACTCACCTATACTAATCTGATTTTTAAAATACAAGGTAATGAGAAAAATATAGATAAAGATATCCCTTATAAACTGAAAGATATCATTTAGTATTTCTGGCACCATATAAGTGGTTTCATTCTTTTTAATCAATACATTTAATTTTTTGTGTAAAGCGATTAATTTGCTTTCCAACCATTTTTGCAATTGGAATACACGTATCTCCTTGCCATAAGCAACATCCACTGCTATATCATCCAAATACCATTCCTCTTGTCTAATGTGAATATTCTTATTAGTTTCTTCATCTACCTTATTTGCTGCTTTAATTGATAGGGCAGTATAAATTCCAAACCATATAAAAATCATAGCTGATATCCATACTTGAATTTTCAATAAAATCCCTATAGATACCAATAGCACTGCTACATTACCAATCAATAAGCCAATATTTGTATAGAAGGCCTGTATTCCATCAATTCCTGACACAGGACGCATTATCTTCCATATATTACTTTGTATTTTTGGATTGTCATATTCTTCATATGGTATAGAAATATATTGCTCTGTAATATGTAATAAGTACTTATATCTAATCTTGTTTCCAATAGGGGTATATAGCACCTTACTATACGACCATAAAAATACAGAGATTAATAAAATTATAAATAAAACTACAATTCTCTTAATATCAATTGCTGATGTTTCAATCATATCAAGTACTATCTTTGGAGTCTGAATAGTATAATAACTAAATACACTTACACCAATAAAACTTAGGAACAAATAAAGAAAATACTTTTTATCAATCTTCCATGCTTGTTTCATAAATACATTAAAATTGCGAAATATTTGCTGCATATACCACTCCCCCTTTCTATGTTTTCAATCATTCATTTAGATTGTTTTTTCCATGACCTTAACCTTCCAATTCCTTTTAGGATGAATTGTACTAATTACTTCTTTTACAATCATAAATCCACGGTTCGTCCAAAATTCCAAAGCAATTTTATTACGATCCAATACCCCTAATCTAATCCTTTTGTACCCCTGACTCTTAATTATTGGTATGAATTCTTTTAGAAACTCCTTGCCCCAACCATTCCTGTGGAATCTTCCATCAATCATAAATAAACCTATATATATTGCATCTTCATCTGGATAATCTACTATATAATCTATAACCCCAATGTCTTTACCATTTAATTTTATTAAACTATAGTTCTTCTTTTCAAAACCTGACTCAGGAGGTATTGAATTCATATCCTCTATGACAGATTCCATAGAAGGTTTTTCATTCATGGAAAGCATGAAATATTCTTGATTCGTGTCATAAATCTCTAATACCCGATCCAATATATCTTTAGTGATTGTTTCTAATGTGAATTCATTTTTGATTTCTTCCATTATGTCCTAATTCTCCTCTCAAACATAAAAATAATTTTCAAAACACCTTAAATATTCTAGCTGCTACCACTCAATTAATTTTTAATCATGAATATTGTCTAATTAACCTTTATTTTTAAAAAAGCATCTACTATAATACTGTAGATGCTTTTTTAAAGTGTATTATTATCTATTCTATAAAAATATGTCTTAATTTAGTTTTCTACAAACAATAATAAATCTATGTTCGATGCTTTCAACATAGCCTTTAACTTTAATCTCCTCATTCAACTCACATAACTCTTGAAAACAACTATCTACAGAGAAATTTGGAAATTCCCACTCAATAGTTTTAGCGAAATAAACTATTGCCCCAATATCTTTAAAACGTAAGAATGGGAAAAATTCTCTAGCGTATAAAACTTCAAAAAAGTTTTCTTCTATTTCTTTTAGACTTATATCTAAAGTATTTTCTGGGAACTTTGGATTAAAATCCTTTAATAGCGCTTTGGATAATATCTCGTTATTTTTACCACCTACTTGCTGAGTAATAAAAATTCCATTGGGTTTTAAAATCCTTCTTACTTCTTTAATATCAAAAGACTCATGCCTATTAATAATCATATCAAAAGTATCATTATCAAAAGGTAATTCGTTATCATTAAATACCTGTTTTACTTCAATTCCAAGTGGTTCTAATCTCTCTTTGCATAATTCTACATTAGGTTGCCACATTTCTGTTACAGAAGTATTACTATAAGGGTGGCTTAAAGATAATAAAAATTCTCCTCCACCTGTTCCCATATCAAGTAACTTATAATCTGCACATAAATATCTATTTAATATATCTCTATAGTTCCAAGGTAATTCCTCATCTACCCATCTATTTTTTAAATGAGAAAAATCCCAGCCCATGAATGCATTCTTCTCTTCTTCTTTCCACAATTCTTTTAATTTGCCATATTCCATACTATCCCTCTTTTCTTCATTTTATCCATTAGAAAATTGGTGCAGATGGATAAAATGATAGCACCTACTTTCAAATTATAATTATCATATATTCAATAACTTTTCTATTTCAGACTCACCTATAATCTTTATACCATTTTTACTGAGTAATTCTGCTGTAATACCATTACCTATTACTAAGTTTCCAGAAAACGTTCCGTCATAGACCTTTCCAAAACCACAGGACGGACTTCGTTCTTTTAATATTGCATATTTGCAATTATAAAACTTAGCCAAATGTAAAGTTTCATTTGCTCCTCTAGCAAAGTTTTTGCTTACATCTTCTCCATTACGATTAATGACCTTACCATCTATTATTTCAGCTGGTTCTCTGGGAGTCCCTAGCCCTCCATATACTTCAGGACAAACTGGTATAAAATTATAGATTTCTTTCAATTTATTTATTTCATCAATTAATTTGCCTCCTCCATCATATCGGCAATTGATCCCTAATAGACAAGCACTAATTAATATATTCATGACTTTCTCCTCTATCTTTTGAATTATAAAAATTATCGTCTCAATTATCTACCCTTCTCTAGTTTTTAATATGAAAAGTTACATAAACTAAAAATAAAACCTGCAATTATGTATCCTATTAAATGATCTAACCCAAAATATATTTAGTCTTAACTTTTTCTAAAACGAAAAATATATGTAACGAAAAACCCTCTTTCATCTTGAATTTCATTATATTTTACTAACTCAAAAGATTCTTTCAAATCTTCAAAGTCATTCTGTTGTATCAAATCTTCTTTTTTAATTTTTGAATTAACTTTATGCTTGTATCCAAATCCAGAAATAAATAAAATGCCATTGTTTGTTAGATGTTTATCTAAATTTGCAAGTTGATGTTTATTCAATCTATAATGATTTATTAGAATGTTATCAAATATTCCAATACTATCCAATGAATTAGGTATACTTAAATCAATCTGCATTGTCTTAACTCTGTTACTTTTCCTTTTAGCAAACATATTTAGCCTTTCAAGTGCTTTACTACTAAAATCTATTCCTGTAACACTAAAACCTTTTTCAAGTAGAAACAATGTATTTCTTCCATCACCACATGCTATATCAAGGACAGTTCCTTTCTTAAAGTATGTAAAGTTTTCTACTACAGATTTTTCTGGACTTAATGGCTTATCACTTCTGTTACTAAATTTTTCATTCCAATATTCTTTATTTCCCATATATTCCATTTCATATCCCCTTGTCAGTTTAATTCGTTTAAATCTTTAAACATAAAGACACTTCAGAATTTTTGCTATGTGTTTTAAGTAATTTTAACATTTCATTATTTAATGGACATTGCATATCCCAGTAGTAGAAATCTATTTTCATATATTTTTCTCCTTTGTTTATATTACTCAAAGCTCCTATTTTATCATTCTCCCATGGTTTACCAAAGTAATTCTGTAAACTACATTACTTATGTTATATAAGTATTCTACTCAAATTCTGAAACTCCTTCTTTTTTGCAAAATAAAAAAGAGAGCCTAAACTCTCTCCATCATACTTGATTAATCTAACTGCCTGTAGATGTGTAATGTTTTACACCAATTCTCCATATCCATAAAGTGAATATAAAAAACAGGAGCCCGAATAAAGGTGAAAACCAGCCTATCCAACTAGGGTAATTTAATAAATCCGATTTTCCCAATATGGTCATAGCAGGAAAATAATTGACTGTAGCTAAAGGTATCATATATATAATAATTTTCCTAAACCATGGTTTATAAATAGAAATAGGATATTGGGCTGCTTGTACTCCTCCATAAGTAAAAGAATTTACAATTTCTAAACTTTGCACTGACCAAAATGATAGGGTAGCTTGAAGTACTATAAGTCCTGAAAAAAGAAAGTTTCCTCCTATGATTGAACCAATCAATAACAGTGTCTTTTCTAAAGTCCATTCGATATTTAGCTTCAATATTGACCATATTAGTACTACAAGACCTTGCATAAATCTACCTATTCTCATCATTTGAATGTCATGGCCCAGAATTTGCAATACTGTAGTCCTTGGTCTAAGTAGTATTCTGTCAAAATCTCCTGTTCTCACTAATCTAGGAAAGATATCAAATCCCCTTGTCCATCCCTCTGTAATGGAAAAAGCCATATGAATTATTCCATAAAATAAGGCTGCTTCTTCAAAAGTAAAGCCTTGGATATTTCCAAATCTATCAAATAGTACCCATAAACCAAGAAACTCTATAATAGTTATTAAGAAATGACCAATAGACATCATAATAAAGGAGGCCTTGTATTGGAGCTGAGATTCTATATTCAACCTAAAATATTTGAAATATAGTTTAATACTATCCATATCCTATCCTCCTTGCACTATTAAGTCTTTTATTTTCCTATTTAAGATCCATTGACCTAATATATAGAGTAGTGCTGCCCATAGGCACTGGAATCCAAAACATCCTAATAATTTACCAAAAGCAATATCTCCAGTAAAAAATCTAGCTGGAATATCAACTAATCCGCTAAATGGTAAGTAGCCTAGAATTTCCTTTAGTCTTTCAGGAAATAGTGGTAAAGGTACTACCATTCCGGAAAACAAGGTTACTATAGATGATAATAGTCTTTGTATACCATCACCTGAAATAGAGTAAAGTGTTGTTATATTTATAATATTGGTTATGGTGCAAGATATCATAAGGGCCCCAAAGGAAGTTATTATCCAGCCAATAAAGGCTGATACACTTGGAGGTACACTCAGGGCGTAGTCACTTGGAAGCAATATGGCAATAATAAATATGGGTATTGATTTTAGTAGAGTTGGTGCTGTTCTTAATGCAAATGCCCTTGCAAACCAATAATTATATAGATTCATAGGCCTTAAAAGTTCATAGCTTACATTACCTGTTCTAATTAGAGTTTGTATTTCACTATCCCCATTCCAAGGAAGCATTCCCAACATAGCTTGACCCATCCATATATAGGTAATAGCAGATTGATAACTAATTGGCATTTCTCTATCTGAAGAATTGTAGAATCCATATAATACCATAATCATAATCATCCCAAAGAAGAATTGAGTAACACCACCTGCAATTGCAGCAATTCTATATTGTAATAGTAAATTAAATCTAATTTTTATAATAGATATAAATGCTTTCATATATTTAGTTCTCCATATAGTTTTGCTATAATTTCTTCAATAGGAGGGTTCTCTATTAATATATCTTTTATTTTGTATTTAGTGGATAAAGTAGTTATTAAATCTGCAGGTGTTATTATATCTGGATTAAAATCAATTACAAGTCTATTGTTTTCTGAACTAATCGGGGTTGTCCCCACTATTGATATGCCACTATTTCCTTCGTCATAGTCTAAAATCAATCTTCTATTTTTAGATACTGTATCTCTTAATGATTGTAAGGAACCATCTAAAAGTATTTGTCCCTTACCTATTACAATTACTCTTTTGCATAGACTTTCGATATCATCCATATCATGGGTTGTAAGAATAACAGTAACTCCTCGTTCTTTGTTTAATTTCTTTATAAATTCTCTAACGGATAATTTTGATATTGCATCTAATCCAATTGTAGGTTCATCTAAGAAAAGGATTCGTGGCGAATGAAGTAGTGATGCAGCTAGTTCACATCGCATCTTTTGCCCCAAACTTAGCTGTCTTACAGGTGTATTTATAAAGCTTTCTAAATCTAACCACTTTATAAGTTCATTCTTTGTATTTAAATAATTTCCTAAAGGTATTTTGTAAATATCTTTTAATAATTCAAAGGAATCAATCACAGGCAAGTCCCACCATAGTTGTGTTCTCTGACCGAAGACTACCCCTATATCCTTTACATAGTCTATCCTTTCCTTGTATGGAACTTTTCCAAGTACCCTACATTCTCCTAAATCAGGTGTTAAAATACCGCTTAGTATTTTAATTGTTGTAGATTTACCTGCACCATTTGGACCAATATATCCTACCAGCTCACCTTCATTTACTTCGAAGGATATCTTATCAAGTGCAGTTATTTCTTCATATTCCTTATGAATAATGCCCTTTAGTCCGCCTACTATGCCTGGCTTTCTTTTAGATATCTTATAACTTTTGGATAATTCATTTGCTTCAATAATCATGTAAACCCTCCTCTCTACTCATAAATATAACACCATGCTGAAATTAATAAATATTCGTCAAACTTATACTTATGATTCTCCCAGCTTTCATATAAATCTAGAAGCTAACCTTCTCTTTATATAGATAATATAATTTCTCAGCCTTATCACTATCTCTTGCATTTCCTTAGTTAATTCATTAAGCGCTTATATCCATTTTCGCTATTAGTTCTTAACTTTTAAAATTAGAATTTATATTAATTTTGATTTCAATATTAAATTTTTACAATCCCCATAACCTAAGTCCCATAAAAATTATTATGCATTTCATCATTTACTGCTTCCATTTGAATCAAGAATGCACCAAGTTCTTTTACCCTCTTCTCCAACTCTTTCATAAACAATGTTCCTATGCCCTTTCTTTGATATTTATGTGAGATTACTATTTCAATCAAGTTATAAGCCTTTCCATCATCATATTGTACGAAATATCCCATTGCAAATCCAATAATTGAATTATCATTGCTAAGAGTAAGACCATATGAATCTTCTATTGTAACAACCTGATGTATTCTTTTATATACTGTTTCCTCTGTCCACTCTGCTCCCTCTTTTTCATTATAATATTCTATGTACAAAGGAACGACTTTCTCAATATCCGTTACTTTAAGTATGTTATATTCCAAATCTTCTGCCCCTTTCTAATTCATATATATTTACTTTACTACACTTTATCTACGGTTTTACGATATATAAAGATTGAAGATTGCGAAGTAACTTCCCTTTATATATTAAATCAAAGTTACCTAGATTAATTTAATAATTTGATTATATCTATCCTCTAAATTACTATTTTCTTTCCTAATAAAACATTTAAATCCACTATTCAAATACTCATTATAATGTTCTAAACCATTTATTTTTTCAATACATTGTTTAAAATTCTCTAAAGTAATCTCAGGATTTTCTGTTTTCATTATTTGCTCAAGGATAAATAATTTTTCTGGGTCTTTTCTATTAAAAAATTCATTTACAGACATATACTGTGGTGATAATAAGATAGCCACATGATTATAATCTGATATTTTATGTAAAATATCCACAGGAATATTAGTATCAACAATAACCTTTTGATTTTTTGATAATTCTATTAAATCTTCAATTTCATAAGGAGTAATTTCAACTTGTCCCCCTGTAATCCACGCATCATATTCTTCTGGTGTTCGAGATACAAACTCATCCCAATTTTTCATAGTTTTAAAATAACATAAATTAGGACATTCTTTAGGTTTTATTTTAGCTAGAACTTTATCAAGATTGTAATTTTCACTACAAAAATAAAGACCTAATCTATCTGATATCATCTTTACAATAGTTGATTTTCCAGCATAGGCAGTACCGTTGATAAAGTAAACATTATTTAATTTATATTTTATTTCCTCATAATTCATAATTCCTCTCCCATTCAAATTACCATTTATCAAGTATTAAGTAAATAACTTTTGATTCGCATTTAATTACTGATGTACATTAATTAATAATTATAAGTGCCTTTCCATTAGGTTGTATAGAATAGTAATATTGTTATTGAATAATAAATAGTGTACTCCTTGAATAGCTCTATACTTGATATACTACTTCGAAGTCCTCAAAAACTATTGGCATATCATAAGTAAACTCATACCCTAACTGCTTTCCATCTGCTTCAAAAAAACGAACATGTCCATCAACCCAAGTATCTAATTTGTCATCTTCGCCTTCACGCTTACAAATATCATAAGTTATGTCTGAAAATGGGATAATTGTTAGGATAATTCAATAAGCTACTTGATGTAGCCCTCTTTTTTCCCACCAACACCAGTCGTAATAGTTCATTAGCCCATTTCTCAGTTAGTTCAAAATGAAACACATCTGAATACCCTGTCGACTCATCCCTGTTTGTTTCCTTTAAAAATGTTCTCCAAAATGTATTAATTTTCTCTTGCAAAAATTTTTCATTCATCATTGCTCTACCTCCGTGAAAAGTCTATAGCTTATCTATAATAATTATTCTACTTGAATTCTGTAATTCCTTCTTTTTGTAAATAAAAAAGAGAGCCTATGCTCTCGACATCTAACTTGATTAATCATCTGCCTATTTAACATACAAGCAAACCCAACACATTGAATACTCAAATATCCACTAAGTTCCACAGAATGTTCTATAGGGTTTATTAGACTTAGGAGGCAGTGTGGTATATTCTTTTTGTTGTATTGAATATTCATAGGGGTTTGCTAGAACCTTTAGCAATTGATCCATTACACCATAATCCCCTCTAGTTACTGCTGCATCAAGAGCCTCTTCCACCCTGTGATTACGAGGAATTACAGCAGGGTTATTCTCTTTCATCAAATGTAATATATCCTCTTTTGATTTTTCTTCTTTATTTAGTCTAGAATCCCATTTTTCTTTCCACAGCTTAAATTCATCACTAAGAAACAAATCATCTTCACATAAATCACCTAGGGTTAATGCTCTAAATGTGTTTGTAAAGTCTGATTTATATTTTTTCATAATACTTAGTAGTTCTACAATTATAGATTCATCCTCTGATTCTTCCTTTAACATGCCTAGTTTTTTTCTCATACCATTTTTCCATAACTTATCATAGATTTGTGAAAAATCTGCAATTGCTTTATTGGCTATTTTTAATGCTTCATCTATATCATCATCAATAAGTGGTAATAATGTTTCTGCAAATCTAGATAAATTCCATACTGCAATTGTAGGTTGATTACCATAGGCATAACGACCATAGGTATCAATTGAACTAAATACTGTTTCTGGATCATAAGTATCCATAAAGGCACAAGGGCCATAATCAATGGTTTCTCCACTTATTAACATATTATCTGTATTCATAACACCATGAATAAATCCTACCACTTGCCATTTCGCAACAAGTTTAGCTTGTCTTTTTATTACTTCTTTAAGGAATAATATATATTTATATTTCTCATTTTCTATACTTGGAAAATGTCTTTTTATAGTATAATCAGCTAATTCTTTTAAATCCTCTTCACTTCCATATTTAGATATATATTGAAATGTTCCAAACCTGATATGACTTTGAGCTACACGTGTTAATATTGCACCTGGTAATACAGTGTCTCTAATTATTTTCTCTCCTGTCGATACAACTGCTAAGCTTCTTGTAGTAGGAATCCCTAGACCATCCATTGCTTCACTTATTATATACTCCCGAAGCATTGGCCCTAAGGCAGCTCTTCCGTCTCCTCCCCTTGAGAATGGGGTCCTACCGGAACCTTTAAGCTGTATGTCGAATCTATTACCTCCAGGTGTAATATGCTCACCCAATAATAAAGCTCTGCCATCTCCAAGCATGGTGAAATAACCAAATTGATGACCGCTGTATGCTTGTGTAATTGGTAGAGCTCCTTTTGGAGCTATATTGCCAGCTAATACAGCAATTCCCTCAAGACTATTCAATGCTTTAATATTTAAACCTAAGGACTCTGCTAAGTCATTATTAAGAACTACTAAACTTGGTGAAACAACAGGATTTAGATCCTGTTTGGTATAAAACTTTTCAGATAAACTAGCATAAGTATTATCAAAATTCCAACCTATGCTTTTTTCTTCTTTTTGATTTATATTCATTATTTTCATTCCTTTTTAAGTTTTAACATGTGTAATTTATTGTTTACTTATTTGTTAAAAGAAATCAAGGTAAAATTAACCTAAAAATAGAGAGCATACGCTCTCTATTGCATTGTTTAAATACATTTAATCTAAATCTATGATCCAGTCACCTTTTAAAACTGTTGTAGGTGATTCAAAATATATTGAAAAGCTTCTTCCAACATCTCCTTTGTTTATAAATAGTTCCATATGCCCAGTTTCATCATTAGGACCTAATCCATATCCATTTATGCCTCCTACATTTATTGAGTCTATCATCTCATCTTCTAATGAGTTAATTTTGAAACTAATTACTATAGAGTCATCTTGGGATTTTGCATTAATTACTTTTATATTAAATTCACCTAATGTTAACACTTTATCTATGCTTTGCACTTCTCCATCTTTTGGTGCTTTAATCTTAACCTTTTCAGTTTTTGCATCTGGATATCTTATTTTTACATAAGGTAATACAAGCTTTAATCCTTCTTGATTTTCAATATCAAAGTAAAAATCTGACATCAAATTTCCAAAGGAAGAAGGTATATCTGGATATGTTTTATTACCCTCTATATCTAAAATATACATACTTTTTTCTATATCTAATGTTTGACCAAGCCATAAACTATTTTCAAATGGATAATCTTCTACTACTCTTCCTTCTGATTGATTTAATAAACTTATCATCAACCTATCTTTTAAAGGTTTCTTAATTGCAACTATACTTATCCCTTTGTTAGTTGTATTGCTACCTAATTGTAAGAAATCTTCTACTTCTTTAGTGTTTTCTAATGTAAACGGAACTTCTATATCCCTTAATAACAATGAATAGTTCTTATGCTCATCTTCTACTTCAAAATAATAGTCGCCTTGCCAAAAGTCTCCTCCACCTGATCTATCCCATCTATTTGAAGGAATAATATTGCCATCCCCATCCTTTATGAGAACATCAATATTTTCTATTGGCTCAAAGTTACTCTCAATTGAAATGTTCAAGTTTTTATTCAATTTTGATGCTGCAGTAATTTTAAGGTAAATACCATCTTCTTCGTATAATACCTTATCTTGAAGGGCTAATACTTTCCCTTCTTCTACTTCTACCAATACATTGTAGCCCGGAACATATTGTAGTGCTTTTCTTATGGCTGCTTCTACTCTATCAAATCCTATAACTGACATTGAACCAATAATAATAGCTAAAGATGCAGCTACGGCTATAAAAGTTTTTCTAGTTTTTCTATTTCTTAGTTCTTTTTCGGCTATATTAAAGCCTAACTCTATGGAATTATCTAATTCATCAGGGATAGGAATATTATTAAATATATCTTTTAAGTTATTATTCATATCAATTCCTCCTCTAGCTTTAGTTTTTCTAAAGCTCTATAATACCTACTTTTGACTGTGCTTATGGATGTTTTCAGTTCCTCAGAAATCATTTCAAAGGTATACTCGAAATATACTTTTAAAACAATAATATTCTTTTCATCAATGGATAAACTCTTTAAATCATCAATAAACATAGAAAGATTTTCTTTATCATCTATTTGATTCATGTCTAGTAATGTTAGGTCATCTACTAATATTGGTTTATTTTTCTTAAGAAAATCTTTCGATTTATTTACCGCAATAGTCAAAATCCATGATTTAAATCTACTTTTATCTTTGATTTTATCCTTTGAAATATAAGCTTGATATGCTGTCTCTTGTACTATATCTAAGGCATCATTCTGATTGTTTACAAAGGTATATGCAAGCCTATAAATATCAGCTTTATAGTTATTAAATAATTCTTCAAATTCATTTTTATTTATTTTGATTTTAATACACCCCCACTGAGAAGATCTTCTATATATAAGACGAATTGAAGGCAAAAAAAGTTTCATTAGTTTTAAAATATAAATAATAAATTATAAATACCTTAAATATCTTTCAGGATTATTTAAGAATTCTTTAGTTATATTTACATGCTCTAAATCATTATAATTTACTTCCTTTATAGGGTTTTCATCAAAAGAAATAATCGTAGCCTCAGGAATAGCCATTAATATAGGTGAATGAGTAGCTATAATAAATTGAGCATCTTTCTTTACCATTTCTTTTATCATAGATATAAGGGCAAGTTGTTTAGTAGGTGATAAAGGTGTCTCTGGTTCATCTAATAAATATAATCCATTGGGTTGAAATCTAGTTTGAAATAAATCTAAAAAGCTCTCTCCATGTGACCTTGTCTCCATTCCTTCACCATATTGCTCGTTTAATTCATATAGTGATCTCTTGTAGGGAATCCTAGCTAAATCCTTAGCATAATTAGATCTATTAACATAATCATTATCTATGTTTACTAATTCTTCTTCTAGCTCAGATTTAATTTCAGTAATTTTCCTTGCATATGATATAAAATCTTCAGCCCTTAAGAAAAAGCCTTTTTTTGTTCTTATATTCCACGTAAGATTTAAATTCCTTGATAATTCTCTAGCTGATTCTAAAGACTTATCATAATTAACAGAATCTCTGCCTATAGTTATGGAACCTACTGCTGCAGCAATTCCTTCTATTAAGGTAGATTTTCCTGTACCGTTTTCTCCTACAAAGATTGTTACAGCTGTTTTAAATTCCATTTCATCAAAATACTTAAACAACTGAATATTAAAAGGATATTTATCTTCGTTTATGGTTTTTTTTAATTTAATTGATTTTAAATGCATCATACTCAACCTTTCTAGTTTTCAATTCTGTACACAACAATAAGCCACAATTGCAGTAGCCTTTCTCATCGATTTTGGTTCTCATAACTTAATTATACTATAAATATAGCTAAACTCCTTCTTTTATAAATGTTACTTTAAAATAAAAAAACTAGCAGATTATCTCAAATCTACTAGTTCTAATTTTCTATGACCCATTTAATATTCTTGTAGTTGTAATTTTTCCATCTACTTTATTTAATGTCTTAACCTTTAATGTTGGATTGAATACGCCAAATTCTTCAAAAATAGATTCAAGAATTTTAAATTCTTTCCTTTTGATTATAACTTCTATTTGATATCTTTTTTCTTCGTTATTTCCACCAACAATAAAATTATTTACAGTATATCCTGTTTCTCTAAGTCTTTTAGATATTCCATGTACCTTATCTTTATTATTTAAAAATAAGTCTACCTCTAATATTCCAAGTGCCAATCTATCCTCAATTTTACCTCCAATGAAAGTACCCGCTGTCCTACCTAATGCGTAAGCAATTGTAAATTGTATACCATCCCCACTTGTTACCTTGCTAATAGTTGTTGCAAAGATCATTGCATCTGCAAACACCAATAGATACACTGGATTCATTATCTTTTTAGACATTAATATTGTCTTTAATGTTGCTAATACATTTGTAAAAGCAGTTATTAAAAAGAATCCAATAAGCGCTAATATAATATTTGTGTTCATAAAACCATCTCCTTCTAAATCTATATACAATAAAAAACTAACATACAAATTGTATGCTAGTCAGTAAATAATTAGTCCGTTTTTATTTAAATATTCATATTTAAAGTTTATGATTGAAAAAATCTGATCCCCTTTGGGGCGGATAAGTATAAAAACCATAAGAATTTCAAAATAACATTTCAAATATATGATAAATCTCTAATTATTAATCTAACTTATCAATTATAGCACATAATTAGATAAATATCAATCAGTACCTATTACCTTTTCCATAAAAATTATATCATGGTTATTACCTTGGTCATCTGTCCAAAAGTCTTTTACTCTTTCAATTTCCTTAAATCCGAGTTTTCTATAGAGTTTATATGCTCTGATATTATCATGGATAGTGTCTATTTCTATTTTATTTAGGTAAAACTCTGAAGCTAAATAATCAATAAAGAGAGATAAAGATTCTTCTCCTAGGCCCTTTCCTTGATAGTTAGTTTCTGATATTTTTATTGCAATTCGACACTTCTTATTTTTCAAATCAAGTTCTCCATATTGAAGCTCACCGATTTCCTTACCCGTTTTAATATCTAAAATAATAAACATTCTGCTTTCTAAAATAGTATCATTATTAAATTGCTCTTTAAATCTTGAAAGAAGACTAGATTCAGTAACACCCATGCCATTTATAAATCCCATATCTTTCATTATTGAGCCATCATTCCACCATTTAGCTACAATTGGGATATCCGAACATCTTAACTGCCGCACCTGTATTCTATTAGATTCAATGATTATATCCTTCATAGTTACCCCCTGATAAAAATATTTTTTATACCCTGAATACCATTTCAATCCTCACTTCTTTTTTATCTACATCATCATTACTATAACAACTTAAATCAATGCCATTTATTATAAATCCGCTCTTTAAGTAAAAACTTATAGCTTTAAAATTGCAGCTTTGAGTCTCAAGGATAATTTCCCTTAGTCCATCACTTTTAGCTATTTCCTTAGCTTTATTCATAAGTATAGATCCGTAGCCTAAATTTCTATATTCATCTAGAATTAATAGTTCAGTAATTCTTAACCTATTACTCCAAGACTCTCTATCAACTTCCAAATAACCTAATGATTTTCCCTCTTTTCTAAGTTCGAAAGCTGAAGGATTTTCAAGCCAATCTTCATATAGTTTCGATGTAAAGCTTTTAAATACCTCTTCATCGAATTTCTTTTTAACAAATTTAATAGAAAACAACTCACTTTTATTAAATTCCACATCATAATAGTAATTAGTTGTATAATTAAATATTAAAGGAAAGTCTTTAAAATCTGTTTTATCTAGCAATACAATTTCCATATTATTTACTCACCCCTTACTATAATATCCTTCATTGTATATTTTCTAAGGCATTATATAATTTTCGATAAAATTTTTCTGTTTTCAAATATTAAGGAAATACTAAATAAAATTTCCATCCCTAACATCATAAATGCAATCACATAAGGTTCAAAATTTATACCAATTATTAATGATATTATTGGAATTAAAATACTAAAAATCATATAGGATTTAGATTTATATAGCCAACTAAACGGCAACAAATGTGCTCCAAAAATCATTGCTATTACCATTAGCATTTTTTCAGGTAATGTTGGGTATATCCACATGGGAATAAGTAAATATAACATTTGGTTTATAGAAAAAAGGATTCCCAAATTAGTCAACGGATTTTCCTTATTTTGAAAATCTACCTTAATCATTTTTGATATTAAGAAAGCTAAAGGCATTAGTGGTGCTGTTGAGCAAAATGTTAATAAGTTTTTAGTCAAAATAGGTAATGATGTTAAATGAATGATTAGTACAGTAAACCAAATAATAATTGATGCTAATATAAAGTGCAATCCTTTTTTTTGCTTAATTGCACAATTCGTTCTTAGTTCTTCAATGTTCATGATTATCCTCCAGTCAGTATAAACTCAAATTAAATTAATTTTGATTTTATTATTAAATTCTTAGTACTTTAAGCATATTATACTCCATATCTTATACTCTCACCTTTCATAACTATAATATCTTTACTTTATGCCATAAATATACAATATGTCAATAATACTTTGAATAATATGCTTTATATTCTACATATTAATTTAAACTCCTTCTTTTGAATAGATAATTTTAAAAAAACAAGTCAATTTCTAGATAGAAATTGACTTGTTCTCATTATCTTTCTTTTTGTAATTTTGTAAACAACTCTGTTTTTATATTTCTTTTTATGAATAATGTTTTATACAATTCACTTATTATCAATGGAAAGAATGCAAAACTTAAAACTATACCCCAATCTATTAAACTCAGTGGAACAGTATGAAAAATTGGTTGTAGAATTGGAATATATAAAACCCCTAATAATAATACAAATGAGAAACTAGTTGCATAAATCATAGTAGGGTTTGATAATATCCCTATTTCAAATAGTAGATGTCTTTCCGATCTGCTGGAATATGCTCTAAATAGTTCAGCCATAATTAAAGTTGTAAAAGTTACAGTTCTAGCCTTTATTAGACTGTCAGGAAAGGCCTTCAAAGCCCAGACATAAGCCAGTAATGACGTAGCACCAATAGCTATACTTTGGACTATTATGTCCACCATCATGTACCTATCTATAATAGGAGCATCAGGATCCTTAGGTTTAATCCTCATTATATCCTCTTCACCTTTTTCCATACCTAAAGCCAGGGCTGGAAAACTATCTGTTACTAGATTCAGCCATAAAAGTTGTATTGGCAATAATGGAATTGGTAAATTATATAATATACTGAAAAAAACTATAATAATCTCCCCAATATTACAGGATAGTAGAAAAAATACGAACTTTCTTATATTGCTAAATATTACTCTACCCTCTTCTACGGCTGCAACTATACTAGCAAAATTATCATCCGTTAGAATTACTTCTGCAGTATTTTTTGCCACATCAGTACCAGTGATACCCATTGAAATTCCAATATCTGCCTTCTTTAATGCCATTGAATCATTAACACCATCTCCTGTCATAGCAACTATTTCTCCATTGGATTTGAGAGCAGTAACTATTCTAACCTTGTGCTCAGGAGTAACTCTAGCATAGACAGATGTATTTTTAACTACTTTTTTTAATTCTATATCAGAAATTTCTTCTAGTTCTTCCCCTACTAAAACTTCTTGAACAGATTTTGCAATACCTAGTTCCTTGCTAATGGCGTAGGCAGTTTCTTTATAGTCACCTGTTATCATGATAGGTTTTATACCCGCTTCCCTACATTTAACTATAGCTTCTTTAGCTTCAGGTCTAGATGGATCTATCATTCCAACTAAGCCTACAAATATCATTTCGTTTTCTATATTATTTGGTGATAAGTCTCTTGGAATACTAGAAAACTCTCTATAGGATAATGCCAATACCCTAAGGGCATCCTTAGCAAAATTATTATTTACATCTAATAACCTTCTCCTTAAAGACTCAGTTAAAGGTTTCATTTCCCCATTAAAACTTATATAATTACATCTTTTGATTACTATGTCAGGTGCTCCTTTTGTAAAGGATACTACTTTCCCTGGTATATAATTTTTATGAAATGTTGTCATCATTTTTCTTTCTGAATCAAAAGGTATCTCCTCAATTCTTGGATATTCCTTGTTCATATGCTTTTTAAATATTTTTCCTTTATGAGCCAATGTGACCAATGCACCTTCAGTAGGATCTCCTACTACCTTATATATTCCGTTGGCACTATTAATATCAGCATCATTAGCCAATACCCCTATGGCTAAGAGGTTTTTTAAGTCCACTACTTCATCTATGTTTATTTTCCTATCGCCTAATCTAAATTCTCCAATTGGATCATATCCTACACCACTTGCATCATATATTTTATTTCCAGTGTAGACTCTCACTACTGTCATTTCATTTTGTGTTAGCGTACCAGTCTTATCGGAGCAAATAACTGTTATACTTCCAAGGGTCTCAACAGCTAATAGCTTTTTTACTATGGCGTTTCTTTTCACCATTTTATTCATACCTAATGCTAAGACTATAGTTACTATTGCTGGCAATCCTTCTGGTATAGCTGCAACAGCTAAACTAATGGCAACCATGAACATATCCATTACTTTTCTACCTTGCAATATACCGACAGCAAAAACAATTATACAAACTATAATGGTGATAATGCCTAAGTACTTACCTAAATTATTTAACTTTTTCTGTAAGGGAGTCAATTCCTCTTCAAAAGATTGGATCTGAGTTGCAATTTTACCAATTTCTGTATCATGACCTGTCTCAACGATAATCCCCTTTGCCCTACCATAAGTTACAATAGTGCTCATATAAGCCATATTATCCCTATCTCCTAAGGGTTTATCATCCTTATAAACTCTGCTACTATTTTTTTCAACAGGAACAGATTCACCAGTTAACGATGCTTCATCCACTTTTAAATTAGAACTCTCAATCAATCTTACATCGGCTGGAACTATGTCACCTGATTCAAGTACAACTACATCACCAGGGACTAAATTGGAGGTATAAAGTATATCCAGATGTCCATTTCTAATTACCTTAGCAGTGGGAGATGTCATCTTCTGTAG
This sequence comes from Tissierellaceae bacterium, assembly GCA_031460505.1. Lineage (GTDB taxonomy): Bacteria > Bacillota > Clostridia > Tissierellales > Tissierellaceae > JAAYTL01. The sequence continues at coordinate 314,899 of JAVKTT010000002.1, forward strand.
AGCTTCAAGGGCCTTTTCTGCCTTTCCCTCTTGATAAATCCCTAAAAAAGCATTTACAGCTACAATAGATAAAATAACTATAGAATCTCTTGTTTCACCTATAAAAATAGAAATTAAGGCTGCAGCAATTAAAATAAGTACTAAAAAATCCGAAAATTGATTTATCAGTTTTGAAAGAAAACCCTCCTTAGGCTTTTCCTTAAGTTCGTTTTTACCATATTTCTCCAACCTTTTTTCAACTTCAACATCTGTCAGTCCTTTTTCAATACTTGTCCCTAGGTTTCTTAGTACATCCTCTTTTCCTAGTTTATACCAGTTCATTATCTTACCCCTCTTCCTTAAAATATTCCTGTGCCTGTCCTTATATGTATATAGTTTGTCCTAGGGATTTATGACTTGTTTTATAAAAAAATTGCTATAGATAATCATATCTATAGCAATTCTAAAACTATTTACATATTCTATTCAACTGGTAATAATTCAGCTTTTAATGCTTCTTCAGGAATTTTAAAATCTTCAGCAGCATTTATATTTTTTATATCAATATTTATAATCATTTCCATGGATTCTAACATAACTAATTCTTCTTCAGGGATTTCAATGACTTCACTCATAGATATTAACATATCTTTCATTAAGGAGCTAAAATCCATTTCATATCTAGCGATTTCTCCTGTTTCTTCATCTATATATATAATAAATTGAATATCATCTAAATTCGCAAGTATTTCAGCTACTGCTAAATCTTCTTCACTTTCTGTAATTGTAAGCATCTCCATATAATCACCCATAATCTCATTATAAGCATCATAGGATGTTGTAATCTCATACTTCTCTAAAACTCTATCATCTACTTTATTCTTTCCAAAATACTTAATATCTTTTATGGATTCTTTATTTAACTCTTTACTAAGCTCAGTATTTAAAATTTCTGAAAACAATACATTTTCTTCAGCTGATTTTACCCATGTAATGGATCCTTCTTCATTAAAGGTTCCAATGTATAATGACATAGTGTTCTCTTCAATAGTAACATACATTTCCATGATAGGTTGATTCATCGATACTCCACCCATGTCCATGGTCATATTTGAAACTAATCTCATCTTTAATGGATCCATAAATCCTGTTGCATCCATATCCATGATCATTTTCATTTCACTTCCCATATCAGGAATAGGCATGACCATATCCATTCGCATTGACATATCATAATTTTTCCAATTATAACTTTTTGAATATGCATTTAATATTGTTTCTTTAACTTCCTTTGAAGTGGCAAAAATATTTACTGTCTTAGTATTTTGATCCCATTCAACCCCAGAACCAAATGCTTCAACTACAAATCTTATTGGCAAATATACTCTACCATCCTTATTAATGGATTCAGTATCCATATCAATTTGTTCACCGTTTCTTAAGATATAATTTTTACCTACTGGAATCTCTAATTTTGTATCACCTTTTTTAACTATTGCTGTATTTGTATCATTATTCCAATCAACTTCTGCACCATAGGTTTCCATTGTTAATCTTAATGGTACTAAAGTTCTTCCGTTTTCATCAATGAAAGGGGCTCCTGAATCCTCTGTAAACTCAATTGGTTTAGAATTGATATCTACTGTCGGTCCACCATCAGCAAATGACACAGTAGAAAACACCATAGTTAAAATAATTACTAGTACTAAAATTCTTTTTTTCATTTAATCTCCTCCTTATACTAATTAATCATAAGCTATGATTAATACTCTGCTAGATATTCACAACTCTATATTATATGTTACTTTGATCTTAAATATTAAAGATCTGATAAATTATTATCATAGCTCTTACCATTATATGGTAACAATTACCAATATGCAAGAAAATATTGAAAACATAATAATTTTTGAAATACAAAATAACAAGTCTTTTAGATGATTTATTTAATTAAGTATTTGGTTATTGGATAAAATATGATAAGCATATCACTGTTAAATAACAAATTTAAAATACTTAAAAAGAAGGGTGAAATTATGTCTAAAAGAGTAATACTGGGTATGAGTGGCGGAGTTGATTCATCTGTTGCTGCTGTATTGTTAAAACAAGCAGGTTATGAAGTAATCGGGTTATTTATGAAAAACTGGGATGAAAAATTAGAAGATGGTGTATGCACTGCAACACAGGATGCAGATGATGCGAGAAATGTTGCAGTCCAAATTGGCATACCTTTTTATACTATAAATTTTGAAAAGGAATATTGGGATAAGGTATTTATCTATTTCTTAAATGAATATAAGAATGGACGAACTCCTAATCCTGATATAATGTGTAACCAGGAGATCAAGTTCAATGCATTTTTAGATTACGCCTTAAAGCTTGAAGCTGATTATATTGCCATGGGTCATTATGCTCAAGTTGAAGAAAGAGATGACAAATACTGCCTTTTGCGAGGAATAGATAAAAACAAAGACCAAAGCTATTTTTTATCAAGAATAGGACAGAGAGCTTTATCGAAGACTATATTCCCTATAGGTCATCTTGAAAAATCAAAAGTAAGAGAAATTGCAGAAAAACAAAATCTATATACTGCAAAGAAAAAGGATTCCACAGGTATATGTTTCATCGGAGAAAGAGATTTTGATAAGTTCTTAGATCAGTACTTATTAGCTACAAAGGGAGATTTAATAGATGTAGAAGGGAATAAAATTGGTAAACATACCGGACTTATCCACTATACTCTTGGTCAGAGAAAAGGCATAGGTATTGGCGGAGTAGGTACGGGAGAACCATGGTTTGTAGTAGGAAAAAATTTAAAGAATAATATAGTATATGTAGCACAAGGTGAAAACCATCCTGCTCTATTTTCTAAATCACTTATAGCAGAACAACCTGCATGGATTCTAGAAACTGAACCAGATTTCCCGCTAAGATGTACTGCTAAATTTAGATATAGACAGTCAGATGTTCCTGTAACAGTTCATAAATTACAAGATGGAAATCTCCACATTGTCTATGAACCAGTAAAAGCTGTGACTCCTGGTCAAGCAGCAGTACTTTATCAAGATGAGGTATGTCTTGGAAGCAGTATAATTAAATCCATTGAACCATTGGATGAACAGTATTTGTATTTAAATCAATAATCGAACGCTTAATTAAGATAAATTTTACAAAAAACTATGATAATCAAATATCATAGTTTTTTTGGTTAGGTCTAACTTGTTTTCTAAACCTCCATATAATTCTTGTCCAAATGGTAACTCAGCAATACCCTAAGATTAAAAATCTCTTTATAATTAGACAGTTCAAATTGAAAAACGTTACATAGATCTGTATATTAATCATTAATTATTAATTTTTATCTTACTATTGCTTAAATATTATATGGATTTAAGAAATGAGCATAAAATACCCTTTTTATTTGTTTTTTACAACACATAAAAAGGGGAACTCCTTATTTCTCTATTTCCATAATTTATTAACCATTCTGACACTATACTCACTATCACTAATTCCGCAGAAAGGACACTTATTAATACCTAAATGATCATCTTTTACGAACTTAACTATATTTGAACAGTATGGACACCAGAGTTGTCCCTCTTTTAACTTTACACCTTTGGGAATAGATTTATCTGGTTCCTTATTTATACTTACTATTATTCCAAACATATCAACTTGCTTATTCATACATATGTAACTTCCTTCCTTGTTATGTAACAGGATAGATTATCTTTATATTGAAATAATTACTATTCTGCATTTTCTTTATTATATAACTTAATAAGATAATTAGTTAGTTTAAATTAAATCCTATTTTGTTGTTATACATTCGTTCATAAAGTATTACAGCCTTCAATGCTAAACACTCGATTAAATTATAATCTATTCTTCATAAAAAAAGCAAACTTGGTTTAGAATGGTATCCAGTATCTTTCAAGATATACATCATCAGGCTCACAGTAAATTGTACTTTCATATACTCCACCGTTAGCCAAAATGGTATATTTGCTACCTTCATTTCCTTGAATACAAGTTACCAAAACCTTCTCAAGACCATATAATTTACAAATATTAAGACAATCAGCAAGCATCATCTTAGCATAGCCTTTTCTTCTTTCGTTAGGTCTAACAGAATATCCGATATGACCACCATATTTTTCAAGAAATTCGTTGAGATAATGGCGAAATTGAATCATACCAACTATTTTATTATCTGATTCACGCAAATAAATATATTGTTCACATGTAACCCAATTTTCTGGTACAGTTTCTTCATTTTCATATCTCCGATTAAATTCCAGCCATTCTTCAATGTTATCCATTCGTTTCAATGGACCTGTCCCATCCATAGAACTGTTAGCATCTAACATTTCTTTACGAAAGGCTTGAATGTCAGTTTTAAAAGAAATATCTGGTTTAATTAACACGCACTTAGCCATATAAATAAATTCTCCCTGATTTTTTACTTTTGCATCTAATTTTAATATACACTTCTTGAATATAAATCTACCAATACGTTTTAATTCTTTGCAACTATATTTAATTTCTAGACTAACCTCTATTCTGGTTACTAAACTAAAATAGTATCAAATCTAGGATCAGGGAACAAAGTGAGAGTGATTTATCAAAGAAGTCCAGAGCCAGGCACCTAACTTATTAGCTTTATAATCCGAGTCTGGCACCTACTTCTGCATACTCTATATCTTTTCTTTCTGCATTCCAATTACCCCCTGTTTGTCCGTCCCATATCGCTCCTGTTTCAACGAAACCGACAGACGCAAACAACTTCCGGCCGGCTTCGTTTGTCATCCAATATGATGTAGCAATTGCATCGGCTTTTCCTTGTGGAAACGACTTTATGTAATCAATAACTTTCATCATTGCTTGATTGCCAAATCCTTTGCCTTGATGCTTTTTATCAATCATAAAGCGATTAAGTCCATAAGTAAATTTATCTCCATATTTTTCACATAAAATTGAACTTTCCGCCAGGTCGTAAAATCCAATATCGACATATCCTATGACTTCATCATTGTTGCATATAGCGAAGATCATAGGAGGTTTTTCGTCGTTGAGTATCTTTACATAGGCTTTAGCCAGACAATATATGCTGGAATCCACATTTCCTTTCTGCTCGTCTGTTATGCTTAACTTCAACACTGCCTCAAAATTATCATGGGTAATCTTTCTTAATTCAATCATTTTTCTTCCCTGTTTAAACTTTTCTTTTTCATTCTTTTCCATCTATACCCCCACTTTCAAATTAGTATTTTTGTTTTTATAAATTCATTGCGACATAATTTATAGAAAATTTGTCGTAATGAAAAAAATATTAAAAGTTATTAATATCATTAAACATTTTACAGTAAAGTCCTTTTATATCATTTCTTAAGTGCGGATTGTTCTTAATCAATAAATATATATATTTACTACCAATTTCATAGAAGCTTACTCTGTTAAATTTGGGTTGAAGTTTGGTTACATTAGGCTTAAGACCAACTCTATTTCTAATTAAATTTTCTATATATCTTGCAAATCCTTCTTTCCATTCTTGCCATATCATATACTCATAATCCAATTTATTTAATCTATCCCTCATCTGTCTATAGTAACTAATAACACGGCCAATATTTTCTTGTTCAAAATAATCCTCCAATTCAATCGATTTATTGACAAAAACCATATCTTCATAGGGAAAAGGATGATTGATTTCCCACATATAATTATTTTCTTCCTTATATTTTCTTTCTATTCCTAAAATTGTCCTAATATCTCTTTCACCATTCTCCCACTGGTAACAATGTACAAATTCATGGAAAATAAATATATATCCTTCAAGACTATTAAAAGCTTTATCTGATATGATTGCCGAGGACTTCCCATAATAAAAGTCCAGAGGAAATGCAGCTAAAACTCCCTTTGGTATAGGCATTGGTGTTGGCGATTCTAATTTATACTCATACTTCTCACCAGATTCATTAAGGTCAAATACATAGAAAGTATTATTTTCAACAAGTGTTACTGGATAAAGTTTTGACACTGAAATATGAATATCTTTTATTTGTATATGCAATTGTTGAAGCTTTTCTAAAGATAATAAAGTTTTAGAAATAAACTTTTCTTTTAACTTTTTATCCATAACAACCCCTCCCAATAATTAATATTTTAGAAATTCTAGCTAATCATTTCTACATAGAAATACCAATATCCTTCTTTTTTCTCAAAAAATAAAAAAAGACTAGGATTTAATACCTAGTCATGGCCTTCATATAAAACGGTTTTTTGTTAAACTACTCTTCTTCTGGCATCTCCCAGTTATGGTAAACTTCTTGAACGTCGTCATTATCTTCAAGCATATCTATTAGTTTTTCCATATTTTTAATATCATCTGGATTAGTTAGCTCCACTGTTGTTTGTGGAACATATGATATTTCTGCCATTGCGAATTCATATCCAGCATCTGCTAGTCCATTTCTTACACTATCAAAATCTTCAGGAGCTGTTGTTACTTCAAAGCCTGCTTCTTGAGCTTCAAAATCTTCTGCACCTAGCTCTATAGCTAACATTGTCAATTCATCCTCATCGATTGAGTCTGTCCTTTCAATTGCTATAATACCTTTTCTATCAAACATAAAAGTAACAGAACCTGATTGTCCTAAGTTTCCTCCACATTTGTCAAAAGCATGTCTTACATCTGGAGCTGTTCTATTTCTATTGTCTGTTAGACACTGAACAAATACTGCAATTCCTGCTGGTCCATATCCTTCATAAATTATCTCTTCGAAATTATCTGAACCTAATTCTCCAGTACCTTTCTTGATAGCTCTTTCTATATTATCATTAGGCATATTTTCAGCTTTAGCTTTATCTATGGCTGCTTTAAGTGCTGGGTTGTAGTCTGGATCCGGTCCACCTTCTTTCGCTGCCACCATAATATATCTACCTAATTTAGTAAAAATTTTACCTCTTTTGGCATCTTCTTTTCCTTTTTTGTTTTTAATATTATTCCATTTGGAATGTCCTGCCATTTTAAATTTCACTCTCCTTATAATTGTAACCTTCTATATGATACCATAGCTTTATATTTATTTCATCTAATTTTTATTTACTTTATAAATAGGTGGGTATTCACGTTTGTGACTACTTTTTTCAAACATATTTTGTATTTTATTCTTCGCGTTTTCATCTGCATTTCCAGTTTTAATAAAACTATCTAATACTTCGTATGTAAACCCCATTTCGCCTTCATCAGTCTGATTGCTCCATAGTCCTGCTGAAGGAGCTTTATTTATGATTATATCTGGGATGTTTAAATACTCTGCCAACTCCCATATTTCAGTTTTTACAAATTCAGCTAATGGAAGTAAATCTACTCCACTATCTCCATGTTTAGTGAAATATCCTACTGTAAATTCTGACTTATTGCTGCCACCAGCTACTAAATAATTTAAGCTCTGAGCATAATAATATAGAGTAGTCATTCTAAGTCTAGGCTTTATATTGGCAATCGCTAATTTATTTTCACTTGATTTAAAGTTTTTCAGCATAGTATCAAAGGTTGATGTTAAATCAATAGTTTCTGTGTCTAAATTAAGTGCTTTAGCAACCAAAAATGCATGCTCTTCATCCATTGGATCACTATGACAAGGCATTATAATTCCTACAGAAGTATGTGGAAAAGCTAATTTAGATAATCCAGCCAACACAGCCGAATCTACTCCACCGCTCAATCCAAAGACCAAACCCTTAGCACCAGCATTATGTACTTTATCTCTTAACCATGTTACAAGCTCATCAACAACTAATTGGATATTATCCATAACAATACCTCCAAATATTATAAATGTATATCTTACTACCAATATGGTGAAATTATACATGAATGTCTTTACAATTATATCACAAAGGAGCTAAGTATGGACAATAATAAATACAAGTTAATAGCTATTGGAATAGTTGCCGGATTAGTAAATGGCCTTTTTGGATCTGGTGGGGGAACTATTGTAGTGCCTTCTTTAGTATTTTTGATGAATTTAAAAGACTACAAAGCTCATGCTACAGCTATTCCTATAATTTTGCCTTTATCAATTATTAGCGTAACGATATACCTATTAAATAATAAAGTTCCATTTGACGTTGCTCTTTATGTAACTGGTGGAGGGATTGCGGGAAGTTATCTAGGTGCAAAATATTTAAAGAAAATACCTGTAAAATACTTACGTAAAATATTTGGTGGTGTAATAATATACACTGCTATAAGGATGATATGGAGATGAAATTAATTTTAGTAGGATTTCTATCAGGAATTATAAGTGGAATGGGAATTGGCGGAGGAACTATATTAATTCCTTCTTTAGTTTTTTTTGGAGAGGTGTCTCAAATACAAGCACAGGGCATAAATCTAATAGTTTTTATTCCAATAGCTACTGTTGCCATAATTACACATAAAAAACAGGGTAATATAGAATCTAAATATATAAAGCCAATAATTATAGGAGGTATTATAAGTGCGATTATAGGGTCAATGATTGCAGTTAAAATTGATGAAAATCGGCTTAGGACATTTTTCGGAATATTTCTTATGATAATTGGACTTTATGAATTCTTCAAAAAAGAATAAAGAATAGGCTTATTAACCTATTCTTTTGCCTTTAATATAGCATATACACAATCATTAATAACAAATTTAAAACCTAAGTCAGTAGCTTTTTGTACTAATTCTTCATCAAAACTACCTGGTTGAAAGAAGATATTTTCTATACCCAGTTCATTAGCTTCATCTAATGTATAAGTCCCATGCTTAGGAGCTACTACCATATCAACTACATCTACTTTTTTAGGTAGCTCTTTTAAATTATGGTAAATCTTTTTTCCTTCAATTTCATCATAATTTGGATTTATTCCATAAACCTCATATCCATGTTTCTCTAATGTCTTCCAAATTTTATATCCAAATCTATCCTTCTTTGCTGTAACACCTACAACTGCCCAAATTTTCTTTTCCATCATTTCGTCTCTATTTTTACTATAATCCATATGATCACCTCTTCTAATATATTACCCACTATGTTTTTACTTTAATCTCTTACCATTTAAGACTGGAAGATGCAATAATTCTAATTCTTCTATTTCTGCATTTCCACTGGTCAAATCTGTAATTGTTTTAATAAATTCATCTACCTCTCTATTGTCTACACAAATTGTAATATTGATACCAGTGTCAAATGTTGTATCGTCAACTGTGTATTCATTTACTAGAAGGTAATTTTCAATTTTACCATAAAAATTATAATCTAGTCTAATCATTAATTTTGTATGGATATTCATATCAATTATCTTAGCAGCTTCTAAACCAATCTTTGCTCCCTTGGTATATGCACGGATTAATCCTCCACCACCTAATTTTATACCACCAAAATATCTAGTGACCACTACGACTACATTTCTCAAATCTTCTTTTTTTATAACCTCTAAAGCAGGTATCCCTGCTGTACCAGATGGTTCACCATCATCACTGAATCTTTGTATGTTAGAGTTTTCTCCTACTACATAAGCATGAACATTGTGTGTAGCATCTCGATGTTTTGTTTTGATTTCTTCTATAAACTCTAACGCCTCTTCTTCAGTATCAATAGGCTTGGCGTATCCTATAAATCTTGATTTATTTATAATTACCTCATCTTCACCATACTCAAATACAGTACGATAATTATCTTTCATATATTTCTTCACCTCAAATACTTAAGATCCCTCGCTACGCTCGGGATGTCAAAAAAATTACCCTCATGATGTCAAAAGTATACTTAATCAACGATATATTTTTTATACTTTCCAGCATCAATATTGTTTATTGATAAATTCAGATATGTCCCATCTTCTTCGTGACGTAAATTATTGATCTCATAATTATTCATTAGATAATTTAGTATAGATTGGTCGTTATAAGGTATTCTCATTAGAACATATCTATATTCTTGAGGTAATCTATCTTGGATTAACTCCTTTAATTCATCAATATTTACATCACTTTTAGCTGAGATAAATATTTTGTCTTCAATGAATTTATTATCATATATTAAATTTACTATATCAATCTTATCCATTTTATTAAATACTGTAATCATTGGCTTGTTTAATACATCTAAATCCTTTAATATATCCATGGTTGTTTTAATTTGAATATCTATATCCTTATTAGATGCATCAACAACATGAAGAAGCATATCTGCATAGCTTGCTTCCTCTAGAGTGCCTTTAAATGCTTCAATTAAATGAGTAGGTAATTTAGAGACGAAACCTACTGTATCTGTAAGTAAGTATCCTTGCCCATTAGGCAGTTTACCCCTTCTTAGAGATGTATCTAATGTAGCAAAGAGCATATCCTTTACAAACACTTCCTTGTCTACCTCATCATCATGTTCCATCAATTTATTTAGTAAAGTAGATTTACCAGCATTAGTATAACCTACTAAAGCAACAATTGGAAGGTTTGAGTTGATTCTTCTCTTTCTTTTTATATCTCTGTTAGCTTCTACTTCTTTAAGTTGCTTTTCAATATTATGGATTTCTCTTAAAACATGTCTTCTATCTGTTTCTAGTTTTTGTTCTCCAGGACCTCTAGTCCCTATACCTCCTCCTTCTCTTGATAGGTAATCTCTCATACCTATTAATCTAGGTAGACGATATTTAAGTTGGGCAAGTTTTACCTGAAGCTTACCTTCTTTGGATGTTGCCCTATTAGCAAAGATGTCTAATATAAGGTTTGTTCTATCTACTATCTTTTTATCAATTAACTTCTCTAAATTTCTAATCTGCGCACCTGATAACTCGTCATTAAAAACAACAGTATCAATATCCAATTCTTCGCAGTATAGTCTTATTTCTTCAGCCTTTCCTTTACCAATAAAATAGGCTACATTAATTGCATCTCTTCTTTGAATTACTCTAGATACTACTATACCTCCTGCAGCATGAACCAATTCTTGCAATTCATCTAATGAAACTTCTATTTCTATTGGATCATTATCTAATTCTACTCCTACAATCAATGTCCTCTCAAGATTATTTTCATTAATCAATATATCACCATCCATTTGATAGTTATTCTTCTATATTATACCACTAATCCCTAGTATTATCTAACTGTATTAATAATTGGTTTTGTAACCAATTTGTTATTTAATTGTAACTTTATTAGGAATTAAGTTTGTTAACATTATTTACAAACTATGTTATAATTAATATGTTCTAGACCTTTAGTATTTTAAGGAGGATAAAATGGCAGAAAATAATAATAGAGATAAGAAAAAAAAGAAGAAAAATAAATTAAATTTTGGCAAAGGATTTAAGATATTTATAATAACTTTATTAATAGTAGTTATACTTTCAGGTGGAGCTATGGCAGGAATGGTTATATCTATAATCAAAGATGCTCCTGATATTGATCCTAAAGTGATTAACTCAACTTTAGATCAAACTTCATTTATTTATGATAATCAAGGAAATCTAATAGAAAAAGTCGAAGCAGCAGAATTTAGGACTTTTGTTAGCTTAGATGCAATGCCTAAGCATCTAAAAGATGCATTTATTGCAATTGAAGATGAAAGGTTCTATGAACATCATGGGGTAGACCCTAAGGGTATTGTAGGCTCAATGTTAGAAAATGTTAAAGCTGGAGGAATTGTCCGTGGAGCTAGTACCATTACTCAGCAATTAGTCAAGAATGTATATTTAAGCCCAGATAAACTTTGGTCTAGAAAAATCCAAGAGGCATACTTGGCATTACAGTTAGAAAGAGTCCTACATAAGGATCAAATACTAGAAGCCTATTTAAATAGAAACTTCTTTGGCCAAAATGCTTATGGTGTACAGGAAGCAGCCCAAACATATTTTTCAAAAGATGTAGGAGAGTTAACCATAGCTGAATCAGCATTGTTAGCTGGTGTAATCAAGAGTACCACTAATTATCAACCTTATTTAAGGGTTAGACCTGATAATTATGATAGCAATACTCAATTTAAAGTTGGGGAAGCCGACATACTTGGGCAAAGATATATTCTGGTGTTTAATGAAAAATCTGTTGAAAGACAAAAATTAGTTTTAAGTAAGATGTTTCAGCTTGGAATGATAAGTGAATCAGAGTACAATGAAGCCCTAGCTGTAGATATTAAAACTGTTTTAAAACCAGGTCAAAAGAAAATGACAGATATCACATCTTATTTTACTGATTATGTAAAAACCCAGACTATAAGTTCACTTGTTGATAAGCTAGGTTATACAAAAGAGGAAGCCGAAGAAGAATTGTTTACAGGTGGTTTACAAATATATTCAACAATAGATGTTAATTTACAGAAGGAACTAGAAAATGTATATAATAATTTCGTAGAGATTTTAGTTGGAAATACAGATAAAATAAAAGGTCCTGTACTTGTTGATTGGACTGTCAATAAATCAGGTAATGTTATTGATGAAAAAGGTGGCCTAGTATATTATCGCCAAGATAATCTATTAAATGAAGAATTCGATTTAATTATTGAGAATGGAACTTATGAAATACAAGAAAATGGAAATATAAAAATCAACAATAAGAAATTTACCATATATCCAAAACATATTGATATAGCTGATTATTATAGAATAGATGAGAAAAAGAATATGGTTTCTCATACCGTAGGTTCTATCATAATTCCAGAAGATGAATTTAGCGTTGGCGAAAACAAGGAACTTATTATCAGTAAGGCCTATCTAGATAAAAACGAAGACTTTTATAGTGTTGACGAAAATAGTAATCTAATTATAAACGGATCATATTTTTATAGAGATGCTAACGGAATAGTACAACCACAGTCTGCTTCAATTGTTATAGATTATAGAACTGGTCATATAAAAGCTATAGTTGGTGGTAGAGATATTGATGGTAATAGGATATTAAATAGAGCTACTGACTCTCAAAGACAACCAGGTTCAGCTATTAAACCAATAGCCGCATATCTTCCAGCATTAGATAATGGGTTTACTGCAGCATCTCCTATAGATGATGTTCCATATTCAGATCCAGCATCAGGCTGGAACCCAAGAAACTGGTATTCTGGATATAGAGGTATAAACACTCTTAGAAAATCATTAGAACAATCTATAAATATTAATTCAATAAAAACTGTTGAAGCCGTAGGAATTAAAACTTCAATGTCATATTTAGAGAAGTTGGGTATAATTGATACTGAAAATCCTGAATCTGATAGTTTCGTTACTAGTGCTGAAAACAGAGTAACAAATGATGAAAACTTATCATCATTGGCTCTAGGTGGTATGACAAAGGGATTAACACCTTTAGAGATAACAGCTGCTTATGGAGCAATAGCAAACAATGGTATATATATTGAACCTATTGCATTTACTAAGATTTTAGATAAACATGGAAACCTACTATTAGATAATACACCTAAGCAAACTACAGTTGTATCACCTCAAATCGCATATGTTTTGGGCGATATAATGAGAACTACTGTTAGTGAAGGTCTAGCAGGAAGAGCTAAAATTTCAAATATGGCTGTAGCTGGTAAAACAGGTACCACACAAAATAGAGCAGATCTTTGGTTTGTTGGGTACACTCCATATTATGTATCAAGTGTATGGATAGGTAATGATTCTCCAAAGATCACATTGTCAAAAAGTAGTAGTACTGCAGCACAATTATGGCAACATATTAATACTAAAGTTCACGAAGGTTTAGATAGTAAAACTAGCTTTGAAAGACCTGAGGGAATAGTAACAGCAAATGTTTGTACACAATCAGGATTGTTACCTACTCCGCTATGTGCTCAGGACCCAAGACATGTTGTAAAAACAGAGATATTTGCCCAAGGAACAGTACCTAAACAATATTGTGATGTTCATGTTGAGGTTATTGTAGATAGTACAAATGGCAAGATTGCAAATGAGTATTGCCCAACTGAAAATTTAGAAACTAAAGTATTTATCGAGCGTACTCCACCATATATACCATCAGAAAACAACGGGGTAGTACCAGCTGACTGGCAATACAATGTTCCAACAGAAATTTGTGATGAACATGATGAAACTACAAGAACAATATTTGATGATTTAGATGATATATTCCAATGGCCATGGTTCGATGAAGATGAAGAAATTCCAGGAAACAATGGTAATAGAGGAAATAATGGAAGAAACAACAATGACGGTGATATAATACCATCAGATCCAGAAAATAATAATTAATATTACAAAAGACTAAGGAAAATATTTTTCCTTAGTCTTTTGTTTTAGGATTGAATATTACAGCCATTAAATACCCAAATAGTATTGCTGCGGCTATACCACCAGCACCTGCTTCCAAGCCACCTTTAAATGCTCCTAAAAAACCATCAGCCTTAGCACCCTCTATGGCACCTTTGGCTAGCGTATTACCAAATCCAACAATTGGAATTGTAGCACCTGCTCCTCCAAATTCGATCAAAGGTTCATATAGACCAAGTCCTCCCAAAATAACTCCAGTAGTTAGAAAGGATACTAATATGTGGGCAGGAGTTAGTTTTGTTCTATCTAAGATTATTTGTCCTATAACGCATATTGCACCACCTACTATAAATGCTTTTATATAATCCATAATTTATTTATCACCCTACCCATTATTTATATCTACTGTTATTGCATGCCCTATAGAAGGAATTGATTCACCCTGCTGTGTAATTGTAGTTGAATGTAAAGCCCCAGTTGACATGAATAACACTCTCTTAAATCTTCCTTTTTCCATTTCTTTTAATACATATCCGTTAAATACAGTTGCAGAGCATGCACATCCACTGCCTCCTGCATGTGTATCCTGAGCCTTAGGATTAAATATCTCTACTCCACAGTCTGTATATACACTTCCAAGATCATAGCCCTTTTCTTTCATCATATCAAGCACTATAGATTTACCCACATATCCTAAGTCACCAGTTATTATTAAATCATAATCGCTTGGTTTAAATCCAGTATCTTGAAAATGGTTAATCAAAGTATCCATTGCTGCAGGAGCCATTGCTGCTCCCATATTTGCTGCATCAGTTATACCTGGATCTATAATCCTACCCGGTGTCACATATGTTATATAAGGACCAGAACCATAGGACGATAGAACGGTAGCCCCAGCTCCAGTAACAGTCCATTGTGCAGAAAATGTCCTTTGGGCAGCATACTCTAACGGAAATCTAAATTGTCTTTCAGCAGTACTATAGTGGCTAGATGTAGCACAAACAACCTTATCAGCAAAACCACCATCTACTAACATGGCACCCAGTGACAAAGATTCTGTCATAGTAGAACAAGCCCCATACAATCCATAAAACGGAATAGCTAGTTCCCTGGCTGAATAACCAGTAGCTACAATTTGATTAAGTAAATCACCAGCTACTAATAAATCTATATCTTTAAGGCTTAACTTAGCATTATTTACAGCAGCCCTTATAGCTTCTTCTTGTATTTTACATTCTGCTTTTTCCCAAGAATCTTGACCCCAAAGATCATCTTCTAAGATTAAATCAAAATAGTTCTTAAGAGGTCCTTCACCCTCTTTTGGACCAACTATAGTATAATTACTCAATATTGTGGGTGGATTTAATAACTTTAATGTTTGGTTACCAATTTTTTTAAGAGCCATATTATCACCTAACCTTTAAATAAGATACTAAGTAAACCAACTATAATTGAACTTCCGACACCATATACTATTACTGGTCCAGCAATAATAAACATTTTAGCTGCTACACCAAAGATAAATCCTTCTCTTTTAAATTCCATTGCGGGTGCAACAACTGAGTTTGCAAACCCTGTTATAGGTACTGCAGCTCCTGCACCACCTACTTTTCCAATTTTATCATATACACCAATACCAGTTAAAAAAGCTCCTAAGAAAACCATAAATATGGATGTGCCTGTTCCTGCTAGTTCTTTATTATATCCTACATTAGTTAAATAATTGTTTACAAATTGTCCTATAGTACAAATAGCACCTCCAACTAAAAATGCCATTATCATATTTTTTACATAGGTGGGCTTTGGTATTTTCTTTTGAGCAAACTTCTGATATTCTGTATTATTTAGATTCTCCATATTTCATCCTCCAATCTTATTTAAATTTCAACCAAAAGAATAACGAACCAGCTATTTTACCTAATATTAAAGCATAAATCATAATATTTGATTCATTCTTCAATTTTAACTTTTTCATCATTACAGGAATAACATTCAAGACCTCAGCCAAAGCTGATGAGAAAAGTCCCAAATATGTTCCTAGAAACAATCCTATTATCCCTATTACTAAATCATTTAATTGAAATTTTATGTTGTAAAAGTATATAACCGTCGATGTAATAACACCCAGTATATAAGCATTTTGATAAAGTATTTTATGCTTCTTTGTTTGACTTACATGTATTAGCCTTGGTATTATCTCCAACAAAGAAATAAATGCAGCAAAAGCTCCACCAACCACTAATCCACCACTTAAACCTATGATTATAATAATAAAATCTATCATAATATCACTCTTTGTTAGATTTATTTATGTCATTTAATATATAATCTTCCATTTCTCTATCATAATTATAAAGCTCTATTTCCATTGGTCCTGGTTCTTTCTTTCTTCTCATGTTATTAGTCATTAATCTATTGAAGAATATAATGACACCTAAACCTATACCAAAGGAATATGGTACAGTAAACGCTAATGGATTTGATACTTTTTCACCGGATAAGGCATGATATAGTATCTCTATTGACTTATCCATTTCCACATCAGTATGAAAATTCATGATTGTTATTCCAGAACCAAAGAATAGTAGTATGAATATAGCTACTACTTTTATGAATTGAAAGAATTTGTTGCCTTCAACTTGTGTTTTTATTTCTATTAACACATCCGTTGAACCAAGAACTTCAATATCTAAATTAGGATGTTTATCAACTAGCTTCTCAACAATATTAATACTGCTTATACTCATCCAATCCTCTTCAGTCTTTGTCTTATAGATGCTAATGTTCTCTATTTTTGACTTAATGGTTTTATCATTACAATATACTTCACCAATGTCTTTTATATAGATATTAGATCTAACATCTATAGCAGCCTTTGATTTTATTAATAAGTAAACCTTCACTTTATCCATTGTGAATACTTTCTCCTAAACAGTTCTTAACAAAAGTAGCTTTCTTAGGTGCTTCTTGATTTGTGGATTCCTCGTTATAGCTAAGTATTATATATAGTGAAATAAGTATTAATATTGTAAAGATAAGTATTTTTTTCATGTTTTTTCCCAATTCCAAAATATCACCTCATCTAATACTAGTATCTACAATAAATGCTATTTAATACTTTTTCTTAGACGAATTCATCACAAAAAAAGAAAAGACACCTCATGCCTTTTCCATCATACCTCTCATATCTTCAATTATTCTTTTTTCTATTCTTGATACTTGGACCTGAGATATACCCAGCTCTTTAGCAACTTCTGTTTGTGTTTTATCTTTATAATATCTTAGAAATATTACTTGTCTGTCCCTTGGCTTTAACTTGTTGAGCATCTCCTTGAGGAATATGTTATCCAGTATATCTTCCTGATCATCTGTATCCAAACTGATTTTATCAATTAAATATAAAGGTGCTCCATCATCTTGGTGGATAACATTGTAAAGATATTCTGGTTGATAAGAAGATTCTAACGCCATAACAACTTCTTCACTTTCAACATCAATCTCTTCACTGATTTCTTGAATTGTTGGTTCTCTTCCTAATCTTTTGCTTAACATCTCTTCGGCCCTTTTTGCTTGCCCTGCTACTTGCTTTAAAGACCTACTTACCTTAATCAAGCCATCATCTCTTAGAAATCTCTTGATTTCCCCAATAATCATAGGGACCGCGTAAGTAGAAAACTTAACATTAAAAGAGGTGTCAAACTTATCTATTGCTTTTAATAAACCAATGCTTCCTATTTGGAATAAGTCATCTACCTCGTAACCCCTATTCATAAATCCTCTCAAAACAGATCTAATTAACCCAATATTATGTTCAACAAGTTTATTTTTTGCATCCTTATCACCATTTTGTGACAATTGAATTAGCTTCATTGTCTCCTCGTGAGACAAAATCCCTCTTGAACCATCACTAATACTCATAATCATCTCTCCTTGTCTGAGATGTCTTTTATGCGCTTAGTCATTTTTACAACTGTACCCTCACATTTTTTACTTTCTACAACTAGTGAGTCCATAAAAGTTTCCATAACAGTAAATCCCATTCCAGATCTTTCTAAATTAGGTTTTGAAGTATAGAAAGGCTCCATAGCTTCTTCTAAATCATCAATTCCATTTCCTGAATCACTTACTATTATCTCAATAGCATTCCCATTAATTGATGATTCTATAACTATCGTTCCTTCACCATATTCATATCCATGAATAATAGAGTTTGTAACTGCTTCGGAAACTGCAGTTTTTATATCAGACAACTCTTCCAATGTAGGGTCTAATTGAGAAGCAAAAGCTGCAACTACAACTCTAGCGAAGGATTCATTATTAGATCTACTTAAAAATTCTAACTTCATGTAGTTATTTTCCATAGTATTTCACCTCGTTTTAATGTTCTTAATTGCAGTATCTAAATCAGGATACAGTTTAATTATTTTAAATAAACCGGACATATCAAGAATTCTTTTTATAGATTCATTTTCACAGGCGATTAATATTTCACCTTTTTTTTCATTTACATTCCTATATCTACCCATTATAAGACCAATTCCAGAACTATCCATAAATGTAAGCTCATTTAAATCCATAACAATATTAAAAAGATTGTTGCTAATAAAAGAATTATCGATTTTTAATCTTACATTTTCTGAGCTATGATGGTCTAATTCCCCACTTAATTTTACAATTAAACTATTACCCATTGTCTTCATTTGTAAATTCAATGAAATCCCCCCTTAAATTCTTTAAAATTCTAAGATGTATATTCTATGTAAACATTGATTTGTCCTTCAAAGAATTATGACTATTTTTCGACAAAAATGTAGAAAAGGGTCAAAAAGACCCTAATTTATAAGTTTAATTCAATTTTACAAGCATCTACAACTTGTTTTAACAATATACTAGTAGTTACGCTTCCAACCCCTCCAGGTACTGGTGTTATCATTGCGATTTTATCTTTTACTTTATCACTATCTACATCTCCTGCGATCATACCTTGATCGTTTAAACTCACTCCAATATCTATCACTATGGAATCCTCATTGAAATAACTATCATCTAGAAAATTAGCTTTACCTAAAGCAGTCATTACTATATCGGCATTTCTAGTTATTTCCTGTAAATTTTTAGTTCTTGAATGACAAATTGTAACTGTAGCATTTTCTTTAAGCAGCATCATTGAAAGAGGTTTACCTACTACCATAGTCCTATTTATCACAATCACATTTTTACCCTCAAGAGAAATCTTATTATGGGATAATATTTCCATAGCTGCCTTTGGAGTACATGGTGCAAAACCAGTATTATCTCCTTCAAAAATCTTTTCTAAGTTCAACGGATGCATACAATCTACATCTTTTGATGGAGTAATAGCCATGCTAATCTTCTTTTCGTCAATATGTTTAGGTAGAGGTCTAAATATTAAAATCCCTGAAATTGAATTATGATTATTAAGATCTTTTATTGTGTTCACTAACTCATCAGTGTTAATATCTCTATATAGCTCAATAACCGTAGTATCGATCTTTAGGGTATCGCAATTTTTTATTATACTCTTTTCATATGAAATATCACTTGGATCATTACCTAAACGAATGATACCTAATCGTGGAAATTTACCAATAGTATTAAGTTCTTTTACATCATCAGATATTTGTTGCTTGATTACCTTAGCAACCTCACTTCCCTTCAACAGTCTCATATAACCGTCTCCCTTCTTTTATGGAATACCTATTATAACTAATTATAGTATTAAATGGCTAAATATACAATTCAAATAAAATTTATAACATAAGATTCCTCGTTACACTGGATTGACATCTTGTAATGGAATTACAAGATAAGAATATAAAAGATAAAAAAATAAAACCCTTGAATAATCAAGGGTTTCAGTATTTATGTAGTCGAGTAAATCTATAAGCCGTGTTCTGTTTATATGGTCATCAATCTAGATCTATTGTTACCAATAGATTCATGCGACCTACCATTTGGAACGATAGCGAGCAACTATCTCTTTTTGTTCCCTTTTGGTCTTGCTCCAGATGGGGTTTACATAGCTATCTAGTCGCCTAGACACTGGTGAGCTCTTACCTCGCCTTTCCACCCTTACCTATTAAATAGGCGGTATCTCTCTGTTGCACTATCCTTAGGGTCGCCCCCACTGGACGTTATCCAGCATCTTGCTCTATGGAGCACGGACTTTCCTCATGCTATTAGCATGCGACCAAACAACTTACTCGAGTAATAATTATATCATGAATTTTTTGCATATGCAAGATGTTTTAATATAGAATATTTTATGGAGCTATATAGTATAATAATCTTCCACAGGATTCACAGTAGATGATATCATCACCCTTTATCAAATCACGCATTAGATATGTTGGGATGTGCATGTTGCAGCCACCACATATATTATCATTTACACTAACGATTCCTTTACCACGTTTAACTCTAGTTTTCTCATACCTATTTAAAATTTTATCATCTATTTTAGGGATTATATTATTCCTTTGACTTTCTGCATCTTGAATTCTTATTTGGAGTTGCTTAATCTCATTTGAGATTGAATTCTTAATTTCAATAAGATCTGAACTTAATACTTCTAGCTCATCCTTCATAGTGTGAAAACTATTTTGTAGAATTTCATTTTCATCCATCATATCAAGCATACTTGATTCTAATTCATCAATTTTAGCAAGTATCCCTAGCTTTTCTTTATTTAGATGATCCAATTGTTTAATATCAGTTACCGAACCATTATATAAATCCGTTTCTATTTTTTTACTTGTATAATCATACTCTTTTAATAATCTTTCAAGTTTATTTATCTCTTTATTATTATCTATAATTCTTAATTCAATTAGATAAGTATTTGACTCTAATTCTTTACTTTTTTTAAACAAGCTTTTAAGTCTAATTGAATCTTCTAATTCAGAAAGACTTTTCTTACACTCATCTATAGTACTATTGTTCTCTTCAAGCTCCCAAACTAATTTTAATTGGTCCATGAAAAAACCTCCATTTTTTAGTATATATACTGAGGTAAACTCGACTCCATTAAAACTTCTATTTCAACTTCATTTTCAAACTCTCTTTCAAGATATGATTCTATACTAGGCAGAACTACTTTCTCAGTATTAAAATGTCCAGCATCTATAATAGTTAAGCCTAATTCATGTCCATACTGGGCATCGTGATATTTGATGTCACCTGTAATATATATATCTGCTCCATTTTTATGAGCATCTAGAATAAAGTCACTTCCGCTACCCCCACAAAGTGCGACCTTATCTATATATCCCTTTCTTTCTCCATAAACTATTAAATGAGATACTGACAGTTTCGCCTTAATTAAATCTAAAAAATCATCGAATCTAATATTATCAACATAACCTATCCTACCGTAACCTATTTGTTGAGGAAGACTCTCCTTTTTAACTATAGATAATGGGCTAGTATTTTTTAAACCTAGTATATCAGCTAAACTATCGTTGACTCCTCCATCTGCTAAATCTAAATTGCTATGGGCATTATAGACGACTATGTCATTTTTAATGGCTTCAAGAATAATTCCGGTATTGTGGTCTTCTTTGGTAATACTTGTTAATGGTCTAAATATTATAGGATGGTGTGTAATGACCATTTGAAAATTTTCTTTAATTGCTTTTTCTAATACATCCTTGTCTAAATCCAATGCTATAAGAATCTTTTTTACTTCCTCTTCTGGGTCACCTATTTGAAAACCAGTATTATCCCAGCTGTCAACTAGCTCCTTTGGTACCCATTTCTCCATAGTTTCAATGATCTTACTTGCTTTCAACTTCCCTTTCCACCTCCCTATACTCTTCTAGTATTTCTGTTAATTCCTTATATCTGGTTTTCGTTTTAACTGTTTCATCTGTTATTAGTTTAGCGATGATATCCATTACTGATTTTTTCTTATTATATATAAATTCTCTTAATAATGGATGGTTTTTTTCTATTAATTTATGGCCTATTTCATAATAGATATCCTTTTGTATAGTACCTTTACCTTTCTTGGCAACTATAATCTCATAAAATCTTTTACCTTCTTTTGCTAAACTCTCATCTACTATCATATACCCATTATGAATAAGATACTCCCTTAATTCTTTACTTGCTACCATAGGTTGTAATATAAATGTTTCTATTGTATTACAAGTATCCTTATTTTCTTCTAAAATTTTGCTTATAAGAACACCACCCATACCAGCAATTATAACAGTATCTACTTCATTGGGTTTAACTACATTTAACCCATCACCTAACCTTGGACTTATTTTTTCATTTAGATCTAATTGATTTACATACTCTATGGTCTTATCTAAGGATGGGGAACTAATATCAGAGGCGATTACATTTTTGCTGATATTATTTTGAATTAGATAAACTGGTATATAGCCATGATCAGTCCCTATATCTGCTACGGATGAGTCCTTTGGTACAAATTTTGTGATCTCTAATAACCTATTTGATAAATCCATTTTTACCTCCAGTAAATAGACATGATTAAAGATTCGCAAAAAATGCGAATCTTTTTTTATTCAAGGAAATCCTTTAATTTTTTACTTCTACTTGGATGTCTTAGTTTTCTTAGAGCCTTAGCCTCTATTTGTCTAATTCTTTCTCGAGTAACTTCAAATTCTTTACCTACTTCTTCTAGAGTCCTTGCTCTACCATCATCTAGACCAAATCTAAGTCTCAATACTTTTTGCTCCCTTGGAGTTAATGTATCTAACACTTCAATTAACTGTTCTCTTAGCATTGTAAAAGTTGCAGCATCAGCAGGAGCTAACACATCCTCATCAGGAATAAAGTCACCTAAATGACTATCCTCTTCTTCTCCTATTGGTGTTTCAAGTGATACAGGCTCTTGAGCAATTTTCATAATTTCCCTAACCTTTTCAACATCTAAATCCATCTCTTTACCTATCTCTTCAGGAGTTGGATCTCTACCTAATTCTTGTACTAGTTGTCTTTGGATTCTAACTAATTTATTGATAGTTTCAACCATATGAACAGGAATTCTAATAGTTCTTGCTTGGTCTGCTATGGCTCTAGTAATTGCTTGCCTAATCCACCAAGTAGCATAGGTACTAAATTTAAATCCTTTTCTGTATTCAAATTTTTCAACAGCTTTCATTAATCCAAGGTTTCCCTCTTGGATTAAATCTAAAAATAACATACCTCTACCTACATATCTCTTGGCAATACTTACTACTAATCTAAGGTTTGCTTCCGCAAGCTTTTTCTTAGCTTCTTCATCGCCTTCTTCCATTCTCTTTGCTAGTTTTACTTCCTCATCACCTGATAAAAGTGCGATTTTACCTATCTCTTTTAGATACATTCTTACTGGATCGTCTACATTGACACCCTTAGGTACTGAAAGGTCGTCGACCTTTGCCTTTTCTACAATATCTTCGTCATCTTCAGGATCTTCGTCTATAGAATCATCTAAATCATCCTCTAATAATAAATCGTCATCCTTTTCACCTAGTACCTCAATGCCCTTATCCTCAAGTCTTTGGTAAATATCATCCACCTCATCACTGCTTAGATCAATTTTTTCTAAAGTATCCATTACTTCTTTATATGATAAAACACCATTTTTATTTCCTTTAGAAATTAATTTTTCTATTTGCTCATTTTTTTCTTTTTTAATATTCTCATTATCCTTTGTGCTCTGAGCCATTGTGCTACCTCCTTAATCATGCCTAATTGATTTAATTTCATTATTTAAGTTAGTCAGGTCTAAACAATATTTTAATAATAGTTCATCTTCATCAGCATTTCTGACCTTCTTCTCTAGTACCTCTATATTTGAAAGTATTTCTCTTCTATGTTTCTCTAATTTATTATAAATCAATGTATTGACTAAATCCTTAATTATTTTATCTATTTTAGTAGCCTGATAATTAATACTGTGGCTTCTTAATGTCCTTATTATTTCCTCATTAGGATTTCCTTTTGAATATAGATTTAAAATAGTATCCATATCTATTTTCGTTTTATCCTTATATTCATTGATTATTGTCACATAGATACTTCTAAATTCTTCATTTGAAAAATCATCAGCGTCTAATGAATCGTATATAATATCAAAATAATCTTTGTCTTCTATCATAAGAAGTATCAAATCTAATTCTGCTTTAATATTCCCAGATGTAATTTGGACTTTTACTGGACTAATACTTGGTTTATGTCCTTTAAACTTATCTTTTGGCTTATTATAACCTTTGCCTTTTCTAACTTCTGCTTCTATAGCATCAATTGAAATACCTGTATCTATTGATACCTTTTTAATGTAGACATCTTGCTCTACAGGGCTTTCTAGTGATTTTATAATTTTTGATGTTTCTAATGTGAATTCTATCTTATCTTCTATTGAATCAAGATTGTATTTGTTTTTAGATATCAAAATCTTATAATCAACATGACTTAATGATTTAACAAATAATTTATTAAATTCAATATTACCCATTTTTTTAATATAATCATCAGGATCCATACCATTAGGTAATAATATTATCCTAGGTTTTACATCTTCTTTAAGTAATATATCAATTGCACGCAGTGTGGCTTTTGTACCAGCATTATCTGAATCGTAACAAATATATATTTCCTCACCATATCTTTTTAAAAGTTTGGCTTGTCTTTCAGTTAAAGCCGTACCTAAACTTGCAACTGCATAATTTATACCACTTGAAAACAGTGAAATAACATCCATATATCCTTCTACTAAAAGTATCTTCTTTTTATCTGAAAATTTATTGACTAAGTTTAAACCATATAGGTAATTCCCTTTATTAAATATCATACTATCTTTAGAGTTTAGATACTTTGGTAAAGAATCATTCATTACTCTGCCACCAAAACCAATAACTCTAGATCTAGTATCTATAATCGGAAATATTATTCTATCTCTAAACTTATCATAATATCCATTATTCCCGGTTTTCCTGCCAATTAACCCATTTTTTTCAATTTCTTCACTTTTATAGCCTTTTTCAACCAAATGCTTATATAAACCATCCCAGCTATTGGGAGCATATCCTAGACCAAATTGTCTTAGGGTTTTATTATTTATATGTCTTCTATTTAAATATTCTAATGCATTTTTATTTTGTCCTAGATGTTCAAAAAAGTATCTGGCTGCCTCTTTATTTATATTATATAATCTTTCCTTTTCCTCAATAAATTTATCATCTACCTTTT
The DNA here is from genome assembly GCA_031460505.1 of Tissierellaceae bacterium. GTDB lineage: Bacteria > Bacillota > Clostridia > Tissierellales > Tissierellaceae > JAAYTL01. Next base: position 340,363 of record JAVKTT010000002.1, read on the forward strand.
TCTCTTCTACAAAGATATTATACTTGTCCGCTAGAAACTTAACAGCATCGACAAAGCCTAGGTTTTCTTTCTTCATGATAAAACCTATACTGTCACCACCTTCGCCACAACCAAAACAATGATAATATTGTTTAGATTCTGACACAGTAAAAGAAGGAGTCTTTTCATTATGAAAAGGACAAAGACCGACAAAATTCGAGCCAGATTTTTTCAAACTAACATAGCCAGAAATTATATCGACTATATCGCTAGTTTCTTTAACTCTATCAACTACTTCATCATTAATAAATGTTGTCATATTATCACCTATTCATTCACCTGCCAATTATTTTTTACCTCAAATAATACTATTCGACATAAAATATGAAATTCCTTCTTTTTTGTCAAATTTTTTCCCATCCTTTTGGTAGGAAAATACTGGTAAATAAATTCTTTACATATCTATCTGTCATTCCAGCTATGTAATCACATATTCTATCTTCTATAGATGAATCAATAAAATCATAGTGTTGATATTCTTGTGGTAGCTTATCTACGTTATTTAAATAGTAATGATATAATTCTTCTATTATATATTCTGCTTTGTCATCTTCAGTCTTGGCATTACTATTTGAATAAACATTATCAAACATAAATTGTCTCAATTTTTCGGTTTTATTGCCTACTTCTTCACTCATTGAAATAGTATTTTTATCAAAACTATTATTTATTATGTCTAAAATCATAGTGTTAATCCTTGCACCATGGGAATCACCTAAAGTATCAATACAATCTTTAGGTAAATCTCCTTCATTAATAATGCCTGCTCTAATTGCATCATCTATATCATGATTAATATATGCAATTCTATCGGATAGTTTTACAATTTGTCCTTCAAGGGTTGTACTTATATTATACCCAGAATGTTTCATTATACCTTCTCTAACTTCATAAGTCAAATTTAATCCAGGCCTTTCATGGCGGCGCTCTAAGAAGTCTACTACTCTTAAGCTCTGTTCATTGTGCTTAAACCCACCTGGATGAAGACTATTTAATATCCTTTCTCCAGTATGCCCAAAAGGGGTATGTCCTAAATCATGACCTAAGGATATTGCCTCAACTAAATCCTCATTTAGTCTTAAAGCCATAGCTAAGGTTCTTGCAATTTGGGATACTTCAAGAGTGTGGGTTATTCTTGTCCTATAATGATCCCCTTCTGGTGCAAGAAATACCTGAGTTTTATGCTTCAGTCTTCGAAATGCTTTAGAATGTATAATCCTATCTCTGTCCCTTTGAAAATCCGTGCGAACCTGGCATCTTTCTTCTTGAATCTGTCTTCCCTTTGAATTTATGCTCAGAGTTGCATAACTGGACAATATCTCCTTTTCTAATCTTTCAGTTTGTTGTCTTATAAGCATAATACTAACCCCATTTCAATAAAAAGTATATTTATGGTGGTTCATATTATATATATACAACATAAGTTTTAAAAATCCTTCTTTATTTTAAAAAAATTTTAGAAGTGCTATTAAACACTTCTAAAATTATTTTAATTCGGAAAATTTTTTCTTATATGTTGCATTATTATACTTGATGTCTCTTCTATTGCTCTATAAGATACATCTATAACAATACATCCTAACTTTTCCATTATTTTCTTTGAATATTCAAGTTCTTGGTTGATTCTTTGAACATTGGCATAGTTTGCTGTACTTTCTAATCCCAATGCCTTAAGTCGTTCTGACCTAATCTCATTTAATTTTAAAGGATTTGCAACTAAACCTATTACACGTCTAGGGTCTTTTTCGAACAACTCATTTGGTGGTGGCACTTCAGGTACCAATGGTACATTTGCTACCTTATGAGCCTTATGGGCCAAATACATACTCAAAGGTGTTTTTGATGTTCTTGAAATTCCCACTAAGCAAATATCTGCTTTAACTATACCCCTAGGGTCTTTTCCGTCATCATATTTAACAGCAAATTCTACTGCCTCTACTTTTTTATAATATGATTCATCTAATCTTCTTATAATCCCAGACTCTCTCTTAGGCTCAAATCCCAGTTTTTTTTCTAAAGCTTCCATTGGTGGTGTCATTATATCTACAGTAGGTATATCATACTCTATCCCTTTTTGGATGATAAAATCTCTATTTCTCTCAGATACAGTAGTGTATATGATTATACTTTTATAATTTTTAGCATCTTCAAAGATTTCCTTAATCTGATCTTCTCCTACAATATAGGGATATCTTTTGATTTCAAAATTACTAGGGATAAATTGTCTTACTGCAGCTTTAGCTATTAACTCACCAGTTTCACCTATAGAGTCTGACAATACATATATAATAATTTGTGGTTCCATTTGATTACCCCCTAACTATTCTTACCTAGCTCAACAAATAATCTTGTAATAGTTGTTTTAGTAATTCTACCGACAACCTTATATTGTTTTTTATCTTCATCGATTACATCGACAACTGGTAAGCTATCTATTTCATGTTCAATTAACTTCTCTGCTGCGCTTAAAATAGTATCCTTAGATCTGACGTATACAAGGTTTGGCATTCTTGTCATTATAACTCCAACAGGTACATGGTGTAAGTCAGTCCCACCTATTGCAGTCCTTATAATGTCTTTTCTAGATATTACACCTGACAATATACCCTGATCAGAAATAAATATTGAACCTACATTGTCTAAAAACATGGCTACGATGGCATCATATATGGAAGTGGATTCATCTACTACAACTGGTATTGATTTTATTTCATCAACAAAAATACTTCCTATTCTATCTGATAAAAGATTTAATCCGGTCTTTCCGGTGAAAAAATACCCAACTCTTGGTCTTGCATCTAGGATACCTGACATTGTCAGTATGGATAAATCAGGTCTAATAGTTGATCTTGACAATTTTAGCTCATCAGCTATTGCTTCACCAGTGATAGGCTGATTTTCCTTTACAATCTCTATGATTCTCTCTTGCCTTTCATTGAGTTGCATATTAATCACCACCAATCTTTAGATATTTTATGTTATTTGTTAACTATCTTTGATAAATCACATACAAGCATCATTGTATCATATATCTTTCTTAACAAACCTAATCTACTATTTCTTAAATCTTCTTCTTCAACCATTACCATTACGTTATCAAGGAAGTTATCGATAGGTTCTTTTAATGAAACAAATGTATCTAGAGCCTTGTCATATTCTTTCTTTTCGATTAAGTTTAATACTTTTTCTTCAATAGTATTATAACTATCATATAGCTCTATTCCTTGTTCAGGCAATAGGTCTCTTTGTATTTCACTTGAATCAGTATTTAAAGCAAGTGTAGAAACCCTATTAAATACTTGTAATACTTCAGATAAATCTTCATTATTTAACCAATCATTTATTTTTTCCGCCTTAATTTTCATATCATATACATGGTCTGTATCTGCACTAAATACGGCTTCTATAACATCATATCTAATCTTCATATCTGAAAATAAGGATTTTATTCTTCCAATAAAGAAGTTATTAATCTCAGATTTAGTCTTATTATAATCGAAAGCTAATCCCATTTCATCTGCATATATATATAAACTAAAATCAATTAAATCATTTAGAGAAAGGTTTAACTTTTTGTCTAAAATAATGTTAATTATACCTAGAGCATTTCTCCTAAGTCCAAATGGATCTTGTGAACCTGTAGGTTGAATGTTGATAGCAAACATTCCTACTATTGTATCTAGTTTATCAGCAATACTTAATATAGCCCCTGCAGTAGTAGTAGGCAATTGGTCTCCAGAAAATCTTGGTAAATATTGTTCAAATATTGCTAGACTTACTATTTCATTTTCACCAGAAACTTTAGCGTACTCCATACCTAGTATACCTTGTAGCTCTGTAAACTCATTTACCATACCTGTGCATAAGTCCGCTTTGGAAAGATAAGCTGCTCTATCTAGGTTCTTCTCTGTTTCTTCACCAATTTCTAAATAGGTACCTATCTTCTCAGATAATTTTTGAACTCTAACTGTTTTATCATGTAAAGTACCTAATTTTTCTTGAAAGATTATACCCTTTAATTTATCCACATAATCTTCTAAAGGTTTACTTATATCATCATTGAAGAAGAATTTAGCATCCTCTAATCTAGCACCTAGTACCTTTTCATTTCCCTTTGCAACTACATCAATATATTCATCATTACCATTTCTAATTGTTATAAAATATGGTAATAATCTATTCTTATCATCTACAACTGGAAAATATCTTTGATGTTCTTTCATAGGTGTTATAATTACATCCTTAGGTAAATTAAGGTATTCGTCTTTAATTCTACCAATCAAAGGTGTAGGATATTCCACTAGATTTGTTACTTCATCTAATAGAGCCTCATCATGAATTAACTTACCGCCTTTTTCTTTGGCAAGTCTTTCAGCTCCATATTTAATTGTATCTTTTCTATCTTCTTGGTCAACTATAACATAGTTTTCTTTTAATAAATTCATGTAAGAATCTACATTATCTATTTTTATATTCTTGTTACCTAAAAATCTATGGCCATTAGTTGTGTTAGATACAGGAATACCTTCAAATTCAAAATCTACCACTTCATCATCTAACAATGAAACTATCCATCTAATAGGTCTAGCAAATCTCATGTTTTTTCCGCCCCATCTCATGGACTTAGGAAAATTAATGGATTTGATTATTTCTGGTACCTTTTGTGAAAGTATATCTTTAGTAGATTGTCCTTTCTTTAGAACCTTAGCATATACATATTCTTCACCATTTTTTTCTATATAAAATATATCTTCTAAATCAACTTTTTGTCCCCTCATAAATCCTTGAAGAGCTTTAGAAGGATTTCCATTTTCATCAAAGGATATTTTCTTTGATGGTCCCTTAACGTCTTCAGACAGATCCTCTTGTTCTTCATCTAAAGCTGTTATAATTGTAGTTAGTCTTCTAGGTGTTGAGTATACATTGATTTTTTCAAAATTCAATCTTTCATCTTGTAAACAAGAAGTAAATTTCTCTTCTAACTGTTTTAAAGTATCTTTAACATATCTAGCTGGAATCTCTTCTACTCCAATCTCCAGTAAATAACTCTTAGTCATTAGATACACCTTCTTTCTTTATTAAAGGGAATCCCATTTCTTTTCTTTGTTCTAAAAATGCTGATGCAACATTTCTTGCTAGATTTCTTACTCTACCAATATAACTAGTTCTTTCAGATACAGCTATTGCACCTCTAGCATCTAGAACATTAAAAGCGTGAGAACATTTTAATACATAATCATAACTAGGCAAAACTAGTCCATCTTCTAATGCTTTTTCTGATTCCTTTTCATAAGTATTGAATAACTCTCTTAGTACTTCGATATCTGCTTTTTCAAAGCTATATACAGAATGTTCATACTCTGCTTTTTTGAAAATATCTCCATATTTTATATCTTTATTCCATTTTATATCAAAAACATTATCTACATCTTGTAAATACATTGCTATTCTCTCAAGTCCGTATGTAAGCTCTGCTGATTCCAATTCACAGTTAATACTACCTACTTGTTGGAAATAAGTAAATTGAGTGATTTCCATACCGTCTAACCATACTTCCCAGCCTAATCCCCATGCTCCAAGAGTTGGCGCTTCCCAGTTATCCTCGACAAATCTTATATCATGCTTAAGCGGATCTATTCCTATGGCTTTTAAACTATCTAGATATAGATCTTGAACATTCTCAGCTGAAGGCTTAAGTATTACTTGAAGTTGATGATGTTGATAAACCCTGTTAGGGTTTTCACCATATCTTGCATCTGCAGGTCTTCTTGAAGGCTCCACATATACAACCTTCCATGGTTCTGGCCCTAATGCTCTTAAAAATGTATGAGGACTCATTGTCCCTGCACCTTTCTCTATATCATATGGTTCCATTATTAGGCATCCTTTTTCTCCCCAATAATTTAGCAATTTCAGCATTAAATCCTGAAAATACATAATAACCCTCCTATTTTCTCATTTTAAATTCATAAAGACTTTTGGATAAACAAAAATAAACCCATTATCCCAATATAGGGACGAAAGGTTAGTTCCGCGGTTCCACCCTATTTAATGCCTTGAAAAGGCATTCACTTTAAACAAAACACTCGGAAGGTCCTTTCCCGATAAATATTTATATCTAGCTCTCACCGTTACTAGACTCTCTTGAATAAATATATATGGTACTCTCTTCGTCATCGCATTACTTATACTTATTTAATTAATTTAACAAAAAATCTTAACCTTGTCAACTACTGGTATTAATCAACTTTAAGTTTATTTGATTTAAAGAAGTTCAATGAATTGAAACTCTTTCTATCTATATTATATAAAATATAACCTTCTAAGATATCATGAAGCCTATATAGAATTTCATCAGAAATATTTAAGTTATCTAATTCATCTAACTGTGCATAAAGAAGTTTTACCATAGAATCATATACATCACTATTTAAAATTTTAGCTGTAAGGTCCTTAGTATAGCAATTGGTACATATTATACCACCTTCTACATTACTAAATTTATAGCCTGAAGATTCTCCATTACCACACATGACACATCCATTCAAATATGGTCTATAACCTAAAAAAGATATATATTTTAATTCAAATGCCACTATTAATCTTAAATAATTATCCTTAAGCTCTGACAAAATTTTAAGTGTCTTTACAAGTAATAAAAATATTTTATCATTAGCTTCTTCATCGGGTACTGATTTTTCTACAAGTTCTAAAATATAAAACCCATAGACCATACTCTCCATATTCTCACGTATATCATAAAAGGAGTCTATTATATCAGCTGCGTTAATATAATAGAAATTCCTTCCTTGCGAAAATTGAAACTCATTGTAAGAAAATGGTTGAGAATTAGCTATTAATTTAGATTTAGGCCTATTAGCACCCTTTGCCATAACACTGATTTTACCTAAGCTTTTTGTATAAATAATTAAAATCTTGCTAGTTTCTTGATATTTGGTATCCTTTAGAACAATACCTTCTGTTTTTAACATTTATTTCACCGCTTATTTATATCCAAAGTATTTCACTTTGTTGTCCTTATCTCTCCAATTCTTTTCAACTTTTACCCAAAGTTGTAGATTGATTTTACTACCCATTAATTTCTCAATATCTATTCTGGCACTTTCTCCTATTGCTCTAAGTTTGCTACCTCTTTTACCAATAATTATTCCCTTGTGAGATTCTTTCTCACAATAGATATTAGCATACACATCTATTAAATCCTTATCTTCCCTTGTCTTTACAGCATCAATACCTACATAGATACCATGGGGAACCTCCTCATCAAGATTTAATAATGCCTTTTCACGAACTATTTCAGCTATAATAAACCTTTCAGGTTGATCAGTTATCATATCTTCAGGAAAATACTGAGGCCCTTCTGGCAACATATCTTTAATAGTTTTGATATATTCATCAATATTTGTATCATTTAATGCTGATATAGGGATAATCTTTTCAAAAAGATTCATTTCTTTATATTTTTCTATTAAATATTGAATTCCTTCTTCATCTAATTTATCACTTTTATTTATCAATAAAATTATTGGTGTTGATATGCTTGATAATTGCTCTAAAATATAGCTATCTAATTTGCCTATTCCCATACTTTCATCTACCATAAAAGTGATTATATCCACTTCCTCTAAAGTACTTTTAGAAAGTTTTAACATATATTCACCTAAAGCATTCTTAGGCATTTGAATTCCAGGAGTATCTAAAAATACTACTTGAAAATCATCACCTGTATATACTAATTGTATCTTATTTCTAGTTGTTTGAGGCTTATCTGAAATTATAGAGATTTTTTCTCCTATAACTTGATTTAATAATGTTGATTTACCTACATTTGGTCTACCAATTACACTTACAAATCCCGATTTATACATACATTACATCCTTCCTTTTAACTTAAGTCTTCTGGACCAAAACTATTTGGTAGAAGTTCCTCTAGGGAATATTCTTTGTAATCATCTTCAGAATTAGCAATTATAACTGTAGCATCCTTACCAAACTCTCTGATTACCTGTCTACACACCCCACATGGATATGTTGGGTTATTATCTCCTACTACAGCTATTGCTTCAATTTTTTTGCTTCCTTCAGAAATAGCCTTAAATATTGCAGTTCTCTCTGCACATAAAGTTGGAGAATATGATGCTATCTCTATGTTGCAACCAGAGTATGCCTTCCCATCATCCATAAGAACCGCAGCTCCTACATGAAAGTTAGAATAAGGTACATAAGCCTTATTTTGCGCTTCTAAAGCCATCTTTATTAGTTTCTTCTTATCCATTTTATTCCCCTCCTAATTCATATCGATGGTTACTACAGCTTTTGGACTTATCATTTGAATCCATGTAATACCTGGATTTAGTTTTAACTCTTGTCCATCTTCCCTGTAGTATGTAGTCTTGCCTTTTCTATCATTTTTTACCCATTTAATATTGATTCCTTTACCATTAGTAAAATACATACCGTTTCCTTCTCCAATTAAATCAATTCCCAGTCTTCCAATATTGTCTATAACCTTGGTATTTACTTCTTGAATAATAATATTCTTAGCAAATAATTGACTCTTGTCTATTTCATCTATATGGTCTTTTCCATCCTTTTGTCTAAGATATATTTTGTTTTCATCATCATATGTATAGCTACTAGTATTATCTCCTTTATAGTTGATTAATATATCTTTGGCTGAAAAGCCTTCAATATCTGTATCTTCTTCATTAAAAGGAATTACAGGAATATCTCCATTTATTCTGTATCCACGATCTTTTTGGGTATTTCTTATAACTTCCATATTGGTATATAAGTTGTGTGGCATTTTTTTATCGTTATTACGCCAGAATACTTTTGAAGTACTACTTATACTATCTATATCAGCTATGTTTAATGCTTTTACATCCCTTATTGCCTCTTCACTTCCACCTGCTCTTACATATACTGCATCAAATTCCAATACCTTTGTAACAAAATACGGTCTTGCGCTTCTAACCGGTCCAAGAGACTCTGGATCATTGATTAAATATAGCCCCATATATCTTGTATAAGGTGCTTCAACTTGAAATTCATAGACTATCTCTGCATCTTTTAGGCCCGCTTGCCATCTTGCTCGAGGATGATTATCAAACATAACGGCTACTACTCTACGATTAACCTTCTCTTCATCTGCATATACTCCACTTAGCGGAGATGGGATACCTTCCTTAATCGGCTCTGGTTCAGGGTCTTCTCTTATAATAGGCTTGTCCTCTGTTACTTCATCAACATTAGCAGGCTCATCAATTTTTTCTTTGTTACAAGCAACCAAAGCTAGCATTAACAACACAATAATTAAAATATATTTTGATTTTTTTGTCATTATCTCTTCCCCTTAACCTATGATTTGAAATGCTAAAATTGCAACAACAATACCTAAGACAGCTCCTAATATAGTCTCCAAAGTGGTATGGATTTTGCCTTCAACTCTGCTTTCAGCGACTAAAAGGGCTAGTCCAAATGCAAGTGTAACAACTAAAATATTTTCAACCAAAAAAGAAATAATAGATGCTACACAGAATGCTATTGCAGAATGTCCACTTACAGTACCTCCTTGAAAGTGTGTGCCCCTACCTCTATAATATCTGGCCTTAAGTCCAATAGTTAAAAGCACTACCAATATCAATGCTATAAAGGTTAAATGTATAGGTGACTTTTTGATTTTAAAAAATACAACTTCTGAAAATTGATTCAATCTATCAAAAAATAATAAATAACCAACTATTAGTGAATTAGCTGCTGCAATCAATACAGCACCTGCAGATATGTCTTTAGCAATTCTAGCGTAGGGATGATATTCCTTCGTTATCATATCTACTGTTTTCTCAATGGCTGTATTTATCATTTCCAAAGTTAGAACTAATGAAATAGCAAACAATAAAATTAAAAATTCAACTCTTGAAAAATCAAATAATAAACTAACACCTAATACAGCTATTGCAATAGTATAATGTATTTTCATGTTTTTTTCAGTTTTTAAAGATAAAATAATTCCTGATACTGCATAATTAAAGCTATCAATTATGCTTCTCTTCATATTTATTCTCCTTTATCTGCTTTAAAAATTCCTAAATTCTTCATTACTTCCTTTTCTTTATTTCTCATCTCTTGCTTCTCATCCAACTCCATATGATCATACCCCATTAAATGAAACATACTATGACAAGCTAAATAAGCTAACTCTCTTTCAAGACTATGACCATATTCCTGTGATTGTTCCAATGCCTTTTCTACTGAAATGATTATATCTCCAAGTAGAGGTAAACCTATATGAAATTCATCATCCATAGGAAAAGATAAAACATCAGTCTCGCTATCTACACCTCTATAATCTCTGTTTAGATTTTTTATTTCTTCATTATTGACTAAGGATATAGCTATCTCGTAATCAGTACCTATTCCTTCAACTATTAAGCACTCTCTTAAAACTTTCTCAAATAGATCATATACTTCATCTTCATCTATAGCTATATCTGTTTGTCTATTATCAATATAAAAATCCATTTTCCTAACCTTCTTCCCCTATAGTTTCAACACTTGGATACTCTATTCTATCATGATATATACCTATTAATATACTTATAAAAGTATTGATAGCTGTATTTATATCCTTATTTGTTATATCACATTCATCTAATTGATTATCATTTACCTTGCCCTTTACTACCTTGTTCACCATTTCACTTATACTTTCCTTTGTTGGTTCTTTTATAGATCGTACAGCTGCTTCTACAGAGTCAGCTAACATAACTAAGGCAGTTTCCTTGCTTTGAGGCTTCTTTCCTTTATATCTAAAGTCCTCTATATCTATACTACTATCTTTTTCCTTTGCCTTATAATAAAAATAAGCTACTGTTGTAGTTCCATGATGCTCATCTATAAAATCTATGATTTCCTTTGGAAGCTTATTTTCCTTAGCTAATTTTATACCTTCAGTCACATGTGAAAGGATAATTCTTGCACTTTCTTTTGGCTCCAATAAATCATGTGGATTAGACATGCTAAACTGATTTTCTGCAAAATAATATGGTTTATAAAGTTTACCTATGTCATGATAATAAGCCCCTACTCTTACTAATATGGAATTAGCTCCAATCTTATCAGCAGCAGCTTCACTTAAATTGCCCACCATTAAGCTATGGTGATATGTCCCTGGTGCTTCAACTAACAACCTCTTTAATAAAGGCTGATTTGGATTTGATAATTCTAATAGCCTTATAGGAGTCAATATTGAAAATAGATTTTCCCAGAGTGGTAATGAACCTATAGTTATAATAATAGTTATAATTCCATTTAAAAACACTTGTAAATCTCTAACTAAAATTACACTCCAATTTAATCCTTTAATTAAGCCAAAGGATGTGATAATTAGAATATTTACTAGTGCCATTATAATACCACTTACCAATATATTAGTCCTTTGCTTTTGATAGGTAATAGCAAGCATCCCAATAGTTCCACCTATTATTAACATAGTAATAAAGCTTAAATCAAGTTCTAATATAAATCCTAAAAATAATGTTAAAAATATATTAGTAAATATCCCCAACTTTGAACTAATCAAAAGGGATATTAATAATCCTCCTGCCGCTACAGGTATTAAATATGGAGAAATTGCATAAAGTCCTTTAGACAATAGGATAGTAAGGACCATGGCAATAATCAATACTATTAGTCGATTGTTGTTAATTATATCATTGTTAAAGAAATATATATATCCAATAAGGGTTAAAACACTTAGTATAACTAATACTAAAATCCCAATTTTTTCAATTATGTCACTTTCATTAGGATCCTTTAATAATCCAGATTCCCTAATCAACTCGTATTTTTGCTCATTTATTAATTCACCCTCAAGAGCAATAATCTCATTTTCCTGTATTAGTATATCTTCCACATTACCTATTGCTCTCTCTTTAATTCTCCTGGTTTCCAATTCATCAACAAACTCATTGGCTTTAATTATCTCAGTTAATAAATTGATTCCAATATCCTTTTGAGCATCCGTTAGATTTAGAGTATCAAAAGTTAAACTTAGGTTTTCCTTTTCATAGTCTAGCTCTTCTTCTCTAATACCTACTCCCATAATTTGATTTGTCAAATCAATTAAAGTGGTTTCATAACTACTTAGATCTTTGTAATCCATTCTTAACATACTAACTAAATCATCATTTGACATTTCAAACTGGAGGCTTTCTCTAATGAGTTCAGCCTTTCTAAAATTACTTATATTGGTTTGACTTTTAAAATCTCTTATCACATCAAATAAATTCGATATTGTATCTTTCATATCAATTTGTATGGATGGGAAAATCCTATACTTAGGCTGGACATTATTAGCTACCTCTTGTTTTAGATTTTCTGTACCTATTTCATCTATTACGTCTTTTGTGGCTCTAATGTCTGTTTGAGCAAAATCACCTATATTGACATTTAGTTTTGTACCTTCAAATCTCATTAAACTTATAAAAAAAAGTATTGCTGTAAAAGCAATTAGCAATATTATATTTACAAGTTTTTTATTATTGAGCTTATAGATGATTCTCCTCTGTTTATCTTTTCTTTTTATCTTTTCCATAGGTTTTCCCCCTTTATGGAATGTTATTTTTTCTGGTTCTCGTATTTCTCGTATGCTTCAATTACCCTTTGAACCAATGGGTGCCTTACGATATCATATTTAGAAAGGTAAACTAAATCAATACCTTCTACACCTTCCAAGACCTTAGAAACTACCTTAAGTCCTGAATCTTTACCTTTAGGTAGGTCAACTTGTGTAACATCTCCTGTTACGATTGCTTTTGAGCCATAACCTAGTCTTGTCAAAAACATCTTCATCTGTTCATTTGTAGTGTTTTGGGCTTCATCTAAAATAACATATGCTGAATCTAAAGTCCTACCTCTCATATATGCAAGAGGTGCAACTTCAATCAAACCTTTCTCCATATATCTTAAATAATTCTCATAACCTAAAATATCAAATAAAGCATCATATATAGGTCTAAGATAAGGATCGACCTTCTCTTGTAAATCCCCAGGTAAAAAACCTAAATTCTCTCCAGCTTCTACTGCTGGCCTTGTTAATATAATTCTATTTACCTGCTTATTTTTAAAAGCTGTCACAGCCATAGCCATAGCAAGATAGGTCTTTCCTGTTCCCGCTGGTCCTATACCAAATACTATATCACTTTTCTTGATTGCATCTAAGTATCTTTTTTGTCCCAAGGTCTTAGGCTTGACACTCTTTCCAGTAGAAGTTATACATACAACTTCATTTAACAAATCCTTTATTTGGTCGTCTTTACCTTCCTTTACTAACTTAATTGCATACATTAAATCCTGTTTATCTAATTTCTTCTGAACCGTTATAATATCGATTAGTTTATAAATCAGTCTTTCAGCTGATATAAGATTTATTTCATCACCCAATATTTTAATCTCACTATTACCAATAATTACTTTTACATCAAACTCATTCTCAATAGTATTTATATTTTCATCTAACTCTCCAAATATCTCACGTAAAATATGATTGTCTTCTATTAAAACTCTTTTCTCAAAGGTTTTCTCCAAGTCGTATCCTCCCTAAATTAGTTTATAGCTTGAACCTTACCTATATCTTCAATTGTATCTATAGTTACTTTGGTTCTTAGTGTATTACCATCTATTGTATAAATAGCATTTCTTGAAATAATTTCAGTAGTTTTTGATAGTTGTTTATTTATTTCCTTTGTAGCTTCTAATTTTGTAGATGTTTTTAAAAAGTCAATATCTTGCTTAATTTCCTCAATTTGAACTTCTCTATATATGTAGTTTTCAATTTTTAATGGAAACCATTCTAAATTAAACAAACTTTTTACCTCAATTTCTTCTATGTAGTTATCATAGGGAATATCACCTGATAAAAATCTAATTCCCTTGTCATTAAAAGATATACCCCATTGTTTGTGAGATTCACCTGTTTCTACTTTTTCTAATTTTACAATTGGAACTTCCACTATATGTGAATATCTAGTGTGAGCTCTGACTTCTCCATTTGCATGTACTAGATATGTTTCATCAGAGTTTTCACTATCCATTACTCCTGAGATTAATATATCATTTTCTTCAACTATCTTACCCTTTTCAACAACTGCCTTTCCATTTTTTGCAACAATTTTTTCTATGACACCTTTTCTCTTAGCCACAATATTGCAAGGATATGATGAATCTACCCTTTCTGGTTCAACATCTAACTCTTTTAATTCAACTATCAACTTTACTCCATTGATTCGTATATCTAAAAAAGATAAAAAGTCATATTCCTTAAGGATGATCCCTGAGACTTCATCTTTATCAATTTGATTTTTGAATTTTCCTATTCTAATATCATTATCATATAATAACTCAATTATTTCATCTTCATGTATTTGTTCTGTACCAATTATTTCAATGTTCCATAACATTCGGGATAAAAATATCATCATTGATATAAAGATTATTACCCCACCAACAAACATCTTTCTATACTTTAGTTTATCTAATATAAATGGAAATCCAGCTCTTTTTACAATCTCAACCTTACAGCCAGACTTATTTATTATTTCTTCTAAAGCTTCGATACCTACTAATGAAACTGTTGCCTCTATTGTTGTATTATTTATTCTGTTCACATCCCAAAGATAAATATCCTTGGAAAGTGCTAGATTCAACAGTCTTTCCAGTGTCAATCCTTTAATTCTAATAATAACATATCCCTTTAGATAATTCCATATTTTTATGGCAAGCATATTAACACCTCTAGCTAATTATTTCAATCTTTTCAATCAATCCATTGATGCTTATCTCTTCCATAAGTACATTTTTAATTTCTAAAGACTGACCTGTGATTTTTATCATGCCAATTTTAGAATTTATTCTAATTAACTCTTTGGTGTATTCAATAATCCCCTTATGATTTGTAATATTTATTTTTAGATTTCCTACTAAAATTATTTTTGGTAAATCCATTGCAACATCTAAAGGCAATTCCAAAGCATCTGTAATCGACATTTTTAGATCATCCATACCCTTTTTCATGCATATCCCTCCTACTAATAATATGCATAAAAAAAGTAGACTATTACTATAGTGACATTAAAAAAAGGCATGTGATTACATGCCTTTTTTGATGTTTTGGATACTTTTGGGTTCTGCTAAGATTTCAGACCAGATTATTGCGTTGACTAGTTTTTTATTGTCAAATCCACCTCTTAACTCTTTCTGTGTCTCCTCTTGTATCTCTTTTAAGATTTTATTATCAGCATATTTATCTGTAACTGCTGATTCTTGAGCTATGTTTTTATCTTTAGTAATATTTTTTTCATTGGATTTATCTTCTGTTATTTTATAATCATACTGAGGTCTTTGACCATTTTCCATCTTTCTAGTACGTTCTTCTGCAAGATTTCTTCCACTTCTTTCAGCCCGATTTACTCGTTCAGTCACCTTTGGCTTAGGAGGAGGATTGTTTTTTAACTCCTCAGTCCTTTTCATTCTAGCTCTTTCGATTTTCTTTTTATCCTGAACACTCTTTGTTACAACATTTAATGCAATGATTATAACGAAAACAATAAGAGATTCCATTCAATCACATCCTAATTTTGGTCTTTATTATCATCTTCTGCAATCCTAGAAATTGAAGATCTCATATTGGTGTCTGCAAGTATATTATTCATATTATAATAATCCATTACACCTAAATTTCCTTTTCTAAATGCTTCAGCAAGTGCTAATGGCACTTCTGCTTCTGCTTCAATAACCTTAGCCCTCATGTGTTGAACTTCGGCTTTTTCTTCTTGTTCCCTAGCAACAGCCATAGCTCTTCTTTCCTCTGCTTTTGCCTGTGCAATTTTCTTATCAGCTTCTGCTTGATCTGTTAAAAGTTTAGCACCTATGTTTCTACCTATATCAATATCAGCTATATCTATAGAAAGTATTTCAAACGCCGTGCCTGAATCGAGTCCCTTAGATAATACAGTTTGTGAAATACTATCTGGGTTCTCTAGAACATTTTCATGAGTATCCGAACTACCTACTGTAGTAACAATACCTTCACCTACACGGGCGATAATAGTTTCCTCACCAGCACCACCGACTAGTCTTTCAATATTAGCTCTTACAGTAACCCTTGCTCTTACCATTACTTCTATACCATTCTTAGCAACAGCTGCAATTAACGGTGTTTCTATCACTTTTGGATTAACTGATACTTGTACTGCTTCTAATACGTTTCTACCTGCCAAGTCAATTGCTGCAGCTCTTTCAAATGTCAATGGAATATTTGCCCTTTCTGCTGCTATAAGAGCATCTACTAAAGTGTTAATATTTCCACCAGCTAAAAAATGTGCTTCTAAATCATTGATGTTGATATCTAGACCACCCTTTGTTGCCTTAATCATAGGATTTACTATCCTAGAAGGCGCTACTCTTCTAAGTCTCATACCTATTAAAGTTGATATACTAACTCTTACTCCTGAAAAGAATGCTGTGATCCACAATCCTACTGGAACAAATGAGAAAAATAGCATCACTATAATAATAATGAATAATGCAATTCCCCCTGTTAAAAATATTGATGAGTTAACAAACATAATTACATCCTCCTAACAAATATTTTTGATCCTTCAATTCTTGTAATTACAATAGCTGTACCTTTAGATATATATCCATCATCTGATAATGAATCAAAACGTTCACCATCAATATCTATAAAACCACTTGGTTTTAAATCAGATGCAGCTATTCCATTTTTATTAATCAGCCCATGGTTTCTAGTCTCAGAGCTAATATACCCCTTTTCTTTCTCATGCTTATTGTCAAGAACAATGGATTTAAATAATTTGCTTTCAAATCCACGCTTTACCAATATTATACCGACAATTGTTGTTATTATTATAGCTATACTGATAGATAATATTGCATTAGCTACTGAATTCATTGCTAGTACGACTCCAAGCACAACAAATATAATACCACTAATTCCAGGTAAACCAAATCCCGGTATCATTAACTCAACAATCAATAATATTAGACCTACTATAAACAATGCTAAAGAAGTCCAATTAGAGTTACCAGCTAATATATTACCCCCAAAGTATAATCCAAATCCAATAATACTAATAGTTCCACCAATACCAAATCCAGGTGTAAACACCTCAATAACCAGACCTACAAAAGCTATGGTCAATAACATACTACTTAAATATGGATTGGATATATATTTAGCCAATTTAATTTGCATACTTTCGCTTTCTTGGATTATTTCAGCATTAGTATATCCGAAGTTCCTTGCAATATCATTATAGTCATTGGAAATATAATCAGCTATTCCATACTCCAATGCCTCTTGAGACGTAAGATTAACGAGCTTCCCAGCTTCACTTACACCTTCAATTACTATGTCACTATCTGCCATTCCTTCAATAATTTGTGGGTTTCTACCTCTATAATTTGCCGTGTCCCTTAGCCACGATCTCCATAGAGACAGTATTTTTTCAGTATTAGGAATAGGTTCTGCAGATCCTATCATTGCATTGTTTGACATGACAACCTTTTCACTAGCTATGGTTATCAACACCCCAGCAGAGCCAGCTTTGTTATTAACGTAAGATATAGTTGGTAAATTGGTTTGAATTATTAAATCTCTAATTTCACCAGCTTCGTCTATCAAGCCTCCATAGGTATTGATATCAAAGATTATTGCATCCACATCTCCCTTTTCTAAATCTTCTAGAACGCCTTTTACGTAATTTTTAGTAGCTCTATTGATTTCACCATTTATGGGAACAACATAAACTTTGTCATTATTTTGTGCATGAGTTAAATTCGGGACAAGAATCATTGCGATTAAAATAATAAGAAGAAATAAAGATTTTCGTTTCAAAGAATCACCTCCAGATTAAATGCTTATTCTACTTTTACCCAATAATTAAAAATCTAACAAAGAAATTATTGAATTTCACATTAAGTCAAAAAAGCCTAGGTGATTCACCCAGGCTAGTTTAATATTTTTCTTATTACTTTATTAACAATATTTCCATCTGTTCTACCCTTAACTCTAGGCATTACAGTTTTCATTATCATTCCAATATCCTTCATAGAAGTTGCATTAATCTCTTTAATTACTTCAGTAACAATTATTTCTACTTCTTCCTCTGAAAGTTGTTTGGGGAGATATTTCAAGAGGATATCTATTTCGTCATTAGTTAAATCGACTAAATCCTGTCTATTTCCTCTTTTAAATTCTTCGATAGCAGCCCTTTTTTCCTTGACTTGCTTGGATATTATATCCAAAACATCTTCATCAGTTAAATCGATTCTTTCGTCGACTTCCCTTTGCTTAATCGCGGCTCTAACCATGGTTATAGTATTTTTTCTAATAGTATCTTTGTTTTTCATGGAGTCTTTTAAATCTTCCATTAGAATTTCTTTAAGGGACATTATTTCACCTTCTCAATTAAAACTTTGAATGTTTCTTTCTTCTTGCAGCTTCGGATTTCTTCTTTTTCTTCACACTAGGTTTTTCGTAGTGTTCTCTCCTTCTAACTTCTCCTAACACGCCAGAACGCGCACATTGTCTTTTAAATCTTTTAAGAGCATTATCAAGAGATTCATTATCGCCTACTTTAATTTCTGACATACTTCTCCCTCCCCTCACTACTATTACAACTTAAAATACTATTTCCATGCGATGGGTTGCACACTCAATAATTATACATTATAGAATTAGTAATTTCAACCTTAATTTGCGCATTTTACCCAGCAGGCCATAACATTTGTCTTCCACCCATTAAATGAAAGTGAATGTGATTTACAGTTTGGCCTCCATGTTCCTTGCAATTGTTCACAATTCTATAACCTTGTTCTAGATTATTTTCCTTTGCTAATTTACTTGCAACTTCAAATATATGACCTATTAAGTAGGAATTATCTTTATTGATATCAAAAGCAGACTCAATATGTTCCTTTGGTATCAATAACAAATGAACAGGTGCTTGAGGATTAATGTCTTTGAAAACAACTATTTTTTCATCCTCATAAACAAATTGTGATGGTATTTCACCTTTTATTATCTTGCAAAATAAACAATCATCCATGTTTTCACCTCCCAATCTTACCTACTAAATGCTCATTTTCAAAATTAGTTATATCTACATTAACTAATTTTCCTACAACATCTTTATCTGAATAAGTTTTTACCCTAATATAATTAGTGGTATAACCTTCATAATAACCGTCCTTTTCTTCTTCAAACAATACTTCTACAGGATTTCCAATATATTTAGATGAGAATTCATTCATTAATTCCTCACCTAATTTAATCAATCTCTCACTTCTATCACTTTTTATAGAACCATGGATTTGGTCTTCAAATTTTGCTGCAGGAGTACCCTTCCTTGGTGAGTATTTAAATACATGGATTCGTGAAAATCCAATATTCTTAACAAATTTGAGAGTTTCTTCAAATTCCTCTTCAGTTTCACCTGGGAATCCAACTATTATGTCAGTAGTTATACCTGCATTAGGCATATACTTTCTAATAATATCAACATTTTCTCTAAACTCATCAGTTGTATATTTTCTATTCATCCTTTTAAGTATACTATCAGATCCACTTTGTAAGGAAAGGTGGAAGTGATCACAAACCTTATTTGAATTTACCAGTATCTCCATGAACTCTTCAGTGATTAAATTAGGCTCTACTGAGCTAAGTCTTATCCTTTCAATACCGTCAACCTTAGCAATTTCTCTGATTACATCACCTAATCTAATATCCCCTAAATCCTTACCATAGGATGCAATGTGGATACCGGTAAGTATAACTTCTTTAAATCCAGAATTTGCTAATTTTTCTGTTTCCTCTATTATATCATAAATTTGTCTACTTCGTATAGGACCACGGGCATAAGGTATAATACAATAGGAGCAGAATTGATTGCATCCGTCTTGAATCTTTATATATGCTCTGGTCATAGATTTGATATCATCTACATTTATTTCTTCAAACTCATCATAAGTTTTGATACTTCTTACAATATTAATCTTTTGGTTTTGAGCTTTAGCTTTTTCACAAAGCTCTACTACTCTATTTCTATCACTTGTACCTATAATTACATCTACGCCTTCAATGTTCTCAACTTCGTCAGCTGCAACTTGAGAATAACAACCTACTACGGCTACCACAGAGTCCGCGTTGACTTTTTTTACTCTTCTAATAAACTGTCTAGATTTTCTATCTGAAAGATTAGTTACTGTACAAGTGTTGATTACATATACATCAGCTACTTCTTCTTCATTTACAATTGTATAGCCATTGTCTTCAAACATCTTTTCCATAGCTTCAGTTTCATATTGATTAACCTTACAGCCTAAAGTATGGAAAGCCACTTTATTCATTAAATCACTCCTAAATCTCCAAGCTCATATAAAATTATAGTTGATGCAACTACACCTGCTGTTTCTGTTCTAAGTATTCTAGGTCCAAGAGTTACTATTTTAGCCCCTATATCTATTAAAGATTGAATCTCAGCTTCTTCAAACCCACCTTCAGGACCTATTATTAGGTTTATCTTATTACCATTAATATCTTTTAACCCTTCTTTAATACTCAAATTCTCCTCATTTTCATAAGGAACAATTGTGTTGCCCTCTTCTTTTAATACTTCTATCATATCTTTGAAGCTAATAATTCCTTTAATCTTAGGAATATAGTCTCTTTTAGATTGTTTAGCTGCTTCCTCAGCTATAGCTTGCCATCTATCAATCTTTGAATCTTCTTTTTTCTGATTATTTATCTTAACGATCGTCCTATCAGTTTCTACTGCATAAAAATCCTTAACACCAATCTCCACACATTTTTGTATGATTAAATCCATTTTACTCCCTTTGGCTAGTCCTTGATACAATGTAATGTTTATATTTGATTCACTATTGCCAGTGGAAGTAGATAGAATATTAGCCTTTACAGCTTCCTTAGTGATTTGATCTATTTCGCATAGATAATTTAATCCATCACAGGATACTTCTATTTTATCATTTGTTTTAAGTCTTAGCACATTTTTTATATGGGCTAAATCCTTATCTTTAATATATATATTATTATTATCAATTTGATTTTTATTTACGAAAAATCTATGCACCTTTATCACCTATTTTTGAGCTACTATGCATGCCCATTCTCTTAATCTCTTTGTCTCAAGTATATTATATCCATTTTCCCTTAAGGCATTTTCAACTAATTCAACCTTGCTTAGGATTATACCTGATGCAATAAATGTCCCGTCATCATTCAGGTATTTATCTAAATCCTTTACCATACCTGCTATGACTTCAGCAATGATATTTGATACAATTAAATCTACTTTGCCACTAACTACATCAAATAGATCGCCTTGATAAACTTCTACTTTATCTCCAACATTGTTTAGATCAATATTTTCATTGGAGACATCTACACATACAGGATCTATATCTATACCAATTACCTTTTGAGCCCCTAATTTAGCTGCTACGACGCCCAAAATGCCACTGCCACAACCAATATCATATATATGATCTCCAGGCTTTACGATGGATTCTAAGGCTTCTATGCATAAACTTGTGGTCTCGTGGGTTCCAGTTCCAAAGGCCATTCCTGGGTCAAGCTCTATAACAATGTCATTTTCCTGCTCAATATAATCTTCCCAAGTAGGTTTTATAACAATTCTTTGTCCAATTCTAAGTGGTTTATAATATTTCTTCCAATTCTCTGCAAAATCTTGATCATCTACAGAGTTAAGAATTACTTCTCCTAAAGATTTCCCATCTTCATTAAGAGGTATGTGAACTACCTTATTCCTTACAAAATCAACAATCTTTTCAATGTTGTCATTTTCGGCGAAATAAGCCTTAAGGGAAATATTACCATCATCTTTAAAATCCATAAGACTCTCATCAATAAAATCCCAGGATTCTTTATCATTAGATAAATCTATAAAATCCTGAGGGTCTTCTATTGCCAATCCAACAGCTCCAGCCTGATATAGAATATCGGAAACAATATCTTCATTTTCTGGAATTGTCTTTACAACTACCTCTACCCACTTCATTTATGCACTTCCTCCTTATAAATCTTTAATAAATTATATAATAATATTGTAAAAAATACTAGGAAAATATAAAGACAAGAGATACCCCTCTTGTCTTGTCTAATTGAATGCATCCTTTACTTTATCAATAAATTTCTTTTTCTGTTCTGTTCCTTTTTTGTAGTCTTCTCCAGACTCTTTAGCAAAATCCAATAATAATTTCTTTTGCTCTTCTGTTAATTTAGTAGGTACCTTTACATTTACAGTAAAGTATAAATCTCCTTTACCACTACCTCGAAGATTTGGTACTCCTTTATTCTTTAACTTAAATCTTGTACCTGTTTGAGTTCCTTCAGTTAAATTAAACTTATCTACCCCTTCTAAGGTTGGTACTTGGATTTCCGCACCTAGTGCTGCTTCAGTAAATGTAATAGGTAAGTCTATGAATAGATGATTGCCTTGTCTTTTAAACACAGGGTCTTCCTTCACAGCCACATAAACATATAAGTCTCCCGCTGGACCACCATTTGATCCTGCTTCACCTTCGCCTCTTAATGATATAACTGAACCATTATCTACTCCTGCAGGCACCTTTACCTTTAGTCTCTTTGTCTTGGTTTCATTACCAGTACCACCACATGTATTGCATTTTTCTTCTATAACTTCCCCAGTTCCATTACATGCATCACAGGTGCCTACTCTTACAAATTGACCTAATGCAGTTTGCT
Source organism: Tissierellaceae bacterium (assembly GCA_031460505.1). Taxonomy (GTDB): domain Bacteria; phylum Bacillota; class Clostridia; order Tissierellales; family Tissierellaceae; genus JAAYTL01. The sequence goes on from JAVKTT010000002.1 coordinate 363,254, forward strand.
GAGCATATCTAACTTGCCCAGATCCATTACATTTTGAACAGGTGTGTTTATCAGTACCAGGTTTTGCACCTGAGCCATGGCAAGTTGAACAATTTTCAGTTCTTCTAAATTGAATCTCTTTTTCTGTTCCAAATACAGCTTCTCTAAATTCAAGATTTAAATTATATCTTAAATCTGAACCTCTAACAGGTCCATTTCTTCTTGCTCCTTGTGAAGATCCTCCACCGAATCCAAAACCTCCACCAAAGATGTCAAATATATCATCAAATATATCACCAAATCCACCGAAGTCACCACCTCCAGCTTGTGGATCAACTCCAGCATGACCGAATCTATCATATCTAGATCTTTTTTCTTGATCACTTAATACTTCATAGGCTGCAGTAGCCTCCTTGAATTTTTGCTCTGCTTCTTCATTATCAGGGTTTAAATCAGGGTGATACTTTTTGGCTAATTGTCGATATGCCTTTTTAATATCACCTTCAGATGCATTTTTATCTATACCTAAAATTTCATAATAATCTCTCAATATATTTCACCAACCTTCTATGTCAATATAAACGGGAGAGCTATGCTCTCCCATACAAGATTGTAACATTCATTATGTCATTTATCAACTATTCATCTATTATTCTTCGTCGTCTACTACTTCATAGTCTCCATCAACTACATCATCATCTGCATTTGTTGCTCCATCTGCACCTTGGTCCATATTTTGATATAGTTTTTCTGATATCTTATGGAATTCTTCAGTAAGTTCTTCTGTCTTACTCTTGATGTCATCCATATCCTCACCTTCAAGAGCTTTCTTTAGAGCTTCTAGTTTGGATTCAACAGCTGATTTTTCGTCTGGTGAAATCTTACCTTCTAAGTCCTTAAGTGATTTTTCAGTTTGATACACTAATGAATCACCATTGTTTCTGATTTCAATCGCTTCTTTTTTCTTTTTATCTTCTTCAGCAAATCTTTCAGCTTCTTTTACCTTTTGCTCAATTTCATCATCAGATAATTTAGTAGAAGATGTAATAGTTATACTTTGTTCTTTTCCTGTACCTTTATCCTTTGCAGTTACATTTACTATACCATTAGCATCAATATCAAATGTAACTTCAATTTGAGGAATTCCTCTAGGTGCTGGATTGATACCACTTAATTGGAATCTACCAAGAGTAATATTATCTGCTGCCATTTGTCTTTCACCTTGTAATACATGGATATCTACAGATGGTTGATTATCTGCCGCAGTTGTAAATACTTGAGATTTTTTAGTTGGAATAGTAGTATTTCTTTCGATTAATCTTGTAGTTACTCCACCTAATGTCTCAATACCAAGTGATAATGGAGCTACGTCTAATAATAGTAAATCCTTAACTTCTCCACTAAGTACTCCACCTTGAATAGCTGCTCCTAAAGCTACACATTCATCTGGGTTTATATCTTTTTGTGGGTCTCTACCTATTAGATTCTTTACAGCTGATTGAACTGCTGGAATTCTTGTAGATCCTCCAACTAATATAACTTTTTCTATTTCATTAGGTTGTAAACCAGCATCTTTTAGTGCTAATTTAACAGGTTCAATTGTTTTATCTACTAAGTCTGAAGTCAATTCTTCAAATTTCGCTCTAGTAATATCCATGTTTAAATGTAATGGTCCAGATTGTGTTGCAGTAATAAATGGTAAATTGATATTAGTTGACATAGTAGTTGATAATTCTTTTTTAGCTTTTTCTGCAGCTTCTTTTAGTCTTTGTAGACTCATCTTATCAGCTGTCAAATCAATACCATTTTCTTTCTTAAACTCTGCATTTATATATTCAATTAATTTATTATCAAAGTCATCTCCACCTAGGTTGTTGTTACCTCTTGTAGATAATACTTCAAATACTCCGTCTCCTAATTCAAGTATAGAAACGTCAAATGTACCTCCACCTAAGTCGAATACCATAATCTTGTGTTGACCGTCTTCTTTATCCATACCATAAGCTAACGCTGCAGCTGTAGGTTCGTTTATAATTCTTTTAACTTCTAATCCTGCAATTCTTCCTGCATCCTTAGTTGCTTGTCTTTGACTATCAGTAAAATATGCTGGTACTGTAATAACAGCTTCTGTAATTGTTTCACCTAAATAGCTTTCAGCATCTGCTTTTATCTTTTGTAGAATCATTGCTGATATTTCTTGTGGTGTATAGTTTTTACCATCAATTGATTTTGCAGCGTCAGTACCCATTTTTCTTTTTATAGATTGAATAGTTCTATCTGGATTAGTGATTGCTTGTCTTTTTGCTGTTTCTCCTACTAGTCTCTCACCATCTTTAGTGAATGCCACAACTGAAGGAGTAGTTCTATTACCCTCAACATTAGGTATTATTACAGGTTCTCCACCTTCCATAACAGCTACTGCTGAGTTTGTAGTTCCTAAGTCAATACCAATTATTTTTCCCATATATTTTTCCTCCCAATTTTACTAATTTATTTTGAAACCTTTACCATGCTTGGTCTAATAACTTTATCTTTAAATTTGTATCCCTTTTGCAGGACACCTATTACAATATCTTCCTCATGTCCTTCTGACTCCTCAACCATTATTGCATTATGACAATTCGGATCAAAAGGATTGTTAAGAGCTTGAATTTCTTCTATGCTCATTTTATTTAGGATTTCAATTAATTGATTATATATCATTGTGATACCTTTATAAAAACTATTTTCCTTATCCTCTTCAGCTTCTAAGGCTCTTTCGAAATTGTCAATTACAGGCAGTAATTCACAAGCTAGTGATTCAATACCGAAATCAACAGACCCTTTTCTTTCAATCTCACTACGTCTCTTTAGATTTGCATAATCTGCTTGCATTCTAGTAAGTTTTAGTGTTAATTCTTCATTGATAAGAGCAAGATTATTATCATTTTCAGTAGTCTCGGAAGACTCCTCATCAGCAACTTCACCTAATACCTCTTCCAGTTCTTCTTCAAAGTTATCTTTTTCCTTATCTTTGTCTTTTTCAAATGCCATCTTCTCACCTCAATTATATTTAATCATTTAAATCCAATATGTTACTTACATGGGATGAAAATACTTTTAAAGTATTAATTAAATTAGAGTAATCCATCCTTGTAGGACCTATTAAACCAACTTTCCCAATGGTCCTTCCACCTATGGTATAAGTAGCAGTCATAATACTTATATCTTTAATAGGTGAAAAAATATTCTCTTGACCTATAATAATATCTATATCCTGTGTTTTTGATGTGTTTTGGAGAATATTTAATACAAGATCCTTATCTTCAACAAAGGAAACAAATGATTTAGCCTTTTCGATATCCTTATATTCTGGGAAATTCAATATATTCATTATACCTTCTGAATATAAATCTATAGATATTAGTTCTTCAACTGAACTCTTGATTATAGATGTCAACCCTTTAAATAGCTCTTTGTATCTATAAACTTCCATGAATAAATCTTGATCTAAAAGTATCAAAATTTCATCCATTTCTTTTCCCTTAAATATTTGATTAAGATAATTAGATATAATATTTAATTCGTCTTGGTTTATTTCTAGATCAGTTTTATATATGGAGTTTTTTATCAACCCATTGCTTAGTACAATAATAACCAATATCCCTAAGGCTTCTATAGATAATAATTGTAATTGCTTGATTCTACTACCTTTAAGCTTAGGAGTGGCAACTACAGATGTATAATTTGTAATTGCCGATAGTATCTTAGCAGTACTTTGTATAAAATCGTCCATATCCCAAGATTCTTTTGCAAGTATTTCTTTGATTTGATCATTTTTCTTAGAATCTATATCCAATGGTGATAAATTAAACTTTAATAATTCATCTACATATAATCTATAGGCTTTATCAGAAGGAACTCTTCCTGAGGATGTGTGGGTCTTACTTAGATAACCCATATCTTCCAAGTCTGACATTTCATTTCTAATAGTAGCCGAACTTACACCAATATCAAAGCTCTTTGATAGCGTCCTTGAACCTATAGGCTCTGCACTAGCTATATAGCTTTGAATAATAGCATATAAAACCTTCATTTTCCTATCATCCAACATGATTCTCACCTCGAATTCTTACACTGGATGTTTTTTGTTAGCACTCTGTTGTTTCGAGTGCTAATTCCTACACTTATAAAATATCATTTTATCTATAATTTGTCAATAGAAAATAAATTTTAATTATGGTAAAAAGTCCACTTCAACTAAATTAGCTAGATCTAGGCCTTTGTCTGAAAGTCTAATAAAATTATCATCTTCCATTAGAAGACCAGATTCTTTGTGTTTTTTTATTGCATCCCTATATAAATCATTAATATCCAGATTAAATCTATTTTTAAATTGATTCTTATCAATTCCTTTAATCAATCTTAATCCAAATATACAAAACTCCGCAATCTCAGTCTCTTTATCAATTGACTCATCTTCTTGTACTGGTAATACACCCCTACTTAGTTTCTCAATGTATTCATTTAGATTGCTTGTATTTGAAAATCTCTTTCCACACAAATTAGAATGGCTACTTAATCCAAGACCTAAATATGGTTTGATCATCCAATAAGCCATATTATGATTGCACTGATAACCATTCGAAGCAAAGTTTGAAATTTCATAGTGAATGTATCCTCTATCTTTTAGGTATTCTTTTACACTATGGTATAGTTTTCTTTCACTGTCTTCATCTAATAGATTGAGTTTGTTTTCTTGGTACCATTTATGCATTAAAGTCCCAGGTTCTATAATCAAACTATAATAGGAGATATGTTTTACACCTAAATCAACTAAAGTTTTAATATCCTTCATACCCATATCTACAGTTTGATCTGGTAAATCAAATATTAAATCTACATTTACGTTTTCAAAGCCAACTTCTTTCAGTAATTTATAAGATTCATAGAAATCTTCTGCACTATGTATTCTACCCAACTTCTTTAAAATATTATTATCTAATGTTTGAAGACCTAGACTTACTCTATTAATACCTGATTCTTTATATATAATCAGCTTTTCTTTATCGATTGTACCTGGATTTAGTTCGATACTAATCTCCATTTCATCATGGGTATTATAATTATTATATATATAATCTAAAATCCTATTGATATATTCAGCATCAATAGCCGATGGTGTACCACCACCTATGAATATTGTTTTGATTTTGTAGTCCTGTAATTCTTCCTTATATATAGATAATTCAGTGATTAAATTGTTGATGTAGTATTCAGCTTCTTTAAATTGTTTTGGAAATGAGACAAAGTCACAATAGTTACATTTTCTTTCACAAAATGGAATATGAATGTATAAACTTAAGTCTTTCATGTTACCTCCCTACTATAATGATGCGACAGGAGAGAACTGCCCCCTGTCGCACATTATTATTATTTTTCGTCATATTTTAGGACTGTTAGGAATGCTTCTTGTGGAACTTCAACAGACCCTATTGAACGCATTCTCTTCTTTCCTTCTTTTTGTTTCTCAAGTAATTTTTTCTTTCTGGATATGTCTCCACCATAACATTTAGCCAATACGTCTTTTCTAAGTGCTCTAATGGTCTCCCTAGCGATTATCTTAGATCCTACAGCTGCTTGGATTGGTACTGCAAACTGATGTCTTGGTATAACTTCAGATAATCTTTCTGCAATATTTCTACCTCTTTCATAGGCTTTTTCCTCATGAACTATCAATGAAAATGCATCCACAGACTCACCATTAATAAGGATATCTAATTTTACTAGTTCAGACTGAACATATCCCTTTAATTCATAATCAAGGGAAGCATATCCACGAGTCCTAGATTTTAAAGCATCAAAGAAGTCATATATAACTTCGTTTAAAGGCAATTCATACTTCATTACAACCCTAGTAGATTCGATATATTCCATACCTAAGAATGTACCTCTTTTGTTTTGGCACAGTTCCATAATAGTACCTACATAATCAGTAGGAGTCATTATAGATGCTGTAACAATAGGTTCCTCCATATAGTCTATCTCAGTTACTGGAGGCATATTGGTTGGGTTTTGTATCTCTAATATTTCTCCATCATTCTTATATACCTTATATATAACAGATGGAGCTGTAGTTATAATATTTAAATCAAATTCTCTATCTAATCTCTCTTGAATTATCTCCATATGAAGTAACCCTAAAAATCCACATCTAAAACCAAAGCCCAATGCTACAGAGGTTTCTGGTTCAAATACCAATGCTGCATCATTGACTTGTAATTTTTCAAGAGCATCTCTAACGGTATTAAAATCCTCACCTTCAGCAGGGTATATTCCACAGTAGACCATTGGTATTACTTTTTTATATCCAGCTAATGGCTCTTGTGTAGGATTATCAGCATCTGTAATGGTATCACCTACAGTTGCTTCCTTTACATTTTTAATACTTGCAGTTAAAAACCCAACATCTCCTGCTTCAAGTTTGTCCACTACTACGTGCTTTGAAGTGTTGACACCAACCTCTACAACTTCAAATTCCTTTCCAGTAGCCATCATCTTGATTTGCATTCCAGCCTTAATAGTACCCTCGAAAACTCTAATATAACAAATAACCCCTTTATAGCTATCATAATAAGAATCAAATATCAAAGCCTTAAGAGGTGCATTTGGATCACCTGTTGGTGCTGGTACATTGTGAACTATTGATTCAAGCACATCTTCGATGTTTAAACCGTTCTTAGCTGAAATCAAAGGAGCATTTTCACAATCTATGCCGATGATATCTTCTATTTCTTTCTTGACTTCTTCAGGTCTAGCACTTGGTAAATCAATCTTATTAATGACAGGTAATATCTCTAAATCTTGATCCAATGCTAAATATACATTTGCTAAGGTCTGTGCTTCGATTCCTTGGGAAGAATCTACAATTAGAATAGCACCTTCACATGCAGCTAAAGATCTAGAAACCTCATAGTTGAAATCCACATGACCTGGTGTATCTATTAGATTTAGTATGTATTCTTCTCCATCATTCGCTTTATATAATAATTGAACAGCTTTTAATTTAATTGTTATTCCACGTTCACGTTCTAAGTCCATATTATCCAATACTTGAGATTGCATCTCTCTAGTCGTCAGCATCCCAGTTTTTTCAATCAATCTATCTGCTAATGTAGATTTTCCGTGGTCAATATGTGCAATTATAGAAAAATTTCTAATATTCTCTTGTTTTATATTGTACATCTATTAATCACTTCTCCTTTGAAGATTCATATACTAGCTAATTATAGCAAATAATTCAAATTATGTAAAACAAAAGACCAGAAATTCTGGTCTATTTAAACACACTCTTCACAGTCTCTAAATCAATATAATAGGATTTACCCAATAAATCGATTTTCCCATTCTCTATATCTAATCTAATTAGATTATCATTTTCAATGACATCAAAATATTTAATTGTATCATTTACCACCAACATACCATAGGACATAATGATAAATACAATTAAAATAATAAAAAATTTAAATCTACGTAATCTCTTTTCTCTTCTAATTCTCTTATACCTTTCCATCCTTGTTTCCAATTAAATCACCCTTTATAGGGTGTCCAATTAGTTTAAAAATATACTAGATTTTCCCAAATCCTTCATTGAATGGGAAATACCTAAATCCAGTTATGCCTTTGACTAAATCAATAGATATACAGCCAAAATATCTACTATCTTTACTAGCGCCTTCATCCCTATTATCCCCTAGTACAAATACCTGACCTTCAGGAACAATCCAAGTATCAAGATTGTATATAAAAGTATAGGAATCTTCTTCTATATAATCTTCTTCTAATAATTCATCATTTAAATAGACCTTACCATCTATTATCTGAACCTTATCTCCAGCGATTCCAATTACCCTTTTAATATAATCCTTATTTGGATCATCAGGAGCTTCCAATACTATAATATCTCCTCTATTAGGTCCAGAAAAATATAATGGAACCTTATTAGCGAATAATCTATCTTTCTCATGTAATGTAGGATGCATTGAATTACCTAATACATAAGTTGAATTAAATATAAATGTTTTTATAAAAAAAGCAACAACCACAGCGATTACGATACTTCTTATCCACTCCATGGCTTCATTTTTAGATTTATCCTTATCGTTATTGTTTTCCACAGCAAAAACCTCCCATTGTTACAAAAACTTCCTATTTATTTTATTATAACACTATTAAATATTTATTTAAAGTTTATTCTTGAATACTCCTGATTACTGTATCTAAAATCTCTCCAACATATTTTGCTGTTTCATTGGCTTGATCAAGAGTATTTAGATTGCTTCCAATTTCGATCAATGCCGCGTAATCAGATATATAAAGATTGAACTTACCATATGGCTTGACGATTATCTTAGTACATAAATCAGGATACATGACATCAGCTACTATCTTTATGTACTTAGCAAAGTCCAATACCTTGTCGTAGTTTGGTGTATCAGGACCTACCACTATTGAAAATGTAGCTACCTCCTTACCATCAATAGTTGTTTTAGAATTGGCAAGAAAACTCTCATAATAAGCAGCACCCTTATCTATACCATCCCTATGAATATCAAAGAAGAATTTAAGATTGTCCTCCTGAATTTTTGCATCTTGGATGGTTTTTAATGATCTAGAATATGATTGATTATATGATGGTCTGTCATGTTGGTTTGTGGAATGTTGTACATTATGTCCACTAGCTTCTAATACCTTTGAGAGTGTATCCCCTATTTTTATCATGTTTTTATCATTATTCTCTGTATAATAGGTATCATCATCAAAAGGAATATACCCTTCTGTAGCATGGGTATGGTATACAAATATATATGGTTTAGTTTTATCTATTTTTATCTTCTCAATATTTAAGGATTCCGGTATACTTCCTATGGAACCCTTTCCTTTAGAATCCTTTACAATTATTAGGTTTTCATAATTATCAATAGGATTTATTATGATAAAATCTTCAGCCCTATCAATTTCCTGCTCTGACATATCATCATCATTCATTTTATTCTCATCTTCACCTTCAGTAATATTGAATACTTCCCGTATTATATTTTTAAAATTAAATACAGGTATATCAATATTTCTCAAAAATAAGATAGTCATGGATCCTATGTTTAAAATGATTAAACAAATCAGTGCCAATATCAAATATGTACCCTTATTGCTCCTTCTCATGATAATTCCCCTCCACATAAAGATATATATTCAATTTATGTCACTAATATGATATTAATTATTTCTATCTTATATATCTATTTACATCACTAATATCTATACCTGGATGAAGGGCAATATTTAGTCCATTTGCAATGACAATAGATAAATCATCTATCAATACATTGATATCCTTAGGGGTCACTATTACATTCCCCATAAAAGGATTTAGAACTTCTTCAATCAAAGCATATTTATCGTTATCTGATAGTTCATCGAGTAAAGAATAAAATTCCTTTCCTACTTCTGCTACATTCTTCAAGGAATCTAAAATTAAGTCCATAGTATCATTTACCATCGTAGCTGCATTAACTACTGTAGGAATACCTAATGATACTACTGGAACTCCTAGACTTTCCTTATTTAAACCTTGCCTATGATTACCTACTCCACTTCCAGGGGTGATCCCTATATCAGTTATCTGTATGGTAGTACTGACCCTTTCCATCTTTCTAGATGACAATGCATCTATGGCTATTACTAAATCTGGCTTTATCTTATCCACTATACCTTTAACTACATCAAAGGTTTCTATTCCAGTAAGTCCTAGTACTCCTGGTGACATAGCAGCAACATTTACCATAGATTCATCTGATTCCTTATTATAATTAATAAAGATATGTCTAGTAACCAATACCCTTTCAATAACCTTAGGTCCCAATGCATCTGAGCTAATATTCCAGTTTCCAAGACCAACAATCAATACTTTTTCCTTTTTTAAATCTTTAACTAAATTTTTAAGTACCTTAGAAAGCTCAATACTTACTTCATCCTTTAAATCCTCATCGGTTTTATTTAAATTAGGAACTTCTATTGTTATATAGGTACCTATAGGTTTTCCAATAATTGAGCTACCTCTATCATTTAATACCTTTACAGTTGTCACTGAGTGATTTTTTTCTTCAACTACATCTACAGATACTCCCTCTATTTCACCTTTATTGTTTTCCTCCTGATATATCTCCCTACTTTCTATAGCCAAGTCAGTATAAATATGTTTTTTCATGCCAAAACTCCTTTCCTAATGTGGTTTATAATAATTTTATCCATTAATAATATTATTTATCCTTGCATTTTAAGCTTTGACATGGTAGAATATCTTTTGTTAGATACATATTGGGAGGTGAAACTATTGGCTAATATTAAATCAGCTAAGAAAAGAATTGAATTAACTAAGAATAAAACACTTATTAATAAAGCAAAGAAAACTGAAATTAAAACATATATTAAGAAATTCGAAACTGCTTTAAATGAAGGTAACTTAGATGAGGCTCAAGTATTAATCAAAGCTATCGATAAGAAATTAAAGAGAGCAGCTCAAAGAAATATCATTCATGATAATGCTGTTGCAAGAAAAATGAGTCACTTAACTAAAAGATTAAATAAAGCAATGTAAATAAAACTTCGGACCTCCGAAGCTTTATTTTATTTTTTGCACAATTTTACTAAGAGAATCTCCATTTCAAGTTTATCTTGATTAGAAACAGTCTTAAGTTTTAAATCCATTTGAAGCAAATACTCCATAATTCTCTCTAAATGAGACACTTCAAAGTTAAAGGATTGAGTCCTTATCTTTTTGAATTCGTAATCCTTAATACCTAGCTTATCTTGTATTAGTCTATCATCATACCCCTTATTCCTGTATAACTTATATCCTAACAATAGTCTAATCTGTCTTGTAATCATATGAAAAATTCTTGGAACAGGTTCATTAGACTGATACATATCATTGAATACATTTATTGCTGTTTCAGAATCATTTCTATTTATGGCATTTAATAATTCAAAGATATTGGTATCAATAGACTTAATCAACACTTTATCTATATCATCTCTTGTGATACTCTGATTTTTAGAATAATTTATAACCTTTACTAGCTCATTTTCAATATCATATAGATTTACATTGATATTTTTACTTTTATATGATGAATTATCTATAAAATAGTTTATATCAGATACACTCATCTTTTTATTATTCTTATGTAATATGGAATTAGCCCAACTGATTAAGTCGTTGTTTAGTAGTTTTGTAAACTCCACAGCTTTATTTTGCTTATTAAAATATCTATAAATCTTGGTATTCTTCTTTATAGTTGAAGTATTATCAAGAAATATTAATATCAAGTAATCCCCAAGATCATCTATGTATTTATAAAAGTTCTTTTCAAAATCCCCATTACCATTATCCAAAAAAGCAGAAACATCCTTAAGGACTACCATTTTCTTGCTAGACATAAATGGTAGGGTTTCGCAAGCATTTATCAAATCATCTAAAAAGGTATCCTTGCCTTCTAATTTAGTAAAGTTTAAAGTCTCAAAGGATTCCTCAATATATTTATTCTTTAAATTATCTATAGTCAAATTCATCATATATTCTTCATCACCTACAAATAGGTAAGAAGAAGTAATATTATCGTTTTTTATGTTTTTTAGAAATTCATTGTATAGCATAATACTAACTCCTTTTATTAATTTGTCATTCTAAAACCTAGGATCCCTCATTGCTTCGGGATGACATGGTGATAATTAATCTAGATTGCAATAAGATATTATCTCGTAACCGTTTCTATCGACTACCACCTTCACAAGCCCCATCTCATCAGTTCTATATATATTAATCCCATATTCATCATACCTATTTATAACATCAGCGCTAGGATGATTGTACATATTATTTCTTCCTACGGAGATTATAGCATCTTTTGGTCCTATGCTCTCTATAAATGCATCAGTAGATGAAGTATTACTTCCATGGTGAGGGGCTTTTATTATATCAATAGGATAATTTATATGGTCCTTTATCCTATACTCAGCTTCCTTTTCAATGTCTCCCGTAAGCAAAATATTTGCTCCATTGCTTCTAAGAATTGACACTAGGGACCCATTATTCCCATTAAAGAATGTATCTTCTCTAGGCCATATTATATCCAAAAACACATCATTATCTAATTTTAACTGGTGCCCTTCTTTAAGGATTAATGATTTCACACCACTTGAACTTATCATATTTAACATTTCATAATCATTAAGTAGTTGGCTCATAAATATATATCCAATATCTAACTCTTCAAGAAGTATAGGCACTCCTTGACTATGATCTTCATCAAAGTGTGTAATAAACAATCCATCTAATTCATATATACCAAGCTTCTGCAGATATGGTAGAGTTATTCCTTCTGCTATATTATAATCACCAAACAGGCTACCACCAGTGTCCATGAGATAATCAGCCCTCTTAGTTCTAATTAGTATGGCATCACCTTGACCCACATCTATAAAATGAAGCTCCACATTTTCATAGTTTGAAATCAAATAAGTATTAAATATAATTACAAATATTAAAGATATAGTTATAGTCTTCACTTGGAACTTGTTAAGTCCTTTTATATTTATTAATCCAAATATAACGAACAGCATCAAATAAAATATAACTATGGTAATTATCTCAGGAGAAAACACCTTTATATTAAAAATATCTACTTCTTTCAATATATCAAGTAAAAACACCTCAAAGTTCAATATTTTATTAAGTGCAAATCCAATCAATATACTAACAAAAGGTAAAAACCCAAATACAATCATCAAAAATCCTAATACAAGCCCAAAAGATATAATAGGAATGATCACCAGATTTGCAATGATACTAAGCAAATTGATCTGATTAAAATAATATGCTTGAAAAGGAAATAAACCTATCTGAACACCTAGTATTGAAGCAAGTGATGTAGTCAATTTATTGATGTAAGGATAAAATCTATGCTTAATCCTTGGAGCAAATATAATTATAGAAAAAGTTGCTCCAAAGGACAACTGAAACCCTATATTAAATAGATAATATGGGTTGATTAGCAGTAACACAAACATAGCAAAACTTAAGGTATTTATAGAATCATAGGGTTCATGAATCAGTTGAGATAAATATAGGACTGAAAACATAATACTAGAACGAAGAATCGATGGTGGAAATCCTATTAAATATCCATAAATCCATATGGTGGATAAAGTAATTATCACATTAACTCTTCTTTTGATACCAAGATTAGACAGTACAAAGGTTATAAAACCAGAAATAATACCAATATGTAGCCCTGATACTGCCAATATATGAGCTAGTCCCATATCCCGATATGTATCAATATCCTCGTCCTTTAAATAGGATGATTGTCCTAAAAATATGCTGGTCATTAAACTGGCATTATCCTCAGATAAATATGTATAAAATGTATCTTTAACTAAATCAGTAAATTTTGTTTTGACAATATACCTAGTAGATATATTGTCCCTATTGATCTTATGTATATCATGTTCCTTGATGGTCATAGTGGTATATATCTTTTCAGTCATTAGATTTAATCTATAATTAAATAGCTTTGGATTGGTATTTTCCTTGGGTAGTTTTAATTCACCACTAAAATATACCTTTTCACCAATCTCTAAGGCCTTACTACCAATTACATTTAATATAATCCTTTCCTTAGGAGTTGATTTATTATCTACATTGTCTATTGATAGTATATATTTACTAAAGTCCTCTTCTCTATCTAATACCTCTTCAACTATCCCTACAAAATCTAATCTTTTATCCATATATCTATGAAGATTACTACTTTCAGCATTAATACCTATAAATATTCCAAATAATAGGAATAAAATGAGTAATACCCTTTGATTTAAAGCACCCTTTATTATATTATATATTAAAGAAAGAATTGTAAATACAAGCAAAATAAATACCATATAGATATTTATGGTAAAATAATATGAAATCAAAATTCCAATAATCAAAGGTATGGTTAGGATAGTAAAAGGCTTTATCATATCTTGCTCCTGTATTTTGATTAAAAAATTGAAGATTTAAGGTATTTATATAATTATAGCACAGATTTTGAGAAAGGCTCGGTGATTTTGTATGACTTATAAGGTTTTTATGGACAATCCATATTTAAAAGAATTAGATGGAAAAATCACAAAAAAAGAATTCAAAGAAAATAAATCATATATACAATTAGACAAGACAATATTCTATCCAGATATGGCCGGTGGACAACCTATGGATTATGGCACAATAAACGGTTCGGAAGTCCTTGAAGTATTTGAAGAAGGCGAAGAAATCATCCATGTAGTAAAAGGAGAGTTCAAATCAAATAGAGTACATATGTCAATAGATTGGGAACGACGATTGGATTTGATGCAGCAGCATACTGGTGAGCATATACTTGCCTCTTCATTCTATAGATTATTCAATGCAACCACCTCAAGTCTTCATATAGGAAATGAATACAACACCATTGATATAGCAAGACCTTATCTTCTAGAAGATGAAGCATCTAAAGTAGAGTATTTAGCAAACAAAGTAATCCAATCAAACTTTAGAGTAAAGTCATATACGGTAAATCGTGATCAGCTTACAAAGATTCCTCTAAGAAAGGAAGTATCCGTTGATGATGAAAACTTAAGAATTATCGAGGTTGATAATGTTGACTACATCGCATGTTGTGGTACCCATGTGTCTAATACTGGTGAGATTGGTTTAATCAAGATTCGTAAGTGGGAAAAATACAAAGGCAATATTAGAGTAGAATTTATATGCGGCACTAGAGCCCTAAATGATTACTCTTGGAAGAATTCGTATATCAATGAAATAGGTACCCTGCTCTCTGCAAAGGACATAGATGTATTAGATAAAGTAAATCAATTATATGGTGCTAAGGAAACTTTAGAAAAGGAAAATAGATATCTTAGAGAAGAATTATATAAGATTAAAGGTGAGATTCTTTTAAAGGAATCTACAACAGAAAATAATATTAACTATATAATAAAAAATTTCAAAGATGTGGATTTAAAAGAGATAAATTTAATATCATCTAATTTAAATAAAACCAATGAAAATCTAATCCAAATCTATAGTATCTCGACCGCAGAAATGGGCCAGTTCCTCATAACAAGAAGTAAGGATTTGGATATAAATCTTAAAGACATATATAAAGAAGTATCAGACAAAATCATAATAAAAGGTGGCGGCAGCCCACAAATGATCCAAGGAGTATCGTCAATTGCAGTATTGGACAAAGTGATGACTATGTTTGAAAAAGAGATTAAGAAAATATTGAAGTAAGGTAGACCACTTGGTCTACCTTACTTTCTATTTCATATAAGATTCAATTTCTGCCCAAAGTCTTTCCTTAACCTCATCTACACCTTTATAATTAACAGCCTTCTTATAGGAGTCCTCCAAAGCTTGATGATTATCCTTTGCACCTCTTAGTCCTTCCACACCACCTAGTACAAGTTCATTGAACATTTTAATATCATAATTTTCTTCACCTGATTTCTCTTCAGGCTTATTAAAGAATTGATTAAAGTCTATTAGAGTATTAGGAAATTCCTTAGTCCGTAAATTAGATGATATAATAGTATCAAGTTCAAAGATGATAACAGACTCTATCTTAGTTGGAATTAATGGATTATAGTAAATCTCAATATGATAATCCCTAAGTTTTGCAGCATCAATAACTCTCTCTAAAAATACACTTTTACCTGTACCTGTATCCCCCTGTAAATAATATCTAGTGTCTACATAGTTGAGTATTGTCTTAATATTATCCACGTATCCGTTAGGTGTATAAGCAGATGAAAATAGCCTTCGCACTTTAAAATCCTTATTCACCTCTATAGGTTCTTTAGAAAAAATCTCAAGTATCAATTCTTTACTCAGATTGTTTATAGCTTTAAAGTCAACAAATTCCTTATTTACTTCTTCGATTTCAGAATAAATATTCTTGGCAGCTTTGAAATAATTAAAAGCTCTTCTATAAGCTTTTTTGTTATTTCCTTTTGCTTTAATTATTTCCTCCTTGGAATCTACTATTTTATCAGTATTGATAAATTGAGTTAAATCAATAATAGTTTCAGTCAATCCAGGATAAGTTGGATCTATAGCATGTGGTGGTGTACCATCAATAATACATATTTTAAGCTCCTCAATCACCACAGCATCAATAGAGTTTGGATCAGATGGACAATGATGAAGCTCCACTGAATATCCCTTCTCATAGGCTCTCTTGCCTATCTCCTTCATCATGGAAGATTTGCCTCCACCTGGCATACCTTTTAGTATATAAAGCATATTTCTATTTGTTCCAATTATATTATCATGAAGAGAATAAAAGCCTTCAGATGTATTCCCTCCTGGAAATATTCTACGAACATTAGCCATACAAGCACCTCCAAAAAATAAATTTATAATATATAATTTATTCCATATAGGTTTATTATGTGCAGGAAGATGTAAAAGAACTCTTGGAAAGAGTTCTAGAGGGTAGTTTTGATGTTTAATATAAAAATGATGAGTCTTTCATTTTCTACTATTTTAGTATTTCAAAAAATATATGAATTAGATGATATACACTACACCCCTATTAGACATACTGTCATTAGCCGTAAGATTAAGTAAACAATTATTTATTTATAAAGTAATAATGGTACTTTAAATACTGATAATAATGATTCATCGTGCGCTTATTACTTATTGGCTAATTTTTTTCTTAATTCTTGATGTTTTCTTCCATATGCATAATAATAACTGTCATTCTTATAATAATTTTTTATCCATCCTTTATCTTTGAAACACTCTAATAGGTTTTTATCTTCAACAGTTAAATCAAATTGGCGTTTCCCTAACCCAAAAAGTTTTACATAATTATCAAATTTTGCAGCTATCATTAACTGTATAACTTTTTTACTATTTAATGTATCAAAGTTATCACTAATAATTATCTTTTTGTAACTACTATCTATATCAACCTTTGTCGTTAATTCTAACAGTAAATCATAGTAAAGATTATATTCATTGCTACTTATCTCGTCTATATATTGAATACATATTTCTGTTATAGCTCGCTTCATTTCAGTGGAGCTATTGTTATAATTATTAATAATGTAATTCAAATCACTACTATCAAACTTGTTATTAATTATATATAGTTCCAAGGCCTCATTATAATTACTATCTTCCATGATAATATTACCAGGAAATATTTTCGCTAAACTTATCTTATATGAATCTAGTAAACTTTCTTCATTCAATAATTCTAGAATTTCCTCTTCTATAATAACTTCTTCATCTAAGCAATCAATATAATCCTGTATATCATTGATTATAAAAAATATCATTAAATCAGGATAGTTAGCCCTAACAAACTTAATGTTCTCTTTTGTCATACCTATGATGCCTAATTCAATAAGAATCTCAAATTTTTCATCATTAATTTCGCTAATATTAAACTCACTATAGAATCGGTTAAATCCCCTTAAAATCATTTTATATTTTTCATTTATTAATTCATTATTTTTAATAATATTTCTAAAAAATTTTGACACACCTTCCCCGTGATCCTCTTTGATTGAATTATAATCAAATTCTATTTCATTAGGATTAGCATTTATAAACCTTGTAATTGTTGAATCCATCTTCTCGCTATACTTAAAATAATAAGTTAATATATTTTTAGTAGAGTAATAAATAGTATTATTTTTAAATAATTCTTCCCAAAGAGTAGTATTTTCTATATCTTCTACATCTATGATAATTGTCGATAAATTTTGAATATATCTTGTTTTATTATCATCTTCTATATTTGGATTATTTAAAATATCTATTACACTACCCTCAGAATCATTAAACTTATCGGATAAATTTGTAAATATTAATTTCATATAATCATTTATATTTCTATCAATATAGTCTTTTAGTGGCGCATTAGGTTTAGATGAAATAAGTGTATAGTTTTTTTCTATAAAATCGGAGTCAATAGGAATATTATATACCTTTTCCAGTATTAATCTTATCATTGACAAATTTAACTCATAAAGGTTATTATTATAGACTTCTTTAAATAAATCTTTATTAGCTGAATCAAAATCAATGTTCTTAAAATAAATATCTAAAGAAATAAAAATGTTTATAATCTTATTTACATCAGGATTATCTATGTCTAGAAAATTTTCATTATTAGATATATATGTTGTAATACAACTTTCAATATTCATTTTTTGAATATTTTCTAAACTTGAGTAATGAAGAGTATGAACCATATAAACTTTCTTCTTTTTACCTTCAATCTCTTTATTTGAAATTAAAAATACAAAAATCTCTTGCCAAAAAATATTTAGTTTTTTTACAAGTATGTTTGTATTTGAAGCTTGTACTATATAGCTAAATATAAAATCAAATCTTCTATCTTCTCTTATTTGCCTAAAAAAATGGTCTAGATATTCTTGGTTATTATTTGCATAAATATTATCTAGTAAATGTTTTAATAAATCAAAATTCAATGCTTCTTTTTGCTCTAAACTTCTAGGCTTCAAGTAAGTTATAACTTTTTCAGGGTCCTTTAACTTATAATTAAAATCCTTTGGCTCTTCATCCGTAATGCTTCTTAAGAAAATTTTATCATCCCTTGCTAATCCATTTTCATAGAAATAACTTAAATAATCAAAGTAAGTTTCATCAATATGGCCATTTCTGATTAGATATTTTATTAGTGGATAGTAGTGATTAGATATTATATGTTTATATCTTATTAAATTATTTTCTTCATCTCGAAGGTTGTATTCAAATAGTTCATTTATATCTACATAATCATTATTAATTAGTTCTCTCATTTTTAAGACACCAATTTTTCTTTTTTCTAGTTCTAATTCTTCAATCTCATTTTCTAATATCTCTATTCCGTTATTTATTTTCTGTATGATTAAATTTTTTCTTTTTACATAGTCAGATTCTTCATTAAACATTTTTATACGATTGTTAATATCAATTATTCCATACCCACCATAACCATTTGAGTTATATTGCTCTACTTTTGCATTATCTTGTTTCATTGACTTAATATATTCTAGTCTCGTTTTAAATCCATTATCAAATTTATTATTAACTTTATAGTTATATTGACCAGAAGTTACATATAATGTATCTAACTCATCTAAGTCAGTTAATTGTTCATCTTCAATAGCTTTGATATTTTTTTGCTTTTCATCAATCAATAAATCTATTTTAGTTTTCGTGACTTTTATATAAGAGCCTTTATTTTCAAAAATGTTAAAAACGAATCCTTTATTTAATTGCAAGTCTATAAAATCATTTGGAAATATATTTTTGTAAACAATTAAGGCCAGTAGTTTATTTAGATCTAGTTCGATCTCAGTTATTTGAAGTCTCCCATAATATATTACATATTCATTATATATGTTTTTTAATAACCTCATGTCATCTATATATAAAGATATATCCCTCAAGAAAAAATCATCCAATTCACTTAGAAATGTTTTTCCGTCACTTTTTAATAATCCCGCTTGCCCAAAAGTCTCTAAGATCTTATCATAGGAGTTTGAACTATCTATTACCGGGATAACTGGCAGGATAAAGTCAAAAAACTTTGTTCTATCCTTTGAAGTGAATATATCATCCCTTATAAGATAGAGAAATCTAATTGGCCTACCTTTCTCTTTATTGTTATTAATTAATTCATTAATTTCTCTTAATTTACTGAAAATAATATTATTATCATATCTGTCTATATCTTCAAAAACTATAACATCTACATCTGAATTTCTGAATAAATATAATATTTCATCTAAATGTTTGTTGAAGTGTGATTCTTCATCATTTTGAAATACTTCAATTTCGTTATTTTGCCATTTAACTTTTTTAAAAATTGGATTATATAATTGTGCCCTAGTGATTCTAAATATATAAAATACAAATATTGAAAAACACATAATAGCAGAAAAGATAAATGTTTCATTTTCTATCAATATATTTAAGAAACTAACCATATGAGCATTCTCTAGATTGCCTATGAATACTTCCAATTCTTGGAATTTAAGAATATATAACAAAGATATCAAAAATAACGACATTATTATAGTTTCCTTTATAATACTCCTCAATTTAATATCTTTCTTTACTTTAAACTTGGTTTGCGGTATATTTATAGGATTTATTTGATAAATTAATTGATTGAGTATCTTTCCTTCTAATTCACTTTCATCTAACCTCTTGATCTTTTTATCACCATTATCATTGTTTCTTTCTTTAACATTATCTTCATTTTTCTCAAAATTAGTTAATGATATATGAATAAACTTCCTTTCCTTATGTAAGTCTTTATATGTTTTTATAAGACTACTTTTCCCTGCACCATACGCCCCTGTAATAGCTATGTTCAAGATATCAGGGTTTTTAAATGCAAAATCTAGCGCTTCATTATAATAACTCATGTTCTCAATTCTACTAGGGGTTAATTCTTGAAAATTTAGTTTATTATACATTCTACTCACCTTTACCAATCCTCCGAAAATAATACCTTTGTTCTAGTTAACTTTTATATTATATATTGAATGAAACATTTTAACTTGTTCCTCTATTTAAATACTCTTTCACTTACTCTCATTATATTAGATAAAATCAATATTTCAAATATATTTAGAATTATCTTACAATAATTCTAAATATATCTCAGGTGTGAATATCCAGAATGGACTACCGTTCACTCCACCATTAGTACTACTTTCATTCATTATAATTTTAAAATCCTATCTTTGTTACTTCTTTCGACACTTGCTAAATCATGTACTAATATTTTTCCATCTTCTGTTATTCCCCTCAGAACTATAAAATGTCCACTCTTGTAAAATCCTCATTTTGCGGCTGTGTTACTTCCATATATCCCATCTCTTGTCCGTTTGATTGAAGGAAGGTAAATTTGTATTCCCAGTATTCTCTATGGGGGTCAATGAAGATAAGTTTTGTCCCTCGCATATATTCAGTAATCACTATATATTTTATTGCAGTTGATTTCCCAACACTAGGGACTCCCATAATTACATTTTCTTCATGTGGTGCTCCTTTCCTTTAATTTGGGTAAATAAAAAAGAGCTTTGACCTTATGAATGTGCACCTCCAAAAGTTAGACAATAAAAATTAACTTTTGGAGGTGCATTTTTTAAGACTAAATTTAATTTAGAAGTAAAGAAGAAATTTGTAGAATTGGTAGAATCTAATAGATGTTCAATCCATGGGGCTTCGTAAGAATTGGGAATACCTAAGTCAGTTGTAAAGAGATGGTGTAAGAAGAGATATGAAATTCATTCTCGTCATCATCAACTTTATTAATCTTAATCAAATATCTTGTTATACAAAATATTAACTCCAATAAATTAATATCTTTAATTTATTTTTAAGTTTAATAAATTTAATTATTTCCCTTATAAATATTATTATAAATAAACTGTGTAATAAAATTATTGACATAGATGATATATCGTATTTAGCTATTCCTGCAGATAAATAATTAAATGAATTAACTAATATTTCTATACTGACAGGAGTCATAATCAAACAGATTATTAATGAAATAACTAATAATGGAATTTGATAATTTATAATTATTTTTTTAACTTTTAAATAACCGACTTTATTGTCTCTTTTGTGTTCCTTTACCTCTATATTTAAACCTTCTTGAATAAACTTGACATATAGTGATTCAATATATGTAAAAACAGCCAAAAGAATAGCAAATGCTGACAATATATCACTCATATTATTCACCTTCTTGACTTATACCGCAATATGCACATAATGCCTCATATGCAGAAGGTGTTATATCAAAAGTTTGTAGTGAACTTCTTCTTTTATTAATTTGATTTAATGATCCATCAATAGAACTCAATGTCTTATTCATCTCATCAACAATATTTAATGCTATATTTGAAACATAGTAAATATCTTTTTCCTCATCATGTTGGATGTCATTTTGTAGGATTAAATTAATTGTATCATTAATTGATTCCTTTAACTCGTATTGATATTTAGCAAGAACAGATTTTAACAAGGACCTACTTTCACTATTTGTAGTTTGAAATAAAGTTGTAATAACCTGTTCATCAGGTATAATTCCATTAAATAAATATCTAATTAAAAGATATAGCCTATATTCTTTGATATCTTGTCCTCTAGTAAAAACTTTTTGACCTAAGATCATTTTTAAATATTCTATCGTTGATGCTTTAGAAATTTTTTCAAGCTTTGCAATTAATGCATCGTTGTTACAATCAAATATTTGTTTTAATAAATTTTGTTCATTTTCATCTAACGAAACCGTAAAATTTAGCTCCATTACATTCACTCCTTTTAGCATAATTTTTGATATCTATTCACTCACATAAATCACACTATGAAATTAATTCATTACTTAAATGTTTTGGATATTAAAATTAATACTAGGTATAATTTCTTTTATATTACTTAAACACACTCCATTTACACCCTCAATTAAATCTTCTACCTTCATGGCCTTTAAGTCTATGTTTCTAAGCATTATCATAATTGAAAGCAAAAAAGCAGCTAGAATATCCTCTCCATAATTTAAGCACATAAAGCCATTATACTCATTAAAATGGCTAATAGAATATTTACCATCTCCATCATCTTTGTAACGACATATTATTATTTGTTCTTTAAATAACACGATTAAATTAGGTAAATATTCAATTTCAATTTGTTGATTTGATATATGATTTTTAATATATTCGATTACAGTTTCTGGTTTTACACTATCATAAGCAAAAATTATTCCCATGTAGTCATTAGCAACTTGAATATTCCAATCCACATTGTTAATGACCAATTTTTTAATTGGATTTACATAATATCCATTAATTGCTTCCTTTTGCAGAATCTTCATAGATTTTATATTTTCTACGGCATCATTAAAAGATGATGAGTCTAATTTAGATTTTATCTCAATATTTCCAAATATTGATTCACATGGAAAATAAATAAAATCTTCCATGTAAGGAGCTATATAAGAATATAAATCGTCGTATATAACAACATCTAGTTGCTTACTTAGATTGCCATCTTTGTCGAAAGCCTGTCCGCCAGAAATTCCGTAACATTTTGGTAGAAAAGGTCGTAAAAAATTCTTAATTATTTGCTCTCTTACACTACCTTTTGAACTATTGTGATCTATTAGTGCAGTAAAACTAAAATCCGCTTCTACTTTATTTATACTTTTTCTTAGCATTTCTAAATAGTGATTCATAATTCACACTCCTCTTTCTATATATGTTTTAACACTTAAGCAATTAAGATTAGCACCACTTAAATTGTATGTTAAATTTTACTTAACTCTTGCATTAATACCAATGTTTGGGAATATTACAGCATTAACTATATCCATGAATTTAGCTCATCAATCAACTCTTATCATTGTTATTCTACAAAGCTTTTAAAACTCCTTCTTTTTTCGCTAAATGTTTGCAATAATTATTTCTCTATGGGGATAAACTTCTATCCTAAGAGATTGCTTTAGCAAATTCCAGTTCTTCCTTCAATTCATCTTCCCTTTCGTTTTCATCTATATCAACCACATCTTCATCATTTTTGCCTAAATCCAACTCCTGAATTAATTCAATTTGTCTTGCTAGTTTAGTTTTATATTTGTCTTCATACGGGAAGGCTTTTTCATATTCTAATTTTGAGTTTTCTAAGTTCTTTTTATGGTTTTCTATGATCTCTTCAGATTTTGTCATTCTATCTTCTAAGTTCTTAATTATATTTTCTATCCTGACCATATTTCCATGGGGCTATCTCCTAATTCTGCTCTGTACTTTAAACTTCCATGGATTATTATTATCTCACAGGTTTCAAATAGCATTGATTTTTTTAGGAGTAGATTAAATCCTTGATATGTCCTATATGAAGTTATTTGCCTGGTTATATTTTATTGTAAAGAGACTTTAAGATAGTCGCTGCCTTTTCCCTTTCATCAAATAGTTTTCCGTTGATGTTAATTGAAAATTTCTCCATAGTACTCATATTTCTCTTTTCTATATCTTCTATAATACATTCTAATCGCTGTTCTTCGTCCTTTATCAGTTTAGGATACTTGTAAGTAAAGTTATCCTCTAGTGTGTATCTTGATCTTCATAGGATGATTTCAGTATCCTTAGTCTTGCTACCTAATTATCATATCCATCTTTTCCTTTATTCTTGAATCTCGAGTTGCTAGGGTTTTTACTTCTGCAAAGGATGATACTGTTTCATCTATATCTTCACAATTTATCGCTATGGATTTAGAAGTCATTCCTACTAACATCATTTAGATTCTTTAACTCAGACTCTAATCTTTTCTTTAATTTCTCAATTGATTTATGGACCAATTCTTTCAAGCTCACTTTCTGCAAATAAAAAAAGGACCCTTGCAAATTAAAGAGTCCTTTTATCTTCAAGCTATATTGTATTAAAATTTATCTCCTATTCCTTGATTATGAAATTTATGCAGTAAAAATGTTTCTTTAGGTATATTTTGGTATACCGTGAATAAGGTAATCGAATTCACATAAATGCATTTGCCACCATGCGATTAAATAACTTTAATCACTCTGTACGGCAATACAGGGTGATTATTTTTTCCCTTTACTGTTATCTTTTGTTAAGTCCAATCTAATCTTTTACCTTTTACTTCTTCTATCGTTTTTCATTTTAAGGCTGACCTTCAATATATAAATATATGTTAATGGATAGTCTTTATGTCCTATTTAAGGATTATCAGACTGGATAAATAATGATTCTTTATCTAGTTGATCATTAACAATTTCCACATCTCTTCCACCTGCTTTTAGTCGAATATCTACTTTCTTAATAGATCCTTTATAAGCTAAAATTAAAGTTTGATCCAAGTTATTTATACTATTTATTTCTATATTTATCTTCAATTATGTGGTAATTAATATGATCAATCTTATCCCATTCAGTTTTCTTATACTTAATTCCTTTTAATATCTCGTTAATAAAGTTAGGATCGTATTCTCTAAAGTATGATGATTCCGCCCAATCCTTTACCACATTATGTTCTGGATGTTTATTGTCTCTATAGATTTTAAGGAATTCATAAAACCCACGAAGTCCACCTACATCATCAGGTGGTGCTGTTCCTTCCCCATCAAGCAGTGTAGGAAATCCAAAGTAATAATCTTCCACGATATCTTCTAACTTAACTATAAATTTCCAACCATCTCCAAAATCATAATTATATTTAACTTCTTTATTTTTCTCTAAATATTTATCAATTTTAAGAGTAGTTGGCTTTCTCACTTCAATCTTCAATCTTTCTTGGTAAGATATTTCTAATTTAAAAAATTCCTTTGGCATTGTCTTTAATCTATCTTCGTACATTTTCTTGTTCTTATTATAATGTTGATGTTCAATATAAGCCTCTTCATTATTTGTAACTATTAAATCCCCTAGGTCAAATTCAAATAAATGATATGGCTCATTAGGATATCCACTTTTAAAATTTGATACATTTTGAATTATGTCATGCAATCTGTTAAATGTTGCTCCTGCTGGCATTATGACTTTTCTCCAAATAAGAGGTTCTGAACCGATAAGTTCAATTTTAATTATATATGATTTCATAATTTTATCTCCACTCCTTAGCATCCTCAGATAAATATTTCAAGCAATGGTAAAAAATATGGATTTCTAGACTACGCTCAAAATTACAGGATAAGATCCCTCTATAAACTCGGGATGACAAAACTTTGAACAAAGTTTTGCGTCCCCACTGTTCATTACCCACTGTTCATTATAATGTCAAAAATTGACCATATTTCTTGAGATACTCCTGCCTTTCTTTGTAGTCTGGTAATATACTTCCAACTAGTCTCCAAAAGGACCTATCGTGATTCATATGCTGTAAATGGCAAAGCTCATGGACTACAACATAATCAATACACTCCATTGGTGCCATAGCAAGCCTATAGTTAAAGGTTAGCTTTCTTTCAGAGCTGCAGCTTCCCCATCTTGATTTTGATTCATCAATTTTATATTCCTTAGGATTGAGTCTTACCTGATCTTGATATATTTTAATCCTTTCACATATTATCCTCTTACAATTTGATATATAGAATTTTTTAAGATATTCCCTTTGCTCTTCTTCATTTAATCCATCGATATCTATTAACTCATCTAATGGATATTCCTTTCCTAAATATAGGAACTTACCTTCTCCATCATAAGTCTTTGGACTAAATTTGGATCTTAAAGCTTCTAGCTCCTCTAATTTCTTCTTAAGTTTCTTTCCTAAGGGCTTAACTGCTTCTATAATTTTTTCCTCAGGTGTATTATTTGGTGCCTTTATAGTAACAAATCCAGTTGGATCAATACTAATCATCATCCTTTTTCGCTTTCCATATTGAACATTACAATCTATTGAAAAATCCTCAAAATCTATTTTCACATGCATCATCCTATCAATTAATATAGATTAATTATATATTAATTTCCCCTTAAAGTGAAGAATCACCGAGATAAATCCCAGTGATTCTGTCTTATAATCAATCCTTATTTCTTTTTATCTTTATTTTCTTCCTTCTTCTTCATAGCTTTAAGTTCAGCTTCTGTACTTGTCATATCTTCAGTTTCAAAATTAAGATATGTTCCAATTGCTCCTATAAATGGGTAATCCTTTTGCACAATTTTATCTATCTTCGTTAAGTTTCTGTTTTCCTCATTCATACTTTTAATTTCACCTCATTATTATTATGAAATTCAAACCTTAATTTATACCCACATACTCTTTCGAGCTTATTTATTGACATTATTTTCAATATTTAATATATTGATAGTATCGATTTGCTGCAGGTTTATAAACTTATTTAGGAGGATTAAGGTGACAGAAAATAAAATACCTAAAAAATTTTCATATATCATTCTTATAATCACACTTATCACCATTATGACTTGTGTGATTTTTGACATATTCTTATTCTATGGATTTCTTATAAGTATAATCTTTGCTTTAATTTTACTTAATAAAGTAGGCTTTTCCACAACAGAACTATTAGATATAGTAAAACGAGGAATAAATGAATATAAATCCTTGTTTCTATTAGTAGCACTGATTGGTGCCATGATATCTATTTGGATGGCTTCTGGAGTCGTACCAACCATGCTATATTTAGGGCTCAAATATATGCAAAACACTAATTTTTTATTAGCATCATTTGTTCTTACATCTATTATTGCAATCTTTATGGGCTCAGCATTTGGAACCATGAGCAGTATTGGAATTACTTTGTTGGGGTTAGCAACCATATTTGGGATTCCCGATTATATCCTTTTAGGAGCAATTGTATCTGGTGCATTTATAGCAGATAAAGCTTCACCATTATCCAGTTCCATTATTCTAACAATGGAAACTGTAAAAACTAACTATAGAGAACTCTTGAAGTCCATGTTACAGACGTTTTTGCCAACGTATATTCTATCAGCATTTACATATTATTTTATAGGAAGAACATTTGCTATTAGTATTTCAACATTAGAAATAGAAAATTTTATTTCAGCAATTAATACAAACTTTATTATTTCTCCATTATTGCTGCTTTTACCTATAAGTATTATAGTTATGTCATTTTTAGGTGTTAAAATGATTAAAGCAATGTCATTAGCAATAATTGCAGGAGCAGTTGTTTCTGTTTTCCTTCAGGGATCTAATATTAGTGATATTATTGCTGCAATAATAAGTGGATATAGTGTAAATACAAACTCTGATCAATTGAATGCAATATTGGTTAGTGGTGGTATGCTATCAATGGTACCTGTAATACTCATCATTGCAGGTGCAACAAGTATGAGTAATTTGTTTCAGGAAACAAATCTTATGAATCCTATAATTGATAGATTAACATCAAGAATTAAATCTAAAAGAAAATTAATTATAAAAACAGGACTGATTAGTAGTATATTAACAATTATCAGTGATCAAAGTGTTGGTATTATCTTGCCTGGAAAACTATTAAGTCCTAAGTATAAAGAATTAGAAATTGATAATTCTATTCTAGCTAGGACAATTGCTGATACGGGAATAGTAATTACGCCTCTTATTCCATGGAATGTAAATTCATTGTTTATATTATCAACAACAGGAATTGCAAGTAACAGATATGCACCATTTGCAGTACTATGCTTCTTGTCACCGATAATCACATTCATTTTTGCTTACATATATGAGCTAAAAAACAAGGTAACTGAAACACTAAACCTATACTAAATTTTCCATCTAGACAAATGAATAAAAGGTGGTATAATCATTTTAAAAACTAAATATAGGGAGAGTTGTATGTTAAATGAATTTAGAAAAAGACGAACATGAAAATGACGAAGAAGAACAGCGTGAGCATTCACTTGTAATGGAAACTCAAGCTGAAGACATTATGGCTACGATTGAATATGCTAGTAGTTTTGATACAATTTCTAAACGATCAAAGTATAGAAATATTATCCAATACGCTATTTTAGCTATTATTTTTACAGTCATCACACTAATTACCCCTCGATTAATTGAGGATTATCCAATTATTTCTGCCATTCCTGCTTTGTTTATCTTGGTTTATATCTTTATAACAAAGCGAATATTTGAATCCTTAACTTTAGGAATAATACTAGGGTTCTTAATGGCATATCAAGGCCAGTTCTTTTATGAGATGAATAACTCCCTAATAGATAACCTAACCAGTGTAGATACAGCTTGGTTGTTTGTTGTCTGTGGTTTAATGGGAAGTTTCGTAGCTTTAATTGAACGAGCTGGTGGAGTTTATGCATTTGGTAATTGGGTAGCCAAACGTGCTCGCACTAGAAAAGCAACTCTATTATGGACTTGGATTTTGGGTTTATTTATCTTTATTGATGACTATCTAAATTCATTAACAGTAGGAAGTTGTATGGCTCCTTTAACTGATAAACACAAAGTATCCAGAGAATACTTAGCCTACATTGTAGACTCAACCGCAGCTCCAGATACTGTTTTAATTCCGGTATCCACATGGGCTGTTTTCATCGCTGGATTATATAATGAAACCATTACATCAACAATGAAACTTTCAGCAACTGATCCATTTGTTCAAAAATATGGTGATGGCTTATCTGTTTTCATTGGAACAATACCTTTTAACTTTTATGCATGGTTTTGTTTAATTATGGTTCCTTTAACCATCTTTGGAGTCATTCCCTTATTTGGTAAAATGAAAAAGGCAGAAGAAAGAGCTAGAAACACAGGGGTGCTTGCCCCTCCTGGAAGCGAAAAGATTGATATACGCGCTGGAGAAGTTGTATTAGAACATAAAAATGCTAAGGTCATGAATTTCTTTGTACCAATAATTGTTCTAATTGCTACCACTGTCTACTTTGATATTGATTTACAATATGGTGTACTTACAACCCTTGGGTTTATGTTTGTATTCTATCTAGTTCAAGGCTTAGTAGATGCTGATGAGTTCTTTGACCTAGTAATTAAAGGATTCAAAAATATGTTGATGCCTTTAATTATGGTTGTTTTGGCTTATATGTTTGCTGATGGAATTGAAGCACTAGGATTTATGGAATTGATCATAAATACAGTTGAAAGATTAGTAAGTCCTTGGATGTTACCTGCACTGATCTTCTTAGTATTTGGCATAACAGAGTTTATTATGGGACTTTCTTGGGGAATGTATGCAATTGCAATTCCACTGGTAACTGTTATAAGTTATAGATTGAATATGAATCCATCTATTGCTATTTCAGCAGTAATCTCTGCAGGTGTTTGGGGAAGCCATATTTGCTTCTATTCTGATGCAACAATTCTCTCATCATCTGCCACAGGCTGTGATAATTTTGAGCATGCAACATCCCAATTACCATTTGGTATCATTGCTGCCGTTCTTTCATTAATTGCATTTGTTATTACAGGTATTGTTTTATATGGATTTTAATATTACAAAATACAAAAAATACGAGGATAGCATACTTGCTATCCTCTAGTTATTAAATAATTACTATCGCCCACACTCTATATACTTAAACCTAAAAGCCTCTTAAGTTCAAAAGCAACGCCTGATTGATTATTATCCTTTTTACTTACTATATCTGCAACTTCCTTTACTAATTGACTTCCATTCTTCATAGCAATACCAAGTCCAGCATTCATAATCATCTCAATATCATTGTTGTTATCCCCTATAGCTATTATCTCATTTGCTTCTATCCCTAATGAAGTAGCGTATTTAATTAAAGTATTCCATTTAGTTCCTGTAGGATTCATGACTTCAAGTAAAGCTTCAGCTTGAGTTGCATGCTCCATTACATGGGAATTAAACTTATTTGGATACTTTTCACTTAAATATAAATGAAAATCCATTAATTTATCAAAATTATCTGGGTAGACAAAAGCTAAAACTTTATCTAAGTTTTCTTCTAGATTATCTTCTATTATTTTAATTCTTAATAAATTATTTCTGGCTTTCATATGACTTTCAGTAGGATAATGGTTCTTACCAAGTAAACAATCGTATCCTTCATCAAAATAGTCAGCATGAATAAAAGGATATAACCCCCTAGATATTCCTTCACGCAATATTATTTTTGAGTCTTTAGAATCCAAATAATTCGTAAATAATACCCTATCGTCTATAGCATCTCGGACAATATTTCCATTGTTACAAATATATATTAGATGTTCTTTTATATTATCAGTTAGAACTCTAGCAGAATAATAACTCCTACCAGTTGCAATTACTATTTCATAACCTTTATCTATAAGAAGATGGATTAAATCTAAGTTTTCTTTTGTAATGGTTTTCTCATCAGTTAATAGAGTACCATCTAAATCTAGAGCTACTAATTTATACAAATAATCACTCCTTTACATTCAACTCCAATACATCAGGTCTAGCATAATGTCCGCATACATCAAATTCCATACGACTCATCGGTACCTTTTGCATATCAAGTTCAGCATAGATTATCTCTTCTCTATCCCATACAGGCTCAGTAACATAATGTCCATAAGGATCTACGATACAACTACCGCCCCTACATACTACATCATTTAGCTTATCAATTTCATCTTTACAATGAAGGTTATCTGGATACATATCCTTTGTAAAATACATATCACAATTTATAAAATATACATGTCCCTCTATGGCAATATGGCGAATAGTAGCCTGCCATTCTTCGTTATCATTTGTATTAGGTGCTAGATATATTGTGATGCCTTTTTCATACAAAGCAACCCTAGCTAGCGGCATATAACTTTCCCAGCAAATTAAGCTGCCCATAGGGCCCCAAGGTGTTTCTTCAACTGGGAAATATCCTTGATTCGCATCACCCCATACAACTCTTTCTGATCCAGTTGGTTTTAATTTTCGATGACATGAAAGAAGTTCCCCTGTTGGAGAAAATATCAAGTTAGAATTATATAAAGTTGCAGTATTTATATCACGCTCTGATACCCCGATGCTAAGGTAAGCATTTGCCTCCTTAGCAGCTTTACCTAAAGCTTCAGTTTCAGGACCTGGAACCACAATTGAATTATCATAGTATAATTTCCAATCTTTTCTTCCATCAGCATTTCTACTACCTACTGTAAAACCAAAAGTCATACCATATGGGTATCCAGGAATGAACAACTCTGGAAACACTATTAACTCTACTTGGTTTTTTGAAGCCTCTTTTATCAATGTAATAGCCTTATCAGTGCTAGCAGCACTATCAAACATTACTGGAGCAGCTTGTACAACTGCAATCTTGCAAGTATCTTTTAAATCTTTCATAGTATGTATACCTCCAATTGTATAGGTTTATTCTGTTGATTAAATTTTACCACATATTGGGGAGTTTTGACATTAGGTATTATTTATAACAACAAAAAATTCCAGTGTTAAATAAATAAGTCACTGGAATATATGTCACAATTGCATATTAAATTATCATATTTTGCTACTCTCTATATGTTCTTACTTATTATATTCATTAAACAAAAGCAAGCAATACAAGGAAAATAAAACATGAAAGCAACAAAAGAACAAAACTAACTGACTCAATCTTCATACCATCCACCCCTTGATTCATACAACTATATATCCATTATTTATCTAGTCTATTAGGATATATTTAAAATAACTGCTTATCTCTAAAAATTATTATACCATATATTTCCATAATATTGTGTAATAGTTTCACTCCCCTAATGTTCAGCGAAAAAATTTTCACGGCCTTGCTGTTTAGCTAAAATTGAGAGCATTTCTTCTACGTATACAATCCCTTTATCATGCATACCTAAATCTTCATATGCATCTACTATTAGATTTAGGTTTTTTAAAGCATCAGGATAATCAGCACCCAATTCATTCTTTAATGACTCATGAGCTTTTAGCATTATTTTTAGAGCTTCATCATACTTTTCTAGCATATAATAGGCGCTTCTTAGGTTAATTAAAGCTTGCTTTGTATCATCATTTCCCTCTCCGAATAAACTGCTCAGCTGTGAATATACGGTTTCGTATATACCTTCTGCATCAGAGTATTTACCAAGATATAAATATGAATTTCCTATCTCTTCATATGCCTTTATAGTTTCTATATTGCCTTCCCCAAATTCAGCTAATTTATCTTTATAGGCTTTTAGGCTTGTATTTACTCTCTCATTATATTTAGTCAACAAATCCTTTGACTTATTCATATTCTTCTTAACTCTATCAACTCTTGGGTTGTCTACTCCATAATCTTCCTTATACTTCTCATATACTGATTGATAAACATTTAGAGCTTCCTCATACATACTATAAGAATAATACGAATACCCTAAATCTTCATAACAACTTATAGTTAGAGGATGATCTTCACCTAACTTTTTATAACACTTTTCATAAATTTCTTTCCTCATATTTAGCCCACATATTTTATGTGAATCTATTTCATAATTAAACGCTAGTTTTCTCAGTACTATTAATGTTTGTGGATGATCCTCTCCAAGATAGTCTTTATGAATATTATAAGCTTCAATTAATAGTGTATAAGCTTCTTCATAATGTTCAGCTTTTTTATAGTAACCACCTAAAGTTTGCATTGCTTTAAGAGTAAATGCATTTTCATTTCCAAGTTGATCTCTATACTGTTTGTATGCCTCTTTACCTGCTAAAATAGCATTATCCATTTCATTAACTGATGAATATGCTCTACCTAGATTATATAATGCTTTAATTCTGGATAGATCAGATTCTTCAAGTAATTCTTTTATTTCTTCATATATTTCTTTTCTTATTTCTAAAGCCTGTTTTTTATCTCCTAATTTCGAGACTATTGAAGCCTTAGTACTTTCATATTCTAATATCTCTAGTTTACTTAAGCCTACTTGATTATAATAAGATGAACACTCTGTTATAATTTTATTTGCTTGTTGTAACTCTCCTATACCTTTCAGATACTCAGCATAATAGTATGATGTGATTACATATACGCTACTACCCTTGTACTCTTGAACTAATTTCCAAAGTGGTTCTAATATACGGCGTACAGTATTATGATCATAATCTACAATATACGAGATTAGATCATCCTTTATGGTCTTTACTATTTCATATAGCCCCTCTTCTTTTTCGTATATACCATTTACTTTTATTCTTCTTAAGATAAGTTTTAATCTATCATTCTTGGAAATTTTATTGTTATTTAATTGATCCTTAATATATTTTATGAATTTTAATCTAATTAATTTGGGACATATTTGATTTAGTACTTCTTCAACCTTCTTATGTATATAATATGTTGTATTATCTTCTGTTATTATGAAAGATAGGCCTACCATCTTATCATATGAGGTTGCTGATATTTTAAATATATCACTTAAATCTAATATCTCTTCGTCATCCCATGATCCTAAGCATGCTAATATATGAACAAGGTCCTTCTCCTCATCATTCATATATAAAAGAAACCTTTGTGCTAGGTCTGCAAACTCACCTTCAAAGTCTTCTAGTTTTGGTTCTCCACCTTGGTTTTTGATAGTCCAGTCTATATCTACACATAAATCCAAATGTAATGGCAGTCCCTTTGTTATTTTAAATATATCTTCATGGAAGTGTTCATCTACCATGGCATTCTTTAAAAAATAGGAAGAATCCTCTAATGACAAATCGCCTAATTTATGTTGCTCAATGTCTATTTGGATTGACTGATTGTTATCAATTTTCCATTTTAACATGTCACGTCCTGAGATTACCCAAAGTATACCAGGATTATTTGTGATTATGCCTTTTCGTAACCATTCATCATTTGACAGGAAATATCCGGCTGAATTAAGCTCTTTGATTAGTTTCTCGTAGGTTTCTAAGAAAAACACAAATGGGTAATTACAACTTTCAAGATTCCTTTTTAAATCCATAGCAAAGTAATATGATAACTTGTCCTTAAGTTCTCGCTGTTCATAGGACTGAATTAATTTTATTTCTTTCTTATTTTCATAATTAAAACCGATTTTTATTAATTTTGCTATCCCTGCATCTAATGCTTTAATGGTCTTGATGACATTACCTAAGTAAGTATTATCTATAATAGGTCCCAAAATATCTTCTATTTCACTATTTATTGGTAAAATTTTATTATCGCCTGGTTTTTCAATCTTTTCTCCTTTTAAGGCATGATAGTAATAGAGAGCAATTTCTGTTAGATCAAATGAAAAATTATAATCCATTTTTAATGAATATATAATTTTATACAATACTTTATGTACTTCTATCTCAGTTTCAAAGTCAAAATATACAAATTTTGCATATGGTTCTTTTTCTCTTAATTCTTTTCTTAATTGTGATGTTAATCTAGACTTTCCTATGCCGCCAATTCCATAATAGTTTAGTACCTTCACCTTGTTTTGGTTATTGTTATCCTTCATATAATTAAAAGCAGCCCAAAATGCATCTCTTGATTCTTTACGATCAGTGAATACCTTTACTGCTTTATATTCACGATTATAGTCATTTGTCATGAAAGTCCCTCCATTTACTATAGTTTGTCCATTTTCTAAATTATATCTATATTCTAACATAACTTTGTTTATATGTGGAGATTGGATGAATAGAATAAACCTATATGTTATTAGATTCAATAACATATAGGTTTCATTGGATTTTACTATTTAGTTTCTCTTTTTTAGCTTAACATCTGGTTCACTAGGAATTTTAAATAAAGGTATATATCTATCTAATCCAGTTAGAGTCAATAATAGTATCGAAACAACTGCCACGATAGCCATAAAATTATATCTGATAATATCCGTAGCTACAAACTCATACAGTGGATAAACAGTATTTGCAATTCCTACAAAATACACCACATAAACATGCCATGGTATTAGTTGTGAACCAAAAACTGCCAATGCATCAGAAAACGTAGCATTTCTTAATGCTAAAGTATACATATCTTCTTCACTAGCTTCAATATTTTCTTCAGTAAGTTCTTTTATTATTGGACCTATAGTTACTATCTGTGCCATTTCATCTGATAAGGCAGCATTTCCAATTATGGATAAGATACCATTAGCAAACATCAGCTGCCTAACATTTCTAACCAATTTTACAATCAGTTTAGACAGTGGATCAAATGCATGAATTTTACCCATTATACCACCAAATGCTCCCATCCACATCATCATGATTATGACCCAGGATCCAGCTTCTGTAAATCCATTATATATTAAATCAATAAATCCCATTAAAGAATCCACTGTACCTGCCATAAGTCCAAAGATCAAGGATGATAATATTCCAACTCCCAGACATATTAAAGTTGGTAAACCTTTAAATGCAACTATCAATACCAATATCAAGGGGATAATCATAATTGGAGAAACTCCAGTTTGAACTTGATTCAATAAACTGATGGCAGCAGGACTCTCAACACTTAAATTCTCCCATACGTCTGCAGGAATTTGCTCAATAGCATTAGATGCATCTCCTGGTACAGAAGATAGGCCTAAGCTAAATACAACGAATAAAATCGCTGCTGTAATTAAACATAATATAGACCAAACACCTTGGTGCCTAATCCTATGGATAACTTCAACCCCTTGTATCCCAGAACTAATAACTGTAGTCTCTGATATAAGGCCAATATTATCTCCAAAGCAAGCCCCGCCAGCTATAGCTCCCAAAGTAATGATTACATCTCCACCAACCATATGATTTAGCCATAGAAATATAGGCGCTGTTGCTGCAAAGGTTCCCCAAGAGGTACCTGTTGCTACAGATAATATAGAAGTGACCAAAAATGTTGTCACACCTAGGGTTCTAGCAGTGAGACCAAGCTTAAGACTCATATTAATAATAGCTGCCCCTACTCCAGTTGACATAAATACCTCAGCCATAGCATAGGCAAACATAAGTATAAAGAAAACCAATTGCATACCACTTACATTCTTAATTGCTGAGTCAAGTATATCATCGAAGCTGAGCTTTTCTGTTACATTAGCTATTATTGCAGCATAAATAGTTACTATTGGACCTATGACTAAAATATCAAGTCCTAAATCATAAATATTGTTTCCAATCATCAAACCAGACAATAGAAAAACTGGAGATAAT
This sequence comes from Tissierellaceae bacterium, assembly GCA_031460505.1. Classification (GTDB taxonomy): domain Bacteria; phylum Bacillota; class Clostridia; order Tissierellales; family Tissierellaceae; genus JAAYTL01. The sequence continues at coordinate 399,944 of JAVKTT010000002.1, forward strand.
TTAATCAATCCTAACATTTAAATACCTACTTTCATATCTTAATAAATAACAACCTTTATTATTATATATTAATTTTGGTCTAAAGTCATTCTACAAAAAATAACTATATACACCTTTGAAGGCAAAGTAAATTAGATAAAAAAAGAAGACTATCTTATAAAAGATAATCTCCTAGTTGTAATTGGAATATTATGTTGAGATATCTAAATATAATATTCTAGTTATTTATTACTAAAAACCTATATAAATTTAATAAACCAAAAGAAGCTCCAATGATTAGAATATGCCAACTAACCATTGGAGCTAAGTTACTTGCAAAATTTGAACAGAATTCTGCGTTCCTACAAGTCCATAATCTTTATCGAAACTTATTTAAGAGAGTTCACATCTCCACCAGCTTCTTCAACTGCTTTAGAAACTGCCTCAATTATTGCTTCAGAAGTTACTGTAGCACCACTTACGGCGTCTACACCCAAAGATTGAGATTCTACAATGTCACTTGGAATTTTATCAATGGCATTACTTCCGATACCAACTGTCTCTGAATCTTCTACTATCTCTACTTTTACTATTTCTTTGTCTGAGAATGTAGTTTCTACCTTAATTTTGCCTCCATATCCATCTGCTTCAGTAGCATATGTTCCTGCCTTAAATAAGGCTGATGAGCCAGATGGACCTTTCGTAGTACATCCAATTAGTCCAACTACCATCAAGCTTGCTAATATTATTACCAATAATCTTTGTTTTTTGAAACGCATAAACATCTTCCTTCCTATTTATTTGTCACTTGTTCGATCTTTCTTTTTTAAAATATAAAGCTATTTATATTTTAATTAATATATAGCTTTTTTATTCAGTAACCTATTTATTTTTATAATATACATAATCATTATTTACTAAACATAGTCGCTTTATTTCAATAAATCCCTCATTATGTTTCTTAAAGAATTCATAAGTAAATACATTTTCAAGCTCTGTCCAGGCCTTATTTTTACAGGGTTTTCACTAAATCATATATTTTGGCCCCCTTAATAGCTAATACTCAACATATAGTCAAATACATCACTTGTGATAATTCTACTATGTAATTAAATAGATTATATCTTTAAATGCTTCTTTTGATATCTGTTCTAAGTTTGGTGACAGGCACTAAAAATGCTCCTTTCTGTTTTGAACCTTTTTTCAGATTCTTGCCAGAAAAGAGCATTTTATTTTATTCTATCACAATTGTTTGCATCTCTTCATCATACTCAACAACTAATCCAAGTTGTTCTGCAATAAAACGAAGCGGAACCATTGTTCTGTTATTCATAACTTCTGCAGGAACGTCAATTGTTACTTCTGCTTCATCTACATAGACCTTATTTTCAGTGAGATTAAAAACTATAACTTTATCATCTTTAGTAATAGTAACTGTTTTTTCTTCTGCATTCCAAGCAACATCTGCACCCATAGCTTCAGAAATTGCTCTTACAGGTATTAGTGTTCTTCCTTCTTTAATAACAGGTGGTGTATCAAATTTAGCTTTTCCTTTTCCTATAAGTACATTTTCAATAGAAATAACAGAAACATTTTCTAATGATTGTAGAGTCTTCGCAACATCTTCTAATTCGGTTATTTCCTCTTTAGTATATTTCTCTTTAACTATTTTCTGCATCTCTGCAATTTTAGCCTTAAATTGTGTCTTATATTCATCTTTTTCTGTTTTTAAGATTTCTAATTGCTCTTTTAGAGCTGTAATAGTTGCTTCATCACCGGTAACTTTAGCAGCTTCCAACTGTTTTTCAAACTCATCTATTTCCGACTCAACTTCATCTTTTAAAGCCTCTAATTCATCTTTTTCCAATTTAACAGCAGCTTTGTCTTCTTTCCAAGGTTTGCTTTTGTCTTTTGCATTACCTTTTGCTTTGCCTTTTTCATTGCCTTTTTCATTGCCTTTTCCATTTACTTCTTCTTTTTCTTCTTCTACTTCAACCTCTTCAACTTCTTCTTCATCCTCAACTTCTTCTTCCTCTACAACTATTAGTTCATCAACATCAGAAGTTTCATCTACAACTTCCTCCCCAAATCCTACAGTTGGGAAAACTAGTAAGAGTGCTAATATTAATGCCAGTTTGCTACTTCTTTTCATTTTCATACTCCTTCTAATATATTTGGGATAAATACGAATTAAAAAAACTCTGATAGGGTTGCCAATCAGAGCCAATACTTATTTGTATCCGCAATTTTGGTAACCCGGCTACCTTAGTTCTCACTTTAAGGCCCGTGGCTTTGCGTCCTCAACTTTCGCTGAGTTTGCCTTTATCAATTCGCTATTTTATTCCATTATATATTATATAACTTTTAGTGTATTCTGTCAATTATACTGCTCGTACCATGTAAGAAGTATCGCAGTGTAAATTAATATATTTCATTTGAGCTTCTGCTTTTGCCTTCTTTTGGAATTTCTATAATATATCTTATTATATCCTACTATACTACATAAATGTTCTTATGACTAAAAAAGAAGACTATCTAATAAAAGATAGTCTTCTTTTCCAGTCTTATATAATTTTTGAACAAAGTTTTGCGTCCCCAATGTTCATTTTATTTGCTTTCACTTACAATTTTAGCAGCTACTTCTCCTGCTGTTTTACCAAATACGTGAATATCAACAAGTGCATTTCCACCTAAACGGTTAGTTCCATGGATTCCTCCTGTTACTTCCCCTGCAGCTAAAAGACCAGGTATTCTATCACCGTTTTTGTCCAATACATGAGTCTCTAAATCTATCTCAAGACCACCCATAGTGTGATGAACTGTAGGAACACGTGGTGATGCATAGAATGGCGCTTTATCTAATGGTTTTCCGAATAGTGAACGTCCAAAATCTTTATCTTTACCTGCTGCTACATAACTATTAAATGTGTCATGAGTTTCTCTAAGAACTTGAGGATCAATTCCTATTTGCTCTGCTAATTCTTCAATAGTATCAGCTCTAAAAATTATGCCATCTTCTACTAATTTATCTACGTTATCGCCCCAAATGTTTTCGCCTGTCTCATTGATATCAACATCGTTGTTTGCACTAGAAATTACATAGGACATAGCATTTGTTTGATCTAGTAAGGCAGCTGTCATTGTATCTCTACGTCCATCTTCCGCCATAAACCTTTTACCTTCTTGATTTACTTGATAGTAATATTCTACACCTGCTCCACCAATCCAGCCATTTAAAGTACCATCTTTAGGATTTCCAAGTGGTAAGGATTGAATGTATTTCATACCTATAAGATTAGCGTTAGCAGCTTCTGCCATTTTTATTCCATCACCTACTATAGCCGGACTGTTTGTGGTTGGTAGGTTCTCAGTCAATGAAGGAACATATTCTTGTCTCATTTCAATGTTTGCAGCAAACCCGCCTGTAGCAATTATTACTACTTTAGCTCTAATTTCCATATCTTGACCGTTAGATTCACCTTTGATTCCAACAACAGTTCCATCTTCTATTATCAACTCTGTAGCTGGTGAGTTTAAGAGTATTTCAACCCCCAATTCTCTAGCTGTATCCTCACTAGCTTTAATGTAATCATATCCAGCAGCATTAACTGGTAAGTGAGCCCTTGGCCACAATCCACCTGGCACTGTTGTGATTTCATCTGTCCATTGTACTCCATTTTCTGCCATCCATTCACTAGTCGGCAAAGATTCTTCAACTAATTTTTCGACGAACTCTAACTTACCATCATAATCTCCACCAGCATAAGTTTGTAGTTTATGTAGTGCTAATGAATCGAATAAATTATCTTTTGTTCCATTTTCATATGCTTCCAGATCAGCTTTTAATTCTTCCATTAATTCTGCATGGCGCTCGCTCTTTGGTTCCACATTTACTAAATCCCATGCCTTTGCCATACTTGCTTCATCAGCAGGCTTTACATTAGCTTGCCTTTCTGGATCCACAGCATTATATGGTCCTCCAGCTCTAACAGTATTTCCTCCTAGAGCAGCAGTCTTTTCAACTAAGATTACTTTAGCACCGTTGTCAGCTGCTGATACAGCAGCTGCTAGGCCTGCTCCTCCTCCTCCAATAACTACTACATCAGTTTCTTTTATTACAGCTTCACCTTCAGACTTATTTATCGGAGCTTCTTTCAGAGATTTTACATCTCCACCAGCTTCTTCAACTGCTTTAGAAACTGCCTCTATTATTGCCGCAGAAGTAACTGTAGCTCCACTTACGGCGTCAACACCCAAAGATTGAGATTCTACAATGTCACTAGGGATCTTGTCAATGGCAGTACTTCCAATACCAACTGTCTCTGAGTTCTCTACTATCTCTATTTTTACTATTTCATTGTCTGAGAATGTAGTTTCTACCTTAATTTTGCCTCCATATCCATCTACTTCAGTAGCGTATGTACCTGCCTTAAATAAAGCTGATGAATCAGATGGACCTTTAGTAGTACATCCAATAAGTGTGATTACCATCGCGATTACTAATGTCATTACTAATAATCTCTGTTTTTTGATACCCATAAACATCTTCCTTTCAATTTTTTATGTCATACTTCTCATCATCCCCAAATAATGAGGATTTTATGAAATTTTACTTTAATATAGTAGCATTAAATTTATTGTTCGTCAATTGTTTAACAATGGTAGTTAATGGCAAGAATGCATATTCAAATCCGGGTTTTCTACCAATTAAAAACTTCTGGTTTTATTATTACCAGAAGAAGCAAATGTTATTAAGTTATTAAGTTATTAAGTTATTTCGTTAGGTTCATAACACCTTGATTAAAATTTACATCATCCGTGAACAAAGTTTTGAGTCCCCAATGTTCATAAAATAAAAAAAATAGAGGACAGTATACATGCTATCCTCTTTTTAAACAATTTGTCATCTATTTATCAAATAATCTCTTTATACTAATATCATAAGGTGCTGTGGCAATACCTTTTTCAGTTATTATTCCTGTAATTAACTCATTTGGTGTTACGTCAAATGCTGGATTATATACCTTAATATTTGAAGGTGCAGTTTGCTTTCCAAATCCATTAATAATTTCCTCAGGATCCCTTTCTTCTATAGGGATTTCTTTTCCAGTTGGTGTAGTTAGATCAATAGTTGATAATGGTCCTGCTACATAAAATGGTATATTGTGTGCTTTCGCTAATAATGCAACACCATAAGTTCCTATCTTGTTTGCAGTATCACCATTAGCCGCAACTCTATCACAGCCCACAATTACAATATCTATCTTACCTTCAGCCATCACCATTGCTGCCATGCTATCAGTGATTAAAGTAACATCTACTCCTGCCTCTTGTAATTCAAAGGCTGTTAATCTAGCACCTTGTAAAAGAGGTCTAGTCTCATCTGCAAATACTTTTATATTCATACCCATTTCCTTAGCTACATAAATTGGTGCTAATGCTGTACCATATTTGGACGTTGCCAATCTTCCTGCATTGCAATGGGTCAATACAGTCATTCCATCATTCAATACTAAAGGGCCGTTTTCTCCAATTTTTCTACAGGTTTCTTCATCTTCTTTTTGAATTAATATTGCTTCCTTTTCTAAGGCTAATTTAATATCTTTTACTGGAAACTCTTTGTTTTCTAGTACTACTTTGCCCATTCTTTCTAATGCCCAAAATAAATTTACCGCAGTAGGTCTAGAGCTTGCCAGATAATCAGATACTTCTTCAAACTTTTTATAAAATTCATTAAAACCCTCTTCATTAAATTCTTTTACCCCAAGAAACACTCCATAAGCTGCAGCTATTCCAATTGATGGTGCTCCTCTTACCTTTAATTTCTTGATTGCATCCCAACAATCCCCTACATTATCTATTTCTAGAATTTCCAATGTTGTTGGTAATTTTGTCTGATCAATTATATACATTTTACCGTCTTTATATCTTATTGTATCTATCAATATTTTCACTCCTTTTTTAGTGAGCTGGGGAAAAGTCCCCGATGTATTTTCTTACTATAAGATATATTCTACATAACTTTATATTTTCCTTCTTTTTGGATGCAAGGAGAATTGCAAAAAAGCTCTGCACTATATTTAGTGCAAAGCTTTTTATCCACCAACGCTCTTAGATATTTCCTTAGCGCATTCTTTTAATAACTCGATATTTTCATCTGTAATACTATTATCTGATTTTAGTGCTGTAAATGATAATGAGCCTATGACTCTACCATTGTAGTCAAAGATTGGGCATGCAGCTCCTTGTACTCCAATTTGAAGTTCCTCATCACTGACTGCATATCCATCTTGACGAACCTTCCCTAGTTCTGTTAAAAATGATTTAAAATCTGTTAGGGTATTGCTTGTTACTTCTTCATGATTATTTAAATAGATATTTTGAACTTGATCTATTGGCATGAAAGCTTGTATAGCTTTTCCAGCTGAAGTAGCATGGGGTGGCATTGCAAATCCTGTTCTTACCATAAACATATATGTGTCTTTACTTTCTACATAGTCAAGACAAACTACACTTTCGCCTTCCATTACACATAATGCTATGGTTTTATTGATTTTATTTGCGAGAACTTTCATATGTGGCTTGGCTGTTAGAGTCAAATTGTCTTCTTTTATAATATTGCTACTAAGAGTTAATACTTTGTAACCCAATCTATATTTTTTCGTTTCACTTGATTGCATTACAAAATGATTTTTCTTTAAAGTAGCCAATATGCGGTGAGTTGAGCTATTAGGTAAACTCAGCTTCTCAGCTAGTTCCGATACAGAAAGTCCGTTACTTTCTGTACTTAAAGCCAATAAAACATCTAAAGTTCTCTCCACCAATTGCATGATACCATCCCCCTTAAAACTACTTCTTTAAATAACGCTTATAAAACAGTACTACTGCTTCTAAAGCAATTTTGTTCATTTGCATTTGAGCTGGTCCAAAATCATATAACCATTCATCTGTCTCACGATTAGCATGTACTGCACAAAGTGTCCCTGTAAAAATATCAAATAAACTTCCAAGTGTCAAGATAGTTTCTGACTCCATTTCCATATTAATTACATTTAGATTCTTATATTTATCTATTATATCTTTATCGTGAAATGATTTTCCGTTTGCTGGTCTACCTTGTCCAGCAAAGAATGAACCTATTGAAGCACTTATACCTTTCCAATAATCTACTCCAGCTTCTTTACATGCATCGATTAAACAATCTATTACTTCATATGAAGCTATTGCAGGATATTCTGCTGGTGCATAGAAGTTAGTTGATCCTCCTAATCTCATTGCACCAGTAGTAATTACCATATCTCCACAATTGATTTCCTTTTTTAAAACACCTGTACCACCAATACGAATTAATGCTTTTGCTCCGAGTTCAATTAATTCAATTACTGCAATTTCTGTTGATGGTCCACCGATTCCTGTAGAGCATATACTGATTGGATATCCCTTATATGTTCCTGTTCCAACAGTATACTCTCTATTTGAAGCGATAATTCTGAAATCATCACATAGGTCTTCAAACATCTGTACCCTATCAGGATTTCCAGGTAGCAATACTACTTCTCCTATATCGCCTTTTTCTATTAATAAATGGGGAGCTTTCCCATTAAAACTTGGATTTTCTGCTGATACTTTCATGTAATCTCCTTCTATAAATATATTTTAAGGTTTACTCTTCTATTTTTGTTTTCTTATTTTCATTTTTCTTATTTCTCGCACCAATTATTACCAATCCTACTAATGTTATCAAATATGGTGTCATAGATGCAAATTGAGATGGTAAACGGTAGGATTGAGCTGTGTTTCCTATTGCCATTGATGCACCGAAAATTAATGTATATATCATTGTTATAATTGGATTTCCACGTCCTAGGTTTTGTGCTGCTATCCCTATGAATCCACGTCCTGCTGTCATGTTATTTGTAAAGTATGGCATATATCCCATTGACATAAATAGTCCACCCATGGATGCTAATAATCCACTGATCATCAAAGCTGTAAATTTTGTTTTATTTACATTAATACCTACTGATGCAGCTGCTGCTGGATCTTCTCCTACTGCACGAATTCTTAATCCTAGTTTTGTCTTAAAAACAAAGTACCAAGTTGCAAATACTGCAACAAATGCTATATAGGATAACAAATTATGTCCTGATAGAATTGAGCCAATTACTGGTATATCTTTTATTATTGGTATATGAACAGCTGGAAATTGTAAACTAGCTAGGGAAGATGTATCTAGTTTCATCCCTGTTAGTAAATATACTACATATACTGTACCGCCTGTTCCTAGTGTATTCAGGGCTAGTCCTGTCAATAATGGTTTTGTATCTAAATATAGTACAAAGTATGCAAATATGGCTGCAATGATTAATCCTGAAAGTATACCAACTAGCATTCCTATGAATATATTTTGTGAATAGGCACTACCTATAACTCCACCTAATGCTGCAAACAACATCATACCTTCATATGCTATACATAAGATGTCTGCCTTTGCTCCTATGACGGCTGCCATACCTACAAATAGAAGGGGAGTACCCATACGAATTACTGCATATAAAAAATCTAGCGAAAATATATAATCTAGCATGTGTATTACTCTCCTTTCTCAATTGCCATAGTTTTTTGTGAGTTGGCAACAATTGTTTTGTGTTCCCATTTAGCTAAGAATCTTTCTGCAGCTATAAAGATTATAATTATAGCTTGAATTATGCTTATAATTTCCGGCGGAATTCTTGATGTTAAATTCAAAGCATCTGCAGAAGTCTTTATATATGCTAAAAAGAATGCTGCAAATGGAATTGTTTTTGGATTGTTTCTACATAATACTGCTAGCATTATGCCGTCCCAACCATGATTAGTAAAACCTGAGTATATGAAACGGCTATAGTTCCCTAATGTCTCTACAGTACCACCCATACCTGCAATTGCCCCTGAAAGTAATGAAGTTAGTACAATTGTTTTATTTACTGGGATACCTGAATAATTTGCAAATTTCTTATTTTGTCCTACTGTACGGATTGAATATCCAAATGGTCTTTTATATAGTAATATTGAAGCTAAAATAACTACAGCAAAACCTATTATCAAACCTAAGTGAAGCCTATCGTTTCCAAATACACGAGGAAGTATAGCTGACTTTTGGAATGAGAATGATGCTTCAAATCCTGCTGATGGGTCTCTTAGTGGATTTAATATTATATAAAGTCCACCGTATAATGCAACATAATTCATCATCAAGGATGAAACAATGGTAACTATGTCATATTTTACATGCATTATAGCTGGAATACCCATAACTACTGCACCAGCGGCAGCACCTGCTAATATTGTAAGTACTATATGGATTGGTGCTGGAATTCCTTCTATTAATGCTACTACTGTAGCAGCTACTGCTCCTGCAAAGAAAGCACCTTCAGCTGCTATATTAATTTGTCCTGCTGAATATATTAACGCTACTGCTACTCCTGTAAATAGTAGTGGTATCATCTTTGAAATAACTGTCGTCATACGAGATGTATTTGCTAATGGTCCAATTAATAATGTAGTGAAATCTTTGACTATATTATCACTTACTGTTGCCATGAGAAAGAAAGCAATTACTAAAGCTATCGCTACTGCAAATAATGTTCTTATGAAACTAAATCTTGTTTCAATTTGTTTTGTTGTGATTACCTTTTGCTTCTTATCCATGTACAACACCTCCTATTTCCTCACTACTTTGAGTCTTAAGTCCTAGCATGTATTCTCCTAGTATCTCTTCATTGATTTGTGATACATCTGGGAAATATGCTGTAATTTTTCCATCATACATAACGATGATTCCGTCACTTAAACTTAATAATTCTGTTAAATCTGCTGAGAATAACAATGTTGCTGTATCTTCTTTATCTCTTAAATGAATCATCTTTCTACGGATTAATTCTGCTGCTCCTACGTCAATACCTCTTGTAGGTTGAGAAGCGATTAACACTTTAGGATTTGATGTAAATTCACGAGCAGCTACTACCTTTTGAATATTACCACCTGATAGTGTACGTACTTCAGCATCATGTCCATCTGCTTTTATTCCAAAACTTTTTATTAATTCCTTTGATTTATCTACTACTAATTTCCAATCTATAAATCCATTTTTCTTGTATTCTGGTTTATAGAATCTATCTGAAATAATATTTTCAGCTATACTCTGGGTTGTAGATGCACCATAAGTCATTCTATCTTCGTGAATAACTGCTACTCCATCTTCACGAATTTCTCTTACTGACTTTCCGTTTATAGAAGTACCATTTACTTTGATATCACCTTCTTGAATTGGATAAAGGCCAGCTAATACATTTGAAAGCTCTGATTGACCATTACCTTCAACACCTGCTACCCCTAGTATCTCTCCACTACGTATATCAAAGTTTAAATCTTCGAATGCATATAAACCAAATTTGTTTTTAAAGCTTAAATTTGATACGCTTAATACTGTTTTACCTGGGTTTGCTTTTTCCTTTTCAATATCTAATATAACGTCACGACCTACCATCATTCTTGATATGTCTTGTTCTGAAACACTTGCTACATCTGCTGTGGTAACTGATACACCGTTTCTTAGAACTGTTATACGGTCGCATATATCTTTTACTTCATTTAATTTATGTGAAATAAATACTATTGAAAAACCTTTTTCACGTAGTTGTTTTAACTGTACAAATAGCTCCTTAGTTTCTTGTGGAGTTAAAACAGCTGTTGGTTCGTCTAATAGTAATATTTGTGCTCCATGTAATAGCATCTTTAGGATTTCAACACGTTGCTTGTATCCTACAGACAAGTCTCTGATTAAAGCTTTTGGATTAACTTCTAAATCAAATTTCTTTGAAACTTCTGTTGCTCTTCTCACTGCCTCATCATAATCAAAAGCTATACCTTTTGTAGGTTCGCTTCCAAGAACCATATTTTCTGCTACACTTAGGGATTCAACTAACATAAAGTGTTGATGAACCATACCTATTCCATAATCTAAAGCTGCTAAAGGACTTGAGATCTTTACTTCTTCCCCAGCTAGAAGTATTCTACCTTCCTCTGGTATCTCTTGACCAAATAAAACCTTCATCAATGTGGTCTTACCTGCTCCATTTTCACCAACTAATCCATGGATCTCGCCTTTTCTTACTGTGAAATTTACATTTTTATTTGCTACGAACCCATTCCCGTATATCTTGGTAATATTCTCCATACTAAGAATGTCTTCGCCAATTCCAATATTATTAAAGTTCTTATTTTCTATCGCCATAATTGAACCTGACCTTTCACTATTTCTTAGTAGTTTACTAGACTTTAAAAGATAATTATTGAGCCCTTTTGTCAAGGGCTCAATTATTATAGTTATTGTGGTTTTGCTTGAGATTTTACTTCTTCTATTTCGTCTGTAGATGCACCGAATGCAGTGCTTACTTCAATACTTCCACTATTAAGTTCTTCAACTACTTTTTGATATTCTGTCCATACTTCTTCTGGTACTATAGCTTGAGTATAATCATTGTTCACTAGATATACTCCTTCTTCAGCATGAGAGATAAATCTATGGGAACCCCACTCGATAGTTCCTTCATTGATTGCTTCTAGGATTGGATAAACCATTCCACGATAGTCTTTGATTACAGATGTCAATACTTTTGATGCAGCATTTTTGTTAGTTGTTTCTAGACGTTCTGAGTAGTCAAAGTCAACACCTACTAGGTATTTGTTTGCATCAGCTGCTGCTTCAGCAACTCCTAATCCATTTTGACCTACTGCGAATACTACGTCTGCACCTTGTTGATATTGCGAAAGTCCTAATTCTTTTGCTAAAGCAGAGTCTGTATGATTACCTACGAAAGAATATAATACTTCGATTGATGGATCTACATAGTTTACTCCATCAATATATCCCATCAAGAAGTCAAGGATTGCTGTTGATTCCATAGCTCCAACGAATCCTACAACTTTGTCTTCGTTAGCATATTCTGCATTACTTGTTGTAAGCTCAGCAGCTAGTGCTCCTGCTAAGAATCCACCTTCGTTTTGTAATACTTGTACTGAAACAACGTTTGAATTAGCTCCATTAGAGTAATCCATTTGTGTATCAAATATTAGAAACTTTTGATCTGCATATTTAGCAGCTGTGTTTGCTACTGGTTCAATCATTGTACCAAAGCCTGTAACTATTAAGTCATATTCTCCAGTTTCAGCTACTTGCATCAATGTTGATTCATATAATGATGCATCCATGTTACATTCAAATGTATCTACATTTCCATCTACTGTAGCTACATAGTCGTTGATAGCTGCTAATACGTCATCGTTGTTTGTTCTACCACCTAAAGTACCTGTAACTACGAACATAATGTTTTTGTATGTTCCATCTGAATCTACCTTACCATTGTCTGAATCTGAACCTTGAGTACATGCTGTTAATACCAGCATAGCTGCAATAGCTAATAATATTATCTTATTGTATTTTTTCATTTTGTTTGGCACATATTGGATCTAATGTACCTTGTCCCTCCTTGATATAATATATTTATGTTGTTTTACACAGAAAACGCTATCAGCTCGCTACTTATTCCGTGACGTGGAATTGAATTCTGTGTATTAGAATGTTGTTGAGTAAAGTATAGCAAAAAATTATATAGCTTGTCAATAATAATTGAGTAGAATAATTTGGACAAAAATGGATATTATACCGTTTTCCTTTAAATTTAGGGATTTACATGTGATTGACATTGTTTTATCATATTTATAGATAAACATATATTGTACATAAGGCATAAATATATACGCATAAAATTAAATATATTCTATATTAATTTGCTATCAGCGAAATAAAAAGCAGTGCACTATGCTGTGCACTGCTTTTTTACTACATTTTATATCAATTTCACCTGAAAACTGGATACAAAACCTTTAAATGATTAATATATAATCTTTCTATATATTCTATTTCCGCATTCGTAAGTGGATTAGTCATATATATATAACTCTCATCTTCATCATCTGCTTTATGAAAATCTCTTACACGATCTATCATTTTCTCCAATACAATTTTCTCATCTTTATTCTTAGCAATTGATGTAATATCAGAAAAATCAGAAAGTAATGAACCAAGTGCATTATATAATCCAAAAACTTTAGAACGATCATTTACATCTTGTTTATGTTCTAGATAGTATACAAACCAGCATACTGTAGGGCCAGTTTTCTCTAGATTATTTGGAATATATCTTTCTAAAATGCTTATGTTGATTTTTTTTTCATTAGAAGATATGTATTTAAAGGCTTCCTCCTCTTCTTTTAACATAACTACATTACAAATTTCTAATGGTTCCTCACTAGCTAGATACATTGCAAGCGTAAGATGACATCTTAATACTTTCAATTTTCTTAAAGATGCTTTTTCTTCCTCATAATTCTTTGGTTCACATGTTATTATGGTGCACGAACCTTTTTCTGTATTTAACTTTTCCAAAGTAGTATCATTAATTGTAAAGGCTTCATTAATGGTGAGATCCGGAAATAATGCTATTATTTTATCCATTTTGCCACCCCATATTTAATAATCTGTAGGAATTTTTAGGTCTACCTACCTTACCATATGCTGTATGAACATCTAGGAGATTCTCTTTCTCCATATATTGTATGTAACGATATGTAGTCTGGTATGCTAATCCTGTTTCATGGGCAATGTCTTCAACTGTCATAAATTCATATGTTTCTTCCATAGCTACCATTATTAATTCTAGTGTAGTAGAGCTAATCCCTTTTATCAATCTATCTTCTGTTAGTTTTTCCTCTGTTTGTTTAGGTACTTTAAGTTCCTTATTTTTAGTCATTGATTTCTTATCAATAAGTTGTATATGTAGATTTATACGAGAAATAAGATCAGGTGCTTTAATTGGTTTAAGAGCAAAATCACTTGCACCTACTTCAAGAAAACTATTGGCCACTTCTTGATCCTCATCAATAGTAAATACTATTATTGGTACATCGGAAGAAAATTGACGTAGCATCTTTACACCTTCAATACCATTTATGCGTGGTAAATGATAGTCAATAAGTATAATATCTGGATTATGATTTAAATAGGACTTTATTCCGCTTGGAACATCAGTAGCTATTACAGACTTCCAACCTTTAAACTCAAATATAGCCTCTAAAGCATAGAGTATTTCTTTATCATCATCAATACATAGTATAGTAATTGGTTGTTTCATACCTACACTCCTTTATAATTAACTACGGATTACATAGCACTGAGGATCTATCATACTCAGCTGGAACATAAATCATTACTGTAGTGCCTTTTCCCTCTATACTATCGATCTTTATAATTGAGTCATTGCTATCAATGACTTTTTTTACAAACCCAAGCCCTAATCCTAAAGAATCTCTAGTAGAATATCCACTTTCCCATATATTTTCCATACCTTCACTAGAAATTCCAGAACCATTATCTTGAACAATTATACAGGCATAGAGTTTATTACCATCTTTTTTTTCATCTATTGATATGATTATTTTACCATGTTCTGGATTTAGCGCGTAGTATGCATTTTCCAAAAGATTTATTATTGCTCTAGAGAATCTTATTTTATTTACTATTATTTCTAAATTAGGCGCATTATTTTTGATTTGTACAAATTCAGCATATTCTGTAGGTGAAATTTGAGAAAGTATAAGATTAAACATTTCATATGTTGTTATAGAACTTTTTTGCTTTTCATAAAGTATCTCTGATATCATACTACTCATTCTTTCAATTGATGATTCAATTTTATCAAGATATGTGGCTTTCTTTACATCTTTATTTCCAAGTTTTATAACTCCAACCAAGGCTTGTACAGAAGTTAGTGGTGATTTTAAATCATGTACTAAATGATTTAGCTCCATATATGTACGATTCTCCATTACTCTCATATTTGATTCCATTAGTATCCTTTGGTTTCTTCGATTCTCCCCACTTAATAGTCTTAAATTATTTTCGTCCATAATAAGTTTAAACAATAATATAGTTGTAAAAAGAAACAGGATAAAAAAAGCAAGTGACAAATATTGCAAAAATAATTCTCCTTCTAATAGAATAGCAAAACTTTTAATATCATTAGATGTTTCTCCTCTACCTAAGGCATACCCAGAAAGATAAGGCATAACGTCAAGCCACTGAAATGTAATTACGGTTGTAGTTACCATAAGTATTTTTTTGCTAAAACTTATCATACTAAAATTAATCTTTTCCAAAATTACTAGTAATGTAATAACTAATAATGCAGGTATGCCAAAATCATATTTTATATGGTATATTCTTTCAATGACTAGATATACCATTGGTATTAGACTACAAATTGTTAGTGTTTTAGCCAGCTTAATTTCCTTATCACTACGATATATTGATATAGAATCTCCTATAATAAATGCACCTAAATAATGTGGAAAGCAACGTATTCCATTTAATAATACCAATTTAAATGCTGCAATTGTCACATACTGACATTCCCATAAGTCTAAAGACTTTTGTAAATCATCATAAATACCTAAATTTTCCACATTGAAAAATGAAGGCATTAAGATACCTAATAATACTAATATTATTCCTATTACCAACTCTCTTTTATTAATTGATACTTTATCAAATATTCTATCCAACTTCATACTCTCCCTTATGATTAGGGTCTTTTTTGAATTTTAGCTTCCTATAGATTATTAGTCCTAATAACGATACCCCAATGAATACGATTGCCACAATATGATTATAAGATGACTTTACATATAAACTTGAAGTTCCTTTTGGTGGTAATACAACTGGGTCATAAGCCATGCCGTAATCGGCAGTAAGTTTTTTTAGATTTAATAAGTGTATTACTGGTGTGCCTTGATTACGATAAATCTCAATAAGTCCGCTTTTTTCTGTAATAGGAATTGGCTTTTCTGTTAGAAGACCTTGTCCAAAATAAATAGATGCTTCTCCTTTTCCAAGAGATGTAGTATTGCCACCAACATTCACAAAACATGAAATGCTACCATCTCTTTCCAAAAGCTTTTTTCGTATATTTAGATTTTCTTTATAGTCTTGTATGTTTAAGTGGTTCAGTCCTGAAGACTTAAGACGATTTGTAATATTAGATAGGATATCCCCATCCATTTCTAGTCCATTATCATTGGTGCCACCTATGGAAAAAGCCACCCCAGGATCTTTAATCAAACCTTCAGATGCTAGTTTTATTGCCATGTCTGGAAAAGTAAGTTCTGGATCATTAGCACCGAAATTCGAAGAACCAATGGATGTAATATAGGAGATTTCAACTTTCATAGCCTTACATGCGGAAAGTACAGCTAAATTTAGAGATGGAAATGAACCAGAAAAATTTGCTCCTATTCTATCTCCGCTTTTAACTCTTGCTTTATGTAATAATTCTACTACAAGTGCAGCCATATCAGGATTTGCACTTGTTCTTTTTGCCTCAATACTTCCAAGGCTTGTGGTAATTGGGGAGTTGCTTTGACCTATCATTCCTGTTTTGTGTATATCTTCTTGAGATAAGTCTATATTTAATTCTTGTTTATATTTGCTTACAGTTTTCATAAGTTCTTCCATGTATTCATAGGCTTGAATCTTTGTTTTATACAGAGGATCCTGCCCTATTACTGCAGTACTTAGGATAATCCTAATTCCTAAAACTATAATTAATAAAATAAAGCCCATTAAGAGGTCTTTTTTAGTATAAGATTTATTCATATAGATTCCACCTCTATATACATTATATACCAATTATTGGAATACCACAAAGTAACATTATAAGTACAATTAGTCCTACTACAATACCCAAGGAAATTAAAGAGCGTAGTATTCCCTGTTTTTCAAATTCAGATGCAATAATTCCAGGAACTAATATCCCTATCATACTAGGTACTGGGATTTTTGTTACAAAATTACCTAATAATAAATCTATGAAAAAAGATAGGATTATCATCATAGCAAATCTTCGTCTACCATATAAGATTAGAAAATTGTTTAATACTCTACTTGTTGCCCAAGCTAAAAAAGCTACTAATAATGTATAAAAAACTCTTTGTGGTGTACGAAGGCAAAGGACAATATATCCAGGAACAATTAAGCCTGCTGGTGAAAGACCTGTGAGCTCTGTGAAAAAAATGCTTATTATGACACCTAGGACAATTATTTGATTATACATAGGGAGTTCCCTCCTTTTTTACCCTTTCCATAATTGTATTTCCACCTTCTGCTATATTCCCTATTGCAAAAACTACATCATTAGCATTAAGATCTTGTAATGGTGCATCCATTGTATTTTTGAAAATAGTTACAGGACATTTAGATAATCTTTTTGAAAGAAAACGAGCTATTACACGACTATTACCTCCAGTTATCCATATTGCCTGTGGGTCTAACTTTTCAGCTAGGTCTCTATGTTGTAAAGTTCTATAACCTCTGTCTAGTCTGTTACTAATGAACAATGTAAGGTTATGGTTTTCCAAGTCTAATTTCTTTATCATACGCTCATATACTAGTTGAGTTGATACAGGATCATTAATTGAAAGTCCTCCTATAAAAATTGCACCATTACTTAATATATAAATACTTAGTGCATAAGGGTCTCTTTTATAATTTTTCATACCTTTTAATGCTACTTCCCTTTTAACACCTAGGTGCTCACATACTGCAAGAGCTAAGGCAATATTCTCAGAAAAATCGAATTCAGGTTCATCACCCTTTGGTAGTATAAGATAAGGTTTTGCCCCTATCTTCTCAGATCTTGACTTAAAGTCTATAAAAAAGTCTTGATCCGCTGTGAAGCTTGTACCATTCTTAGGAATAGTATTACATAAACTTTGTCCTATTTCTTTAAGTGTATTTCCCATAACATCTAGATGATCTGGTCGCACATTTGTAATAACACCTATATTTGATTTTACCATACGATGCTGGGATATGTATTGAAGTTCTGGGTGTACAGCCATACATTCTATAACTAATACTTCAGATTTTTCTTTAGCAGCTTCCTTTAAAATATTAATCTGCTCTTTTATATTGGCTCTTCCTCTTCGATGAATAAGTTTTTCATTACCATTTGTATCTATTACCATTGGTAATGTGCCGGTAGTCTTCGCATATGTACGATATCCACCTGCTCTTAATCCAGCATCTATTAGCCTAGTTACAGAGGATTTTCCACGAGTTCCGTTTACATATATCACGTTCTTAATAGCACGACGATACCTTGCTGCATTGTAAGATTCAGCAGCAAGGTAAAGTATAAAAATTCCAGAAATTATAAATAGAATTTTCTCCATTTGATTATTCCACCATCCCATAATAACGTAATACATAGCCAGCGATTGCTAGATGTTCTTCAAGTCGCCTTTCTAATGCGTAACCACGATATGTTTCAACAGTTATAACTGGGATTTTCAAATTTGTTGCTACTACATTGTTCATGCTACCTAGAGGTCCAGGACCATAAAACTTAAATGGCTCGGCACAAAGTTCTCCACTCTGGGTTGCTAGATACATATCCATAAACATGTCTTCCATACCATCAAGTGTTGTATATATTAAAGAACTTCCCAAGAAATCTCTATTAGACTTAACTGTACGTGCTTCATGATGGTCAAGAACTACTGTCGGTTTAATTGTTTCAATTTCAGTATATATAGCTGAAGCTAATAGTTCAGTCCTTGTTCCATCAGTTTTCCCCGGAAAAGAACGATTTAAATCTTCATCATCAAATACGTAACGTCTTTTAGGGTCCGCATTTGCTCCAGCCATGTTTGCAGGAGATAGTATATAGACTTTTCCCTTTTTTAACTCCATATTTTTAAGTTTATCAATAGCAGTATATCCAGCTATTTCGTCTCCATGTTGACCTGCTACAATAAAGATTGTAGGACCATCTTCCTTTGCAGTTAATACAGTAAACTCATTTTCTACGTCTGTATCTTCGCAAATTTTATAAGTTTCAATAGATGTAGTAGTTGCTTCTTCAGGCATAAATAATCCTTTTGTCTCCCACGGAGTTGTAATGGACCCATCTTCAACCATAGAATCTGGAACTAGAGGCTTTGGATTTGAAGAAACATCTGGTACAGTATCTTCTTGGTCATTTATTTCAAATGTTGGTAGATCAACTGAATTACATCCAGTAATAAAAAATATAATGAATAAACAAAGGATAAATATTTTATTACCTAATTTCATGATACTATCCCTTTCTATTATAAAGTCGACTTTAAAAGACCTATTTATGTGCTAAGTATGATCCTAAACCATCTTCAGCCATTTCCTCATAAGTCGGAATCCCATTTATTTGTAAATTACCAAATTCTAATTCTTCGAAGGCTAAGGCAATTTGAGCTATACCCGTAATATGACGTGCTACACGAACTTGTAATGGATGCCCTTCCTGGTCAAAGGGTACATATAGTCTTCCATACTCAGCAGCTAATTCATAGAATTTATCAGTACCTCCTACTACAAGTTCTTCATTAGTTCGTCCTCGTAAACGCCCTTGGGATGGATTCGCAGTTTCCATAAGAATTGCTAGTGTATCTGTATAGTCTCCTAGTTCACGATGAGTAAGCCCATGTAAATTCTTTGGTGAAGGTTCTAAACTAATATCTACACCTTCAATTTGCATATTTATTAAAGCTTGAGAAGCTAATAACATAGAATCCTCGTGTGCAACAATTGCATTAATAGTTGGATACTCTGGAGATGCTTCATGTAAATCAATAGTAATATCAATACTTTCCTTTCGGATTAACTCACTAATGCCATAACTAATTTTTTCAGTAAATGTTCCATCTACTCTACCTGGATAGGATCTATTTATATTTCTAGTTTCACTGCCAGATAATCGCTGACCTGATGATGCATGAACATATATCTCTGGATCGGGCCATTGATGAATTGGATTTGTAGCACGAGATCCAAAACGGAACCAACGCGGTCCGTTATCAGTTTCAATAGTAAAACGCATAGGCGCACCTTCTTGTGGATCAGTGCAAGTAAATGCACTATTGTTGGTACGAGGTATAACATAAAGAGTTCCTTCCTCTGGTATAGCATTTTCAATCAATAAAGTTGCTGCTACAAACCCTGAAGGTTCATTAGGATGAGTACCTCCTAACACTAACATTGAAGCCCCTGGTTTTTTACCTTTTAAAACATAAATTTCTGTATCTCCAGGAGTTCCTGTTAATCCATCAAAATATTCACTTAACATCTTAATATTTGTTACTCCTGGTCCCTTGTAGATAACCTCTGGTTCTCTCATTGAAAGAAACTGTTTAGATAATAAGAAAACACATATAACAACCAAGCCTAACAGTATAATAAAAGTAACTTTAGAACCTTTCTTAGTTTCACCTATCAATTTTTAGCACCACCTTCTTACTTTATTAACAGCAGACGAAGCAATAAAGGAATGAGAACCAATGCTGCATCAATCTGAGCAAATATATCTTTTTCTTCGAACATATTCCATAGTATAAATATTATTAGAAATAAGATTAATAATAAATAAACGTATAACAATTTATACACCTCCTATTATACCAAGAAACTAAGGTTTCTTGAGTAAATAAGGCAAAGTACTCCAAATACAACTAAGACGATAAATGGTATTATACAGTGGCGTAATACCTTAGAGTACCTCTCATTTACTATATGTGCAGCGTAATTACCTGCTAAAGCAGTTGGTGGCATAAGATCTCCTAGTGAACATATAAAAGAAAGTGCTGCTGCTACTACTATCTGCTCTCCCGAAATAAGAGCTAATAGGAAAGGTACTCCTAGCACAGATGCAGCACCATAGGATGATACTGCACCAAATGCTGGCATTACAGTTGCAATAGCTACATAAAGTAATGCTGCATTAAGACCTAAACAACTTATAACTATGTATCCTCTAACCCCTGTAAGAGTCATTATTTGTATAAACATACCTACTCCCATAAGTTTCCCTAAAACAGGTATGGTTGTTTTCATTGCATCTTTAGCAGTATACATAAAACTGAATTTCCTTCCTGTAAATATGCCTACTACACTACCTATTGTAAAGATTAATGGCATACCAAGATTAGGTAAAACATTTGGTAAGGCACGATTGATTATCATCAGTGCTACAACAACTATAAGAGGAAGATATAGTTTAAATCCATATTTATTTCCTATATCTAGATTTAAATTTTTGCTAATTCTTTCATAATCTAAATTTTTACAATATTTCATCCCTATAAATAGCACTGTGAAAATTGCTCCTGGGATAGTTAAGAAAAGCAGAGGACCTTCAAACCCAATATATGGCATATCCACTCCTCCTGCAATTAACATTGCAGGAATATTTACTGGTGGAGCCGCCATTCCCATAATAGAACCAATTGCCAATATTGCACCAGTCTGTGGTGCCGGAATGCCCATCAATAGTAAAATCGGGGCAACAATTGACCCTGAACTTAAAACTGCAGCTGTTGAAGAACCTGTAATCATGCCTGGAAACATAATCATAAACATTAGCATAATTAACATTAATGCTGGAACCTTATGGAATCTCTTTACAATGGCAGCATTAAGGGCCTCCATGGTTCCAGATTCCTCCATAACCTTCATAAAAATCATTGCGGTGGAAATTATAAGCATAGTATCTATATAAACAAAGGTACCTTCGAATAGATGACGAAGTGGAAATCCTAATCCTCCAACTAAAGCACCTAATACTGCTCCCATAATCATAGAAATACTGACAGGCAGCTTGAGCAGGAAATTGCCCAGTAGAAACGCAGCTAACATAACTAGAAAAATTATAAGTTCTATTTGCAATTCCATTCCTCCAATTTATTTATTTTGGGGTATAGGTAAAGTATATGTTCCATAACTCACATACTCTACCTATAATTCCTTCTCCTTATATGAAGAGGGGGAAAGTATTAGTTGCCAAACATCACTTTAAGTGGATCCATACAGTCAGCGATTGTATTTACTAAAGTGATTGGAATGTTTTTATTTTCAGCAAAATCGCTAAACTTACCATCATCGTTACCATCTTCAACCATTAGAATACCATGAGAGTAATCCATTACCATATCTGCGAATTGATCAGATAATTCTCCACGTCTAGCTACTCCACCTAGATGTGCCATAATCACTGTAATATCTTCTGCTTTGCAGAAATCCAATATCTCTTGTGCTCGAGCTTTTTCTTCATCAGCAGAAATACCTGCTGCACCTAAGCCTTTTGAACTAGCACCAGATGCTATTATTATAGTCTTGGAACCTTTAATATCATCTGCTTTTGCTGTTGAATTAAACGTATATTCAACTCCAACTTTCTTCATCAAAGCATCCAACATAGATACGTCTGCAGATTGACCAACAGATGTAAGATATACAGGACCTTCCAATGCTTTAAGATCTCCATTAAGTGTAACTACTTTGTTATCAGCATTTGTATGACGTACAACTTCATCTGTAGCATCTGTATTTCCTGAATCTGTACTTGCCTCATTTGCAGGCGTTTTATCAGAATTGCTTGGAGTACTATCACTACCTCCACAAGCTGTAAGTACCATTGACAAAGCCAATATTAAAATTAATAAAGTATAACTTTTTTTAAATTTTTTCATCTTTGTTGCCCCCTTATAAAATTTAGTTATTAATTGGAAGTAAAATATTCTCCAATCCATTGTTGATAAAGTCGTCATATGATGGCATATCTGCTACCACTAAAGGTTTATCAGGATTAGCGTCCGTAAATGCTACCATTAACTCTCTGCACATTACCATATGATAGGCTGTACGCTGGTTTATACTACTTCCTTCTGTACTAAGCTCTCCCGAACTGAGAAGTCCTCTATTAGTGATGTTCACATAGTTATCATCAATTCCTCCAAGAACAAGTTCTCTTGACATTTTCCCACTACGGCTACCCATAACTGGATTTAGGGTTTCAAAAAGTGTAGCCAAAGCTTTTGTATTATCACCTAGAGCCCTATGAGAGAGGCCAAAAGACGTGGACCCTGAAAGATCTACTGCAAATGGTAAACCTTCAATATTAGCATTCATTACAGCCATAGAACCAACAGGCATAGCACGTTCATGGGCTATAAGATAATTTACACGTAAAAACTCAGGACCTGCTTCATGGGCATCATAAAGTAAGTCTATTCCTTCAGTATTTATTAGATTTGAAATTCCATAGTTTACTTTTTCTGTCAAAGTTCCATGTTCATCTCCTGGATGGTTTCTATTTAGGTTACGAACCTCTGCTACTTCTTCATGCTTTAGTTCACGGCCTGAATTTCCACTATAATAATTTGGATCTGGCCATTGGTGAATC
Source organism: Tissierellaceae bacterium (assembly GCA_031460505.1). Taxonomy (GTDB): domain Bacteria; phylum Bacillota; class Clostridia; order Tissierellales; family Tissierellaceae; genus JAAYTL01. The sequence goes on from JAVKTT010000002.1 coordinate 423,295, forward strand.
GGATTAGTAAGACGTGTACCTACACGGAACTCACGCACACTTCCATCAGGTAGTTTGAAGTCAATAATATCCATCATTCCCCAGAGTGGTGCAGTATGTGTATATCCACTATTATTTGCTCTAGGTATCACATATAATGTGCCTGCTTCCATCCTTGCATTTTCTATATAAGTTACAGCACTAAACATTCCCGCAATCTCATTTGAATGAGTACCACCAAGTATTAACATACTTGCTCCAGGATTTTCACCTTCAATAATATAAACCTCTGTATCAGATGCTGTTCCTTTTAATCCTGGGCTATAATCACTTAGCATTCTTATCTCTGTAAGATTAGGATTAGAGGTAGCTATTGGGTCTGGCTTATGCATTCTCAAGAAATCCCTTCCCGATATTATGCAAATCGCTATAACTACAATCAACACTATTATATTTTTTGAAATTTGTTTGTTATTCATAAATTCTCACATCCTTTCGGTATTCTACTTAATCATTAGGGTTCTGAGAATCAACGGTATACTTACCAACCCTAGACTAAGTGCCCGATACAATGATTTTTCTTTCAACAATTCCCATATTGTTAATAGACAAAGAATTGCTGTTATTCCTATATAGACAAAGTACAATGCTCCCATATTGAATCCTCCTTTATATAACTAAAAACACAAGACTACTATATGCTGCTGCATAAATTAGTCCTATTACTAGAATTAGTCCAACAGGAAGTATAGAACCTCTAGCTACTTTTTTTGAATCTATAGTTTCAACTCCAAGAATTGCTGCAGTATTATGGATTAATCCACCTCTAATAGATAAGAATACTGCTACACATAATGCTACAGAAATAGCTGTTAGTGCTAATTCAGTTCCGCCCCATGCAAGTGCTCCTACTACATAAGAGCAAATCACTGCAACTAAAGCTGCAAAGGGACCTCCAATAAGTATGCCTCCAATTATAATTAGTATCATAGACACTATTGTAAATAAAGCAGGATTTACAGTGTAATATATAGTTGCTAATGTTCCACTTACACCTGTAAGTGTTAAAATTTCTAATGCAGAAGCTATTGCAAATACTATAGCTACTATTGGTGCTATATAGTTAATCCCTTTACCCAAACTATTTAAAATATTTATCTTTTTAAAAGGCAATAGTATAGCCAGTATAGTTCCTATTGTAAAGATTAATGGATATCCTAAGAAAGGCATAAATCTAAACAAGAAATTATGGCTAAATAATAATAACCCTACAATTATAAGAGGAATTAAACTTTTAATAGATATCTTTGTCTCTATATTATCTATTTCAAATTCTCCTATTTGCTTTGCACTCATATTTGCGTATGCGAGTAATGCTGGTAATGCTGCCACTAATAATGGTATTGTATAACCTTCAAAGGCTGCTGGATAACTACCACTACGAGATACAACTACTATCATAGCTGGTAGACATATAGGTGGCAAAATTAAACCCAATAGTGAGCTAACAGCCACAAATTGAACTACCTGTGCCTTATCTTTGCCTTTATTTATCAGGTACTTACCTACCATCACACCTGTTGTAAGAATCGAAGCTATAGCAGTGCCTGTAAAAATACCAGGAAGTGCTATCAATAGAATAAGTAGTAAAGATTGAATCATAGGATTACGTTTTTTGGTAATGATTTTGTTCAATAGTAATTCGAATGTACCATTTTCCACTAGAATTATAGCAAAGAGCATGCCTGTCATAACTGCTAGTACTGAATCTAAATATGCAAATGGTCCTTCTACCAATTCACGTATTCTTATCCCCATACCAGCTACCAATGCTCCTAATGCTGCAGCAACAACAATTGCAGCACCCATTTTGGTCATATCATTTTTGAATATAAAGCTTGCAACGGCTACGATACCAAGTATCACAAATAAAACTATAAAAGTCTCCGTCATATATATCACTCCTAGCTATAGTAGGATTTACCTCCTATATTTAGATTTAGTATGAAATTTTTCTCATTTTTATCTTTATTCCATTTCTATCAATAATGCAGACTCACTAGGAATCTGCATTATTGTATATTAGTTTCTATTTATACCTATGTTTAATTAATTAATATGCAAGAGCTTTATAGTTTCTTCTTGGGTCAGCACCAGCATAGAAGACACCAGCTTCTCTATCTAGATAGATTGCAGCTATACCACCAACTGATGATGAATATTCTCCAACACCTTTAATTGTGTATCCATATTCTTCTAGAGCTTTGATAGTTGCTTCATCAAAACGTCCATCCTCAATAGTCATAGTAGCTCCAAAACGATCTATAGCTAAAGCACGTGGAGCATTGATAGCTTGTTGTATATTCATATCAAATAACAATACATTGTTTAGAACTGCAACAATTGCAGGCGGGATTGCTAATGAACCAGGAGATCCTATAGCCATTATTGGTTCTCCATCCTTTAAAACTAATGTTGGGCTTATAGTGCTTCGTACACGTTTACCAGGCATTACATAGTCAGGACTATCTGATTTTTCAGGGTTATGCTCAAGATTGGATATATGACTGTTGTAGAAGAAACCAGTTCCTGGAACGGCAAATTTACATCCCCAACCTAAACCTAATGTATTAGTTGTAGATACGATATTACCATACTCGTCAATAACTGCTATATGACTTGTGTGTTTGCTTTCTTCTCCAGTTGGGTCTAATTTTTCAACTGGTAGATCCCCTGCAGGTGGTTGTTCAAGAACCTTGTCTGTAGGCATAAGTGCAACTCTTTCTTTCGCATACTCTTTTGATACCATTTGATCAATTGGTAAATTATAAAATGCAGGGTCCCCTATAAACGCATAAGAGTCTACTAAACCTAAACGGGTTGCTTCGCCAAATGTAAATAAGTATTCTGGACTATTAAATCCCATTGATTTAAGGTCATAGTTTTCTAATATATTTAGAGTTTCTAGTAACCAGTCTCCTCCATTTGATGGAGGTGGTACCGTAATAACCTCATAACCATGATATGTTGTTTTGATTGGTTCACGAATTGCAGTCTCATAGTTTGCCATGTCTTCCATTGTAATAAGACTGCCACCTGCTTGTAATCCTTCAACTATTGTTTTTGCTAAATCACCTTCATAGAACTCTTCAATTCCACCGTCAGAAATTGCTTGAAGTGAATTTGCTAAATCTTCATTCTTAAACAGATCTCCTTCTGAATAAGGAATTCCATCATTTGTATATAATTCAAGTAGATATTCATTTCCAGGTTGTGAGAAGAAATCATAGTTATCAGCTACTGCACCTGCAAGACGTGAATCCATCTTAAATCCTTCTCTAGCAAGTTTTATTGCTGGTGCCATAACCTCTTCACGGCTCATTGTGCCGTATTTCTCTAAAGCTGTAAGTAATCCATGAACTTGACTTGGAACTGCTGCATTTTTAGCTGTTGTACCGTCAGTATCTTTATTAAACCAACCAGGTTCAACTGCATTTGGAACAGTTTCCATATACTCAAGAATTATATATTCATTTGTATCCTTGAGATAGACATTCATCATTCCACATCCACCGATTCCACTTAAGTTAGGTTCTACTAAACCAATAGCAAAAGCTGTTGCAACAGCTGCATCTACTGCATTACCCCCTGCTTTTAAAATATCAATACCTATTTGAGATGAGTATTCACTTGAACTTGAAACACCACCATTTTCTCCAATGGCGCCATTATCAAACTCATCACCTTCCATTTTGGCAGGTATTTTTGGTTCTTCATGCTCAACTGGTGGTTGCTCAACGATTTGTTGATCTGAGCCATTTGATGGATTATCAACTGGTTCATTCGGAGTACAAGCCACTAATGTTGAAAACATCATAACAAATACTAGAAAGAATGCCCAGATTCTTTTCGTGCGTCTGATCTTTAACATAGATTAACCCCCTTAAATTTTACAATGCTATTTATGCACAGAAATACCTCGTAACAACACTTTGTAACATGTCCATTTATTTGCAATCGTTTGCTTATGGCATATGTAAAGTGATGTAATGCGATATTTTATAAAGTGCTCTCTTTAATTATATGTTAGCAAAATTACTTTATCTACTTATTCTCATAATTATCTCAAGGTTTTAACTAATTTGAATTTTTCTCTTATTTATCTCTTGTGTCACAATACATTGAAACATTAGTGATTTTATTCTATCATATTCTAAAAGTTCCTTATACCTATTTACTATTTAATTAAATTTAAAAAACACAACAAAAGAGAGCCTAAAATAACTTAGGCTCTCTTGAGAACTATTATTACATATCTCTTATAGCATTTACAATTTCAATCATCTGATCATAATTCATAGCTCCAGGTATTCTACCCATAAATATTCCTTCTTCATCCACAAAGTATGAATTTGGTAGTCCTTCTATCATATATTGAGTTGCAATTTTTCCGTCTGTATCCAACACTACTTCAAAATCCAATCCCTTTTCTTCAATATATTTTCTTGCTGTTTCTTTGTCTTCTTTAACATTTACTGCTAATACTACTAAATCATCATTTTCATTGCTCAACTTATTTAAATCTGGCATTTCCACGTCACACCAATAACACCAACTTGCCCAAAAGTTTACTAGTACTATTTTTCCTCTGAAGTCTGATAAACTTACCTCTTCTCCTTCTAAGTTTTCAAGTGTAAAGTCAGGTAATTCTACTCCTATTGCTATATCTGATTTGCTTGTATCTACAACTGGATCATCTATGACTGTATCTGGTTTGTCTGTGTCATTATTGTTGATGTTATCAGTGTTATTATTTGTATCATTATTTGTATTATTATTATTTGTAGTAGCACAACCTGTTACAAATATCGAAACTATAAGTATCATTATTAAAATTTTTTTCATTATATTATCTCTCCTTATATAAATAGATTGCCTATTAGACCTAACTTACCAAAATATATCAGCAAACCGAAAATAACCATGATAAGTCCACTAATGATTGGTACATATTTTAAAAATCTATCTGCCTTAGATAAGAACTTTGTAAATACATTTATAGATAATGCTGTGAGTATAAATGGAATGCCCATTCCTATTGAATAGATGAGCAGCAAGAATACTCCTTTAGAAACTGTATCTACTCCTCCTGCAAACATTAGAATCGCACCTAGTGTAGGTCCAAAACACGGTGTCCATCCTGCTGCAAAAGCCATTCCCATTAATATAGAACTTAGTCCACTTGTAATTTTAGGTGCTTTAATTCTTCTTTCTATATTTAGGAATCTTATCTTTAGTATACCCATCATATTTAATCCAAATATTATAATAATAATTCCACTTATCTTAGAAAATAAATTTTTATTGTTTATAAATACTTTACCTAAGAAGCTTGCTGATGTACCCATTATCATAAAGATAATTGTAAAACCTAGTACAAAAAATAAAGTTCTATTTAATGTAAACAATCTTTTTTTACTTAAATCTTCTTCTATATTGATTCCAGTAATGTACATTATGTATGCTGGGATTAATGGTAGTATACATGGTGAAAAAAATGATATGAATCCAGCTAAAAAGGCTATTGGGATTGATACATCAATTAAATTTACTATATTCATTGGTGATACCTCCCTTTCACTTTGTTTATTCTATCATAAGATATAGTCTCTTTATACCCCCAATACGTATTTTAATCATATTTTTTTACTTAAAATTTATGCATTAAAAAAGCAGGGATTTCTCCCCGCCTAATCTATTTTCTCATTAAATCAATTGAACCCAATACTACATGGGCTAACCCAAATCCTAATAGACCTGTCGCTACCATTGATTCCATATCCATTTTTCTTATTTTCCTCATTGTCAAATGTGGCGCTCTTGAGTAAATTGCTGCTCCTGTTACTGCTGTTCCTAGTACTGTTGGTATCAATCCTTTTTTCATTGTCTAACCTCCTTATAATATAGATTCTATATTATATTTTGCACTTAATTGTCCAAATATACTATGAGAAAATTGGTTAAAGTTCAATATTAGCTACATTTTCGCCATTTAGAATTACTTGTACATTGACCTTTTTATCATTATATTTATTCTTTATTTCTTCTGCATACTGCTGGGCTATTTCTTGGGCTCTATCTTTTGAAACATTGTCTTCTAAAATTATTGCACCTATTGCCCATTCATCACGAATATAAATTTGTCCATCTGATATATCTTCATCATCTAATAGCCTTTGTGTTAAATCTACATCTTGATCAGGATTTGGTGGTACAACGACTGTACCATTATTACCATTTTGGCCATCTTGAGTGTCTTGACCAGTATTATTATCATTTGTGTCATTGTTGTTTTGTGTACACGCAGAAATCAAGCTAATTGAAAGTATTATTATTAAAACAATTAGTATTTTCATTTTTACTTTTTTCAATTAAAAACACCTCCTAGATAAGATTTATTATAACCAAGAATTAGTTATTTAATAGGAGGTGTTTTTTGTAATTTTTATTTTTAAAAATTTTATAATGACTTTAATTTAATTACCCAATCTGCAACTTTATCTGCTAAAGCCATGGCTTCAGCACGGGTCATATAATCATCATACCTTTTTTCATCTAGTACAATGCCCTTTATTTTTAGATTGTTATAATATTTTTCACCCCAATGTGGTTTTTCTATTTTACCTAACTCCTTTGCTTCCTGTATCAATGATACTCGATTCAAAGAAGTTCCAGGACAAGTTTTACCTGCAGTTGGATTGTCCCTATGAAATACTACTGCATCTTCACCATATTTGTCTAAGAAGTATTTTATGAGCTTTAGTATTTCTTCTTTTTGTCTACCTTGTAGTTTGTCATAACCTAAACTATTATATACTCCAGAATTAGGAGTATCGAAATTCCCTACCATTTCTACTGCTAATGCTCCTGTATTCCACCCTTTTATACTTGCTGGAGTAGATGCAAATGGTCTTCCAGTAAGCCACTTACCATCAGGAAACAATGTTAAATGTTGACCAATATCTGCCCAACCCAGCGTAATTGTGTGATAATTTTTCATACCCTGTTGCATGGCTATATGGTTGTCCCCTGTGAAATTTCTATGGGTTGGTTTCCATGTGTGATGCACATGAAGCTGCTTAAATTTATAATTATCTAATTCTGTGGTTAATTCATATATATCTAAAAATCTAAAATTGCTCATTGATAGCACACCTTCCTTTTTATATTTTAGTGCTTATATTATTTATATAGATTAAGGTGTGTTTTGGTACTAGTTAAATTATGAAAAAGAGAGATTTTTTAGGTGAGCTTGTCGAGGAATCTTAGGGTTTAAAAAAGAGCCCTTGGGCTCTAATTAGCAGGAACTTACATTAAAATAATACATACTTTGCTAACACTGATTGAACTTCATATATATCCAAACTCTTATTAAACTGCTTTTCGATTAACGTTCCTCCGGATAACCATATCTTTAGTTCTGCATCTAAGTCTAAATGACCTGCTGTCTCAATACTAAAGTGTTGAATATTTTTATAAGGAATCGAATGATACTCTTGTTTCTTTCCAGTTACACCTTGTTTATCAACTAAGATTAGTCTCTTATTGGTAAATATAAACATATCTCTTATAAGACGGTAAGCTCTTTCAATCTTTTCTCCTTCGGCTAATACCTTGCTATATTCATTAGCTACAGAACTAAGATTAACCTCAGAAGCATTGCCCATCATTCCATCAAAAATACCCATAAAAATCCTCCTTTTATATATTCTATATAATGGTCAGTTATTTGCTTAAGTAAACATAACAAAAGAGCCCTAAGGCTCTAATTCACGTTTGGCGGGAATGTGTGAGAATCGAACTCACCCAAGAGGCTCCTAACCCCTCGCACTGGTTTTGAAGACCAGAGGGCACACCAGCACCCATCCATCCCCATATATATAGGGCGTTAAGATACGCCCATAAAGATATATTACATATTTTTTACATAATTGTCAAATAACATTTTCCTCTTTGAAGTTTGTTAATTAATGCTCTGCTATATATTTATTTAATTCATCATGGTATACATCAATCCTAGTTTCCTGTGGGTCAGTTGCTTCATTTAAAATAAGATCTACCATATGATGTGGAGTTTTATCACCAATTGCCATAGATTTAATACAAGAAACACAATAAACTACAACATCTTGGCAAGGCATTTGAGAAGCACGTTTTTTCTGTAATTCTGTAACTCTCTCAATTGGAAGTTTTGGATAAAAATTATCACCACAACAAATAGACTTTGTTCCACTATATTTGGACTCTACTATATTTATATTCATTTTTCGTAAAATACTTCTAACTGCTGCGTGTACTTGAGGCTTTGGCCTATAGGAACAAGAATCTTGTACAGAAACAGTTAATCCAGAGTGGTCTGGTACTGGTAGATTATCAATACTACTCAAGATTTCCCATAGGGATATAGTTTGTATTCCATCATATAATGACCTATATCTTCTATCACAACCAGCACAATTATTGATTATAGTTGAACCTTTAGGTAGTTGTGGATCATGATGGCAACAAATATTATGTAATTGTATCTTTCCTAATCCAAAATATTTATTTAATATCTCCAATATTTTATGCTCAGATTCTGGTTTATAAGTACTTAGTGCACAACCAGGGTTAAAGTAACATTTGTTCATATCTATTTCAGATATTTTAATGCTCGGAATTCTAGCTTTCTCCATTTATTACTGCTCCTCCTTTGATGTTTAGATACTCCTTCCTATATGCTGCAGGAGATAAACCCATATTCTTTTTGAAAAGTCTATAAAAGGTTGATAATGCGTTAAATCCAACATAATAAGCAATATCTATTATTTCTTTGTTAGTGTTTTTAAGCATTTGTCTTGCCTCTTCTAAACGTAAATTTGTTACATATTCAGATGGTGTTACTCCATATTCTCCTCTAAAAATTTCAATCATTCTACGTTGAGATAGACCTAAAGATTTTAGTTCTTGGTTAATTTTCCATTCCTTATGAAAAGAGTTATCCAATATTTGTTTCAACTTTTCTGCAATTTCCTTAATTGGCTCATATTCTAGAAGGTCACTTCTGCACCTTTTACAAGGACGAAACCCATTTGTTTTTGCCTCTTTAGCAGTATTAAAAAAACAAACATTTTCACGTTTTGGTATTTTTGATTTACAGGAAGGTCGACAAAAAATTCCTGTAGACTTAACTGCATAAAAAAAGATTCCATCATATGAATCATCATTTGTACATACCGCGCTCCACATCTCGTCTTCATTCATTTTTTTGCCTCCTTTAGAGTTTTGATGTATCAGGTGGTATTTTCTAAATTATACCATGAGGTTAGAGCATTTTTCTTCTCAATTTTGTGTATTCAATTTATCTATTAAATTATTATTAATTTAAAAAAATCCTACAGGTACATTTAACCCATAGGATATATAAATCATTATTGTACTATAAAGAAATATCCAACTCCCCATTTAGTTGCAATGTATTGATTGTCAGTGTTGCTTTTCTCTATTTTTTCTCTAATTCTTCTAATATGAACATCTACAGTTCTCAAATCACCAAAGTATTCATATCCCCAGATCTGCTTTAATAGCTCTTCTCTTGTAAATACTTTACCTGGATTTGTAGATAATACATAAAACAAATCGAACTCTTTTCCTGTAAGATTCAAGTCATTATCATGATATAGTATTCTTCTTCTAATTGCATCTATGGTAAATTCACCATAATGTATAAGATAATTATCTTCATCCGTCGATTTGTAGCTCATTCTTCTAAATAATGAATTTATCCTAGCCTTTAATTCTAATATATTGAATGGTTTTACTAAATAATCATCTGCACCGTATTCAAATGCTAGTATCTTATTTATATCATTATTGTTTTGTGAAATTACTATCAGTGGAATTGTTGAAATCTCTCTTATTGATTTACATACATCTACTCCTTGAATGCCTGGAGTCTCAGGTTCTATTAATACTAATTTATAATTATTGCTTTCTATTTTTTCTTTTAAGCTTTTCCCATTTTTTATAATCTCTATATTAAATCTATCTTTTTGCAGAGTATATCTTATGCTTTCTGCAAAAGTCTTGTCATCATCGACAATTAAAACATTGTCATTCATTCCCTCACCTCATAATTTTGCTTCAATCACTTGTCAAGATCCGTTTATTATCTTCCCTTTTGGTTATACCTTGTTGGTCAAATGATTCTAATAATGTTAAAGCTATCTTTCTATTTGTATTTAATAAATCTCTAAATTCAGCAACTGTAATACTTCTATTATTGATTATATAATCTTTTAATTTGTCCTTTGCTTTATCATACATATCTTTTAAGATATATACTTCTTCATCCAAACGTTGTATTTCTCCCAAACTTACCATCGAATTGAAGACTTCTTGTGATTCATCTTTTTTATAGTTTAAACTATCTAATATTTCAGCTGATTTTGGAATCATATATTGATTATATTCTAATTTCTTTATAATTTCATCTTTTATTCTTAATTGCTCAGGGTTATATTCTATCTTAAATTCATGTAATCTTACAACTTCCATTTCTTGAACTAATATATCTGTATCTATTAACCTTTGGAAGAATAGCTCTCCAACCCTACTTGGTGCATTTTTAAGAAGTTTTCTTCTGATTAGCTCCTTAGGCATTCCAACTCTTAATGGATATTTATGATGGAAATCTTGGAGTTCTTTAACTATCATTTCTTTTATTTCATTATAATACTTTATGTGAACTACATATGTGTCCTTTGTTAAATTGAATAATATTACTTTGCCTTTGCTGTTTAGCTTGCGAATTTCCTCTACTAGTCTATCTTCAAATATTGATGTGATAGCTGCTAATTCTTTAATGGATAAAAATTCATTACTTTTTTCCTTAATGATATTTTCTATTATATCTTCTTGATTTCCTTGCTCTTTGATCTTTAATTCTTCTATTACCTTTTCGTCCATTGCTTTCTTTTTATCTGGATTAGGATCTAGCACCATACCACCACCTATTGTAAACATAGGTGAATAAAACCTGATAATGAATCTATCTTCACGTTTTGCTACTATTTCTTCTTCTAATCTAAGCTGTGCATAAGCTTCTTCTCCAGGACCTAATACTTCTTTATCTAGTAAGACTATTCTACAAAATAATTCTTTAGTACCTAAATACAACCTAAGCCTTGTTCTTGTTTTGATTTCTCTATCAATATTTTCTAATAGCTTTATCTTTACATCTAGCATTCTAGTTGATCTCATTTGCTCTACTGGAGCTAGTATATCTCCTCTATTTATCTGATCCTTTTTTATACCTGCTAGATTTGTTGCTACTCTTTGGCCTGCATATGCTATATCCGTATCAGCATCATGGACTTGTAAGGTTCTAATTCGAGCTACATTATTTCCCGGGTAAATCTGAATTTCGTCTCCAATTTTTAGAGAACCCGAAAGTAGAGTCCCTGTGATTACAGTACCAAATCCAGATACAGTGAATACTCTATCTACTGGAAGCCTAGGCATATCTGTTACATCCCTATCTTCTATTTCACTGACATATTTGTCTATTAAATTGATTGCTTCTTGGATACCACTTTTCTTAGTTGAAGATACCTTTATAATAGGACTGCCTTCAAGGAAGGTTCCTTTAATCTCTTCCATTACCTCTTCTTCTACTAAGTTTATCCATTCTTCATCTACTAAATCTGCTTTTGTAAGTACTACGAATCCTTTTTTTATTCCTAATAAATTTAGTATGGATAGATGTTCTACTGTTTGTGGCATAATTCCTTCATCTGCTGCCACTACTAATAAAACGATGTCCATTCCCATGACACCAGCAAGCATATTTTTAATAAATTTTTCATGTCCAGGAACATCTATAATCCCTGCACGTTGACCACTTGGCAAATCAAAATATGTAAAGCCTAAGTCGATAGAAATACCTCTCTTTTGTTCTTCTTTTAAACGGTCTGTGTTTCTACCTGTTAGCGCCTTTATTAATGTTGTTTTTCCATGGTCTATATGTCCAGCAGTACCGATTATTATATGTTTCATATGTTGCACCCCTTTATTAAAAATAAAGACTAAAACGGGCGACCTAAGTTGCCTCCCTACAATTGTTTTAAACTTTCTACTATCATATAGAACTCTTCACGTTTTACTGTTCTTAAGTCTATATATATTTTATCCTTATAGATTCTTGTGATGATAGGTGTATCATAGTTTCTTAAAGCTCTTTCTATTGTTTCTGCACTATAGTTTTTTGAATTGATGGTGATACATTTAGTAGGTAGTTCTTCTAGAGGTAGCGAACCACCGCCAACTTCTGAGTAACTATCTTCTATTTCTATATTTAGTATTTCATCTAAATTATTATTTTGTATCATTTTTAATAAGTCTAGAGCTTTATTATATATTTCATTTATTGACATGGTCAACATATTTAATGTGGGTATTTCTTTTATAGCTGTGCTTTCATCTAAATAATATTTTAGTGTGGCTTCTAGGGCTGCTATGGTGAACTTATCGACTCTAAATGCCCTTGTGAGAGGATTTCTTTTCATTTGAGATATATACTCCTTCTTGCCGACTATTATCCCCGCTTGAGGCCCACCTAATAGCTTATCTCCACTAAATGTTACTACATCTACACCGTTTGATAAGGAATTCTGTACTGTTGGCTCATAGTCTATTCCATACTTGGATAAATCTATTAGTACCCCACTACCTAAATCCTCGATTATTGGAATATTATATTTTATCTTTAGTTCTAGTAGTTCTTTTATTGATACTGATGATGTGAATCCTAATATTCTATAATTAGAAGTATGAACTTTAAGTAGTGCAGAGGTATTTTCATTGATTGCTTTTTCATAATCCCATAAATGGGTTTTATTAGTTGTACCTATCTCTACTAAAGTTGCTCCACTTTGTTCCATTACATCTGGAATTCTAAAAGAACCTCCTATTTCTACTAATTCTCCTCTAGAAACTATAACTTCTTTGTCTTTGGACAATGTACTTAGGGTTAAAAGTACAGCTGCTGCATTGTTATTAACAACCATTGCAGCTTCTGCACCAGTGATTTCACATATTATTGATTCTACAATGGAATACCTAGAGCCCCTTTGACCTGTTTCCAAGTCATATTCTAAGTTTGAGTAGCTATTTGCCACTTCATTTACATGCTGAAGTATTTTATCATTTAGTGGGGATCTTCCTAGGTTAGTATGAATGATTGTCCCTGTTCCATTGATTACTTTTCTTAGATTGTATTTATCTAGATTATTTGCTCTGGATACTATATTTAATACAAGTGAGTCAATCTCTTTAAGTAAATCTTCTTTGTTTATATTGTCATTTTTTATCTTTGATCTTAAGTTCTCTAACTCATTTCTTATTGAATCAACAACGATTTTTCTAGGAATTTTATTTAATAACTCTTTAATAGACTGATTATCTAATACTTCATCCACCTTTGGAAGAAATGTATATAGGTTTGTATTCATAGAATCAAATCACTTCCTCTTTTATTACTGTACAATAATATAGGTTTCTTGTTTTTCTACTACTTCTCCAATTATAGCACATTGTGTTGGAGAATTACCAAGAGCTTCCATTAACTTATCAGCATACTCTTTTGGTAATGAAATCAATAACCCACCAGATGTTTGTGGGTCATATAGAATATCTTTTATGGCATTTGATATACCCTCTTTAAAACTAACCTTATCCCCAATGTGGTTCTTATTTGAGTATGCACCCGCAGGTACTAATCCCATACTTGCATATTCTTTTGCCTTTGATATATAGGGAACTTTACTTGAATCGATTACAATAGATACTTGACTGCCTTCAGCCATCTCTAGCGCATGGCCTAATAGTCCAAATCCTGTAATATCTGTAACACTATTTACCATTCCCACTTTATCCATAGCTTCTTTAGCATATTTGTTTAAGGTAGTCATTACTTTAATAGCTTCTTCATAGCTTGATTGATCTGCAATTTCACCTTTTATTGCTGTGTTTATAATACCTAGTCCTAACTGTTTTGTTAGGATAATTACATCACCCGGTTTTGCATTGCTATTGGTAAGAACCTTATCTGGATGGACAAAACCTGTAACTGACAGACCATATTTGGGCTCATCATCTGACACACTGTGTCCTCCTACTACTAAAGCTTCTGCTTCAATTACTTTATCGTAGCCGCCTCTTAGTATCTCACTTAATACCTGTGGATGTAGACAATCTGGGAAACATACTATATTCATTGCCAGTTTTGGTGTACCTCCCATAGCATATATATCGCTTAAAGAGTTGGCTGCAGCAATTTGCCCAAAAGTATATGGGTCATCTACTACTGGTGTTAGAAAGTCCAGAGTTTGTATAGTTGCTGTAGTATCATTGATTTTAAATACTGCTGCATCATCTGATGAATCTAGTCCTACAAGTAAATCTTTATCATTTGTTTTTGGTAGTTGACGCAAGACCTGCGCCAGTATATCGGGACCGATTTTAGCCGCTCAGCCAGATGATTTTACTAATTGTGTAAGCCTCTTATCCATTATGTCACCCCTTACTTAACTATTATAAAATCCTTTAAACCTTCAAACTTTTTTACTCCAATTCCTGATACATTCATTATATCTTCTATTGACTTAAATTGGTTAGAATTTCTATAATCTATAATTTTTGTTGCTGTAACTTCTCCTATTCCTGGTAGATCCACAAGCTGCTCTTTTGAGCAAGTATTTATATTAACTTTTCCACCACTATTGGATGATAGATTATCGCTTGAAGAAGAGATTTCAACATCAATATCCTCTCCTTTTTTAGGCACATATATCTTCTCTTCATCTTCCAATTTTTTAGCTAAGTTAATTCTATCAATATCTGCTTCTTTTTTCAATCCACCTGCTAAATCTACTGCATCTTTAACTCTTGAGCCTGATTTTAATTCTACTAATCCTGGGTTATAGACTTGTCCACTTATGTGAACCATGATGATTATCTCTTCTTCTATGTAATCAACTGTATCTATATTTATATCTTGATTTAATATTTCTAAGGGTTCTTCATTACTCTTAAACTTATTACTTGAGATTAGTCTAATACCTCCAATAGATCCTACAATTAAAACAATTACTAGTATAACGATTTGTTCTTTTCTTGTAAAGTAATCTTTCATGTTTGCCTCCTATTTCGAGAAATATTCTTATCTAAAGTATTCTATATATATTTGAAAATTCCTTCTTTTATAATTTATTTATTTACCCTTAAAATTCCATAGTTTTTTTGCTATAATGGTAATAACAAAATTAAGGGGTTGATGACTTGAAGAGGAAGTTTATATTATTCCTAGTAATAATGCTTTTATTAAACACATATAGTTATGCTCAGGAAAACTTAAATATAATTGGTAATGGTGCTATACTTATTGATTATGATAGTGGCGCAGTTCTATATGAGAAAAACATGCATGAGAAATTATATCCAGCTAGTACTACTAAGATTATGACAGCAATTTTAGCAATTGAACACGGGTTTCAATTTGATAAAATGGATGATATGGTAACTGTAGACCCAGAAGTGATTAGTCTTACATATGGAAGTCATATTGCCCTTGATTATGATGAGCAGATGTCTTTTGAAGATTTACTACATGCATTAATGATCGCTTCAGCGAACGACGCAGCTTTAGCTCTAGGTAAACATGTGGCTGGTTCTATTGAAGGTTTTGTAGAAATGATGAATCAAAAGGCAAAAGAATTAGGTGCTTTAAATACTAATTTCGCAAACCCAAATGGACTTCATGATGATAATCACTATACCACAGCTTATGATTTATCGTTAATTGCACAATACGCTATGGCAAATGATTACTTTAGAGAGCTTTCAAGTAAAAGTAGTTATACTATAGAGCCTACAAACAAAAAGACTGAACCAAGATATCTTTATTCTACGAATAGTTTCTTCTATGGTAATAATACTATTAATCTTAATGGTAGAACTGTTCCTATTAAATACGATGGAGTAATTGCTGGAAAGACGGGCTATACTGGAGATGCTGGTAATTGTTTGGTTACATTGGCTGAGAGAAATAGTCAAAAATTATTAACTGTTGTGTTAAAATCAAATGGTACAGAAGTATATGCCGATACTCATAAGTTACTTAATTATGGATTTAATAGTTTTGATAAGATTGTTGTAGGACACGCAAATGAATTTATTGATAATGTAGAGATAGAAAATGGGACTCTTCCTTATGCATCTATAGTAATTGACAAAGATGTAAATTATACTCTAAAATCAGAAGATGCAGGTAGAATTACAAGAAAGATAAATATAAACGAAAATATAAAAGCACCTGTAACAAAAGGTGATATTGTAGGAAATGTAGAATATTATCTTGATGAAACACTTATTGGATCAGGGGATTTGGTATCTACTATAGATGTGTCAGAAGTACCTCCTGTTAAGCTATATCAACGTATTCTAGATAAGTGGTATTTAGTTGTATTTGCTTTGATGATTATATTGAGGTCAGTTTATCTATTCAATAAATCTAAGAAAAGAAGAAGACGTAGAAGTAGTAGAGTTTACAGTTATAATAACTTTAATTAAAAAAACCTGGCCGCTATTGGTCAGGTTTTCTTATTAGATAATTGCTATTACTTCGATTTCTACTTCTCCGCCTAAAGGTAATTCTTTTACAGCAACACAACTTCTTGCAGGTTTATGATTGCTGAAATACTCTCCGTAAACTTCATTCACTAAACCAAATTTAGAGATATCAGTTAAAAATACAGTTGTTTTAACTACATCTTCTAAAGTAGCGCCTGCTTCTTCAAGTATCGCTTTAACGTTTTCTAAACTTTGTTTAGTTTGTGCTTGGATATCACCTTTGATTAGCTCTCCGTTTTCAGGATTGATGTGTAATTGTCCAGAAGTAAAGATCATATTACCAGCTTTGATAGCTTGTGAATAAGGTCCTACTGCACCCGGAGCTTTCTTAGTAGCTACGATTTCTAATGCCATATTGTCACCTCCTTTTAATCCTTAGTTGGTTTCTCTATCTTCAGTCCATAATCTCTCTAGTTTATAGTAATCTCTTTCTTCTTTATGGAAAATATGAACTATTATATCTTCATAATCTAATAAAATCCATCTACCACTTTGGTAACCATCTCTAGCCGTTTTTTCATAGCCATTTTCAGCCATCTTATCGTCGATTCCATCAGCTATAGCTTGAGCTTGTACTGACGAATTTCCGCTGACTATAACAAAGTAATCTGCTATTGTAGTTAAACCAGAGATATCCATGACTTTTATATCGATTCCTTTTTTATCATCAATCGCATCAGTGATTATCGAAAGTTTTTTTTCAACTTCTTTACTCATTCAATCCCTCCTTATAATCTAAATTAATTTTTAATTGATTTCTTGCTTCAATTGTATCCAGTGATATTAATCTATTATATTTTACTAAATATATGATAGTTTCATCCATAGCAATAAGAATACTTTTATCTAAATCTTCATATGCTAATTGACGTACCTTATCAACTCCATCAAATTTTCGGCTTGGCTCTATGTAGTCTGCAATATATATCAATTTTTCAAGTTGAGACATATCTTTTCTACCTGTTGTATGATATTTTATAGCATTTAGTATATCCGAATCTTCTATGTTATATTTATTTTTAGCTATTTTAGCACCTAAAGGACCGTGAATTAGCTGATGATTGTGCTTCATTACATCATTTAGTATTATATCAAAGTCATATGCCATTTTCAATAATTTCTTTTTATCCCACAATTTAGCACAATCATGTAGTAATGCGGCTATGGCCGCTTTATCTTTATCAATATTATGCGTAATCGCTAATTTTTCTGCTTCTTCAACAACCCTAAGTGTGTGATTGAGCCTATGTTCTCCAGTATCCTCTAACAGGGCGTCCAATATATTTTTATCAATGTTTAACATATTAATTCATCCTATCTATAAAGATTGTTCTTTAAAATATATTCTTCTATTGTATCAGGTACTAGATACTTTATTGATAGATTTTCTTTCAATCTACTGCGTATTACTGTTGAAGAAATGTCTATTACTGGACTATCTATACTTATTATTTCTGAGTTATATTTCTTATTTAATCTTTCTATTTCTTTATGCACATCATTATCATTTAATCCTAGTCTATCTGCAACTATAAAATTCACTTGGGATAAAACTTTAGCGAAATCCTTCCAAGTGTATAGGGATAACAATGTATCAGCACCTACAATCATGTATAGTTCTGAGTCATGGTAAACTTCCTTTAGTTCCATGACTGTATCTATGGTATAGGTTGTACTAGGTCTTTTTACTTCTATATCTGATGAAACGAAGTAAGGGTTGCTCTTTATAGCCAAGTCTACCATTTTAAGCCTAGTTACACCATCTAACACCTCTTTATTATCCTTATGAGGTGGAGTACCAGTAGGTATAAATATAATTTTATCTAGATTTGCTATGGATCTAATATATTCACTTAAGATTAAATGACCATGATGGATGGGATTAAATGTCCCACCCATTATCCCGATTTTCATAAGAATTCCCCTTTATGTGCGACAATCGGGGACGGTTCTACTTTGTCGCATGCTACAGAGATACCGTCCCATGTCGCATTATGGTAACTGAATTTTTTTGTTTTCTTGAGATTCTTTGTATATAACAAATTTACTTCCAATACTTTGTACAAACTCTGCTCCTGTAGCGTCACAGATTTCATTTGCAGTTTCTGCTGGATCTAGGATGCTGTTTTGTAATATCTTTATCTTTATTAATTCTCTAGTTTCTAATGCTTCCTCTACTTGTTTAAGAAAGTTGTCTGTTAAACCATTTTTCCCAATTTGAAAAAGCGGGTCTATATTATGTGCCAGACTCTTAAGATAAGATCTTTGTTTACCTGTTAACAATAATTTCACTCCTTTAATGGAAAAATTCGAATTCATATCCAGCAATAATTACTGAATCTCCTTCTTCTATTCCTAAGTTTTCTAATTCTTCTATTATACCTTTTTTTCTAATAGATTCTTGGAAGAATCTTACTGAATCAACATCATCAAAATAGATTGATTCTAATAGATTTTCAACATAACTACCTTCTACTATATACATATCATTTTCTTTTCTTACAATTACTGTTTCTTCTTCTATATACTCTATTTCTTCCTCATACTCTTCATCAAAGGTCTCATATTCACCTTCATAATTTGATAGAAGATCCCAAATAGCGTATTTTAAATCATTTACACCTTTAGCTGTAGCTGCAGAAGTTTCAAATATCTTTATACCTTGTGCTTCAAATTCTGATTTGATTTTAGCTAGACCTTCTTCTGCTTCAGGTATATCCATTTTGTTAGCTACAATTATCTGTGGTTTATTCTTTAATCTTTCATTATATTGGAAAAGCTCATCATTAATAGTGTAAAAATCCTGAACTGGGTCTCTACCTTCTATACCTGATGCATCTAATACATGGACTAATACTCTTGTCCTTTCAATATGTCTAAGGAAATCATGACCCAAACCTATTCCTTCAGATGCTCCTTCTATCAGGCCTGGTATATCCGCTAAAACAAAGCTCTTTTCATCTTCAACTCTAACTACTCCCAGATTTGGTTGTAATGTTGTAAAATGATAGTTTGCTATTTTAGGTTTTGCTTCTGAAAGCATGGATAAAATAGTTGATTTACCTACATTAGGAAAACCAATTAGACCAACATCTGCTAGTAATTTTAACTCTAATACAATTTCTCTTTCTTGACCTTTGGTTCCTGGTTCTGCAAATCCTGGTGCTTGTCTTGTAGCAGTAGCAAACTTTGCATTACCCCTTCCTCCACGTCCACCCTTAGCTATTACGAAGGTTTGATTTTTTTCTTTTAAGTCAACTATTACTTTTCCTGATTTTTCATCTTTTACTAATGTACCAACTGGAACTCTTATGATTATATCTTGGCCTGCTTTACCAAATTGTTTCTTTGTTCTACCGTCTTCTCCATTTTCACCAGAGTAATGTCTTTTGTATCTAAAGTCCATAAGGGTTCTAATCCCTTCATCTGCCTTTAGAATTATAGAGCCACCGTTTCCCCCATCTCCACCGTAAGGTCCTCCTGAGGGCTCAAATTTTTCTCTTCTCCATGCTACTATACCGTTTCCACCTTTACCACCTTTTACGGTGATTTTGGCTTTATCTATAAACATAAACTCATCATCCTTAAAATTATTTTCTATTAGTATTTACCCAATTGTAGTATTTAGTATAACAAATTATTATTTAAATATTATGGGACTAGCAATGCGAAATTGGGACCCGTCCCCGATTTCGCATTAAGTAAAATAAAAGCTTGCCATTTAGGCAAGCTTTAAAATTTACGCTAATTCTTCTTGAGGATATACACTAACTTTCTTTCTATCCCTACCCATTCTTTCGAATTTAACTACTCCATCTACTGTTGCGAAAAGCGTATCATCGCTACCTTTTCCAACGTTTGTTCCTGGGTGAATTTTTGTACCTCTTTGTCTAACCAATATATTTCCAGCTAGTACAAATTGGCCGTCTCCTCTTTTAACACCCAATCTCTTAGCTTCACTATCTCTACCGTTTCTGGAGCTACCTACTCCCTTTTTAGAAGCAAATAATTGTAAATTTAACTTAATCATTTATTACACCTCCCTATTGTTGAGAGCCACATTATTTGGGTAACTTTCAATAATGGATTTAACTCCTAATTCAAAAGTTTTTAAAACAATTTGACTTTTTTCTAGACTTTCTATATCTATGTTTTTAGGTAAATTAACTTCTAAGAATCCCGTTTTATCATCTATACTATAGTGTAGTTTGCTTTCTTCTATGCCACAAACTTCAACTAATGCCATCAAGGATGTCTGTGATAAAACTGAAATTGCTGCACATACAATATCTTCACCGTATTCGGCGAAGTTTGCATGTCCTTTAATTTTAAAACCAATTATATTATCTTTATTTCTAAAGATTTTTATATTGATCATAATTATCCAACTATCTTTTCAATTTTGATCTTTGTAAATGGTTGTCTATGGCCAGTTTTCTTTCTGATGTTCTTTTTAGCTTTATACTTGAAAACAACAATTTTTTTAGCTTTGCCTTGTTCTACAACATTGCCTTCGACTTTTACACCTTCTACATAAGGCTTACCTGCTAGTAATTCACCTTCTTTTGATAAAATAAGAACTTTATCAAAAGATACAGTTTCTCCTACTTCAGCTTCTAATTTTTCAACAAATAGAGTATCTCCTTCTTGAACTCTATATTGCTTGCCTCCTGTTTCTATAACAGCGTACATATTGGGGCACCTCCTCTAACCTAGTCTCGCCAATATTAGGTGCTATGCTTGAAAACCTAAATTGAGCGGCTCTACACCAAAATAGTTTAACAAATATACATGCTTTTGTCAATTATTTTTATAATTTAGTTTTATAGTGATATATGAGTCATTTCTGTATTCTACCTCTTCCCAAGCAAGTTGGGCACTTTATGGAGATAGTATTATCCAAAGTAGGTCTAATTTTCTTCCTAGTTACTTCAACTAGATTTAGTTTTGTAAGTCCTACTATAGTTGGTTTGTTTCTATCCATTTTAAAACTATTTGCTAAACTGGTTAATACAGTTGATACGTCTTTTTTCTTCTTCATATCGATAAAGTCTACTATAATTATTCCACCGATATCCCTTAGTCTAATCTGCCTAGCTATCTCCTCTGCTGCTTCTAAGTTTGTTTTAAGTACTGTATCTCTTAGGGATAATGCTCCTATATATTTACCAGTGTTCACATCTATTGCTGTCAATGCTTCGGTTTCGTCGATTACTATATATCCACCACTGTTAAGCCTAACTTTTCTATTAAAAGCATCTCCAATATCTTCTTGGATCTTCTTATTCTCTTCTATACAAAAGCTTTCATCAAGGACAATCCTATTTTCTACAGAATATGAATAAAAATATCCCAATTCTAAAATATGATTATATACTTCTTTGTTGTTAACAATTATTTGATAGTCTCTTTCATTAAATGTATCTCTTACTATTTTATAGACTAAATCCATTTCTTTATATATAAGCTTAGGAGTTGGCAAAAATCCTCTTTGGGTTTCTATTTTTTCATTTATATTCAAAAGTTCATTGTATTCGCTAGATAATAAATCCTCGCTTACATCTTGTGAATTAGTTCTAAATATTAGCCCAATATCATTTTTTATTATGTTTTCTCCTATAGATTTAAGTCTCTTGATTTCAGTACTATCCTTAATTTTTCTGGATATATTGATATCATTTGAATAAGGCGTAAGTACTATACATCTGCCAGGTATACTAATATGTGTAGTGATTTTAGGGCCCTTTGCTCCTAGTGCTTCTTTGATTACCTGAACAATAACTTCATCTCCAGATTTTAGGACTTGATCTATTGTATAACTCTTATGGGATTGGAGTTGCTCCTTATTATAGGCATCTTTAACATTAAGGTATGCATTTTTACCTTCTCCGATATCAACAAAGGCTGCACCCATACCTTTTAGGACGTTTTCAACTCTACCTCTATATACATTACCTACAAGTTTTTCATAATCTTCCTCTTCAGTATAGTATTCTACAAGTCTATTGTCTTCAACGATGCCTACTTTATTTGTTCCATCTTTGGAGCTAATGAAAATATAATTCATTTACGTTTCTCTCCCATTTTATATTGGTTTGAATAATTTGTCCCTGTCCTCTATATATAATGCTTTTCTTGTTATTGAAACTGAGTCAACATCCATACCTAATTCATCGATACTACTTAAAGCTTGAATAAAGTCTACTGGTCTAAGATTACCATTTTCTCCTACTTTAAGCATTGCTTGAAGTGTTACTTCATACTCTATCTTACCCACTATCTCAATTTTATCAATTAAAGGTCTGATATTTTCTTCTTTCATTATCTTTCTCTTACCTTTTTTTCTTAGACGAGAAATTATAATCTCTTCTTCTTTTAACCAGCTGTTTATAATATCATTAATACCTTCAATATTTATGTCTTTATTTATATCAAATATAATCTCATAATTAGCCCAAGATAAGCTTCCTGCTATTGACTTAGTATCCTCAGGATATGTTGAGTCTAATATTTGAATATCTTGAGGCAATATATAATTCATTCTATCTTTAAAGTCTTGTGGATCTATCTTTTCAGTTAATTCAATGTCCATATATTCTTCTTCACCTTGGACTCCAACTGAAAGTGGATTTGCAATAGAAAATCTTGGATGAGGGTTGAACCCTTCTGAATATTTAACAGGTATATCCGCTCTTTTAAATGTCCTTTGAAATAATCTTAGCAAATCTAAATGACCTATATATTTTAAATAATTTTTCTTGTTGAATTTAACTCTTAATATCAATTGAAAACACCTCTCATTGTACAATCCTTTATACCGCATCCTGTACAAGCTAATCTACAATCATTGGTAGTTTCAGCTGATATGGCTTTTTGGTATTCTTTATATAGATACTTTTTGCTTACGCCTATATCTATAAAGTCCCATGGGAATACTTCGTCCTTATCTCTTTCTCTTGTGGCAAAGAAATCTCCATCTATACCTGTATCTTCAAAAGCTTGTAGCCATACATCATATTTGAAGTGTTCACTCCAGCCATCAAATCTACAACCCTTCTTCCATGCTTCTAATAGAGGTTTTGACAATCTTCTATCACCACGAGCAAATATTGCTTCAACATAGCTTAACTCAGCATCATGATAGCTAAATGTTACTTTGTTATCTCTTATGCTATCCTTTACTAAATAAGCTTTTCTTCTAAATTCATCTATTGACTCTTGTTTTACCCATTGAAATGGTGTAAATGGTTTTGGAACGAAACATGAGGCACTTGCAGTTACTGAGAAATTGCCCTTTCTTTCTTCCTTTGGTCTATCAAAGAATATATCTTTTACTAGATATGATAATTCTTTGATACCAAGTACATCTTCATCTGTTTCTGTTGGTAATCCTATCATAAAGTATAGTTTGATTCTAGACCAACCTTCTTTAAATGCATAGGTAACAGCATTAACTAAATCCTCTTCATCTACACCTTTATTAATAACATCTCTTAATCTTTGGCTACCTGCTTCAGGTGCAAAGGTCAAACCACTTTTTCTTACCTTTTCTATCTCCTTTAATATATCTATACTCAAGGAATCAAGTCTTAATGATGGCAGTGATACCCCTACATTTTTGTCCTCAAACTTTTCCATTAAGCTAGAAACCAATAATTGCAGTTGGCTATAATCACAGGTACTAAGGGATGATAATGATACATCTTCATAGCCAGTATTTTCAACTAGATTTTCAGCTAATTCCATTAGTCTTGTAGTAGATTTCTCCCTTATTGGTCTATAGAGCATTCCTGCTTGACAAAATCTGCAGCCGTGTGTACACCCTCTGAATAACTCAAGAACTACCCTATCATGAACTGTTTCAATATATGGTACTATCATGGTTTCAGGTGAAAACATTGTATCTAAATCTTGAATCATTCTTTTTTGAATTACTTTAGGTGCTTCATCAACGGTTGGTATCATCTCTTTTAAGGTACCATCTGTGTTATATTTTACATCGTAAAATTTAGGTATATATATACCCTTTATGCTTAAAGCATCTCTTAGGAATAATTCCCTATCCCAATTATTTTCTTTATGCTCTTTATATTTGTTTAATAGTTCTAAGGTGACTTCTTCACCTTCACCTATTACAAAAATATCTATAAAATCTGCTAGGGGTTCTGGATTGTATGCACAAGGACCTCCTGCAATTATTATTGTATCATCATTACCTCTAACCTCTGATAATAGAGGGATTCCGGCTAAATCCAATACATTTAGTATATTTGTATAGCTCATTTCATATTGTAGTGTAAATCCAAGAAAATCAAAATTTTTGACTTCTTCTTTGTTTTCTAAGGTATATAATGGAATGTTTTCTTTACGCATTTCTTCTTCCATATCTACCCATGGTGAAAATACTCTTTCACATACAAAGTCTTCCTTTTCATTAATAAGATTGTATAATATATGAAGTCCTAAATGGGACATTCCTACATCGTATACATCCGGAAAGCAAAACGCGAACTTTACTTTAACTTCATCTAAGTTCTTTATTATAGAATTTTGCTCCATTCCAATGTATCTAGCGGGCTTTTCCACTTTATTTAAAATTCTATCTAATTTCTTTTTGTTTATCATAATCTATCCTTTCTTAGGTAAAAATCTTAATACTATTTTACCATATTTATAGCAATAATACACAAAATAATATACCTCAGTATTATTGCCGAGGTATACTATTTTATATCAATGTAATTTGTAGGATTTTTATATTCTCCGTTTTGTGTTATTTCTAATCTCAGATATTTTTCTCCATCCTTATTGGTGCCTAAATATCCTATCAACTCTTGAGATTCAATTATGTCCCCTATGGCCACATAGCTTTTGGATAGATAACCATATGTATGCTCAAATTCTTCACTTTGAACTGTGACAAAGTATCCTTTGTTTTGGGTAAGCACAACTTCTTTAACTATGCCCTCTAAAATTGCTTTAGCCTCATGATCTCCGTAAGATTTAATATCTATACCTTTGTTTGAATCTTTATCGAATTTCTTATAGAGTGTTCCTTGAATAGGTGATGGGTACTCATATTCATTTGATTCTCCTAGATTAAAAACTTCTAGTATCTGCCCAGAATCGTCAAGTAAATCTTTGCCTTTATTAAATATTCTTTTACTATCCTCAACAATACTAAACTCATAATAAATTGAGCTTTTAATAGTGTCTAGTAAGCTGTTTGTAGGTCTAATGTTTAGAGCTTTAATTAATAAGACGAACAAAAGAATACTCACAGCAATAATACCTTTGCGAGCAAACTTTCTTAAAATATGTGAGCTGTTTCTCATTAGAATATTTAATGTATTATTTATTCGATTTTTCATCTTCTCACCTGCCTTAATAATATTAATATTTATTAAGTACAGGTTTTATACCAGAATAATCAAATGATAAGACAACTATTTATTATCTTTAATTTTATTTATAGGTATATTAGCTACTAGAGCTGACACTGGCGTGATTTCACCATCTTTTTTCATTCTAGTTAATTTAATGTCTAAACCTTTCTCATCAATATCTGCATATTCAGAAATGACTCTTATAATATCTGTCTTCATCATCTCTAAAAGTTGTGGCGATAAGTCAGATCTGTCATGAACTAATACTAACTTAAGCCTTTCCTTTGCAACATTTTTGCTTTTCTCTTGCTTCTTGCCAAATATTTTAAAAAGATCCAAGACTATCCCCCCTTTATTTACCAAAAATCAATTTTAATATCTTACTAAACTTACCTTCATCATTATTTTCTATATCTAATAATTCTACTTCTTCACCAGCAATTCTCTTCGCTATATTCATATATGCATTTCCAGCTAAAGATCTTCTCTCAATAACTGCAGGTTCACCTTTGTTTGTAGATATAACTATTTCTTCATCATCTGGTACTATTCCCAATAAGTCAATAGCTAAGATATCCTCTATATCTTCTCTATTCATCATATCTCCTCTTTTAACCATTTCAGGTCTGATCCTATTGATTATAAGTCTAGGGTTATTTAGCCCTGTAGCTTCAAGGATTCCTATTACTCTATCTGCATCTCTTACTGCAGATATCTCAGGAGTTGTGACAATAATAGCTAAATCTGCTCCAGCTACAGAGTATTGGAAACCTTGCTCTATTCCTGCTGGTGAATCAATTATTATATAATCAAATTCCTGCTTTAGCTCTTTTACTAGTTCAACCATTTGCTCTGGCTTAACTGCTGATTTGTCTCTTGTTTGAGCAGCAGGCAATAAGTACAATTTATCAAATCTTTTATCTCTAATTAATCCTTGTTTTAATCTACAAGTCCCCTCAACCACATCTACGATATCATATACTATTCTATTTTCAAGTCCCATAACTACATCTAGATTTCTTAGTCCAATATCTGCATCTAGTACAACTACTGAGTATCCTAGTATTGCAAGGCCTGTCCCAATATTAGCACTAGTTGTAGTTTTCCCTACTCCGCCTTTTCCTGATGTTATAACAATGGCAGTTCCTAATTTTTCATTATCCATTTATGTTCCTCCCTATAATTTATTGGGTAAATATGGCTCTATAATAATTTCACCGTTATATATTTTTGCAACCTCTGGTAATTTATATTGTGATACGTCTTCATCAGGTGCTCTTACGATAATATCACCAATCCTTAGTTGTGTTGGTAGTAGATTATATGCAGCTACTATTGCTTCATTATCACCTTCTAAGCCAGCATATGCTACTCCCTTTAAAGTTCCGAGGACGATGATATTTCCTGTTGCCTTTAAAAACGCCCCAGGATTAACATCACCTACTACTACGATATTACCATTATATTCAATAATTTGTCCAGACCTAAGTGTTCCATGTAAAAACTTTGTCATACCTTCTTTAGACACATCTAAAGATTCATTTGATACATTTTCTGCTTTTGCCGAATTATCTTCTGATTGAATATCAAAATCGTACTTATATTTTAGAATAAGACTTATTTCATGTATTTTCTCCGGAGTTAAATCTTCTCCTTTTACACCAAGAAATTTAACTCCTTGGAAAAAACTAGGTGATTTTGTAATCTTTATATTCAATTCTTCTTTAATCAAATCAATATCAGAGCCTAGAATTTCTAAGTATACACCTTCTTTTACTCCTTTAAAGGCAATTATATCATTTTTCACCTATCAATTACCTCCATTTAATCAACAATATTAATCCTATATATTCCATAATATAGTAAAACTCAACATTTTTCCACATTTTTTGTATTATTTTGTAATAAAACTATCATATGGTAAGCTATCATCTACATTTGTGTCATTTAAACCAAGGTATTCAGCCATTATGTCCCTTACCATTGGTCCTGCATATCCACCAGTTCCTCCTTGAAATAAAACTGCAGCTATAGCAATTTCTGGATCATCATAAGGAGCGAAACCTACAAACCATGCAAAATCGTCATAGGTGTCTCCTGTTGAAGGATTTATACCGCTTTTTTCTGCTGTACCAGTCTTTACACCCACATCTACAGGGAAGTTTTGGAATACTCTTCGTGCAGTACCATCTTCTGATACCATTTTCATACCCAGTTTCACATGATCTAGATTTTCATAGTCATTTAATTCAATCCTTTCTGGATTGACTTCATGGGTATATAATGTTTTAGAGTTGTTGTAGTTTTTAACATTGTCAACTAATGTGAGTTTATGTTTATATCCTCCGTTAGCCATAATTGCAATAGAGTTTGCCATTTGAATAGGTGTATAGGCATTTGCTCCTTGTCCTATAGTTACATTCAATGTATCAGTTATATTCCAGCCAGCAAAGTTTATATAGGTGTACTTTATTTTGTCTGCTATTCCTTCTCTTTCTCCAGGTAGTCTTACTTCTGCATTAAGTCCCAAATCTTCAAGTCTGTTAACTACTTCTCCTCTAGTCAACGGTTCTTCATATTCTATCCAACTGGTTATTTCATTTATTACTTCTTGTTTATATTCATTATCATATATAAAATCCTCTTTAAAATATTTCTCTATATTTCTATTAAGATAAGATTTAAGCATTGCTTTAGTATTGATAACTTTTCTTTGTGGATCTGGAACTCCTCCCGAAACTTCATAGGGAATATTTATTTCAATTCCCGTCCTGTCATTTAGACCAAGTTTTTTTGACATCTGAGCAATGTCTTCTATACTTATCTGTACTCCTATATCAGCCCCTGTTTTTTGGTTATAACCTAAGGCTAATGTATAGAAATAATAGTTACATGAATCTCTAATGGCTTCATATAAATTTTCCCATCCATGAGTTCTACCACTGTTCGTCCAAATCAAGCATCTAAATTGACTGCTACCAATATCAACTCTACCCATATCCTGTATCTTTAGAGTCGGAGAGAGGCCTTTTTCCAAAGCAGTTAATCCTGTAACCATCTTATATACAGAACCTGGCTGCACTGCAGTTTGAGTAACAATATTATATAATGGTCTTGGAGCCAATTGGTCGTTTTCATTTTCAGGAAACAAACTTTCCCAGTCAGTATTTGATATACCAGTTGAGAATAAGTTTGGATCATATGAAGGGTAACTAACACTAGCTAAAACTTGTCCAGTCTTTACATCTATAGCTACTACGGCACCAGAGTTAGCTATATAAGGTCTTCTCTTTCTATTATTGATACCATAGGAATAATTTCCCCATTGGCTTTCATATGTGCCACCTTTGCTAATTTGGTCTAATGTTTGAGCAAGAGCCTCTTCTGCTACCTTTTGTAGTTTTAAATCTATAGATAAATATATATTGTTACCAGGTATAGATTTGACTTCATCTAATACATCAGTTGTATTGCCCAGTGAGTCTACTTCTACCCTTTTTATTCCGTTGATACCTTTTAACTCTGATTCAAAACTTTCTTCTATACCGGTCTTACCTATCAAAGCATTTGGTGAGTAATTAAGCTCTTCAACATATTTTTTTATCTCATTAGTCTGACTTATCTTACCTAGATATCCTAATATATGGGCTGCTGAGGAACCTTCTGGGTAATATCTAACTGGCTCAACCGAAACTCCTATCCCTGGTATATCAACTAATATCTCTTCTACCTTTGCTACAGTACTGTCCTTTATGCCGTAGGCTATGTTTATTGGGCTATAAGCCAAATAGCCTTGCTTTTTAAGTTGATTATGAATAATTAAAATCTTACGTGCTTCATAATTACTTAAGTCTTCATCAATCCCATAATTTTCTCTTAAAAGTTCAAAAACTTCTTCATTTGAACTATCTTCTGGAATATTATTAGCTGTATAAAAAGCAATTAAGTTATTTATATCTACATATTGAAATTCCTTTGCAATGGAGATTCTTGGATTTATTCCATTATTAAGTAATTGGGATTGAATTTGATATTTGATATTATCACTAGTAATGAAATCGGATAACACTTCAGCTTCTTCGCCATATTCAATAAGTAAATCAACTAAACTATCGTCCCCGATATCTTTATTTCCAGAGTAACTATACATTACAGATACTCCGTCTTCACCTAATTCAACCTCTATAGGTACTTGAACACCTTTCTCCTTTATCATATCTAGTAAAATCTTCCCAGGGATTAATCTTGTTTCATCCTCTTGAGCTATGCTCTTTTCTAGAAAGCCCTTTAATGAAGAGTCTATTGCAATATTTACAAAATCCTCTTTAGCACTAGTCTCTAAAGTTACACTTGGAAACATCTTATTTAATGATCTTTTTTGTTTTAGAAAATCCTCTTTGTAAGAGATAGAAACATCCTCTAATATTATATTATCGGCTAAATTGTTTTCAATTAATATGTCATAGACTAATTTTCTTGAAACTGAATGGTCTACCATCTTTCTAAGTAGGGTTTCATCTTCTTTTATATGATTTTCTAATACTTGTTTAGGTGTTAGCTTAATATCTGAATCTGCTTTACCATTAAATTCAAGAATCACTTCGCCTTCTATGATTTTAGCATCTATATTTACATCAATACCCTTACTTTGAAGTGCATTTATAGCTTTATTTACAGTAATAAATTTAAAATGCTCAGGGTAATTAGGGTGTAAATAATATGAATCTAGTACATCTGATACTAGATTGTTTTCTATAATAATTTGAATAACCTTTTCTATTGGGTCTATAGTTTCTTCTTGATAATCTTCTTCAGATTTATACTTAAATACATTTAATTGTAATGGTATTTCATCTACATAACTTACTCCATCTTCTTCAAGTAATCTTATTAGGGATAAAAAAGCTTCATTTTTTCTATCAGTATCAAGTCTATTTAATTCATCTTTTAATAACTGCACAGTAAAACTTGGCTTGTTTCCAGCCAATAGTCTACCGTAGCGATCCCTAATTTCGCCTCTAGGTGCAGTCACATATACTTCTTTTAATCTTTTATTGTCTGATAAATCTCTATAATAATCCCCTTGTGCTATAGTGAGTGTAGCTAATCTAAGAGATAATGCTGCTACCATAATAACAAATAAAAATGTAAGTATATTGTATCGATTTTTAATCTTATCAATTAATTTCAAATTAATCACCTCTACCTTTTGCTAAATCTTAGGTCAGGTAAAACAAATATTTTAGAGAACAACTTATAAATTAATGTTGCAAATATTACATTGTATAATATTTCAATCGAAAATACATTTTTTATCATAACCTCTCTCGGGATATCTCTTGATAAAAAGAACATTATTGTATAAAAGGAAAAATTATAAAGAATCGTGCATATAGCAGATGATAGTATTGGAATTACCACATTCTCTACATCCAACACATCCTGTATCATTCCGATTAAATATCCAATTACAAAAAATATTAGAGCATTTACTCCTACTGCTTGTCCAAATAATATATCTTGAATTAGGCCTAAGGCTAGTCCAAAAAAGCTACCATAATATTTGCCTTTTCTAAGTGCAACTAAAATAACAAATATTAACCCTGTATTTGGTATATGGCCAAATAGACTAAGGTAAGGCAATATGGTACTTTGAAATATAATATTAATCAATATTATTAATAATAATGAAGTAATAGCCACTTTAATCATCCTTAAATTAATCTATTATTACGAATACCTTATATAATTTTTTAAAGTCTATAGCTGGTTTAACAGTTACTTTTTTAATTAATTCCTCTTCGATTTCCTGAACATCTTCTACTTCTCCTATGTATAGATCTTCGAGAAAAATCTCTCCTAAACCAGATGTATATAACTTGTCCCCTGGCACTATATCTGCTTCACTATCAAATAGATATCCACTTACCTCTCCATTACTACTTCCTGTAAGTACTCCACCATCTTGAGTTCTTATAATTTTAAAGGATATCCTATTTTGTTCATCTATAATTGGTACGACTTTAGCCCAGTTATCTCCTACATCTGTAACTCGACCAATAACGCCTTCTTCAATAACTTCATTTTCAGTTTCAATTCCTTGTATTACATTGGCGTTTTTTTGAATACCATCTTTTAAACCTTTGTCAATTATAAATGTATCATACCAACTTCCTGGTTCCATACTAGTAATTTGAGCAGATATTAGACTATATTTAGAATTGTCAATTAAGCCTGCCTCATTTTTTAAGAAATCGTATTTTCCTACAAGATTTTGTAAGTCCCTATTTTCCTCTTCTAATGATGCAACCTTTATCTTTAATTCTTCGTTTTCCTCTTTTAGATTTGATATATTAGAAATATTACCAAAAAATCCTGTAACTTTATTACCAATACTATAAGTTATTTTAGTTATAGGACTTATTATATTTCCAATAATTTTCTCAAATTTAGTTATGAAGAGTCGATCTTTATTTGTAACTCCGATTATAATAATTAGAATGATAGCAACACCTGTTACCATCATTCTATTTTTGTATTTTTTCAAAAAATACATTTCATCACCACTTAGCGCATTCTTTTATTATTGTATGTCATTCTCTTTAATATATCTATACTATCTAATGCCTTTCCTGTACCTATTGCTACACAGTCAAGAGGGTTTTCAGCAATTATAACTGGCATGGCTGTTTCATTAATAATAATTCTATCTAAGCCATCTAATTGTGCTCCACCACCTGTAAGCATTATGCCTTGTTCCATAATATCTGCTGCTAATTCTGGCGGTGTTTTTTCTAGTGTAGATTTGATGGAATCTATAATGTTTGATACTGGTTCTTTCATAGCTTGATAGATTTCTTTTGATGAAATTTCTAATGTCTTAGGTAAACCTGTGATTAAATCACGACCCCTAATATCCATTTTAACTACTTCAGAGTCTTTATCTGCAGTACCAATTGAAATCTTTATATCTTCAGCAGTTCTCTCACCTATCATTAAACTATATTCTTTTTTTATATAGTTAACAATCGCTTCGTCAAATTCATCTCCACCTACCCTGATGGATTTACTTGTAACTATACCACCTAAAGAAATTACTGCAACTTCTGTAGTACCTCCACCAATATCTACTATTAGACTACCTGTTGCTTCTTGGACAGGTAAACCCGCTCCTATTGCAGCTGCCATAGGTTCTTCTATAAGATAAGCATCTCTTGCACCTGCATGTATAGCAGCTTCTTCTACTGCTCTCTTTTCTACTTCTGTTACACCACTAGGCACACATATAACAACACGTGGTTGTAAAATTGACCTTCTCTTATATGCTTTTCTGATAAAGTACTTTAACATATTTTGAGTTACATCAAAATCAGCTATAACCCCATCTTTTAAAGGTCTAATAGCTACGATATTGCCTGGAGTTCTACCAATCATTTTTTTGGCTTCTTCACCTACTGCTAATACTTGTTTTGTATTTGTTTGAATAGCAACTACTGATGGTTCTCTAGCTACTACACCTCTGCCTTTAATATAAACTAATGTATTTGCTGTTCCTAAGTCAATTCCCATGTCTTTGTTGAATATATTTAATAATCCCATAAATCTAAATTTTCTCCTTCCAAAGTCTAAAATAAGTTCTTTTCTTTAAAGCTTAAATATCTATTGTCCCCAATTATTATATGGTCTAAAACCTTAATGCCAACAAGGTTTCCCACATCGGAAAGCCTATGAGTAATATTAATATCCTCATTGCTTGGTTGGGGATCACCACTTGGATGATTATGTAACAATATAATTGAATTGGCATTTTTCTTTATAGCAACACTAAATACATCTCTTGGATGAACTATTGATGCATTTAATGTTCCAATAGATATATTCTCAATACACAACACTTGATTTTTCGTGTCTAATAATGCTACATTAAAATGTTCCTTATCTAAATATCTCATTTCATCCATCACCAAATTAGCAATAACCATTGGCGATGTGATCTTTACTTTATCATCTGCTTTCCATCTATTGATTCTTTTGCCTATCTCTATTGCTGCCAATATTTGAGCTGCCTTACACTGGCCAATTCCTTTAACTTGTGTAAGTTGCTGTGGTGTTACATTTGTCAAATATGGCAATCCTTTTTTATCTAAGTTCAGTATTCTTTGTGCTACTTCAACTGCTGTATCCTCTTGATGTCCTGTACGAATTATTATAGCTAATAATTCAGCATTTGATAACGACTCAACACCATAGCTGAATAGTTTTTCTCTAGGTCTCTCACTTATGGGCAAATCTTTAATAGTATAATTTCTTTCAATACCTAAATAATCTTCCATAATTTCACCTACTTATTTATATTAAACTAGACTTTTGTTGAAATGTTTAATCAATAAGTCATCAAGTTTTGCTAAAGGCAGTCCTATTACATTATAATATGAGCCGACGATTCTTTCAACAAGTAGACCTCCAAAACCTTGGATTCCATAGGCTCCAGATTTATCCAGTGGCTCTTTAGTTTCTACATACTTCTGTATAGTGCTTGAGCTTAGGCTTCTAAATTTTACTTTTGTAATATCATAATCCACAACCTTAATATTTGTAGAAAGATTCATTATGCATATCCCTGAGATAACCGGATGTTCATTACCACTTAAAGCTTTAAGCATTCTAATTGCGTCTTCTTCATCATTTGGTTTTTCTAGGATTTTATTATTATGTACTACAATAGTATCTGATCCTATGACTATGTCACTTTCATATAATTTAGCCACACTGTATGCCTTTGAAAATGCTAAACCCATAGCATATTGTATCGGTGTATCAGATTGGTGAAGCTTCTCTACTATATTGCTATTAATAGCAGTATGCTCTATATTAAATTTATTAAATAGCTCTATTCGTCTTGGAGACGAAGTTGCTAGTATTAACTTATTCATTTAATCTACCTTCTAAATATGATATTAAAGCTAATTTTTAAATTCTTAATTATGAAAGTTGATGCTAGTCCAACAAAATAACCTGAAAAAAGACTTACTAACATCAAAAATGGCAAATATGTATATATTCTCAAATTATTCATAATTATTGTAGCAACCGTTACTTGAGCGAAGTTATGTGCTAAAGCACCTAATATACTAACACCAATTAGACTAAATATTTTAGAGAAAAATCTATATCCTATATACATTATTAGACAGCTAAAAATTGCTCCTGAAAAGCTATATATAAAACTAGATACGCTTCCTGTTACCAACATAAGAACTATACTTTTTAGCATAGCTACAGTAATCCCGTCCTTAAAACCAAATACTACTAAGGTGACTAAAACTACCATATTGGATAATCCAAGTCTAGCTCCTGGAAATGTGATAGGAAGTGGAATTGCTGATTCTAATACACTTAGTGCCAATCCTACTGACACTAGTACTGATAAAAATATTAATTTATTTAGTTTTCTCATATGTACCTCATCCTAATAGTTGATCATATCTATCCCATCGACTGTTTCTAACCCTTTAATTTCTATTACCATTTTATTTGGTAAACAAACTATGGTTTCGCCTATCCGAGATATACTTCCTTGTTTTACATCTATTTTATCAGGACAGTCTGCATCGATTACTCTTATTTCATTATTTCCTATTTCTATAAGATTATATCCATATTCTGTTTCTAATGGAATTGTTTTCCCAATTACTTTATCGTCAAATATAATCTTTTTTACTTCTTTTCCATTAACCTGTATACTTACGTATTTATCTTTGTTAGAAAGTCCTTGTTTTCTAATATAACCCATAGATGTAAAGGATAAAATTATAACAAGGATTATTAATAACTTATCACCTTTTGTCATTGTGATTCACCTTTCTATTTCTACTCTATATAGTTTACCATTTATGTATTTCGAATACAAGTTACAATTTAACCCGTAGAACAATGTAGGAATGTAATAAAATAGAGCCCTTAGCGGGCTCTATTATTAGCTTACTTTTTCTTCTTCTTTAGGATTACTAGTCCAAATAGCCTTTGTAGGACATTTTTCTTCACAAATTCCACAATTTGTACATTTATCATAATTAATCTTTGCTAGATTATTTTCAAATGTAAATGCATCAGATGGACAGTTTTTAACACAGATTTTACATCCAATACAGCCTATTGAACAAGCACTTCTAACCACTTTACCAGGGTCTTCACTCTTACATTTAACTACATATTCGTTATCGTAAGGTACTAATTCAATAATCTTCTTTGGACATACATCAATACATTTCATACAAGCAGTACATTTGTCTTTATCAATAACAGCTACTCCGTCAACCATTCTGATAGCATCAAATGCACATACATCATAACATGTACCACAACCTAAACAACCATATGAACATGACTTACATCCATCTGCAGCTTCTATCTCATATCTACAGTCTTGTACACCTTCATATTTTGCTTTATCTTTTGCTTTAGCTTTACTACCTTGACATAATACTACAGCTACATTTTTATCTACACCTTGTGCATTAACTCCCATAATTTCAGCTACATGATCAGCTACTTTTTGGCCACCGATTGGACATGAGTTAACAGGTGCTCTGCCTTCTGCTATTGCAGTTGCTAAACCACCACAACCTGGGAAACCACAAGCTCCACAGTTTGCTCCTGGTAGTGCATCTAAAACTTCAGTTATTTTAGGATCAACTTCTACTTTAAATACAACTGAGGCAATAGATAATAGAACACCAAATAATAATCCAAATCCGCCTAGAACTGATACCGGATATAAAATATTTTCCATTTCATTACCTCCTATACTAATCCACTAAAACCTGAAAAGGCTATGGACATTAGTCCTGCAGCTACCAATGCTATTGGTACACCTTCTAAGGCTTCTGGAACGTCAGCTACTTCTAGTTTTTCCCTAACACCTGATAATAATATTAATGCTAGGAAGAAACCTAAGGAAGCGCCAAGACCACTAGTTATAGCTTCTATAAAAGTATACTTCTCTTGAATGTTTAATATTGTAACCCCTAAAACTACACAGTTTGTAGTTATAAGTGGTAAATAAACTCCCATTGCATTATATAAACTTGGACTGATTTTCTTTATAACTAACTCTATAAATTGAACTAAAGATGCAATTATCAGTATAAATGATAGTGTTTGTAAGTAACCAATTCCCAATGGATCAAGAATTGAATGTTGTACAAAATATGTTATTGCTGAAGCCATTGTTATAACGAATGTAACAGCCAGACCCATACCAGTTGCCGTTTCCATCTTTGTAGATACTCCTAGAAAAGGACATATCCCTAAGAATTTTGCAAATACATAGTTATTAACAAATATTGTAGATATCAGTATTGTTAATATATTCATTTAGTCTCCTCCTCTACTTTCTCTTAATTTGCTGCTTTTTTCTTGTTTAGTGCAATATTAAATAATGCTATAAATATTCCTAATATTATAAAGGATCCTGCTGGGGCAACGAATACTCCGGCTGGTTGATAAGCATCACCAAAAACATTTATTACAAAATCTGTTCCACCTAGAAAAGTACCACTACCAAACAGTTCTCTTACTGCTCCTAATGCTGCAACTACTACAGTATATCCTAATCCCATTCCTAATCCATCTATAGCAGATGCTACAATACCGTTTTTTGATGCAAAGGATTCTGCTCTTGCTAATATAATACAGTTAACTACAATCAATGGTAAGAATATACCTAGTGAATCATAAATTGGTTTAGCAAATGCATTTAAGAACATTTGAATAAGTGTTACGAACGTTGCTATAACAACGATAAAAGCAGGGATACGTATTGTATCAGGAATTACCTTTCTTAGTAAAGAAATAACTATATTTGAACCCAATAATACGACTGTTACAGCTAATCCCATGGATAATCCATTAATCATAGTTGTTGTAACAGCTAATACTGAACATAGTCCAACTAACTGTACTAGTACTGGGTTGTTTTTTATTATACCATCTTTAAAAATATCAAAAAGTTTCAACGTCTCCACCTCCACACCTAGTTTATTGTGCAATCAAAGTAAGGAATGCTTCTCTAGCACCATTTACTCCATATAAGACTCCATCTGTAGAAACTGTAGCACCAGAAATCAATTGAACTTCGTTTTCTGCTGAAGGTGCTCCAACTGCTACTAACTGACTTTCAGTTGTTTTACCAACAAATGAGTCTTGGAAATCAGGTTCTTCTACTCTAGTACCTAAACCTGGAGTTTCACTATTGGATCCAATTCTAATTCCAGCAATTGTTCCATCCATATTAATTCCTGTTATTACAGGTAAATCTCCACCATAACCACCAGATACTGTTTTGAATACATAACCTACTACTTCTCCGCTTGTCTTTGCTTCAAAGATTTCCTTTACGAATCTATTGGATTCTAATATTCCATCTAATACAGCTTGATCTACTGGTGTAAATTCATCAGCATCAGCAAATAATTCACTAAAGAATCTTGCTTGCTTTTCTTCTTCAGTTTCTTCAACTACTGGTTCAACCTCTACATCTGAAAAATATGTTAAGTATGCATTGTTTGCATCATTAACACCAGTAAGAACTCCAAATGATGAAACTGTAGAGCCAGAAATTAACATAACTTCATTTTCAGCTGAAGGTGCTCCAACTGCAACTAACTTTTCTGTAGTAGTTTTGCCTACATAAGAATCAGTGAATTCAGGTTTCTCTATCTTGTCTCCTATATTTGGTGTTTCACCATGACTACCAATGCTAATACCTGCTATTGTATTATCAAGATTAATTCCAACGATAACATTAATGTTTCCACCATAACCACCAGCAGCAACTTTAAATGCGTATCCAATTGTTTTATCTCCTGATTTTGCTTCCAGTACTTCATTTACTGTTGTATTTGTTGATTGAATTTCAGCTAATTTATCAGCGTCGATTTCTATGAAATCATCAGCTTCTGTGAATATATTCAATAATGCTCCAAAACTTTCTTGTTTTTCTCTTTCAGCTATTATTGGGCCAGTTATATCATTAGTAAAGGCCAATACTCCGGCAGCAACTGCTGTGATTATCAATAATATTACACCTAATCTTATAGTCTCTTTCATTTATTTTACCTCCCCAAACACTTTTGGCTTTGTAAACCTTTCAATAATTGGGGTCATTATGTTCATTAATAAAATAGAATAAGATACCCCTTCTGGCATACCACCCTTTACTCTGATTAGTGCAGTTAAAATACCACAACCAATAGCAAAGATTACTTTGCCCTTAGGTGTTATAGGTGATGTAGAATAATCTGTTGCCATGAAGAAAGCTCCTAAAATAAGTCCCCCACCTAATACATGATAAATAATTAAATCTGTACTTACGCCAAATATTAATAACATAACTATTGTAGTACCTATATAAAATACAGGAATTTTCCAATCAATTACTTTTTTAATTAAAAGGTATGCTGCACCAATTAATAGTAAAAATGCAGATGTTTCACCTAAACTACCACCTATATCACCAATAAACATTCTTGCTAATGATGGTAATGCATCAACTCCACTTCCACTCTTAATAAGAGCTAATGGTGTAGCGCTTGTAATTCCATCTGTATTAACATAAGTAGCCATTGTTGAAGGCCATGAAGCTACTAAAACGGCTCTCGCAGCTAGTGCTGGGTTCATAAAGTTTGATCCAATTCCACCAAAGAATTCTTTTACAATTATAATTCCAAAGAATGAACCAAATACTGCTACCCACCAAGGTGCATTTGCAGGTAAATTAAATGCTATTAATAATCCTGTAACTACAGCACTTAAGTCACCTATTAATATCTCTTTCTTAAATAGTTTCTGAATTAAAAATTCTGCTGCAACGGCTGAAGCAACTGAAACTAAAATAAGAATAAGTGCGGATATGCCAAAGAAATATACACTACCGATTGCCGCTGGCAACAATGCAATAATAACATCTAACATCAATTTTCTAGTAGAATCATTAGATCTTATATGAGGTGCCAGAGACATGGTCAACATTTTATCTTCCATTCTTATTTCCTCCTATAATTATGATTTTTTTCTTCTTGCAGTTATTTGTCTTTTTGCGTGAGCAATTGACTCTGTTAATGGTCTTTTTGCTGGGCAAATATATGAACAACTACCACATTCAATACATGCAAGAGCATTATATGCTTCCGCATTTTCATACCTATCCTTTAACGAATAAGCACTAATTGTTAATGGTTGAAGAAAAGCAGGACATACTTCTACACATTTACCACATTTAATACAAGGAGTTGTTTTTGATGGAGCTGCTTCTGCTTCTGTCAACACAATGATTCCAGTTACACCTTTTGTAATTGGTGTATCTAAAGTAAATTGTGTGAATCCAGTCATAGGACCACCTGCAATTATTTTTCCTGGATTACCGTTGAATCCACCACATTGCTCAATTAAGTCACCAATACTTGTCCCAATTTTAACAAGTAAGTTTTTAGGTTCTTTTACTCCATTACCAGTAACAGTTACAACTCTTTCATATAAAGGTTTTCCATCTACTATGGCATCTGTTAAAGCTGTAGCTGTGCATACATTTGTAACAAATGTTTTAACATCTTTTGTACGACCACCATTAGGCACTATTCTTCCAGTTACTGAATTGACTACTCTGTAAGAATCTCCTTGTGGGAATTTTGTTTTTAAACTTGCAACTTGAATTTGAGCCTTATCCCTTAAAGTTTCTTTTAAAGTATTTATGGCGTCTGCTTTGTTATCTTCTACTGCTATGTAGCCATTATTCAGGCCTAAATATTTCATAATAACTTCTAAACCATATATTACTTTTTCTGGATGTTCTAACATCATTCTGTGATCTGATGTTAAATATGGCTCACACTCAGCTCCGTTTAATATGGCAGTGTCAACACCAGCTTCTAGGGAAGTAGATAATTTTGTGTGTAGTGGGAATGCAGCTCCACCTAATCCAGCTATACCAGCTTCTCTTACGATATCTAGAAGTTCTTCTTTTGTTAAATTTTCTAGATTTCCTTTAGGCTTTACTGATTCGTCTAATTCATTTAAACCATCTGATTCAATGATAACACAGTCAACTTTATATCCATCTGGAGTATATAGTTTTTCTATGCCTTTTACTTCTCCTGAAACGCTAGAATGAACTGGTACAGTTAATGATGCTTCTGAGTCACCAATTTTCTGTCCAACTTTTACTGTATCACCTTTTTTTACTAAAGCTTTACATGGCGCACCTACATGTTGGTGTAAAGGAATCTTTACTATACTAGGTTCTAATGCTTTTTCTATTGATTTATCTTTAGTAAAATCCTTTTGATCTTTAACATGTACTCCACCTTTGAAAGTGAGATTGTCAAGTCTCATTCTTATTCCACCTCTTTATTGTTTTATAGTAATAATTATATAATTAAGCTCAATTTAATATTGAGCTTAGCACCAAAGATTATTATAACATTAATTGTTAAAAAAGTACACAAGTTACAGAATAATAGATAAAAATTTAACTGTGATTTTTTAGTATAATATATATTATAAACCATAGAAATCATATTTCAAGCTTAGAAACATGTAATTTATGGAACCTTTGGAATAAAAAAAGATTGAAAAATTTGGATTTAGTCCTTTTTTCAATCTTAATGTCTTGGTGCGAGTAGTGGGACTCGAACCCACACGTCAATGTTGACACATGCCCCTCAAACATGCCTGTCTACCAGTTCCAGCATACTCGCCTAATATATTTGTTGGTTTTATGGTTTAAGTGTTTAGTAGGCTAAACACTTAAACCATATTATTATATTATATACACTTTTACATTTTTTTCAAGAGTTATTGAGTAACGTAGCATTTTTCTATACCATTGTATATATTAAAAAATGTAGAGTTTAAGTCTCCTAGAATCTTTGTATCCACTAATAAACCCTTATTTATAAAATATAAACTTGTATATGGTACATCTTCCACAATATGCTTTTGAAGCTTTTCATACGAATCAAATTTCTCTTCTCTTTGTTTACCAACTAAGGTATCAATTAGCAACTGATCCATATTCTCATTGCTATAA
The DNA here is from genome assembly GCA_031460505.1 of Tissierellaceae bacterium. GTDB lineage: Bacteria > Bacillota > Clostridia > Tissierellales > Tissierellaceae > JAAYTL01. Next base: position 465,475 of record JAVKTT010000002.1, read on the forward strand.
TTTATAAAGTTTGTCCCAGCCCCAATCATACCACTATGATACATTGGGTATAAATTAGGTATTACAGATGATTGCCACCCTAATAAAACTATGTCATAGTTTCCCTTATTTAGTTTATTATTGAATTCTTCCCATATAAGATTTTGTTCTTCTAAATCATACTCTTTTATATATTTAGTATCAAAATCTAATATTATTTCTATTCCAATATCATTTAAATAATCCTTAATTAAATCACTGACTAATCTTCTTGCAGTATTATTTGGATTTGTTATCAATCTTAGGCTTAGCTTATTTCCTTCATCATCTTCTAGAATATTGTCTCCATCTATATCCCTAAAACCAGCATCATTCAAAGTTTTTAATGCTAAGTCCTTATTATATCCATAAGAATATCCTTCAGTGGATATTAGATAGGAGTCTGGATGTATTGGAACATCCATCTGGGACCCATGCCCAAGATATACTTTGTGAATTATATCCTGACGATTAATCCCATAGGATATAGCTTTTCTAATAGCTTGGCCTTTCTCACCTAACATTAAATTGTTACTAAAGTTAAATCCTAAGAATTCATAATTAGGTGATATATATTCTAATACTTTAATTCTATCATTTTGCCTATATTTGTCCCAATCGACTCCAATAGTAGAAGCAAAACTGATCTGGCCTGTTTCAAAGGCTGTCAATATCAAATCTTCATCATCAAGAACTTTTCCAATTATCTCATCAATATATGGAATACCATTCCAATAATCTTCATTCTTTTCTAGATTGACGTTCTTATGCTTCTCATAGGATACAAATTTATATGGGCCTGTACCGATTGGTATATAATCATCAGGGATTAAAGCATTTATAACTGAATTTTTGTAGTTTCCATTTTGCTCAAATACATGTTTAGGTATTATGGGAAAAGTAAGCACTTCTAAATTGTTTAAATATAGATTATCAAAAGTAATTTCAATAATTTTTTCATCAACTATCTTAGTGCTTAGAACTGTGTTGAAATTGATTCCTTCAACTCCTAAATAGTTCTCTAATATACTTCCATATGTACTTTCTCTACCCCCATATTTAATTACATCTATTGTAAAAGCAACATCTTCTGTAGTCAGAGGAGTTCCGTCATGCCATTTTATATTTTCTTTTAGTTGTACTGAAATAGTTTTTCCATCATTAAAGAAAAAATATTTTTCTACCAATTTTGGTACTACACTTAAATCCGCATCAAAATCAAACAAACCTTCAAATATCAACTTACTAAAGTAATAGTAGTTTGAATTTGAAATTAGTAATGGATTTAGTGTGTTAAAGTTTGTTAATGGGATGATAACTTGTCCACCTTCTTTTGGTTCTAAATCTATGATTTCGTCATTATCATTTTCATTTACCACATCACTTATATTAGCTGGCCCACAGCCTGTAATAAATATGATTAGAGTCAAAGAGAAAGCTAATAATTTTTTCTTCCAAGTCAAACTATATCCTCCTTACTATAAGAATCAGAAATATTTAGTAGATATTTTCTAACCTTGTTCATAAAATCAAAATACTTCTTACCAAAATCCTCTGAGTTACTTATTTTATTATCATAAATTGAATCATATATTTTATAATTTGCTTTAACCTTTACTAAGTACTCAGCTGTTTCTTTAAATGGTATATTATCTAAGTTTATCCCGTCTTTTGAAAATGCTGAGTCTAATCTCCATTTTTGAACATTTCCACTACCAGCATTATATGCTGCTAAAACAAGATCTAAATTATTACCAAATTCAGCTTTTAGCTTAGACAAATACCAAGTACCAATTCTAATATTTGTTTCAGGAATAAAGAGCATATTAGGATTATAATTTACGATATTTAATTCTTCACCTGCCCACTGCCCTGTTGTCGGCCCTATTTGCATCAAACCTCTAGCATCTTTTGGTGAAACTGCATCTTTGTTATATTTACTTTCTACATTGATTATTGCTGCTACTAATAATGGATCTATGTCGTATTCATCTGAATACTTGTTTATTAAATCAATATAATCATATGGATATAATATTGAAATTGCTGAAAACGCAACTAACAATATAATTAATATCATTAATATCTTCGAAAACAATCTACGAACTGTCCTTCTTCTTCGAAACAAAATAATCCCTCCATACTACATAATTTCTTGTAAGAGTTTTTCCACATTAATATTTAGTTGTGTTAAATCTCCATTGTTGTCTATTATCTTTGTGGCATGTTCCTTTTTCTCTTCTAAGGGAATTTGGGTTTTTATCCTTTCAGTAGCTTGTTGTTGGCTTAGATTGTTTCTTAGCATCAACCTTTTTAATTGAGTTTTTTCATCTACATAAACTAACCAAATTTCATCAAATATTATCCCTTGTTTTTGAAATTCATCATATCTCTCAAATAATAAAGGTATATCAACAAATAAAACATTAACCTTCATACACTCTTTTAAGATTTGATCCTTTATCTCTTTAAATATATATGGATGAATTATATTGTTTAAAACCTGTAAAAGTTCATCATTAGAAAAAACTATATCACCAAGCAGTTTTCTATTTAAACTTTTATCATCATTAAGAATTTCTTCACCAAAGTAATCAATAATATCCTTATATGCCGGTTTACCTATCTCAACTACTTCTCTGGATATTATATCTGCATCTATTACTTTGTATCCTTTTTCAATTAATATGTTTGATACTGTGGATTTACCCGATGCAATCCCACCTGTCAACCCTATAATCATACAATTAGTGTGTTTCATACCAACTATCTCCTATCTCCACATCCACCACTAATGGTATGCTTAATGAAATAGATTCTTCCATAATTTTCTTTAACATTTTTTCAACTTTTTCAACTTCATCTCGGTGAGCTTCTATTATCAATTCGTCATGAACTTGTAAAATAAGTCTAGATTTTAATTTGTTTTCTTTTAAAGCATTATATACATTTACCATGGCAACTTTAATTATATCAGCAGCACTTCCTTGGATAGGTGTATTCATAGCTATTCTTTCTCCAAAAGATCTTACATTGAAGTTCTTTGCATGTAATTCTGGAATATATCTTCTTCTATTTAATAGGGTTTCTACATACCCCTTATCTTTTCCTTCTATAACTATATCTTTCATAAACTGTTTTACACCTTGGTAATTTTCTAAGTAATGATCTATAAATTCCTTAGCTTCTTTTCTAGTAATATTCAAATCTTGTGATAATCCATAATCCGAAATCCCATATACTATTCCAAAGTTTACTGCCTTTGCATTATTTCTTATACCAGGTGTGACTTCATCCATAGGAACATGGAAAACTTCAGATGCTGTTTTTGTGTGTATGTCTTCGTTGTTTATAAAAGCTTCCCTCATCTTTGGATCCTCTGATATATGAGCAAGTACTCTTAATTCAATTTGTGAGTAGTCTGCATCAATTAAGGTATACTCCTCTTTTTCTGGTATAAATGCTTTCCTAATTTTTCTACCTTCCTCAGTCCTTATTGGAATGTTTTGTAGGTTTGGCTCTGTACTAGATATCCTACCAGTCGTTGTAATGGTTTGATTGAAACTAGAATGAATCCTACCAGTTTCTCTATTTATCAATGCTGTTAGTCCATCTATATAAGTTGATTTTAGTTTAACTATTTGTCTATATCTAAGTATTTTATCTATAATTGGGTGTTTATCTTGAAGCTTTTCTAAAACTTCAACACTTGTAGAATAACCTGTTTTAGTCTTTTTGATTACTGGTAAATCTAATTTTTCAAATAGTATTTCACCTATTTGTTTTGGAGAATTAATATTAAACTCCATACCAGCTAATTCATATATTTCCTTTGTTAAAGACTCAATTTCAGTATTAAGCCCTTCACCTAGGGTATTTAATTCATTTTCATCGACCATAAATCCTATATATTCCATACTGCTTAGAACTTCTACTAGTGGTAATTCAACATTGTAATAAAGATCATCCATATTTAATTCTTTTAATTTTTCTTTCATTATTGGTTCTAATTCAAACACTGACTCAAGAGTAAAAGATAAGAAATTTATTCTATCTTCTATACTTATTCCACTAAAGGTCTTTTTACCCTTACCTTTTCCAAGTAACATCTCTTCATCAGAGCCATAATATCCTAAATATTCTTCACTTATTTTGTTTATGGAATAATCAGTTTGGCTTGGATTTAAAAGATATTGAGCTATCATAGCATCAAAAGTATAATTCTCTATTTGAATTCCATATCTAAATAATACTGCAATGTCTTTCTTCAGACTATGGCCAATTTTTTCTATTTTAGGATTTTCAAAAACTTCCCTAAATACATTTATGAAGACTTCTTCATTTCCTAATAGTTCTAAATAATACGTTGGACTGTTCTTTACCTTTATTCCCAAGGAAATAATTTTATCTTCTATTATATTTAGACCATCTACTAAAAATTTAAATGCAAATTTACCTTCATCATTTATTAATTTAATTACTTTATCAAATTCATCTTTTCCAATTATCTCATTATTATATTCTCGTATTTCCTCTTCCTTTTCTTTGTGTATATCTGGTACTCTATCTAATAGGCTCTTAAATTCAAATTCTTCAAATAGTGTAACCAGCTCTTCCCATTCAGGGTCCTTTGATTTTAAATCATGGATACCTATGTCTAAAGGAACATTAGTAATTATCTCTCCTAGTTTTCTACTTAGATATGCTATACTTTCATTTTCTATAAGATTTTCTTTAAGTTTTTTGCCACTTACACCATCTAAATTTTCATATATATTTTCAATATTTCCGTATTCTTTGATTAATTTTAAACCAGTTTTTTCTCCAATTCCTGGAACACCTGGTATATTATCAGACTTATCCCCCATAAGGCCTTTCAAATCTATAAATTGAATTGGTTCTATACCAAATTCTTCGATAATTTTATCCCTATTATATTCTTCCATTTCAGAGATACCTTTTCTTGTTAGTAGAACTTTTGAATTATCAGTTGCTAATTGCAAATAATCCTTATCTCCTGTAACCAAAATAACATTTAATCCTTCTGCTTCTCCCACTTTAGCCAACGTACCAGCTATATCGTCAGCTTCATACTCTGACATTTCTAGAGTTGTAATATTCATGGACTTTAAAATTTCTCTTATAATTGAAAATTGCCCAGCTAATTCTGAAGGTGTGGACTGTCTTGTTCCTTTATATTCGCTATATTCTTTGTGTCTAAATGTAGGTCCTTTTTTATCAAAGGCAACACATATATAATCCGGTTTATATTGATCTTGTATTTTATATAGCATTGTTAAGAAACCATAGACTCCATTTGTATATAGTCCTTTTTTTGTAGTTAGCAATGGTAAAGCATAAAAAGCCCTATGAAGTAAGGAACTACCATCTATTATAATTAAGTTATCTCTATCCATAAAATCACTCCTAATGTTATCATACTCTTAAGTATATCCTAAAATTAAGAATCAGTAAACAAAAGTAAAATTAAAATCTTGATTATTTATCGTAGATGTGTTAATATAAAGAATATTGATATAAGCCGGTGTGTCGGAACTGGCAGACGAGACAGACTCAAAATCTGTTATCCGCAAGGGTGTGTGGGTTCGAGTCCCACCACCGGCACCATCTAAGGTTATACAACATACTGTTCTTTGGAGTCTTTGTGTTAGTATAACAAAAACTGAATTAAGAAATATATTTTCATTAAATTAAGGACCTATATAAATTATATAGGTCCTTTTTTATTATTGCTATAAAACATAAATAACCTGCATTTCAAAAGCACGTATTACTATTCACACAGAATAAAAACCTCGTACAACCGATTTTGTAAAGCCTTATTTTTGCTAAAAAATAAAAAAAGGCCAGGATTATTAGTCCCTGGGTTACTAACTAAATAAATTTACAAATTTGTGGATTTAATCCACTTATTATGTTGACATTTTTAACTTAATAGGTTATTATTAATATATGGAAAATTATATATAAATTGGAAGGGGGCAGACTATGTTAACTAAGTTCGGAAAGTTCACTAGAAAATTAAGAATTGAACATGTTGAGCTACTTAAAGACATGGCTGACAAACTAAATGTTTCTTCCTCATACTTGTCAGCTGTGGAAGTAGGTAAAAGACCAGTACCTGAAAAGTGGTTAAATCAAATAAGAGATATCTACTCTCTTTCAGATGCTGACTATGACAATTTACTGAATGCAGCCGATGAATCTAGAGAAGAAGTTATTTTAAATCTTGCTAATAGAGGTAATAAAGATCAAGATTTAATATTGTCTTTCGCTAGAAAATTTGATTCCTTAGATGATTTCGAGAAAGAACAAATCAAAAAAATATTAAAATAGGGGTGGTTACTATTGAATAAGGTTGCAAAACCAAGATCACGTAAGAATATTAGAACCATTACAAAAATGATAAGAGAGCTTTGCGGATTAAAAGACAATTTAGAATTTCCAATACTATACTTTTTAGAACATATTTTACCTAAAATATTTGAAGATTTTGTGTTTTGTGTAGTAGAGGATGACGAGTTAGATTGTGAGGCTATAGCTTACCCTAATTCCAATGAAATAATTATTAGGAAAAGTGTATATGATGGTGCATTTGAAGGAGTTTATAGAGATTTGTTTACAATTGCACACGAAATTGGCCATCTATTCTTACATCAAGAAACGTCTATATCTTTTGCCAGAGGCAGAGATATAGAAATAAAAACTTATGAAAATCCAGAGTGGCAAGCCAATACATTTGCAGGTGAGTTATTAGCTCCGCCAGATTTAATACAAAACATGAGTATTGATGAAATATCCAAAAAATGCAAAGTATCTCGGAAGACAGCCGAGATACAAAAAAGTTACTGCAATTAAGTTTTGAATAGCATCAGCTATTTAAATATAGAGATTTAGCTACAACTAAATCTCAAAGCCAGAAAATAAATTGACTAGCTATATAATATGTATTAGCAATAATATTATATAATATTTATTCCCTTTTGGCAACATTTTTATTCAAAAGGGAGGTGAGAATCCATGTATATATTTAGAGCTAGTATTACTTTAAGAGATGGTACTAAGATTTATGCCAAAGATTATGGTAAAAAAGCATTTAAAATATGGATCTCAGGACCTAAACAAGGTACTGTAGAGTAATTTAAAGAAGAATCTTTTGCTAGTCAAGATTCTTCTTTTTTAGTTTTCTAACAAGGCCCTGGATTACTCCAGGGCATCTTCAGGGGGCATCAAATATTCATCTACATAACTTAATAAATCTTTATCAATTAAATATTCTTTAAGGTATTGTACTCCATCTTCAATCAATCTATCTAGTTCTTTTCTACTAATTAGTATTGTTAATATACCAGGTAATACCTTGTATACATTCTCCACTACCATGGCATACTTAAGATCGCCTGTACCACTTCCAAGAGCCTTTTCAGCCTGTACAACTAAGCTTAATACTACCTTTCTAACAAAATCCATTCTACCTCTTTTGTATAAAAAAAGCAGTCCTATTAAGACTAATAGCACCACCAATAGTGAATATAGATTCTGTTGTATGAATTCTAACATATTATTTTACCCCCTTAGTTCTATATAACATAGTAATAATTTCTTCCCTTGTAGCATTATCCTTAGGCCTAGTACCGTCTGTAATGCCATTTTTAATAGCCCAGTCCCATGCTTCTTTAGCCCATGGGGATGGAGTATCAACCTTTACTTCTACTTCCTTTTGAGCATTCATAGTCTTAGCCTCCTTAATCATAGTATCTTTATCCAATGAAGTACCAGGACAAGTTTTTCCAGCAGTAGGGTTATCTCTATGAAATACTACCGAATCTTCACCATATTTATCTATGAAGTATTTTATTAGCCTTAGTATCTCTTCTTTCTGCCTACCTTCTAATTTGTCATATCCTGAATCATTATAAGAACCAGTTCCAGGAGTATCAAAATTACCTACCATTTCTACTGCTAATGCTCCAGTATTCCATCCTTTGATGCTTGCTGGAGTTGATCCAAATGGTCTCCCTGTGAGCCACTTACCATCAGGGAATAAAGTCAAGTGTTGACCTATGTTGCCCCATCCAAGGGTTTTAGTATGATAATTATACATTGATGTTTGAATGTTGAAATGGTTAACGCCATTGAAATTTTTATGCGTTGGTTTCCATGTATGATGAATATGGAGTTGTTTAAATGTATGTTCATCTAATTCTTTTAGTAAATCCTCAAATTTAATCATCCTAAATTCACTCATTATTTTATTACCTCCGTTTCAATTCATCCTTGATATATGAAACATCACTTTGGATATCTTCTACTACTCCAAATTTCACGCTTAATTCTTTGATAATATTTTGATTCTCATGTATTACTGTTTGATATTGCTTCTCTCTATGTCTACTATCATATATCGTATAGAGAAATAAGGATACAAATAGTGCTGCCCATAAACTATTACCTGCAGCTAATTTAAACAATTCTTGTTCCATACCCCACCTCCAAAATTGTATTAAAAAAGAACCTACCTAAGTAAGTTCCTCTTTCTTAACTCTTCCATACCTTTTTCAGTTATCCCATAATCAAAACCATTAGTCTCTAAATACCCTGCCCTAACCATCTCTTCACATTGTCTTTTTGCCTCAGCATCTGGCTCTTGATCAGGATATAGATGATTTATTTCATCTCCTAGAAAATCATGTGTAAGACGTCCCTCAATGCTCAGTCTCTTCAAAAATGTAAGATGTTCTTTTGTAAGTTTCAAATAGCATCCCTCCCCTTTTGCTATATTTTACCACAGGGGAGGGAAAGAGCAATAAAAAAGACTATCTCTAGTCTATCTATTGCCCTTTAATATTATACTGTCTCATTTACTACTTCTGTTACTACATCCTTTAGGTTAAACAATGCAGGTACATCCTTTATTTCGTATGGACTTTCAGGATTTAAAACTAATCCTACCCATACCTTTACTAAACCACTATCTTTTGTAAATATCATATCTTCACCACCTTTCAAACATAAAAATAACACCTCATTATTCTGTAGGTGCTTGTAGTGTTGATATTATTGCTGTTAATTCTGCTATGGATTGTATTAGGGTTTCATTAGTTGAATTTACGTTTTGTAATGTTGTTTGTAGAGTGGATACTTGATTTGAAAGTTGTTGATTTTCTTCTTTTAATTCTTTAAGTGTATCCTGTACTACAGTATCCACATCTGGTTCATAAGTTTCTTGTGACCAGTGATCACCTAACCACTTTCTATACCTTACTGTCTCATTGTATTCTGTTAACTCAACGTATCCTTGTACATCTGTTAATTTTGATACTCTTGATACTATCTCTATACATACGTTGTTATCATTAAGACGTGCGTAGTAATAAAAATTTTTCATTATTTATCAATCCTTTCTTATTCTTTTAAAATTGCCATGTCACCTAAGCTATTGACTGCTATGAACGTGCCATTACCATCATAAGCTATATCATTTATAACAGTACTTCCAGTACCCAATGGGTGTAATTTGTCAACCCAACTAATCCCATCAAGGGATGCTTTAAAACCAGCAACACCTCCCACAGCAAGATATAAGCCATCTATATAAATTGCTCCTTTAGCGTAAATATAAGACGTGCTTTGTGTCGTCCATGTAGTTCCATCTGTTGAAAGTCCTACTACACTTTGAGCATTTGGTAAAGCTATCCATCTATTTTCAGCAAACAATATCTTTGTAACTTGATTAGTTATGCCTGTTGCTCTTAATGTCCATGTAGTACCATTAGTAGAAGCTGCTATTTTACCTTCAACCCCTCCTATTAACCACAAATTGTTATCATAAGTGACGCAATTAATCATACTAGTACCGAACCCACTTGTTCTTTTAGTCCAAGTAATCCCATCAGGAGAGGAATAAAGTACCCCAGTCATACCTACAGCAACCCACATGCCATTCCCATAAGCAACATCCCAAAATACTTCTGATGCTGATTCTCGTCTCAATACCCAAGTAGTTCCATTCGTAGAAGTTGATATTTTGCCTCCACGACCAACCGCTACCCATAAACCATTAGCATAATAAATACTCATTATATGGTCTGTACCAAAACCACTTGTTCTTGTAGTCCATGTTGTACCATTAGTAGATGTATTTAATTTCCCATCATTTCCTACCGCTACCCACAAACCATTAGCATAATATATCTTATTTATACTGGTATAAAAGTATGGAGCAGAAACTTTTGTAAATTCTGCTGCAAAGGATAACGGGGTCTTTAAACTTCCCATAACTCCCCCAATCAAAACTCCATCTCTTATATTAGCTGCAATATGATTTGGATCATCATAATCTATATATCCAGTTCCATCATGGTAACCTTGGTTAATGGTAATCCTTCCACCTTTAGTAGTAATCCTGCCTGTTTGTCTTCCTCTATTTGGCATAGTTCCTGTTTGTCTGGTATAGCTATTCTTATAAAAATACTTACCAGTTAATACATTTGCTGTGTCAGCATCTCCAGTTAAAGCTGGTCTTGCATTTACTGTAATACCAGAATAATATCCAGCACCGCTTGTTTGTTTTATATCACTAGGTGTAAATGTTTTAGCACCATGATTAGTCATTGTTCCAACCAATCTTCTATATTTAGAATATGCAATGACACCATAGAGCATATCAGGTGCCTCTGCTGTCGCATCTCCAGATGGGTCTGTTTCTATAGCATTAATATTACTAGCCATTTTACTAAATGTATCGATAGGGTCTGTAGGTACTCCTTTGCCAGTAATAGCCCCAGCGACTAATACTTTACCATCACTGGCTGATTGAAAAGCCTGTTGTGCTAAGTCATGTGCAGATTTTATTGTTTCTGTTGTTCTGCCTTCTCCTGCTAAATCATTGATTTGATTCAGTAGGCTACCTGCTACATCTTCACCTAATTGGGTCTTTATATCATCAAACCAAGCATTAAATTCTGTTTCAAAATCTATTTCTTTCTGTTCAAATTTTGCTGCATATTGATTAAATAGCGTTGTGACATCTACCTGGTTAACAGTACCATGAACTATACCACACAACTCACTATTTAACCTTAAATCAGTTATGTTGGCTTGAGTTATACTGACTATTCCCTTATTTACTGCTATATAAGCCAAGGCTAATTCATAAGCATCTGCATCACGTTGTATGTTTGGTACAACTGGATTACTAGCAAAATTACCTTTCTTAACTTCTAACCTTATTTCCCTATCTATCGTGTCATATCTAGCAACTATCTTATCTATCCTATTCAATACTCCATCTGCTGGATCTATTTGCAGTATATAGTCATCATCATTGATTAGTATGTATCCATTAATCCAAGCCTTGCCCGCCTTAACGGTTACCGTCATATCATTATTACTCATGACTTGTAAGTTCGTAGAAGGATTTGGGAATATCCCATTACCAATTATCGTTGCAAAGTACTCAGCAAATCGTTTAGCATCATATTTTCTATCTCCATTCACCGAATTAAAAAATCCACTTCTTACTGCCATTAATTATCTCACCACCTGTTTAATCTTATCTATTAATGTAGGGATCTCATTACCAAAGACTACATTTATATTAAATCCATCCTCTTCATAAACTTCTTCTATTTCTGTAATTGTAGTGTCTATTGTAATTCCCCATTTCTTAGAAGTACAAGTAACTATATCTCCAAGGTTAAAATCTTTTTTATAAATTAAATTAGACCTTAGATTTATCTTACTATCAAAAGTCTTAATCTCTTTATATTCGGCTAGTTTTGCATTCCCTCTATCTTGAAGTAATTCTATATATTCTTGCGTAGTTCTACTCTCTTTCTGCAAGTCTCTAGCATCAACAAACAATTCATATCTATCTAATCCTATACCTTGTCCTATTGTAGCTAGTTCCCTTTCACTGCCCTCTCCTTCACCAGCTACAAGTGCTGTATTTCTATAATTATGCAAGCTATCTGTATACTCTTGTTCAAGTATGTTCTCAAATTCCTCATTAAAAATAGCTGGAGGATTAATACTTTGTCCTGCTGTTCTATTAAGGCCCTTATATACATCAAATATTAATTTATTATTCTGTAAATCAATTAAGGTCCTGATTCCTAATTCACTTGTATTAGATATACTTTCTATTTCTTCTAATAGATTTTTATAACTTACCTGGTAATTTACATTTTGGGTATAATTCTTTAATTCTCCTAAGGTTAATAAGTTAATTTTTCTATCAGGATTTATAGGGTTAATACAATTCTTATTAATAAGCTCTTTAATAGCAATTTCTGACGTTGTATTAAAGTTTTCTGTTTCGTCAATTATACGTCTACCTAAATATCCAGTTAGAAACTTACCCTTTACAACTAATACTTCATTTCCCTCTGAATCTTGTTTTAGATTTCTATATTCAATATATCCTGCTTCTAAGTCACCTTTTTTCCATATTACATTACCACGATTTAATAATCCTAAGGTTTCAGGTGTTAAACTGCAATGTAATTCAAATACTCCACACTTACTATACCTTCTAACCCACCTTAAACTAAAAAAACTCTCAAGTATTCCCTGAAAGTTCAAATTTCTGTCAAATATATAAAGTTCCATGTTACACCCCCAAATACTGTGAAGTATAATATATACTTACCTCAAGGTTATCCAGTCCTTCATCTGCATCATATCGCATTAAGTTGTCTCCCACATCTAACTGTAAGAAGGTACTATCTAAATCTATCCAATTAAACGCATTAGAAGTTACACCATTTTTATATAGCATAACTCTTTTATTTTGGAAATGGGTTGTTACAGTAATTATCTCCCCTGCTTCCATAGTTCTCTTTATTTTGAAATATTCCCTAGTGTTTATATTAAAAAGTGAAGGGTTAACAACCGTTGCTAATGCCTTAAATTGTATTCTCATACCACAAGGTACATCACCTTTATTTAATATATTGACTATTAAAGAGGGTTCTCTGAAGCCTAATTCTATACCTTCTTCTACTAACTCTGATGGAAATTCAGATGATCCCCTCCATATTGCTATTTCTTCTTTGGAGACTTTAACATCTTTCCAAAATGGTTTAGGAGCTATTAAATTAATCAAATATGGTATTGTTGCTCTATTTGTACTGCTTATTATAGGGGACCTTTCTGGCTTACACTCTATTTCTTTAATAAAATTACCATTAATGTATTTTAATATGCCTTGCAATTTAGGATTAAATACTTTAATTAATCTATTTCTTCCTTCTTGTCTATCCAATAAGAATTCCCCTTCTATAACCATATATCTACTTCCTAGATTCTCATTAACAATACTTTCTCCATCTTGGTTATAGCTCTGATACGTGCTTATATTATTTTCTACATCACTAAAACCTTCAATCTTAGTAACAAAAAAAGGTGCAGTTTGGCCCAACTCAATACTGTCACCTCGGCTATTAGTATAAATTAATTTAGCCAAATTCTACACCTCCTATGGTATCGCTAATTGTCTACTTGCATTTTTAATTTGCCTAGCTGTTTCAGATGGACTTAATGGGGTTGGACTATTGATAGTAATATTTTGGGTTATTCTTGCATCTTGTAATGGTATATCTGCTCCTATAGTTCCACCTCTAGACCTTTCTTTTTCAGCTCTTTGATGAGCTTCATCCATTCCAGCTTGATCTCCTCTTTCATATGCACTTTGCCAATCTACTTTAGCTTGAATAATCCTTGCATTAGCCATATCTGCTGTGTTAACTATACCTAATATGTCATCTACTGCATCTTGAATTGATTGCTTCATGCTATTTAATCCCTCTAAGAGACTCTCTCCAAAAGATTGACCTGCATTTTGCCATGCTGGATTGTAGCTTTCTAACAAACTAACTAACTCTTGATTATTTTCATCTAAAATTAGCCTTCTAGCTTCAGCTTGTAAGTTTTCTTCCTCTAGTAAACTAGCATAATGAGTCTTAGTAGCTTCTATCTCATTTTCAAGATTAGTTATTACTGTATTAAGTTTATTTTCTTCATTCTTCTTCTTTTCTTCATATTCTAACTCTAATTCAGTTCTCTTTTCTGTAGCCTGTTCTCTAATTCTAGCCATCTCTTGTTGTAGTGCAGATATTTGCATTGACCTATGTTCTAATAAGAGTTGTCTTTCTTTTTCTGCTCTCATCTGATTAAGCTCTTCGTGTATCTTAAGCCTTTCATCTGCACTCTCAGCATCTAGTAATTCTTTCTCTTTTGCTGCAACTTTATTTTGATATTCTTGTTCCTTAAGTTCTTTTTCTTCCTGAGTAGTAAGATTATTAATAGCATCTATTTGAGCTTGCAACTTTCTTTCTTCTTCGGATAACTCTACATCTAAGACCTCTAACTTAGCTTGTAATTCTCTATCATATTGTTGTAACTTCTCATCTGTTTTCCGTTTAAGATTATCTACTTGTTTTTGTAGACTATCAAGCTGAAGCTTTTCTTCCTGTTGATATCTTTTCTTTAATGCTGTAATAACTGCATTACCAAGTCTATCAAATTCCCCAGTTATTTCTTTTGCAAATTTGGCTATAGTTGATAATGCTTTATTTTCATTATCATCTATACCTTTTACCAAACCATCTACTATGTTGCCACCATATTCAGCCATGAGCTTAGAGGGAGAAGATATCCTAAAAATACTTTTAAAACCACCTGCTACATCACTAGCAAATCCTTTAACTTTACCCACTACCCAATCTTTAGCACCTGTAATACCATCCCAAAGTCCAGTAACAATGTCTTTACCCCATTGTACTGCATCAGTAGCAAGACCTGTTATTGTTTCTTTAACTTTAGTTTTAACATTGTCCCAAGCCTCACTAGTTTTAGTTTTTACGTTGTCCCATGTTTCTGGTATTTTATTTCCTAATTCTATCGCTTTTTCTTTTACGATATCCCAATTTTTATATAGTGCAACCCCTGCAGCCACTAATAAACCTATAGCTATTGCAGCTACACCAAATGGATTAGCACTCATTACCGCATTTAATATTACTTGTGCCGCTGTGGTGCCTTCTGTTGCAGTTTTAAAAGCTGCATATCCTTTCCTAATAGTATCTATAATCATTTGTGCTGTGAATGCTGCTGTAACACCAGCTAAAATCGGAATTAATATATCTAAATTATCTTTTACAAATCGAACTGCATCTCCAAACTTATCAAAGTTAATATCTGCGTTTTCTACTTTATCCTGCAGCCACTCCACGCCATCAGTAACCTTATTTACTCCTATCAAGAATATCTCAAGTACAGGTTCTCCAATAGTTGCATATAGCCTTGTAAATGTAGCTTTAAGGTTCCCCATTACATTTTCATACTCTCCAGCTTCTCTTGCAGCTTGACCCATAGCTCCATTTAATTCATAAGTTTTCTCTACAGTTTCTAGTAATAACCATTGTCTTTCAGCTTCTGTCAAGTCAGCCCATGATTTCCCTAATGTTTCGTTCGCCCTAACATCCATCTGTTTAGCATTAGTAAATACCCCTATGGCATCCCCAGCTTCAAAGTTTCCCTTCATAAATGATGCTAAGCTTCCACTTGTATTCTCTAAGGACCTATCATAAAATGCTGCTGCATCTGCTGCAAGTCTAGTAGCTTTATCCACTGCTTCAAGTGCCTGCTCTCCTTCCATACCTGCACCTTTAACTTGTCCACCAAATTTATTCCATGATACAGTTAATCTATCAGTATGAATACCTAGATCATCTACTTGTTTTGCAATTTTATCAACTGCTTGCGAGTTGTCATCTTTAAATACTTGGTCGAATTGTGCTTCCATAGCTTTTAGGTCTGCACTGGCTTCAACTACCTTTTTACCAAAGCCTACAATTGCTGCAACTGAAAATGCTCCTGCAATAATCTTACCTACTTTACTAAATCCTTCAGCTAATTTACTACCTTCTTTGTCTACTTTTTGCAGACTATTCATAGCAGCTTTATCTTCAACTAGAATAGAGCCAAATAGCTTAAATATTTCCAAACTGTTCACCTACCTTTATAGGTAAAATAAAAAAACACCTCTATGAAAGGTGTTTACGTAAATGTATTTTACTGTTCCAACATATTAATTTATTTATCATCTTCATTATAAATTTCATTATTAGTACCTCCGTTGAAATTTTCAATAATTTTCTTAACATCTAATAATATTTCTTCATCTGACTTATTTTTATTAATATTAATTTGACCTGGACTATAAAACTCATCAAATGTCATAAACGTTTCTTGTGTCATATTAGCATATCTTGAAACATACAAATCCCATGCTCTAGCTTCATATTTATTTTCAAATGACTTCATTAACAATCTTGAGATATGCTTAATTGGTAATGTTAATACATAATTAATGCTATAAGAGCCATGCAATAAGTTTATAGATTCTTCATAGCCTATTGCATAGCACCTTTGAAAAAATCAACTAGATCCTCATCTGTAAATATTTCTTTTATTCTACCCAGCGTTACTTTTAAAGGTTGCTTCTTAATTTCTTCAACCTTTTTATCTTCTATTACTGATAATATACTGAATAGTTCATCCGTTATTTTTCCTGATTGTTTAAATAAATAACTAAATAAATCTAATCCTGCTATTATTTGGTTTTCTTCATTACCTTCTATATCTTTTGATTTCTCTTTATATTTCTTAACAAAATCCTTTACATCAATTTTTTCATATATATCACTGATATAAGGTAATATTTCAAATGCTTTTTCTGTGCTTAACATTCTTACTCCTCCTCCTTTAAGTTAAAAAAAGAGGACCTATAAAGTCCTCTTACACTACTGTTGCATCTGGATAATAAATATTAAATGGTGGGGTATCTAAATCAGCAGCATCATAATGACCAGTGAATGTAGTTGGAATTAATCCTTCACTCTTATCAGCCATATTCAATGTGATTCCGCCTAAGGATATAGCATTTTTTACTTCGATTATTACTGGTGTATCACTACCTGACAGTTTACCTACCCAAACTACATTATCTACATAGTCGGTTAATTCAATATAGTTATTTGCACTTATCTTTTTATAACCTTTTGGTCCATTTACTACAGTTGTAGCACCTAATGCTAATTGTATAGATTCTACACTTACTTCTTTTATGTTGGCCATTAAAGTAACTAGCCATTCATCAATTACTTCTAAGCCTTTAGCAGCACCCTTCACACCATCTACTTCTATTCTTCTAACTGTAGGTGTTGCAGTAAATGTTCCACCACCTTGAGTTGCTCCTAAAAGTTTACCAGCTGCAACTGCAGTATCAAAATCATCTTCACCTACTACAAAGTCTTTAAAGAATGCTCCTGCATCTAATAATAGTTTCTCTGCTGTTTTACTTGTAAACCCACTAAATACTTTTTTACTCATTATTCATTCACTCTCCTATCATAGTAACGTATATTAAACATCAAAGTCCTACGCTTTATATCGTCATCCTCATCTACTGTAAATCTACTTACTCTGTGTATACTAAATTGCATATCATCATCAATAAAGTAGTACTTATTTAACTTCTTCCATATAGCACCTGCTAATGTTTCTAATTCTGTTGTATCAATGTTATTATCCCAAATATCAATATCAAGATTAAAGATTTCTTGACCTTCATTATCATAACCTTGGGGGAAATCATACACGATATATGGATAAGGTGTTGTATCAGTAGCTTTCTGAAAATGCACCCTAGAAATACTTTTGCCCTCTATAATTATGTTAGGATGAATTGATTTTAATATTTTGTTCAACTCTATTCTTAATTTAATCATTCTTCATTATCACTACTTTCATAAGTCTTATCATTGATGAACCCTAATGCTTTGTTCTCATCATTTATATAAGATAGATACTGACCTTCGATAAGCCTTATTTTATCTATATTGTTATAAACTACATTCCTTAGAATACTCCTTTTGGGCTGCCTTCTACTACCTAATTCCTGTTGAATAAGGTACCAAGTATCACCTGACAATCCCCTTTTACTGTGTCCAAATCCTATTTGTAAATCAGTCTCTTTTGACCTTACCCAATAGTGAATTCCTCGAGGTGGTCTTTTACCTCTTTTCATACCAGGTAGAGTACGGATCTCTTTTATTACTTCTCGCCTAATAAATTTAGCAACGTCATACAAGGCCCTTCTACTTAATTCCTTTATAGTGTACTGTGTTCTGTCTACGTTGCTCACAAAAGTTATTCCGTCTTTGCTTAATCTTGTTACACTGGGTGGCATTGGCATTATTTATTCACCAGCCCTTCACATATTAAAGCTATTGACTCAAATTCACTTTCATCCTGCCATCTGTTACTTTTTACTGGGAAGACATCTACAATTTTATAGTGTTTCCCTCCATGTTCTAATTCTTTTTCACCATCATATTCATATCTATTTATAGCAAATGTTATAGATGGTTTTAAACCATTTGCCATGGCTTGATAAAAATCCTTATTTCTATAATCTAAAATGCTTGCTAATACTACTCTTTTTTCGTCTAACTCTATTGGGTCTCCCATAGCGTTTTCTCCTGGGATTTTCATTATTAATTTAATTTCATAATCATATGTCATTTGTAGCACCACCATTATGGATCATTAGATTATGGAGTCTAAATTGCAAGTTTCTAGGTAATCCTTTTTCACTGTCTCTGTTCTGGTATCTCCATGTTGAATAATCTACTACAAACATTAAATGATTTGCATTTTCTTCTTTTAATAAGATACCTTTTTCATCTTTAAGCTCCGTCACAATCCCTTCAATAATAGCAGTTAAATAGGTATCTCTAACTGTACTAGAGATACCTATTCTTGCTTTAACTAAATTTAATACGGTAGCTGTATCCATTTACATCAGCTCCTTATTCATTAATACTTAGTTCTTCCTCAGCTTTAATAGCTTCTTCTTTACCCTTTATTTTTTCTCCATTAGAAAGCACATAGTACCCACCGCCCAAATGTCTTGGAAATACGTCATTGAATTCTTCTAAAGGTTCTATGAGATTTTCATTTTGGGAAATAATATACTCTACTCTTTCCTCTGACATTTCAACCGTTTCGCCTTCTAGAAGTACCTTTTTAAATTCTTTATCTGAAAATGAATTTAATATCTTTACTTTCATATTTACCTCCTATGCATTTGCATTATCAGCAGCAAATGTCACATCTGAAGCTTTAGGTGCTGCCGCTAAATCTTCTTGGCTAATGTTTATTGCTATGAAGGCTTCACCAATTATTGGTCTACCGTCATATCTAGCTGTTCCTTTAAACACTGTGTTATCTTCAACGAATTGAGCATGTTCAGATTGTGCTAGTGTTGCTCCAGCTCTTTCAGCTAATAGATATAATGAACCATATCCACCTATAATGTGATTATCTGGTATAAAGTCTAATGTTTCAACATCTCCACCAATTATTGGCATTGTATTAGTTTGACCTGATACAATTGCTCCAGCAGCATTAATAGTCAATGCTTTAGCTTGCAATGCTGCAAATGTATTTTCACTCATTGCCCAGAACTTTCCACCTTGAGCATAATTAGCTTTAGCCTTACCTAATTTAAGAATCAAGTCTTTATAGAATAATAAATCAGTATTTGCAGCTGGATCTATTACTAATAAGTTAGATGCACTTAAATTGGTCCAAGCTTTTTCATTTGTTCCCCAGTAAGCTGGTTCCGCTACTTCTCCAAGTCTTGTTACTATACCTACTGGCATCTTAACTCCAGTACCATAAAGGATTGCTTTATCAATACCAAGACCTAGGGATTGTCCCAACATTGTTAATATTTCATTTGCTAAATTTAAATCTGAATCTTCTAGTGTAGCATTACAAACTGCTATATATCCTCCAACTTTATAGCCATCAACTTCAACTTGGTTGAATACTATGTTTAATTCATTAAGTTTTGCACAAGCTTCAGTCCATATAGCTTCTGGAACTGCACCAGCTATATTTTGTCTAGCTTTACCCGCTACTGGTCTTAACCAAACTCTCTTAATCAACTTAGAGTAAGTATGAAGATTATCTCTAAGTAGCTCTACCATAACTGTAGGTATTGTTAATTCTGCACCTGTTACTGCTCTTTTTTGTGTCATTAATTCTCTAGTTCTAGTCAAGAACTCTTTTACTTCTTCTCTTTCAACTAAAACTTGTGCTCGGTCTCTTGTTAGTCCTCCGAAAAATTTATATCTGTTCATTCTTACTTCTACCTCACTTTCATTTTTATTATTTCTTGTATCATCATCTTTAGGTCCATTTTTAGGTTCCTTAGAATTTAACTGTTCTAATTCACCCTCTAGATTAGCTATCTCACCTTGAAGCTTAGATTTCTTTTCCTCTAATGCTGTTTTGTCTGCTTCTAGTTTTTCAATATTTTCTTCTACTACTGCAATTTCTTCATCTGTTTGAGCTTCAGCTATAGCTATTTCTAACTCTTCACTTCTTGTTTTGAAAGATTTTTCTTCATCTAAATATCCATTTAAAATATTTCTTGCTGACTCTATTTTTTTAGATAACATTAATTGTTTAAGCATTTTTTAACCTCTCTTTCAATTCTCTTTTTCTAATTTCTAACTGTTTTTCTTTATACTGCTCTACTTCTTTATGTCTAGCTTGTACTCCAGTTTCTTCATATGCTGGGAATGTACAAACTGATACCTCATGAAGATCTATTTCTTTGATTGTCCACTTTACTGTTCCATCATCTCTCCAATCAGTTTCTTCCCGGATAATATTAAATCCAAATGAACATTGGTCTACATCTCCTCTTTTTACTCTTTCATAGAGGTTTACTGCATCCATATCATTTGGATTAATTCTTATTGACCCCCATAATCCATGGGAATCTGTTTTTAATTCTAGGGTATTAGCTTTATTCCTTCCTAATACAAGACTTGTATCATGATTAATTAATGCTCTTATGTCATTTCCTAAAGTGTTGTTAAAAGCTTCAGTATCTATCTCTTCATATGCACCAGGCCATAATTCTGTTTCCCTATTAAACACTGCAAAATAACCTTCTATTAACATCGGACCATCTTGTTCGGCTCTAGTTTTTAAATCCGATACTACACTCCTGGTCAATCTCTCTTTAACTCTATTCATCTTCACCACCACCTTCAACAATTTTCTTTATACCTTTAAGTTTATTTTGCTCTCCCAATAAGTCAGCTGGAATATAGTTCTCTAGTACTATTAATTCATTCATTTCAGGATCTGGACTCATGCCAATCCAATCTCTTAATTCATTTCTCCTTAGAGTATTTCTGTCTACTAATGCTGTCCCTGCAGTGACTAAATCCAAGAGATCATATGCATATAAACTTCTTACATTAAACTTAAAATATAAATCTGGACTAAATAAGAGTTTCCTAGTTAATTCTTGCTCAATTCCTTTAGCTATAGGTAAGATTGTTGAATTGATAAAATTGTTATATTCATCTTTGTTATAGCTACCTACACCAAGTAAAAAAGCTGGTACTCCAAATATCCCAGCAACTGTCTTTTTATCAATTTCTACTGCATCATTTATGGCCAAGTCATTCAGTGAGAGTGGTTTAACTTGCTCTACTTTTACCAAATCAGCTGGTACTATCCAAGGTTTGCCTCCACCTGTTTCTGAAATGTATTTTTTTAATATTTGCTCTCTTCCCTCTTCACTTGCTAACTCATCTGTTAAAGCATCTACTGCTACAATAAGTGAAGGTTTCCACTTATCACTCATGAATGCCTTTTTAGTAGCAGTAGCTTGTTTTAAGTTGTTAACTATATCTTTTAAAACTACTTTATATCCAGTTCCTTTCCAAGGTTTCTCTGGATCAGGATTAATAATAAAGTGTAACAATTCATTATAATCATATAGCTTGTTGCCATAACTGATTTTATAGGCATTTTCTGTTTCGATAAACCTCCATTGACTAGGTTTTAATGGAATAAGTTCATCTATTAATCCATCTTTAACTGTAGGAAATACAATGCTATTCCCATTCCCTTCTAATAGTAATGTATTTATAATGTTATACATCCAAGACTTCCTAGTCATTAATGAATAAGGACCTATATCTATCTTTCTAGATAAAGCATTCTTAACTCTTAAATCACCATCTTCAGCATTTTGCATCAAGTGAATTGTCATAGAAGATATTAAGTTTGCTATTTTACTTACTGCAATCTTAACTTCAGGATGTTCTGATAACTTGGTATATCCGGGAATAGTTAAAGTATCATATGAATCTTGAGTTAGAAACCAACTTAAAGTAGATTGTCCTGGATCAGCTCTTGTATTTCTCTTAAATAAAAATCCCAATATTAATCACCACCTTTGAATAAAAGTAATAATGCAAGACCTACTAGCATTATCCCAGTAGAAATAAAACCTAATGGTACTGAATAAATAAAAAAACTTATTGAGATATTAATTATCCCAATAAGTATGATTATTTCTATTAAATTGCTTTTTAGTTTTTCCAATTGAATCACCCTTCTAACCAGCCATTTGCTTTGTTGGATTTCTCCATGCTTTTTATCTTTCTTACTGCTGCAAATACACTTGCATCAAACAAGTCTATTCTCATAGTGTCTTCTACCTTTTCATACTGAATCATATCATCAATTTTTTCTATTGCTCTTACGTTTTGTACACAGTATTCGTAAGCTTGTGAATGTAAATAATATAGATCTCCATCCTTAGCCTTCTTTTCTATTCTCCTGAAACCTTGAGATTTATTAATATATAGTTGTGGTTCATCCACTATCCTAAATCCAGCCTTCTTCATTCCTAAATAAAATTCATTACCAAACTTTCTATCAAATCCTACTTGCTTAATTTTAAAACCTTTTTTCTTCATTTTAATAAACCAATTTATAATATCTGAATAGTTAACTGTTGGAGTATTACACATTGTTAACCATCCGTCATCTTGCCAACCAAACAGTGGTATATTATCCTCATCAGCCTTTGTATGAGCTTGTACTATAGGAAACCATGAATGAGTAATTATTATATCTACATCTCTATAGTTACCATCTTTATCTTTGTAAGCTTTTTCATAAGTTCCATATAAAGCTGCAGCTGTTAAGTCATACATTTTAGATAAATCTCCACCGCCATACCAATCAATTGGTAACTTGGCTAGTTGTTCTATTGTCCAATTATACTTTTTATCACTATTTTTGAACTCATCTATATTAAAATATGCTTTCATTGCACTTGTATACTTATTTAAACTCTTTGCTAAAAAAGCTTTTCTTTGCTGAGGATCATTTTGAGCTTCCATTGCATCACTCATTAATTCTTGAGCTGATACTGAAACATTATAATTAGGATTAGCTTTTTCATGTTCAGCTGGATTAGTATAATCTACTTCTCCAGTATCAGGATCTTCATCTGCCTTTGCAATAAATATAAACAACTGATCATCTTCTACAGTTTGATTTAATATTTTCTGACAATATAATAACCTGTTATAGCAGAATGAATTCATGTTATCTCCAGCTGTAGTAATTCCAATACATAGTTTATTCCTATAAGCTTTACCTGATTCTCTTATAGTGTTATATTGACTAGCGTTCTTATACAGGTGGAGTTCATCAAGAATCTGTATAAGTGTATTTAAGGAGTCCATTCTATCACTATTACCAGCTATAGTTTCAATTCTCATATAGCCATCTCCTAAATTTCCACTAATGCTATGTTCTTGATTGTTGTCTAGTACTCTAAAGTTATTAATTTCTCCCATTTCTTCTAGATTGTATTTTAAAAAGTTAAAACTTTGTAATGCTTGTCTTAACAAAGCTCCAACAATAACAATTTCTGCTCCTGATTTCCTCTCCAGTAATCCTAATCCCCAAGCTAAAGCACTCATAAAAGGTGTTTTCCCATTCTTCCTAGCTAACATAATAAATGCTTCTTTGTATTTTCTTAGTATGGTACCTTTATGAAAGAATCCCAATAAATTATACACAACAAATTTTTGCCATGGTTCCAATAAAAAAGGCTTACCTCGTAATGGGTAGCCTTGCATATCTTCACCTTTTTCATGGACGAATGTCTTTTCAATTATTTGAATAACGAATTCTGCATCCTTGGGATTAAAATCCCATTTAGGATTCTCTAAATCCCTAAAAAATCTTTCACACATCTGGATAGTTTCTTTACAAGCTATCTTTCTTCCTTCTATAACACTGTTAGCATACTCAACCACAATATCATAGTTTTTATATTTTTTATTCAAGTTTACTCAACACACTTGCTAGTTTTGATTTATTTCCCTTCTCAACCGTAACTGTTTCTAAAGATTTTGGATTCAGGCAAAGTCTATCTGAGTATGCTAATATATCTTTTCTTAATGTTTCTAGTGTTGCAACAATTGGGCTCTTTTTTGTACCACCTTGATCAGTCGCAACTTCATATTGATATCCACCTTCTTCAAATTCATTATTTAAAGTTAAGTACTGAAAAACTAACTCAGAATATATGTCAATCAATCTATTATACTGACTTTTATGAGTTCCTAATTTTTTCATATCTTCTATGGTTCTTCTTTTTATCGTTTCTTTAGTTGGTACTTTTGCCATCCTCTCACCTCCCTAAAAAAAGTTTTTGGAAATTCGCTCTATTGGAAGAGGCTGTCCCCCTTCGGTCCCGGAGTTGTGTATATCTTAAGACAATTTAGGGGGCCATGTTTCATCTCTATATATCCTCTCCACTAACTCCAATCCTTTCTGTGTCAATTGATTTGAGTCCCTATCATGAAAAGTATTATGACAATTACTGCAGCAACTATATAGATTTTTACTATAGTATCTTAACTCAGGATAATCATCAGCTGGTTTAACATGATGTACTGTTGTAGCTAATGTAGTCTTGCCATATCTCTTACACTCTCTACATTCATATTTGTCACGCTTTAATATTCTTTCACGCTTCTTTATCCATCTACTATCTTTGTAATTCATATATATCACTCCAATAAAAAAGACACCCATTATGGATGTCTAAATGTAATTACACATGTTTAAAGCCCTATTTCATCTACAGCATAAGTAGCCTCTTCATTACTAAATCCTTCAAACTCTAATTGCTCAATTAGCCCGTTCCTAGAGAAAGCCATCGTATCTAAATAAACTTCTGCACTCTTAACCGCTTGTTTCTTCCAATCAACACTTATTTTATTAACTGCATAAGTAGCTTCTTCGTTACTAAAACCCTCAAACTCTAGTTGGTCTACTAAACCACTTTTTGAAAAAGGCATAGTTTTTAAATAGGTTTCAGCCATTCTTACTGCATTTTTCTGTGATAAAGTCTCAGTAGTCTTTTCTTCTACTGGCTCTTCCGGCTCTTTTATTTCTTGGACAGGTTCTTTCTCTTGGTTAATATCATTTTTACTTGATAAATCAGTCGAGGTTTCCTCTACTCCTCCTTGCTCTTCTAATTGAGCTACACCTTTATCTAAATCTGCTTCATCTTCTCCGCCGCCTAGTGCTCCAATAATAACTACAACTACCAGTAAAATAAACCACCATCTTTTATAAATTGGTTTTTTCAAATGAATTTCCTCCCTTTGAACTGCATATTAGTCTTCTAGTTGTTTATCCGTTTGTTCTTTGAAATCCCTATACTTAGACAATTTGCCTTTTAATCTTCTTATTTCTTTTTCTAGACTATCTCTATCCTCGAATAATTTCATTGGAATTTCTATTTCTCGATGACTTTTATCATGAGAAAATTGCAAGAATTCCTTTTCAAGAGTAATTTTATAGTACTCTTTGTTAAGTTCTAATAAATGATCTTCCTTTTCTTGAATTTCATTAACTATTTTTTCTTCTTGTTCAGCTAATACAGTTCTAATTATATCATTGCTGTACTTAGTCATCATTAATCTCCCCTTTCCCATATAAACTTCTACAAGAAAAGAGAAATTCCTTCAATAATCGTTCGACAAATTATGACAAATACAAAAGCAGCCAAGAAAGGAGGTTTCATCTCATAATCTTGGCTGCTTTAAATCTATGGCATCTTAACAATATCACAACTTTATACTCAACTTCCATCAACTAATCTAAATTTATTTCATCTAATGCCCTTTCATGCAGCTTATAAGCCCATTGCCATGTATAATTGTTTTTATAAGCTATTTCTTCCCACTTCTGACAATCTAAATATCTGCACTTTAATAATTCTCTAAGTTGTAAGTTTTTTACACTATTAATCTTATACTCTATTTCTTTTCTTAAATCCACCAAATCATCAATATCTTTATTAATATTGCTTTCAATCTCATCTATTGTAGCTATGCCATTTTCAATAAGATTGCTCCTATTTCCACTTCTAGGCATGTCCGATATAGTTCCAGTAACATTAAATATTTTGCTTCTCCAATCTTCAAGCTCCTTAATTTTCCTATCTATATTCTTATTTAAATATTTATACTGACTTAAGTATTCAATTTTCTTTTTATGTTCATCTGTTAACATTAATCTAGCCCCCTATTCTGTCTAATTCTCTATTTACCTTATACTCCTTAACTTTTACTACACCGTCACTCACCAAACCATAATCTAATTTTATTTGTTCAATTAAGTTCTCTACATCCGCTATTTCAGATATTAAGTTAGTTAACAACTCTGATGGTTCCTTTTTCTTAATATTTAAATGTTGGCCACTTCTCTGAAACTTAGCTATAGCTACGATAAGTTCTCCACATTCTTCCGTTAATCTTTTCAGTTGATGATCTGGCCCATAATATTTTACTAATCTTAATTGTCTTTCTTGTAATTCAGTTAAATACTTCTCTTGTAATTCCATAGCATCTACCTCCAAATCCTTTTCGTTAACTTATCTTGGATGATAATTCTTTCAACTAATACCAGATTCTTATCTTTTAATATGTTTTTAACCTGGTTAATTGTGTCATGAATTTCTTTGCTCCTTTTAAATTCATTATCTATAACTTCCTTAGCTGTAGGATCATATACTCCTGATTGATTTTCCCAGTATCTAGTCATTACGACACCACTTTTCTGCCGAATATATAAACTTGTCCCATATTTCAACATATCTATTTTTATTCAATTCTCTATTTACTATTCTTATCTTTTCTATAAAGTTTCTATAAGGTATCGCTTCTGCTACATTAGTGCTAATTTCTCCTAACATTCTAATCAGCTCCTTACTTTTATAAAGACGCATTTTACTTGATATGTGTACTAAATCTTTTTATCAGTCAATACTTCCCTTGTTTCTATATTTATAGTACGGTAGTTTATATCATCTCCTCCTAAACTTGCCCAAGCAATGAATTCATGTATCCAAGGTTCCCCTATATCAATCCATTCTGTTCCGTTCCAGTATTGTAGTTGTATCATTATTTCACCCTCTCTCTATTGCATATAAATAACATTATCTACTTGGAATGTGCTACTATTTGTTTACTTACTTTATATCTCTTACCATTACAAAATAACTCCACTAAACAAAATTCATTATCGTACCACTTAACAACTCTACCTCTTGCATAATATCCCGTTGGTTCGCCCTTGAAATCAAACTCAAAATCTTTGTGAATTAACTCCACCCATTCACCATTCATTGATTCTTCGCTCCTTCGTATAAAAAACATTTAACGTCCTATTCTACTGGAATATATCCTTCTCTCTTAAATGCATGTATCCTTCTACTTACCATGCTTTTAGTTAACTTTAATTGCTTTGCTATATCTCTTACTTCCATGATTTTATAGTTCTCTAATATAAATTCCATTTCATATTCTAGTGTGTCTATATCAGTGTCTTTCAATTGTTGTCTCCTCATTCGTATCTGATTAGGAGTTCTATTTAGTTTTTTTGATATAGTGATAGCTGTATTATCTTTGTTTAACAAAATGTATATATCTTCATCATAGCTCCAAGGCATATTCTATACCTCCTTAAATCCATACAATATTTCTTGCGGTGTAACTAATGGATCTATTTCTTTTATTTGGTTTAATAATCTATTACAAGTATTTATAACAACTAAAACATGTTTATAGTTTTTCAACTGCTCTTCTTCAGTTGCAGTCTCACACCACTGTTCCATTTTGCTATACCTAGCTAATGCAGCATTATATTGTATCTTTAACGATTTTAATTGCATCTTCTGCTGACCTTGCAACTCCACATATAGCACCTGCCTTTCTCATTTGTTCAAGGAAATTATCCTGGTACTTACTTGTCCTACCTTTCTTATTTTTAACTTCTATAAAGAAAGCTCGTCCATCTGATCTTCTCACTCCAAATAAATCTGAAAATCCTCTTGGTACTCCAGTAGATACAAATTGACCAGTCTCACTCATGAAAGTACCAACGTTAATACGAAAAACTACTGCATATGGATTTAAAGCTAAACGTATTTCGTTTTGAATATCCTTTTCTCTCATTCTAAACACTCCCTATGTTATAATCACCCTAAAGGAGGTGAATATTGATGACTAATGATGCTAATTCCCCTGATGAATTTAAAAAACTTAACGAATCAGAGCAACAAGCCTTAATTGATTGGTGTTATCGGATTAGTAAAATCAAAACCATAAATCGTAATCATTCATCCTATGGATTAAAGCATATCTTTGAAAACTCCAAAGATGGATTTTACATCACAAATGGAGCATTCAAAGGTGCTATGCTTGAATGTGGTTTCGATTACAAGCCTGATAGCCCATCTTCACCAAATTGGAATTTTAATGTATCAGAAAAAACTATCAAAGAACTTAAGAATTAATCTAATCTGTCATTAAGTTCAATCTCTAAACATTCCCATTTTTCATAAGCAGTGACACCATTTTCTCTTAGAATATTTACTAAATTAGTTTTACCAGTTGGACCTTGTTCACCGCTTATAATAATGGGAATGTCTCTTTTTATTGCTGATATAATATCTTCTTTTTGTTTTACTGATAAATAATCTGGTAATGTAAAATTTTTTGATAATCTTCCATATTTCATTTAAAACTCACTCCTTTTGTTTACATAATATATGTTAATATCTTATAATATTGTATTTTACTCACTTAGGGATAGTAAGGGATAGTTGGAAGGTTTATATATAAAGTCCTATAGGAAAAAAATATATATAAAAGTTTATGAAATTCGAGGTAAACTCTCCCCAACCATCCCTAATTATTAAATAATTTACCTCTTAATTGATATTCTTCATATTCAGGAGTAATTCTAATTCCTTCATAGACATTGACTCCACCAGTCTTTCTTTTCTCAAATCTTATACTTACTTCCTTACCAAACATAGTGTTTGACATTTTATATTCTCCATTTTGTTCTGCCCAATCAGCATAAGCTTTATATAAATCACTTGCTTTAGTTTCTCCTGGTCCCATAACAGTACAGTCGTCTAAGAAAGCAGATATGACATCCATCTCACTCTTGTATTCCTTAACAGCATCTTCAACTGCTGCAGGCATTTCAAGTCCCTCTCTCTGCCACTTAATGCAACCTTCAACCGCCCAATTTAATATTCCAGTAAGTTCTTTTTTTAGTTTATACTTCAAATTTTTATCAACTTTATCATCTGGAATTTGAACAGTGAAAGGAATTAAATGCATTCTTCTCCAAATTCCTAAATCTCTCCCACGAATAATAGGTTTATGGTTAGTAGCCATCCATAACTTAAACTCTGCTTCAAATTCAAACTCCTTACCATATAAGTGTCTAGCCGTGACTGTATCTCCACCAGTAAGCTGTTTTAAAAGTCCCTCATTAAGTCTAGCCCCTTGATTTGGTTCTACAGTAGTTACAAATCTAGCTCCCTTTAGTCTTGCAATATCTGAGTTAGCTCCACCAGTTTGACGGTTAACCATAATAGTCTCTGGTTGAATATTGGTAGAGTAATCTCCCATAATTTCTGATACAATATCTAAGAACGTAGACTTACCATTCCTACCGTTTCCATAACAGAAAAATACACACTGCTCCTTAGTAGATCCTGACATAGAATACCCTACAGCTTTTTGAACATAATCAATTAACTCCTGGTCATTATCAAATATTTGATTTAAAAATTCTGTCCATAGTGGAGTATCAATTTTATTTGTATACTCTACATAACTCATTTTACTTAAATATTTATCAAAACTATGATCTATCAGGTCTCCATTTCTAAGATTAATTACTCCGTTTACAACATTGAATACTTCTTTATTCTTATCAAATTCACCAGGTAAAATAGATAATCTATGCTCTGATTCTTTGATCATATTTGTTTTGCCACGATTATTCCTAGTATATTTTAAATGCTTAAAGAACGATTTTTCTTCATCTTCATCTTCGCAATAGGCTAATTCTTTTTTCATATCATCAATAACATCTTCAGTTAGTTTTTTTACATGTCCTAAGTTATCAAACTCCCATTTCCTACCATTGTAAAAATACCAACCCCTATCAATATATGAATATCTGGCTTTGTCTTGAAATTTAGCAACAAATCTATCTGCATTTCCAGTATCATCAAAGGCATACTTCTTAATTTTATTGTCTAAGATAACTATTCCATAGTCTTCTACACCATGTCCTGGAGTAAACACCTCTCTACAATCCCTGATAGCTGTATCCAATATATAATCTCCATATGTCCGTTCACCACGTTTTGAGTCCCACTTGGTTCTCATTAGGCCAGAGTTTCTAAATATAGTATCCATTTTATTTTTATCTCTTGCTGTCCAAAACGCTAACATATTTGCAAATGCTAAATCAGCCTCAGATTGACTAGGGTATAAACCTTCCCAAAATCCATTGTATAGAGTTGAAAATGCTTGTCCTTGCTTAGATTTAATTGCTAATTCTAATATTTGTTTTTCGCTTAAATCTAATTTCCCTGGAGTATTTTTAGGTTCATTATTTATTGCTGGAGCTCCAATATATTTAGCATGTAGATATTTTACAGTCTCAGTACAATCAACAACATCTGTATACTCTGATGCTATATCTCCGGTAACTGTAAAAAATCTCCCAGTTTCATAAAACTCAAAATTTCCTTTTCTTCTTCCACCTTCTGGAAGAGATCCTTTACATAAAATATGGATTCCGTTACCACTAGGAGAATATTCTGCATAACTTCCTAATCCATGGATGAACTCAGATACAATATTGTCTTCATCGCTATTATTCTTATATCTTTCTATTTCATCATCCATATCATCTAAATCTACACCAAATATCCCATTTCCTAGCATAAATCCAATGCCCGAGAAGTTTTTTGACACCTTTACTGCTGTGTCAAAATCTGTCCACGTAGCCTTATTATTACTCATTGCATAGCCACCAGTTTTAGGATTTATAGGTACTTTGGATATCTTCCCATTTCGTTCTTCTGCTCTCCAACACACCCACTGTGGTAATTCTTTTAAATTTTGAGGTATATTCTCATACAATTGTCATCACATCCTTATAGAAAAGAGGGAGATAAAGCTCCCTCAATATTAAAATGGTATATCATCATTGTCCACAGGGTGGAAACCTGGTATTGGAATATCTTCAGTCTTAAATTGGTGATTGCAAGTATTAAATCTACTTTGCTCCCAACTCTGTATTCTTACATTTGTTTTTCCATTATATTCTTCATGTTTCACTGTAACTCTGGCTGTTTTACCAAGGAAATCATCCAACAATTCTTGCAAACTGTTAAATCTCTTTCCATTTTCAATTTTTAATGCTTTAGCTACTGAATTTATCATTCCTGAATGATACTGACCTGTTTGTTTTGACTGCCACAAACTACCAAAGATGTATCTATTTTTGTTTTTTTGATCTATATCATTTCTAATTTGAAGATGTAAATTTATAAATATTGCACCATTTGGAGTAACATCTTCAAATGCTTTTCCAACTATAACCTCATAAGTTCCTTCTTCCACCAACCCCATATCCATTGCTTCATCATGATTAATTGTAAACATTTATATTTCCTCCCTTTTTATATATAGCCTAGTAATTTACCCTGGTAATAAGCCCATCCTGGTTTATAACCTTTATTCTTAGCTAACTGATATAATTCCCCCATGTTCTTACAATCCTTAGGCTCTCTATAATCAGTTGTAAATCCTTCAAAACTTCCCACTTCTATTAATTCTGATTCTATTTGCTCTACTTCTTTTTCTTCTGCTTTAAATTCATATCCACATTCTGGACATACTGTTGTACTTCTTTCAACTGTGTAAAAACATTCTAAACATTGTTTTACTGGATTTTCATCTTGGACTGTAGTATTAGATCCTTTCTTTGGCTCTAAACTCCATTCTCTATCCATATCAGGAGTGCCAAATCTACCCACATTGCCCACATGGTCGATTATTATGGCGGTTTTGCCTGGC
Organism: Tissierellaceae bacterium; assembly: GCA_031460505.1. Lineage (GTDB taxonomy): Bacteria > Bacillota > Clostridia > Tissierellales > Tissierellaceae > JAAYTL01. The sequence goes on from JAVKTT010000002.1 coordinate 497,892, forward strand.
TTATATCTCATTGGTCGCATTGACTGTTGGATGTAGAGAGAGAGGCTTTGTGTCGGTCTGAGTAATATTGCAGTATTGCAATCTGGTACATCAAAACCTTCTGAAATTAAATCTACATTACATAGGACCATAATCTTACCTTGCCTGAAATACTCTATTGCTGCATCTCTTTCAGGTTTAGCTGTCTCTCCGTCAATGTGTTTTGCAATTATACCAGCTTGATTAAATTCTTCTGCCATTCTTTTAGATTGAGCTATACTGGAGCAGTAACAAATAGCTTGCTTACCATCTGATAATTTTATATAATGCTTAACTACATCTCCCCAGATAGCTTTGTTTTGGAATAGTTCATCAATATCAGATTGAACATATTCACCACGTTTGACTTTTAATTTTGAAGTATCAATTATCTCAGGAGCATAATACTTAAAAGGTGCTAAGTTTCCCCACTCTATCAATTCTCTAACTGTAGGGCCAATAATTAGATTGTCATTGATATCACCTAATCCACCACCATTTAAACGAATCGGTGTAGCTGTAAAACCTACTAATCTAGCATCAGGAAAATAATCGTATATTTTTCTATAACTCTTGGCTAATGAATGGTGGTTTTCATCTGTAATGATTATCTTAGGTGGAGTTGTTTTGTCTAACCTTCTAACTATTGTTTGAACCATACCAACTTCAATATAGTCCATGTCTGCACCCCACCATTTAAGAGTGTCAATCGTTTGATCCTTAAGTTCCTTCCTATGGACTAAGAATAGTACTCTGTTCTTTTTCTCTGATGCTTTCTTAGCCATATCTGACATGATAACAGTTTTGCCACTGCCCTCAACCGCAGGGTGAAACAATGCATGGAGCATTGTACCCTGCCAAATATGCCTCCCTTACTTGATTGAGTAGCTTTCTTTGGTAATCCCTTAATTCACACATTGATGAATCTTCCTTTATTGTCTCTTTCTAGTTCCTGCATTACGGGGGTTGTTAATGCTTTTTCTATGTTCCACCCTCTGGAAATTCGTGTGTTCAAAGTGTTGGAATCGATTCCTAATTCTTCTGCCCACTGGGTAACATTTTGTGTTTTTCCTTTATATATTAAAATATGGTTTTGTTCTGTGTTATTCCCTTGGACCTTATAAGTTACCCATCTACAATTCTCAGGAGTGTAACCTTTGTTCCCATCTATTCTGTCAATACTTAAATTATCATTGTACCCATTCGCCATAGCCCAGTTATAGAAATTCATAAAATCTAACCATTCATTACATACTTCAATACCTTTTCCCCCATATATTTCATATTTTGTAGCATTTGGATTACTGCATCTTTGTTTCATATTTCGCCAAATGCTATAAATCCTCTTATCTGACATTCCATGTTTAGTGGATTGTTTGCTTACTATATCCCTTTGCAGACATCCGCAAGATTTAGTTATTCCATTTTTTAGTCTGTAGCCTATAGGGGTAGAGTAATTGCCACAATCACATTTGCACAACCATTTAGATTCACCTAAATATTTTAAAACTGTTAATCTTCCAAATTTTTGGGCTGTTAAATCTTTATGAGGTTTTCTTTTTGCCATTGTCATCACCTGCCAAAATCAACTCATGTTGTAGACAACCTTTCCTGTCATCCAATTGATTCTTAGCAAATACATCATTGGTGGGCATTAATATAAATCCTCTTTCGCCTTCTTTGTTAAAAGTCAATTTCCCCACTACATCACATAAACCAGCCACATTATTTAAAACTTTATTATTAATTTGTGGGTAGGCTCTATTAAATTGTTGTCCCTCTGCTGTAGTGAATAAGTCTGTAATTTCCCAAGCTATCCATATTAAATTACAATCTAGATTTTTCATGTATCTCAAAGAGTTTACCAATCTAAACTGTAAATATTGGTAATCACCCATAGAAGGAACACCTTTATTTTTTCCTTTAGATCCTAAATCACTAAGAATACATCTTTCTAATTCTGAAATATTGTCCACAACGATATTGTCATATTTGGAATAAAAATCTTTATTTTTTACAATATCCTGGAGAACTTGCTCCCAATGGTCCCAGGTGTCTATATTGTCTATTAAAGCTATGTCTATATTTTCTTCACCCTTTAATACCTTAGAAGTTCTATCTACATCAAGTAATAAAGTCTTACCTGGAAAGAATTTAACTGTGGTGGTTTTCCCCATTCCAGGAGGACCATATATAAGATAAGTTCCTTTAGCCGTTTTTATATCCGTTGCTTTTTTAATCTGTAGGACCATTTTCTATACCTCCTTAAACTCCATTACTGGTGGCCTTTCAATAACTTCTACACCTTCAACTATTTCTCCATCTTCTGTTATTACTTGTCCATTTACTACTTTCGTGATTTTCTTTAACTCTCCCCATTTAGGAGTTTCTTTTATTTCTACATATTCAGGTGCATTTTTCTTAGTCCAATTTAATAACTTATCATTATCTCTTTTAAATTCAGGACCAGGATATTTCTTAACTATTTCTCCACTTGGCAATCTGTATTTCTCTTGAGTCTTAGTTTTTTTCTTGAACTTCTCATCTATAGTTTCAAAGTATTCTAGTAGATATGAATCTCTTTTTTCTATAGCTGCTCTTTCTTCATCTTCTAACTTCCTAAGTTTATCCTGGAGAACCTTAATCTTGTTTTCTAATGACATTTTAAATCTAGCTTTTTCAACTAATTCTTCATTTACCTTCTCTATGATCCATTCGGCTTCATCATCATTAGTGACCTTCCATCTATCTTCCATTAATTCCATTCCAAGGTTACCCACTACTATTCCTCCTTTTCTGGTGTAACATCAAGTATTTGCTTTACCTTATTTATTTCAATCAACATTAAGGTCCTACCGCATATACACTGAAATATTGCATATTTCTTTGTTGTAACTTCTCTATAACAATTAGGACAATTCATTTACTGTCTCCACATATACAGACATTAGCTCTGCAACTTGTTTTCTAAGTTTGTCCCTTTCTTTCCTAGCTTTTTCTGCTTTATTTATCAAATCATTCAATTTATCTATTTCTTCTAACATGTATCTTAGTTTTCTTTCAGTTTCCATGTATATTTTTTTCCTTTCGTGATATAATAATATTAAGAATTATTTTTCTAAGGACCTATTTTGCTTGCCGGCGATAGGTTCTTTTTCTTTTATAATCTTCTTTGCTTCTTTTAAAGCTTCATAATGTTTCATACCTGGATTATTTTTGATAAGTTGAGCTGCTATTTTATATAAATTGTCAGCCATTAATTATTCACCTCCCTCATATACACTGGAGCTAGTTCATGAAACCTTCTTGATAAATGTTTTTCCCATGTTTTAGTATCATGTTGTACCCATAGCCCTGGACCATATCTTTGATACATTTTTAGTCTTGCAAGCCTAGGAGTAGGAGCAAATACTGTTTGAAAATGTTTATGCAAGGGATGTCCATACTTAAAAGTAAAGATATATTTTTTCAATTATTTCACCTCGCTCTCTTACGTTCGTTAAGATATAGACTTAATCTCTCCTCTGCTGCTCTCAAATCTAGTAATGCTGCAACTGCTGCTTCAGGTTCGCATTCATTGTAAATTGTGTTAAGTCTATTTACTTCGTTGACTAATTCTTCTAATTTATTATCTTGCATTTATATCACCTCCATTACCATCAACCACACCGTTAAAGTTGGTACTAAACTTAATACAAAACTATCTGTAGCCTTATTACTACTTGTCCAAGTTGCGATTAAAGCAAATCTTAGAGTTACTAAACTTAATATGATTAGAGTTGTTATCTTTAATAGCATCAACACCACGTCCCATCAGTATAAAACTTCAACCAGTTACCATTTTTGAAATGTACTTCTATATGGTCCTTACGTTCTTTTACTCTTACAGCTGTCCATTCATCTTTATCTTCTACTGCATTTATATGCTTAGCATAAACCCAGATAAAAACTGATTTTGCTAATTCTGATAATTTGTTGAATCCTTTTATATTGTTAATGCTCATTGTTTAGGCCTCCTTATTTTCTTTTATAAAATCCATAAAACTCGAAGCAAGAATTTTTCCCAATAATAAATAAGGATCTTCAAAAGCTTCATCAGTTTCTTTTATATCTTTAATAACATCAAAATTTCTATCAACTGTTATCTCAATCATGATCTGCCACCTCGCTTTCTATGCAGTTTTATTTTCTGTTTCAAATAAATATTCAAGCATTAAATCTGGGAAACAATTATCCCTTATCTTGAAGATTTCAGCCCTAGTAAAATCTGTTTTACCGTTCATTTTATTGCTTACAGAATCATATGAGATATTTAATACCTCTGCTAAATTTGCAGCTTTAATGTTTTTTCTAGCCATTTCAGCCCTTAAATTCGGAAACATTTTATCACCCCCTTTTTTTACGATGTATCGTCGTTATGTTTTAATAATAAACTATGTATCGTATTTAGTCAAGCGTTTTTATGAAAATATTTTGATATATCGTAAAATATTACTATACATTGTGATAAAATAGGGTATAATATTAAATAGATGATAAGTTTTCAGGAGGATGATAGGAAATGAAGTTAACGGAGAAATTGGATTTATTAATGAAAGAGAAAGGAATCAATAGAGCAGAATTATCTAGAGAAGCTGACATACCTTATACTACATTATCCAGTTTGTATGATAAAGGGTATGAAAATGTAAAACTGTCGACGTTAAAAAAGCTAGCAGATTATTTTGAATGTAGCTTAGATTACATTGCTGACGATGATGTAATTGAAAAAGGACATAACGAACCAACAACAATTGCAGCTCATCTTCCAGATGGAGTAGAACTTACCGAAGAAGAACAACAAGATTTAGATGAATACATTCAATTTATACTATCAAGGAGGAAAAAGTAGTATGACATAAGGGGGTTATTGAGTGAACTATGAGGACTTAATTATAGAGGCTGAAAATGAAGGAATAGAAATATATGAAAGTAATTACATAGGGAAGCTGAAGGGCCTTTATGTAGATAACACAATTACAATAAACAGTGGTATTAAAGATAAGAAAGAAAAAGTCTGTATACTGGCTGAAGAGCTAGGGCACTATCATACTAGCTATGGAAATATAGTAGATCAATCGGATATAAGAAACAGAAAGCAAGAAAGATTTGCAAGAGCATGGAGTTATAAAAAATTAGTTGGTATTACAAAACTAATTAAAGCCTTTGAATCTGGCGTCAGCAATAGATATGAACTAGCAGAATTCTTAAATGTCACAGAGGAATTTATTGAAGAAGCTTTGGAATATTACAAACAGAAATATGGTTTATATTTTAAAATAGATAATTATGTGGTTTATTTTGAACCATTAGGAATTATGGAAATGTGGGAATAAAGAAAATTAAAAGGGGGATTTTAAATGAGTGTTGGAGTATCGATTATAGTCAATGAAGATGGGACTATGGAAATTTTACAAGATAACAAAGGTAGACCTATTAGGGAAAAAGGAGAAAGTCTAATATCAATACCATCTAATTACACTGTAGTAGATATTGAAACAACAGGTTTTGACCCAAGATATGATGAAATAATAGAAGTAGGAGCCCTAAAAATAAGAGAAGGTAAAATTATTGACCAATTTGAATCTTTGATCCAGCCAGATGGATATTATTTATATGATGATGACGGAAATGAATCTTTTTACTATGTAGATGAATTTATAACTGAATTGACCGGAATAACCAATGAAATGTTATCAAAGGCCCCTACCCTAGAAAAGGTATTACCTAGATTTATTGAGTTTATTAATGATGACATCCTTTTAGGGCACAATGTACACTTTGATATCAACTTCCTCTATGATGTTCTTATGGAACATTTAGACTATAAACTCTCAAATGATATGGTAGATTTATTAAGACTTTCAAGAAAAGTCTTCCCTGACTTTAAAAATCATAAATTAGAAACTATCTCTATAAATTTAGGTGTAGACAATTCAAATGCTCACCGTTCACTAAGAGATTGTGAGATAACTTATCAGTGCTTCAGTAAATTATCTGAACATCTAAAAGCAAATAATATAATTATTGAAGATTTATTTAAAAGAAAATATAGCTCTGGTAGCGGGAAACATTTAGATTTAAGAACAATAGAGGCAGAAAATGAAGACTTTGATGAAGAACATCTTCTATTTAATGCATACTGTACCTTTACTGGAAAATTAGAAAAAATGGAACGCAAAGATGCAGCTCAAATAGTAGTTAATTTAGGTGGTCATTGTTTAAATAGTGTTACAAAGAAAACCAATTTTTTAATCCTTGGAAATTTTGATTACAATGCAACAGTTAAGGATGGTAAAAGTTCTAAGTTAAAGAAGGCTGAACAATTAATATTAAACGGGCAAGACCTTAAGATATTGAGTGAAGATGTATTCTATGATTTGGTTATGGAGAAATCTTATTGATTAGGTTTCTTAATAAGTTTTTTTAAAAAAGTCCCTCATAGTGCTACCAACACCATAAAGGACTAACCCGAGATTAATGGTATAATCCCAAGCCTTAACATAGCTTAATTATACCATTAATCACCAAAATTTTAAAGAGGTGATTACTAATGAAAACAGCAGCAGCTTATGCTAGATTCTCTACTGATATGCAAAGAGAAGAATCTATAGAAGCTCAACTATACGACATAAAAAGGTACGCTGAAAAAAATAATATCATAATAACAAAAATATATACTGATGAAGCAGTATCAGGCAGAAGTGATTATAGAGAAGGTTTCAAGGAAATGTTAAAAGCAGCCTATGATAAAGAATTTGATTTTATAATTGTTCATAAAGTAGATAGATTTGCCCGTAATAAATATTTATCAGCTATATATAAACACAAACTTTCAGTTAAGGGAGTAAAAGTCCTTTATGCTGCACAACATATATCTGATAGTCCTGAAGGTAGACTTATGGAAGGTATGCTTGAGAATATCGCGCAATATTATTCTGAAAACCTTGCTCAAGAAGTATTAAAGGGACTTAATACCAACGCAAGAAAAGCCCAATTTAACGGTGGAACACCTCCATTAGGGTATGACATTGATGAGAGTAAAAACTACGTAATAAACCCCAAAGAATCCATTATAGTGAATAAAATATTTCATTTATACTTAAATGGACAAGGTTATACCTCGATATGTAATATCTTAAATGGTATGGGATATAAAAATAAACGTGGAAAGCCATTCGTATTTAATTCAATCAAACCTATACTAACTAATAAAAAATATATTGGTATTTATGAATACAATAAAACATCTAGGAAATATACAGAACAAGGAAGAAGAAACCTAAAAGTAATAAATAATCCAGAGGATATCATAGTAGTTGAAGATGGTGTACCAGCGATTATTGAGAAAGAGGTGTTTTATAAAGTGCAAGAGATAATCAAGTCTAAGCAGAATGTAGTACAAAAACATCAAAAGAGAAAATACATTTTAAAAGGACTAGTTGAATGTGGGTCATGTAGTAACGTGATGCCTGGACAATCCCAAACGAATAGGCTAGGCAACAGATACTATTATTATCGTTGTAAAAAATGTAAGAATAGCGTAAATGCTGAACATTTGGAGTACTTTGTAATAGAAGTAATTAAGCAAAACTTTTTCAATAACTTAGATAGGCTTAAAGCATTAATCTTAAAAGAATTGGAAGGAACTCAATTAAATAGGAATAATGAAAAATCAACTATAGAGAAAAGAATTACTGAAATAGATAAGGAACAAGATCAACTTATAGATTTTATTGCTAAGGGTCTAGCAAGTGATAAAATAGCTGTAAGACTAAAGGAATTAGATAAAGAACTATATGCATTAAAAGATACTCTTAGTAAATTGGTACCAACTGCAGATATAACAGAACAGCAAGTACTAGATTGGCTTGATGAACTAAAGAATAACTTGGAAACTTATGATAAAATTGATAAAGTAATTCGTGCTTTAGTTGATAAGATAGTTGTCTATGATGATGATATTAAGGTGTTTTGCAGGATTACAAAGGAATGTATAACCCTGAAAGGTGTCGTACCACCGGCACCATTAAATTTAGCTCTATAGTTTGTACTATAGAGCTTTTTTATTGTCTGCAAATATTATCACCCTTGACCTCTTTCTAATTTTTATTTATTCTTTGTGCAAAGAAATAAGGGCATAGAATAATACATATAGCTGAACATGCTATAGAAAATAATATTATTGCAGTTGATGTAAGAACCCTAGAGCTAAGTAAGTTATAACTAAATAATGAATCTATAAACGAAAATAAATTAACTCCATTTATCTGTTGTATATACATAAATCTTTGTATATCAAATGATAAAAATTCACTATTCTTCAAAAACATTGGAACAGTTATCAATAGTGTAGATATTACTATTGATGTATATGTTTTCTGAAATATAGAGTTTATTAAAGCCCCTATAAGAGCTACACATAATATACTGATCCATGCAATTAACATATAATAAAGATACATTTGACCAATTGACAAATCATATATAATGGTAAAAAACTGAGGCAGCATTTGTATTTGTACATTCCAGCCAGATACACCTAAAAGTCCAAATACTATAGATGACACGAGTATACTACATACTAAAAATTCAAGTGTTACATAAGTAAGCATTGCAAATACTTTCTTACAACCTATTGATATTAGTTTTTTTCTTCCAGCTGTGGTTAATATGATGTCCATACCTTCTTCTATTTCAACAGAAAAAAGTTGATTTGATATTATTATAGAGGAGAAAACTATAGCAAAATATGAAAAAAGTAAAGATTTAATTAGAATTGGCCATTGATCTGTAAACTCATATAAATAAGGTTTCTTTATATTTAAAGCTCTTTTAATAGCCTTTTGTTTCTCCGCATTAGATAAATAATTATTTCCAAATAAATCTATCCTTTCCTCCACTTTTTCAATATTTCTATCATAAAAACTATCCGCATTTGGTATGTCACTAACTTGGAATCCGCTTGACCCAATGAGAGATGAATATGCTTCTTTTAACAAAGGGAATATCCCTGGATATTCCTCTTCAATTTTAAAATATGCCTTATCACGATTTGGCACTGACTTATACAATTCAAGCGCATTGTTTAGTTTATCTACACTTAAAATTCCAGATATCCTTTGAACCTTTTCTTTCTTATCTTTTAAACCACTTAAACCTTTTATTGTTATTTCTTCTCCTGTAGAGTAGTCATAACTCTCATAACTATTTATAAAGAAAATTGGCATGGCTATTGATAATAATATTGACAGTGCTAATAAAATCACGACCGATGAACTTTTATAAAATTTTTTCATTTCTAAAATCATTTCTAAAGGTCCTTTCCTTCCTTAAATATTTTTTATTCTTAAACTAAATAGTTTAGGTGCTATTGATTTGCAGAATATAAAAATTATAAAAGAACAGAAGATAATAGCAGTGGTTGTAAGACATTTAGTAAATATAAAGTCAAACATCTGAAGGGATAATAAATTTCTTACCGTACTAAATCCATTAATCGGTTGAATTGACATGAACTTTCTTATAGATAGTGGCAAGGAACTTATTCTTATTGCTAACAAGGGGGAAAATACTACTATAAATCCAATTACTAATGATGGATATGATTTTTGCACTAATGAATTTATAGCTGCAACTAAAGCTCCTATTGCCATTAGGCTGATCCAAGCCATAAATATAAACAATAAGTATGCTCCACCAAATGTTAAATTGTATATCGAAGTAAAATATGCAAACTGAATTTGATTTAACCAAGCATTGATTCCAGTAGTTGAAAATATTATTATGGAAACAATTAATGCACTAATCACTAACTCTATAGATAAAAAGGTTAGTAAAGCTAATACTTTATTTCTTCCTATGTTCTGTATTTTTCTTTTTCCTAATGTTGACAATATAATGTCCATATTCTTTTCTTTTTCATAAGAAAAAAGTCTTGAACCTATAAGAACTCCAGATAGGGAAATAAAAACAAATACCACTGTCAGAGATTTATAAGCATTTACCCATTGCTTACTAAAATCTATTATAAAAGGTGTATCTATGGATTTGGCTTTCTCAATTATTGCATCTTCTTCCCATGTTCTATACTCATTATGTGAATTCTCTAAAATACTTGCAATTTTTATAACGTTTCTATCATAAAAATCATTGGCATCTTCGATCTTGTTCAGATTTTGTGTTTCACTTGTATCACCTGTTGAATATGCATCTGATAATAAAGAAATAATTCCAGGATATTTTATATTGCTTTCTATATAAGCTGTATCAGTATCTGGTATCGATTTGTAATAACTTAAAACCTCATTTATTTTGTGAATACTTAATTCACCTTTGATATTTTCATATCGTACTTTCAGTATATTAATAGCAGGCCTGCCTTTAATTATATTGGCACTATCTACGGATTCTATTGCAGAAAAACTTTTTATAGGTGCTATTGAAACTGCTATTGAAACTAAAATTATAATTAAAAATAAAATTTTTGTAGAAAGGTCGTTGCGAAATTTTCTTAATTCATCTAACATTTGTATGTGCCTCCTTTCTAAAGTTAATTAGATACACATCATTTAAAGTAGGTTTTACCTTTACAGCATTGGGCACAGGCTGGGTTGAACTAATAATTCTAGCTCTAGTCATTCCATCTGATTCATAAATCATTGATATTGTATAACCGCGTAGCTTATCATGCATTTCTAATTCATTAGTAAAACTTGCTTCAAAAACCAGACCTTCACTTTGACCAATCAGCTCTTTTTCTGTACCATTCATTACAAAATGTCCATCTTTTAATATAAAGATTTCCTTCGCAATAAATTCTAAATCACTAACTATATGTGTAGATATTAAAACTATCTGGTTATGACCGAAATTTGAGATATAATTTTTAAAGTTAATTCTTTCAGTTGGATCTAAACCCGTAGTAGGCTCATCAAGCATAACAATTTTGGGATCTAGCAAAAATGCCTGTGCTAATCCAACTCTTCTAAGTTGACCACCAGAAAGCTTTTTAATTTTCTTATGTTTAAGATTTATTAAATTAAACAACTCGAGTTTTTCATCTATGTCCTTATTAATTCTACTTTCTTTGTCGTTGGACTTGATATTAGCTAAGTACGATAAGAATTGATATACAGTCATATCAGGATAACCACTAAAACTCTGTGGTAAAAATCCTATTAGGACCTGTTTTTTGTCGTCAATGCTAGGAAAGACAACATTCCCTTTATAATCGGTTAAAAAACCACTAATTATTCTAAATAGAGTAGTTTTGCCAACCCCATTGGCTCCTAAAAAACCATAGACACCATTCCCAAGATTTGCATTTATACCATTTAGAACCATGTTTCTTCCATATGACTTTTTAATATTTACTAATTCTAGACTCATAAGTTTACACCTCCAAAAAAAATAAGAAAACATCTTCAACTGATACATATATGGTATCAAAGTTGAAGATGCTCTTTTTCACTTTTTATTAAAGAAAACCTAAAGCTTTTCATAATGATTTCTTACATTTCTCTTACAATAATGGAATCCTTAAATTAAATTCTATAATGTCATTATAGCTTTTAGCCTCTATAGTACCCCCATGAAGTTCAACTATTTCTTCTGTTATAGCAAGCCCAAGTCCTGAGCCACCAGAATATGTTCCTCTTGAACTATCCAGCCTATAGAACTGTTCAAATATTCTTTCTAATTTTTCTTCTGGAATTATATTTCCACGATTTATGAAGTTTATCTCTATGCTATCTTCTAGTCTATATACTTTTACATCTATAGTCTCCTCAGGGAAACTATAATTTATAGCATTTTTAAGGAGATTATCAAAAACTCTTTCCATTTTATCTACATCAAGCTTTACCTCTATATCTGATTCTGTAGTGAGATTTATTTTTAAATTCTTTGTGGATAATATAGGTTCAAACTCAAATATCATCTGCTGAAGCATACGTGTTAAATTTACTTTACTTAGTTCAAGAGTAAGAGTTGATAGTTTGAATCTTGTTATATCAAAGAATTCATTTATTAGATTCTCTAATCTCTCAGCCTTTTCAAGAGATATCCCTATATATTTTTCCCTTAAAGATTTTGATATCTCCTTCTCATCTCTAAGTAAATTTAAATATCCTATGACAGAAGTAAGTGGAGTTTTTAAGTCGTGGGCAAGATACACTAACAAGTCATTTTTCCTTTGTTCTGCTTCTTTTGCTATTCTTTGATTTTCCTTTAGGTTTGTCCTAAGCTGATTTAGCCTATGTTCAACTTCCCCTAGTTCTTTAGAAAGTTCTATATATTCATCCTGTGAATTATATATCAGTTCTGTAGACTCTATGATCTCTTCAAGGTATTTTAAAGGCTTAGTCCAGAAGTAGTAGAACAATATAACTATAAACTCTACGATGCAAACTATAATAAGTAGGAGCATAATATTATTCCTAAAACTATTATATATAGGGTATAATGCTTCATTACCATCCCATTCAAATAATCTAAGTATATTTCTAACTAAAACAAATATTAGATATGTAGAAAAAAAAGCTGCTAAAATTGTAATTATAAATCTAGTAAATAAGTGTATAAATAAATCTCTCTTATCTTTCAATTTGGTATCCAACTCCCCATACAGTCTTTATGAATCTAGGATTTCTAGGTGGCTCCTTTAATTTCTCACGGAGTCTTGCTATATGGGTCATAACTGTATTGTTGTTATCTAAATATTTTTCTTTCCATACAGCTTCAAATAATTCTTCAGACGATACAACCTTTCCTATATGTTCACATAAGTACCAAAGTATAGAAAACTCTATTGGTGTTAGGAAAATTTCTTTTTCATTGAGAGTTACAGTATGACTTTCCCTATTTATATATAACCCTCTTATTTCGTGTTCATCTTTTGATATATCTTTTGATATATCTTTTGAGCCACTATTATACCTTTTATATCTTCGTAGCTGAGTTTTAACTCTAGCGACTAATTCTAAAGGGTTAAATGGCTTTGTTATATAGTCATCTGCTCCCATAGTAAGACCGATTATCTTATCCATATCTTCAACCTTTGCAGTAAGCATGATAATTGGAAAGAAAAAGGTCTTTCTTATCTCTTTACATAAATTAAATCCATTGATGTCAGGAAGCATTATATCTAAAATAGCCATATCAAGTTCTACAGTATTTATACATTTTAGAGCGTCGGTTCCATTGTAAAATTTATATACGACATGACCTTCATTTTTTAGATATAATTCAATCAGATCTGCTATTTCTCTTTCATCATCTACAATTAAGATATTTCCGTTCATTTTTTCACCTCATCCTTATTATTACACAAAGATTATAGTAATTAAAGCGAAATATAAAATTGCAAAACAAATTAATACTTTGTTATGAAAATTGTATTTTTAGTCTTTTTTATTTGTCATACATAATTTTATTTATTATTCAAGACCTTTTAAAAAGTTACTTATCTTTTTAAAGTTAAATCTTATTTTTCTTAATTCAAAAACTTGAATGAAAAAAATAACTATATTAACTATAGCTGAAATAATTACAAACGCTATAATAAACCTCATTAACATCACTCACTTTCTTATCATATAAGTAGTATGTTAATGTTGTTTAGGAAATAATCATTTTTTAATTACTAAAACTGTTATAATATCTATAAATAATATAATTAGTCCGAGGTTGATAAAATGAAAAAAAGGCTTGGAATCGTCACAACTAGTAATGCTGTAGGATTGTATTATAAGGAACAGTTGCTTGATTTATTTGAAGATGATGTACAGATTAACCATTATTCTTTTGAAAATAATGACTTTGATGATGTAAGGAATCTCAGAGAGATTGAGACATCTGATTTAATATTGATTAGCACTTATTCTCAATATGAAATCATTAAGAATTATTTAGGTCGAGATTTTAATATGGTTATTGGAAAGTTAACTCTTTCTAAAGATGCTTATATGACCCTTAAAAACCTTAAAGATATTCATTCGGCCATGTTTGTCAATTTAAGTATTGAAATGGCAATAGAAACTATAGGGTTATTATACGCCTTAGGCATCAATCATATTAAATTCACTCCAGTATATCCTAATATGGAAAAAATTCCTGATCTCGATGTAGCAATCACTACAGGCGAAAGTAGATATGTACCTAGTATTGTTAATAAAGTATATGATTTAGGCCATCGCTTAATTGATGAGATGACCATAATTGAGTTAATTATCGCTCTTGGTTTGGAATACAGATTGGAAAACGAGAATGTAATTAATTATTTTGACAAGTTAGTTTCATATAATATGGGAACAGAGTACTTGCTTAACAAGTCTAACCTTCTCAGAAACCAGTTGAATACTTTACTTAAATTAATGGATAAAGGTTTAATACATGTAGATAAAAATGGTAATATCGCCTCCTTTAACGGGATTGTAGAACAAATATTAAAAATTAGCGGCGGAGATATAATTGGTAAGTCAGCAAAGGAAAGATTACCCCAAATTGATTTCTATAATTTTAATATTAAAAATAAGCTTATTAAAATAAATGATGAATATATAACTGTCTCAGTATACAAAATAAACAGTCCTACCGGGGATTATAATGGATCCTATGCAATTGTAGAGGACTTTGAGTCTAAAGAAAAAGCACAAAACAAATTGAGACTCCAATTGATGAGTAAAGGACATGTTGCAAAGTATGATATCAATAATATCATAGGTGAAAGTGATGCAATTAAAGAAGTAAAAAGTTTAATAACTAGAATGGCCCCATCAAATTCACCAGTTTTAATAACTGGTGAAAGTGGCACGGGAAAGGAACTAGTGGCTCAGGCTATACACAACTTATCCAACAACAAAGACCGTCACTTTATTGCAATAAATTGTGCTGCTTTTAACCCTTCTCTTTTAGAAAGTGAACTATTCGGATATGAGCCAGGTGCTTTTACAGGAGCTGTTAAAGAAGGTAAAAAAGGAATATTTGAAATGGCTAACAATGGAACTCTCTTCCTTGATGAAATCGGAGAAATGAACATAGACCTACAAGTCAAACTACTTAGGGTTATTCAAGAAGGCGAGTTTATGAGGGTAGGTGGTAATGAAATTATAAAAGTTAATTTAAGGATTATTGCTGCCACTAATCTAGACCTATTGGAGCAAATTAAAAATGGGTTATTTAGAAAGGATCTGTATTATAGATTAAATGTACTCCCTATCAATATACCTCCTTTAAGAAAAAGAAAAGAAGATATAGAATCTCTATTAAATTATTTCATAAAGCAAAATAATTCAAGTTTTGTTTTAGATAGAAAAACTTTGGAAATATTGAAAAATTACGATTGGGATGGCAACATACGCGAATTAATTAATTGTGTATTATATTTGGACAACCTTAACAGCCATGTTATTAATCCTGTAGATCTACCGCATCACATAAGAAATTCTCTAAAACACGAGGAACGCGACATAGGTAAACCACTCGACTATGACGATGATAAAAATATTGTTGTTCTTAAAATCCTTTACGATGCATTTTTAAAGAAAATAAAACTAGGAAGAAGATCTATTAGTGAAATAGCTTTTGACAATAATTATCATATCTCTGAATACGATGTAAAAGGTATTTTAGAAGAATTAGACAGATTAGAGTTTATACATATCACTCGTGGAAGAGGTGGTACAACTATAAGCAAAAAAGGTATTGAATATATTGCAAATATCAATTGACTAAACTGAAATTATATGGGTTAATGGTGAACTCGATGTACCATTAACCCATTTTTGAGTTATTGGATCTTAACTTTAGCATTTAAATATATATACAATCATTATTATAACCATTTAAATATACAGGCTTCTTTGATCTCATATAATTTAATACTTATCCTCCTATTGTTTTGGCATAAGATTTGCTTATTAATAAAGTAGTATTTTATAAAGGAGGGAAAACATATTTATTTTTGTAATACTTTATAATCAATAATAGGAGGAGAGAAAATGACAGAGAAAAGTCAAAAATCAAGTGTACTAAGAAATTATAGGTCTATTATTATTTTAGTTATTGGTATAGTCATCGGTTCAATAATTGGGTTTATTTACAAAGAAAGGGCTGTTGCTTTAAAACCTTTAGGAGAATTGTTTTTAAATCTAATGTTCACAGCTGTTGTACCTTTGGTATTTTTTAGTTTATCTAGCTCTATTGCTAAGATGACAAATATGAAGCGCTTAGGAAAGATTCTAAAGTATACTCTACTTATATTTTTAATCACAGCAATAATAGCTTCTATCTATCTAATTATTGTAGTAACAATAGTACCACCTGCTGAAGGAGTAAATATAGACTTTGGTGCTTATGAAGAACCCGAGAAGCTAGATATCTTAACACAAATTGTAAATGCTATATCTGTAAATGATTTTAGCAAGATATTATCAAAAAGTGCTATGTTACCTTTAATAATATTTTCAATCACTCTTGGTTACTGCATTAGTTTTGTAAGTAAAGATATAGAAGATAACCCAGTTATTAAGTTCTTAGATATTATGTCTGAAGCTTTTATGAAATTAGTCAGTATTATTATGTTATATGCACCAATAGGCTTAGGCGCATATTTTGCAGCACTAATTGGAGATTATGGCACTGAGTTAATTGGAGCATATGGAAAAGCTATTATAATGTTTTTCCCTATATGTATAGTTTACTTTTTAATTGCGTTTACTGGTTATGCATATTTCGCAGGTGGAGTTGAGGCAATTAAGATATTTTATAAAAACATTCTGCCTTCTGCGGTTACATCTTTAGCTACTCAAAGTTCTATTGCCACAATGCCTACAAACTTTGCTGTTAGTAAACGTATGGGTGTAAGCGAAGATATCAGCAGTATAATATTACCATTAGGGGCTACTATCCACATGGATGGTTCTGTTTTGACTACTTTGTTTAAAATAGCATTCCTGTTTGGTATTTTTAACCTCGATTTTGTCGGATTAGATGTGTGGATACCTGCAATACTAATCTCTACTATGTCTGGAGTCATCCTTAGTGGTATTCCAGGTGGTGGCATGATGGGTGAACTTATTATTTTAAGTTTCTATGGTTTTAATCCGGAAGTATTTCCTGTAATCCTTACTATTGGTCTACTGACAGATCCAATTGCTACAATGATAAATTCCACAGGTGATACTGTTGTAAGTATGATGGTGAGCAGAATGGTTGATGGAAAAGATTGGATGAATAAAAACCAATTACAAAATATCGAACATAATTAAAAGAAAGGTGAAAATATGTACAAATATGATGATGACAGTATAAACAGATGTAACTCAAAATCAGTAAAATATGAAGAAATGGATTTAAACTTTGGGAAAAATGATCTTATACCTCTATGGGTGGCTGACATGGATGTTAAATCTCCTGAATTTATGATAGATGCTATTAAGAAAAGAGCTGACCATGGTATATTTGGATATTCTAAAAGAATGCCAGAATTTTACGATTCAGTTGTAAATTGGCTAGATTGTAGACATGGACTAAAAGTAAGTAAGGATAGTATAGAATATGGACCTGGAGTTGTGTTTCTTTTAAATATGATGATAAGAAAATTCACTGAAGAAGGTGATAAGATAATTATCCAACCTCCTGTTTATTATCCTTTCTTTAACATAATAAAAGGAAACAATAGGGAAATAGTAGAAAATAATCTAATTTTAAAAGACGGTAAGTATTATATGGATTTTGAAGACTTAAAGGAAAAAGCTAGTAATCCAGATTGCAAGATGATGATTCTTTGTAGTCCTCACAATCCAGGGGGAAGAGTATGGACAAAAGAAGAGTTAGAAGAATTAGGTAAAATATGTATTGATAACGGTGTATTAATTGTTGCTGACGAAATACATTATGACTTGGTATATAAACCTAATAAACATATACCGTTTGCGAGTATTTCTGAGGAATTTTTAAATAATTCTATAACATGTACTGCTCCTAGCAAAACCTTTAATATAGCAGGTCTTCATAGTGCATTTTGTATTATTAATGATAAGGATAAAATGGCTATCTATAAAAAAGAATTAGGTCTTTTAGATTTAAATAGATCTAATGTGTTCAGTCAAGAGGTAACACAGGTACTATATGAACAAGGCCATGAATGGGTAGATGGACTAGTAGAATTCCTTAAAGGCAATGTAGACTATACCATAAATTATATTAATGAAAATATAGATGGAATAAAAGCCTTAGAACTTGAAGGAACTTACTTAGTTTGGATGGATTGTAGAGAATTAGGACTTAATAAAGAGGAATTAGATGATCTTTTTATAAGTAAAGCTGGGTTAGCGTGTGACGGGGGACATTGGTTCGGTAAAGTTGGTGAAGGATTTATGAGAATGAATATAGCTTGCTCAAGATCAATGATTGAAAAAGCTTTAGAGAATCTTAAGAATGCAGTTGCACAATTAAATAAATAATTATCAGGCAGTATATTGGATTTAAATACCCAATATTACTGCCTTGCTAATTCTCTATCTAGTTTTGATAAAATTATAATTTGGTTTATTTTCTCCAAATAGCCAATATCGTAAATAGTTATATAATACAATAGCTGGTAATGACAGAAAAAACCAAAATATACTATATCTTAAACATATTTGACCCATCAAGTTATATTTAAATTTACTGTAATCCCAAATACCTAGCCCAAGTCCTAAATTCAATACCAATCCAAAAATAAACTCTAATACAGTTATAACTAGACAAGATATAGTTAACCGTATTAATATTGATGCTTCAGTTGATAAATAATCTTTATTTATTGTTCCTATTAATACAAAACACGTCCCACCAACTATTATCATTGCCGGATGAGATCGACCACTCCATAAAATTTCAATAAGATAATAGGAAATTCCACCAATTATAAATAAGATTAGATATTGAAATATTTTTTTCAGTTGCATCACCCTTCACAACTTTTTATAGTAGTAATTTTATACTATATAGTGTAAGGGCATTTTTATATTATATACTTCCACATTTTTCTGTAGGCTAATATAGATCTATCAAATTAATTACTATTCTTATCCTTATTTCTACTAAATAATTTTGAAATCAATTTAACAATAATATAAGACATAATGGCTATTATTAGCCATTTCAATAATGGAAATAATAGATAAGATGAGTTATAGAAAAATTTTTCAACCTTATCCATAAAAGTAACTTTTTCTTTAGAATAAAGTGTAAATGTCAAATCATTTTCTGGTAAAGATTCAAATCTACCGATATATAAGCCCTCTTTATTTCTTTCTAATTCCAAACTACTTTCTATTATGTACGGATTTTCAACTGAAGGGATTATCTCTATATTAAGGTCTTTGAAATCAGCCCATTTTTCTGCTGGATTTAATATATATTCAAATGTGTATAATGGATCTACAGTATTTTTTCTATCCATTGTCCCTTTTGTTATATAGCTTATACTTACATCATTAGTTTCATGAGGAATAAACTCAACTTCATAAATAAGTACGAAAACTAAATCAAAATAATCAAAAGAAAAGAATTCATCTGCCCATATATACCCAAGTTGGCGATTATAAATGTCATCAATGTTTCTTAAGTAGAGATTCAATAATTGTTGATATGGAAGATCTTTGTAGTTGGTAGTTTTAATATATTCGTCAAAGTAATCAATTAAATAGTCACGAACTTTTATACTTTCTGACTCCAAATTATATGAATAATTGTCAGTGGTTTCATTTTGATCTATGTAGGCTGTAATATTAAAATCTATATCTTGCCCAATGACTAATAATTCTAGATCCTCTATATTATGGATATAAGAACCTATCTGTACTTTATTAGTATCTTGATTTGTTTGATATGAATTAAATCCATTAGATATTATTTTAGTTTTTTCATTATGGAATTCAAAATCAAGTTGGAATAGAATTCCTACATCATTAGGGTTTTGTACATTAAATTTGTATAATTTACCTTTATCACTAAGGTTGTAATTTCGTGGTATATAATCTGAGTTACTGATGGAGCTTACTATCTTATCAAAGTCAAATCTCTCTTGTTCTCCTTCTTTAATAATGTCATTTACATTATCCCCTATGTAAATTTTAAATGGTAAATTTTCACCATTTACCTTTATCTCAACATCTTTTGAGTAGAAATCACTTGCTTTAGATATAATAGGAAAAGCCATCTGTACCTTTGTTTTTTCATTTGTTGGATTTGACATTTGGTATGCAGCAGTAACAGATCCAGCTTTGCTATAATCGTTGTATTCTTTAAGTTTATCACTAGTAAAATCAAAAGTTAACTTCTCTTTATCTACTACTATTGGGGAGCTTTCTTGTATTGCCAAAATTTCTAAAGAAGGATACCCTTCCCAATATGTTGGTCCAGAATTGGCATGGGCTACTGAAGTAAATATGGACATTATAATTAGTAGTGAACCTAAAATTCTTTTTATCACAATATCACCTCTCAACTATTTCATAAATCCCCTGATCAAATCAAATCTGTGTCATAATATGGTAGATTAAGAAACGGTACATATATATTATTATGGGATTTTAGTATGCTTTTGCAATAGGTAATTGTGTAAATTTATGAACATTATGCTTGTAGATTCTCCCATTTCTCATAACAATCAAGAAGCTGTTCTTCAATTCTTTCCTTCTCTGTGTATAACTCAAATAATTCCTCAGCTTTATCACTATTCTCTTCCATTTTCTTAGTTACATCATCAAGGCTTATCTCCAATTCCACTATTAGTTCTTCTAGCATTTTTATCTTATAGGTATTATTAGGTTTTCTCTCTTGTTTTATATGATTCTTTTTAGGTTGTTTTTCTTCTCTTTTCTCAATAATTTCTATTTCTTGTCTCTTCTTTATCTCCAAATAGTCCTCATAAGGGACAGGATACAGTTGTGCCTTTTTATCGCTTATTATAAGTATCTTAGTTGCAAGACTTTGTACAAAGTATCTATCATGTGATATAAAAAGAAGTGTGCCCTCATACTCAGCTAATGTATCTTCAAGAACTTCCCTGGAATCAATGTCTAAGTGATTTGTAGGCTCATCAAGAATTAAAAGATTTGGCTTATCAAATAAAATGGAAGCAAGTCTTAACTTAGACTTTTCACCACCTGATAAAGATTTAATCTTTTTAAATACATCGTCCCTTATAAAAAGCATCTTAGCTAGCTCTCTTCTAGCTTCTCCATGAGATAGATTATGCTTTCTAGAAAAATAGTCTAATATTGACAGATTTTCATCATCAAAGGTAACATTTTGTTGTAGATATCCTATGCTTACTTTTGAGCCTATTTTTATTTTTCCTTCATCTGGCTGTAGTTCATCTAGGATTAATTTAAGTAAAGTGGTTTTCCCACTTCCATTTTCACCCATAATACATAATCTATCTTTATAAAACAACGTAAAATTTACCTCACTAAATAATTTTTTCTGATGAAAAGATTTGCTTAGATGAGCTATATCCATTACAATTTTACCAGACCTGTTAACGCCATTATAATTTAACTTAATCTTGGAAGTTTCAATATTTGGCTTATCTATAGTTTCCATTTTATCTAAGCGTTTTTCAAGTTCTTTAGCTCTTTTATACATTTTCTCACTATCTCTCATAGCTCCCCAAATTCTATATCGTTCAATTTGTCTTTCCATTTGTTCAATTTTTCTCTGACTATTTATATAAGCATTATAGGCAATCTCAAATCTCTTTTCTTTTTCAATTACATATGCACTATAGTTACCATCATATAAATTAGCTTTTGTTGGCTCTAATTCTATTATTCTATTAGCGACTTTATCTAAAAATCTTCTATCATGGGTAACCATAAACACAGTTCCTTTATAATTTATCAGAAACTCTTCAAGCCATTCAATAGATTTAATATCTAAGTGGTTTGTAGGCTCATCTAACAGGAGTAAATCTGGTTGCTCTAAAAGAAGCTTTGCAAGCATAACCCTTGTTTTTTCTCCCCCACTTAGTTTCTCAAAGTGTTTATTTCTAAAGCTATCAGGTATCATAAGACCAATACAAACCTTGTTAATATTAGTTTCAACCTCATATCCACCCTTACGTTCATATTCTTCCATCAATATGCCATAATTGTTCATTTCAGCTTCTAAATCTTCTCCTGATAAACTCTTAAGCTTTTCTTCTTGAGTGGTTAATTTAAGCTTTAATTCTTTCAAATCACTGAAAGAACTTTGTAGAATTTCAAGTACAGTGGTTTCTAAGGGAAATTTAAAAATTTGATCAAGATATCCTACTTTTATTCCCCTCCTAAAAGAAATAGAACCAGCCTGATATTCTTCGAAACCCATTAAAACTTTTAATAAAGTAGACTTACCACATCCATTCTGTCCAATCAAACCTACTCGCTCATTAGTCTGTATATCAAAGGATATATTTTCAAATACCTTAACAGCACCATAATACTTAACTAAATTATTAACACTACATTCAATCATGGCCTCACCTCAAATGTGTTTTACCCTATGAACAAAATTTACCGTCCCTTTTGTTCAATTATACCAGAAAAAGTCTATAAACCGGAGCTTATAGACTTTTTATTTTAAATTATGCTTATTTTATTTATCTAGTAAATGTTTTGCTGCAATTCCTGGATTAGTTAATGCAAATGGATCTAATATTTCATCAAGTTCTTCTTCTGTTAATAATCCTTCAGCAATAGCTAATTCTCTTACTGGTTCGCCAGTTTTGATAGCTTTCTTTGCTATTTTTGCTGCATTTTTGTATCCGACATGAGGAACTATAGCTGTGATAGTACCAACACTACCATCTACTAATGCTTTACCTCTTTCTTCATTTGCTGTAACTCCAACTATTAGATTTTCTCTAAATGTTGCAACACCGTTACCTAATGTTTCTAATGATTCATATAGATTATATAATAATACAGGTTCAAAAACATTTAACTGTAGTTGTCCAGCTTCTGCTGCCATAGTTACTGTCATATCATTACCTATGATATTGAATGCAACTTGACTCATAACTTCAGCTATTACTGGATTAACTTTACCTGGCATGATTGATGATCCAGCTTGCTTTTCTGGTAAGTTTATTTCAGCAAATCCACATCTTGGACCTGAAGCCATTAATCTTAAGTCATTAGACATTTTTGATAAATTTACTGCAGCTGTTTTAAGTGCTGCTGATAGTGCTACAAAACCATCTAAATTATTAGTACCATCTACCAAGTCATCTGTCTGAACTAATCCTAAATCAACAACCTTATTAAGATTTGGAACAATTACCTTTAAGTATTCAGTATCTACGTTTATACCAGTTCCAACTGCTGAAGCACCCATATTTACTACTCTAATACCATCAAGCGCATTTTCGATTCTAGCAATATCTCTCTTAATTACAGAGCTATAAGCATGGAATTCTTGGCCTAATCTAATTGGTACAGCATCTTGTAAGTGAGTTCTACCCATTTTGATAACATGGTCGAATTCTTTTGATTTTTCAAGTAATGCATCATATAATTTTCTTAATTCTTCAAGAGTTTTATTTCCAAGTTGTAGAGCTGCTATCTTTCCTGCAGTAGGGAATGAGTCATTAGTTGATTGGCCCATATTTACATGATCATTAGGATGTACTTTGTCATATTTTCCTAACTCGCCTCCAAGGATTTGGTTGGCTCTATTTGCAATTACTTCATTTGCGTTCATATTAGCAGATGTACCTGCTCCACCTTGGATTGGATCTACTATGAACTCTTCATGTAATTTACCTTCAATTATCTCATCACAAGCGTTTGCAATAGCATCTTTAACTTCCTCTGTCATAATACCAGCTTCAAAATTTGATACTGCACATGCTTTTTTTACTTGAGCAAGACCTATAATTAATTCTTTATGAATTACTCTACCTGTAATAGTAAAGTTATTAGCTCCTCTTACTGCATTAACTCCATAATAAGCATCTATCGGTACTTCTACCTCGCCTATAGAGTCACTCTCAATTCTAAATTTTAACTTGTCCATTAAAACTCCTCCTTTATGATTCTGTATATATTTAACTACTGTACTTTAAATAATTAATAGAATTGTCTAAAAATGAATCTCCAATACAATAATACTCCTTAGGAGTATTATTGTCAACCTTAATAAATATATTTTAGACAATCTCAGTAGACTTCCGTTTATGGATTTTATAAGGTATGATTGTTTTTCTATTTTTTATCCCTTTTTCTATTGCTTCTACTAATAGTTTTATAGATTCTGAACCCAAATCATATGCATTAATATCTACAGATGTGAATGGTGTTTGTGAATACCTAGATAATACACTGTTGTTAAAGCTTGCAATTGCAATGTCTTCTGGTATATTTATATCAAAACTCTCAAATACCTGTATAGCACCAAATGCAACCAAATCATCTGTAACTATTACTGCATCAGGTCTAGGTTCAAGACCTAATATTTCTCTGCCATACTTATATCCTGTTTCTTCATCAAAATCTCCAATAAAAAGATGATTATCATTAAATTCTAGGTTACTCTCCTCAATTGCTTTTCTATAGCCTTCAATTCGCTTTTTTGTAACCATAAGACTTGGATCACCAGCTATCATGACAATATTTTTCTTGCCCATAAAAGTCAGATACATTGTTAATTCATAGGCTGCCATGAAGTTATCATTATCAACATGATTGATTCCATTATCAGTCTTGTAGGGTGATCCAATAAGTGAAAATGGAAAATCCATTGAAACCAAGTAATTAATACTCTCATCATCAATTTTACTAGACATTAAGACTATTCCATCTACCTTAGAACCATTTATTAGTTTTTTTATACTTGTTAGCTCATCTTCTAAACCTGTATTTGTAGATAGTAAAATGTCATATCCAGTTTTAGCTGCTGCTTTAATAATACCTCTTAAAGCTTCTGGGAAAAACGGATTCAAAAATATATCTTCAGCTCTAGTAGGCATTATGACTCCAATGTTCCCAGTTATGTTTTTTGCCAAGGACCTTGCTATGGCATTAGGATAATACCCTAGTTCATCCATATGTTTTAATACTTTTTCTTTTGTAGCTTCACTAATTTTAGGGCTGTCTGAAATTACTCTAGATACTGTTGAAGGCGATACC
This sequence comes from Tissierellaceae bacterium, assembly GCA_031460505.1. GTDB lineage: Bacteria > Bacillota > Clostridia > Tissierellales > Tissierellaceae > JAAYTL01. Next base: position 523,115 of record JAVKTT010000002.1, read on the forward strand.
CCTGCTAGCTTTGCTACATCACTAATTGTAACTTGATTCTTTTTTATTATCAAGTTCTTCACCTCATTATTTATATCACTTAGTTTATTCTTAAACCTGTATTGGTATCAAAAAAGTGTAATGCATCTATGTCAAATCCAAATGTATGTCTTTCTCCATCATTATATTCATAATGACCTGGTGTTGAAATTACCAATTCATGATCATTATCTAATCTTGCATAGATTATCTTTTCTTTTCCAAGCATTTCTACTACATCAATTGTACAATCAAATTTATCTATATGGTGTCCACCACTTTCGAATCTTTCAGGGCGAATTCCAACTGATACGTCTTTGCCTTCATAAGACGCTAAATTCTTCATATCTTCTTGAGATGGTGTAATGGATAATATTCCATCAGGAGTTGTAAATTTGCCGTCTTTAATAGTTCCTTCAATAATATTCATGGTAGGTGAACCAATGAACTTTGCAACAAATATATTAGCAGGTTTGTTATAAAACTCTTCAGGTTTGCCTGCTTGTTGGATTACACCATCATTCATAAGAACTATCAAACTAGCCATAGTCATGGCCTCTGTTTGGTCATGGGTTACATATATAGTTGTAGTGCCTAAGTTCTTGTGAAGTCGAACTAATTCTACCCTCATATGCTCTCTTAGCTTTGCATCTAAATTAGATAGTGGTTCATCCATCAAGAATACCTTTGGCTTTCGAACCATAGCTCTACCTAATGCTACCCTTTGTCTTTGACCTCCTGATATATCTGAAGGCTTGGAATACAAATAATCCGTTATTTGTAAGGATTCTGCTGCCTCCCTAACTCTTTCATCAATTACCTGTTTTCTCTCTTTTCTCATAGCAAGTGAAAAGGCCATATTATCGTAAACTGTCATATGTGGATATAATGCATATGATTGAAATACCATTGCAATATCTCTATCCTTTGGTGGGACTGTATTTATTCTACGCCCATCAAATAATATATCTCCTTCTGTAACAGAGTTAAGCCCTGCTATCATTCTCAGCAAAGTAGTCTTGCCACAACCTGATGGTCCTAGTATAACACAAAAATCTTGATCTTCTATTTCTAAATTTATATTTCTAATGGTAAACTCTTCTCTTCCTTCATACTTTTTACCAACATTATTTAAAGTTACCTTCATAACTATCCTCCCCCTATTCTATCCTTTTACAGCACCTTGAGCTAATCCTGATACTAACTGCTTTCTTAATGATATAAATAATATAACTATAGGTATAGCTGTCAGTAGACCTCCTGCTGCAAAGGCTGGCTGATTGATTGTTCTAAAGTCATTGATTAGTGTAAATAACCCTGCAGCTAATGTATAGGATTGTGGGCTTGTCAACAATACCCTAGGTAATAGATAATCCATAAAAGGTCCAATAAATGACCACAATGCTATAATTGCAAGCATCGGTCTAGCTACTGGCATGATAATCAGTCTATATATCTGGAAATTACTACACCCGTCTATCTTAGCAGCATCATCAAGCTCTGGAGATATGGAATCTATATATCCTTTCAGTATGAAGGTATTAGAAGCGATGCCTCCCCCTGCGTAAATTAATATAAGCATCATCTGTCTTGAAAACATTGGTATAACATCTGATACAATAGAGTGTATTGTAAAATATGCTGTGATACCAGCAAAAGAAGGTATTGTCTGTATTAACATTATTGCCATTAAAGATGCTTTTCTACCCTTGAATCTATATCTTGAATATGCATATCCTGTAAAAGATACTATTATCAAAGTCAGTATCGCTGTGGATATTGCTATAAAAATAGTATTTTTAACCCATGTTAAATATAGGGTCTCATTAAAAAGATATTCAAAATGTTTTAAAGAAAACTCGAATTTATCATTTAGTCTTAAGTATTTTCCTTGAACTCCATTAAATGCAGATATAATCATCTGATATAGTGGCCAGATAATTACTATCGACCAAGCTATTAAGGCAGCATAAGTTAACCCAAGATTGATTTTACCTACAAAGTTTAAAGGCTGCTTATCAGAAAGGTATAGATTTTCTTTATTTTTTCTTTTAAATATCTTTATCATAATCTTTCCTCCTTAAAAGCCTTAGAGTTTTTGTAGCCAATGAATGCAAAGAACATTAGCCCTAATGAAATCAATGTAGTAATAGCCGCTCCAATTGCTTGATATTGATTATCCATAGTCAATTTATAAATATATGAAATCAATAAATCTGATGTACCAGCTAAATTCCCATATTTTGTAGGGTTGAAAGGTCCACCGCCATTGAACAAAAATATTATTGAGAAGTTATTAAAGTTAAATGTATATTGACCTACTAATAATGGGGCTGTTTGAAATAATACAATTGGCAAAGTAATATGACGTATCTTTTGCCAACCAGTTGCACCATCTATGTCAGCAGCTTCATATAAATCATTTGGTATAGCTTGTAGCACCCCAGTTGATAATAAGAAAATATATGAACTTCCTAACCAACCTTGTAGTAATATCAATACTATTCTCGTCAATGTAGGGTCTGATTTTACTTCTATTAATTTCCCAGTTAGATTAGACACAATCTCTGTCAATGCACCCGTCGGAGAGAACATAATACTAAAGAACATTATTGATATAAAGGCTGGCACTGCCCAAGGTAATATAAATATACTCCTAAAGAAAGTCTTACCTTTTACCCTTTCATTATTTGCGAGTATTGCTAAAACAAACCCTATTACAATTGCTAATGTTGTAGCAGCTATTGTCCATATAATAGTCCAAAATAGTATAAGCCAGAACACTTCACCAGCTAATCCTCTACCAAGTGCTATAAGTTTATAATTCTCTAGCCCAGCCCACGGAAACTTTGATTGATGTTTAGGGTCCATTCCAGTAAATGAAAGTAAAACAGCTGTGGTAATCGGAACTAATACTGTAAATATAATAACGAATAGCGCAGGCGACGATACAATGTATGGGAATCCTTCGTCTTTAACTCTTTTATATGATTCAAACCAGTTATTAGATCGAATACCTTTTATTCGTTTTTTCTCTACTGTATTTACATCTCTAAAAGATACATACATTAACACTAGTCCAATAACAACTAAGAATATGGCTAATATTCCCTCTATCATAAATATTAATGATTTGTCTATTCGTTTGCCACCTTCTGCCAATGTTATCAAACCAGCTATACCATTACCTTGGTAATTTCCATACCCTAATGCATATGGAATTGCTATTAAATAGACAAATAATGTTATTAGAAAGAAACATAATCCTTTTATATATTGCTTATTTAAAATCTGACCTAATCCAGGAACTAAAAATGTTAAATAGGAAATGAAAGGTACGGTTTTGTTGGTTTCAACAGGTACTTTTCTTTTAACATCTGAAATATCTGACCTTAAAATCCATTTTTTTTGCTTAAGTCCAGATTTGACCTCATGTTTTTTTGATTTAATATTTTCTCTATTGGCTTTTTCTACTGAATCAAAGGATTTTAATTTAACTGCTTGATTATATTTCTTCTTCAATACTGTAATTTCATTTTTTTCTGCCTTTTTAGAGATGCTACCATTTTGTCTCATCTCTTTAATTCTTGAAATTTCCTTATTTAAGACTTCTTTTAGTTCTTCTTTAAATTTCTTTATCTCAATATTTATTTTGTTTTCATTGTTTTTATCAATACTATTTCTTTCTTCCTCAAGTTTGTTTACTTCTCTTTCTCCATTTTTAAGGAATTCAATAATGGACGGTAATTGTTCAACAGCCAATTTACTGCTTTCATATTCTAACTGTGCATCATAAGTTAATCCAACATAATTGTAATAAAAGTTTAGTTTTTTCTCTGCTTCAAATAACTCAAGTTTTATATCTTTCATTCTCTTTGAAAGGGTGTTATCTAAAGATTTAGCGTGAGTTGATTTTTCATCAACCAACTTTTTTAGAAAATCCTTTTCTTTATCTTTATAGTTTTTTAGCTCAATAATATATGGATGTTTATCTTTATTTTTCTTGTGATTTCTAATTTTGCCTCTTATTTCATCTTTGTTTTCACTTTCTTTTAGTCTAGAAGAAAGTCTTGCTAATTCTAAAAGATACTGATTTTTTCTTTCATATTCGTTGCCTATTTCGTCGTATAAGAATTCTTTATATTTCAATTAAAGTCACCCCTTTACTTTGACTTATCTATTACACTATTTAATGAAAAAATAATTAAGATTAAACTAATATAAACTATGATGTTTATGTAAAAAAAGATGGAACCAATGTTAAAACCTACTAATTCATAACCTAATCCACCTAATAAAAGTACTGACCAAATAAATATAAACATTCTATTGATCCCAATACGCGTATATGCAAAATATGAATAAAGACTTAAAGCCATTGGTATGACAATTTTAATAAACATAGTACTTAAAATAACAACTAGGTATGAGTTAAATGCTTGGTTAAGATCTATCTCATTATCAATTATAATATTATTAATATAAATCCAATTTTCAAAAAAACTTACATCTTTAGCCCTAAACATGGATTCTAAGGATATAGATAATATGAGAATACTCGTGAATATTAACATTAGATAAAATTTTGTCTTTGGTATTCTTTTGTTTGATAACATCTTGCACCTCAATATTTAAAAGAAAGAGAAGAAAGGATTAAACTTTCTTCTCTTTAAATTTTATTAGTAATTAGCCATCATAGCATTGAAGGACGCTTGAAGTTCTTGGTATGCTGCTTCTGGAGTACCAGGATTTACAGAGTTCCAAGAAAGTATAGCATTTTTCCAAGTATCCCATACTTGACCCCACTCAGTAAATAGTGGACGTGCAGGAGCATCTTCATAGGATTCAAGTACTGCTTCAATTACTGCTTTATCAACATCTGGAAGGTTTGAATTTAAATAATCCTGTGCTGTAACATTTTCTAATATTTTACCTGTTGCTTTAAAGAAATCTACAGCATATTCAGGGTTAACTATTTCTTCGATCATTGCTTGAGCAAGTAACATTTTTTCATCATTACCTTCAACTCTTGCATTTACAGCTAGTCCCCAACCACCCTTCCAGTGGGATAATGGATGACCATTTAAAGTAATTTGACCTATTGGTAAAATTACTAAATCTTCACCATTGCTTGCTAGATCAGATAAACTGCCTGTTGACCATGGTCCTTCTATTCTAACAGCTGTCTTTCCACCTGTTTCAAATTGACCATCCATATAACCCCATGCTGCATCAGCATCAAACAAAGGAGTTCCAGCATTTTTATGAGCCTTCCAATAATTAAATAAACCTTCAATTACATCTTTTTGTGCTGGTTCAAGGTCTGCATAATCTTTAGTCATATCTGAGAATAAATTACCAGAAGCATCTTTACCTAATAATTCTATTTCACCTGCGTTTGCAGTTGATACACCAAACCATGCATCAAATACAGGTATCAATACATTTTCAAAATCCACTTCGTTCATTTCAATTGGTTGTGTTATATCTATTCCATTTGCTTCTGCATTGCTTGCATTAACAAAGCCAATTAGTGTTTCAATATTCATTGGGAATGCTAAATATTCTCCATCTATTGCAAAGTTTCCACCTAAACCTGCATCATAATCTGCAAATCCACCTAGGTTTGCAGCCATAGCTTTTGCATCGATCGCTGATAGAGCTTCATTTTGTGATAAGCCATATATTCTATCTGCTGGTATTGCAAATACGTCAGCTACGTCTTCATTTGTAACATCAGTTTGATCTAATACATCCAAGTGATCAAATGAACCAATTTCAATAAATTCAATAGTAGCTTCAGGATGAGCTTCTTTTACTCTAGCTGCTGCTGCTTCATAGTACTCTCTCCAACTTGATTCTACTTGTACTGATATTGTTTCTTTAATACCTTCATCAACTATAGGAGTTTCTTCGTTTTGTCCACTAGTTGGTGGCGTTTCTGCGTCATCATTCTTAGGAGCACAAGCAACCACTGTACCTAACAACAATACAAATACTAGTAATAAACTTATTCTTCTTTTCATTTAAATCCCCCTCTTTAATTTTGTTACAATATATATGAATTTTTAAATATTGAAACCTAATTAATTATATGCGCCAAATCTCATTGGCATAATCTTTGACAGTTCTGTCAGAGCTAAACTTACCTGCATTTGATAAATTTATCCATGATTTTTTTGCCCATGATAGTCTATCTCTAAATTCTTTATCAACTCGATTTTGCGCTTCCCTATAACCATCAAAATCAGCCATTAGATAATATACATCAGGCTCATGCCAGTGTGCACCATGTAGCAATGAGTCATATAACTCTTTGTATCCATCCTTTGCTTTTATATCAAAGGTTCCATCTATTAAACTATCTACAACCCTTTTTAGACCAGGTACATTGTTATAGTATTCTTGTGGATTGTAGCTATCTTTTATTCTTTCTATATCTTCGACTCTAAGTCCAAATATAAAGTTATTTTCTTCACCAGCTTCTTCTACTATTTCGACATTAGCACCATCGTATGTGCCTATTGTTGGAGCACCATTTAACATGAATTTCATATTACCTGTACCTGATGCTTCTTTTCCTGCTGTTGATATTTGCTCTGAAATATCAGCAGCTGGGAACAACTTCTCAGCATAGGATACTCTATAGTTCTTTACAAATACTACTTTTATTTTCCCATTTATATCTTTATCGTTATTGATTAAATCAGCTATATCATTGATAAATTTGATAACCGCTTTGGCTCTGTAGTACCCTGGTGCTGCCTTCCCGCCAAATATAAACGTCCTTGGATAAATGTCTAATTCAGGATTATCCTTTAATCTATAATATAGATCTAAAATTTGGAATGCATTTAAGAGCTGTCTTTTATACTCATGGAATCTCTTTATTTGAATATCAAATATAGAATTTGGATCTACTTCGATTCCTTCATGTTCCTTAATATATTCTGCTAATTGAACCTTTTTAAGTTTTTTAATGCTTAAAAATCTATTTTGTACATCTTCATCTTCTGCAAACTTTTCTAGTTTCTTAAGCTGACTTAAATCTGTAATCCACTTATCAGAGCCTAGTAATTCTGTGATTAATTTTGATAATTCAGGATTTGATAAAAGAAGCCACCTTCTTTGAGTAATCCCGTTTGTCTTATTGTTGAATTTATCAGGATATACTCTATACCAATTATTTAGCTCTCTATTTTTTAGAATTTCAGTATGAAGCCTTGCTACACCATTAGTAGAATGGGAGCCATAGATTGATAGATAGGCCATTTTAATTTGTCCATTACTAATGATTTCATATTCAGCTAAATCTTCATGAGCTATACCTTTTGATAGTAACTCTTCTCTTAATTGAACATTTATTTTTTCAATAACTCTATAAACATGTGGTAATAATTCTTGATATAATCCAATATCCCACTGTTCTAAAGCTTCTTGTAAAATTGTATGGTTTGTATATGCAAATGTTTGAACTGTAATTTCCCAAGCTTTTTCCCAATCAACATTTTCGACCTCTGTTAATATTCTCATCAACTCAGGTATAGCAACAGCTGGGTGAGTATCATTTAATTGTAGTACATTTAAATCTGAAAACTTATCAAGTGATTCATAATTTTTTTTATGCTTTTCAATTAGATCTTGAATAGATGCAGAAACAAAGAAATATTGTTGTTTTAATCTAAGCTTTTTACCTTCTCTATTGGAATCATTTGGATAAAGAACCTTAGATATGTTTTCTGCCTTATTTTTTTCTTTAACTGATAAATCATAATTTTGTTTGTTGAATTCTTCAAAACTGAAAGGTTCAATGGATTCAGCTTTCCACAGTCTAAGTGTGTTTATGGTTTGTTTACCAAATCCAATAATAGGAGTATCATAAGGAACTGCTTTTATATCCCCATCTGTAAAATGAATGGTTTTACTTTCTGATTCCTTTCTAATAGACCACGGATCTCCGTATTGAAGCCAATCATCTGTTTTTTCATCTTGAAAACCATCTTTAAAACCCTGTTTAAATAATCCATATTCATATCTAATCCCATATCCTGATAAAGGTAAATTTAAAGTTGCTGCTGAATCTAAGAAACAAGCTGCTAATCTTCCTAATCCACCATTTCCAAGTGCTGCATCGGGTTCTATTTCTTCAACTTCATTATAGTTTATACCCATTTCTTCTAACAATAACTTAATATCATCTATATAACCAAGATTGATAAGATTGTTACTTAGGGCTCTACCCATTAGATACTCAGCTGACAAATAATAAGCCTGTCTTTTATTTTTGAATTGTTCTTTTGATTCCATCCATAATGGAAGTACTTCTTCCATTATAGATTCAGAAAGAACCCTATACTTTTCCTGAAGATTACACTCTTCTAATTTCTTGCCAAAAGTCGTAAGTGAGTACCTCTGCAAACTACTCCTTATGTTGTCTATTTTATTCATAGTTACCTCCAAAATATTTTAGTTAGCTCCTTTATTCTGTTAGCTAGGTCATCTGTTAACTGATCCTTTTCTATTCTCCAGGTCCAATTATCTCCCAATGTGCCAGGTGTATTCATCCTTGCTGAATCATCCAGTCCTAAAAAGTCTTGCATTGATGCAATAGCTAAATATGCAGATGAACCCCATGCACCTCTTATAACTCCCCAGTTTAACCCCTCATCATAATTGAGTTTTAGGTATTTACAAGTATACTCAAATATTTCTTTAGGAAGTGTCTCAAACCAACCCATTATAGTTTGGTTATCATGAGTACTAGCATATACTACACAATTTTTATCAAAACCATGTGGAGCATGCACACTTTCTTCATAAGGGTTAAAAGCAAACTGTAATACCTTCATATTTGGGAATCCAGAGTCTTCAACCATCTTTGTTACTTCAGGCGTATTAAACCCTAAATCTTCTACAATTATATCTAGCTCTCCTAATTCTTCTTTAATCTTGTTGAACAATTTAACCCCTGGACCTTTGACCCATCTTCCATTGACAGCATTTTCTGAACCGTGTTTTACTTCCCAATATGATTCAAAACCTCTAAAATGATCTATTCTTAATGTATCGTATAATCTAAAGCTGTGCTCTATCCTTTTTACCCACCATTTATAGCCATCACCTTCCATAGCTTCCCAATTATATATCGGATTACCCCATAATTGTCCTGTGTCAGTGAATCCATCCGGTGGACAACCAGAAACAGTTATTGGGACAAGGTTTTCATCAAGATTAAAGTATTTTGGATTGCTCCATACATCTGAACTGTCTTCTGATACGTATATTGGTAAATCTCCAATTATCTTTATCCCTTTTTGATTTGCAAATTGTTTTAATCTATTCCACTGTCTGTAGAAGAAATTTTGAGTAAATACCCAAAAATATATTTCATCTTGGTTTTCTTCTTCAAATTTTAGTACTGCTTCTGAATTGAATGTTTTATATTTAGGATTCCATTCATGCCAAGATTTGTTATCATGAATAGATTTAATTGACATAAACAAACTAAATTCTCTCAACCACTCTATATTAGATTCATAGAAGTATTTTAATTCATTAAATAGTTGTGACTTCGAATTATTGTATGCTATTCTTAGTAATTTCATCTTATTTTTGTATAAAAGCCCGTAATTAACTTTCGTGCTATCAACCTTTAGTTCATATCTCTTTAAATCATCTTGATTAATAAAATTGTTTATTAACATTTCATCTAAATCAATGAAGTATGGATTTCCTGCAAAAGCAGAAAAACATTGATAAGGAGAATCCCCAAAACTTGTGACTCCGAGAGGCAGAATTTGCCAATTTTTCTGTTCAGATTTTGATAGGAAATCAACAAATCTATATGCTTCTTTCCCAAAGTCCCCTATACCATATTCGCTTGGTAAGGATGAAATATGCATTAAAATACCACTGGATCTCTTGTTCAATACAATCACCTCTGTGACTTTTGATTTTGTGCAATCGATTGCACTAATTAATTTTAATATATCAGTTAATATTAATTTTGTAAAGGTTTATTTAATAATTAACAGAAAATTTGGTTACCTCTTTTCTTACCCTCCAGTAGGATATTTAATTTTTCTTAATTTTCTTGAAAATTATTCCATATAATGGTATAATTATTATGCAAACGTATGCATCCCGGATATTCCAATATTTATGTTTTACGTAATTTTATATTTTCGACGTAAATACTATAGCATAATTTTTTCTATTTCTTATTTGGAGCTATTTTTAATACATGCTGCATATAATTAAATGAAAAAGTCTATGCTATTTTATTTAGATCACCTTTAGCTTAACTCATTACATTAATTAAGCTAAAAAAATAAAAGGGGGATATTTTTATGATGAAGAGGTTTTTAATTGTTTTACTTATTGCAACTTTGGTGTTGGGCCTAGTAGCTTGCGGAAGTGATAAGACAGAAGAGCCAGTAGCTATTGATACCCCACAAGACGATATTGTAGATGAAACACCTGAACCAGCACCAGTAGAAAAAACTCTATTAAACTTTGCAGTACAAGCAGATTCGACTCCAGCACTGGATAAGCTTGTTGAAGCTTTTAACGCACAAAGCGAATTGTATGAAGTTAAAGCAACTATTATGACCAACGATTCAGGTCAAATGCATGACCAACTATTAAATTCACTATCTTCAAAAAGTGGTGAATACGATGTTATTTCAATGGACGTAGTATGGGCAGGAGAATTTGCAGCTGCAGGCTACTTAGAACCTATAGATCAATTATTGATGGATAAGGGCTGGAAACCAACAGATTTTAATGCAGGATCAATGGATTCAGGAAAATATAAGGGTAAGAACTACGTTTTACCATACTTTCCTGACCTAGGTTTTATCTATTATAGAAAAGATATAGTTTCAGCTGAAGACGCAGCAATACTTGAATCAGGGAACTATACATTTGATGATTTAATAGCAATGGGAGAAAAATACAAAGGCGAGCAAGAGACAAAATACGCATTTGTATATCAGTCCAAACAATATGAAGGTTTAACTTGTAATCTAAATGAATTCACCGGCAACTGGTCAGATATTGAAGGCGGTTTAAACTATATGAAGCAAATGATGGATAAAGACTTAACTCCAGAAGATATTTTAAACTATACAGAAGGCGAAACTCATAACGCTCTTCTAAACGGTGAAGCTGTGTTTGCAAGAAACTGGCCATATGTAAATGGTATGTTACAATCAGGAGAACATCCAGTGAAGGTTGACCAGGTTGGATATGCACCTCTACCTAATGGTGGAACTGTAGGTGGATGGATTCTTGGTATAAATGCTAATTCACAAAACCCTGAAGGCGCTAAGGAATTCTTAACTTTCATAGCAGGCCCTGAAGGACAAAAGATTAATGCAAAAGAAGGAAGTTATTTGCCTGGATTTAATGCTCTGTTAGAAGATGCGGAGGTTCTGGCAGCTAATAAACTATTAACTAATGAAGGCTTCAAAAATGCATTATCTAAAACAATCGCAAGACCAGTAGTGCCTAACTACTCAGAGGTTAGTGATGCCATTCAAATAAGCGCACATCAATATCTATCTGGTAATAGCGCTATAGAAGATGCTGTAACTGCAATTCAAAATGCATTAGCTCAATAATCAATCAAATAACTATAAATGTTAGCTTTGACTTAGTTCAAAGCTAACATTTTAATAGGAGGTTTTTATGAAATTTTCAAAATGGGTTGATAAAAATGCCGGATATATACTCATTTTGCCAGCTGTTATCTTTATAGTATTATTTTCTATTGCACCCATTATGGGTACCCTCCGCTATGCCTTCTTTGATATGCAGCTAAATGACCAATCCAGAAATGATATGTATATGAAATCCAATGTAAACATCGGATTGAATCAGGAAACCATCAATTACCTGAATTACTATTTAGACATAGACTTGGATTTTGTTCAAAAAGAAGAGACTATATCTATAATTGAGGAGATAAAAATTGATCTGTCAGAGCTTGAGAGTTTTATAGCAGAGGAAATAGCAACAGCTGATTTAAAGAGTATAGTACAAGTTAATGTGGCGAAGCAAAATGCTTTAATAGAAAAACAGCAGCTTATCCTTTCTAAGCTGGAGGAATTATATTCTATGGAGGATGAATTCTACTCACCAGAAGACACCATGGCAGTAGCGTCAGAATTTGAGACCTCAATAATAAAATCTAATTTTTCAGGTGGAACTAACTTTGTCAAGGTATTAAAGGATAAAAGGGTCCATTCCACACTAAAATTCACATTGATATTTACTATAATCTCTGTTTTAGCAGAGTTAATACTAGGTTTAGCCTTAGCAATTATTATGAATAAATCATTTAAAGGTAGATCACTAGTTAGGACCTTTTCAATAATACCATGGGCAATCCCAACATCTGTTGCAGCCTTAATGTGGAGCTATCTTTACAACGGTTCAAGTGGAATAATTTCTCATATATTCTCAACATTAGGCTTTATAACATCACCAGCAGCTTTACTGAATTCTTCGCAAAATGCTCTATGGGGTATAATCATTGCAGATGTATGGAAGACAACACCTTATATGGCATTACTGCTATTAGGAGGACTTCAGGTTATTCCAAATAGCTTATATGAATCATCGGCTCTTGATGGAGCAAGAAAATGGCAGCAATTCAGATACATTACTTTGCCTCTATTAAAACCATCTATTTTTGTAGCACTTCTTTTTAGAACCCTAGATGCTTTTAGAGTTTTAGATTTAATCTATGTACTCACTGGAGGAGGTCCTGGTGGTTCTACTGAATCACTGTCTCTATATGCTTATAAAGTAATGTTCTCACAAACTAGGTTTGGTTATGGATCTGCTATGGTTTTAATTATGGCATTAGTAGTGGGGATTATTACTTTTATCTATATTAAGGCTCTTAATGTAGATTTAATTGGCGAAAAAAGGTAGGTGAGGATATGAATAATATGAAAACATCAACCCTATTTAAAATAATTATAGTATTATATTTGTTTATAATAATCTTTCCCTTCTTTTGGGTTACAGTGACTTCCTTTAGACCGGAAGCTGAGATTTGGAGCACCAACGCCCTTCAATTAAAAGGAGCAACTCTTACGGATGAAAACTATGTAAATCTATTTAAGACAACAATACTTAATTCTTTAAAGAACTCCCTAGTAATTTCAACTATTACAACAATCTATGTAACTATGATAGCTTCACTATGTGCCTATTCTATTGCAAGATTGGAGTTTAAATTTAAGAAATTATTAACAGTTGTGATACTGGCTACATCTATGTTTCCACAAATGATTGTTATAGGTCCTATATATAGAGTTTTTGTTAAATTGGGATGGACAAATAGCTTCTATATATCCTTACCTTATTCTATGATAACTTTACCAATAGCCGTATTTATACTGATAACCCACTTCTCTCAAATTCCTAAGGAAATGGAAGAATCAGCTATAATGGATGGTTCATCTAAAATTAATACCTTTTTTAAAATAATATTACCACTAGCTACTCCAGGAATATTTACTTCAGCAATAATGACCTTTATTGGTGCATGGAACGAGTTCTTATTGTCCTTGACTCTCAACACAAACGAAGCATGGAGAACAGCAACTGTAAGTATTTCCTTTTTAAGAGGACAATTTGAAATATTCTGGGGACAGGTAACAGCTGCAACTGTAGTAGTGACCATACCTACATTAATCATCGTAATTCTTTTCCAAAGACAAATCGTATCCGGAATTACCTCCGGGGCATTAAAGGAGTGATGATTTGAAGACGTTTAAGGAAGAAGGTTTAAATATAGAAAGATTGCCTCTATTAGAAACCTTAATGTCCCTAGGAAATGGATATATGGGAACAAGGGGGTATTTAGAAGAGTTTGAATACCCAGGTTCAGTAAGAGGCAACTATATAAATGGAATATATGAACGAGTTCCAATGGTTCATGCAGAATGGGCATGGGGTTTCCCATTAGAATCAGATAGAATGCCTAATCTAATTGATTTATTAAACATCACCATATTTTTAGATGGAGAAGAAGTAACTATAAAAGGTAATATTCTAGATTTTAATAGAGAATTGGATTATCAGGGAGGGCTATCCCTCCGTAGTTATAAATATGTGACTAAAAGTGGAAAGATTGCAGAAATTAGTTTTGAACAACTTCTCTCTTTCCCGTATAAAGAGCTAAGGACATGGACTGCAAAAGTGGCCTATGACGGAGAAATTCAAATCATAAATAAAATTGATTTTAAGATTACTAATATGTCAAGTAAGGATGATCCTAGAATAGCACCTACAAAGATTCCATTAGTAAATGTCAAAAAGTCATATTATGAATCCAACGAAGGAAAATTTTTATTAGAAACAATAAGGTCAGGTCTCAAGATTAAGATTGATTTCATAGATGAGGGTAAGTTTGACTCTTCATGGGATATTGAGGACGAAATAATGAACATTATCTTTACCTCCCATGGAAGATTAGAGATTAATAGAATTATAAAGTATTGGGACAGTATACGAAACAATGTAAGTGAGTTTATTTCTAAAGAAGAATTATATAAAAAACAAAGAGAATATTTAAAGAGTTTTAATAATAGATGTTCCATAGATTTTTTAGATAATGAAGAATTAGACAATGCAATTGATTTTATGGAGTTTCATATGCTCCAATCTACTACTCAGGATCCTTATGGAAATATTGCAGCAAAGGGCCTATCAGGAGAAGGTTATGAAGGACATTATTTTTGGGATACAGAGATTTTCCTCTTCCCCCTTTGGATTTTATGGGATGAAGATAGGGCTAAAAATCTATTGCTATATAGATATAATCTCCTAGAGGAAGCTAGAAATCGTGCTAAGGAAATGGGTCATTTAAAAGGTGTGTGTTTCCCTTGGAGAACTATATCGGGAATTGAATCCTCAGGGTACTTTCCAGCTGGTTCTGCTCAATTCCATAATAACTTTGATATAGCTTATACCTTTATACAGTGGTGGTTAGCCAATAATGATATGGATTTTCTAGTTGACTATTCCATGGAACTATTACTGGAAACGGCAAGAACTGGACTTGAAATTGGATCATTTCAAAGTGATGGATTCCATATCCATGGTGTCACTGGACCTGATGAATATACTGCCATGGTTTCTGACAATTATTACACTAATAAGATGGCGCAATATAATCTAAAATGGACTGTAAAGCTTTGGAATATGCTTAAAGAGGAAAGAGTTAAGGATTATTTAATACTTAAGGAAAAGCTCAATATTGAGGATGAAGAAATAAGGGATATGGAAAGTGCAGCCAATGAAATGGTACTTCTATATGATGAGGATAAAGGTATAATAGCTCAGGATTCAACATTCCTAAGTAAGCCATTGTGGCCTACAGAAAATCAATTAAGACCATTGCTATTACATTATCACCCTTTGACCATTTATAGACATCAAATATTAAAACAGGCTGATACAGTACTTGCATTATATTTAATACCTGATGTGGACGAAAATGTCATGAAGCGTACCTACTATTATTACGAAAATATTAATACCCATGACTCTTCCCTATCTCCATGTATAAGTGGACTTGTGGCATGTAGGCTTAATGACGAAAAACTAGCCTACAAATACTTTATGGATACTGTTTATATGGATTTAAAAGATCTTAATCAAAACACATCAGTTGGACTCCATATGGCAAACATGGGTGGCTCACTTCTATCTGTCTTAAGTGGATTTGGTGGTATTCGAATTAAAGAAGATGGTCTTCACATTGACCCGTTTATTCCAAAGAAATTAGGCAGAATAAAGTTCAGATTTATATGGAGAAAGACCGTTCTTGAGATTTTTTTAGATGGAGAAAAAGTAGATATTAGAAAAATTTCTGGGCCTTCAGTAGAAGTTGTTTTACAGGGTAAAAGAATTACTGTAGGGCAAAAAGCAGTACTCTTTGATTTAGATGGAGTATTAACAGGAACCTCTGACAATCACTATGATGGTTGGAAAAGGATGTGTAAGGATTTAGGCCTGGATTTACCTGAAGAATATCGTGACAGGCTCCGTGGAATTTCACGTGGAGATGCCCTTGAGTTGATTTTAGAGCATTTTTCACTGTATTATTCTGAGGAAGAAAAGTTAGAATTGATGGATAGGAAGAACAATTACTATAAGGAGTCTATAGCTTCCTTCTCCCCTGATAATCTATATCCAGGTGTGTTAGAACTTCTGCAAGAGATAAGAAAAAGCGGGGCTAAAATAGGTCTTGTATCAGCTAGTAAAAATGCACCTCAACTAATAAGTAATATGGAGATTGAAGAATACTTTGATGCCATAGTAGATCCTGAAAAGCTCGTACACACTAAGCCAAATCCAGAACCATTTCTAATTGCTACAAAGATGCTTTTAGTTAAACCAGAAGACTGCCTAGGAGTAGAAGATGCTAAAGCTGGGATTGAAAGTATAAAAGCAGCTGGTATGACAGCTATAGGCATAGGATCAGATGACTTAAGTGAAGCAGATGCTGTATTTGATACAATCCGGGATGCTTCCCGGTACATTCTAGATTGGTTGGAGGGGATAAAATGGCAGGAATCATTTTAGAAAATGTTAGCAAAATTTATGATAATGGTTATGAAGCAGTAAAAAGCATAAACCTAGAAATAAAGGACGGAGAATTTATGGTGCTGGTAGGACCTTCAGGATGTGGAAAATCCACAACCCTTAGAATGATTGCTGGCCTTGAAGATATCTCCTCAGGTGAACTATATATTGGTCAGGATCTGATGAATAAAGTAGATCCACGAGATAGAAATATAGCTATGGTATTTCAGAATTATGCCCTTTATCCTCATATGAGCGTATACGATAATATGGCATTTGGACTTAAACTACAAAAATTGGATAAAGCTGAAATTGATAAAAGGATTAAAGATGTGGCGAAAACTTTGGATATAGATACTCAACTGGATAAAAAGCCTAAAGCATTGTCAGGTGGCCAGAGGCAAAGGGTGGCTCTAGGTAGGGCCATAGTAAGACATCCAAAGGTATTTCTTATGGATGAACCATTATCCAATCTTGACGCAAAGTTGAGAGTCCAAATGCGGGCTGAACTCATAAGACTACATGAAGAACTGAAAACTACCTTTGTATATGTAACACATGACCAAACTGAGGCAATGACAATGGGAAGTAGAATATGTGTTATGAAGGATGGAATTATAAAACAAGTCGCAACCCCTGAAGAAATTTACAATAAACCTGATAACTTGTTTGTTGCAGGATTTATAGGTTCACCACAAATGAATTTCTACGAAGGCACAATTGTTGAGGATGAAGGAAAATTTTCATTAGTCGGAAATAATCAGGAATATGGGGAATTCAGGTTTCCGATAGAAGTAGACGATAAGGAAATGCTGAAATCATACCTTGGAAAAGAAGTCATATTTGGTATTCGACCAGAGCATATTAAATTTACTGAAGGAGATGGCTTAAAAGCAAAAGTAATGGTGACAGAGCTGTTAGGTAGCGAAATTTATGTACACGTCCATGTACAAGGTAAAATCCATACCATAAAAACAGACGTGTCAACTCATGTAAAAGCTGGAGATATAGTAAAGGTAGTACCTGATTCAAATAAAATCCATCTGTTTGATCCAGTAACAGAAAATACATTAATTTAAAAAAGGACCATTAGGTCCTTTTTATTGCATTGGTAAGTGCGACAGGGGACTGTGACAGAGAACCGTCCCCTGTCGCATTATATTCTTAAGTTTGTCAAATTTATATGAAATATAAATATTTAAATGTTATTATATAAGAAGAATATAAAATAAATGAGACTTAGATAATAATAGTCATTGGAGATAATAATAATATGAATGTGTTTATATTAAAAATAATTGCTCTAATATCTATGATAATTGACCATTATGGAGCAATATTTCATAGTGATATTGAACTGTATAGGATTATAGGAAGAAGTGCATTTCCGATTTATTGTTTTCTATTAGTTGAGGGATATACTCATACTAGTGATGTGAAGAGATATTTAAAGAGATTATTTATCTTTGCAATTATTTCTGAAATACCTTTCGATTTGGCCTTTTATGGTAAAATTGAATTTCTTCATCAGAATATATTTTTTACTTTATCAATTGGATTGTTGGCTATATACTTAATAGATGATAATGGGAGAAAATTTAATTTTAGCAGAACTACAGTATACATAGGGACTTGTTTAATAGCAACTTTGTTTTTTGTTGATTACAGTTTTATAGGAATTATTTATATATTGCAGTTTTATCAAATAAGAAATCTCCCTAATGCCAAAGGTTTGCTTAATGTTGCTTTAATTATGTTCCTAATAAATTTATTCAGTGCTGGATGGATTCAACAGTTTTCTCTTTTAGCCCTGCCTATAATATACTTACATAATGGTAAACTCGGGCTTAAGAATAAATTTATTCAATTCTTTTTCTATGCTGCTTATCCATTACATCTTATGATATTTTATATAGTAAATCTAATAAAAATATAATACAATAAGCAACAAACAACGCGACAGAGAACCGTCCCCTGTCGCACAGAAAATGCTTTAATATAATAAAAGGACCATTAGGTCCTTTTATTGCATTGGTAAGAAAGATACCTTCCATATGCCATCTTCATTTTTTACTAGCCCAAAACCAAATATAAAGGGATACCCACCATCATAATATTCCTCAAGATATTTATCCTCCCAAACAATAGTAGCACCTGTATTATATTCATCATAATCTATTTTAATATTTACAGCATTTTCAAATTCACTAAAATCTGTTTTCTTATGATTACCAAATTCACTCATGTGATATTCTTTATCCCACCCTATATAATTATCATCTTTTATATACAATTCCCACTGGGTTTCAATGTCATGTTCCATAGTTGCATGAAGAAATAGTCTCATTAGAGATATTGGTTCTAGACCTCTTAGTTCTTCTTCATCATAATTGGATTTAAAACGGTTGTAGGCATCTAGTTCCTCTTGGGATAGATTCAATAAATTTATTTTCCCCTCAGTGGTAGGATATCCTGGATTGTTTTTAAATCCATTTAAATGTACCGCAATTACAGTATTGTCTTCAATGTTAAATACTATGGCAACTTGATAGTCTCCAGTATTATAGATAAAGACTGAATTGTTGTTATATAACTCACTTACATCATATATAGGATCAAACTCTATAAACTCATCTGGTTCACCTAAGGCATTTTTTACTTCATCCATTGATATTCCTCTTTTGATCCCATATGCAACATCCTTAATAATTACAACAACCTCTCCATATATAGGATTAATATCATCCTCTAGATAACCATTTGTTAATAAAACTATTTCACCATTATTAAATGCTAGCCCACCTAGAAAATAGTACATATCAAAACTATCATCTAGATACTGCTCTACATTTTGTCCTATAATTGGCTTAGTCTTATCCATTCTACCTTCATAAGCAAATTTTAGCTGCCTAATATACCTAGGTTCTTCAGTAGATGTAAGTGTTTCTGTTATAGATGGTGAGGTAGTAAGGGGTTCTTTAATGTCATTATTATTTGTAACAATAAATAATATTAAAGCTAGTATTAATATCATTCCAATTATTAAGATTTGATTTCTTTTAAACATTATACTCCCTCCCAATACTATTACTATTTAATATCATCATATCAACAAAAATAGATATTGTGGGTTACAATGTGATTACAATACAAAAGTGAACAAAGTTTTGATATGATACTTCCAAAGTAGACAGTCTAATTAATTAAAAATTAGATTATCTACTTGGAGGTATTTTTTATGGGAAGAAAAACAAAGTATAGTA
>JAVKTT010000003.1:0-297470 GCA_031460505.1 Tissierellaceae bacterium
CGGCGTCGCTGCATCAGAGTTTCCTCCATTGTGCAATATTCCCCACTGCTGCCTCCCGTAGGAGTCTGGACCGTGTCTCAGTTCCAGTGTGGCCGTTCACCCTCTCAGGCCGGCTACCCATCGTCGCCTTGGTGAGCTTTTATCTCACCAACTAGCTAATGGGACGCGAGACCATCTTTCACCGCTTTGCGCTTTGGTTTCTTCTTAATGCTAAAAAGAAACATTATACGGTATTAATCCCAGTTTCCCGAGGCTATCCCGTTGTGAAAGGCAGGTTTCTCACGCGTTACTCACCCGTCCGCCGCTAAGATATTTAAAGTTTCATTCCGAAGAAATCTTCTTTAAATACTTCGCTCGACTTGCATGTGTTAGGCACGCCGCCAGCGTTCGTCCTGAGCCAGGATCAAACTCTCATTAAGAAAATTTGATGTAGCTCATTATTCGTTTGCTGACATATTGTCATGTGTTGTCACTCCGTTAGCCAAATCGAAGATTTGGACTTCGTGACATCTGACCTACTAAAGTTCACTAACGTTCACTAAGTTAGGTCATTAACTTAATTTTAATTCAAAGTACTTCACACTGTTTAGTTATCTAGGTTCATACTCACTTTTGTGAGTCGTCGTCTTCTTGAGGCGACTTTTATAGTTTAACATGTTTTGAAGATTATGTCAACTACTTTTTTAATTTATTTTGTTGGCTTGTTGCACTTTTCTTTTTAGAGCCAACTTTTAATATGATACACTAATTTGAATCATATGTCAACTGCTTTTTTTAAATCTTTATTGTGAACCTTTTTGATTTACTGTCTTTGGTTCAACAGCCGACTTTTATTATGATACAATCTTTTTGAAATAATGTCAATAGTATTTTTGAAACTTTTTAGTTTTTTTGAAATTGTTGTAATTTCAAGTCCCTGATACCATTCATCTAATAGATTGCTCATTTATTATACGATTTATTCAAGATATTTTCAAGGTTTTCTTTTTGGACTTTAATATCCTCATTAGGGTCTATTGCATGTGCTTCACTTATATCTTTTAGTGCATTTTCATATTCTTCTAATAATAGATAGCTCATGCCCCTATTGAAGAACAGTTTATAATCATCGGAGCAAGAATCTATACCAGCTGTAAATATTTCTATTGCTTTAATGATATCGCCAACATTATAGTATATAATTCCTAATTCATTATACAAATCTGGGTTAGTTTCATTTAGTTCTATTGCAGTATGAATATAATCTATTGCTAAATCATATTTATCAAGTCCAATATAACATCTACCTATTGAATAATTTAAATTCCAATTATCTACATATCTTGGCATCAATTTTAATAAATAGTCTAGAGATTTTTCATATTCATTGTAGACTAAATAAGTTAATCCTGTCTCATATATTACATCATCTTCAATATTATCTATTTCATTCCTTATCTCTTGGACTAAAAGATCATCTTCACTTAATGAGATGAACTTCTCCCAAGTTAGATTTGCCTTTAGATACTTTTCATTATATAAGTAATGATATCCTAATTTATAATGGGCTAAAGCGAAATCTTTATCTGTTTCTAAAATTGATTCAAATAAAGCTGTAGAATACTCTAAAAACAACTCACTCTTTTCATGTTCTGTTTCTATAAATGACTTAGCTAGTCCTTCTATTCCAAGTCCATAATTAAATATTGTATTTAGGTTTTTAGGGTCTAACATTAATAATGCTCTAAGTTTTATACACCCATCATCAAATTTACCATCTTCTAAATCTTTTATAGCTTTAAAAAAGATAAAGTCAGCAATCTTGTTATCATATGCATTAAGTATTTCTTTATACTCATTTAAATATGGGAAGTTTTGATCTGCTCCCATCGTGTATATTATTCCTTCAATAATATCATTAATTCTAATTTCATCTTCGTATCTACCGTCCTTTATGCCTTTTATTAATTCTGATGCTAATATAGGTAAAGGAACAAAATCCTTAATGATATAACCTTTTAATTCAATAAAAGAATTTTCTTTTAACTCAATAAACGTTAGATTTTCTGTTTTATCTTTAAAATATCTATCTATAGTCTCCACCTTTTATCTCCTAACTAAAATTTATTCATGAACATTCTTTTTCTTCTTGTACTACCACTTAACAGTTTATAAAGATGTCCTCTATATATCATCATTACCGAAAAAATGATTTGACCTATAATATATACAACTATACTCCTAATATTAAATATAAAGTTATATGATATGTGAGTATTGAATAGATTAAATAGTCCATTTCCAGTAACTATATAAAGTAATAACAAGAATATTATATTAGGTATCCCCCAATTTAACCAATTTTCCTTCATAAAATCTGCTGTCTCTACTATACTTTCCCAAGGATTATGATATTTCAAATAAATGGTCTCAGGTAATGGATTTAATACAATCAAAGCCGATAGGTATAGTAATGGAATTAATATTGCAGATATATTACCCATCACGCTTGAAACTAAAGATAATAATCGTGTAGCAATATACCCAATGAAAATAACAACATATATCTTTCTTAAAAAGTATCCAAAACCATTTTTGAAATCCTGTAGTGTAATCCTATTATAATTGATTATATTAAACAATAAATATAAATAGTTAGAAACCATAGCGGCTGATATTATCGCAGCAATAATTCCTGATAAGATATACAATGGTCCTGAAAGCAAACTACCTAATATACCATATATTAATATATTTAATACGGTATAAACAAAACCAGTAAAAATTATTATCCAGTTATTTTTAAAGCTTTCCAGAGTTTTTACCCCAGCCTGTTTGTTGACATATAAAATGTCCTTTACTATATCCAACTATATCATCTCCCTTACTATTTCAGTAATATCAAAGGCTTTACCTCTAATTAAGGCATCATCTTTATAATCAAACAGTATATAAACATCTTCATTTTCTTCTTTGACTTCAAAGTTATTTCGAATGGCATCCAATATATTAAATTGAAAAACATCAATAGCAACCTTGTTTATTAGTTTTTTAGTAGGCATTTCCTTATAGTCATATAGGTATTTTGTTAATATCTCCTCGTTTCTCAATAGTTCATGAAGATTAGACTTATTCTTGTAGATAATATTATCTTTTTCATACTCAAATTTAAGGGTAGAATTTTTATTGTTTAATTTACTATCAAACTTAAGTATTTGAGTTATATATAATGTATCTTCAAAGTTCTTATAATAGATGAACTCCGCTAAAATTTCATAAAGTCCATTTCTACTGTGTGAAACCTGATTGTATTTTCTAGAATCCCAAAACTTGGATAAATCTTCATAAAACTCAAATGGTGATGAATAGTGTTTTGTTATTAGGTAATCTAATGTGTGTTCAAAGTAGCCTTCATTATAATATTTCTCAACTAAATCTTCTATTTCCTTTAATTTAAGTAGTTCTTCATAGCTAATATAATTACTTTCAAGAACTTCATATGGAGGCTCATCTATATATTTATATCCATACTTTTCTTTTGCTAATCTCAATCCTGAGCCTTTCAGTAATTTTAAGAAGCCTAGTTGAAGTTTTTCAGGTTTTAGATTATATACGTCATTAAAGGAATCTTTAAATGAATCATAGTTTTCATAAGGTAAACCAGCTATTAAATCTAAATGTTGGTGTATGTTATTATTTCTTTTTATTGACTTAACAACCTTGCTAAGTTCAGAAAAATCTGTAGTCCTACCAATTGCATCTATAGTATTGTCATTAGTTGATTGGACTCCTATCTCAAATTGAAATAGACCTGATTTAACATCTTTTAATAAGTCTAGGAATTCATCATCTATTAAGTGAGCTGTTATTTCAAAGTGAAAGTTGATATTTTCCGGATTTTTTTCTTTTAAAAACTTCAATATTTCCATTGCATATTCTTTATTAGCGTTAAATGTTCTATCTACAAACTTAACCTGCCTTACTTTGCCTTCAATCAAGGTAGTTAAATCCCTTTTCACTCTTTCTATATCAAATATTCTAACCCCTCTCAAAGTTGAAGATAGACAATATTGGCAGTTAAAAGGGCAACCTCTCGAACTTTCATAATAGATAATTTTATTTTCAAATTCATTACCAATATTCTCGTATGGAAATGGTACTGTATTTAAATCATTTATTAATTGCCTTTCTTCATTCTTTATTACACTACTGCCATCTCTATAGATTAAGCCTTTTATATCCCTTAAGCTTCTATTATCTCGTATACCATCTATAAACTCTTTAAATGATTCTTCACCTTCGCCATAAATTATATAATCTATATATGGTATATCATTCATAATCTCCTCACCATCATAGGAGACCTCAGGACCACCTAGTAAAATCTTTAATTCAGGTTTAACTGTTTTTAATATTTCACAGACCTTCAATGTTTCCTTTAGATTCCATATATATGTCGAAAATCCAACAACATCAGGTAATAATTTGTAAATTTCCGAGGCAATAAAATCAGGGTTTTGATTTATCGTAAATTCATATATACCTACATCTTCTATATTAGATACAAACTTAGATAAATACCTTATGGCTAAGTTTGAATGTATAAATTTTGAGTTTAAGGAAACTAATATTATCTTCATTGTTTAACCTACCTTTTTATTTTAATTATAGCACTTATGCTTTATTTTATCTTTTATTTTACCCTGTTATTGATTGTTTTTGACAAAACATGTAGAATATATAGTAGAAACTAAGAAAGGAGTCACATAATGCAGAACTTTGATAAAATATCAATACAGGAAATGTCTAAGGAAGATATGTTACTAATCATTCAAGCTCTAGATTATACAGGACAAAATACAAAAATAAACGATTTTTTAGCGTTGAAAGATAGTTTTATAAAAGAATTATCATCATTATCGGAAATCCCAGAAAAGGATTTTATAGAATACTTACAAAAAGAAACCCAATCTAATTAAGAGGGGTCCCTTTTAAATAAATAATTCCCTGATTTTGTACTGATCAAAGAAGTTAAGCAACCAGCTTTAACTTCTTTTTTTATTACTTTACAATAATTTAGCAATGAATGAAAGAACATATCTCCTTCCTTAAAGCAAAATACATCTGGAAGTATATATTCTTTGATCTTTAAATCCTCTAAATCAATTCTGCCTTTTCTTAAGTTTAATATATATTTATTCATGTTAATATAAAAATCATTTATACAATTATAATTAAGTGGATTGCAAGAATTATCTACAATTTTACCTATAGTGGTGCTTGGACCATTTCCACCAATGATCAATAGTAGATCTTGTAAGTTTATATACTTACTTGATTTTTCTCCATTTAAAATACCTAGTAAGCTTATTCTTTCCTTTTCAAAAGTAATTTTATAAGTATTAGGTATATTGTCTATCCCTATGCGGAAATTTTCCTTATATTTATCCATAAAATCTATTTGAGAGAAATTAATTATGTATTCCTTTAAGATATCAATAATATCATCAACATTATTTATCAATAAATGTATGAATAGTCCAATCAATAACCATTCCAATAGATTTTCTACACTTCCTGAAAAGTACAGTATATTCTTAATAACTTCATCTTCAATTATTTTAGAATCTTTATTTGCAACTATAATAGGAATCAACCTTGTATAATAAGTATCATCATAATAACTTAGGTATTCACTTTTAACAGGTGTTTTTAAAGTATTAAGGAGAGAAATATCCTCCCCCACCCGATAATTTATCCATAATTTTAGTTCTTCTGTGAATCTTTTATAATCAATTCTATTACCTACTGTTTCTTCCATAGGAAATAATGATTTGATTGTCAATATAGTTAGCTGGGATTTATATGTGTTTCTATTGTTTAAATTAATGTCATCTAAAATAATATTGGGAATAAGGTCCTCATAGTTTAGATTGTTCATTTTTATCACCTACATTTTATTAGGTGCTTCAATTCCTAATAATCCTAATCCTACTTTTATAGTGTTCTTAACTACATATGTCAACATAAGTCTAGCTTTCTTTGTTTCTTCATCTTCTACAATTATTTGAGAGCTATTATAGAATTTATTAAATCCTTTTGCAATCTCAACTACTTGCCTTGTTATAAAGAATGGCTCGTTCTTTTCCATTGCATCCACGACTATATTAGGAAAATCATATATCATTCTAATGATATTAACTTCATCTTCTGATAATAGTAATTCATAATTTACACTATCCTCAATATTAAATCCACCTTTTTCAAGAAGTGAGTTTGCTCTTGCATGAGTATATTGGACATAAGGTCCTGTCTCTCCATCAAAACTAAGGGTTCTATCCCATGAAAATACATAGTCTTTAATCCTTTGATTAAATAACTCTTGGAATACTACTGCACCAACACCAACCTGTTTAGCTACTTCTTCTTTGTTATCCAAGTCAGGGTTTCTTTCTTCCATGATTTTTAGTGTGCTTTCTACTGCCTTATTTAATACATCTTCTAAAAATACTACTCTACCTTTTCTTGTAGACAGGGTTCCATCTTCTAGACTAACCATTCCAAATGGAATATGAACACAATCTTTAGCACAATCATAACCCATTAATTCAAGAACCTTAAACCATTGTTTAAAATGTAGGTTTTGCTGAGAAGCAACTACATAAATATTTTTATAATAATCGTAGGTTTCTTTTCTATATATAGCTGCTGTTATATCTCTAGTTGTATACAGTGTTGATCCATCACTTTTTTGTATCAAGGCAGGCGGCATATCATATTCTTCTAAGTCAACTAGATAAGCTCCATCTGATTCTTTCAATAATCCTTTAGCATTTAATTCATCTATTACCCTTGGCATTTTATCTGAGTAAAAGCTTTCTCCAGCATATGAATCAAACTCTATATTAAGCATTTTATATACCTTACTGAATTCTTTTAAACTAATTTCTCTTATCCATTCCCAAAGTGAATATGCTTCCTTATTGCCATTTTCTAATTCCTTAAACCAATATCTAGCTTCATCACGAAGTTCCTCATGTTCTTCTGCCTCTGAGTTGAAGCGAACATACAATTTTAACAACTCATTAATAGGATCTTTTTCAATTACTTCCCTATCTCCCCATTTTTTATAAGCAGAGATAAGCATTCCAAATTGTGTACCATAATCTCCTAAGTGGTTTATAGCTATAGTATTAAACCCTAGAAACTTATATATCTTATATAATGCATTACCTATTACAGTTGTTCTTATATGACCTATATGGAAGGGCTTAGCTATATTTGGCGAAGAATATTCTACTATTACAGTTTTTTCTGCACCTAAGTTTGATGAACCAAATTTTTCACCCTTAGAAACAACTTCTTTCATAACAGTTTCAACTAATTTTGCTTTGTTTATAAAGAAATTCACATAGGGACCATTGTTTTCGATTTTCTCAAAATATTCATTGTCTGTAAATTTATTAGCTAGCTCTTCAGCTATTAGATTAGGAGCTTTTCTAAATACCTTACTAAGTCTAAAAACCGGAAATGCATAGTCTCCCATATCATATGATGGTGGTGTTTCTATTAATGCAGAAAACTCATCCCTAGATAAAGAGTCGACCTCCCTTTCTAATATGTCTATTACTTTTTCCTTAAAATTTAACATGTTAACCTCCTGAATGCATTAATATATGATCTATTTAATCTCTAAAACTGTGACTCCCATGCCACCTTCACCATATTTACCAACTCTATGTGATTTAATAAGCCTGTGATGTCTAAAATAACTTTGTAACCCTTCTCTCAAGGCTCCTGTTCCCTTTCCATGGATGACATATACTTCCTTTAAACCAGCAATGTATGAATCATCGATATATTTATCAAGTTCTAATATGGCTTCTTCTATGTTTTTACCTCTTAAATCAATTTCATTTTTTATATGCTTTGATTTGGAGCTAATAATCGTTTTTGATTTTTCTTTGGTTTTTTCATTATCATGAGAATTACTTCTTCTCAATGTGCTTATATGAACATTTACTTTCATTATTCCTATTTGTACAAATACATTACCGCTTTCATCAGGAAGAGTAAGGACCTCTCCTTTTTGGTTAAGGCTCAACACATCAACAGTTTCACCAATTTTTAAGTTCTTAGGCGGTTTATTTGATTTAACATTTAATACATCTTTGGAAATAGAGCTATCAACATCATTTATTTTAGATGATAACATATCTTTAGCTTCTTGTATCCTTTTATTTCTTTCTTTGCCTACTTCATGCGATATATCCCTTAACTCCGATATAATCAAATCTGACTCAAGTTTAGCATTTTTAAGGATATCCCTAGCCTCTTCTTTTGCATTTTGAAGAATTTTATCTCTCATGTTCCTAGTCTTATCTTTTTCCACTGCAAGCTCTTCTCTTAATTTTTCGATTTCTCTCTCATGTCTTTCTGCTTCTTGTCTCTTTTGTTCTGTCTCAACTCTATCTCTTTCTATGGCTTGGAGTACATCTTCAAACTCAATGTTCTCCTGTGACACAAGTTCTTTAGCATAATCAATAATATAATCTTGTAAGCCTAGACGTTTAGAAATTTCAAAGGCATTTGACTTACCAGGTACTCCTATTAATAATCTATAAGTAGGTCTTAAGGTTTCTATACTAAATTCTACGGATGCATTTCTAACATTTTCAGTGGTCAATGCATATAATTTTAATTGACTATAATGTGTTGTAGCTATGCATCTTACATTCATCTTCAATAAGTAATCCAATATGGACATTGCAAGTGCTGCACCTTCTGTTGGGTCAGTACCAGCACCTAGTTCATCAAATAAAACTAAACTATTTTGTTCTATATTGTTTAAAATATCTACTATATTGGTCATATGAGATGAGAAGGTAGATAAACTCTGTTCTATACTCTGCTCATCACCTATATCAGCAAAGACTTGATTGAAAACTGCTATTTCTGAATTGTAATCAGCTGGTATATGTAACCCAGATTGAGCCATTAATGTAAATAAGCCAACTGTTTTTAATGTAACAGTTTTACCTCCAGTATTAGGACCTGTTATTATTAGGGATGTAAACTCATCACCTATATATACATCTGTTGGAACTACGTTTTTAACATCTAATAAAGGGTGTCTGCCTTGTTTAATATTTATATAGCCTACATCATTCAATATTGGTTTAGTAGCTTTTAAATCTAGTGCCAGTTTTCCTTTAGCAAATATAAAATCCAGTCGTTGTAATATCTGTTGATTTTCAATTATACTCTCGGCTTCAACTGCTACTAAGCTAGAGAGTTCAGCTAAGATTCTTTCAATCTCTTCTCTTTCCTTTACTTCCAACTCTCTTAATTGGTTATTTAGTTCAACAACTGCCATAGGTTCTACAAAGGCTGTAGCACCACTGGAACTTATATCATGAACAAGACCTGGGATATTACCACGATTTTCTTGCTTAACTGGTATAACATATCTACCTTCTCTAATTGTAACAATACTATCTTGAAGATATTTCTTACTTGATTGAGAATTTATGATTGAGTTAAGCTTATCTTTTACCGCATCATTCTTACTTATAATCTGCCTTCTTATGCTTTTTAAGGTACTACTAGCATTGTCTGATATCTCATTATCATTTATAATTGCATTGTTTATTTCATCTTCAATATTTTTAAAAACTCTTAAACTTTCAACCAGCCCTTCTACTATCGGGTAATTAGGTGATTTATCGTTTTTGTTTTCTTTTATGAAGTTTTTTAATCCTCTAGAGACCCTCAAGCTGTCAGATACTTTTAACAAGCCTCCCGGAGTTAGTGAGCCGCCCATTTCTGTCCTCTTTGCCTCAGGAGCTATATTGTGAATACCATATAGGGGCGGATTTCCCCTTTGGATTATAATAGATAAAGCTTCATCTGTCTCTTGTAGTAATGCATTTATTTCCTCTTTATCATTTAAAGGTTCGATCTTTTTCACAAGATCTTTACCTAATTGTGACTCTGCCTTTTCTAAAAGAAGATTTATTATTTTATTGTATTCTAATACTCTTAAGGTTTTTTCATTCAATTAGATTCACCTCTTTAAAGTATGCCTCTATAATAATGGCCTTTGGTTATACTTGTATGTTCTTTAAATTTATTTACAAAATCCCTTGCTTCATTTTCATCAATCTTTGAATGTAGATAATCATAATAAACAGATTGAATTTGTCTAATATTATCTTTCTCTAGAGTAAAGTCCAGTCTTATACTAGTAATTCCTGCATTCTCAATTGATTTTAGACTATCTAGTACCATTAGTGGAACAGAATTATATATGGTAGAACTAACTCCATTTCGACTCATATAGAAATCCATATCCATTCTATCCTTTAAACCGTATCCTTTAGCAAAGTTGCATGTGGCACAGTTTTTATCATCTTTACAACCTTTTACTAGTGCCATAGGACAAGTTTTCATTACCATAATAGGCAAATAACCATATACTATTGCTTCAACATCTCTAGTTGAGTTTTTTGTTATATGTTTTATTTGCTCTAATGTTAGTTCTGGAGATAGTGTAGTACTATTTATTCCTATTTTATTTAAGTATCTCAGTGTATAACGATTAAATATATTTAGTCCAATATCTGCGTGTATATCAACATTAAACATCTCTTTTACATACTCAAAAGTACCTATATTAGATACTGAAATACCATCAATCTTGCTTTCAATTGGTTTTATTAGGTTACCTAATCTTTTAAGTTCATCAGTATAGAGTATCTTCTCTGTCCAAATATAGATCTCTTTACCTCTGTCTTTTAAATCCTGTATAATATCATCTATATCTTCGTAGAAACCTAAATAAACTCTATCAAGCTTATCTTTATTAAGTTGCTCATATTGACTTCTATTGTTGACTAAGATATTTAGTTTATTGTTTGACTTAAAATTACTCTTATTAAAATTAAGGATACTATGTTTTTTTGTGTTATATTCTTCTTCAGTAATTATTTGTCTTTTATTATAATTCTTCACAAGTTGATTTAACTTATCTATCCCATCTCTTCTTAATTTATTCAGTATGCTCATTGGTAAGAATGAACCATGTTCAAGATTTATTTCTAGATTTGATAGATAATAATTTGTATCACCTAGCTTGGATAGTTGGTCTTTTATCTTCTCATGATCTAAACTTATTTTTTGCCCTTTTTCAACCTTCGTATCTACGCTTACTTTTACATTGTAATCTTTGTAATTTAGTTCTAATGTAGGATTCTTGCCTATGCTTAGATCTATTTTCATATCTAGTGGATTGGTTTTTCTGTTTTCTTCATATGATGCTTTAGCCCTATCAAGAAGCCCTTGGCTTGAAGTCTTATAAACCAAAGAATCCTTTTCTATAAACCCTGGTTTATCTAAAGTAAGTATACTACCTTTCTTTCCACTAAATGGTAGTTTTATTCCTTTAAAACCTCCATTTTTAATGGATAGTTCTATTCCATCACCTTTTTCTACATCATCATTAAGCTCGATATAGACTTTATACTTATCAGCTCTAATAACTTTTCCTAGTATAATACCCCTATTATCGGGTCTATCATAAGAAATGAAGCTTTTGCCAAAATCGTCAAGAATAATACCCTTTGTAAATTCACGATTAAATATCTGTGTAATATCTTTTTTATCTTCATCACTTAAAATATCTAAGCCCTTATCTATTACTTTTCTATAATTACTTACAATAGTTGCTACATATTCAGGTCTCTTCATTCTTCCTTCAATCTTTAATGAAGTAATACCACTATCTATTATCTTATCTATATGTTCTACAGTGTTTAAATCACGGGTGCTAAGTAGGTATTTTTTCTCCCAATCCTTAACCAAATTTCCTTCTTTATCAACTATAGAGTACTGCATTCTACATGGTTGAGCACATCTACCTCTGTTACCACTTCTTCCACCTATCATACTACTCATTAGGCACTGTCCTGAATAGGATACACATAATGCCCCATGGACAAAGCTTTCCAGTTCAATATCGGTATTTGATTTAATATTTTGTATCTCTTTTAAAGGTGTTTCCCTAGCTAAAACAACCCTTGTAAAGCCCATGCTTTCAAGATGTTTTGCACCATAAACATTATTTATGGTCATTTGCGTACTACCATGTAATGCTAAATCTGGAAAAATTTCACTAACTAACTTAGCTAAACCAATGTCCTGTACAATAATAGCATCTACATCTATTTCATACAGGAACTTAATATAGTCAAGAGTGTCTTCCATCTCTTTATCATCAATTAAAATATTTACTGTCACATAAACCCTCACATCATTTAAATGGGCATATTCAATAGCCACCTTTAATTCTTCTGAATCAAAGTTGGTTGCATTATGTCTAGCATTAAATAATTTTCCACCTAAATATACTGCATTGGCACCATTTTGAACTGCAGCATAAAGAGACTCCATGCTACCTACTGGTGCTAATAACTCAATCTCATTTTTCACTCTTTTATATTCCTTCCTTTGAATAAGTACTTGTCTCATCATCAAGCAATCTTATATATTCTGTTAACTCTTTTTTTGTTTCTATCAATTCAATTTGGCTTTTAAAGTTTTTATCTTGAAGAACCTTAAGTTGTTCTTTAAAATTTTGAATTTCTTCATCTTTAAGCTGAGACTCTTCTTTATATTCTTCTATTTCCTTTAACAAATTATCCCTTTCAGCTTTAATTAAAGAGAGAGATTCTAAATGTTTTTTAGATTCTGCTTTAAGTTCATTGATTAATTCTTTTGATTTATTAAATTCTAAATCCAAATTATTATATTTCTCAAGAGGGTCTTTTGCTTTTGCTTTAAGCTCATTTAGTTCTTCTTTTACTCCGTGAAGTTCGTCGGCTATATGTATAGCAGCCAATGTAGCAGCCATCGTTTGACTAAGTTTATCATTCTTTGAAGCTAGGTTTCTGATTTTTTTATCAACATAGTATGCTAGATCCCTTATGTATTCCTCGTTTTCTTCTCCAACAATTGTAAAGTTACGACCATCTATCATTACATCTACGCGTTTTTTATCTGTCATAACCATACCTCCCATTAAATTATACCTACATTATACTATATATCTTTTAAGAATCCTACAAAAGAATAGGAGTAGATAAATCTACTCCTTAGCTCCTCAACTCTCCACCTAAGTTGTTCTCTAAATCTGAAATAATTAAATCTTGGATTTGATTTACTTCATTATCAGTTAGAGTTCTTTCATGGGATCTATATAATATGGAGAATGCTATACTCTTCTTGCCTTCCGGTATCTGATTGCCCCTATATATGTCAAATATTTCAACATTATCAACAAGGTCCCCACCATGTTTTAAGACAATTTTCTTGATATCTCCAAATAAAACATCCTCATCAACTATTAGCGCAATATCTCTACTCATAGATGGATATTTTGGTAAAGTCTTATATTTTTTATCAAAGTCAGCTAATTCAACTATTTTTTCAAAATCTAGTTGAGCAATATAAACCCTTTCATCTATTTCATAGTTTTCACATACATCCATATGGGTTTCACCAAATATACCTAGATCCGAACCATTCAATAACATTTTTGCAGTTCTACCTGGATGGAATGTAGGATTGTTTTCTTCTCTTATATACTCGATACCAAAAATGCCAAGTCTGTTTAATAATGTTTCAATGGACTCTTTTAAATAATAAAAATCATCTTTGCCATAGAAGCCAATAGATAATACTTTTTTCTCACTAGGTAAATTATCTGCTGAATTCGAACTAGGTATAAATGTGTTACCAATTTCAAAGGCATATACACTTTCTACACTTCTCTTGTAATTTCTAGCTAATAATTCCATCATAGTCGGTATAAGAGTAGTTCTCATAACACTATAATCCTCGCCCAATGGATTTATCAATCTAATATATTCTCTTAACTTACTATCTTCAGGTAGGTTTATTTTATTGTATGCTTTTGGACTTATAAATGAATATGTCATTACTTCATTGTAACCTAAACCTACTAAGATTGCTTTTGCCTTATCTTCTAGTACTTTGTTATAAGGTTTTAGTCCTCTAGTTAGCACACCTGTAAGAGGTTTACTTTCAATATTATGGAATCCATATAGTCTACCAATTTCCTCGATTAAATCTGCTTCAATATTTAAATCCAATCTATAAGTAGGAATTGTTGCATATATTAGACCATCCTTTAACTCGGATTTTAGTCCTAATGAGTTTAAGTAATCTAACATTGCTTCTTCACTAATGTTTAAACCAAGAAGCATATTAGCTCTTTCAGGTCTTAACGTAACAATTCTTTCCTTCTTTACATCTTTATATATATCGATTGATGAATTTACAACTACTCCAGCTCCTATTTGTTCTACTAATTGACAAGCCCTATCTACTGCAAGACTACCAAGATTAGGGTCAATACCTTTTTCAAATCGATTAGATGCTTCTGATCTAAGTCCAAATTTCTTAGCAGTAAGTCTTACACTTTTTGGATTGAAGTTAGCACCTTCAAATAGAACGGCTGTAGTTTTATCAGTTATTTCTGAATCAAGTCCACCCATCACTCCTGCAATTGCAACGGGATTTTTAGTATCAGCAATTACTAAGTCCGATTCAGATAATTTTCTTTCAACATTGTCTAAAGTAACTAAAGTTTCTCCTTCTTTAGCTTGCCTTACTATAATACGATTTCCCTCTAATGTAGATACATCAAAAGCATGTAATGGCTCACCATATTCAAGCATTACGAAGTTAGTTATGTCTACAATATTATTTATAGGACGCATTCCAGCTTCCATTAGCTTTGTTTGCAGCCATAGTGGTGATTCTTGGATTTTTACATCCTTAATTACTTTAGCATAATATCTAGGACAATTTTCACTTTCTATCTCAATACTTTCTAAGTAGTTTGAAATATGATCTTCTTCATGGTTTATTGATATCTTAGGTTCTTCTATTGGAATATTAAATGTTGCAGATGCTTCTCTTGCCATTCCAATAATGCTTAAACAATCTGGTCTATTTGGAGTTATTTCAAATTCTATAACTTCATCATTTAATCCTAGAATGTCAACAACATCAGAACCTAGTTCTTGCTCTTCGTTGAATATAAATATTCCGTCTTTTGTATATTTACTAATAACATTATCATTATAGCCAAGCTCTTTTAATGAGCAAAGCATACCTTCAGACTCAACACCTCTAAAATCACTTTTATTGATAACTACGTCTCCAGGTAATTTTGCACCTACTAAGGCAACTGGAACATAAATACCTTCTGACACATTCGGAGCTCCAGTAACTATATTTATAACTTTTTCTCCAATATCTATTTTGCAAATCACTAATTTGTCTGCATTAGGATGATTCTCAATTGTTAATATCTTGCCAACGACTACATTTTCAGCACCTTTATTTAAGGAGTATATTGATTCAACGTGTGATCCTGATAATGTAAGTCCGTCAGCTAATTCTCTTCCAGTCTTATCTGTTTTTATATAATCTTTTAACCATTTAACAGGTAATAGCACTTAAAATACCTCCTTAACTAAAATTGTTCTAAAAATCTATTGTCATTTTCAAATAATAATCTTATATCATTGATACCATGTTTTACCATAGTGATTCTATCTACACCCATACCAAATGCGAATCCAGTATATTTTTCAGAATCTATACCACAATTTTCTAAAACTTGTGGATGTACCATTCCACAGCCCAGAAGTTCCATACTCCAACCTGTGAAATTACATGCAGGACATCCTTCTCCTCTACATTTTATACAAGAAACATCCACTTCAGCACTTGGTTCAGTAAATGGGAAATGGTGAGGTCTATATCTAGTTTTCATATCCTTACCAAATAATTCCTTGATGAAAATATCCAAAGTATGAATTAGATTTGCCATAGAGATATTTTCACCTACAACAAGTCCTTCCAATTGATGAAACATTGGTGAATGGGTATCATCTACATCATCAAATCTGAATGTTCTACCAGCTGATACCATCCTTAGTGGAGCTCCTAGTTCTTTCATAGCTCTAATTTGAACTGGAGATGTATGAGTTCTAAGTAATGTATCTTCTGTTATATAAAATGTATCAGATAAATCCCTAGAAGGATGGTTTTCTGGTGAATTTAAAGCATTAAAGTTGTTTTCAACAGTCTCGATTTCAGGTCCTAAAATTACTTTGAATCCCATACTAATGAATAAGTCTTCTAGCTCATCTATTGTAGCCATTAATGGATGCCTATGTCCTAATCTTTTAGTATTTGATGAAATAGTTATATCAATTTTTTCTTTCTCTAACTTTTCTTTTTTAGCTTCATCTTTTAGTTGATCTTTTCTAGATTGGATACCATCTTCAATTCTAGCTCTAACTTCATTAGCTATTTGACCAACTATAGGTCTTTCCTCAGGAGAGAGTTTCCCCATATCTCTTAATATAGCTGTTAGTTCTCCCTTTTTCCCTAAGATTTTAACTCTTAAATCATCTAACTCTTTTAGATCACTTATATCTTTTAATCTATTGAGTGCCAATTCTTCAATTTCTCGAAGTTTCTCCTTCATCTTCTTCCCTCCAAAGTACTTAAATCACTGTAACTATATCTTCGATTATAGCACCATTTATTTCTTATCACAAATATATATTTCTACTTCTCATAGCTTCATACATTATTATAGATGCAGCTACACCTGCATTTAAAGATTCTGCATTTCCAGGCATAGGTATTTTTATTCTTCTTTCAGCTATATCAAGTATTTTAGGATTTACTCCATTAGCTTCATTGCCAATAACACACAAGAATTTATTATCAAAATCTGCATCGTATAAACTCTTGCCATTTAATGAAGTTGCAAATATATGGAATCCCTTAATCTTTAATTCTTGTAGGGATTCTATAGAGTTTTTACATATATATAATGGAACTCTAAAAATAGATCCCATCGTAGACCTAACAACTTTAGGATTATATGGGTCCACACAGCCTTCACCAAGTATTATTCCGTCCATATTAAAGGCATCAGCTGTACGTATTATGGTACCCATATTCCCAGGATCTTGAACTCCATCAAGAAACAGCATAGATGGCTTCTCCAAGTTATCTATTTCATAAAAATCTCTTATATTGAACTCACAAACTGCCAATATCCCTTGAGGATTTTCAGTATCAGAAATACTCTTAAATAATGGATCACTTACTTTAGCTAGATTATGTAGATTTTTTAGTTCTACATAAAATACTAATCCATCTTTAGACTCTAGGAATTTTTCTGAAATAAAGATACTTTTTATTTTTATTCCATTGATTATTGCTTCTTCAATGATTTTTATTCCTTCTATTATGAAAAGTCTATTTTCCCATCTATTCTTTTTTCTATTTAAACTTTTTATCTCTTTAATCAAAGGATTTTGATTAGAACTTATCTCTATCATTTAACCACCTACATATAAATAAAAGTTCCTTTATCAGGAACTTTTATGTTAATTATTCTTTGCGATTTCAACTAATTTTGCAAAACCTTCTGCATCATGAATAGCCATCTCTGATAGCATTTTTCTGTTTACTTCGATATTTGCTTTTTTTAGACCGCTTATGAATTTGCTATAGCTCATGCCGTTTGCTCTAGCTGCAGCATTAATTCTAGTAATCCATAATTGTCTAAAATCTCTTTTTCTTTGTTTTCTACCTATATATGCATATGTTAGTGATTTCATTACAGCTTGGTTAGCTGGTCTAAATAATTTACTTTTAGCACCATAGTAACCTTTTGCTTGTTTTAATATTTTTTTATGTCTTTTCTTGGCATTAACGCCTCTTTTTACTCTTGCCATTTGTTGTAATTCCTCCTATATAAAAATAAAATTATCTATTATCTTGGTAGCATTGCATCTATTCTTCTTTGGTCGCCTTTGCTTACTAAAGAACCTTGTCTAAGAGTTCTAATTCTCTTTGGTGATTTTTTACCAGTTAAGTGACTTTTGTATGCTTTGTATCTTTTTAACTTTCCTGTACCAGTTCTTTTAAATCTCTTTGCTGACGCTCTGTGAGTTTTCATTTTTGCCATAAATATATCCTCCTAAACTTACTCTGACTTCGGAGATAAAAACATTACCATATTTCTACCTTCCAATTTCGCAGGTTTTTCTATATTTCCATAATCATTTGTTAAGTTTGCAAAGTCGTTTAATACAACTTTACCAATCTCAGTGTGTCCCATTTCTCTACCTCTAAATCTTACCGAAACCTTAACTTTGTCTCCACTCTGTAAAAATTCATTAGCTCTTTTCGCTTTTACATTTAAGTCATGAATTTCAATATTTGGAGTCAATCTAATTTCCTTAACATTAATGACTTTTTGTTTTTTCTTAGCTTCTTTTTCTTTCTTAGTTAACTCATACTTATACTTTCCGTAATCCAATATCTTACAGACAGGTGGCTTTGCAGTCGGAGCTACATTGACTAAGTCAAGTTTTCTTTCCTCAGCTATTTCTAAAGCCTTTCTTATTGGCACAACACCTAGTTGGCTACCGTCTGAATCAATTAATCTTACTTCTCTTTCTCTGATCCCCTCATTAATTTGAAGTTCTTTAATAAAAAAACACCTCCTAATATATTTCAAAAAATAAAAAAAGCGGGTAAAACTACCCGCTTATACACAACAAAACTAATCTTATTAAATAAGATTTATTTAAACTTTGTATAACCTTAAAAGCCACGGCCATAAGGTGAGAAGCGGACACTTCTTCTTGCATCAAGAATATTTAATTTACTATGATAGTATATGCTATATATCAGACTTTGTCAAATATTTTATAAAAATTATTTTGTAAGTTCATATAATGCTTTAGTATATATTTCAGTTATTTTCATGAGATGATCAATGCTTATATATTCATCTTTTTGATGTGCTACTTCTTTTTGCCCTGGGAACATAGGTCCAAATGCTACTGCATTTTCCATAGCTCTTGCATAAGTTCCACCACCTATTGCAATTGGTTCTGAATCATTATCCCCAGTTTCACTTCTATAAACATCCATCAATTTTTTTACTAAGAAATTATCCTCAGGTACATATAAAGGCTTCTGATCTGAATCCCCTTCAACTAGTTCTAACTCTGTACCTTTTAAGTTTTCTCTTATACCATTATATACTTCCTTAGCACTTGATGTAATTGGATATCTAACATTAATTGTTAAGTATATACTATTATCTTCTAATCTTATCATACCTGGATTAAAATTCAACTTACCTGATTCTTCATCTTCGATACCACAACCAATTTTCTCGCCATTATGATAAAATCCTATTCTTTCATTGTAAATTTTAACAAATTCTGCGAAGGAATCATTAGCTTCTAGTATTTCAGCTAAACACTCCATTAGATAGGAAATAGCATTTTCACCCTTTTCAGGTGTACTACCATGGGCAGATACTCCCTTAGCAATTATCTTTACTATATTTCCATCCACTTCTGTATTTAGTAAATTGGTTTTTTCTTCTTTATAGGAATTGAATTTACTTATAAATTCTTCAACATTTTGTACCTCAAAAGTTGCTATTGCAGTATCAGGTACCATATTAGGTGCTGAGCCACCTTTTATGTCTATCAATTGAACATCTTTGATAGTTTCACCTAATTTATATTCTAAATTAAATACTATGATACCTTTTTCTCTATTTATTACTGGAAAATCAGCATCTGGTACAAAAGCCATAGTTGGAGCTTCTACTTTGGAAAAGTAGTGTTTCATACATCCCCAACCCGTTTCTTCATTGGTACCAAAGATAATTCTTACTTTTCTCTTCATTGGAGTTTTTGAATCTTTTAATGCCTTCATAGCATATAAAGCAGCTATTGCTGGACCTTTGTCATCAGTTGTACCTCTACCATAGATTT
Source organism: Tissierellaceae bacterium (assembly GCA_031460505.1). GTDB lineage: Bacteria > Bacillota > Clostridia > Tissierellales > Tissierellaceae > JAAYTL01. Next base: position 19,899 of record JAVKTT010000003.1, read on the forward strand.
TACCATCATGAATCTCTCCACCGTAGGGGTTATATGTCCAGCCATCTCCTTCAGGAACAACATCAAGATGAACTAGCATACCAACCGTCTCATCACCTTCTCCTAAATCTGCATGGGCAGCATAACCATCAAATTCTTCTGTTTTAAATCCTAATTCATCTGCTAGATTCACAGTATATTTAAGTGCATTATATGGTCCTTCACCAAAAGGCATGCCCTCTAGTGGAGCTTCTTCAACAGATTTAATCCTTATAAGTTCTTGGGTTTTTTTAATTATATCTTCTTTATAGTTATCAATCAAATTTCTAAATTCCATCATTATCGACTCCTTTACCTTGTTAAATTAATTATACATCAATTTTATTATTAAACAACTTTATATTTTTCTTATATTAAATTTTGAAATGGTTACACTAAATTTAGAATCAGATTAGGAGGGATAAATTGAAAAAGAAAACTATCGTACTCTTTGCCTTGGTATTTGGGACGATTACATCTTTGTTGTTATTAGTCCACATTTTTAGACCAGTTGAAGGCCTAGAAAGTATAACAAGGATAGATAGAATTACTATCTGGTCAGTAACAGTAATTCTATTGATATATTATATGAACCTAAACTCCAAGCCTCAATTAGTACCCTCAATATTAAGCATAGAAAAGGAGAATAGTAGAGATAAAGACAAATCAGGTGTTTCCTTCAAAGATGTTGCAGGCTTAGATGAAATTAAGGAAGAATTACAAGAGACCATTGATTTTATGATTAACTCAGAAAAGTATAAGAAAATGGGTGCCAAAATTCCAAAAGGTATCCTATTTCATGGACCTCCTGGTACTGGAAAAACCCTCTTAGCTAAGGCTGTCGCTGGCGAAACAAATTCAAGTTTCTTATATGCAAGTGGATCCGAGTTCGTAGAGAAATATGTTGGTGTTGGTGCAAAAAGGGTAAGAACTCTATTTGAAAGAGCAAAAAAAGAATCACCTTCCATTATATTCATCGACGAAATTGATGCTATTGGTACAAAAAGAAATCAAGACTCTAATAATGAAAAAGATCAGACTCTAAATCAATTATTAGTTGAGCTGGACGGATTTAACACAGATGAAACTGTCATAGTTATTGGGGCAACTAATAGATTAGATTTGTTAGATGAAGCACTCCTCCGACCAGGTAGATTTGACAGACATATCTATATAGGAAATCCAAATGCGCCAGCCCGTGAGCAGATACTTGAAGTACACACCAAGAATAAACCACTGGATGATAAGATTGATATTAAATCATTGGCTAAAAAAACCACAGGATTATCAGGTGCACAACTTGCAAACATAGCCAACGAAGCTGCTATAATAGCAGTTAGAAATAACAAAAAACTAATCTCTACTCTTGAATTTGATGCTGCAATAGAAAGGGTAGTGGCTGGATTAGAGTTAAAAAATCCTAATGTATTACTCCGGGAAAAAAAGACAGTCGCTTATCACGAGGCAGGTCATGCGTTGGTTTCTAAGCTCCTTGATACTGACACAGTCCAAAAAATCTCTATTATACCACGAGGCCAAGCATTAGGATATGTCCTAAAGTTCCCCGAAGAAGACAGATATCTATTAACAGAAAGAGAATTGGAGAATAAGATAATAACCTTATTGGCAGGAAGAGCTGCCGAACAAGTAATATTTAATGAAGTCACAACTGGTGCAAAAGATGATTTAAGTAAATCTACAAATATAGCACGAGAAATGGTATGTAGCTATGGGATGAGTCCTTTAGGTACTTTAGCCCTAGATGAGCTATATATTAAGTATAATTATGATACCATAAGATTAGAAATCAAGGATATCACTGACAAGATGTATAAAAAAGCCATAGAATTAGTTGAAGATAATATCCATATCCTACATATAATAGCAGACAGATTGATGGAAAAAGAAACAATAGACAGTGAGGAACTGGATTTAATCTTCAAAGAAAATGATCGTCCAACTGATTATGCACTTTAAAAAATGGAAGAGGCAATATCCTCTTCCATTTTTGTATAAACTATCTATTTAGCTTTAGTTTCTATTTCTTCAAGTACCTTAACTACGAAATCATCTGATTTCATTTGTCCTTGATCCCCATTATCTCTACTTCTTACTGATACTAAATTGTCTTGAACTTCTTTTTCTCCCACTACTAGCATATATGGTATTTGTTGAAGTTGAGCTTCTCTGATCTTGTATCCTATTTTTTCAGCTCTAACATCTAATTCTACCCTAATGCCTTTAGCCTTCAATTCATCTCTTAACTCATAAGCATAATCATTGAATTTATCAGAAATTGGTAGGATTTTAACTTGAACCGGCGCTAACCATACAGGGAATTTACCTGCATAATGTTCTATTAGGATTCCCATGAATCTCTCCATACTACCAAATATAGTTCTATGAATCATTACTGGTCTTTTCTTTTCATTATCTTTATCTATATATGATATGTCAAATCTTTCAGGCATTTGGAAGTCAAGTTGTATAGTACCACATTGCCATGTTCTACCAATAGCATCTTCTAATTGGAAGTCTATCTTAGGTCCGTAGAATGCTCCGTCCCCTTCATTGACAATATAATCTATATTCTTTTCATTTAGAGCTTCAATAAGACCATTTGTTGCTATTTCCCATTGTTCTTCTGTTCCCATGCTGTTTTCTGGTCTAGTTGATAATTCTATATGATATTTGAATCCAAAAACACTATATATATAGTCAGCTAATTCAATTATAGATACTAACTCATCTTTAACTTGTGAAGGTAGTACATATAAATGGGCATCATCTTGAGTAAAGCTTCTTACTCTCATTAATCCATGAAGTGCACCTGAAAGCTCATGTCTATGAACTAATCCTAGTTCACCCCATCTTAAAGGTAAATCTCTGTAGCTATACATATTTGATTTATAAACTAAAATTGATCCAGGACAGTTCATTGGCTTAATTGCATAATCTCCATCATCAATTTTTGTGAAATACATATTTTCTTGATAATGATCCCAGTGACCTGATTGATGCCATAAAGATTCATTTAAAATTATAGGAGTCTTTATTTCATCATAGCCTCTCTTATAATGCTCTTCTTTCCAGAAGTTTTCCAGTAAATTTCTAATTACCATTCCCTTTGGATGGAAGAATGGGAATCCTGGGCCTTCTTCATGAATAGTAAATAAATCAAGTTCTTTACCAAGTTTTCTATGGTCTCTCTTCTTAGCTTCTTCTAATCTGTGAAGATATTCGTCAAGATCTTTTTTCTTTTCAAAAGTTGTACCATATATCCTTTGTAGCATCTTATTCTTTTCATCACCACGCCAATAAGCACCAGCAATACTTAATAGTTTAATAGCCTTTACTTTCTTAGTATCATATAGATGTGGACCAGCACAAAGGTCAGTGAATTCACCTAATTCATAAAAGGATATTTCTTCATCTTGATCTAGGTTTTCTATTAACTCAACCTTGTATACTTCATCTTTTTCTTTAAAATATTCTAATGCTTCGTCTCTAGACATTACATTACGCTCTAATAGATGACCTTCTTTTACTATTCTTTTCATTTCAGCTTCTATTTTTTCTAAGTCTTCTGGTGTAAATCTGTGTTCAGTATCAAAATCATAATAGAAACCATTGTCTATTGCAGGGCCTATGGCGAATTTAACTCCTGGGAAAAGATTTTGTACTGCTAACGCCATAATATGAGCTGATGTATGCCAGAATATTCTTTTCCCTTCCTTATCTTCAAACTTAACAACTTCAAATGTCGCATCTTCTTTAACTTCTTCTTGCATACCTTTAGTTTCACCATTGACAACTGCTCCTAATGCAACTCTTGCAAGCCCTTCTGATATATCTTTTGTTATATCAAATACTTTTGTCCCTTTTTCATATTCCCTTACGGAATTATCTGGTAAAGTGATTTTAATCATTTCCATATTAACCCTCCTAATTTATATTAATAAAATATTTTACAAAAAAATAAACCTTCCATCCCTACAAAAAATATTTGTAGGGACGAAAGGTTAAGTTTCGTGGTTCCACCCTAATTACTGCTCAGTTTATAATAACGCCAAAAGGCGGTAATCCTTCAAATCGGATTCAGCTCAGGGGTGGTCTTCAATTATATTACCTTAAGAAGATTTACAGCCTAGATCTTCTCTCTCTTGAAGGAATCAATAATTTACTCTTCCCGTCAATGCTTTTTATATTTGATTATATTAGATTTAATTTTATAAGTATTTTTATATTTTGTCAAGATGTATTTATATATGCCCAAATATACTTACTTTAAACCTTTAATTATATCTTCTATGTTTAAACTTTCTTGTTCACCTGTTTTCATATTCCTTAATGAATATAGTCCTGTGTTAACTTCTTCTTCTCCTACTACTATTACATTTGGGATATTAAGTTTATCTGCATAATTAAACTTCTTACCTAATTTGCCTGATTCAAGATATACCTGAGTATGAATTTCTTGACTTCTTAATTTATTAGCTATTTCAACTGATTTATCTATATATTCATTATTCATAGGTATTATTAACACTTTAGTTAATGAATTATCCGTTGCCGAAATTATATTTGCCTCTCTTAATTGATAAAACAACCTGGTTAGACCTATGGACATACCTACTCCAGGAAGCTTTTGCTTTGTATAAAAAGTAGCCAAATCATCATATCTTCCGCCACTACATATGCTTCCTAGTGATGGATAATCATCTAAAAATGTCTCATATACAGTACCTGTATAATAATCTAATCCCCTTACAATGGATAAATTAATTTTATAATTTGCTTCTGGTACACCGAATAAAGAAATATATTTAACAACTGTGCTCAATTCATCTAAGCCTGTATTAAACAATTCATTATCAACATTTAAATCTCTAAGACTTTGAATGATTTCATTATTTGCACCTTTTATGTTAATAAAGTTATTGATCCTATCTATAACTTCTCTACTCAGTCCTAGGCTTTCTAATTCCTTATCTACTCCATCTGCACCTATTTTCTCAAGTTTATCAACAGTTCTAAGAATCTCTGCTGAGTCATTTATATTTAAACTCTCAAAGAATCCTTTTAGAATTTTTCTATTGTTTAAATATATTGTGAATGAATCAAATCCCAATTCATTAAAAGTTGAATAAATAAGTGATGGTATTTCAGCATCATTGATAATAGATAGACTGCCGTTTCCTACAATATCTATATCACATTGATAAAATTCTCTAAATCTTCCTTTTTGATTTCTTTCTCCTCTATAGACTTTTCCTATATGATATCTTCTAAATGGAAAATCTAGTTGGGAATAATATTGACTCACATATCTTGCCAATGGTACAGTTAAATCAAAACGTAAACTCATATCTGTAGATCCTTTTTGAAATCTATATACCTGTTTTTCCGTATCTCCCCCACCCTTTGCTAATAGAACTTCAGTTTTTTCTATTACAGGAGTGTCTATTGGTAAAAAACCATAATTCTCATAATTTTTTCTTATTGTATCCATCATTTTATTAAATAAAATTTGATCACCAGGAGTTAATTCCATAAATCCTGGTAGTATTGATGGTTTAACTAATATTTCGCTCATTAATCACATAACCTCCACAACTATCTTTCTTATTATAATATCATTTATGAATAAAAAGTCAAAGAAAAAGAGTTGATTTACTCAACTCTCCGTATTTTTTATCTCTATCGAATTAGTTGTACATAAATCACAACCCTTACAGTTGTGAATTTTATTTCTAAATATCTCCTTAAGCACTATAATTATTTCAGTGTCTTCGTATCCTTCACCGTGTATAACAATACTTTGAGGAGCTAATGCAAGCAACGAGCTTAATATTACATCTGCTTCGCTAATATCTTCTTGAAAAATTTCTTCTAGTAAATTACTTATGTCATGATTGTTTATTGGATTATTATAGGCATCTAGTAATTGTATACCATCCTTTGTGATTAAAATATTAACCAATTCTGCTTGAGAATATTGAGTGTCCACGAAAAATTGAAGAGTATCAATATACTCATTATATTCAATAATAAGGTATATTTTATCCAGTGTTTTTTCAATAGCCTTATCTATTAAATCATTAAAAGATTTAGGTCTAAAAGTTAAATAACCATCGATTATTAAAGTGTTATTTTCAATTAGGTAATCCAATAAATCATTTTTAAACTCTTCCTTTTCATCAGTCAATTGCTTCCTATCTATTAAAATATTATAAACTTCATCGATTACTCTAGATTTTTCTACTCCTTCAATATTGGATAAAAATTTATTTATCCTTATTGAGATTATCTTCTTAGAATAAAAATCCATGATGATATCATAAGAAAAATTTGCTAGACTACTATATACCCCAATATCACCATCAGTCTTTTTTTTATTTAATGTAAAAGTATATTCAAATCTATCATTATATTCTTCATAATTTATATTTAAGCTCTTTCTAAAAGAGAACTTCTCAATAATATTGTGAATTTTTTCTGCAGGTACAGTACTGCCGATTTTTATGGGTTCCATAATTCCACTCCCTTCTTTACTAGTATGTACCCTTTAAATTTCCCATATACTATATAAAATTTAACACTAGTTACAGTTAAGGCTAATTATAGTCCCAATATCCACAATATTATTGTTAGATAAATAATGGATGCTTTTATTTTTACTTTTAATAAACTCTATTATCCTCTCAGTATCTGGATGTTCATCAAGTGTTCCTGATAAAAACACATCTTTATTTGAATAATTTCCAGTTGCACCACCAATAAATCCATATTTTTGATTTTCTAATTTTATAAAACCAGATTCTATTAATAAAACAGAGTATCCTTTTTCTTTTAACACATCATAAATAGGTTTATCAGCCGTTATTACACTTTGTTCATCTACTATAGCCATAGAGCACTTAGTATAACCTTGATTAATATTTACAAACTCTAGACCTTCTTTGCTTAGATAATACTTTAAAACCTCATCAGTATGTTTAAAGTTATGGATAGCAATTCCATACATTCTTCCTACATTATATGCAATATCATCTGGATACTTTACTTCTAATTTCTTTTCTCCCTTAATCAATTTTAAATTTGTTCCTGATAGAGCTTCTTTATAATAGTCATAAACATTTGGAGCAATTACTAAAGTATCGTAATTTACTGGATGTATAACGATATCTGGATGATATGCTACTGAATCATCTACTTCCATACATTTTATAGTAGGAATTATATTTAGTTTAAAATTTCTTAAATAATCAATTATTTTTGTATCTGAATTACCTGCAACAATAACAGTATCTGCCTTCATTGGAGGAATAAACGGATTATTAAACATTTTATCACCTAAATTATTCTTATTTTATTTTACCCAAAAAAATAAAAAATCTACTGCTTCATAAAGCAATAGATAGTCTAGTTATTGTTTTTAAAATTGGAGGCGGCACCCGGATTTGAACCGGGGATAAAGGCTTTGCAGGCCTCTGCCTTACCACTTGGCTATGCCGCCATCGGAGCACCCTTCGGGTACTAATTACTGGAGCGGAAGACGAGATTCGAACTCGCGGCCCTCGCCTTGGCAAGGCGATGCTCTACCACTGAGCCACTTCCGCATATGTAAATCATTAATGGTGCCCAGAGCCGGAATCGAACCAGCGACACGTAGATTTTCAGTCTACTGCTCTACCGACTGAGCTATCTGGGCTAGGCCACAATGATTAGTATATAATATTTAAATGAAATTGTCAACAATAATTTTTGTTAATTCTTCTTTATTAAATCTATGCTTTGTGTTACAAAAATGACACACTACTTCTGCTTGACCATCTTCTTTTATTATATCGTCTATTTCTTGTTTTCCTAGACTGATTAAGACTTTTTCAATTTTATCTCTTGAACAATCACAACTAAACTCTATATCAAGTCTATCAAGTATTTGCATGTTAAAATCTCCTAAAGCATTTTCCATAATTTCTTCAGGAGTCATTCCTTTATCTATCATTGTAGATACTGGATCAATACTTGATAATCTTTTCTCTATTTTTTCTACATCTTCATCAGTTACACCTGGAAGAAGCTGAATTATATATCCACCTGCAGCTTTAACAGATATATCTTTATCCACTAAAACTCCTAAACTTACAGCGGAAGGTTGTTGCTCAGAATAAGCATAAAAGTTAGCTAAATCTTCTGCTATTTCTCCAGTAACTATATTTGCCTGTCCTATGTATGGTTCTTTCAATCCCAAATCCATCATAGTTGTAATTGTACCATTTCTTCCTACTAAAGTTCCGACATCCAATTTTCCGTCTTCACGGCTAGGTACATCAGCCATAGGATTGTCTATATATCCCTTAATGACTCCATTACTTTTTGAAACTACATAAATATTGCCAGCAGGTCCATCTCCTGCAATCTTTAGTGTCAACACATCATTATCATTTTTCATCATTGTTCCCATAATTACACCTGCAGTCAAAGTCCTTCCTAAAGCTGCAGTTGCAGTTGGTGATGTATTGTGTGTTACTCTGGCTTTTTCAACTAGATTTGTTGATTTAGCCACATATATCCTTATTCTGCCTAGTTCATCTATTGCCTTAATTAAATAGTCTTTCAATAAGTTCACATCCTTTATTAAAGATAAAAGCCCCAATAGGGGCATTTTATAGTTTTACTACATTAGTAGCTTGAGGTCCTTTTTCTCCATCTACAACATCAAATTGAACTGCATCTCCCTCTTCAAGTGTCTTGAATCCATCTCCTTGAATAGCAGAAAAATGTACAAATACATCATCACCAGCATCAGTTGATAGGAAACCAAATCCTTTTGTAGAATTAAACCATTTTACTGTACCTTTTGTCATTTAAACATTCCTCCATTTGTAGCTTAAAACAAAGCTTCTACTTGAAATTACTCTAACAAATACAATAGTATTTGTCAATAATATTCCCCACTATCTATTTATGTATGCAGTACTTTTATATTATTTAGTTGCCACATAATTGATTCTTTCACTTCTTTTTCCTGGGGAGTCAAATGTAAATGCGTCATATACATCTACACTTTTAAATCCTACTTCTTTAAGTAGTATTTCAATTTCTTCAGTTTTATATGCTTTTTCTTGATGCTCTTCATCAAATCTTATGAAATTATCCCCATCTTCTGCATAAAAGAAGGTTAGAAAAAAGTCACATATATCTGATTCATCATCATAAAAATTCTGCCAAGTATAAAATATATTGTCTCTATCTTCGACAAAAGTATTATTTCCAATTACTTCTTTCAATTTATAATATGAGTTTATATCAAATATAAACATACCATCATCATTTAAATGATTATAAACATTAGTGAAGGTTTTTAATAAATCTTTTTTATCTAATATGTAGTTTATGCTATCACAAATTGAAATTACAGAGTCAAATTTCTTATTTACATTAAAATTAGTCATATCCTGTCTTAATATTTTAATATTTTTATATCTTTTTAGTTTATCATAAGCAATTGAAAGCATTTCCTCTGATAAATCAAAACAAGTAAGCTTGTACCCTTCTTTTCCAATATAATAAGAAAGGCTCCCAGTACCACAAGCCATCTCTAGTATGTTTACCGGTTTCTTATTATATTTGATAAAGATTTCTTGTATATACTCAAACCACTTTTCATAATCAAAATCATTCATCAGTTCATCATATAAATAAGCAAAATTATCATACATTTTATTAATGCTCCTATTCAAAATCATTTTCTTTTTGTTTTTTTCTTTTTCTAGAAGTCATGATGCCTCCTATTCTTCCTGATTCCTTAGCTGTAAGGCCAGGCCAACCAACTTCTTCAATTTTATCTAAAAGTCCAAGTTCTTTGGCTATTTCATACTTAAGTTTATCATCTTCAGTTTCAATTTTCTTTTTCTTGTTTTTTCTAGTATTACTCATATTATCCCTCCGTACATTTTAGTATGGGATAATAATATGAATTTATTCTTTATACTAATAAATATATCCAATTAATTATGATAAATAAAAAAATAACTATGATTATTGGGAAATATTTTATTTTCTCAAATGGCCTTGGTATGTTAGAGATTTCTTCTTTATCATTTATATTAGTATCATAGGGTTCTAATTTATTTAACATTACTTTTACCGCTATAAAACATAGAAATAAAAATATCAACGGAATAAAATTAGCAAAATCAGATGATATGGATTCTGTTGTTCCTGATGACTCCACTAACATTTCATCAATTTTATTTCCATATTTGTTTAGAAAAAAACCAATAGTCAAAGCTATGCCATTATTAAGAGTATGACCAATCATAGAAGTAAAGATTGAGTTTGTCTTATATACTGCTATTCCAAATACTATACCTAGTATTGTTGGTCCAACAAAATTCAATAGATTAAAATGAAACATTCCAAACAGAAATGCTGAGATGACTATGCTCTTCCTATAACCTAAACTGCTGTAGCTATCTAACATAACTCCTCTAAACATGACTTCCTCACATATACCTGGGGCCAATGCTATAATAAAAAAACTAATAAGATATTGTAAACCATCATATGGCATTGGTACAGATGAAGGAGCTACCTCTTTAAATAAGTTTAATATAGCATAGAAAATAGCTTGAAAAAACACTGCTATAGGATAAGTAAATATAGTAATTCCTATTATTAGAAACACTTGCTTTAACCCAATTCTATTTAGTCTTAAGACTTCCTTTATTGGTTGACCTTTGATTTTAAGAAATAATAAACAAGGCAATAATATTAGTATATACTCTGTTATTAAAAGTCCAGAATACAGTTCCTTATGTTGTACAAATGCACCAACAGTTAAAAGTAAAATACCTAGACCTAAGTACAATAAATTTACTTCAAACAACGAAGGTTTATTTTTGTATCTCATTCTCCCCATCACTATCCTTCTTAATAAATACACCTACAGAAATCCTGTAGGCGATAATTACTCAAATGTAAAAATATAAGGAATATTTCTATATAAATCACCATAGTTTAATCCATACCCAACAATAAATAAATCAGGTATTGTGAAACCAACATAATCTGGTGATAAGTCTACTTTCCTTCTGCTCGGTTTATCCAACATAACACATATTTTAATAGAGTTAGGCGATTTTGATTTTAAATGCTTCACAACATTTTCAAGAGTAACCCCCGAATCCATTATATCATCAACTATAAGTACATCCTTACCTTCAATATTGGCTCTAAGATCTTGAACTATATCTACTTTTCCACTAGAAGTTTCGCTATGTCCATAACTAGAAGTAGTCATAAAGTCAACTTCTACAGGTATACTTAATTCCCTTACTAAATCTGCTGTAAAAATAAAGCTGCCTCTTAATAATGAAACAACCACTAATTCTTTAGATTTATAATCTGAAGCAATCTCTTTTCCCAAAGCTTGAACTCTTACTGAAATTTCTTCTCTTGAGAATAAAGTTTTTTGTCTTTTGTTGTCTAACAAATTGTCCCCCTCCAAATAGTTTAAGTATTATCAGAATCATTTTTAAGAACATTTCTCTTAAGTAGATTTTTTATCTCCCTAAGTTCTCTTAAAATAAGATTAAGTGTATATTGATAGCTTATTAATATTATAAATATTATAACAATAATAATCAATTCCGAATTCATTAATCATCTAATCCTTCCTCATCAGTTATATCTGCCCTATTGTTATCATTTTCTACGAACTCAAGTTTAGTTATCGAAACTTCATAAGCAACTTTTGAATCAACTTCTCCTGACGAAAGTTTCTTTTGATATTCTCTACTTTGAATCCTACCCCATAATTTTATATGATCACCAACAACTAATTTTTCGCAGAATCTTGCATTTCTTCCCCAAGCTATGGATGGAATATAATCAGATTTATTATATGCTCTATTGACTGCTACTAATAAATCAGTAATCTCTCTACCAAATGGAGTAATTCTATATATTGGTGTTTTGCATATATACCCATCTAAATATATTTCATTTGGCTTTCTTAGACTTTCCTCTAAGGTTTCTTCGCTTGGATTGAAAATTTCTCTTGCAAATATTGTTAATACTAGCTTGTTCGAAGATTCTATATATCGATTATAAGATCTTAATTGTCCTTCAATAATAACATACTGACCCAGGTTGATGTCAATACCTATCAACAATCTTTCAGATATTGTTATTGGTAATATATCAACTGATTCACTAAGCCTTGGTACCTCTAGATTAATATTGTAAAACCTTTCTCCATACATCTCATGACTAAACTCCTTCTCACTCTTAATTACACCAACTAGTCTTACCATATTCGTATCCATATTCTTTTCTAACATCAATGTAGCCCCCTTATTCTTCTTATTGAACAATCTCTTATAATAGTTATTCAATTAGTTAAAGGAATATGATAAATAAATAGAAAATACAATTGCTTTATCTTGCAATTGTATTTTTTATATTTTTAGATTGTTTTTAAACTGGAGTTTTTCGCCAAGGAGTATAGCTAAAATTGATACTGCCAAAACAGAATATATGTGATCTTTATTCTTTGAATTTATTTCTATAATAAACTCAAAAGGAGATATTCGTTCTCCGTATAAAGTTACGATATCTCGTTGTAAACATAGACTAGCCTCCATAACTTGTTCTATAATATAGCTTGAAATTGTCATTGTTGCTTTACTATTAAATCCATATGTAATCACTATTCCATTTAACGGATCTAAAGGTAAAATACTACTTAGATTATCTTCATCTGAGTTTATTATATAATAATTGCAGTCTTTAAATTGATATTTAAAGATTTCTTTTTTATTAAATTCATAATCAAATATATTAACTACTAAAAAATGAAATTCTATTCCAAAGTTTTGAAAGAATTCTATTTCGCTTGTTTTCATTGTTATCAATACTAGATTGATCTCATTCTTGTTTAAAAGAAATATATTATTCTTTGTATTTGAGTAGTCTAGTTGATAATTAAAAATCATCAATAGTTTTTTTAATAGATTAATGGTATACTGCTTTTCTTCGATTATACCTATAAATATTGTATTTTTATTATTCAAAGTATCCCCTCAACATTATTCTATTGGTATTTGTCTTCCGCTATTATCCATTTTAAAATTGTCATAATATATTAACTCTGATACAGGTACGATTTCAAAACCCTTCTCTATTAATCTTTCTATTACGATAGGTAAATATTCACTAATATAATCTGCATTATTGTGGAACAATACAATCGAACCACTATCTATATTTCTAACTACTGTATCAACAACAGGTTGGACACCTAGGTTTTTCCAATCCAAGGAATCAATGTCCCATTGTATGGTATAATATCCATTTTCTCTACATGTTTGTATCACTAGATCATTGTAGTCACCAAAGGGTGGTCTAAATAAAAATGGTTTTTCGTTTGTTAGTTCATAAATTCTATCACCAGTACTATTTAGTTCTTCTGCAATTTGTTGTTTAGATAAAGTGCTCATATTAGGATGTGTTGCTGAATGATTCCCAATTTCATGTCCTCTATTATGTATTTCTTGTACCTGATGAGGGAATTTATCTATCCAAAATTTAACAAGAAAAAAGGTAGACTTAACATTGTATTTATCTAGTGTATCCAGTATATCTAATGTGTATGCATCACCATATGCAGCATCAAAAGAGATAGCTATTTTTTTATCTTCTCTTTGAACACTATAAATTGGTAATTCCTTGGTTGGTGAAAATACATTAACTAAATTATAGTTTTTATTTTTAGTAATTATTAATATAGAAATAGTCAATAACAGTAATACCATTAGAATTCTATAAATTAAATAATAATGATGACTTCTTTTCATTAAAATCTACTCCTTTCTGTTTAATACATAATTATTCTTTTTATAAAAAAATTATTACTATATGTGCATTATCTTCCAGCATATAAAACAATTATGGGGTTATATTAATAGTAGCAATAAAATTGCTAGTAATAATATAAGGAGGTAAGAAAATGGCTAATAACAGTAATAGAATAGTTGTTCCAGAAGCAAGAGCAGCTCTTAATCAGATGAAATTAGAAATAGCCAATGAATTAGGACTCCAAAATTATGATAATATAGATAAAGGAAATCTTTCTTCAAGACAAAATGGCTATGTAGGTGGCTATATGGTTAAAAAATTAGTAGAGAGTGCTCAAAATCAATTAGCAGGTAAAAGATAAAAATAAATTGGAGGAGTGATTATTCACTCCTCTTTTAATATATGATATAATAGGGTTTATAAAATTTTAAGAAGGTGATGTATATGTTCGTTGATAATAGCGAAGAAATGGCCCAAAATAAGCTCTTATTATTATATATTATTAAAGAATCTCCTAATAATTTTTCTAGAAATGAACTTACCGAATTTATATTGGAGAAAAACTATATGAACTTTTTCTCAATTCAACAGTATATTAGCGAATTAATTGATTCAGCATTTATTGAAAATATAAATGTTGACGAAAAACAACAATATAGAATAACTGAAAAAGGCGATATAGCCCTTAATTATTTCATTAGTAAAATTCCGGAGAAAACAAAGAAAGACTTGGAAGTTGAATTTAAGTCTCAAAAGATACAGAAAAAAAAAGAAACCCAAGTATTTTCAGAGTACTTCCAAAGAGAAGATGGACAATTTATAGTTAATTTAAAATTAGTAGAAAACAGTGATACTTTATTTAGTTTATACTTAAACGTAGCTTCAAAGGAACAAGCTGAAATGATCAGCGATTCTTGGAAAGAAAAAACAGATTTAATCTATTCTGAAACTATTAAATTATTGATTGATTAATTCAAGTTAAAAGGATATCATGTGGCTCATTGCCTACTGTTATTCTTTTTTTAATTTGATTTTTTTTAATATCAACTATGATTATCTGATTGTTTACCATATCATTTAAATAGAGATAGTTGAAATCGTAATTAATAAAATTAGTTAAACCTCCTATAAATATTTTCTTGCTATTACTTTCAGTATCTTTACTAAATTCATAAAGCCAACTGTTCTCTGAATCTACTAGGTAGAAAATTTCTTTATCTTTTATTTTAATAAAATCAAAATAAATACCATTGATTGTTTTAGACCATAATGTTTGCTTATTTCCTGTTCCCAAGGAAGATATTATACTATGGCTTAGAGTATGATTGTTTAAAAAACCTAAAATATATACTACTCCAAGTTCAACTTTTATTCTAAAAGGCATAAATGATAGTTTTATCTCTTCCAATGTATCATTCTCATAATCTACAACACTTATATTATAACTATTTAAATTAGTTATATAGACTTTACCTGAAATCTCATCAATTGCTAAATCTGTAGGCTTCTCACCAACATATATATTTTCAATAATTGTAAAATCATTTTTATCAATAATAGATAATGAATTTGAATCTATATTTATTACGTATATCTTGTCCTTGAATGTTTTTATGCGAATAGGGCTACGACCAAGGTTTGTTTGATCTAACAAAATAAATTTATCTAAATTAACTCTATAAAGCGAATCCTCATCAGAATTGAGAACAAGTAAATTATTATCATCTTCACGAATTACTCTAGTTAAACCTGTGGACCCGGGAATAACTTCACTTAAATCAATGGTGTCTATTTGTGTTAAGTCTTCTTTGTCAATAATACTTAAAGAATTTTCTCCATAATTAGTAACTATAATCTTATTTAATAGCAATTTCACACCCCCTCACATATATAACAATTTATGCAGGTGAGGAGGTATAGGTGATAAAAATAGGTCATAAAAAACCTTCTATAGTTTTACACTATAGAAGGTTCACCAAAGTTCTTACTTCTCCAATTAGATATAGAGATCCTCCAAATAAAATTAAATCATTTTTATTTGAAAGGCTAATAGCCATGTCTATTGCCTCTTTTATGTCTTTTTTTACATATACATTCTCATTGTACGCCTTTATCTTTGAAGCTAATTCTTCTGCATCTAACTTTCTAGGCATATCAACTTCTGTTGTAACTATAATATCAGCTAATGGGATGAGTTTCTGTAGCATATGATCAACATCTTTATCCTTCAGAATACCTAAACCTAATACTAATCTATCATAGGAAAATAATTCTAATGCCTTAGCTAAATGATTTATTCCTTGAACATTATGAGCTCCATCTATTAAGAATATTGGGTCTCTTTTAAGAATCTCAAGTCGACCCTTCCATTTTGTGTTAAGAATTCCACTATAGATATGTTCATTTGTTATATCTATCAAACCTTTCTCTCTTAATACTAACAATGTTGTGATTGCTAATGAAGCGTTATAAACTTGATATTCACCAATCATAGTCGTTTTGATAGACTCAAAATATTCATTTTCATATCTGTAATTAAAAGTATTACCTAAATCAGATTCTTTAGTTATCTCAATATTATCATTTTTACTTATATAAAGTTTAGCATTGCTAAGTTCTGCAACTTCCTCAATTACGTCTGCTGCTTCCTTATCTTGTTCATAAGAGATGACAATACCTTCTTTTTTGATAATACCCGCTTTTTGATATGCAATCTTACCTAAGGTATCTCCTAACTCTTTTATGTGATCAAAATCTATACTAGTTATTACTGAAGCTAGTGAATTACTTATTACATTAGTTGAGTCATATCTTCCTCCTAGACCAACCTCCAATACTACATAATCCACATTTTGATCCTTAAAGTAAATAAATCCTATAGCAGTTCCTATTTCAAATGTAGTTGGATGCTCCATCCCTATTTCTACCATCTTATCAGCAGCTTCTTTTACAATAGAAGTAATTCTACCTAATGTATCATCAGGAATATCTTTGCCGTTGATTTGAAATCTTTCATTAAATCGTTCTAAAAATGGAGAGGTATATAGTCCTACATCATACCCGGCACTGTTAATACAGTTAGCTATATAGGATGATGTAGAACCCTTTCCATTTGTACCTGCTACATGGATGATTTTTAAATCATCTTGAGGATTACCCAGCAATTCCATTAATTTGCTTATAGATGTAAGACCTAGTCTTGATCCATATTTTGCCTTATCGTTGATATAAGCTAAAGCATCTAAATATTTCATTTTATTTCACCTTATTTATTATTTTTTAAACTATCAAGTCTCTCTAATACTTTAGCCATCATATCTTCATACTTAGCCATCTTTTCTTTCTCACCATTTATTACTGCCTCTGGTGCTTTGGAAACGAATCCTTGATTGGATAATTTACCTTTTACTCTTTTTAGTTCACCTTCAAGTTTTTCTTTTTCTTTTTCTAATCTTTCTATTTCTTTGTCATAATCAATTAGATCCTTTAATGGTAAGAATGCTTCAGCTTTGTCTAGTACAACGGAGATATAATCTTCTCCAAAGCCATCCTTATTATCACTAATACTTACATCTTCTGCACTTGCAAGATTCATAAAATATCTCTTACCATTTTCAATAAGATCTTTTATCTCTTCTCTTTCTACAACAAAAATAATATTTGATTTCTTTGAAGGTGCGATATTCATTTCTGCTCTCGCATTTCTTATGGACTTGATAGATGTCTTTACAAATTCTATAATTTTCTCTGCTTTAGAAAATTTATGTGTTTCATTATATATTGGCCATTGGCTAACGATTAAAGCTCCATCATTATTTGGAAGGTGCTGCCAAATTTCTTCCGTAATAAATGGCATAAATGGATGAAGTAATCTATTTATATCCTTTAATACATACAATAGAACTCTCTGAGCTAATTCTTTGCTAGAATTGTCATCTCCATATAATCTTGACTTAACCATTTCAATGTACCAATCACAATAATCATCCCACACAAAGTCATATATCCTTTGAGCTGCTAATCCAATGTCATATTTCTCTAGATTTTCTGTGACTTCTTTGATTACATCATTTAGTCTTGAAACAATCCATTTATCCTCTTCTTCTAAGTCTCCTAAGACAAAATCCTTTGATACTACATCTTCATCTAAGTTCATCAATACAAATCTAGTTGCATTCCAAAGTTTATTCGCAAAGTTTCTATTTGCCTCTACCTTTTCATTGTAGAATCTCATATCATTACCAGGTGTATTACCTGTTACTAGTGTAAATCTGAGTGCATCTGCACCGTATAAATCTATTATCTCTAAAGGATCTATACCATTGCCTAAGGATTTACTCATCTTTCTACCTTGACTATCTCTTACGAGACCAGTAAGGAATACATCCTTAAATGGCAATTCACCCATTTGTTCAATACTTGAAAATACCATTCTTATTACCCAGAAGAATATGATGTCATATCCTGTTACCAGTACATCAGTTGGGAAGAAGTATTTTAGATCTTCAGTATTTTCTGGCCAACCTAAAGTTGAGAAAGGCCAAAGCGCAGATGAAAACCATGTATCAAGTGTATCTGTTTCATGTCTTAAATTATCACTTCCACATTTACTACATTTATTCGGAGCTGTTCTTGATACTATTATCTCATCACAATCATCACAATAGTATACAGGTAGTCTATGACCCCACCATAATTGTCTAGAAATACACCAATCTCTTATATTTTCCAACCAATTTACATATACCTTACCAAATCTCTCAGGAATGAAGTTTAGTTCACCTTTATAATAAGCCTCTAATGCTGGCTTTGCCAATGGTTCCATTTTAACAAACCATTGTTTAGATATAAGTGGTTCAATTATTGTACTACATCTTTCACAATGACCAACAGCGTTATCATGCTCTTTAACTTCATTCAAAAATCCATTTGCTTCTAAGTCATTAACTATTTGCTTTCTAGCTTCAAATCTTTCAAGTCCTTCATACTTTCCACCATTTGAGTTAATATATCCTTTCTCATCAATTACTATATATTGACCAAGGCTATGTCTCTCTCCTACCTCAAAGTCATTAGCATCATGGGATGGAGTTATTTTTACTGCACCTGAACCAAATTCCATATCAACATAATCATCAGCGATAATTGGAATTTCCCTATTAACTAATGGTAATATAGCCGTTTTACCTACTAAATCCTTATATCTTTCATCTTCTGGATTTACTGCCACAGCCAAGTCACCTAATATTGTCTCTGGTCTTGTAGTAGCTACAGTTATTTTTCTATCACTATCCTTTATTGGATAATCTACATACCAAATATGTCCATGGCTATCCTCATGCTCAACTTCTGCATCTGAAATAGCTGTTGCACAATCTGGACACCAGTTTATTATCCTATCTCCTCTATAGATAAGCCCTTTTTCGTATAATCTAATAAACACTTCTTCAACAGCCTTGCTCATATTTTCATCTAAAGTAAATCTATCTCTAGACCAGTCACAAGAAACACCTAGTTTTTTTAGCTGATTTTTGATATTACCACCATAAAGCTCAGTCCATTCCCAAGCCTCTTTAAGGAATCCTTCTCTACCTAATTCTTCTTTAGTCTTACCTTCTTGAGTGATTTTTTCAACAACTTTAGCTTCTGTTGATATACTAGCATGGTCAGTACCTGGTAACCATAAGGCTTCATAACCAGACATTCTCTTCCATCTAGTAAGTATATCTTGAATAGTATTATTTAAGGCATGCCCCATATGAAGATTACCAGTTACATTTGGTGGTGGCATCATTATTGTGTATGGCTTTTTATCTTTATTAACATTCGCTACAAAATATTGATTTTCATTCCAGTATTTGTATAATCTGTCTTCAAAATCTTTTGGATTATAGGTTTTAGGCAAATTTTCTAACATTGTTCTCCTCCTCATAAATTATCTTTATATATAACAAAACCCCTCATCCTAATATGTAAGGACGAAGGGTTAAACTCGTGGTACCACCTTAATTCCATGAATATATCATGGCACTTAATAATTATAACGTAATCAACGTCTAAGCCTAATTACCTTCAGCTTAGATGCTCAAAAGCTACCTTCGATAAACATTGCTTTAAAGACCTTGCAACCTAGGATCTTCTCTCTGTAAAAGATGCTTATCTACTCCTCTTTTTCTGCGCAATTTATAATATATTAATTAATTATATTAATATAACTATTTTTTGTCAACTGACACTTTTCTATTCTTAACTATGTCTAAATAAGTACCTAAATAATTGACTAAAGCTAATATATTTAAAACTACAGTTACTAAAAATAGAACTTCTGAAATAGTAGATGGAAGCTTAAACACAATAGATAATGTGGCAGCATAAAATAGTGCTGTAGCATATTTCCCAAATTTGTTTGAAGGAATTACTTGATTAGCCTTAGAAAAGTAAAGAACTGCTCCACCAAGAATTAATAATATCTCTTTTATACCAAGTGCGATTAATATCCAACCTGGTATAAAGTTTGACAAAGTAAAACTTATCAATATTGCAAATGTCATCATTTTATCAGCAAATGGGTCTAGAACAGTACCTATCTTAGTCTGTAAATTGTATTTTCTTGCAATATGTCCATCTAAAACATCAGAGATTCCAGCTAATATAAAAACTAATCCCGCTATTAATATTCTATTATCCATATTAGAGAAGAATATTACTAAATAGACAGGCACCAGTATTATCCTTAGTATTGTTAACATATTAGGTATGTTCATATACAACCCTCCATCTCTAAATTATAGTAACCTTTGAATAAATAAAGAATACAATATCTTATAAATATCTCATAATACTATATTATACAAGGAGTGATAGGATGTCAAAGAAATTTAAGTTTCTACCCCTTTTATTAATCATGGTTATAGTAGTTTCCATGAGTTTTACAGCATGTCAAAAAAGTCCTAACCAAAAGATTAATTTAATGGAAGTTACTCACTCATTATTTTATACCCCACAATACGTAGCCTTAACACAAGGTTTTTTTGAAGAAGAAGGCTTGGATGTAACACTTATTAACGGTGGTGGTGCTGACAAAGTTATGACAGCAATGTTAAGTGGTGAGGCAGAAATAGGTTTTATGGGACCTGAAGCATCAGTTTACGTCTACAACGAAGGTAGAGATAACTATGCAATTAACTTTGCTCAATTAACACAAAGAGACGGATCATTTTTAGTGGGTAGAGAAAAAGATGACAATTTCACTTTTGACAAACTTAAAGGGAAAACAGTTTTAGGTGGTAGAAAAGGTGGAATGCCTGAAATGACTTTGGAATACGTAATAAAATCTTATGGGTTAGTCCTAGATGAGGATGTAGTAGTTAGAACAGACATTCAATTTAATGCCTTGGCAGGAGCTTTCATTAGTGGAGAAGGAGACTATGTATCATTATTTGAACCAGTTGCTGCTTCCTTAGAAAAAGAAGGCATAGGTTATGTAGTTGCTTCAATCGGAGAAGAAGCTGGATATATACCATACACATGTTATTCCGCAACTAAAGAATATATAGAAAAAAATCCTGAAGTAATTCAAAAATTTACAAATGCACTATACAAAGGCATGGTATGGGTGCAAAATCACTCCTTAGAAGAAATTGCTGAAGCTGTCAAACCACAATTCCCAGATACTGAAGATGATGTCTTGATAACATTAATTGACCGATATAGAAATCAAGACAGTTGGAAGCCTGATTTAATCATTACTGAAGAAGGATTAAATTTCATGATGGACATAATGGAAACTGCTGGTGAACTGGATAAAAGAGCGGATTATGAAAAAATAGTTACCACAGAATTTGCAAAGAAAGCAATGAAAAATATTAAGTAGAAAAAATAAAGATGCTATTATATTAAACTTCCGTTTAGTATAATAGCATCTAAATCTTTATCTTGGTATAAAACCAATCTTTTTATATACTTTTCTTAGAGTTTTCATAGCTTGATACTCTGCTTTTTGCGCACCTTCTTTATATACTTTTTCAAGATAATCCTTGTTATTAATTAGATCATTATATCTTTCTTGAATAGGCTTCAAACCTTCAGCTACAACTTCAGCTAATTCTTCCTTAAACACGCCATATCCTTTGCCATCATACCTAGCTACAATGGTGTCTATTTCTTCATTTGAGAAGGCAGAATATATATCTATAAGGTTTTTAAGTCCCTTTTGTTGATCATTATAAGCAACTACCCCTTCAGAATCAGTCACTGCACGTTTAATTTTTCTTCTTATAGCATCTTTATTATCTAATAACAAAATATATGAATCTTCATTGGAATCAGACTTACTCATCTTGGATTCAGGATCTTGGAGACTCATTATTCTAGCCCCTTCTTTCTTTATCAAAGCTTCTGGAACTTTAAAAGTATCACTATACCTATTGTTGAATCTTTCAGCAATATCCCTGCTTAACTCCAAATGTTGTCTCTGGTCCTCTCCAACAGGTACATAATCTGTTTGATATAGAAGTATGTCTGCTGCCATTAACACAGGATAGGTAAACAGTCCTGAGTTAATACTACTATCTTCAAACCTCTTTGATTTATCCTTATATTGGGTCATCCTATTTAGCTGCCCCATATATGTCATAGTATTAAGAACCCAATTTAGTTCCGCATGTGCAGCTACATGGGATTGTATAAATAGTGTAGACTTCTCTGGATCTATTCCTGCAGCCATCAAAAGTGAAAGTACTTCTAATGTATGCTTTCTTAAGTCCTTTGGAACCTGTGGTACTGTTATGGCATGTAAATCAACTACACAATAAATACAATCAAAACCTTCTTCATTTTGTATATCTGCCCAATTTCTTATAGCTCCTATATAATTACCAATGGTTGGTTCACCTGATGGTTGAATTCCACTAAATACAATTTTTTTCTCCATTTCATATACCTCCTAAAATAATAGTAATCTCAAAAAAACAAAACCTTCCATCTCTATAAAAAGAGACGAAAGGTTAATTCCGCGGTACCACTCTACTTGCATACGCCAACTTTAATCATTTAAGGGTGATAAATCCCATACCTTATGTATTCAGGTATGAACTCACAAGCCCATTCGCCAAAATAGTATCGTTAGGCTCTCACCCATCCTAACTCGCTTCAGACCTTTATCATGGCTACTCTTCTTGCTCCAAGTCTAATATTATTTCTATTATACACCATTTTAGCTAAATGTAAATACAAAAGCTAAATATTAATAAGTGTTTTAAACTATGATATAATATATGTATGGAGGTTGACACAAATGATTATTAAATTAGACATGATACAATCAATCGCTTTAGGTGTGGTTGTTCTATTAGTTGGAAAATTTTTAGTAGATAGAATAAGTATCTTAAGAAAATATTGCTTACCAGAACCAGTAGTAGGAGGAACTCTTTTTGCAATTTTAGCCCTAATATTTAAACAAACCGGAACTTTAGAAATTGTATTGGATACCACACTGCAAGATTTTATGATGACTGTATTCTTTACATCAGTTGGGTTCAGCGCAAGTTTTAGAATGTTGAAAAAAGGTGGACTTAAAGTTGCTATTTTCTTAGGCGCTGCTGTAGGTTTAGTTGTACTACAAAATGTTTTAGGTGTTGCACTGACTAAAATTTTTGACCTAAATCCATTATTA
The DNA here is from genome assembly GCA_031460505.1 of Tissierellaceae bacterium. Lineage (GTDB taxonomy): Bacteria > Bacillota > Clostridia > Tissierellales > Tissierellaceae > JAAYTL01. The sequence goes on from JAVKTT010000003.1 coordinate 43,459, forward strand.
GGGTTAGCTACTGGATCAATACCTATGACAGGTGGTCATGGAACATCGGCAGCATTTGGACCAGACCTTGTTAAACTTGGAGCAATAAATGCAAACTCAGTTGCCTTAGCATCGGCAACTTTTGGACTTATAGCTGGTAGTATGATAGGTGGACCAACAGCAAATCGTTTGATCTCAAAGAACACTCTAAAAACAGAAGTTAGTAATAAATTAGATTCAGGTATGGAAATTGATGAGAGATTAGATGACGATTCACAATTAAAAGAAAAGAACTTCACAATAGCAACTTTTGAATTACTCTTAGCTATGGGGATTGGTACTATAGTTACAAAGTGGATACAAGATGCTGGCATAACACTTCCAGGATACATAGGTGCAATGCTTATTGGTGCATTCATTAGAAATCTTTCAGAGGCAACAGGTAAATTTGATGTTCCTATGGTTGAACTTGATATACTTGGAGGAATCGCTCTATCATTATTCTTATCAATGGCACTTATGGGACTAAAGTTATGGGAATTAGCAGATCTTGCAGTACCACTAATAGTTATGTTATTATCGCAAGTAATTCTAACATTCTTTTACTCAAGTTATGTAACATTTAGAGTATTAGGTAGTGATTATGATGCAGCTGTTATTACGGCAGGACATTGTGGATTTGCGATGGGTGCTACTCCAAATGGTATAGCTAACATGACATCAGTAGTAGGTAAATTTGGTCCTTCACCAACTGCATTCTTCGTGATGCCAGTAGTCGGATCACTATTTATTGACTTCTTCAATTCAGGAGTCATTGCATTTTTTATGAATATTCTAGTTTAACTCCATATTCTATGGAGTTTTGTTTATATTGTTATATCCAAATTAAGAATTACTTTATTATCCCATTTTGCAGGTGTATAATTAAGTAATGCAAAGTTTAGTTATATACTATTAGAATCGAGGCGTTTTGTTTTTATGTATAAAGAAATTCAATATGAAGATTTAGAGAAAGATAAGTTAAAGGGTTCCTTTCAACTTATAGATGTTAGAAGCCCTAAGGAATATAATTCTGAGACTATTCCAGGGTCTATAAATTTGCCAATTTTTACAGATGAGGAAAGAGCGGAGATTGGTACTGAATATAAAAATGGAAGTATAAATGAGGCCAAGAAAATTGGTATAAAAGCAGCATGTAAGAAACTTCCCGACCTATTTGACAAGGTATTAGAACTAGATAGTAAATTTGATTATTTAGTATTCTTCTGTGCAAGGGGAGGTTATAGAAGTAGAGCGATGGTATCCCTTTCTAAATCCTTAGGATTAAATGTTATTAAATTAGAAGGCGGCTATAAAGGGTATAGGCATTTTATAAACGAAAATCTTCCTAATGAAGTTAGAGATATTAAATTTATTGTATTGTACGGAAATAGTGGCTCAGGCAAAACTGATATATTAAAATGTCTAAAGGAACTAGGATGTGATGTCTTAGACCTTGAAGAATGTGCCAATCATAGGGGTTCTGTATTAGGTGGAGTTGGTTTAGGCTCACCTAATACCCAAAAAATGTTTGAAAGCTTAGTTTATGATAAGCTAAAAAATAGAAAGTCAAATATTGTATTTACTGAAGGTGAAAGCAAAAGGATAGGCAGAATTATTATGCCTGAATACTTATATAACTCTATTAAGTCAGGCGAAAATATCAAAATAGAAGCTGATATGGACATTAGAGTCAATAATATTTACAAGGAATATGCCCATGGCATAGAAAATGACGAAGCAATAATTTACTCTCTTAACTACCTTAGAAGAAATATTGGAAACAAAAGAATTGATGAATATATTAAAATGATTAAGGAACATAATTACAATTATGTAATACAAGAGCTGTTGACAAATTACTATGATCCATTATATGAATACAGAGATAGAAAATATGTAGCTACTTTTGACAATGTTGATCCTATTGAAACAGCGAAAGAGATAATAGAAAAATGTAAATAAAAATATCGGACAAAATTGTCCGACATTTTCTTTTATATCTTCATATTCTTAATTGTTCTTTGAGATAAATTATACTCCGCATCAGATATATTTTGCTTTGCTATATCTGCTACTTCTTCTGCTTTTAGAGGATTACCATCTTTATCTACTATCTTTAAACCACCTTTTATTGGTTTTGTGTGCCAATTTATTGCATGCTTAAACTCTTCTACTTCTCCCCATAAATAAGGAGTCGGTAAGAATCCAGCAGCAAATATCTTATAGAATCCTTCAGGTGAATATAAATTGTCAATACTAGACTCCATAGTCTGAATCATTATTTTAGCTCTGTTAAATAAATCATTCATTCTTTCCTCTACATCAGCATTTTTACTCATATCATCAACATTGCCACTTCTTCTTAAACTTCTATATTTCTTTATAGAATGTTGAGTTATTTGAACACTTTCGTTGATAATATCTGGAGTAGCCAAATGAGAGGCTTCTGAATAACTTACTACATGTATTATTGGTGGACTCATTTCATTATAAGGATCTATATCATCCATTAAAGCTGACACTGCAGATAATTGTATTCTAGCTTCATATAGATCTGGTTTAAAATAGTCTAGTCCTGCTCTTGGTTGTAATAAAACTCTAAAGTTTCCATCTGCTAATTCTCCTACTAATTTTAATAAAGCCCTTGATTTAGCTAAGTCTTGAATTCCCCAAGTAAGTCTAGGTGTGTTTAGCATATTCTGTAAAATATATGTTTTTATACCTAATTTTTTAGCTAGTTTTGCAGCTAAGTATGCAGATACAATATAAGTCACATCATCTGCTCCACGGAATGCAAAGTGATGAGATACATTAGCCTCAAATGGTTTATTAGTTGTTGCTATATATTGGATAGTCTCCATATGTTGCTTTAGATTTGTATATAAGTCATATGGCCCTCTATTATCAAGTTTGTTAAACCACCATAGGGACAATGCATGCCAGCAAATATTTATAGTCTCCTCATGCATTTTAGCTAAATCAGGAATACTCTTAGTTCCTGCATAAGTTCTAATTAATAGAGGCCTTGCTGCTTCCCAAATCTTCCTGTATTCTTCAGGAGAATTCACAGGCACTCCACCACCATTAGGTCTATCTCCCCAATCTTCACCAAAATTTGATTGAGTTAGTTGAGAGCTACCTATTGACATTATATCTAGGTATTTTGTACTTGCTAATGTCTTAGCCCAAGATAAAAATTCCTTAAAGTTCTCTTCTCTAGTTGCTAGAGATGAATATGGACCTACATGAGCTCTCATAAGTGGTGCAAAATCCTTATTCATATTACTATCTATTCTTTTTACTACGGTATCATTTCTAGTTCCAAAATCATTATATGATGAACGGTCAATAGGCATAAACTTAGAATATTCACCAGAATCAATAACTTCTTTACCAAATTGTAATAGATTATCATCATATTTACTTCCTTCAAGTATATCTGTAGGAATTTTATCTTCAGGCACACCTAGTTTTAAAAGTGTATCATGAGCTGATTCTCCACCCATATATGTTGAAACAAATCCATTAAATTCCTTATCAATAGCATCACATGAAACCGGAAGACCTGCGAAGGATACAGATTTTATTGGTCCGTCTTGATATGAAAGTAGATTGTTAGATTTTAGCTCTTCTAAAAGGTATCCTACCATATTTATTGAATCATCTTTATCTAATCTATAACTAATTCCAATATTTGAAACATTGTTATCCATTATCCAGTCTACGACTTTCTTTCTATTTGCCTCATGTTTATAATCACTGATTGCTTTAGCAATACTATCATCTGCAATAATTACATTATATCCACAATCCCTTAATAATTCAGCAGCTGTATTTATACCCATTGTATGTGCATCTAATGCCGGCTTAATAAACCCATAAATATCTTTATTTATAGCCATATGCCACCTCCTAAGTTATTTCAATTTTTTCTCAAAAGTACTTAAATATAATTATACCCTATAGAAAAGTATTATAATCCGTGTCTTATTTTCTATTTAAATAGTTATTCTTATGCTATATAAATTCATCGCATCTTCAAGTCCAGACCTTATCTCATCACGACTAAAATCAGCATTTTCTAATTCATCATCACCTAATCTATTTATTCTATCATAGAAATCCATAGCTACTTTCATATAAATCAAATCATTGACATCTATGTTTTCAAATAATAGATCCTCTGCATCATTGATTTTATGCTCATTGATTAAGCCCATAAGAGTTTCATATAGAAGATGGATCTCAGTGGATTTACTTTCATCTTGAATACTGAATTTCACATTATCCTTTTTAAATAGAATTCTCCCAAGTAATTGAATCATAGTATTTATTTGTCGCATAAGCCAATCATGATGATACATTCATGTCACCTCTTAATTATATGCTTTCCCATAATTCGGCGGACTGTTCCCCTCTTAAGTCATATTTAATAGTCCTATGTACTATAAATGGTAAATTAGGTATTTAAGTTTTCTTATGTATATAATAACATAATAATCCATTAGGATAAACAGGAAATAAACTTAAGGGTTGAATTTCTAGTAGTTAACGCCTATAATTCCTCCTGAATTCACTCTTCTGCCATAGCATTATAAACTTCTGCAACTATATCAAACTCGTTAGAACTTCACTTCTTCTTAATAAATAGCTGAGATATGTTAATCAGAATTGCCGAAAGTAAATCCTTAGGTAAAACAAACATATTTGCATCAATTTTTAATAAATTTTTTACAACAAAAGTTCCTGCTAGGATACCAAATATAACCCCACCCTGTAGTTTAAGCCTAAATTTAAGATCAGAAAAATCATTAGTCTTTTTCCGTTTTATGTATAATGGAATATCAAATATAATTGCTACTAAGGTATAGGTTAATGCTAATTTAAAGTATTCCATATAAATAACCTCCTCCAGATCAAGTCAATCCTATTCAGGTGCCACTGTTTACTTTATACTAATAGTTGTCATTATATAAATAGTATGCACTATTAGTCTGTAAGCATATTGCACACACTATTTTTTATACACCGCTACGAGATAAATGTAAGATACTAATATAGCCATAGGAATTGGGCTTAGAGAATTTAGACCATAGATAAAGATAAGAACATAATGGACAATCATTCCCAGAACAAATAATGCCACTTTATATTTAATAGTCCCCAAAATACTAACCAACTTATTTTTGTATTTAAATACCCTATTCAGTATATATAATATAGTTACTGAAATTAAGCCAGGTGTAAATAGCAACAGTAATTCCATCCTAAATTCTCCTCTTCATTAATATTTAATCATTCTTATTCTCTTGACTTAAACTAACCAAACCTTACGACATATTAATCTACATGTACTCATCAATCCTCTATATCAAGCAACTAGCCTACCTAGCATTGAATTAGCATTATTAAAAAGTTGATAACCACCCTCGCTCAATATATTTTATATGTTAAATAACTACAGTTAATATGAAAATAATGTATCTTACTTGTTTATAACATACTTAGCTTGCTCATAATCTTTCTTATGAACATAAATTATATATTCATAATTCAAATCCATATTTTGACCATATGAACCAGTCCTACTTCTCCTACCACTTGCAAAGGTTGAAGGCGACATTCTATTAATTGTTCTAACGTAATGTTTTATATTACCTTGAGATAATTTATCTCTAATTTTTGCCTGTTCACTCATTGAATAAGTTAAGTATAATTCTTTTCTATTAAAGATAGTAATCATATCCCTCAACTCCTTAATTTTATCCGCTAATATAACCTAATCAGCTGGATTTTCGCACACCCCAACAAACAACAAACAATAAGCCCTGTTGTTAAGCAAACCTCCTCCCTGGGAATCAAATTTATTCAATTAGACTTACGAATAGCTATCCTTGTTCTTCTCTTAACATCATTATAACATTATGTTAGAATATGTAAGCAATTTCTGAAAATTGTAATAGTATTGTAAAGAATTTGATAGAGAATTTCCAGTCACTTTTGTTATTTACTTTCAATATCAATGATTACTTCTAATATTGAAATAGTAAAAATAAACAGGAGACATTCGATTAATCAACCGAATATCTCCTGTTCCTAGTCGTAATTATATAGCATACATATATGCCTTTGAACTTTTTACTATAATCTTTGCAGGAGCACCTACTGCTGTTGCATATGCAGGTACGTCATCTAAGACTACTGAATTTGCTCCTATTTTCGCACCTTTCCCAATGGTTATTGGGCCAAGTATCTTTGCCCCAGCACCTATTAGTACATCATCCTCTATAGTTGGATGTCTTTTTTCACCTTTTTCGCCACCTAATCCACCAAGGGTTACACCATGAAATATTGTAACATTATTTCCAACTTCTGCCGTCTCCCCAATTACTACTCCCATTCCATGGTCAATTAAAAGATTATCACCAATAACTGCTCCAGGGTGGATTTCAATCCCTGTTATTCTTCTTGCTCTTTGGGAAAGAAGTCTTGCAAATAGTGTTCTATCCTTTTTATACATTCTGTGTGCTATTCTGTGATATACTAAAGCTTTTATCCCAGGAGAAGTTATAATTGCTTCTAATAGGCTTTTAGCTGCTGGATCCTTCTCCAATATATTTCTTCCAAGGGACTTAATAAATTTTAGCATAATTTCACCTCTATTCTTGCTCAAACAATGCTGTTGAAAGATATCTTTCACCTGTATCAGGTAGAACCGTTACTACTCTTTTTCCTTCTCCTAATCTTTTGGCTATTTCAATGGCTGCTGCAAAGTTTCCTCCTGATGACATCCCAGCTAGAATACCTTCATTTTTACCTAAGTTTCGTGCAGCTTCATATGCAGTTTCTTCATCCATATTTAATACTTCATCTACTACATCCTTATTATAAATATCAGGAACAAAGTTAGCTCCTATACCTTGTATTCCATGGCCTGATGGGGCTCCTCCTGTTAGAACAGGTGATTTTACAGGTTGAACTGCAACTGTTAGTATATTTTTGTTGTGTTCCTTTAGAATTTTACCTATTCCACTAATAGTACCACCAGTTCCTACACCTGCTACAAATGCATCAATTTTACCATCTGTATCTTCAAGAATTTCCTTTGCTGTTGTTTCTATATGAGAAAGGGTGTTAGCTTCATTTGCAAATTGTCTTGTAAGGAAATAGTTATTCTCCTTAGCTAGTTTTTCTGCCATATCAACGGATCCCTGCATACCAAGCTTACCTTCTGTTAAAACTAACTCTGCTCCATATGCAGTCATAATTCTTCTTCTCTCAATACTCATAGTGTCAGGCATTACGATTTTAACCTTATATCCTAATGCTGCACCTATCATTGATAGAGCAATACCCATATTTCCACTTGTTGCTTCAATTATAGTATCTCCTTTTTTCAATAGTCCTTTTTCTTCAGCATCTTTAATCATATAAAGAGCAGGTCTATCTTTGATACTTCCACCAGGATTAAATCCTTCTACTTTAACTAAAATTTCAGCCATACCTTTTTCTGTATTATTTATTTTTACTAAAGGTGTACGACCTATTGTTTCTGATATATTGTTGTAAATCATTTATATATTCCTCCTATAAGATATTTTTTAATATATGAACAATAAAAAAACCTCTCACCTCTGTATATCAAAATATACAGAGGCAAAAGGTTATACTTTCGCGGTTCCACTCTGTTTGGGACTTTCATCCATCTCAATTCAAGTACATTCATACTCTAGTCCTGTAACGGGAACCACCGCCTTAATCTACTATTATTCGAAAAGGTGCTCATTGGCGCACTTCTAATTCACTAGTATAGACTCTTCTCACCAATAGAGCCCTCTCTTTAATACCTGATAAATTATACTTTACCAAATCAAAGCTATTATTCATTTATATTAATGTATTATATTATAACATAATTGTTACAAAAAACAATTTTTTTATATTAAAAATTTCATCATCCTTAGTACTTCCTTGTAATCACTTGATTTGAAAGAAATGGTATTTTCATCCACCTTTGTTATACCTGGGTAAAATGAATTTTTAAAGGCATATTTATGATCCCTATATCTAATTTCTATATTAAATTCTTTTGGCAATTCAATTTTACATGATGACATATCACTAGATAATGCCTTATGCACTGCATCTTCTATTAATTTTAATGCAAGATCTGGATGAATATTTATTGTGGAATTACCGATTCCTTCCTTTACCGCAACAGTTTCTATGTTTTTATTTACTTTTCTTACATCTTCACATAGTCCCTTGTCTCCAGATAAAAATACAACAGGTACATTTAAGTAAGCTGCAATATACGAATGAATCAAGAATTCACTTGCAATTTGACCATTTATTTTCACATAATCTAATAATGTTGTCATTGTATGGGCAAGAGGATTTGTATCTCTACCTGCTGCTGAATGATAACCTACAAAAACCAAAGCATCATATGTCTCATCTAATCCTTGAACCATAGAGAATATTCCACCACTCCATCCTCTAATCAGTTTAGTATTTTCAGGTAATAATCTATGATCAATATTTCTTGCACTATCATGGGCATCCTTTACTATAATTTCCGTTGCTCCTGCATTATTTGCTCCGATACATGCTGCATTTACTTCTAATGTCATCTGATTTGCATAGTAGTCATAGCCATCTCTGCCTTTTTCTGTTTCACTCCAATTCATAGATCCTGTTACCCCTTCGATATCAGCACTTATATAAATTTTCAAAATATCGCCCCCAATTTTAAATCTTATTTAATAAGATATTCTACTATATTCCCTATTATGACTTGTGCTTACAGTCTTTGCAATATCCATATATCTCAACTTTATGTCCTAATACTTCAATATCATTATTTTTAAATTTAGGTTTGAAATCATCCATTGGACAATTCTCCATTGTGACAATTTTGTGGCAGTCTATACATACTGCATAATGTTTGTGGCCTGAATGAGTTAAATCATAAAGTGTTATTTCATTATTTAATACTGATGTTTTGGTCACCAATCCCTTTTCAACAAATGCATCAAGAATTCTATAAACAGTAGAAAGCCATATACTTTCACCCCTATTTTCAATTTCTGAGAATATCTCAATTGCACTTAATGGCGAATGAGAATCTATTAATACGGAAAGGACACTCTCCCTTGTTTTAGTTCTTTTTAAACCTTCAGGCCATTTTATGGTTGAAGTATCTTTCATAATTTTCACCTCAAATTAATTAAATGACTTACCTATAATTTTTTTAATTACAATAATTAACAACAAGGATACTACCCCTACCAATACAATTGTACCTCCAGGTTTTAAATGGCCATAATATGAAATAAATAAACCAGTTATAGTAAAAAACACTGCTGATATAATAGAATAAATGACAGTTTGTTTATAACTCTTACCAAATTGCATACCAGTTGCTACTGGTACTACCATTAATGATGATACAATTAATGCTCCAACTGTTCTGGCAGCTATTGAGACCGTTACTGCTGTAAGGATTGTAAATATAAAGTTTACTGTATTAACAGGTATCCCTGCAAGTCTTGCAGATCTTTCATCCATTGACACATAAAAAAGTTCTTTATAAAGTAAGATAAAGGATAATAGTACTACAATACTAATTCCTGTTACTAAATACAATTCAAAATCACTTATAGCCACTATACTTCCAAATAAAAAGCTGTTAAAATTAGCTGCATTTTTCACGAATCCTGACAGTACACCTGCAAGTCCAATTCCAGCAGACATTATAATCGCAATGGACATCTCAGCATATTTAGGAATTCTTTTTCGTATGAATTCTATCCCAAAAGCAGCTATTATTGATAATGCTATTGCTCCTAAAATTGGGTTTATACCCATTATAAGTCCTGCAGCAATTCCAGCTAGTGATGTATGAGATAGTGCATCACCTATCATAGATAATCTCTTTAATACTACTATTACACCTATGCAAGGAATAATAATCGCTAACATAATACCAACTAAAAATGCTTTTTGCATAAATGCATATTCAAATATCTCCATTAATCATCACTCCTTCTTGCATTTATAGAAGGATGTTTGTGTTTATGTGTTAATTCCATCTTAACATCATCTTTAGAAAGTTCAACTAAAGTACCATTCTCTAAACAGAAGGTTCTCGATACAAATTTAGAAACTCTTTCTACATCATGGGTTACAATGAATATTGTTATGCCTAAACTTTTATTCAATTCTTCAATCAAGTTATAGAATGATTCAACTGTAGAATCATCAACACCTGTAGTTGGTTCATCTAAAATCAATATTTCAGGATCATGGACTAAAGCCCTTGCTAACAAAATACGTTGCTGCTGTCCTCCTGATAAATTTCCAATTAAGTGTTTAGAATACTGTGTCATGCCTACTAATTCTAGAGCTTGCCCAGTTTTTATTCTATGTTCTTTTTTAGGAAACTTCATTAAACCAATCTTAGAGAATAGATTAGCTTGAACAATTTCCTCTGCAGATGCTGGGAAACTATTTACTGATTGCAGTCCATTTTGTGGCACATAGCCAACCCTATACCACTTCTTGATTTCTTTAGGATCTGTACCCAGTATTTTTATACTACCTTCCTTAGGAGTTAACTCCCCAAGTACAAGTTTAATAAGTGTACTCTTCCCCGCTCCATTTGAGCCAATTAGGGATACAAAATCACCTGTGTATATTGAGAAGTTGATTTCTCTTAGTATCATTTCTCCATTATAGGCAAAATTTAAATTTTTTACATCAATTATCTTTTCCATATTGCACCTTCTAATCTAGAGTTATCGTCTATTGCAAAGCTTTTAATATTGCTTCAAGGTTTTTTCTCATAACCGAGAAGTAATCATCTCCATTTTCAAGTTCTTCATCACTTAATCCTTCTAAAGGATTTAAGACATCCACTACTGCACCAGTTGCATCAGCTATTGTATTAGCAACCTTTGGACTTGCAAGTTCTTCAAAGAAAATTACCTTTATATTATTTTCATTTACAAAATTTATAATTTCAGCCATTCTTCCAGGATTTGGTTCAGTATCAGGAGATAGGCCATCTATAGCAATTTGATTTAGCCCATATTCATTACATAAATAACTAAATGCTTTATGGGACACTACAATGTCCTTATTTGATAAAGCTGAGAGTTTAGTTGCAAATTCTTCATTAAGTTTATCTAATTCCTTACTATATTTATCATAGTTTTCATTATAATAATCCATATTATCTGGGTCCAATTGTACAAGAGCATCCTTAATGTTTTCCATTTGAATTTTTACATTTAATGGATTTGTCCAAACATGAGAATCAAAGTCGCCATGATCATGACCATCATGGTCATCATCTTCACTTAGTAGTAAATCTATGCCTTGAGATGCTACTACTACGACCAATTCTTTATTTTCAAGACTCTTTAAAACATCCTCTACCCAATGCTCCATTCCAGCACCATTGTACACAAACATATCTGCTTTTTCTAGATTCACTATATCTGAAGCAGCAGGTTCCCAATCATGGGGTTCTACTCCAGAAGGTACCATATTATAAACAGATATCTTATCTCCAGCTATCTTTGAGGTAAAATCATACATGGGATAAAAACTTGTATAAACTTTTAGCTTCTCGTCATCATCTTCTTCTACAGTATTTCCACATCCAGTTATTCCTACTATTATAAATAGTAATAAAAGTAAAACGCTTATAGTTCTAAACTTCTTCATAATTTCCTCCGTAATTAAAAATAGTTAAATGCAATTGATTCGCAACTACACTTAACTATATCATTCCCAATTTTATAGGTCAATAAACAAGTTAAAAAAATTCCCCTAATTGGGGAATTTTTTTATATTAATCTAAGTATGTTGTTATTTCATATTCTTCTAACTTTTCTGCATACCACGCCATATATGCGTCATATGATTTTGTTTGGAATATTGCATTTTTTACTTCTTCTGTATATTCTTCATAAACAGCTTCCTTGGCTTCTTTCTTATCTTCTAATTTGATTATATGATAACCATAATTAGTTTTAACAGGATCGCTAATCTCTCCTACTTCAAGTGAGAAAGCAGCGTCAGAGAATTCTGGCAGCATTTTAGTTCTATTAAAATACCCAAGATTTCCGCCTTGTTGACTATTAGTTGTATCTGTAGAATATTCCTTCGCTAATTCAGCAAAATCTTCACCAGCTTCTAATTTGCCTTTAACTTCTAAAGCTAAATCTTCAGTTTCTACTAATATATGACTTGCTTTTACTTGTTCTTCCTGATCAAAATTAGCTTTATTAGTTTCAAAATACTCTTTCATTTCATCTTCAGTAATATCAACATATGGCTCTAAAAGTGTTTCTATTTGAATATTACTTTTTATATTTTGTCTAATGTCGTCTAATGTTAGACCATAATTATCTAATTCATTTTGTAAAGCCTCATCACTACCATAAAAATCTTTCATTTCTTCAACATCAGCTTCTATTTCTTCATCTGATACAACTATATTATTTTTTTCTACTTCTGATTGCATTATCTTATCAGCTATTATAACATCTAAAACTTGACTTCCATTTTGTTTAACTAACTCATCATAAAACTCAGATTTTGTAACCGTCATATCTCCAACTTTAGCTACTACCTCATCTTTAGAAGAACCGTTGCTACATCCAACTGCAAACAAAGCTATAACTAATACTATAACAAATAATCCTATTCTTTTCTTACTTAACATGTGTTAACTCCTTTCGAATGAAATACCTCTTTATACTATAACATATTGAAAGATATTTTCATAATAATATCTATATCATCATAACAATTAATTGTGGTTGTTTTGTGATAACTTTGTGTAAAAAAACAAATTACTCTGTTTTACCTTTTTCTAAATTTAGTAATAATTCCTTAATATGAAGGCCGCCACCATACCCTACTAGTTTGCCATTTTTACCGATTACTCTATGACATGGTATAAATATTGATATAGGATTCCTATTGTTAGCTAGTCCCACTGCTCTAGGTGCCTTTGGATTACCTATCATTTCTGCAATTTCACCATAATATCTTGTCTCACCATAGGGAATTTCTTGTAGTGCATCCCAAACCTTTTGCTGAAACTCAGTCCCTATTGCTTTAAGTGGTAAATCAAATTCCTTCCTATTCCCAGTTAGATATTCGTCTAATTGCTTCTTTGCTTCCTTAATCAATGGTGTTTCTTTAACTTGTGATTCCTCTAAATCCCACTCATTCTTAAAATATAAATTAGTGATAAAACTATCTTCTTCACCTAAACATATACTCCCAATTTCAGTTTCATAAAAGTAAATGTATTTCACTATTTAGCCCCCTTGTTTATCCTAAATAATATGTATGATAATAAAAACATTCTACCATAAAAACTTACATATTAGTTAAATAATGTATAAGTTTATCTACAGCTTCATTTATAGCTCCATCATTAAGAATCTCAATGTCACTGTAATCTTTATAAAGATTATATCTCTTATCAAATATTTTATATAATCTATCAGGGTCCTTTTTAAATAAAGGTCTACTCAAATCCATATCTTTCATAATACTATCTACAGGTCGATTTAAAAAAATAATTACTCTATCTTTCTTTAATAACTCCATATTCCCTTTTCTTTCTACAACCCCTCCACCAGTAGCGATGATCCTTGGTGATAAATCCACAATTTCAGATATTGACTGGTGTTCTATACATCTAAAATAATCATCACCTTGTTTAAAAAGCTCTGCACTACTTTGGTTGTATTTATCTTTTATATAATCATCAACATCTATATATTCGCAATTTAATTTCTGGGATAATAATCTAGATATGGTTGTCTTACCAGAGCCTGTCATGCCTATTAATGCAATATTTTTATTTTGTTTATTCATATGATTTTGCCTCCATTAATAAATCTAAAATCCCAATAGCTGTAACTGCATCAACTACAGGAACTGCCCTTTGTACTATACATGGATCATGTCTACCTTGTATACTTATGTTTGAATCAAAACCTTTACGTATATCCACAGTCCTCTGCTTTTTACCTATGGATGAAGTAGGTTTAATTGCTGTTTTAAATATTATAGGCATGCCATTTGATATACCACCTAATATTCCCCCATTGTTGTTAGTATAAGACTTTACATTTTCATCTTTCATATACATCTCATCATTTGCTTGGGACCCCTTCATGTTTGTAATTGAAAACCCACTTCCAAATTCAACACCTTTAACCCCAGGAATAGAGAATAATAACTTAGCCAAATGACCGTCCAATGTATCAAAATATGGCGAGCCTACTCCTGCTTTAAGATTTATAGCTGCTGTCTCAATAATTCCACCAACAGAATCTTTATCTTCCTTTGTTTCAAGGATTAATTCCTTCATCATCTGTCCCTTAGACTTATTTAATACTGGAAAATCACTATAATTTAGATTATTAATTGTTTCTTCACTGATATTTACATAATCAAAGCTTGAGTCATCTATATTAGCTATTGATTTAATATGGCTACCAATTAATATTTTATCTTGCCTCAATATTTCCTTGGCAATAGCCCCAGCAAATACAATAGGTGCTGTAAGCCTACCAGAGAAATGACCTCCACCTCTATAGTCATTAAATCCTTTGTATTTTACATATCCTGTATAATCAGCATGGGATGGTCTCATTAAATCTTTAATAGTATCATAATCTTTTGATTTCTTGTCTTCATTCCTAATTATAACGCATAGTGGCGTCCCAGTTGTTCTATCGTTAAAATACCCACTTAATATTTCAAACTCATCCTCTTCTCTTCTAGTAGTAGAGAGTTTATTCTTTCCTGGAGCCCTTCGTAATAATTCATGTCTGATATTATCCATGTTTAACTTAATTCCAGGTGGCAAACCATCTATATTTACACCAATAGCAGTACCGTGGGACTCTCCAAATATTGAAATTTTTATATTGTTGCCAAATATGCTACCCATAATTACCTCCTATTTACCGTAAGATGTCACTTTTTTCTTTCTTTATTATACCATTAAAATAAATAAGAAATCATGGTATAATGACAATGAGGTGATAATTTGAAAGATTTAATCGAAAAAATAAATGAATTGGCCCAAAAATCTAAATCTGTAGGCCTTACCGAAGAGGAAAAAGAGGAACAACATAAATTAAGACAAGAGTATCTGCAAGTTTTTAGAGGAAATTTTAAAGAAACTCTTATGAATGTAAAGGTAGTAGATAAAATGGGTAACGATGTAACACCAGAAAAATTAATAAAAGAACAGAATAAAAAGAAAAATTAAGGGAAACTTCTCAATTGAGAAATTTCCCTATTTTTTACATCATTTCTAATGCTTTTTCAACTACATTTTCAACTGTAAAGCCGAATTTTTCAAACAATAAATTGCCTGGTGCTGAAGCTCCAAAACCTTCCATTGCTATTACTTTACCATGTAGGCCTACATATTTATGCCATCCCAGTGGGCTACCTGCTTCAACTGCAAGTCTTTTAGTAACGTTCATTGGTAATACTTCTTCTTTATATTCATCAGATTGCTCTTCAAATAAATCCCATGAAGGCATACTTACTACTCTAACGCCTATACCTTTTTCTTCTAATACTTTAGATGCTTCATAAACTAATTGGACTTCTGAACCCGTACCTATTAGAATCATATCTAAATTGCCTTTTTCTTTTTTTATTACATATCCACCTTTTAGGGCATCCTTACCTGAGCCTTCTAAAAGAGGCAATGTTTGTCTTGAAAGTGCTAACCCAGTAGGTCCTGTCATTCTAGTAAGTGCTGTATACCAACCAGCTGCTGTTTCTCTAGCATCACAAGGTCTAAACATTACAAAGTTTGGCATTGATCTAAACATAGCCAGTTGTTCAATAGGTTGATGAGTGGGACCATCTTCTCCAACACCTATACTATCATGTGTCAACACATATGCAACTGGTAAATTCATAAGTGATGCAAGTCTCATAGAATGTTTCATATAATCACTAAATATGAAGAATGTACCACCATATGGTCTTAGTCCACCATGTAGATACATACCATTTAGAATACCACCCATACCATGTTCTCTAACACCAAATCTCATATTGGAACCTTTATAGTTTTCAACTGAATAATCTTCTCTTTTATTCATATATGTCTTATTAGATGGGGCTAAGTCAGCTGAACCACCTATTAAGTTAGGTACTTTATCAGCTATTCTGTTGATAAGAATTCCTGATGCTTCCCTAGTTGAGACATTCTTTTCAAATCCCCAGAACTCTTCAGATTCTAGATAATCCATAGGTAATTCCAAATCCATCCATGACTTAAATTCCTTAGCTAATTCTGGATATTTAGCTTTATATTCATCAAGTTTTTTATTCCATTCTTCATTTTGCTCTATACCTTTATTTACAAGTTCACTCATATATTCTCTAACATCTTGAGGTACTACAAAAGGTTCATCAGACCAATTGAAAAATTCTTTCATACCCTTCATATCTTCAGCTCCTAATGGTTCACCATGAGCTGAGTTTTTACCTTGTTTACTTGGACTTCCATATCCTATTTCAGTAGTTATCTTAATCAATGTAGGTTGAGATAAGTTTTTCTTTGCTAATTCAATTTTAGAGAAAATATCTTCTATATCATTTCCGTCTTTTACTTCAAGGGTTTGCCATCCAAATGCATCAAACCTCTTACTTACATCTTCTCTAAATGCTAAATCTGTGCTACCTTCAATTGTTATTGAATTTGAATCATATAGAACAATTAGTTTTCCTAGTCCTAAAGATCCAGCTAGAGATGCTGCTTCATAGCCTATACCTTCCATCATACATCCGTCTCCTGCTATTACATACGTATAATGGTCTATAATATTACTATCTTCTTTATTAAAATGAGCAGCTAAATGAGTCTCAGCAATAGCCATACCTACAGCATTAGCCAATCCTTGACCCAATGGTCCAGTAGTTACCTCTACACCTACAGTATGGCCGTATTCTGGATGACCTGGTGTTTTACTGTCTAGTTGTCTAAAATTCTTTAAATCATCACTTGTCAGACCATATTCAAATAGATGTAGTAATGAATAAATTAGTGCAGAACCATGACCTGCTGAAAGAACGAATCTATCTCTATTTATCCAGTTTGGATTTTTAGGATTATGGTTCATAACCCTTCCCCAAAGTGTGTAAGCCATAGGTGCAGCGCCTAAAGGTAAACCAGGGTGTCCTGATTTAGCTTTCTCTATTGCTTCAGCAGATAAAACCCTAATGGCATTAATTGTTTTTTGCTCAATATTCATCTTCTAGTCTCCTTTATATACATTATCACTTAATACTTTACCTAATTTATATCTAAAAATCAATCTTCTATCTATTAACTAAATCCTTAGCACGCTTTTCAGCCATATATTTTATTAACTCAACATCAAGACTCTTTATTTCTCTATTTTCCATAATTATCTTGCCATCTACTATAACCGTATCTACATCAGTTCCATGAGCAGTATAGCTAATAGCTGAAACTAGATTATGTCTTGGATAGAAATGTGGTTTGTCTAAATCTATTAAAATTATATCAGCTTTTTTACCTACTTCAAGTGAACCTATTTCTTTATCCCAATTTAAAGCCTTTGCACCATTAATAGTTGCCATCTTAATTGCAGATAATGCTGGCACAGATAATGCATCCATGTTCACTGCTTTATTAACTATAGATGCTAAGTTTATCTCTTCAAACATATCTAAATTGTTATTGCTTGATGATCCATCAGTTCCTAATGCTACTGATATGCCTTTCTTAAGCATCTTGTCAATTGGAGCAAAACCAGACGCTAATTTTAGATTGCTTGTAGGATTATTTACTGGATAAACATTATGCTTTAATAGTATATCCATGTCTTCATCATCTAAATGAACGCAGTGGGCAGCAATTGTATGGATATCAAAGAATCCTAAATCTTCCAGGTACTTAACTGGTGACTTACCGTAAGCTTTAAAACTATCTTCTACTTCAATTTTCGTCTCAGATAGATGAATATTTAATCCTGTATTTAAATCTCTTGCTAAGTCAATACATTTTATTAGAAATTCACTATCAGAGGTATAGATAGCATGAGGAGCTACCATTACCTTGATTCTACCATTGCCTTTTCCATGCCAATTTTGATAAAGCTCTCTGGTTTCATTAAGTTTCTCATCAGAATTTGCTCCAGCTGTCATTCCTCTAGTCAAGACACCTCGCATGCCAGATTGATCTAATCCTTTAGCTACTGCATCCATAAAGTCATACATATCACAAAATGTTGTAGTACCTGATTGTATCATCTCTACCATACTTAACAATGAACCCCAATATATATCTTCAGAATTCATCTTGGCCTCTATAGGCCATATCTTATCATTTAACCAACTTTGTAATGGCATATCATCAGCATAATTTCTAAGTAGAGACATACCTATATGTGTATGAGAGTTTACTAGCCCTGGCATTGCAAGTTTATTCTTGCCATCTATTACTCTATGAATCTCCCTATTTTCAATATCATTACCGATATATTCTATCTTATCATCTACTATTAAAATATTAGAGTTAAATATATCAGTGTCATTTCCATCCATAGGTAATATATCTATGTTTTTTATTAAAATATTCATCTAAACAACTCCTACTTGTGTTATTCTATTCAAATTTACTCTAGGTCCATAAATTGTCTATCTATTAATTTAACTAAAATAGAATGAAGAATTATGGCTGTAATTACAAAAATACTTGAAAGGATAATGTAAATATACCCAATATCTATACTTAATAATAAGCTCTTCACTAAGAAGAATAATCCAGCTATCACTAAAGTAGCAACACCCATGGATATAATTACATTAAAGTTCTGTTTCATAGCTCTTTGAGGATTATCCCATATTAACATTGGTCTAGCTATATCTATGACCATACCAATTTGAGTCATAGTAATACTACCTAATAATCCAACTACTATAATAATTAATATATCCATAAGGCTTATTTTCTTGATAAAAAATATAGCAAGTATCAATGCAAATATACCTATCAATTGTACTACTAAAGATGATAACACTCTTCCTATTACCTGATCCCTTGCTTTAATAGGTAATACCCTTTGAATCCAAAGATTTTTTCCTTCTCTAGAAAATGTAGTAGCTCCTATACAGTTTACAATCCCTAAAAATACTATCATTCCAACAGCAGCTAGAGTTAATAGGTGTGGATATGTGTCCAATAATTCTATCATAGGCTTCATGGATTCTTCTCCTGTTACGTATGACATTACTAATAAAACAGGTACAATGATAACTCCCCCTATTGAATTAAGAAGATATACTGGTGTTTTAAAGAGCATTATAAGTTCCTTCTTAGCTAATGCAATATATGGTTTTGTAACACCTACCGATTTCTCCATATCCTTAATCTTCTTTTTACCTTTTGAAGCTACTACTTCAATATTTCCTATTAATCCATCGAAGAAAATCGTTTCTGATAATAATATCACTATAAATAAACTTATTGCCGAGACTCCTAAATATAGTGATAAGTATGATAAACCAGTAACACTCTCTACATTAGCCAAAGCAAGTGTAGCCCACATGCTAGGCGGAAAAACTATTCCTAATTTTTTAACAAGAAATTGAGAATCTTTAGCTAAACTAATGAAGAATTCTTCGCCTAATTCAACAGAATTCATTGCTATTTTTTGTATAGTAAATTGGAACCATATAGCTATAACAATAAATATCACAGCACCTATAATCCTTATAAGATCCTTCTTTCCTCCAATATTTGTATACTTCATAAAGAACATTACAAGTAGGGATGCTATTACTAATGGAATAATAGGTAAAGTAAAAGTCAACAACAATGAATATATCCAATACAATATACCTTCTCCACTTTTCATTCCATAGATAATAATAAAAGGTAATATAATAGGTAGAGATGTTAAATATTCGCTTATCATCAGAGTTACAAATTTTGAACCTATTATACATGATGGTTTTATTGGTAAAGGTACCAACTGATTTAAATCACTGGCAAAGTAATACTTACTCATAACATACATTAGACCAAATACAAATATAATTAATTGTGATGCAAATATTCCTATGTGTAGTAAATAGGAGCCTTGCCCTATTTGGAAAAAAGTATCATATAAACTGCCCAAACCTTTTACCATAAAATAATAGGATGGTAACAAAGATAATATGGATAAACCTATTATAATTGTAATCCAAATATTTTTCTTGTTAGTAATTGATTTACGTATAGAGCTTATGCCATAAGTATTTTTCAAGTCAACTTTGATTAAAGATGTTAGCTTATTCATTATCAGTCAACTCCAAGAATATATTCTCCAAAGATTCTCTTTCTTTGGCATGGCTTCTTAGTTCTTCCATCGTACCTACTGTGACTATCTCTCCTTTATTGATAATAGCTATCCTATCACATAGTTTTTCTGCTACTTCCATTACGTGGGTAGAGAAGAATACAGTCTTTCCTTCATCACACATTTTCCTCATGATTTCCTTTAGATTAAAAGAGGACTTTGGATCGAGACCTACCATTGGTTCGTCTAAAATAAATAACTTAGGATTGTTAATTAAAGCGGATGTAAGTACGATCTTTTGTTTCATTCCATGGGAGTAGCTACCAATAACATCTCCAAGTGCGTTTTCAATATTAAACAGTTTTGTATAATACTCTATTTTAGACAATCGTTCTTCTTTTGATATACCATACATATCAGCAATAAAATTTAAATATTCAATTCCCTTAAGCTTATCATATACTTCTGGATTATCCGGTACATAACTAATCATTGATTTTGCCAACAATGGTTCTTGCCAGACATCTACACCATCGATTGTGATTTGTCCTTCATCAGGCTTTAACAAACCTATAATCATTTTAATTGTAGTGGTCTTTCCTGCTCCATTAGGTCCTAGAAATCCGAATATCTCTCCAGATTTAACTTCTAAATCAATATTATCTACTGCTTTTACACTACCTTTTCCATAGGATTTCGTTACATTTTTAATTTTAAGCAATATTCCTACCTCCTTTAGAATGCTTAATATATCTCTATATAATCATATACTAGCTTTAGAATCAATTCAATAAATATTAAGTAAAAATTAACAATAATAAACTGCTACCTAATTTAAATAAGTAGCAGATTAAATAAGCTTCTGATTATTTTTGAAGAAGTCCTGCCAAGGGTCATCTTTATTAATCCTTAAAAGTGCTTCAGCCATATCAATTCCATCTGGAGCTACTGTATCAAGTTCATCCCAAAATATTGGCATTGATACCTTTGCTCCTTTTCTTGCTCTTAAGGAATAAGGAGCAATACTTGTAGCTCCCCTTCCATTTCGAATCCAATCTATGAAAATCTTATCTTTTCTACTAGCCATTCTAATATTGCTAGTATATCTTTCTGGCCACTTCTTTTCCATTACTTGAGCAACGCCTTTTGCAAAATCATTAAATGCATCCCAAGTCACTGAAGGAATTAAAGGGACAATGACATGGTAGCCTTTACCACCACTGGTCTTTAGATATGAGTTCAAAGAAAGATCCTTAAGAATACTTTTTAAATCCTTAACACCTTGCCTTACCCTATCTAAGTCCATTCCCTCATCAGGATCAAGATCAAAGACCATTATATCAGGATTCTCTAATGCATGGACATTGCTTCCCCAAGTATGAAACTCCAATGTGCCCATTTGCACTTCTGTTATTAGTCCTTTTACATCGTCTATATAAAAATATTCCTTGGTTTCTCCGCTGCTATTTAAGATAGGTATTGTAGTGACATCTTTACTGCTGTGACCTGGATGTTTTTTATAAAAGCATGTGTCACTTACGCCCTTAGGACAGCGAACAATGCTTAAGATTCTATTTTCTATATATGGTAGCATACGCTGAGATACTTTTTCATAATAGTTAATCACGTCTATTTTTGTAATTGCAGGATCATCAAAGATTATCTTATCAGGACTAGTTATCCTTACACCTTCAACAGAAATACCTTTTGCATCTATAAGTCCTGTATTAGATACTTCACTTTCTATTTCTTCATTATCCATTGATTTTTCTCTTATAACGTCCTTAGGATTTTTATCTATTCTTAATCCTTTGTAACTAGCCTGTCTTAGTAGATTATCCTTAGTAAACTCAGTAAATCTAATCTCTGCTACAAGCTCTGGTTCAAGCCATATTATCTTTTCATTTGTTCTTTCTTCCGGTGGAAATTTAAAAGGGGAGTCCATTCTCTTTAGTGATTCAAATTTATCGCTTAAGATTTTTCTATCATTCTGGTCAATTCCTGAGCCTGCACGTCCTACATATACTAAGTCTTCACCTTCATATACACCAAGTAAAAGGGAGCTAATACTTCTTTTTTCAGACACTGTATATCCTCCAATAACAAATTCCTGTCTTTTATCACATTTTAGCTTAATCCAATCACCATTTCGCGAACCACTATATATAGAATCAACCTTTTTACCCACTATCCCTTCCATATTTGTTTCACAGGCTACTTTAAAACTCTCAGTCCCACTTCCAATAACATGCCGGCTATAATAAAGATTATTAGGAGCATTCTTCATTAAATCTTCCAAGATTTCTTTTCGTTTAATCAAAGGATATTCTCTAAGATCTTTTCCATCCAGAGCTAGAATATCAAATATTATATAGGTAAGATTTTTATCTTTAGGATTTTTCATATAGTTTTGAAGCGCATTAAAGTCAGTCCTTCCCGATAAATCTGTTACTACCATTTCACCATCAAGGACCATTGCTCTTCCATTTGCTAAGTCAATTAGTGAAGAACCAATATTATGAAACCTTTTTAAATAATCATTTCTATTTCTAGTTAGGAGTTTAACACTACTACCTTCAATGTAGGACATGATTCTATAACCATCATATTTTAATTCATAGACCCATTCATCACCTTCAGGGATATTAGTCACTAATTTAGGAAGTTGTACATCTGTATAGGTAAAGGGATTCCTGGTAATTTTATCATCTTCTCCACTCTCTATTTCCTCCATAGTTCGTCCAGTTCTTATACTAGTATTAAACTGTGATAAATCAACGGTCATATTTGCATACTCATCTTTTTCCTTTAAAAATATCCAGTTATCTTTTGTATCGCCTTCTTTACTTTTTAAGCGTATTAAAGCCCATTTGCCTTTTAATCTACTTCCTTTTAAAATAAACTTAAGCTCACCTGACGCAAGTCCTTCTTCCACATTTTTATAGGGTTCCCAAAACCCCTCATCCCAAAGCATAACTACACCACCACCGTATTCACCCTTGGGAATAGTTCCTTCGAAGTTTCTATATTCCAGTGGATGATCCTCTACGTGTACTGCGAGGCGCTTGTCCTTAGTATTATAGGAGGGACCCTTAGGTACTGCCCAGCTTAAAAGTACCCCTCCCCATTCAAGTCGTAAATCATAGTGGTCTCTTCGAGCCAGATGATGTTGAATAACATATCTTAGGACCTCTTCCGATTCTTCTATGCTGCCTTCTGGCTCAAAACTTCTTTCAAAGTTTCTCTTTTCATTATATTCCTGTAGTTTAGGACCCATAAAATCACGCTATATCCTTATCTTTTTTGGCTTTTTCAACACTTGCTTTAAGAGCTTCCATCAGGTCAATAACCTTGCCACCAGTTTCTTCCTCAGGCGCAACAATTTCTTGGCCAGAAATCTTACTCTCAATCAGTTCTCTAAGTCGTTCCTGATATTCATCCTTATATGCTGCAGGGTCAAAAGGCGTATCCATGGAATTGATTAAAAGCTTTGCCATTTTTAACTCCTGCTCATTTACCTCTGGCTGAGTGTATGGTTTTTGAAGATCTTTTACCTCATCTGCATAGAACATTGTAGAAATTAGCATACCATCATCACGGGGAATAATGGCCATAAGGGTATCCTTAGTTCCCATAACCGTTTTTCCTATGGCTACTTTTTGTTCATCCATTAATGCAGTACGCAGTAGTTCAAATGCCTTCTCTCCACCAACTTCAGGTGCAACCTGATAGGTTTTTTCATAATATACTGGGGAGATTTGATCTAGTTCTGCGAAGTGAAGGATTTGAATAGACTTTTCTTTTTCTGTTTTGATTTTTTCAATCTCTTCGTCTGTGATTACAACATACTTATCCTTATCATACTCAAATCCCTTTACTATATCTTGTGAAGTTACTTCCTTGCCACAGTGTCCACATGTTTTCTTATATCTGATTCGACTATTATCTTCCTTGTGCAGTTGATTAAAGTGAATGTCATTATCCTGTGTTGCAGTATGCATTGAAATTGGAATTGCAACCATGCCAAAGGCTATTACTGATTTACGTGATACCATATTTAAAACACCTCCAAAATTTATTGTTACCAACAGTATTTAGAAGTATTCCCCATATTGAGTATTAGAGCAAAAATGCGAAATTGGGACCGGGTCCCAATTTCGCATATCTATTACATTCCTCTTAATTTATTTAAAATTATCTTTTGTTCTACAGATGCAACAAGTCTTCTTGTATATGCAACAGTATCAGGGTTTACACTCATACTATCTACACCTTGCTCTACTAAGAACTCAGCAAACTCTGGGTATTGTGATGGCCCTTGACCGCAAATTGATATAGTCTTACCATATTTGTGTGCTGCCTTAATTAGTATAGATATTGCTTTCTTAACGGCTTCATTTCTTTCATCAAAATATCCCATATTATTAAGTATTCCTGAATCTCTATCAGCACCCATTATTAATTGGGTTAAATCATTGCTTCCTATACTAAATCCGTCAACTAATTGTGCAAATTCTTCAGCTTGGAATACTACCGCTGGAACTTCTGCCATTATCCATATCTTAAAGTTCTTACTTTGAACTAAGCCTTCTTCAGCCATTATTTCCTTAACCTTAATTAATTCATCAGTAGTTCTAACAAAAGGTAGCATTACTACAACATTTGTTAATCCATATTCTTCTCTAACTTTTAGTATGGCTTTACACTCAAGTCTAAAACCTTCTTCATATTCTGGTGAAATATATCTAGATACACCTCTCCACCCAATCATTGGATTAGCTTCTATTGGCTCTACTTCCTCTCCACCTTGTAGGCCTCTAAACTCATTGGTTCTAAAATCTGACATCCTAACTACCAGTGGTCTAGGAAATAGTTCTCTAGCTACTGTAGATATTCCTTCACTTAATTTATCTACTAATAACTGCCCTTGGCCAGTTTTTACTAGATACATTGGATGAATACCAACCATGTTAGTAAATATAAGCTCTGTTCTCATTAAACCAATACCATCAAATGGAAGGTTTTTATATCTACCTATTAATGCAGGTTCACCTAAGTTCATATATATTTTTGTACCTGTAATCGGTGCTAATTGTCCTAATAACTCATCTGATATAGTAGTACCTCCTGATGCATTTTTGTCATTTTTTTGCTCTGATGATTCTTCGTCCATTACTTTACCTTCATATACTACCCCTCTTGTAGCATCAACAGTTACTTCCATTCTATCTGTTAATATTGTTGCTGCTGACTTTGCTCCGACTATACAAGGTATTTGTAACTCTCTTGATACTATAGCAGCATGACATGTTCTTCCGCCCTCTTCAGTAACTACAGCTGCCGCTTTTCTCATAGCTGGAACCATATCCGGATTAGTCATTCCAGTTACAAGTATATCTCCATCTTGAACAAGATCTATTTCTGATATATCTTTTATATTTCTTACTTTACCATATCCTATACCAGGTGAAGCTGGTAATCCCTTAGCCAATACTTTCAATTCTTGTACCACCTTTGTATTTTCTGTATTTTCTTGTCCTTTAATAGTTGTAATAGGTCTTGATTGCAAAATGTATAACTCTTTAGTATCCACATCGAAACCCCATTCAATGTCTTGGAAACTTCCATACATTTCTTCAATTTTTAGACCGTAATTTATAAGTGTTTGTAATTGTGTTTCATCTAAACATTCATTGCTAACAAATTCCTTACCTAATTGATCTTCAACTTTTACTTCAACCGTACCGATTCCATCCCCCGATTTAATAACCATAATATTCTTTTCCGAAAGAAAACTATCAATTATTTCCTTAGATCTCTTATTTACCGTATATTCATCTGGTGTCACTATACCAGATACAACTGCTTCCCCTAAGCCCCATGAAGCATTAATCATTATCTCTTCAGTATTATTATTTATTGGATTTGCAGTAAACATCACCCCTGATTTTTCACTGTTTACCATCTTTTGAATAACTGTTGCTAAGGACACTTGAAAATGATCAAAGTTTTGCTTAACTCTATAATATATAGCTCTTGATGTCCAAAGTGATGCCCAACATTTCTTCACATGTTTTATTAGCTCTTCTTCACCATTTATGTGTAGATAAGTATCTTGTTGACCCGCAAAGGATGCATCTGGCAAATCTTCTGCAGTAGCTGAGCTACGTACTGCTACCTCTGGATCAACTATATTTAGTTTTTTGCTAAATTCATTATAAGCATCTTTTATTTCTTGCTCTAATTGTGGTGGAATATTACCTTTAACTACTCTGTTTTGTATTTCTTTACTAACATGGGCTAACTGCTGTGAATTCTCTTCATCTAGTCCATATATAAGTGCTCTAATGACATCATCTAACTCTGCATGGTTTATAAAATCCATATAAGCTCCTGCTGTTACACAGAATCCTGGTGGTACATTTAAACCTTTTTGAGTTAGTTCACCTAGATTTGCACCTTTACCACCTACTAGAGGAATATCGAATTTGTTGATTTCGTTGAACCATTTAATATACTTATAAGACATTTAAAAAAACCTCCTAAAAATTTGCCACTTTTCAAAGATATAACGTGACGGTTTATTTGCATCTAATTAATATACATTATAGCACATATATTTAAATGTGCCATACTATTTAACAAAAAATAAAATATTTTTTTATATTAAAAAATCCCGTTGTTAACGGGATTTTTATAGGTAAGCTTAGCTGCATAATATTATAGCTAAAAGTAAGAAGAAAAATAGTAGTGAATCTTCGCTAGTATTTAACGCACCATTTTTAAAAATTATGGCAAGTATAAGGAAGAAAAACAATAAAGAATCATCACATCCACAATCACAGCTATCTACTAAATCAGTACCTGCTGGATTAACAGCTAATTCATCAACCATAAAATAACCCCCTCATCATCTTATTATTACATAATATGAGAGGGGATTATCATGGGTTACAAGTTTATTCTCCTGATACACTTAAGTGATTAACTAGTATACTTGGTGAACCTACATATCCATTTGAAGGCAATCCAAATTTTAAGTCATTACCAATCGCTTCAATATTTTTAAATACTTCGTATAAATTTCCAGCTATTGTTATTTGGTTTACAGGTCTAGTCTTTTGACCATTTACTATTTCATATCCTGAAGCTGATAAGGAGAAATCTCCAGATACTGCATTCAGTCCTGAATGTAATCCTTCTAAGTTATTAATATATAATCCATTATCAGCTAAATTCATTAGCTCAGCAATCTCCATATCACCATTAATCACATATAGGTTAGTAGGTGCTGTATTAATAGAACCCTTGTAGCTTCTGCTGGCATGGCCTGTTGATGATGTTCCATCCTTATTTGCCGTTTTCCAATTGTAAGCTAAGTTTACTAGTTTACCATTATCAATTATATTATTAAAAGTTGAAGCAGTTCCTTCATCATCAAAGTTTCTTGATGCAAATCCATCTTTTAAAAATGGATCATCAACTATGCTTAATATTGGTACAGCTATTTCTTCTCCGATTTTCCCTTTTAAAAGAGAAAGACCTTTTTGAACATTATCTGCTGAGAAAATAGGTGTAAAAGCAGATAGTAGACTTGCAAATGTAGTATTTTCAAAAATAACAGGATAATTATCTGATTTGACATTTTTAGCACCTAGCATAGTAGTTGCATTTTCTACAGCCTCTTTTGCAATTTCTTTATAGTCAAGAGTAGAAAAATCACTAAATATTCTATAGCTAAGTCCAGTCTTTGTATCATCATTTTCTTTAACCACAACTGAAATATATGTTGCGCCACCATTGGATTTGTCATGAAGATCTATTCCTTTGGAATTTACGATATATCTTTCACCTTCAAATTCTTCATATGCACAAGCATTTACAGCAAACACTCTATCATCTAGTTGAGATGCTTCTTTTTCAAGATTTATCAAAAAATCAATTTTATCTTGTATTGGAACTTGATTTAATGAATCATTGTAATGATTAATATTTTCATAGTTATCTGAGCCAGAGAATATGATTTCATCACTTGAGCCTTCAATATATTTACTATTTTCCAAAGCGTCATCAACCAACATGTCTATTGAATCATCTTCTATTTTTTCTGTATAGGAATATCCCATTTTCCCGTTGGATGTTCCTCTTAAAGATAGTCCACCACTTTCAGCAATACTATATTTATCTATTTCGCCTTTATAGATTTCTATAACTAATTCCTTGTTTTTTACAAGAAAAGCTTCAACATCGTCCATCTTCTCTTGTCCTTTATTTATTAATCTATTAAGAAATTCTCTATAATTCATATTACTCTTCCCCCTTTCTTCCGCCAACAGTTAGGGATTTTACTCTAATACTTGGTTGACCAACATTTGCTGGAATAGAACCGCTTGATGCTCCACACATTCCTTGGCCAAGTTCTAGATTGTTTCCTACCATATCTATAAGTTCTAATACCTTAACACCATTACCTATTAGTGTAGCTCCTCTTACTGGTTTTAGTATCTTTCCATTTTGGACAATATATCCTTCCATTACAGCAAAGTTAAAGTCACCAGTTGCTGGGTTTACACTACCTCCACCTAATTTCTTAGCGTATAAGCCGTATTCAGTATTCTTGATCATATCTTCTAATGTGGAATCTCCTGCATCAATAAATGTATTATTCATCCTAGAAGTAGGAGCATATTTATATGATTGTCTACGACCAGAACCAGTAGAAGCCATATTCATTCTTCTTCCGTTTAATTTATCTATTAAATAACTTTTAAGTACACCATTTTCAATTAGTACATTTCTTTGAGTTGGAGTACCTTCATCGTCTACATTACATGTTCCCCATCCATTTGGTATTGTTCCATCGTCAATAGCTGTTACTACAGGTGATGCAACTATTTGACCTAATTTATTGGCAAAGGCAGATGTATCCTTAGATACAAACTCTGCTTCTAATGCATGACCACAAGCCTCATGGAACAATACTCCACCAAATTCATTATCTATAATTACTGGCATAACTCCACTAGGGCAGTGATCAGCATATACTGCAACCTTAGCTATTCTTGATGCTTCCCTAGCAACTTCGTCCACATCTATGGTGTCATAGAACTCAAATCCCATAGATGCACCTGGAGCATAATAACCAACTTGCATTTCATTGCCTTTTGTAGCTACTGATTGCACTGAGTATCTAGTCCTAACTCTAGTATCTTGCACTAGAAGCCCTTCTGTGTTTGCAATTAAGACATTTTGCTCTTCTTCTGAATATCCTACTGTAACTTGAGATATTACTTCATCATAATTCTTTGCTGCTTCATATCCTTTTCTAAGTAAATCAACCTTTTCTTTCTTTGGAATACTAATTGGAAATTTACTTATAGGATTATAGTTTGTAGTATCGCTTTTCATCAGGTTTAATCTTATATCTACTTGTCCTTGATTAAGAGCCTGAGCAGCTTGTTTAGCTACTTTTATTAGATTATCTCTACTGGAGTCGTTAGTATAAGCATATATACTATTAAATTTATCAAGTATCCTTATTCCTACACCATAATCTTTTCCTGATATATTATTTTCTAATATGCCTCCAACCATTCTCATATTGGCATTATTTTTATCTTCTAGGAATATTTCTGCAAAATCTCCACCTCTGGATAATGCAGCATATAGTACATCCTCTATGACTTTATTATCTAGCAAATTAACCCCCTCCAATTTAATTAATAATTTTATTATATAATAGTTTGCTAAAATTTAGTATAGGAAAAAGGAAAAGCCCTAAAATAACAGAGCAACTATCGTATGCTAACTTTTGAAATTATACCAGCAAGAACATTATCATTTTTTAGCTCTACAGCTTTATGCATACATAGTTCATGACAACACATACATTCAATACATTGATCATAATCTATTTTTTTAGTTTTAATATCAATCACTTTAATTGGACAACTTTCTACACATATATTGCAGCTTTTGCACTTCTTCATATTAACAAAAGGTCTAGTTTTAAAAAAGTCAACTACCTTAATAACAGCTTTACTATTTCTTTTTTTAGTACTTTTATATTTTTTAGGTAATTTATAATTTCTTAAAACTGGTATAGACTTGGAATTGTAGTCTCCATCTACGGTTATTTTATTTAGATCCCACTCGCCTAAATTTGTCTTTCTTGCTGCAGATAGTATATCTATTTCTTGAATATCCATTCCCAACATTTTTATCGCTACTGTATCCAAAGCCAATGGATCCGTACTAATTAGTATTTTATTAGCATTATAAGGAGAACCTGCTGTAGGTCCATCCCCTTCCATAGATACTATACCGTCCATTATATGTAGATGAAACTTAGCTCCTTCATGTATATCGGTTAATATTTCACCAAAATCTTCTTTATCAGGTGCTATTTTATGATACATAGCTTTACGAAGTCCAGGAATACATCCAAATACATTTTTTACAGCTCCAGTATATATTGTTGATGAGTGTGTTTTCAACTTAGGTACATTAATCACTACATCTGCATCAATTAGTGGCTTCGCTAGATACATTTTATCTTTAAACTTACCCTTAGGTACTACTTCAAAAACTCCCTCTTTATCAAAGTTCTTAATAATAGCTCCTTCTTCCTTAGAAACTTTTTCATAACCAGAAACCTTAAAACTTTGGGCTGTTGGTGCGATACCAGCTATAGCACCTCCTGAACTATCACCTATCCATATCGTACAACCCATATTTTTTAGAATCCTAGTTAATGCTCTAATAAACTCACTATGAGTAACTGCAGCTGAGTCAGAGCTTTTAGGTCCAATGAGATTTGCTTTTAATAAGACAGTATCACCAAGTTTAACAAACTTATCCCAGCCCCCTAAGTTATTGATTCCACTATTTATCTTTTTCATTATTTCTTCTACTGAATAGTCTGTGCATTCTTGGATTATAACCTTACTCATAATTAATCATTCCCTTCTTAAGTTATAGCACGATTAAAGCTTCTGACTTTCTTAAACAAAATAGATTTATTTGCACCTCTTATTAAGTATCTAAAGCATATTCAACTGCAGAGATGGCATGAATTGTAGTAGTATCAAAAATAGGTACCTTTACATCCTCTTGTTTTATTAATAGTGGTATCTCTGTGCAACCTAATACTACACCTTCTACACCACATAAAATTAAATTATCTATTATTTTAAGATATACATCTTTGGAGGATTCATTTGTAATGCCCTTACATAATTCATCGAATATAATTTCATGAATTATATTTCTATCATCTTCAACTGGTATTACTACTTCTATATTGAATTTCTGCTCTAATACCTTTTTATAAAAGTCTTGTTCCATCGTATATTTAGTACCTAATAAAGCTACCTTTTTAAGCCCTTTATTAACTATTTCTTCTCCCGTTACTTCCGCTATGTGTAGGACATTTATTCCTACTCTACTTTCGATGTCTTTAGCTACTTTATGCATGGTATTTGTACATATAATTATAAAATCTGCCCCACCTCTCTTAAGAGTATGACCAATATCCACCATTATATCAGCTAACTCATTCCATTTATTTTGACTTTGCAGTAATTCAATCTCATTAAAATCTACTGAATACATCAAGCATTTTGCAGAATGAAGTCCTCCTAGTTTTGACTTAATAGCTTCATTAATTATTCTGTAATATACAAGTGATGATTCCCAACTCATCCCACCTATTAATCCAATTGTCTTCATAAGAATACCCCTTTTCTTACAATCTTGAAATTAACATACACTAGTAACCCCATATAAAAATTAAACATTTTCTCATAAACTATCTCCATAAAACAACTTGTGATAATTAGTCAACATTGTCCTAGAACTTATTTCCATCTTTATTTCTACTAATCACGTTTTATGCATCCTATAAATTAATATTCTTCACTAATCTTGAAATTCCTTCTTTCTCCATATATTATTATATAAATAAAAAAAGAAGCTAATTAATTAGCTTCAATGACTGCCTAGCAAAATTTAAAATTACTTATATCGATCTAACACCCTAAGTTTAAAAGCTCTGATTCTTAACATATATCTGCTGGTAAATATGATTCCAAGAAGCAAAACTGAGAAAACGAAACCAAGCGTAAAACTAGCAATGTTATTATATATATCAATCTCAGTAAAACCTTGGGTTTCCAAAATGATGTACACAACAAGAGCAATTAGTCCAGCAATAAAGATATAACAAAGCCTTTTAGAAAATATTATCTTCTCATCGTTACTATACTCTGCAACCTTAAGTAATGATTCTTCTTTTTTCCTATCCACGATATTCTCCTTTCTTTCCCCATCCAACATTTCTTCTATACTAACGTCATAGAACTTAGCCATTTCGATAACCAAATCGATATCAGGCATATTTACTCCATTCTCCCATCTTGAGATACTTCGATTGGATACTCCTAATATTTCAGCTAATTGTTCTTGCGTAAGATCCTTTTCTTTACGCAAATCCCTAAGGAATAGTCCAATGTTTTTTTGATTCATATTTATGGCCACCTCCATTCTACTAATATGATAGCTTGTGGGATCAGAAAAGAACACGACATAAAACGAGAAAAGCGTTAATTTCGTATAGACATCCGTGTCGCTAATACATATTGTCTAAATTACAAGATCTATCTCATTATATACAATCAATACCTATAGATTCTATCTAAGTTTCGGTTTCAGCTTCCTTTTTTCGCTCAATAACCTTTCCTTGTTAGGTTTTGTATCATCCAGCAAGAAATCAGCCCAATTAAGTCTAAGCTCATCTGTATTTTGTTGCCAATATAGAAGTCTGTCATTATAGTAGGTAATCTTTTCTTTAACTGGTGCTTGAAAATTATCTTTTCCATATTTTAAAACCAATGCTGTTAACTCATACATAGGCAGACCCAAAGCATGTGTTTCAACATGAACGGTAGCTCCAGCATGTCCAATTGCGTGACATAAAGCCCCATATTCAGCATCATTAATTTCTTTTACAACTGCATGTGAATCTAAAATTGCCCGTTTGGCTATAGGCATTTTTATTTTACCCCTTGCCCAATCTTCACTAAGTTCCAAGCATCTTCTTGGCCTGCATTCTACAGGATACTTAGCTTCAAATTGCATCAGGGGCAGCTTTGCACAGTCCAATGCCCACATTACAAGTGTTCGATGTTTTTGTAACTGTATTAATTCTATCAAATCCTGTAAACATTGGCTTTCACGAGAAAACAAAATTTTATTTTTTCTTTTTATTTTCATTTCTACATCAGTGAACATATTAACCCCTCCGAAATTTCGAATATATGCTCTATCTCTGCTAACTCTAAATATATATTTATTATTACTTTGTGGTTTCTTAAATGCAAGATCACACACACTTAATATAAATCCTGTTATAGTATATCCTATTAGGTCACCTAGTCCTGCAAATACCTTTATTACTGCTAGAATAAATAGAAAACTATTAAAAATGTCCATTTAATGTACCATTTACCTTTCCATCTATCAGGAATCTTATGTAATGGCAGGAATACTTGAGGGCTAAACTTATTTAACAACATGAACAATAAATTGAAAGCAATTGTGCTTATTAATAAAATAATTATACCTTTGAAATTCACTCATATCAGCCTCCTTATTAAATCTACGCTTACATTATTAGATGTATTCTAGACAAACATTTCATACTTATATATTCTACTGAAGTTTATAATGTCCTTCTTTTTCTATGTATTGTTTATAAAATAAGACCAAGGTGGATGATAATTTTCTACCTTGGTTTAGTTTATTTATTAGATATATATAGAGAAATTATAGATTATCTGAATACCACATGGAGAAATTAGCTGGGGAGAACTTTTTTAGGTTGGGAGGATGTGTGTCTTAATTTAATAGGTTAAAATCAAAATACTTGAATATTAAGTTTAATTTTTTTAATCTAAAGTTTACTTTAGTTAACATTGTGGTATACTATAAGTAAGGTAATCGACATCACTAGATGTGATTGCCGCTCAAGAGATTATTTAATAAAAATCACCTTGTATTGGGCTACAGGGTGATTATTTTTTTCCTTTATTGTTATCCTTTATAAGCATAACTATTAAGGAGATTAGTGATATAATCAGCATACCAAACGAAATCATTAACGAGATTCCCTGAAATATACTCACATCACACCACCTCCCTTCTTCTGAAGTGAGGTAGCAACCACACCCTGCTTTTTCGATTACCTTGTCCTAAAGTATATCATATTGCCCAAGGTACAATCAATCTCAATACCAATCTAATGACCATTTTAACAATTTGAAAAAGCATTTTTATAGTTCTTTTGCAGCCACGATAATCTTTTTATTTTCACTCATATGTTTAGTCTTTCACAATCAAATTCCTGGAGAATTCTACATCTAAATGACTTAAATAAATCTACTTTATTTCCATAGTACATAAAATGTCTGAAAACCATGACTATTCAATAAGTATATATTTTTATTGAATTAATGAAATCATGTCTGCTTCATAATCTATATATGTTTTCCATCCCAATAAATCAATGACATCTTTAGCTAAATTAATGTTATTAATCGTAACAAATCCTAAATCATTAAAGCAAGATATTGTATCAATATTCTTAATATCTTCTTCATAATGCATTGCTTGATTCCTCCCATGCCATATTATAGCTTTTAAAACTACACCATTTATTACAGTTCTTCCTGTTGGGCAATTTTTTAGACCATTAAATTTAATGCTTATTCCTTGTTTTGCTATCTGAAGCACTGCGCCAGAAAGTGAACTTATAGAATGTTTCTTATTATTAATAGACTTTTCACAAATGAATATTTTATCTTTCATTGGTTTAATTATTTCTTCATAATATTTAGCTTGTCTATAAAAAGAAGAAAAATAGTCTCCTTCAGTAAAGTTTTCATCTGGATCTAGCTCTTTTCTCATAAAATCATCTTGTAGTACTTTACGCTTATTTTTCTCTAACACTAGTTGATCATTCAGATTTATTATTTGATTTTCCTCTTCTGTAATTAGTCTAATTAAATTTTCTACCGCAAACTTTGTATCTTTAAGGTATTGTTCCATCACTTCATCTCCCAAACAAAAGATACTGTATCACTCACATCAATATCTTCTGGCTCAATATCTGGAGCTAATGAGTCGGACATCATCAACATCCTATCTGACATATCATATCTTGTTGGGGAATAAAGTTGGAGTTCGCCCCAATTATAATCGATACTTACTAAATCACCAAGACTAATCCCTGATGCCTTTGTAAGAATCTCTGCTTTTCTTTTGAGATTTCCTGCAACTTGATCAAAAGTCCTTCTCTTTTAGTTTTTTCTTTATAAAGATTCCTACTAATTAAGAACGATATAATAAAACAGCCTATATCCAGTTTACACTAGATACAGGCTGTATCAATTCGTCTAATATTTAATTTACACTGGCTTGATTTGCACTCATTCTAGGATATAAAATTCCACCAATGATAAAGCCAACTACGAAAGGAATAATCCATCCAAAACCTTGTGAAGCTAAAGGCATTTGTGTAACAAATGAATTTAAGAATCCAATTGAACTACCAGTGAATTGATTAAAAGCTTCGCTTATACTATAAACTGAAGTTAAAAGTATGGAACCTTTATAGAAACCATCATTTGGAATCCATTTACTTAAGAATCCTAAAACTGTAAGACCTAGTAATGGAGCATAAAGTGCTGTAAATAATGGGTTAGTGAATTTGACTATTTTATCTACACCGATAGAAGCCATTAGCAAAGCAAGTATACTTACTCCTATTACTAAATATTTATAACTTAGTTTTCCTTTACTTTCACGTTGGAAAAAGTCAGAAACTGCTGAAACTTGTCCTATTGCAGTTGTAAGGCAAGCTAATACAACTGCTACACCCAAGATTCCCATCAAGAAATTTCCACCAACTCTTGTTATTATTTCTATGAGTAACTCAGTCATACCTACTGTTTCAGGATATTGACCACTTGCACCAGCGCCAAGGTAATATAGACCTCCATATATTATCAATAGGCAGAAGAAAGCAACTACACAAGCCATAGCATTTACTTTACCAAGTTGTTTTTTTGATGTATAGCCTTTTTCACGACAGGTATTTAAGAAGAAATCAGCCATCATGAAAGATACCAATAAGTCACCAGTTTGATAACCACCTAAGAAAGAATTGACAAAAGGACTTTGGATTCCTGTTGTTTGTGGGGTTCCTACTGGATTCATTACTCCTCTTATTACAACTATTAGCAAACCAATAACCATTATAGGTGTTAAGTACTTACCAATTTTATCTAATACACTTTCTTTTTTATATGAAAAATATAATACAAATGCGAAATATACTGCAATTGCAGCTACATAAGGTGCGTTTGAAAATATACTTTGCAATCCAAGCTCAATTCCTACAGCACCAGTTCTTGGTATAGAAACTAATGAAGCAAATATCATAATTGCACCTACTATGATAGTAGCAAATTTTTCATGAACATGTACTGCTATAGCATGTACTGATCCTGCATAACCTAACATTATTAGGGCAACAATTGGTAAGATTATTCCTGATGTAGTCAGACCAGCAACTCCGGTAATCCATAGGTTTCCTGTCTGTAGCCCTAAAATTGGCGGGAAAATCAGATTACCAGCTCCAAAATAAGTAGCAAAAAACGCAAGACCGATAAAAAAGATTTCTTTGTGATTAATTGGGTTTTCAATTTTATTAACTTTATCGCCCATAAAAACTCCTCCTGTTTTTATAATTTAAAATAATACAAAGATAACATAAATCTGAGAAACGATTTCTCAAGATTTAATACTACTAAGGAACTTATTGATAATACTATAATCTGATTTCAGAAGAAGATAGTATAGTTATTAACTATTCATTCAATAAGCTCTTTAATAAATTATAACACATGAAAACGTTTATAAAAATTCGAAAAAGCTTTAGATAATCATTAGGATTTCTGATATCATAAAATAAACTACCTAGGTAATGTGTTATAATTATCTTGTAATATAGGTAGTATAAATTTGTTTTATCAAGGATTGTAACATTAAGAAAATGGTTTTCAAAATAGAAAGGAGATTGAAATGACATTACAACAACTCAGATATGTAGTGGCTGTTCATGAAGCTGGTTCTTTCAGTGCAGCATCGGAAAAATTGTACGTTTCTCAGCCCAGTATAAGTACTATGATCGCAGATTTAGAGAAAGAATTAGATATTACTATTTTTAATAGGTCTAAAAAAGGGGTTGTTTTAACTGAAGAAGGGAACGCCTTATTACAATATGCATATGCTATGCTTCACTTAGAAGATGAAATCTATGAAAATTTTAAGACAGATGAAGACATAATTGCTTTTTCAGTATCATCTCAACATTATACTTTTGCAATTGACGCATTTCTACATTTAGAAGAAGAGTATGATCACCTTAGTTATAATTTAGCTTTAAAGGAAACCAGAACATCTCAAGTAATTGAAGATGTAGCTAAAAGTGAAAGTGAAATTGGAATAATACAGATTTCGTCTGATAATATTAAAGTAAAAAATCGAACTTTTTCCAAATATAATATTGAGTTTTTTCCTCTCATTACTACAAAAACATCAGTTTTTATTGCTGATGATCATCCATTGGCAAATAATGATTTTGTTACACCTGAAGACTTAGCGAATTATCCTTGTATTGTATATGATCAATTGGATGATCCTATGATTTACTATTCAGAGGAAGTTCATCTACCTGATTATCTATCAGATAAAATTCTTTCTATAACTGATTTGCATACCTCAATACAATTTATAAAAGAGCAAAATGCTTATAATATAGGAAGTGGAATAATTAGTCCACAATTAGATGGAGTAACTTCTGTTCCTTTGGTCGACGATATACCTTTTAATATAGGTTATATTACTTTAAAAAATGCTAATCTATCTAAAATCGGAAAAAGATATCTTGAAATATTAAAGGAAGAACTTAAGAAATATAAAAATTAATAAGACTTATAACAAAAACTTATAAATAGCTATAAGAAAGGCCTTTTGTTAGAAACAAAGTTTACTGATATAATGAAAATGATTTCAGAAGAAGATAAGTAGAAGGTAGAACTTTGAGGAGGAAAATTTATGACAAAAGGCAATGAAAAGAAAACTGATTATGGTTTTGAAA
This sequence comes from Tissierellaceae bacterium, assembly GCA_031460505.1. Taxonomy (GTDB): domain Bacteria; phylum Bacillota; class Clostridia; order Tissierellales; family Tissierellaceae; genus JAAYTL01. The sequence goes on from JAVKTT010000003.1 coordinate 82,078, forward strand.
CTAAAAGTGTACATGCAGGAAACATGGAAAATAATGTAGGGGCTTTAGTTACTCCAATTTATCAAACTTCAACTTTTTCTTATCCATCTACAAATGCTGCAGCTGAAGATTTTGAAGATTTAACTACTGGTTTTGCATATTCACGTATTACTAATCCTAGTACTGAAGTTGTGGAGAGAAAAGTAGCAGAACTTGAACATGGAGCAAGGGGAGTTGCTTTTGCTTCTGGAATGGGTGCTATTTCAGCGACTCTATTTACACTTCTAGCTTCAGGAGATCATTTAGTTTGTGCAAAAAGTTTATATTCAGGAACAGATGAAGTTATAACTGATATATTGGGCAAATTTGGTGTTGAATCTACTTATACAGATTTAAGTGATCCAAATAATCTAGAAGAAGCTATTAAAGATAATACTAAATTAGTTTATTTTGAAACTCCAGCAAATCCAACAATGGACTTAATTGACATAGAAGAAGTAGTAAAAATAGCTAAAAAACATGATCTACTTGTTGTTATAGATAATACTTTTTCTTCACCATATATAACTAATCCAATCGATTTTGGTGTAGATGTGGTTATTCATAGTGCAACAAAATATTTAGGTGGACATGGAGATATAATTGCTGGTATAGTTGTTTGTAAAGAATTAGAAATGGCTAATGAAATTAGAATAACGGGACTTATGCACCTTGGTGCAGTAATGGCACCTAATACTGCTTTCTTACTTGAGAGAGGTATCAAAACATTGGGAGTTCGTATGGAAAGACATTCTTCTAACGCTTTAGCATTAGCTCAATGGTTAGAAAAGCAAGATTGGGTAGAAACAGTTCGTTATCCTTTCTTGGAAAGTGATCCTTGCTATGAAATTGCTAAAAAGCAAATGCGTCTAGGTGGTGGAATGATAAGTCTAGAAGTTAAAAATGGTGTCAAAGGTGGAGAAAACTTTATGAATAACTTAAAGTTAGCTACTATTGCAGTTTCTTTAGGTGATACTGAAACTCTAGTTGAACATCCAGCCTCAATGACTCACTCAATGATTCCAGAAGAATCAAGAGTAAAAGCAGGAATTACAAATGGTCAAATTAGAATTTCTGTAGGTCTAGAAACAGTTGAAGATTTAATAGCTGATATGGACCAAGCCGCGCAAAATATCTATGACTAATAGACTGTAAATAAAACAGCTTATATCCATGTGTTTCACCAGATATAAGCTGTTTATATATTCATTGGTATATAGACTATTTACTCTTTAATTTATTGATAGATTCTCTATCATCAATTAATTCTTTTATAACTTTAAAATCTATTGGTTTACTTAAATGCTTATCGAACCCCGCTTCTAATGAGCGTTCCACATCAGTCTGGCTACAATATCCTGACATTGCAATCAGATATATATCTTTTAGCTCATCATTCTGGCGTATATATTTAGCAACTTCATGGCCATTCATACCTGGCATCCCTATATCGCATAGAATAATTTTAGGTTTTTGCTCCTTTGCATGGGCTATGCCTTCATCCCCACTTAGGGCAACTCTAGCTTCGTATCCTACCATATTAAGATATTGACTAATTATATTGACTAGGTCTTTATTATCATCAATCAAAAGTATCATTTGATGTCATCCTCTCGTTAATATTAAAGTAATGGTAGTCGCAGTGTAAATGTAGATCCATTTCCTAAGCCCGGACTACTTGCATAAACATCGCCACCATGCATTTCCATTGTATCTTTTACAATGGAAAGCCCTAGCCCAAGTCCCTTATTATGATAATCATTAGTAAAATCCTGTTGAAAAGGTTCAAATATCTTTGGCAGTATTTCTGGACTAATTCCTATACCGTTATCCTTTACACTAATTACTGCATTTTTCTCTTCAATTTGTAGAGATATGGCAACTATCCCATTTTCCTGAGTAAACTTTAAGGCATTTGCTAAAATATTTCCAATACATTGGGTGATACGTAATGGATCAGCTTTTACAACTATTGGCTGTGTACATATATATTCCAATAATTTTATACCTTTTCTCTCAAACTGTGGCTTTAAATCTGCTGAAATATCCTTAAGAAGTGTATTAAGATTTACTGTTTCTTTACGTAATATTATTTTTTTCTGAGTTACTCTAGTTATATCTAGCAAATCATCAACTAACTTGGATAAATGTCCAGTTTGACGCTTTAAAATCTTTAATAAATCTAGAGCATCTCCATCTTTAATTTTAAGTTGTAAAAGATCAATCCCACCTGAGATTGTAGCTAATGGGTTTCTCAGTTCATGTGATAATCTACTGATAAATTCATTTTTGTTTTTATCTGCTTTTTCAAGCTCAGATACTAGTGCAAGTGCTATTTTCTTACTTTTATATAATTCTTCTTCAGCTTTCTTCTGTTCAGTAATATCCTTGAAGGCTACCAAAGTACCAACGTATTCCCCATCTTCATCCATTAAAGGTACTCCGCTTATTATTGCCCAAATATAATTTCCATTTTTCTTCTTCAATTCTATTTCATAACTACTTGACTTTCCAGATTGGCGAGCATTCCACCCTCTATATCCTTCATCTAACCATTCATCTGCGACAAATTCTGCCCAAAATTTTCCAACCAACTCTTCTTGGCTGTAACCAAGCATTTTAGCTGTTCCTTCGTTTGTTTCAACCACATATCCGTACTCGTCTGTCCACCAAAAACCATTGTTAGATGTTTCAAAAAGCTTACGATATTTAGCTTCATTCTCCTGTAAAGCCTTCTCAAACCTTGCCCTTTCAATAGCAACCCAGGTACGCTCTGCTGTTTCACGTACAACTTCTACATCTTCTTTTGACCAAATACGTGGGGAGCTATTTCTGACAGAAAGAGCTGCCACTATATCACCATCTTTTAGGATTGGAACAGTGATATTTGCTCGTATATTTAGACTTAATAAATAGTCCCTATGCTCAGTTGAAAACATTGGATATTCAAATACATCTGAATAAACAACTTCGTTATCTGAAAGAAGCATGTCCATTTCCTCTGAAAAATTGCTACGACTATATGTACCCTTCATATTTAAAGTACTATCACTCTGTGTCTCTCTACTTATAATCAATTTATCTCCATAAAAATCACCATAGCTAGATTGGGACACATTCAAATGTTCTGTTAGGAGACGTGTAGCTGAATCTTTAATTGAAATCTCGTCAGATAATGATCTAAGTTCATCACTCAATTTTATAATAAATGCATAATTCTCTTTACTTTTACGTAATTCATTCTCAATTTCCATGCGTTTTATTATATCGGTATAAGCGATGTTCTGTATAGATTCATTATTCTTGTTCATTTGTATTCCTCCCTATACACAATTTATCGTCAATTAGTTCTTTTAATAAAGGAACTTCTATCTTTATATATTCTACATAATTTACAAAAATCCTTTTTCTCCATATTTCTATTATTCTTATACCCCAAAAAAGAAAAAAACACAGCTTTCACTGTGTTTTAATGTTCTAACGACAATCGCGATCACAATCGTCATCAAAGATGCCTAGTAAGAACAATAGTAATACTATTAAAATAATATTGTTTCCACCAAATATTCCGCCTCTATCGCAGTCTCTATCGCATCTGTCTCTATCACAATCGTTATCAAATCCTCCAAATAAGAATAGGATAATAAGAATTAGGAATATATTATTGTTACCTCCACCAAATAAGTTTCCAAGCATTTAAAAACCCCCCTATCATTGAATTAATACATATTATTCTTTTAGGGGGTTATGTGTTACACCAGTTTTAATTCTTTTCTAAGCTCAACTATAGATTTTAATGAAATATTCTCTTGAGGGATTTCTAGAATTTTAACAATTTCTGCTAGATGTTTACTATCTTTAACCTCAATCTCCATATAAGGAAATGGGTAAGTCTCTTTATCCCATTTATCAAAATCAAGCCTTGCGCCTAATAATTCGTAGGATTTCCTCTCCTTATAACCAACTTCTATCTTCTCGAAACCTAAATTTACAAGTATCTCTAACATTATATCTTTATCTTCTATCTCTGCTGTTAATTCGATATTATCTCTTAATCCATCTTTTGCTATGTTTTTCTTTAAGGTAAATTCTGTCTTTTCTTTATTGTTTAGTAAATCCTGAGTCTCTCTTATTCTTAAATAAGCATCTATATAGGACTTAATGGGTCTTTCTGAAGAATCAATTAATGTGTTTATTTGCTTCTCTTTACTAAGTAGAATTCCACCTAAAGCTCGGACCTTCTTTTCCATTTCTTCTAAATTAATACCTAGTACCTTTACTTCCAATTCTCTTTCCATTATAAACTCCTTTAAGAAATAGTTTCTGAATAAGCATCCTCATCAACGATTATTGTGACATCAGAATGTAGTCTTAAGAGTGAGGCTGGGACATGTGTATTAATTGTATCTTTGTTTAGAATTTTAGCTATTGCTTTTGCTTTATTTTTCCCACTAGCCAATAAAATAATTTTTTTAGCTTTAAATATACTGCAAATACCCATTGATATAGCTGTCTTAGGAACTTCATCTATTGAGTTGAAAAACCTTGAGTTATCATTTATTGTAGAATCATTAAGCTTCACTATAGAAGTACCTGTTGCTAGCTCATCTGCAGGTTCTATAAAAGCTATATGACCATTGGTTCCAATGCCAAGAACTTGAATATCTATCCCACCATTTTCATCAATTAGTCTATCATACTCCTTACAGTACTCATCAGGATTTTTTGCCTTACCATCAGGTACATATGTATTGGATTTAAGTATATTAATATGATTAAACAATTCATTATCCATAAAATATCTATAACTACTTGGGTGATTACCATCTAAGCCTACATATTCATCTAAGTTAAAACTTTTCACATTGGAAAAGTCTAATCCATTTTCCACATGGGCTTTTATTAATTCATTGTAGGTTCCAATAGGAGTACTTCCAGTTGCTAATCCAAGTACAATATCCTTATTACTAAGGATTTCTTCTATTAAAATCTTGCTCGCTCTTTGACTTAAAGCATCATAATTCTTTTCTACAAATAATTTCATAATTTCACTCTCCCATAATATTTTTTGGACTAAAGTTGATATAATCACTTGATACACAATAAAATTCAATTCCTTCTATATTGCCCTCCACTACAGATTTGTGTCCTTCTGAATGTAAATGTCCATATATACATATATCTACATTAAACTCCTTCATAATGGATACAAATTCATTAGGACTTAGGTCAACATTAAATGGTGGGTAATGTAACATTGTAATTCGTTTTTTTTCATTATCTACTATATTGGATAATGACAACCTAAGTCGTGATAATTCTCTTTCAAATATCTTGATGTCATCATCTGTAAAACTATCGCTATCCCTTGAAATCCATCCTCTAGTTCCTGAAATAATAAAATCATCGAACTCAAAGGAGGTATTTTGAATATATTCAATTGAATTAAGATTTAGGTCTTTTAGCTTCTTTAAGCTTTGCCACCAATAATCATGATTACCTTTTATTAAAACTTTCGTCCCAGGAAGTTCATCAATTCTCTTTAAGTCAAAATATGCTTCATTATGTCTTAACGCCCAAGAGATATCCCCTGGTACCAATACTAAATCTTCATCTTTGACTAGACTTTTCCAGTTATTGATTATTTGTTCTTCGTGATCTATCCAATTGTCTCCAAATATATCCATTGGTTTATTCTTTGAATAATCAAAATGTAAATCCCCGATTCCATAAATCATGTCCCCACCTCAATTAAACTTAATACTTCACATTAACTTAACAAAACTGTAATTTTACACATTTTCGAGTTAAAGTTAAAGTTAAACTTTAACTTTAAAGATCCTTGCTAAAGCTCACGATGACAAAAGAGTGAACTCTGATGACAATTTATAAGTTAATAAGATTATATTCAACTTTCATCTCATCTAATATTTTATTCTCTCTTCTATGACATGTAAATAAAATTATTTGTTTGTCCTTACTTTTTTCGTATATAAATTCCATTATGTTTCTCAATCTATTGTCGTCATATTGTACAAAACAATCATCCAATATTAAAGGTAAACCTTTATTATTAATTGAATCTACTATACCAAATCTTAATGAAAAATATAGTTGATCAATGGTACCACCACTTAAATTTTCAATATTAACAATTTCTTGAGTATCTGGATTGATAACACCAATCTCTAATGAATTATCTATCTTTACACTACTATATTTGCCACCAGTTATATCTTCAACTATACTACCAACTTTATTATTTATCATTGGTGCAAATTGACGGTGGATATCTTTAGATAAATCTTCAATGGTAGACTTGGCTAAAGTTAAGGCTTCTCTTTTATCATCTTGTTTGTTTAAAAAATCTTGTATTCGACTAATCTCTTCTTCAATTTCAACTAAACTAGATATTTCTTTGTTTAAAGCATTGATTCTCTCCTCACATCGTCCAATATCTATTTTAGTATCACTTATTTCTTCTTTTTTATGGTTTATTTCAGTCTTTAATTCATCTACTGACATTTCTTCATCAATACTTGTGATATCCCTATGATGTTCCTTTATCTCATTTTCTAATGTTTCTAAATCAGAATCTCCCAAAATTCTATTTAGTAGATTGGTCTTTGTATTAATTTCAACTATTGTATCTTCATAAATATTCTTTTTTTCTAGACCTAATTTAAAATCGTTAAAATTGTCAGATGAATTGTTTGCTAATATTTTATTTAATTCTAACTTGTTTTCTTGATTTAACTCTCTTAAGTCTTCTGTCTTTTCGATAATGTCTTCTTTTTTAGATACATTTTCTTTGATATTTCTTTCTTGTTGATCTATATTAAAAGCATGATATTGAGTCTTATCCAACAATCTTTTTAAATCCAACTTTGTTTTGACATTATATTTAAACAATATATTTTCTAGGGATTTATCAATAGTGATGAATTTTTCTTTTCTTAATTGTTCTCTTTCCTCTAGCTGCTTACGTTGTTTTTTTATTCTAACCAGCAGTCCTTTCACACTTCTAGACTTGTATATTAATATAAGCATTAAAGGTATAGTAACTATATTTATTATTGATGCCAAATAATTAGATAGGTAAATACTCAATCCTACTGATGATAAGCTTGCTATAATACTCAGTACAATCCCTATTAATAAATTGTTTTTAGTCCTAATATTTTCATTGAAATCTCTTTGGACAAATTGTAGTTCACTGATATTGTCAGTATATTTTAGTGTATTTCTTTCTTCTTCTAATTCTTCATACTTTTGATAGTCAACTTCTATATTGTCTAAGGATTTATCTTCTTTAATATCTATACTTGTTAATTCCTTAATTTTATTATCAATATCTGTAATCAAATTTTTATTTTCTTGTATTTTTTCATCTATGTTTAATATTTTCCTTTTTAGATCTATACCATACGAATAATCTTCCATAGATAAATTAGCATATCTTTCTAGTTCTTTTGCTTTATCATTTAAATCATTAATTTCATTTTTTATAGAATTAGCTTCTTGGAACAATCTATGCTTAGCTAATATTTTTGCATCATCAAGTCTGTTTTCTAATTGATTAATATTACTTATTCTATTATCTAATTCCTTATCGATTTGAACCTTATTTGATAATAGCAAATCATATTCTTCTTTAAGTTTTAATATAGACTCTTTCTTCTCTCTAAGCTTTTCTAATCTAATATGGCTTTTTCCATATGAGCTAGTGGTAGCTTTAATTGTTCCAATATCCTTTATGGACTTATCTAGCTCTCCAATAGCTTTTTCTATTGAGAGATTGTCATCAAGAGTATTTGAGACATTAATTAACTTTTCCCTAACTTCGTTGGCTAAGGAGGTATCTGTCCTATTTCCCAATTGTTTAACGAATAATGTATTTGTAAAAACTGTATCATTAAACCCAAAGAAATGATTCCCTGGTTGAAGTATTCTTCCACCATCACCATTATCAATCGAATTAGTTATATTTTCTCCAGTATCATTAAGATACACATTGGTACTTTCATTGTTCCTAGCAAATTCTCTCTCAATTCTATATTCTTTGCCATCATATGTGAATTTAATTATACCTGCATACTTTGAATTATCCCATGGTGCATATTTTACATGCTCATCTAAATATACAGTCCTACGTGCATAGGGTTTAAGAAAGCCATAAAACATTCCATTAATAAAATTGTGTATCGTAGTCTTACCCGCTTCATTGTCACCATATACTATGTTAATACCATCTTGTAAATTTATAACCTTATTCTTAAATTGACCAAATCCAATAAGGTTTATTTCCTTAATTATCATGAGTCAACTCTCCCTTTTAATAGTGCATCTAATCCAAAATATAATGCTTGTTTTACAATAGGATCAGTTAAACCTTTCTTTTTCATTTCTCTAATAAATTCCCCAATAATACTGTCTTTATAATCATTCTCTAATGCCTCTAAATCATAGTCTGGGGTCGTATTATCAATAATTTCTATATAATAAAACTCATTTTTTAATAAAGCAAAAAGGCTATTAATATCTATATCATGTTGGATATATCCATTTAACTCAATCCTATAATAGTCTAATCCTTTGTTCCCTTCTACACTCTTTATAAGATTGAAGATATCTTGGTAACTCATATTTTCATCAATATACATTGATTTAAACAGGAATTTTCTTTTGCTAAAATCAATAAATTCTATCTTTGTTTCATTATTTTCAATATAACCTTCTATAAATCCTCTATCACCTATTTCACCAAAATCTAATGGTTCCAAGCTTCCACAATAGGCCACTTTGTTGGAAAATAACTGAGGTTTATGTATATGACCTAGAGCTATATAGTCTAAGTTTAATCTATTTAGTGAATCTAAGCTTAAAGGTAGATAGTTTGAATTGTTTCCTATATCACCATGTATTAAGAGTATTTTATTACTTCTAAGACTTTGAAAATCATAATTATCAATGAGACGATTTTCTTTGATTTCTACTCTATCCCAACTATATCCATATATTACTGTATCTAGATCTGGAAAATCTATTTCTTGAACTCCGTCTCCATTATAGATGAATACATTCTCACTCCAATCTACTTTATTGTATAGTGAGTCTTTATTAAGGTAATCGTGATTGCCTGCTGAAATTATTATATTCACATTTATAGCATCTTTTAAAATGTCTCTTAGTCTTTTCATATCCCCTAATGTAAAATATTTTGATTCAAATAAATCTCCAGCAATAAATAAAAAATCTATATTATTATTCTTTGTATATTCTACAAGTCTTTGAAAAGTAGACCATAGCTCATTTCTTCTAGTTACTGCAGTCTCTTTATCAAATGAAACATTATTAAATTGTAAACCTAAATGTATGTCCCCAGTATGTACAAACTTAATCAAGGCTGCTACCCCCTTTTCATCTCAAATTATATCACATTAATCCTCTTATTCCACCATTATATTAAAATAGACCAGCCTAAAGGTCGGTCTATCGTTAGTTTATTTAATCATCTTTGACATAATTTTAAATTCAGGAGTACCTGATACTTTCAATAAATCAAATACAGCGGTTTCAGTATTTGTTATAACAGCACCAAGAGATTTAATCAAGTCTAATCCATTTAGATAGTTATCCTTTGTTCTAGAAGATACGCCATCTTTAACTAAAAACACTTCATATCCTTCATTAATTAAGTCCCTAGCTGTTTGGAATACACATACATGAGTTTCCATACCTGTAATCAATACTTTTTTCTTTCCTAAGGATTTAAGAACTTCTTTTACTTCATCTGTGTAAGCTGTAAAGCTATTCTTTGCATAAATATTCTTTTCTTCAATTAAATCTAGTAGTTCAGGCACAGTTCTGCCTAATCCCTTTGGATACTGTTCCGTAGCTATAACTGGGAAATTCATTTCTTTTGCTGCTGTCAGTAGTATATTAGTATTATTAATTACCTGATCTTTATATTTCATTACAGGCACCAATCTTTCCTGTATATCAATTACAAATAATACTGTATCTTCTCTGTTTAATGTAAATTTGTCCATAAAGTCCTCCTAATAATTTATTTGCATTATATCTATCTTGGTCATAAACCTTTTGATATCACTCATGTCAATCCGGTCTAAATCATCTTCCATTGCATAAGCCAATCTGGATGCTTGGCCTAGTCTCATTGTGGTTTCTAAATCATAACTCTTATATAACCCAAAGGCAAAACCAGCTACCATATAGCCTTGATCTTTGCTGAGATTGTCTGCATCATTATCTAATTCTAATCTGTAGCCTCTATCTTTAGTCAGCACAATTGAACCCTTTTCGTCTAAGTCTATACATACTAATTCAATTCCCTTTTCTAAAAGGCTATATCCAACCTTTATAATCTCATTTTCAAAATCTAATTGCAAGTGGCTTAAGTGTTCTAAATCTTCCTTATCTAGCTTCACCATAAAAGGAATTGCTTCTAAACCATATTTTAATTCTTCACCTTTAGCTTCTAAAATAAACTTTTTATTGTTTCTATTCGCTAAGTTTATTAAATCATAATATATATCATTTGGTAAACCTATTGGGAGATTTCCTTGACCTATAACAATACTCGATTTATCTAATACCTTACCATATGAACTATAAAAAGATCCTAGCTCTTCTCTTGTTATCCTAGGGCTTTCTCCTATGATACTAGTAAGTAAATCATTGTCCTGTATAATTGTAACAGTGGATTTAGTCTCATCTTTAACAAAAATGAAATCATTATATATTTCTATATCTTTTAACTTATTAAAGATATATTGACCATGTAAACCTCCTAAAAACCCTGTAGCAAATACATCTATATTTAAGTTGTTTAGAATTCGTCCACTTATAATTCCTTTACCTGTAACATTATAGATCTTCTTATTTGCAAGATTTTCTACCCTTGGAAGCAATCTATCTACATAATATTTACTTTCCAATACTGGATCAAAACATATAGTAAGTACCATTATCTCACCTCTCCTTCATTATACCATTAATGTAAAAAAATAAAACAGCGTGAGCTGTTTTATCTTAAGGTTATATATTTCCACTTATCTGTTCTAAATCTTAGGTTTATCATAATCCATCTCATAAATTGATCAATTAGAATTGCCAACCAAGCTCCTATTAAACCCACTTCTAATACTATAACAAAATAATATGCTAATATCACTCTAATCAATAATATCCCAATAAATGTAGATATCAAAGTCCAAACAGTATCTCCAGCTCCTCTTAATCCACCAGCTAATATTAGTTGAGAACTCTGGAAGGGCTGTATGAAAGCAATCAATTTAAGAACACTGGCTGCTTCATTTATTACTTCGTTATTAGAAGTATATAGTCCTGCGATTTGTGCACCAAAGAAAAAGAATAATCCTGCCATTAAAAATGATATAAAGGAACCTATTTTACTACATTCTTTAACATACTTTTCGGCCAAATCCGAATCTCCAGCACCTAAACTTCTGCCAGACATAGTAGAAGCAGCAATACCAAAAGATTGACCTGGTGTAAAGGATAAACTCAGAATATTAATTGCAATTTGGTGAGTAGCATAAGCAACAGTACCTAAACTAGCAATTATTTTTGTAAATATTAAAATTCCAACTCTCATTGCAATCTGCTCTAAAGATGCAGGTATTCCTATCTTAGTCAAGTTATATATAATATCTTTATTAAATTTAAATTTATTTTTTAGATTTATATGAATTGTACTATCTTCCTTAAATATATACCTAGTAAGTAATATACATGAAAACACATGGGAAAGAGCTGTTGAAATAGCTGCCCCTGTTGCTCCAAACTCTGGTACTCCAAATAGTCCATAGATTAAAACTGCATTACCAACAACATTAAGTGCATTTGAAGTTATATTTATCTTCATTGGTGTCTTAGTATCTCCAGCCCCTCTTAATGATGCGACTATGGAGAAGTTAAATGCCTGAAATATAAATCCTAACATTATTACTCTAAAATAATTGCTACCTACTGCAATAGTGTCTGAATAAGCACCTAAAGCTTTCATAATAGGTACTGTAAAACCTAATCCTAACATTAACATAGGAAGTACTAACAAAACTTGAGTCAATACAATAATATGCTTAACTACTGACTCTATTCTATCTGTACGCTTTGCACCTAAATAGCGGGCTACCATAGCTGTGGCACCAGTATTTAATGATTGAACAAGTGATAATCCAATAAATACAAACTGATTTGTAATTCCTACTGCAGCAATACCTGCCGCTTGAGTAGCTTCATTTCCGTAGTTGCCAAGCATCATCATATCTACCATTCCAAATAATGTACCTAATAATAGCTCAATAAATACCGGTCCTGCAATCTTACTTATCTCTTCTCTTATACTCTTTTTACTATGTAAAGCTTCACTCATACAAAACTTCATCTCCTACTATCATATAAAATAATAATTTCGAAACCCTAAATATTATAGCATATAAATTGAAATAAAGGAAGACCACTGAAGACGAGAATGCCATCCTGAGTGGAGCGTTCAGAATAACAAATAGGTTTTCAGCGGTTATATGTTTATTTATTCGTTTGTTTGTAAACTCTTTTCTTTTATATACTCATCTATTGCTTTAGCTGCTTCTTTACCTGCACCCATTGCTAGTATTACTGTAGCTGAACCTGTAACATTATCTCCACCAGCAAATATTGCTTTTCTTGTTGTTTTACCATAATCATCTAAAGTCTTTATTCTATTTCGATGATCTGCTTCTAATCCATCCGTTGTTCTCGGTATTAATGGGTTTGGTGATGTACCTAGGGCCATTATAACTGTATCAACATCAAAGTCAGACTCTGAGCCTTCTATTGGAATAGGTCTTCTTCTTCCTGATTCGTCAGGCTCACCAAGTTCCATTTTTATACATTTTATTCCTTTTACCCAACCTTTTTCGTCTCCTAGGACCTCAACTGGATTAGTTAGGAAGTTAAATATTATTCCTTCTTCCATTGCATTTTCAACTTCTTCTACTCTAGCTGGTAACTCATCCTTTGTTCTTCTATATATTACATGTACTTCTGCTCCAAGTCGTTTTGCAGTTCTTGCAGCATCCATTGCAACATTTCCTCCACCTACTACTGCTACTCTTTTCCCTACTTTTATTGGAGTATCTGTTTCTTCTCTATATGCTTTCATTAAATTATTTCTCGTTAAGAATTCATTTGCTGAGTATACACCATTTGTATTTTCTCCTGGAATAGTCATAAATATTGGAAGACCTGCTCCAGAGCCTATAAATATTGCCTCATATCCTTCATCAAATATGTCATCTACTGTGATTGTTCTGCCTACTATAACATTTGTCTCTATATCTACACCAAGTTCTTTTAGATTGTTTAGCTCTACTTTTACAACTTTTTCTTTTGGAAGTCTAAACTCTGGAATTCCATATACTAATACTCCACCTGGCTCATGTAGTGCTTCAAACATCTTGACTTTATAGCCTTCCTTAGCTAGTTCACCTGCACATGTAATACCTGCTGGTCCTGAGCCTATTACAGCAACTTTATGGCCATTTGATTCTTTTGTTCTACCTAATTTTAGTCCATTTTCTATAGCCCAATCTGCTGCAAATCTTTCTAATTTTCCTATGGCTATTGGTTCTCCCTTTTTACCTAGTATACATGTCTTTTCACATTGATCTTCTTGTGGACATACTCTCCCACATACTGCTGGAAGTGCTGAGTAATCTGCCAATATTTGTGCTGCTTCTTTGAAATTCTCATTTGCTATTTCATATATAAAACTAGGAATATCTATGCTTACGGGACATAGAGGTACACATGTTGGATTTTTACATTGGATACACCTTTTTGCCTCTTGCATTGCTTCTTCTTTTGTATAACCTAGGCATACTTCATCAAAGTTGTATATCCTTTCACTCGAGTCTTGGTAGCTTATTGGTATTCTAGTAAATTTACTCATTAGTCATACCTCCTACTAGTTCACAATAGTCATGGTCTTTTTGGATTTCTTCTTCTTTGTATTGTGCTTGTCTTCGAAGGGCTTCATCCCAATCTACTAAATGTCCATCAAACTCTGGACCATCTACACATGCAAATTTTGTTTCTCCTCCTACTGTTACACGACAAGCGCCACACATACCCGTACCATCTACCATTATTGGGTTCAATGAAACTATACTTGGTAATCCAAGTTTTTTTGTTGTTAAGGAAGTAAACTTCATCATAATCATAGGCCCTATAATTACGCAAAAATCAAATTCTTTGCCTTGATTGACTACTAATTCTTCTATTCCACTATTTACAAAACCATGAAAACCATAGCTTCCATCATCCGTAGCTATGAAAAGATTATCAGTTAATTGAGAAAATTTATCTTCTAAAATAACAAAGTCTTTATTCTTAGATCCTGTTAATATAGTAAAATTAATGCCTTTTTCTTTCAACCATTTTGCTTGCGGTACTATAGGTGCTACACCTACTCCTCCACCAGCAAATAGGATATTTTTTTTCTTTAATTCTTCTATATCTTCATTAACAAATTCTGATGGTTTTCCTAATGGACCTACAAAGTCCTTTATGTATTCACCAACTTCTTTTGCAACTAATTTTTTAGTGGATTTTCCTATAGCTTGAGTTACTATAGTTACTGTGCCTTTGTCTACATCGAAATCACAAATAGTTAGGGGGACTCTCTCACCGTTTTCGTCAACGATTACTATAACAAATTGACCTGGTTGTGCAGCTTTTGCTACTCTTGGCGCTAATATATCCATTGAATATATACTTGGTGCCAATAATTCTTTACCAACTATTTCGTACAATTTAATTCCTCCCTTTATAGTTTTTTGACAATTCCCAAATTACAAACATCTCTTGATAAAAGTGTACCATAATGTAATTTCTAATACAATATATGGAATAAAGTTTAGCCCACATTACCGTATTAAATTGGTCTGTGGGCTTTTTTGTTATTCTACACTATACATTTTGTATAATATACGTATATTTTGAATGACTAGGTACTTAAATGTTTTACTAAATCAAAATTTACTATAGTCAATTTATTTAATGATAAATTCATCAACTATGTCTTGCATCTTTTTTAGTTCTGATTTTGCAGTATCTACATCCATCCATAAAGGGTCTTGAGAGTATGCCTTATTTATCATTTCTGCATAATCAGTATTTGAAGTAACAATTTTCTCTACTGCTTCAGTAAACTTATTTACAATATCTTGTGGTGTTCCGTTTGGCATTACAAGAAAATATCTTGTTGGAAGTACGATATCATAGCCTAATTCCTTTGCTGTCGGTATATCAGAAAACTTTTCATTGCGTTCACTTCTTACTACTGCCAGTGGTCTAAAATCTCCCGATTCAATATAATCTTTTGAAGCCCCATATGGAAGTACAGTAACATCTATTTGTTGTCCTAAAAGTGCAACAGTTTTATCAGCTGTGCCTCCCCCGTCTACGAAATTAAATTTACAATCTGCTTCTGATTCTAACATGGATGCAATTATTTGGGTTGTTGAGCCAGTATTTACAGCCATATTATATTTATTTGGTTCTGCTTTTGCAGCCTTAACTAGATCATCAAGAGTCCTAAACTCTGAATTAGCATTAACAATAATTAAATCTCCAGGATTTTCACTTAATACACCAATCATTTCAAAATCATCTAGGTCAAAATCAACCATGCCAGAAGCTATATTTGTTAATAAACTTGTATGAGTCAAAAGTACATTATATCCATCTGGCTTTGCATCATATACTTGCCTTGCACCAACTGAGCCCCCACCACCAGAAACATTAACCACTACAGCTGGTTGCCCCAATTCAGAATTAATGAATTCAGAAATAGCTCTTGCATTAAAGTCTGAATCTCCACCCGCTCCTGCTCCAACAATAATTTGAATAGGTTTTTCTGGCCATTCTAAAGTATCTGTTGATACAACATCCTCTGAATCTGGTTTTGAATCTGGTATATTACCAGACTGTGTGCATCCAGTAAATAAAACTAACACAACCACTAGCATTAACAATTTGGACATAATTTTTTTCATTTAATAATCCCCCTAATCATTTGACTTTAATTTTGTTGCATGTTTCAAAATCTTCAGAATTAGTATAGAAAATAACACCTCCCTAACACGCAACCCCTTGGGACTGCACATGATATTTAACATACTAGTTTTTGCTTACTTCAGTCTTTTTTCTTCCATACTCTTTTTTTGCTATTATTATAATGGTAATTATTGAAATAGCTATAAATAATACAAATATTGGACGAGTAAAAAACATAAGAAAATCTCCTTTTGTAAACATTAACCCCCTTCTTAGATTTAGTTCAACCATTGGTCCAAGAATAAAACCAAGTACGAAAGGTGCTGAACTAAAACCTAATTTATCTAAAAAGTAACCAAAAGCACCAAATCCTGCTAAGCATATTACATCGAACATTCTATTATTTGTGGCATATGAACCAACAATACATAATGTAACCACTACAGGAAGTAAGATACTTTTATCAATTTTTAATAATTGAACAAATCCTCTCATTCCAAGCATTTGAATTATTAAGAAAAAGATAGCAGATAAAATTAAAGCAGCAAATATCCCATATACAAGTTCTCCATTAGTTTTAAATAGCATAGGACCTGGTGTTATGCCATGAATCATGAATCCACCTAGTAACATAGCAGTAACTGCATCTCCAGGAATCCCTATTGTCATTAGTGTTGTCATCGCTCCACCTATAACAGCATTATTGCTTGTCTCAGATGCAACAATTCCATCTATTATTCCAGTTCCAAACTTTTCTGGATACTTAGACTGATTCTTTGCAGCACTATAAGCAATTAAGTTCGCTGTACTAGATCCAATTCCTGGTAAAACACCTAATCCAATTCCTATCGCAGCTGAACGAATTATATTTGCTATCTGTGATTTCAATTCTGATAATGAAAATCCAAGACCTTTAATTTTATAGTCTTTAATATCACTTTTACTTATCACCTGATTATCCTTAGCTGCTTTTAAAATTTCCGATACAGCATATAAGCCTAACATCACTGGTAATAATGCAAACCCCGTTTCAAACTCATAATAACCGAATGTATATCTTGGTACATTATCGATAGGAGATAATCCTACCATTGAAATTGCAATACCTAGAACACCGCTAATTATACCCTTTAACATATTTCCACTAGATAGCACCGAAATCATTGTAAGTGAAAAAATAGAAACTGAGAAATACTCAATCGGTCCGAATTTTATTGTAATTTCAGCAAGTGAAGGAGCAATAAATAACAATGCCAAAATACCAAGAATAGTTCCTATAAAAGAAGTTACTGTCCCGACGCCCAACGCCTTACCCGCTTCACCGCGTTCAGCCATGGGGTGCCCATCAAAAGTTGTTGCGATTGACGCTGGAGTTCCAGGAATATTTAATAGTATAGCAGAAATTAATCCACCTGAAATTCCACCAACATACAATCCAACTAATATTGATAACCCTTCTAAAGCCTCCAATCCAAAAGTTAAAGGGATAAATAATGCAACAGCCATATTAGCAGTCAATCCAGGTACTGATCCAAAAGCAATCCCTATAACAACACCTACAAAAATAAGTAAGATAATATTAATATTCAATACAGACGCAAATCCGCTTACCAGCATTTCTAACATTAAGAATCCTCCTTTAACCTAAGATACCTTCAGGTAACGTTAAACTAAAAATTTGTGTGAAAATATAATAAACTATAATAGGTACAACAACAGATACTAATCCATACAATAAATAGTTTTTAGATTTCCTATATATTGATAAAACATTCATTTGCAAAAATAAGTAAATAACACTGGAAATAATAAATCCCAAGTATTTCATCGAAATCGTGTATATGAATAATAGGATTATACTAATAATATCTGGATATCTAGATAAAACTTTTAGTTTTCCATAAGACTTAGTAACAACTGTGCTACTATCCTCAATTATTTCTACATCATTGTCAATATTATTATTATCTACTTTTATTTTATATAAGCTAGTAATAAGGAGGCTTATTCCAAGTATGCCTAATATAATTGATAAAATATTAGGGAAAAATCTTCCTCCTAACACGTCTACATCAATAAGTTTTATATCTTTTGTAAAATAACCAAATAAGAAAGCAAAAATAATTGTAAACAAAGCAGCTAACACATCAATATATTTTTTTTTCATGTTTATATACCTCACAATCTTAGGGTTCTAATGAAATATTTAAAATTCATCAATGGGAACTTTGATAATAACCTTTTTCACAAGACTCTCATCATCGACTAAACAGCTTGTTCGATGTACTTCTTCCGGGAAAAAGACCACATACATACCTTCATTTACTATGAATGATGTTTCATTGCTCATACTTTGGTAAAACAGCACATCATTTTTATCTAGTAAATCCATGTCTACTTTTAATTCTGAATTATTGGGGCTATACTCCATGATTTCCATACCAGAATATATAAAGTGTATATCTATATATTTCAAGTGAATTTCTGGTCTAATTTCATCCTTCGGTTTTGTAATATTATCCTTTACATTTGCAATGATCCTATCATTAATTATGTTATATTTACCAATTGTAAATTTATTAAAATCACTATCCTTTAAGTAATCTATACAATTTCTCATAACATCTGAATATGCATTTCTTTCCGATACCCAATTTTTTATATCTCCTATAATCATTACTTAAACACCTCCTATTCAGTGATTACACATAAAATATAACTTACAAAATTTCACAATTTTTTTCTATTAAAGTCTTATCTATCCATTCTCTATCCATACCCAACCCATTTTCAAGACCTTTGATTATAACTTCTTCATTTTTATTAAATCTTATTACTTTCTCTAGAAGTTCAAGTGCATCATTTGGCCTGATAATCACTACTCCATCATCGTCGCCCACAATTATATCTCCAGGAAAAACTACTTGTCCACCAATAGTTATAGGGACATTTATCTCACCAGGTCCATTTTTATAAGGACCGTTTGGATTTGTTCCCCTAGCGTAAACAGGGAAATCTGATTTTGATGTAGCATCTTTGTCTCTTATTACACCATCAACTAGGAAACCACCTAATTTTCTATGTTTTGCGTATCTCATCATAATTTCCCCACAAAGTGCTCTTCCCATATAGCCACCACCATCAACTACAATTATATCTCCTTCCTGAGCTATATCTAATGCCTTAAGAAACATCAGATTATCTCCCTGAGGGGCTTTAACTGTAACAGCACAGCCTAAAAGTTTTGCTTCATTAAATGGTTTAATAGCAGTATCAATACATGCTATCCTTCCCATATTGTCTGCAATATTTGCTACAGGAAGACTCGCAAATTGTTTTACTAGTTCTTTATCAGGTCTCTCAATACTAGTAAAAATTCTAAATCCAAGATTTGACATTTTATCCCTCCATAATCTTATAATTAATAAACTTAACTAACCCATTTTGATATCGTTTGCTACTTCAATTATCCAGTCTTCTTGGCCACCTACAGCTTTTCTTTTGCCAAGCTCCATCAATATATCTCGAACATCTACATTAAATCTTTCAGCAGCTCTTCTAGCATGAAGCATAAAACTAGAATATACTCCAGCATAGCCTATCATCATTGCGTCTAAATTTGTTTGTGTCATGAGTCCCTTACCTTTCATAACTGGCAACAATGCATTTGTACTTGCATCCATAGTCTTATATAAATCTGCATTGTGATCTATACCCATCCTATTTAGGACAGCTACTAATGTTTCCATGGAGGTATTTCCAGCTCCTGCACCTAGTCCTGATAATGACCCATCAATATATGTTGCTCCAGCTTCTATAGCTGCTAAGCTATTTGCTATTGCAACGCCAAGGTTATTATGACTATGATGGCCTATAGGAATCTTTAAATTTTTCTTTAATGCAGTTATTGTTTCTGTTACATCTTTAGGTAACATTGCACCAGCTGAGTCAGTTGCATATACTACATCCGCCCCATATGATTCCATTTTCAATGCTTCCTCAACAAGTCTATCAACATCGGTTAGATGTGCCATCATCAAAAATCCTACTGTGAATAATCCCATTTCCTTAGCTGCCCTTATATGTTGCTCTGCCACATCTGCTTCTGTACAGTGAGTAGCTATTCTAACAGCAGTCGCTCCACTTCCTTTAGCTTTTGCAAGGTCCTCAACTGTTCCAATTCCAGGCAATAAGAGAACTGCCAATTTAGCATTTTTAATTACTGATGCTGCAGCCTTAACTAATTCACAATCATCGTAATCTGAAAAACCATAATTAATTGTGGAGCCAGTCAATCCATCTCCATGACCCAGTTCTATTATACCTATTCCTGCCTGATCAAGTGCACTAACAACTTTCTTTACATCATCAGGTGTAAATTTATGAGATACTGTATGACTACCATCCCTTAATGTAGTATCTGTTAAGATTATCTTAGTCATTTACAACACCTCCTAGTATCTTTTTAGCATAATTTTCAGCAATATTAATTGCAGCTGCATTTATTATATCAAGATTGCCAGAATACACAGGTAAATAATCACCTAATCCTTCTACTTCTATCATTGTAGTAACAACATCATCTTGGATTATTGGATCTAACAATATCCTATAACCGGGTACATATTCTTTTATCTTTTCAACCATTTTGCTAACTGAATCTTTAATAAGAGCCATATCTCTATTTCTAACTTTAGTATAAACTGTATTCCTCATATAAATAGATGGCTCAGCAGGATTTAAAATTATAATAACCTTAGACTCATCTGCTCCTCCTACATCTCTTAGAGCTTTAGCTGTTGTCACAGTGAATTCATCAATATTCTTTCTAGTACCTGATCCAGCACTTTTACTGCTTATTGATGATACTATTTCAGCATATTCTACATCTGCGACTTCATTAATAGCAGCAACTATTGGTACTGTAGCTTGCCCAGCACAAGTTACAAGATTAACGTTACTACCTTCTATTAATTCATCTGTAAGATTGACTGCTGGCACGCAATATGGTCCTACAGCTGCTGGTGTTAAATCAATTGCAAACTTTCCTGCATCCTTTAACAGTGGTGCATGCACCAAGTGAGCTGAAGCACTAGTACAATCAAAAACTATTTCAATATCCTCTTCATCAATTATCGCTTGAACACCATCTGTTGAAGTCCTAATTCCCAAATTATTTGCATAGTCAATCCCCTTTGAAGGTCTGACATTTACAATTAATTCTGGAGTCAAATATTCACTTCTTCTTAGTTTATATAATAGATCCAGTCCAATATTCCCAGGACCAATAACTCCAACCTTCACCTTTTCCAATTTAATACACCCCTTTTCTATTTAGATATACACACTCCATATACCATAGAGTATTTGCTAACCATACTACACAATATGTGAGATCGTCTATTATTGTCGTTCGGCATTAATGAACTAGGTTTACACATATTGTCCAAATAAATGGGCTTCTAAGATGCCCGTTATTTCTCAAAACCTAATTTATATGATATTTCCATTGCTGCCTCTTTAACAACCTTTATTGAATTATTTATCTTCTCATATGTCATTCTTATAGTAGGACCTGAAACGCTGATTCCATATTTAGCTCGTCCAGAATGATCAAATATTGGTGCGGCTACACAAGTAAGGCCAATATTGTTTTCTTCATCATCAAAAGCATAACCATCTAATTTGACTTTAGTTAGGTTCTGTAAGAGTTCGTTCTTGTCTGTAATTGTTTTTGGTGTAATCGAATTAAGTTTATCCGGCAACTTATTCATAAGAATTTCCTCATCAAGATATGCTAACATCGATTTACCTACACCTGTACAATAAGCCGGGTTTCTAGCACCTATAGTTGTAAAAATTCTCATAGACTGATTTGATTCTTGTTTGTTTATATAAACAACTTCCATATCATCAAGAGTCCCAATATGAACAGTCTCTTGTAGCTCTTTACAAACTTTATCAATTACTGGTGAAGTTATACTTCTAATATCTAAAGAGTTAGAAACAATATCCCCCAACCTCATTAAATGTAAACCTAATCTATATTTTTGTGTTTCCTCATCTTGATCTATTAGTCCATGAAATTTTAGAGTTGAGATAATCCCATGAACTGTACTTTTGTTTATATCAAGCATATCAGATATTTCTGAAAGCCTTAACTCCCTTCTGTCTTCATTAAAACAGTCTAGAATTTTAATAGCTCTATCTATAGCTTGTACCCTTCCTGTCTTTGCCATATTGTCCTCCATTTTATTTTGTTCAGTATTACCGAACCGTATTCTGATTATTTGTTTAACAATATAATAGCACAATATATTATAAATGTAAACGTTTTTTTGATATTTTTGTTGTTGTTCTATGATAATGTCATATTAAATTTATTCTGATAAAATGTCAGTATGAGAAAGGAAATATTTAACATGACCCAAAAAGAAATATCTAGACTTAGAGTCATCAATCAAACTATTGATGGAGTATTAACTATTCGTGAAGCTGCTGAGCTTTTAAACCTAAGTGAACGACAAGTATTAAGGTTAAAGAAAGGGGTTGTTGACGAAGGACCTGCGTTCATTATCCATAAAAATAGAGGTAGGAAGCCAAAACATGCTACAACGGACGATATTAAGGATTTAATTATTGAACTTAAACAAACTAAGTACAAAGAAGCTAATTTTAATCATTTTCATGAATTAATTGGAGAACACGAAGATGTAACAGTTAGTTATCCCACTATACATAGAATTTTAACTGAGGCCGGTATTAAAAGCCCTAAGAAACATCGTAAACGAAAAGCTCATCACCGAAGAAAAAGAAAACCTCAAAAAGGAATGTTGGTTCAAATTGATGCTTCACCACATAAGTGGATTATTGGCAGTGACCCTTTTGATCTTCATGGTGCTATTGATGATGCTACTGGTGAAATTCTAGCTCTTTATTTTACTCCTAATGAGTGTATGGAAGGATATTTTGAGATAGTTAGGCAAATGGTTTCTAACCATGGTATTCCTACTAGTATTTATTGCGATCGTCATCCAGTATTCGTACCACGTAATTATGATAAGTTATCTATTGAGGATCAGTTAGATGGAAAAACTGTTAATTTAACTCAGTTTGGTAGGGCTATGGATGAATTAGGTATTAACCTTATCAAGGCATATTCTCCACAAGCTAAGGGACGAATTGAAAGACTATGGGGAACTCTTCAAAGTAGATTACCTGTTGAATTTAAAATACATGGTATCACAACTATTGAACATGCAAATTCTTTTTTATCTGAGTTTATGATTAAGTACAATCAAAAATTTGGTGTTTCTCCTGAAGATGCTACTCCTGCATTTAGAGCATTGGGTGAAAACATTAATCTTGATTACATTCTTTGTATTAAAGAAGAGCGCACTATTATTGAAAGTTCTGCTTTTGCTTATGGTGGAAAGTATTATCAACTCATGAAAAATGATAAGAAATCCAGTGCATTGCCAAAAGCTAAATTAACCGTTTTAACAAGCAGTAAAATTGGTGTTAAGGCTATGTATTCAGATGTGGTTTACGATGCAAAAGAATTAGATGAACGACCTAAGAAGGCAATTTCTTATCAGCCTAAGGAAAAGGTTGGCCAAGCTAAACCACCTAAAAATCATCCTTGGAGGATAGCTTTAAACGAAAAAACCATACCCTATGGAGGGAACAGTCTGTATGAACCAGATACAGAGATCGATGAGATCTTAAAAGGATTGTTCAACTCCACTAGGGCATGGGCATAAAGAGATTCCACTCTTTAAAATATCATACTCATTTTAGGGCTCTTTATCAAGAGTTTATTTTCTTGTGCCTATTTTAAATCATAAATTCGTAAACACCATTATTTAAGCGTTTATGCCGCGAAAGCCTATTGATATGGGGTAGACCCCTCTGGTAAGATCTTGAGGCGCAAAACCGCCTATTATTGTGTATTTCTGCCATAAATTGGTGTCCAGAGGGGTCAGGGGCCCCATGTCAATAGGACCGTGGAATAAATGTGGTTGTTCTATTCTAAATGTTAGTGACATTTTCATTGAATAAAACTCTATGCTTTTAGGTGACATTTTTACTGACTATTGACACGTTTTTTTGATATTTTGTTGTTGTTCTATGATAGTGCCATATTAAATTTATTCTGATAAAATGTCAGTATGAGAAAGGAAATATTTAACATGACCCAAAAAGAAATATCTAGACTTAGAGTTATCAATCAAACTATCGCCATCAGCTTCCTTCAGACCCTTTCGTCACCGAAAACGCCCTTGCCTACAGCTTATCTTCCCATTAGCTAGGTGATAGGTTTTCTTTCAAACCATCGGCTCGGCAACATGCCTCGCAAACCAAAAAGGAGAGCTAAGCTCTCCCATAAATAATCTGTATTACTCTACGCTATACATTTTTTCTGTGACAGCAGTTTCTATTAATTTTATCTTAGTCTCTGCTTTTTCTTTATCCTTATCTTTTGAATATATATATAGTTTTATCTTTGGTTCAGTACCTGAAGGTCTAATTGCATACCAAGAACCGTCATCTAAGAAATATTTTAAGACATTACTCTTTGCATTTCCAGTTTCATCATAAAGATAGTCTATGGTTTTTTCTAGATTCATATCTCCTATACTTCTAATTGGATCCTGTCTAAAGTGTTCCATCATTCTACCTATTCTTTTACTTCCTTCTATGCCTTCTAACACTACAGATATGAGTTTTTCCCTATAATAACCATATTCTTGGTATAAATTTTCTAGAACCTCTAACATATTCTTGCCTTGTTTTTTGTAGTATGCTGCCATCTCTGCGATCATCATTGTACTAACTACAGCATCTTTATCTCTTACATGGGTTCCATAAGTATAGCCAATACTCTCTTCATAACCAAACAAGAATGAATATTCATCAGTTAAATCCCATTCATTTGCTTTGGCACAGATAAATTTAAAACCTGTCAGAGTTTCAAAGGTCTCAACACCATATTTATTAGCTACAGCCTTACCTAAATCTCCTGTAACTATGCTCTTTACAATAGCTGGATTCTTAGGAAGTGTACCATTACTGAATCTTTGAGATACTATATAGTTAACTAACAATGCTCCTGTTTGGTTTCCATTAATAAATATAAACTCATTATTTCCATTGTTAACCATCATTGCTATTCTGTCACAGTCAGGATCTGTAGCTACTAGTATATCAGCACTCTCTTTTTTACCTAATTCAACTGCATAATCAAATGCTTTAGGATCTTCTGGATTTGGGTATCCAACAGTAGTAAAATTAAAATCAGGATTTTCCTGTTCAGGAACTACTATAATATTTGTGAATCCTCTATCTTTTAGTACTCTCCTAACTGGCTTATTTCCTGTACCATTAAGTGGTGTATATACAATTTTAATATCCTTATCAATATCTTCATTAATAGTCATATTTAAAATTTCTTGATTAAATTTATCGTCTATTTCACTGCCAATATATTCAATTAGTCCTGAGCTAGCAGCTTTATTTAAATCCATAATTTTTATTTCGTTGAAATCATTAATTTTTCCTATTTCATCTAATATCTCACTTGCAATTTCATCAAGTATTTGGGAACCTTCTTCCCAATAAACTTTATATCCATTGTATTCACGAGGGTTATGGCTTGCTGTAACAACTACACCAGATATTGTCTTTAATTCTCTTACAGTGAATGAAAGTACTGGAGTGGTTCTAATACCGTCAAATAAGTAGGCTTTAATTCCATTTGCAGCTAATACTCTAGCAGTTATTTCCGCAAATACATCTGAATATTGTCTTACATCATAAGCTATGGCTACACCCCTATCCATAGCTTCTTGCCCCTTGTTGATAATGGTTTGGGCTAAACCTTGGGTAGCTAAAGCAACAGTATACTTATTCATTCTATTAGTACCTGCACCAATTTTGCCTCTAAGTCCAGCAGTTCCAAACTCTAGATCTGCATAAAACCTATCCTGGATATCTTTTTCATCTGATATGGAACGAAGTTCCTTCTTTGTTTCTTCATCGAAATATTCACTTTCTAGCCAATAATTGTACTTTTCCATGTGGCTCATATAATCACCTCTATTTTTTAATAACTATACCCTTTTATTAAACTTTAATTAAGCTTTACTTACTTATTTAATGCTATATATAATTCATCAGCTTATGGTGGTTTTTAATTTATTAGTAATATTATACTATTAGTATAACATATTCAGTTAGATAGATAAAAGTAAATTATATTTATCTATTTCAATGAAAAAAAGCATTAGAATGCCCATTTTTCATTGAAATACTTACGATTATATTAAATAATTATTGATTCGTAGTCATCAACTATATCAAAATTTGTATCCTCAAATTCTAACAAAATCTCGTATACTTCTTGTCCATATTTTTCTCTATACATTTCCAGTGCATTTCTTAAAGCTCTTAAACCTTCATCTCTAAAATCTTTTTCAAGTTCTTGCTTTAGGGTTTTATATATATGTCCAATATGGTAATCCCAATGTTTTTTTGTAGTTTTACCCAACAATTTATTAGTTCTTGACGCTTCATTGATTTCCTCAATATTTAAATTCCCATCTCTAAAATAAAAATCGCAGTTCTTTGCTCCCTTAGTCCTATGTTCTAGTAAGTCAAGTTTTAATTCTGGATTGAATCCTTCCAAAAGTGCTGCATCTACAAAGTCACAATATAGAACTCCGTATCTTAATAAATTTTCTTTATTCCATTCATCATACCAAGAACATTTACTAGCTGTCATATTTACATCTGAGGATGAAATATAGAAATCTATTTGCATTTCATTTGGGGCTGATTCCCATTCCCCATATATTAAATAACTTAATATATCTAATTTATTTCTATCTTTCAAAGCTCTTTGTGCCATTCTATAGCCTCTTTGATTACCATATCTTCTTATACCATTCTCTAATGTTTGTATACAATCATTACCAAATATATCAATAGAACTTTTTACAATATATGCAAATAATGTAGCATGATGTCTTGCGGTTAAACTTTGTCTAATCTGAGATTTATTATCCATTACAAACATCCTTCCATTGGTTAATTTGATAATCTTAAAAAAGAGCTCCTTTCTGTACTTAATAGCATTGTTTTTATAAACCAACAGAATAGGAGCCACACTATTTAACTCTAATTAAACTATCCTCTTGAATAAAACTTTGCAATTAGGTTAATCTAAAAGACTAAATCCCATTAAACTTTCCTAAAGCTCTATACAATTCATCAGCCTTAGGTGCTTCAATGTTCACTACCTTAGCATCCTCTTCCATGTGTATGCCTTCTTCCACGACTTCACCTATAACCGTTAATTGTATGTTTTTTTCTTTATATTCTTTTTCTAGTAACTTAACTTGCTCATCATTTGCTATCATAAGCATACTACCACTGGATATAAGTCTTAAAGGATTGATATCTAATATATTACATAATTCTATTGTTATGTCTGTAATAGGTATTTGATCCTTATAAATTTTCACACCTTTTTTAATAGCTCTTTGAGCTTCCCATACTGCTCCTAATACTCCACCTTCTGTGATATCATGCATATAGTTAAGTCCTACTTTACCGCCAATTTTACCCTCTTCTAGAACTGATAAAAATCTGCCATACTCTTGACCTTCCTTAATCTTGTCCGCATCCATTTTATCAGCAAAGTATGATTCTAGGTCATTCAGCAGTATAGATGTACCTTCTATTGCAGTCGTTTTACTAATCAAAATCTTATCTCCGACATTAATATTACCGCTTTTTTGGAGTTTTTCTTTCTTTATTTTTCCTATTACGGTAGTGGTGATAACAACTTTATTAACTGCATCGGTTATCTCTGTATGTCCACCCATGATTTCTACATCTAGTTCTTTAGCAGTCTCTCCTGCATCCTTCATTATTTTCTCTATATCTTCATAAGTAGTTTCAGGTGGTGCCAATATGGTCAACAACAACCCTACTGGAGTTCCGCCACTAGTTGATACATCATTACATGAAATATGTACAGCTAATTTTCCTATATCCTTTACAGCACCGGTAATTGGATCAGTAGAAAGTATAGCTACTTCATCACCAAAATTCACCAATGCATTATCTTCACCAACTGCTGCACCTGTAATGATATCATCTCTTTTATGTGTTATATATTTTAAAACTATTTTTTCTAGTAAATCGTTTGGAAGTTTTCCTGTAACCAATCTAATGTCTCCTCCTTGCATAAAATGTCGTGCAAATTACCCTCTAACATATATATTACTTGATTTTATAGATACAATCAATGATATTTACAATTTGTAGATACACTTTTAGAATAATGATGTTTTGTATTGATACACTTAATTCCTATCAGTGTTTTAACTATTTTAATTGTGGTATACTAATTAAATACAATATAAAAGTAAGGAGAAGATATATGATTAAAGAGATAGATGGCAAACTTCCTAATATTCATAAAGACACTTTTGTAGCATTATCTGCTGATATTATAGGAGATGTAACTTTGAATGAAGGTAGTAGCATATGGTTTGGAGCTGTAGCTAGAGGTGATATCAATAGTATAGAGGTTGGTAAATTCTCCAATATTCAAGATAATGTATCACTTCACAATGAAGCAAATCATCCTCTTCAAATTGGTGATTATACTACAGTAGGGCACAATGCTGTAGTACATGGATGTACTATAGGGAATAATTGCTTAATTGGAATGGGGTCTATTATATTAAATGGTGCTGTAATAGGTAATAACTGTCTTATAGGAGCTGGTTCAGTTGTCACAGAAGGTATGAATATACCACCTAATTCATTAGTAATGGGAACTCCTGCAAGGGTTAAAAGAGAACTTACTGAGGCTGAAATCCAAAGCATTAAAAATAATTCTGTTAGGTATAATAATTTATGGAAAGAAAAGTATGTTTTGTAACAGTACACTAGTAATAATTTGATTTATCCAAACATATAATTGTATAATTTATTATGATATAATGAAGTAAAAAAATAGGGGTGAGTAGAGTGTATAGATTAGAAGGAGAGAGAATTGTTCTAAGAGAATATAGAAAAGAAGATTTTGCATATATGCGAAAATGGGTCAATGATTATGAAATTACTAAGTATTTAAGTAATGTATTTCTACATCCCCATTCAGTAGCTGATACAGAAAATTTTATAAACAGCATGATTGAAGGCAAAATGAAAGGCTTTATAATAGCACACAAAGGTACTGAAGAATATATCGGACAATTGGATATGATAAAAATCGATTGGCCTAATAGAGTTGGCACATTGGGTATTGTTATTGGAACTAAAGAAAATCTAAGTAAGGGTTATGGTACTGAAGCTATTAAGTTATTACAAGAATTTGCATTTAATAAGCTCAATCTTAATAAGCTTGAATTAGATGTAAGGGCATTTAATGAGAGAGCAATTAATTGTTATGAAAAGTGTGGATTTAAGAAAGAAGGAATAATTAGAGAAAACTATTACGAAAACGGGGAATATACAGATACTATTAAAATGGGAATTCTAAAACGTGAATGGAAAGTTGATTGATATGAGAATTTTTATAGATGCAGATGGTTGTCCAGTTGTAGATATAGCCATAAATATTGCTAAGGAATTTGATATTGAGATAGTGGTGGTTAAGAACTATGCCCATGTTATAAAAGATCCTTATGCAACAATTGTTTCAGTGGATATATCACGAGATAGCGCAGACTTTTATATAGTAAATGCTGTTAATAAAGGTGATATTGTAATTACACAGGATTATGGATTAGCAGCAATGTGCTTGTCCAAAGAATCAATACCTATTAACCAGAATGGTATCGTATATACTCAAGATAATATAGATGGAATGTTAAATAGACGATATCTACACCAACAATTAAGAAAACAAAACAAGTTCTACGGAAAAGCCAAGAAAAGAAGCCCTGAGGCAGATAAGAAATTTGAGTATAGCTTCAGGAAGTTGATTGAGAGTCTTATGTAAGTTGGACATGGTGACTGTGGACCAGTGGTCTGGGACTATCCCCATGTCCCATGTCCTATTATTGCCTAAGTTCTTTTAATATCTTTATTTCCTCAGCGTATCCTTCTAATTCATTAGGTGTTTCTAGATAAAATGGCAGGTCTTTTAGATTAGGGTGATTTATTATTCTATCAAAAGTCTCTAATCCTAAGCTTCCTTCACCAATTTTTTCGTGACGATCCTTATGACTTTCAAAAGGATTTTTGCTATCATTTAAATGTATAGCATATAATTTATCTAGTCCAATTATTGTATCAAACTCATTTAATACACCATCTAAATCATTTACTATATCATATCCAGCATCATATATGTGACAGCTATCTAAACAAACACCAATCTTTTCCGAAAGACTCACTCCGTCAATAATACGTTTTAACTCTTCAAAACTTCTACCTATTTCTGTTCCTTTTCCAGCCATTGTCTCTAACAATACTGTTGTAGTGTGTTCTGGTTTGAGAATTTCATTTAGTAGACTTACTATATAATCTATTCCTATGTCAACACCTTGACCTACATGACTGCCAGGATGAAAATTATAATAATTATTTGGCAAATATTCCATTCTTCTTAGATCATCTTCCATGACAATCTTTGCAAATTCCCTTGTATGTGGTTTATCAGAGCAAGGATTTAGCGTATATGGAGCATGTGCTAATAACTTACCAAAATTATTATCTTTAATTATCTTTAATAACTTATCTACATCTAAAGGATCTATGTCTTTGGCTTTGCTACCTCTAGGGTTTCTAGTGAAAAATTGAAATGTATTTGCTCCTATTCCTAAAGCATCATAGCCCATGGCTCCATAACCCTTAGATGTGGATAAATGACAACCTATTGTAAACATGAAAAACCTCCTAAGATCCTTCGCCAACCTTGACTTACTCCGTAGGAAGTCATTGGGGAGTGCCCCAGGGTACAAAGCTCAGGATGACAAATTATATTATAAATCTATTCCGTTAAGTATATCTCTAAGTTCTTTAATTTCTTCTGCAGTAAATGTAATACCTTTGCTCATCTTTTCATGATCAGGATCCCATTCTCTAATATCATATTTTGCTGGATATTTATTCCACGATACTAAGTTTATTTCTTTTGTCCAACCTTTAGGTGATTCAGACAAAACTCCAAGTGATTTAGTTATTTCAAATGTTACTTCTGCCATAATAGTTCCTCCTTAAAGTAATATAAAGTTTGCGACTATAGGTGCTAAAGCTACTGTCAATAAACCTGCTATAGCAATGGAAAGGCTACTCATAGCTCCTTCCACTTCTCCAATTTCCAGTGCTTTACTGGTTCCAATAGCATGAGAACTTGTTCCAATAGCCAATCCTACAGCAATAGGATTTTTAATTCTGAACAGTTTACATATATATTCACCAATAACATTACCGGTTATTCCAGTTACTAAGAGAGACAGTATGGTTAAGGCCTGTACACCACCTAACTCCTCTGTTATTCCTATAGCAATTGCAGTTGTTATGGATTTAGGTAAAATAGATACATAAATTATTCTATCTAAATTTAATAATATTGATAATCCGCTTACACTTAATAAACTTGTAATTACACCTGTAGATATGCCTATCATAATAGCCTTGGTGCTCTTTTTTAATGATTCTAGCTGTTGATAAAGTGGTATGGCTAAACATACTGTTGCTGGAGTTAATAAAAAGCTTATATACTTACCTCCTTCATTATAAGCACCATAATCTATATTAAAAATAACAAGTATAATTATGATTAGTATAGACGATACCAGAATTGGATTTAGTATTGTCAACTTAAACTTCTCTTTTAACTTTACACTCAGTAAATATGCAATAAGTGTTAAAGCCAAACCAAAATATATTGAATTATTAATTATTTCCTCCACCCTTGCTTGCCACCATCCCTGTCTAATATTAAATCCGTCACTTTTCCTGTCATAACCATAACCAATACTGTAGTTAATACTGATATAATAATGATTTTCATAAGATTTTCGGATAGATCACCCCAAATAACTTTTAAACCAACTACAGCAGGTACAAACATTAATGGCATTATATCCAGTAGGAAATTTCCTGCATCTTTAACTTTCTCTATCTTAATTATTTTAAATTGTAAACATAATAGCATTACTATAAAACCATAAATACTTCCAGGTATAGGCAAAGGTAATATTTTATTTAGTATTTCACCAAAAAATGTAATTGTCAATATAATTGACAACTGTTTCATATACTTCATTTATTAACCTCCAAATTAAAATTTCCACAATAACAATATCAATGGTGTGCTTATCGTAATAACCAATATGGATAAAGGTAATCCTAGCCTAAAATAGTCAGTATATTTATAACCACCTGGCCCCATTACTAACATATTAGATTGATGTCCTATTGGAGTTAAAAATGCCGATGAACAAGCAATACACACTCCCATTAGAAGTGGATCTGGGGATACTCCCATTGAACTTGCTAAACTTACAGCTATAGGCGACATCAATACTGCAGTAGCATAATTACTAATAAGATTGGTCAATATCATTGTGATAATCATCAATACAACTATCATTAAACTAGGTGATAGAACGTTTGACAACTTCATCAATATACTAGCAATAGTAAAAGAAGCCCCACTCTTTTGAAAAGCAACTCCAAATGGTAATAAAGTAGCTAATAGTAACACAGTAGGCCATTCTATTGCATCATAAAATTCTCTAGGACTTATAAATTTAAAAACTACTAATATTATGGCTACAGCAGAGAAAGATACTTGAACTGGAAATATCCCTGCTGTTGTTAAGATTATTCCTATTAAAAACAATGCTAATGGCATATATTGTTCTATCTTCTTTGATCCCATGTTAATATTAACACTTCTCTCTGCAAGGGGTAAGCAATTTAACTTTTTATAAATATCTTGCAATATGCTTACAGGTGCCTGCAAAAGTAGGATATCACCAGGCTTAAATCGAAATGATTTTAATCTTTCTACAGAAAGCGACCCCATTCTAGATACTGCAACTAAATTAACATTATATCTATTTCTCAGTTTTGTCTCTATGGCTGTTCTTCCAACCAGTAAAGAATCCTCTCTTAATACAACTTCTACCAATGCAAATTCATCGGATTTTAATAGTGGAACTGATTCTAGATAATCTAATTTAGCACCTTTAAGTGATGCATCTGTTCTCTTTATCAAATCAGTTAGCTCTAGACTATCAGTCATAATTATCAGCTCATCTCCAGGTGCTAGTGTTTCATTAGCATGGGGGACAATAATATTATGTTTGTTTCTAATTATACTTAAGACCTCAACTTCTAATTTGTATATATCATAAAAATCTCTAATCTTTTTTCCAACCATCTTTGAATTTGTAGTAATTACTACCTCTGATAAATACTCCCCGATATTAAATAATCCTTCATCATTTTGACTCTTTCTAATTGGTATTAATTTGGGTCCTAGGAACATTGTCAAGGCAACACCAACAAAGACCATGGCTATGCCTGTAGGTGCAAAGTCAAAAAAATCAAATGAGGTACCAAGGGCTATATATCTATAATTTGACACTATTAGATTAGGGGGAGTTCCTATTAAGGTTATCATCCCACCTAATAAAGAAGCAAATGCACAAGGCATTAAAAAACTTGAAGGTGATAATTTGCTATCTTTAGCTATTCGAAGTGCAACTGGTAAAATCAATGCTAAAGCTCCGACATTGTTCATAAATGCAGATAAAAATGCAGTAACTAACATTAATCCCATTATCATAATTGATGTATTATTAGTTTTGCGATTTAATAATACAACTAAACGTTCAATCATTCCAGATTTTATAATAGCACTACTAATAACCAATACTGATGTAACTGTTATTACAGCAGAATGACTAAAGCCTGCTAAAGACTCTTCTGCACTTAATATTCCTGTCAATGTAAGAACTAATAGTCCTAGTGCTGATACAAATTCATATCTAATTCGACCATCTATAAACATAATTAAAGTAATTATTATTACTGAAAAAACAATAGCCTGTTGGATCATTACTATACCTCCAAATAAAAAGATATATATAATCTACCCTAGAAAAATATTATAAACCAAAAAAGTTAGTATGTTAGTATTATAGCATTAAAGAATCTCTTTTCCACATAAATAAACTCAATATATTTATTATTACTGTGCCACATACAATTCCTTATAATACTTGCCGTTTGCCAATAATTCCTCATGATTTCCTACTTCCATTATCTTGCCTTTGTCTAGAAATATAATTGTATCTGCTTGTCTAATGGTGGATAGCCTATGAGCTATAATCAATGTTGTACGATCCTTTGAGATTCTTTCTATAGACTTTTGTATCAATAGTTCTGTCTTTGTATCGATATTAGCTGTAGCTTCGTCTAGTACCAATATAGATGGATTGTGGGCTATAGCTCTTGCAAAGGATAACAATTGCCTTTGTCCTGTGGAAAAAGTACTACCCCTTTCTCTTACTGGCTCTTCTATACCTTTAGGTAATTCATTGATTAAATCTCTAGAATATGATAAATCAATTACATTTTCTATTTCTTCATCGGATATATCAGAGTTTAGTCTAATATTACTCTTAATATCTCCTGAAAATAAGAATACGTCTTGCAATACAACTGCTACATTCTTTCTTAAATCATGAAGTTTATATTCTTTTATATTGATATCATCTATTAATATTTCACCTTTTTGGATATCATAAAATCTGGTGATTAGATTGATAATAGTAGTCTTACCTGCACCAGTTGCTCCTACAAAGGCTGCAGTTTCCCCTGGATTTATTTTAAAACTTATGTCCTTTAATATCCAGTTTTCATCATTGTAAGCAAACCAGACATTTTTAAATTCTATACTTCCCTTAAATCCATGCACTTCCCTACCTACTTCAAGATTTTCTAAAGCATCTTCTTCATCTAATAATTCAAATATCCTATCTGAAGAAACCAATGCTGATTGGATAGTATTGTAACTTTCTGCAAGATCATTTATAGGAGCAAAGAATTGCTTAATATAATTTGTAAATGCATATACAATCCCTAATTCCAGACTATAGTCCAAAACCTTATCCATACTATACCAAATTAATATGGCTATGGTAATATTTTGTAGTATCTCTATTATAGGTCGCAGCACACTATTTAACTTAATTTGAAATATGGTAGCATCATTATATTTATCGTTTAATTCTTCAAATTCTTTTTGTTTTTCTAATTCTCTATTGAATACCTGAACCAACTTCATCCCTGATAAGTTCTCGGCTAAAAAACCATTGATTTGCCCGATTAGACTTTTTACCAATTGGAAATTCTTCCTAATAGTGCTTCTAAAATAGTAAGTTACGACTGCAATAAGAGGTACAGCTGCTAAACCTATTAGAGCTAAATTTGTATCTAATTGAAACATTACAAATACTATACCTATTATTAATAGTATATCTTTAAATAAACTAACAAAAACATCTGTAAACATTTCATTTACAGCTTCAGCATCATTAGTTGCTCTTGTAATAAGTCTACCAGTAGAATACTTATGCAAATAATTAAGGGGTAGATGTTGTATATGACTAAATACTTTCTTTCTCAAATCACTTACTATTCCTTGACCAACATAGTTCATTATGTTTGATTGTGCATAAGTGAATAGAGAGTTAAGACAAATAACTAGCAAATAAAAAATCGACATAGCCTTAATGGAGTAAAGTCCTGACTCTGGTTTGTTGCCAATTAAAAAATCATCAATTACTATTTTTAATATTATAGGCTTTACTATTTCTGCTGCATTTGCCAATAAAACAAATATAGCAGTTAGTAATACTAAAAACTTATATGGATATATTAATCTTATTAATCTTTTAATATTGTTATTTTTCATTTTCCACCTTCTCTGCTTCTTCCTTATATTGATCTTTGAATATATTGAAATAATACCCTCTTTTCGATATTAGTTCATCGTGACTTCCTTGTTCTACAATTTGTCCATGACTCATTACTACTATCATATCTGCATCTTTGATAGCTGATATTCTATGGGCTATTATTATACCTGTATGGCCGTTCATAATCTCTTTAAAATGCTCTAATATCTTTTCCTCAGTCTTTGTATCAACTGCAGAAAGTGCATCATCAAATATTAGGATGTTTGGTTGCTTTATGATAGCCCTTGCAATGGAGAGTCTTTGTTTTTGACCTCCAGATAGATTGACTCCTCTCTCTCCTACAATTGTATCGAAACCATTAGTGAAATCCATTATATTATCATAGATAACACTTAATTTAGTAGCTTCTGCAATCTCTTCATCGGAGTATATATCCCTTGAGAAGTTTATACTATCTCTGATACTTGCTGAGAATAGGAAATTATCTTGAGGAACATAACCTATATTTTCCCTTAATACAGCCAGACTATAATCATTGATATCTCTACCATCAATAAATACCATTCCTCTGTCTATATTGTAAAGTCTCAATAAAATATCTACTAATGTGGTTTTTCCACTTCCTGTATCACCAATAATTCCTAAGGTCATACCCTTTTCTATTTTAAGATTAATATTCTTTAAAACAGGTTCTTCTGTGTTCTTATATTTAAATGTTAAATCCTTAAACTCAATATCACCTTTGATTTCCACTAAATCTGGATCTCCCACATCATGGATAATATCAGATTTTATATTGAATATACTATCCAATCTTTTATAGGATGCCATACCTCTTTGAGATATATTGATAACTCTACCTATTGATCTTATAGGTCTTACAATCATAGTAAGATATCCATTAAATGCAATAAAATCTCCTAGGGAAATAATATTGGATTTTACTAATGTACTCCCATACATAAGACTTATCATAAAACTAAACCCAAAACAAAGTTCCATCATTGGTGTAAGAAGTGATGATACTCTAACCATATTTATATTAGACATTTTCATATTTTCATTTAATACCTGAAACTTCTCTACTTCTTCTTTTTCTTGAACATATGCTTTAATAACCCTAATGCCGGAGATGTTTTCCTGCACCCTATCGGATATTGCTGCAAAATTCTCTTGAACAATGGTGAATCTCTTTCTTATTAAACTACCTATTTTAATCATTAAATATATAATAATAGGTACTGGTACCAATGAATATAGTGTCAATCTAGCATTTATTGACTGGGACATAGAAAATATTACTATAATACTCATACCTATACTGTTGGTTATATTAGCCAGCCCTGGACCAAATGTCATCCTTACTGCTGATATATCATTGATTCCATAGGCTAATAGGTCACCTGTCTTTCTTTCTTGATAAAACTCTACAGGTAGAGTTTGGAAGTGCTTAAATAGCTCTTCTCTTAAATAACATTCTAATTTCCTGGAATTACCCATAATTAGATATCTCCAGGTAAATCTTGTCACAAATCCAATCATTGAAACCAATATCAGCAAGCTTAAATAGTAAAATATAGTATCTTTACTAAAACCATTGACTTCTAAAGCATCAAATGTTAACCCTAATATCTTAGGTCCCAATGAATTTAAATAAATATGACTTACTAAAAATATAATTCCGATTAAATAGCTAAAAATATATTTCTTTAAAAACACATTAAGTTTATCCTTCATTTATACCTCCAAAACAATAAAAATAAAAAAATGATTCGATACTCTAAATATTATACCATAAAATATATAAAGGACAAAAACAAAAAAAATAGCCATCTCAGGCTATTTGTCTCCAAAATATGCAGCGGCAAAAATTAAAGCTCCACCTAGTGCTTGAATCGGTGTCATTGACTCCTTTAAAAAGACAAAAGAAGTCAATATAGCAATAATCGGGTCTAAATAAGTAAGAATTGCTATGGTACTTCCTTTAACATCTTTTATTGAAGGAAAATATAGTAAATAAGCTAATCCAGTATGTATAATACCAATGATTAATACTAATATCCACTGTTTTAAATCCCATTGACCAAGATTTACATTGCCTTGTCCAATAACAATAGGCAATAGTATTATTGAAACTAAAGATAATTGGATCAAGGTTCTCTGAAAACCTGATAAATCCTTGATTAATTTGTTTAATATAATAGCAATACCATAAGAAACAGCTCCAAGAATACCATACATAATCCCTTTTGTATGGTTAATAGCTGTCCCAATATCTCCACCTGAATCTAAAACTAATAATACTCCAACTATAGCTAAGCTTAAGAACATTATATTCTTTTTTGTAATTTTTTCTTTCAAGAAAATTGCAGAGAATACTGTAATAAATATTGGAGCTGTATGATAACTTAAAATGGCTATAGGTATAGTAGTGTATTTCATTGCTTGAAACAAAGCTGTCCAATTAATACTTAGTACTATACCAGATAAAATCAATAATATTAGATTCTTTTTTAAAACTTCTTTATCTATTTTATCTTTTATTATGAAGCTAATTAATAATAAAAAAATACTACCAATTGCTGCCCTAAAAAATGCTATAGATATACTGTCTAATTGAATACCTCTTACAAACAAACCAATTGTGCCCCAAATTAACATAGCAATGATTATTCTTGTTCTAGGGCTTAATGCTTTTGTCATAAAAAT
Organism: Tissierellaceae bacterium; assembly: GCA_031460505.1. Taxonomy (GTDB): domain Bacteria; phylum Bacillota; class Clostridia; order Tissierellales; family Tissierellaceae; genus JAAYTL01. The sequence goes on from JAVKTT010000003.1 coordinate 120,855, forward strand.
CCTCCTCTGCCAAATTGAAATTACATACAAGTATATCATAAAATCCTTTAAATTAGCATAGTCAAGGCTATTTAATTTATCAATATTTAAAGAAATAACTAATCTTTATATCTTTAATTCTACTACTTAACTCTTTACTAATATGATCTATATCATCGTATTTTAATAAATTACTATAATTTATATAGAAATTCCAATTGCTTACCTCTTTTATTCCATAGTATTCTATACATCGATTTGCAAAAGCAGTAACTGCCTCTAGGACATATCCAGGATTTACATTTGAGTTATCGATAACAATATTAGGTATAAAATCTATATCTAAAGCTAAGTTAATCAATACATCAACATTATGCCAGTTAAATTCAAATCCATCGTCATTCAAATCAAAACAGTATTCTCCTAGAATATTAATATTCGTGTATTTAGGGATTTTAGGGTCGCCGTCTTTATCTAGTAAATGCAAATATCTTATATTTGCATAATGATTGATAATATTTGTGGCTTCAGAGTCTGCATCTTTATTAAAATATATTTCAAAATATTTCTTTAGGTAGTCCTCTATTATATAATCTACATCTTTAAAGGCCATTGTTTCATAATTATAGCCCTTATTTGTATATTCTTCACATTGAGACTTAAATTCTAAAGGCATACACCCAAACCATTTCTTAAAATTCTTGTAATAATATTTAGGATCTGAGAATCCACACCTATCCGATATATCTGTAATGGTTATATCTAAAAACAACATTTTAACCGATTTAATAACTCTTTCATAATTAATTCTTTCTTGGAAACTAAAGGAACTTATTTCCTTCCAGAAGTGAGAAAAATATGTTTTAGTAATGTATTCCATAGAAATAATATCATCTAAAGTTATCTTTTCTGAATAATGCTCATCAACATACTTCATGATTCTATGATATCTATCTAAATGAACAGAACTAATAAAACTATCTTTTCTTTCAATAAATTGTAACCAATTAAATTCATAAACCATAGCATAAACTAATTTGTTTAATAATCTTTCCCGTACTTCTTCAGGAAATACTGATTCCTTTTTATAATTTTGATAGTTAGATAATGTGCTAACTAAAATATTTCTGAATCTGATTTTATGGTCCTTGTCTATGATATGGTTTGATTGATCTATTTTGCCTTTAGAATAAGGATTGCTTCTAAAAAACATATACTTAATATATTTAAAACTATCTTTAAAATACTCTAAATCTATATAAAAAAATGCTACTATAGAGTTTGTAGAGCTTTCTATCCTATGTATTGAACTATTGTTAACAAACCAAAACTCCCCTTCATCAATGGTGTTTTTTTCAAAATCAGTTACTATATCAACTGAACCCTTTAAAGGCAAAATTATCTCTGTTATATCTTCATGCCAATGGATAGGGTATCTGTTTATTGATTTTATTGTTATTAATAAAGGTATATCTTCGCTAAATTGAATTTTTTCCAATTGCATATTAACTCCTCCGATATAAACAAAAGTTTGTTTATATTATAACATACTTCTATCAGCTACAGATATTTATTAATCTCTTTTTCAATATTATCTATATTATATTCAAGGGATAGAACTGGATTTATTTCGTATTTATCTAGTAAATTATATAAGTTTTTAATTTCTGTCAAAGTTGGTGGCTGATGTTGATCATATAATCCATTATTTGAGTGTATATGTATATAGGCAATATGCTCCTTCAGCATCATTATCCAATCCTCTAAAGTAGAATTGCCTACTTTAGCATGTCCTATATCTAGATTGATTTTTATATTAGAGTCTACAATGTTTATATAGTCTTTTAGCATATTTGGTCTCTCTTCAAATATATTCTCTATAACTATAGTACCTTCAAATTCTGTTTCGACTAATATCCTATCCCAAAACTCTTTTGCTTGGTGATTATTTAAATTACTTAAGAAGGGTTCATTAAGTTGAGGATTGATTTGACTATGAAATATAATGTAATCTACATTTAACTCTGTTGCCGCATTTATTGTATCTAAATACCTTTTATAGCTAACTTCCCTTATGAGTAAATCAGGGCTTGACGGTTTTAAATCTAAAAAAGGACCATGGATTGCTTTAAGTCCATGGAAATCTTGTAATTTTATTTTGTAATCTTTAATTATTTCTTTTCTTTTTTCTTCCGATAGATTTGGTTCTGTAAAATCCTGTATCTCTACTCCTAAGCCTAAACTATTAAATAAGTCCACATCCAGTTCATCTATAGTCTTGATACATTTTGATATTTGTCTCAATTTAAACACTCCTAGTATAGTTATTTGAGCTTTGGACTATAATTCAACTTCTTTATAAATTTATATCCATCCTCTATACTGATAATATTTATACTTCCATTATCCACTTTAAATCTAAAGAAATAGTCTATATCATCGAATATCCAACATAAGGCTAGCCGTATGACCCCTGCATGGGTTACCAATAATATATCTTCATCTTCCTTGATCTTTTCCTCAAGAAAATCCTTTACTCTATTATATACTATGCTTAAACTCTCTCCCTCTCTAATGATATAATCATTAGGATTATCTATCCATTCAGCATATTCTATAGGATATGTTTCTTCGATTATTGAATTTGTTTTTCCTGAAAAAATTCCAAAATTATACTCACCTATTCTGCTATCTGATATACCATTTAAACCAAGAATCTCTAGAGTCTGGGTTGTTCTTATATACGGACTATAGTATACTTTACTGAAATTAAATTCCGATATATTGTCTTTTGTGATTTTTATCTGTTCAATTCCTTTTTGGGACAACGGAGAATTAAAAGTCCCATATACCCTTGATACATTATCTTCTGATTCACCATGTCTTATCATTATAATATCCATTGAGACAACCCCCAAAATCCTAATAAGGATACAACTTCTGTAATCTCAATGGTGGCACCATACACGTCCCCTGTAAAACCACCAATTTTTTTATGTGTAAAAAGAGAGATAAACTCACCTACTATTAATGAAATGATTAGAGGTATTAGATAGATGGTTTTGATTGATAAAATCACTAATAAATACAATATTACACTGGATATTATATATATCTTTGGCTGTGAATTATGAACCATATCTCCTAATCCACCTGGCCTTGCACTTTTCTTAAATGCAATCTGCAGTAATGCTATTAATCTACTATTACCCATTGAAAATATAATAGCAACAGGTAAATTCCATTCAATATTAGATATCAATATATATTTAAATAGTATAATTAATATAAGACTTAGAACTCCAAATGCACCTATTCTACTATCCTTCATTATCTCAAGGGTTCGCCCCTTATCCCTATTTGAAAAAAATCCATCTGAAGTGTCGGACAATCCATCCAGATGAAGTCCTCCTGTAAGAATTATTATAGTGAGTAATGTCAAAAATGAAGCTATTTGAGTATTATATGGATTCAAAAGATAAAAAGGTATTGAAGAAATAAATCCTAGCAATAGTCCTACAAAGGGGTAAAAAAATGTACTTCGCCTAATATTTTCCTCATTGAAATCTACTGATATGTTTATAGGCAATCTTGTTAGGAATTGTAATGCCAATATTAGTCCTTTTATCATTTTATCTTCACTGGTATTCCACAACATACCAAATAAACCCGATGGCTAAGTGAGGCTATCCTTTGGTTTATCCTTCCTTGTATATCTCTAAAAACTCTAGATATATGATTTTCTGGAACTATTGAATATCCAACCTCATTTGTAACCATAATTAAATCATATCCCTTTGTATTTATTACATTAATTAGATCAGTAATTTCATCTACAACTTTATCTTCAACTTGCTTTTGTAGTTTGTAGTCTATATACTCAAAATCCTTTGTTATGTCAAACATAATATTTGAAGTCAGTACCGTTAAGCAATCTAATAGGTAATGCTTTTCGCTTCCTATAGATTCTTTCAAATTATAGTTTCCCTCAAATGTCCTCCAAGCTGAAGGTCTACTCTTCTTGTGTAGAGCAACTCTTTCTTTCATTTCATCATCCCATATTCTAGATGTGGCAATATATACCACATCTTCTGTATCTAAGTAAAGGTTTTCTGCAAATGTACTCTTACCACTTCGTGCTCCACCTGTAACCAATGTAACCATACTAATACCTCCAATTTACTTAAGTTCCTACACATTCGTTCCAGAATGACAAGTTATTCTTCCCTTATGTCCACTAATACAGTACTATCTATAGTTGCTTGTTGGAATGTTCCCATATTGTCCTGTGTGTAAAGTGCTGCATCTATAATTTGAAAAGCTAATGGGCAACCAGACCCTTCTCCAAGCCTCATATTCATATTTAACATAGGACTTAATCCTAATTCATCTAATACATACCTTGCTCCTGGTTCATTAGATAAATGTGATGGAATTATGTAATCTCTAACATCAGAATTTAATTTAACTGCGCATAGTGCTGCAACTGAGGAGATAAATCCATCTATAACAACTGGAATCCTATTCTTAGCACCAGATAGAAATAGTCCACACATACCGCCTATATCAAACCCACCTACTTTTGATAATACATCTATAGGATCTTCTTTATTTGGTTTATTTAAATCTATACCCTTTATTATAGTATTTTTTTTATGAGCATATTGCTCTTCAGTTATTCCTGCACCTTTACCACAAGTTATATCTACATCTAATCCAGAAAGTACACTAAGTACTGCAGCACTAGTTGAGGTGTTTGCCATGCCTAATTCCCCTGTACCTATGATTTCATATCCTTCATTATATAATTTATCTCCAATCTCTATACCTATCTCTATTGACTTAATAGCTTCTTCATATGTCATAGCAGATTCTTTAGTGAAGTTCTTTGTTCCATTAGCAATTTTTCTATTTATAACTCTTTCATGGCTGAAATCTGAGTTTAATCCAATATCCACCGTAATTATATCAGCATCAACAAATTTTCCTAATGTAGCTACCCCTGTAATACCCTTAGCCATTCCCTCTGTCAATAATGAAGTTACAATTTGAGGAGCACTAGCCACATTTTCTTCGTATACACCATTATCACTAGCCATAACAACTATAGCTTTTTTATCTATTTTATTACTTGTTTTTCCTGTGATACCAGATATCTTAATTGCCAACTCCTCTAGTGTACCTAAACTACCAAGTGGCTTAACTAGTCCATCCCACTTTTCTTTAGTTTGTTGTTTTATTTTTGAATCTGATGGTTCGATTGATTGTATTGTACTCTTTAACTCCATTTTATCCTCCTGTATGTAGATTTTAGTATGAAATATTATAAAAAAAGGGTACTTTCTGCCAAGTAACCCTTTTTCAATAGTAAAAAATTGTGTAAATAATGTTTTTAGTAGTTATCAGCAGTAATTCTCATTTAGTGAAGTTTGACAAAACAAATAATGAGGTAGCTTTATATATTGGAAGATAGATAAATACTTTTGCTGATTTATTATGCTCATTATCTACACAAGAAAATAACAAAAATAATAAATAAAAAATCCCTATTCAAAATGGATAGGGATATATATTAACTAAAATAATATAAGTCACCCCTTCCCTCCGAAGGTTACTTTAAGAATTAGGCTGGTATCCTGACTTATGAATCGTCCTACTCTCAACACCTTCCCAGATTAAATCCAGTGGTTTAAGTTGATTTCGTCATCAATTACAGTAGCGGGGGCTGTATGGGGTTCTAACCCATTTCCCATTTAATTTTAAAAACCTAAAACTAATATTCAATTGTTAACTAAATGATAACACAGTTATATACATATTACAATCTAAATTCATTATTTACCTCATTGATCAGTGAACCCATTCACTAACACATCTAGGTATTGATATAGTTTACCTTTATGGAAACATACATTGTTAATGAGTACCTTCAACAACATCCATATCCATAGATGTAAACACTTCTATTATCTCCGATAACTTGTCAGCCTTACACTTAACTGCACAAGCCCCAAGATGGATTATCTCTACGCCTGCATCCTTTAACCTTGTAGCTATTGTTGTGATATTTTCTTTTGAATCTGATGAACATATATTGCATGAAAAGAATGCTTGTAGTTCTGTATCTGTATCTTTATATCTTAAGAAGTGCTTGTCCTTGTTGTTGTAGGCCTTAAAGCATCCCATGGACGAACACCTTCCATTGATTTTCTCACATACTCCTATTGCTATTTTCAATTAAGTCAACTCCTTAATAAATACTATGCGAAATTGGGACCCGTCCCCAATTTCAAATTATTTATTTCTTATGATTTTCTCTATTGTCTCTAAATCCATTATTCCCTCTTCTTCTTCTCTTCCTATGATGATTGGTTTAATACCTAAATCCTTACACGCTTGAATCTTCTCTACTGTTCCTCCTGTATGACCGCTATCCTTCATTACACAATAATCAGGATTGTAAGTTGATAGCATTGACTTGTTGAATTCTTTGGAAAATGGTCCTAGTATTGCTACTATATCTCTCATATGGACATCACTTTTTTTGCAAAGTTCTATACTTTCAAGGGCAGGAAGCACTCTATAGATAAATCGATTGTCTCCTCTTACCTTCTCAAAGTCTTTTATATTCTTTGAACCTGTTGTGAAGAATATAGTACCTTTTATATTTAAAATATATTCATATGCCTCTTCATAGGAGTTCAGGTATATATGTTCTCCGCCATGTACTGCTATTTTACGGACATATCTCTTGTATTCTATATCTAGCTGTTCACTTACAAACCTTGCATTTTCTGAAACTATCTTTGCATATGGATGGGATAAATCAACTATCATATCTATATTATTATCCTTTGCAAAATCTATCATTTCATCTCTACTTAGTCTTCCAATAAATAGATTGTCTGTGTCAAAAAATTCTTTACCTTCTTCAGTAGCTATTGTTAAGATATAATTATTAAAATCTCCTAATCTTTCTATTAACCTTCTTGCTTCTGAAGTTCCACCTATAATCCATATCATTTTATATTGTATCCTCTCGGTGTTATTATTTGCTTATCCCTAATAAATGTGTTTGAGTTACCGATAATTAACACACAGAGCATATCTACTGATTCATAATCTATTTCTGAAAGTGTTGTAATGGTGATATTTGTATCTGGTCTTCCTGAGTTTCTTACAATACCTACTGGTGTAGATCCATCTCTATATTGCAAAATGATTTCTATTGCTTTTTCAAGATGCGCCTTTCTACCTTTGGACTTTGGATTATATATGGATATTACAAAGTCTGCTTCTGCTGCTTTCTGCACTCTGTTGACGATAACTTCCCATGGAGTGAGTAGATCACTTAGGCTTATCGAAGCATAATCATGCATTATAGGGGAGCCTAGTTCTGCTGCAGCGGAGAATGCTGCTGTTACCCCAGGGATAATCTCCACTTCTATATCCGTAGCTAGTTCCAGTATAGGCCCTGCCATACCGTATAGCCCTGCATCTCCAGTACTGATGATGGAAGTATCCTTACCGTTTCTAACCATATCGATGGCTGCGTTACATCTCTCTAATTCTCCCCGCATTCCAGTAGAGATAAGCTCTTTACCATCAGCTAAGTCACCTAGATACTCAATATATGGAGTATATCCTACAATTACTTCAGATTTCTTTATTACTTCAACTGCTTTATAAGTCATATGTTCAAGACCGCCTGGTCCGATTCCTACTACATATAATTTCGCCATTTTTCCCTCCATTATTTATTAATCGATATCGTAACTCCTTTGTGTATAAACTTCCCAACTATGGGCTTTCCTCCTAATAGATATGCACAAGGTTCTGAAACAGAATATATTCCTATGGTATCCTTTACAAACTGGGATTTTTGAAACCTATCCTCCAGTGGTAGAATATCTTCTATTGTAAATATCTCTAAGGCGCAATTGTAGTGTTCTGCTGCCTTAATTATCCCAATTTCATCTTTCTTTATCTCAACTGTTCCCATGGATTTTATACTCTTTGAAGAAAGAGTGCTACTACTTAGAGCCAATTCTATAGCTTCCACAATAATCTCTACATCAACACCTTTTCTACAGCCAATGCCTATATTGATATTTTTAGGTCGTAGAATCGTATAGGGTAGGTCTAAGGAACTGATCTCATTTCCTTTTTTAGATGTAATAAGAATAATTCCTTCTATAGAGTCAGTCATATCCTTTAAATCCTCAATCTTTATTAGGTTTGGATATTTAATTAGCTTTTCATCTTCAGTATAGATACCTACTTTTTTATTATTAACCATCATAGATGTTATCTTAGTTACTGAAGATAAGTCCTCTATATCATAGTCATTTTCCTTAGCAAATAGATCGATGGAGTCTATGCCCCTATTATCTGATGCTGTTGTAATTACAGGAATTGCATCCAGGTATTCTCCTATTGCTTTTGCAATATTATTGGCTCCTCCTAGATGTCCAGATAATAGGGATATGGAAAACTTACCTCCATCATCTAATACAACTACTGCCGGGTCTATATCTTTAGACTTTATATAAGGTTGACACATCCTAACGGCAATTCCTGTAGCCGAAATAAATATAAATCCATCATATTCTGTCCATGATGTTTCTAAGAACTTTCTTATGCCACCTTCAACTCTTGAGTTATGAATATGCTCCATCTCATAATTATCACTATCTATGGCTAGAAGTCTTTCCCCTAGCAATTTCCCTTTATCTGTAAAGGAAAGACAAGCTAACTTCATTTAGTAGCCTCTCTAAATTCATGAGTAAAACTTGGATCATAAAGTTTGGATCTTTCATATGCTCCTTCTATGAAATTTCCGACCAATATTTGTCCCATCTTTTTAATACCTTTACTCTTCACTTTTTCGGCTATATCCCTTAATGTTCCAAATACCATATCTTGATCTTCCCAAGTTGCTTTATATACTACAGCTACTGGTATATCATAGCTACCATATCCTTTGGCTAATTTTTCTACTACCCTATCTATCTCTTGGACTGATAGGAAAATTGCCATAGATGCCCTATGACTTGCTAAATCTTCTAAGTCTTCTCCTTGTGGTACAGGGGTACTTCCTTCTATTCTTGTTAATATAACAGTTTGACTTACATCTGGTAATGTAAATTCCTTTTTAATAGATGCACAAGCTGCTGTAAAGGAGCTTACCCCAGGAATCACTTCATATAATATGCCCTTCTCATCCAATATATCCATTTGTTCTCTAATAGCACCATAGATAGTTGGATCCCCTGTGTGTAGTCGAACTACATTTAAGCCCTTTCCTTCACTTTCCTCTATTACTTCAATTACTTCTTCCAATGTCATGGAAGCACTGTTGTAAAAATCTGCATCTTCTTTGCAAAATTCTAAGTGTTGTTTTGATACTAAACTTCCTGCATATATAACTACATCTGCTTCTTCTAATAATCCTCTGCCTTTTATGGTTATTAAATCAACGTCTCCCGGGCCAGCGCCTACAAAACTAACCATTTGACTTCACTCCTTTTACTATATAAATAGGGTTTTGACCCTTTAACAGTCCAATTTTATCCATATATGCACTTTGGATCAACTGAGTTTCTATATCCTTATATCCATATATTTTTAATAGATTTAGAAACTCACTTAAATTGTTTAAAGTTATAAAATTTCCACAGATTACTCCATTGTCCTCTAAGTTACCCTCTAAATACTTAAATATCTCCTTTAATTTACCTCCACTACCACCAACAAAGCATTTATTGAATTTAATATATGGTAAATCCTTTGGTGCCAAGCCCTGCACAATACTTATATCTGTACCAAATTTAGCATTGTTTTCTTTAATAAGCTGAACTCCTTCTTCTTCACGTTCAATAGCCCAGACCTTTGCTCCTTGCAGGCTTGCTTCAATGGATATGGATCCTGTACCTGCTCCTATATCTAATAATCTATCTCCTTGATTAATTCCAAGGTATCCAATAGTAAGCACCCTTATATTGAACTTAGTCATTGGAATATTTCCTCTTATAAATTCTTCATCTCTAAGCCATTTCATTTTCAATAACCACCACTCCAAGGGAAGAATAATCCTCTATTTTATCCCCAATATTTACCTTAATTATTTTTTCATCATCATAGGAAAGATTAAATCCTACATACATAGTTCCTTTCATACCTAGTTTATCTAACTCCTTAGATATATAGGATGGGCTATTGATTTTATCTATTAACATTATAATCAGCTTGTGATCTAATACATCCTTTAAATCATATTCTCTACCATGTAAAGATACAAAGATGCACTCTTGCCAAGACATCTGTAGTTTACTCATCATATATTGAAATGAGGACAAGCCAGGTAATATTCTATCTACTTTGACACCTTTTCTCTTTAAAAACTCTACTATTCCAAAGAAATTGGGGTCACCTGATGCAAGGAGAAGGGTGTCTCTATCTTTATCTAAAATATCTATGACTTGGTCTACACGATTGACTTCTATATAGTCATCTCTAATGGTTCTAATAGAATGACCAACTCTTCCAAAGGCTATAATAGTCTCAGCTTCCTTAATTTTCTCTACTACATCCACAGTTAAATATCTAGGATTACCAGGTCCTACTCCTGCAACAGTTAACATATGTTTACACCTCTTTCCATAGAGTAGATGATTACTTTCACCTTTAAGTCCTCATCTTTTAAATACCTTCTAACTCTGTTTTCTGCACCTTTTTCCATAGCCTTAACTACTTGTCCATATCCGACTTCTATACAGATATTTAATCCTTCTTCAGCAGTTATGGCATTATCTACCTGTTCCAGCAAAGACTTTGGTGCATCCATCATGGCTAAATGATAGATAAATGCTTCCATCCTGCCATCACAGATCTTACTATGGGTATTGAATACTCCGATAGATAGTTTTGCAAATTTCCCGATATGTCCGATTAAAGTTATGGACTTGAATCCTTTGTTATAGATATATAATAGGCTGTCTCCTATATAATTAGATACTTTCACCCTAGGTTTATCTATTCCTATTTTTTCAGAAATTTTCTCACCATAATTCCCTGGAACTAAAACTATATGATCCAAACCATGTTCCTCAGCTATCATATCTACTTCCATATAAATGGTCTTTAATAGTGCTTCTTCACTCATAGGATATACTATGCCTTTAGTTCCTATTATTGATATGCCACCTTTTATGCCTATGTTTTCATTGAAGGTTTTCTTTCCTATTTCTTCTCCTTCAGGAGCATATATCAACACATCAAATCCTTTAGGGCTTACTCGTCTAATTTCTTTCTCAATCATTTCCCTAGGTACAGGATTGATTGCCGCTTGACCAATGTCTCCAAATAGTCCTTTTCTGGTTATTCTACCTATACCTTGTCCACCATCTATAATTATGCTTTTGTCATCTCTTCTAATTACTTTGGCATATATCTGGATACCATCTGTATTATCCGGATCATCTCCTGCATCTTTAACAATTGAGCATGATGCATAGTCTTCACCAATTTGTGGATTGTGAACCTCTAATTTAAGGGGAATATTTGCCGGTGTATCTATATTTATATAATTTACAATATTACCAGTTTCAAGCATTGTCACAGCAGCTTTTGTTGCAGCAGTTGCGCAACTTCCAGTTGTATATCCGCATCTAAGATTTTTCCCATCCTTTATTACATATAGATCTAGACTCATCTTCCAACTACCATATATAATAGGGCATTTATAATAGATGCAGCTACGTTACTACCACCTTTGTTCCCAACTGTAGATATGGATGGTATATCAAACTTCCTTAGATACTCTTTGGATTCAGCTGCACCGACAAAACCCACTGGTACACCTACAACAAATTTAGAGTTTATTTTACCTTCCTTAACCAATTCTAATATCCTAAATAATGCTGTGGGAGCATTACCTATTACAAATGCATCTATTCCTTCTTCAACTGCTAAATCCACTGCACATGCTGATCTGGTAGTGCCTAATTCCTTGGACATCTTAAATACCCTTTCATCATCTATAAAGCATTTTAACTCGCAATTTGCCTTTACAAGTGCAGGCTTGTTTATTCCCATATAAGCCATCTTAGTATCTGTGAAAATTTTCGCGCCACTGAGGATACTTTCCTTTGCTTCATGGATAAATTCATTCTTAAAAACTATTATCTTTCTATAATCAAAGTCTCCAGTTGTATGTATCATCCTTTTAGCTATGATCATCTCTTCTTCATTAAATCTGGTATCACCCATAATCTCGTCAATTATATCCATACTTTTGTTTTCTATTTCCATTGGATTTTTAATATACATATTATTCACCACCTATTCTACTATTCTATCTAAGTGCCCTATAAATATATCTTGAAAAGCTTTTACTTGTCCAAGACCTACGATCTGAACTTCAACATCAATTCCGTTTTTCTCTAATATACTCTTCCAAGATTCTTCCATATCAGATGCCATATCTTCTAATGCATGTACTCCTGCCACTAACATAAAGGGCTTTAAGACTACTTTCTTTATAGATTTTTCCTTTAATCTATCAACCACATTCTCTATTCTTACTTCGCCTTCTACTGTACCTATAAATACATAATCATATCCATTTTCCCTTATGGTATCTTCTAATTTTTTATAGGATATATCAGTGGTATGGTCTGATCCATGACCCATAAAGACTATCGCATCCTCCTTATCTAGTCCTAGCCCTTTAACTACATTTTCATAATCATTATCATCAGATAATAATGATTTAGCAACTACTACTTTAATGTCAGGATTATCTTTTACGAAGGAAGCTACTTCTCTTAAAATCTTCTCGTATTCATGACCCTCAATTATAAGAAGTGGTTGGATATATATTTCCTTGACTCCTTCTTCCTTCATTCTGTTAAGGGCTTCAGTTGGAGTATCAACTGAATAACTATCTCTTTTCTTTAATTTGCTGATAACCATTCTTGAGGTAAATGCTCTTGTAACTAAATAGTCACTATATTTTTCTTTGATTTTATTTTCGATTGATTCAATGCATAGTTCTCTAGTTTCATTATTGCTTGTACCAAAGCTAGTAACGATGATTCCCTTTTTCATACTTCTCCTCCTTTTGATTATCTATATTTCCTAAAGGCATCCAATAGCCTTTCATTATTCTCTCTATCCTTAATAGCAACCCTAATATGATTATCTCCTAGCTCCACAAAACTGGAACACTTTCTAATTACTATGCCATGTCGAAGAAAATAGTTAAAAGCATATTCTTCATTATGTTTAAGTAATTCTATAAGGATATAATTTGTGTGGGTATCATAGACTCTAACCCCTTCAATCTTAGATAATTCTTCCAATAGATATCGTCTTTCCTTATCTATGTACTCTTTGCTTTCATTGATGTATTTGACATCAGTAAAAATATATTGACCCACTATATCTGCCAGTGAATTTACGCTCCAAGGAAGTTCTATTTCCGATATTTCCTCAACCTTTTTATTAGAAGTACAGCAATATCCCAGTCTAATGCCAGGTAATGCAAAGAATTTAGTAGCAGCTCTTATAATTGCAACATTTGCATATCCATCTTCTTTAAATAGTTCTATACTGTCATAATCTTCTGGGCAGAATTCAAAGAAGGCCTCATCTAAAAGTAAAAATGCCTTTCTTGATCTTACTATTTCATATATCTCTAACAGTTCTTTTTCAGGTATACGTAAACCTGTAGGATTATTTGGATTACCTAGTATAAGTAATTCATCTTCTTGTAAATCCTTGAATGACCCTATATCTATAGAAAAGTCTTCTCCATATGGAATTCTTCTAATTTCTTTACCATGAATCTTAGCTCTCTCTTCATATTCTGAAAATGCAGGAGTCATAACTACTACTCTTTTAGATGCAATGGTAAAGTTATTTATTATCTCCACTGCCCCATTTCCTACTAGAACATTTTCATCATTACATTTTAGATATTTAGCGACTGATGATTTCAAATTCCTATACTTTATATCTGGATATGCAATAAGGGTATTAAACCCATCTATCAAAACCTCGTTCAACCCCTCTGGTGTACCGATTGGATTGATATTGCTAGAAAAATCTATTAATTCACCTTCAAAATGATCCTCATATGTTAGTAAATCACCACCATGCTTCATTTCATCCACCTACCTCTTTATTTTATTGGGAATAATATATGGACAATTATTTTTATAATCTTCATATATATCCGCTTGGATATTAAAAACAACCTTCAACAATTCTCTATTAATAATCTCACAGGGGTTTCCATGATCAAACACTTCCCCATCTTTTAAAACATAGATTCTGTCTGAGTATCTTACTGCTTGATTTAGATCATGCAAAACCATGATAATGCTAATTCCTAAAGTTTCATTTAACTCCTTAACCAGCTCTAAAACTTCCATTTGATATGATATATCTAGATAGGTAGTTGGCTCATCCAAGACTAATATATCTGTTTTCTGTGCCAAGGCCATTGCTATCCAGGCCCTCTGTCTTTCTCCCCCTGATAGTGTCATGATATTCCTATCTCTTAAAGCTAAGGTTCCTGTCTTGTCCATAGCCCACTGAACTATATCCCTATCTGCCTTACTTAATCGCTTACCAAATCCAAGGTGGGGAAATCTTCCATAGGATACCAAGGACTCAACAAGCAAATCATTAGATACTGATTTTACCTGTGGCAAAACTGCTAGTTTTTTTGCAATTTCCTTAGTTGGTATATTGTCTATATTCTTCCCGTCTAAGGTTATATCTCCATTAGCTATTTTTATAGATCTACAAATTGCCTTTATTAATGTAGATTTACCAGATCCATTAGGTCCAATAACTGTGACTATCTCACCTTTATTGACTTCAATTGAAACACCTTTTAATACAATCTTGTCATCATATTGAACTACGATATTATTTCCTCTTATGTCCATAGGACAAACCTCCCTTACCCTTTAAAATATACAGGAAAAAAGGTGCTCCGATAGCTGATATTGTTATCCCTACTGGTACTTCAACTGGTTGAAATATCACCCTTGAAACAGTATCACATAACATTACGAATATAGCCCCTGTAAAAATACAGGACGGTAATAAATATTTGTGATCAGAACCTATGAGAATTCTTGTAATATGAGGGACCATCAATCCAACGAAACCTAAGAGACCTACTACACTAACTGCACTTCCTGCTAAAAATGAAGATAATATTATAAATACAAATCTAGTTTTTTCAACATTTAATCCAAGTCCTGTAGATACCTCATCACCAAGCATGAGAATATTTAACCTAGTTGGTAAAAACATCAGTATTATTCCGCATATAATTGTATAGGGTAGAATCAGCTTTAAATCAGCCCATGTTATAGATGCTAGTCCACCAACCATAAAATTTAAAACTCCTGATACCCTATCTGGATAAAAGGTCATCAAAGCGTTATTTCCAGCACCAAATAGAGATGACACTGCGACACCGGCTAGTATCATCCTTGTAGGCATTACCCCACCATTCCAAGCCAAACCATAGATTAGCAAAGTAGCTCCCAATGCTCCTAAAAAAGATCCTATGGGAGCAAGATAATAGTACTGTGGAAATAATATTAAAAAAATAAACCCTACTAGGCCTGCACCTGCTGAAACACCAATAGTGCTTGGACTAGCTAGTGGATTTCTCATTATTCCTTGAAGTACTACACCAGCTAGTGAAAGATTTATCCCTACCAGTGCCGCTACTATGGTTCTAGGTATTCTTACATTCCAGATTATTTGATAACTTGTAGAACCCTTATCAAAAAGAAGGGTCTGGATTATCTTTACTGGACTCATCTGCACTGCCCCATTACCTACACTTATTAAAAATGTTAGAATGCTTAAAATTAAAAACATTAAAATCATGACTTTCTGTTTTGTTGAATGCATGTAATTCTCCTACTCCTATTGAAATAGTTCTGGATATATTATATTTGCCAAATTCTCATAAGCTTCTGCATATCTAAGATTTGCTTTGAACATGTACATATCCTTTGGCAGGATTATGTATCTATCATTTTTAACTGCCGATAAAGAAGACCAAGCTGGATTAGATTCAGCATCTTCTTTTAATCTATCTAGTGTGGCATTCATATCACTACCAGTTGTTTGCACAAATATAAAGTCTGGGTCTTCTTCCAATATCTTTTCCATGCTGAAGTTCTTTGTACTTAAGGTCCCACCTGAATCATCAGCTATATTTATAGTATTTAAATCCTCAAGCATCATTCCCACATATGAGCTGGAGTCCCTTGCTGATACAGATTTTGCACTTGCCATAATAAGTAGGACTTTATGTTCTTTTTCTTTGGGAATAACCGAAGTTATATTATCTATCTCTTCAATAATATCTAAAGCATTGGATTTAAATAGATCTTCCCTATCATTTAATGCAGTAAATAATCTAGTCATAGTCAAATAATCATCTAATCCAACATAATCTATTGCTATCACAGGTATATTTACACCTTCAAAGGATGGAATTAATTCTAATTGGCTTTTTTGTGTAGAATTTACTATAATTAAATCAGGTTCAAGTGATATTACCTTTTCCGCACTAATTGCACCTAGTTTACCAATTATTTCAGCATCTTCTACTCCTGAAATTTCTTCTTGGCCTACTGATGGTTCTAACTTACCTACTACACTACCCCCATTATCCATCCAAACTTCCAAGAATGAATTATATAGTACAACTACTCTTTGCGGATTTTTATCAATAGTAACTTCCTGTCCTCTACCATCTACAAAACTTACTGTATCTTCATTTATTGTTACTCTGTATTCTGTTACAGATTCAGTAACATCATCTTCAATTTGATTATTATCTTCATCTTCAACTATTGGTGTATCTACTTCCTCTACCTTTGCACTGTTACAGGCTGTAAATATTCCAGCTACTAGTAGAAAACTTAACATTAATAAAACTACCTTTTTAATTTTCATCTGAATTTACTACCTTCTTTCTTCCAAATATTAGTGATATATAATCCTTGTCTCCTAGAATCTCTTCTTTATTTTCTAGAATAACTTGCTCATTTAGACTTACTCTTTTCACATACTTATAATCAAAATTATTCTTATCCAATTCATCTAATATGCCTTCTTTTTCTCTTAAGGTTTTAAGCAATGCGAAAGAATCAGCTTTAGCCAGTAATGATTTGTCAAATTCATCTATAAGTAAAAATGTGTCTCCCTTTATTGTAAGGGGTACCTTGCTTGCAGCAGCTGCAGCTACAAAAGATGGTATACCTGGTACTACCTCAATCTCAATATCCTTTTCATTTAATAAATCCATAATATAGATAAAAGTACTATAGATCATTGAATCTCCAATTGTTAGAAAAGCACCATATTCCCCTTCAGGTATCTCCTTATAGATGGTATTCACACCATTGATATAGTCTTCAATTTCTACACTGCCCATTGGAAAATCTATAGGAACAACTCTTTTGTCCCCTATGTATTCCCCAACTGTATCTAGTGCCATGTTTTTTCCTTTGTTATTTGGTGCAAATATTACCCTTGCATCTTTGATTATGTTCACTGCTCTTAGGGTTAATAAGTCTGCTGCCCCTGGACCAGTTCCTATTCCATATAATTTCTTCATCTTAACTTATCTCCTTATAAATATAATTAGGTAATAAAAAATTAAAAATGCTATCTCCGTTCTATACATAATTTCAACTGTGTTTCTTATATGCTCTTTATTTACTTCATTAATCCTATCTCCTATATGTGGCTTGTCTACATATAATCCGTGATAATAATTGCCACCTCCTAGCTGTATTCCCAAAAGTCCAGCTGCGGCACTCTCTGGATAACCACTGTTTGGACTTTTATGATTTCTTCTGTCTCTTTTTAAAATCTTAACTCCATTGATAAAATCAAATCTTCCAATAGATGAAAAATTCATTAAAATAGCTGTTAATCTTGCAGGTATAAGATTAAATAAGTCATCCACCTTAGCTGGAAAATATCCTAAAAACATATATTTTTCATTCATATACCCTAACATAGAATCCATTGTGTTGATGAATTTATAGGCTAGTCCTCCTGGTACTCCTAGTAATACTACATAAAACAGTGGTCCTATCACTCCATCACAAGTATTCTCTGACACAGTTTCTACAGTAGCCTTAATTATTTGTTCTTCATTTAAGTTTGAAGTATCTCTGCCTACAATATAGCATAATCTTTCTCTCCCTTGTTTAACTCCTTTGTCCAGTTCTTTTTTCACCATATGAGCTTCATAATGTAGGGACTTAGCAGCTATACAAGTGTAAATAAGATAAATATTTATAATATTATAAGGGATTGTATACGGGCTTAGTAATTTTAATAATATAAATGGTACAAAAAATCCTAAGAAAACATTTACACAGACTATAATAAGTCCCATAATTTTTAGTCCTTCGTTGGATTTTACAATTCTTCTAGCTAACTTCTCTTCAAAACTTATTATCTTTCCCATTAACTTCACGGGATGTGGGAAACTATAGGGGTCACCTATTATAAAATCCACTATTAAAGCTATAATTATGTTAATCATTTTTAACTCCCATAATCTTGTATATATATTCCATATCCATATTATCTCTTATACTACTGCTAAGTTTACTTAGTTCCAGTACTTCTTCTTCAAGGCTTTGAACTTCTTTATTAGAATCCTTGTTTCTATCGATTAAGGAATCCTCATCTATTAAATCTAGCGATATATAAGGGATGACACCTACTATGGGAATATCCAATAAATCTTCAATCATCTTAATCCCTGGTTCAAGCAGGGTCTTATCTCCTCTAAATTTATTAATAATCATTCCTTTAATTCTAGCTCTTTCATGGGGCTCTAAAAGCATAACTGTACCATATAGTGCAGCAAAGGAGCCCCCTCTATCAATATCTGTTACTAATAGTACAGGAGCATCTGCTATCTCAGCCATGCCCATATTCACAATATCATCTTTCTTTAAATTGATTTCTGCAGGGCTTCCTGCTCCTTCGATGACCACAATATCATTTTCTAATTCTATTTCTTCATATTTCTCTTTGATCATTTCTTTTAAAGTTGACCTATATCTAAAATAATCCCTTGCAGTCATGTTTTTTGTTTCTTCACCGTCTACAACTACCATTGAACCACTATCAGAATTTGGTATAAGTAATATAGGATTCATGTGATGACTTGGCTCAAGGCCTGCAGCCCGAGCTTGTAGGGCTTGAGCTACTGATATCTTTTTTCCTTCTTCTGTTATGTAATATTTAGAGCTCATATTTTGAGATTTAAAGGGATATACTTTATATCCATCTTCTTTAAATATCCTACAAAGTCCGGTACACATAAGGCTTTTTCCAGCCGAAGAAGTTGTTCCTTGAATCATAATACTAGACATATAATTCCTCCTCAAAAAAATAAAATTCCCTGAGAATCTCAGGGAATAAAATATTATATATATTTATACATGTGAAAATTTGCATAAAAATATTAGCTATTCTTCCCTCCGAAGATTGCTTACAACTTAAATAGGCAGGTCTCCTGGCTTATGAATCATCCTAATCAACACCTTCCCAGATTTCTCCAGTGGTTAAACACGTTGATTTCGTCATCAATTACAGTAGCGGGGGCTGCATGGGATTACTAACCCATTTCCCTATTAATCTAATAGAACCTAATTAATCTATATATTCAATTGTTTACTATATTAGCACAATGTTTATTAATTTGCAAACGAAATAAATTTTTAATTTTATTCAGATGTGATTTCAGTACTGTATTTGATACACTTCTGAATAAATCCTTTAGCAAATTCAATATTCCCCCAAAGATGGATATGTGGGAATCCTGCAAATATATTTTCACCTGCTATGATACAGTTTCTTTCTTTACCTGTGGACTTTTTAATTGCCGTAAAATCATCACCATCAAAATTACTCTTTGTATAATGAAATTCATGAGCATTGACTGAATCACCTTTTTTACATAAGATATTATCCTTGTTTGCCACTAGCTTTATATATCCAAAGTTTTGTAATTTATTAGTTAATTCACTATTAAAATTAAAAATATTAACCATACTATGTTCTTCTATGGTTGAACCTAAGTAAATGAATCCACCACTTTCTGCATAAATCGGAATCCCTTTGTCATAAGCATTTCTAATACTGTTCAGCATGGATTTATTATTTGATAATGCTTCAGTATATAGTTCTGGATAACCCCCACCAATTATAATTCCATGAATATCCATTGGTAGGCTTTTATCATCAAGAGGTGAAAATGGTATCAACTCAGCACCTAATCTTCGTAATAACTCCAAGTTATCTTCATAATAAAAACAAAATGCATTATCCTTTGCTATGGCAACCCTTGTGTCACCAATTTTTTCAATGTTTAGATTTTCGTATTCTAGTTCGGGTACAGATGATGCTATTTCAACAAGACCATCAAGATCAATATATTTGGCAGCATTTTTACCTAATATATCTACCTTTTTATGTAAATCATTTATTTCATCAGCAGTAATTAAACCAAGGTGTCTACTTTCTATTGCTATCTCAGGTAAATTAGGCAAAAATCCTAGGACTTTAATAGAGAAACTCTTTTCGATTATTTCTTTGTATTTTGGATACATCATTGGATTGACACCATTAAGGAGTACGCCTTTTATAAGATTGTCTTTAAACTCTAAAAAACCTTTGATTAATGCTAAAACTGATATAGCCATACCTTTAGCATTGACTACTAAAACTACAGGAGTGCTGGTTTTATTTGAAAGATCATTTGAAGAATAGTCAATTGTATCCATTCCTAACCCATCATAAAAGCCCATAACCCCTTCTATAATGGATATATCACAGTCCTTACTATTTTCTGTAAATAACTGTTTTACAGTGTTCTCTCCGCACAAAAACATATCCAAATTTCTTGACTTTGTACCTGTTATTTTAGAATGAAACATTGGGTCAATATAATCAGGACCAGATTTAAAGGAGTTCACCTTTAAACCTTGATTCAGTAACCCTTTCATTACTGCAGAAATCATAGTAGTCTTTCCACATCCGCTTCCAGTGCCAGCAATCATTAGTCTGTTAGTTTTACTTGCTTTATAATCTGCTGATTTATTCATAATTGCTTTTCTCCTATAATAATTATGGTTTAAATAAGAAATAAAATAGCTACTCCAACAACTGAAATAATGGCTCCTAATATTTCCTTTGGCTTCAATTTTTCTTTAAATAAAAGAACCGAAAACGGTAGTATCGTCACTGGCATGATAGATGTTATTGTGGATGAAATGGCAGCACTGGTATATTGTAATGATATAAGCTGCAATGAGACTCCTAAAAACGGTCCAAATATTGACCCTAGAGTTATTAATGTCATAGCCTTTTTATCAGTCACAGCCTTTTTTAAATCATCCCATTTGTTTAAATATGCAAACAATACTATAAAACCTATAAATCCAGTAATAATCCTGATTTGGGTAGCTGCAAATGGGCTATAGTCTCCCATGCCTATCTTTGTAAATATCATTCCAACTGAATTTCCTACTGCTCCTAAAAAAGCATATGCAATTCCTTTAATTGAGTAAGTAACTTTGATTTTATTCTCATCATTATCTTTGCTAAGAATAACAATTGCAATACCACTTACAGTAATTAACATACCCAATACAGTCAATGCTGATAGTTTTTCTCCTAAGAAGAAATATCCCAGTATAGCAGTCATTGGTGGACTAGAAGCTAATATTAGCATGGATATTCTTGTGCCTATTTCTAGATAAGCTTGAAATAAAAACAAATCCCCTATGAAAAATCCTATAAGGCCTGATATGCCTAAAAATGTCCAATTATGTAGTGTAGCATCTGTTGGTAATAAGTAACCACGATAAAAATATGCAAATATGCTGAGCATAATAAATCCAGTTACCAATCTTATAAAATTTACTGCTAGAGATCCTACCCTCTTTCCTGCAGATTCAAAAAACACTCCCATGATTGTCCAAAAAATTGCTGTAGTTAATGCAGCGATTTCTCCTATATGTTGCACGCAGATACCTCACTTTCGTATATTTAATTATATTTATTTATTTTCTTTTGCAAAATGATCCTCTACTCTTTTTTCATTGACTTCCATTATCTTTTGATTAATATAATCATATCCATTAGGTCCATGAGGTATTAAACAGTTTGAACAATCTTTAATACCGTACTTGTCCTCAAATTTTCCACCACAATCCTTTAAAAAATATAAAGGACAATAACAAAACATGCAATTAAACTTGTCTACATTTTTAACACTATGACAAGGTAAGTATTTACAGTCTTTATTATTATAAAATCTATATGAATTTTCCATCTCCAATTCCCCCCCTAGAGACTATTCTATCATGAAAGCGTTAAAAACTAAATGAAAAAAGCTCCAATCGGAGCTTATTTATTCATCGCTTATATCAGTAACATCATCATCATCTAAATCTATAACATCTTCAAAATCTTCCTCAATAACTTGAGTGATTTTCCATTCTTTAAATGCTTCAATTTCATGATGTATCATTTTTAATAAGTATGCAAATACTGCTGCATCATCTAAAAAACCTGTGCCTAGTATAAAATCAGGAATAATATCTATTGGATTAACTAAATATAAAAAACCTATTATTATGAGTGTTAGATTTCCTTTTGATAGGGATGTATATTCCCCCTTCATATACTGTTTTATTAAGTCTATAGATACCTTAACATCATCTATTAATTCAGAGAAAGCCTTATTTCCTTCTAATTTCTTCTTGCTATCTTTGATTAGTTTATTTAGTCTTTCATTATCATAAGATATTGTATGAGCCTTGGCGTTTAAGCTTCTTATTATTTCTTCAAAATTAAGCTTCATTATATTCACCTTCATAATTTAGTAATAGTTATATTATTTTTACCAATAAATCTAGGAATTAATCTTTACTATTTAAATTAATTATTTAATTCACCATTAAGTCCTATTTGTTCAGATACTGGTTTCATTCCTTCTATAGTTTCTTCTATTACTTTATCCAAGTCCATACCCATTAATTCAGCTCCATCAGCTATTACTTCTCGATTTACTCCTGCTGCAAATGAAGCTTGTTTCCATTTCTTTTTAACAGATTTTACTTTTAGATCATATAGACTATTGCTTGGTCTCATAATTGCAGTTGCATATATTAATCCTGTTAACTCATCAATTGTGTAAATTACTTTTTCCATTGGGTGGATTGGTTCTACATCTGTAGCTAATTTCCAACCATGACTTAATACTCCTCTAATATAATCTTCAGGCCAATTATTTTCTTTTAAAATCTTCTCTGTCATTTTACAGTGTTCTTCTGGATATTTTTCAAAATCCAAATCATGTGCTAAACCTATGATTCCCCATTTTTCTTCATCTTCACCATAAAGCTTTGCAAAATGTCTCATTACAGATTCTACCATTAGAGAATGGTTTATCAAATACTGATCCTGAACATACTCAGTTAATAATTCATATGCTTCCTCTCTTGTTGGAATATATCTTTCCATGTTATAACCACCTTCTTCTAAATAGTTTAATACTAAATATTTTATTCTGTAATAGCAATATATTCAATAGATACTACTTCATCATTATCTACTAAAAATGTAAGTTTAGAATCACCTTGAACATAGGTATATAGACCAAGGTTTTCTTCATAATTATCACCATATGCATCTAATACTTCATCTAATGTTGAAAATAAATAGATTCCTTCTTGTGTCTTAACACTATCATCTAAAAACGATATGGAAGCTACACTATCTACTCCATCAATTTCATATGTGTATAGTTCAAATCCATCATAAGTATAAGTCCTTTCCATTCCTTGAAAAGCACAACTTTCTGCTTCAAAATACTCCTTACTTTCTCCAAGTTTTTCTAAAACAGGAGTTACTTCTGCATTCATAGCTATTTCTACCCCATTTGCTACAAATACATAAGTTTCCGCCAACTCAACCTCATTTATGTCTTCACTCACACTATTAACTGGTTCTACAGGTGTATTATTTCCTGCAGTTTCTCCTCCACTACACCCAACTAAAAATACAGACAGTAGTAATAATAACCAAATCTTTTTCATTAATAAAACCTCCATTATCCTTAGACTTACCTTGGATTATTCCCAAGTCCTTTAATATATCCAAATTCCTCTAACTCTTGAAGTTGTCGTTCTTTCATAGAGTTATAGAACTCTATTTTTTCATCCCATATTGTTTTTAATTCTTCATCATTTTTTTTATCTTCTAGATTAAATTTATCTACTAAAATTTTACCAAAGTAATCCGATAATTTTTCTGCACCATATACATTAAGATGTAAACCTGCATCATAGGTATCAGTATTAAAATCGATTCCAGCTTCATCAATAAAATCTAAGAAATTAATATATAATAAATCATGTTTTTCGGCATACTCAACCATTTGCTTATCCCATTCATCATACCAATAAGGATATATGCTAGGTGCCTTAATAAGTACTAATTCAACCCCCTTACTTTTACATAACTCTACCATAAGATCAAGGTAATAATATGAATTATCTCCAAATTTGTAATCTGGTAATCTCTTACCATTTGGAACTGATGTTACTGGCTTTATATCTGCTCTCATATAATATCCATTGTGAAATAGTTGCTTCTTTTCGAATAAATATTTAAAGTCATCTTCTTCAAGTTCACTCCATCTTGAATGATATCTAAAAAGAGGAAATAAATAATCTATCATATTTTCTTCTTCCATCATAGATGCTTTAATGGATTTTAACTTTGAAGAGGACATCTTCATCCCATCCAATGTCATTCGGTTATATGCTTCATTTTGAGGTACATCATATTTCATGGATAATACATTAAATACTACAACCTCTGGAGTTTCATATTTTAAGGTCTCTTCAAGTAGATAATAGGACTGCCAGATTAATTGCTGAGCGCTACCCCTTATATAGCTTGTAACACCATAGTTTTCCCAAAGAGTAACAGGTGAGAAGTTCTCATATACCTCACAGTCACCTATAAAAATCACATCATGGTCTTTTTCTTCTTCTAGATAATATTCTTCAATCAACGAACCCTCTACTATACCATGGACAAATTTAGGCATAAATAATCTTTGTAATAAATAAAAACTTCCTAATAGTACAATTGTAAATGATATATAAATGAAAATCCTTCTTTTACCTATGCTCTTACTCATACTCTCGCTCATGATAACCTCCTAAAACTGATTATAAATAAATTGACTAGCATCATAACCTACTCCATATGCTCCAAATATGACTACAAATATAATTAAAGCATAGTATACTGAATATCTAATATGAGTTGGTTTCATATAAAGCTTGTCCCTAACGCTACCATCTCTTTGTAGAAGACTTACAGTAGTTAATATCACTAGACCAATCAATAAAATAACATAATCAGCAATACTCAGTCCAAGGTTCAGTAGAGAACCATTAAATAATTCATTTACATTGAAATTGGTAAACATTGTACCAAACATTCTAAAAGTCATAGGTACATCCCTATATAAATCAAATAATCTAATAGAGCTCATCAATAATATTGTACGTATAACCTGAAATAATCTAAATGAAAATTTATCCTTTACATCAAATTTCTCATGGAACCAATTATAAAAAGGTGTTAATTCCTGGGAAATTAGTATAACTAAACAGTTCATAAGCCCCCACACAATAAAATTCCAATTTGCACCATGCCATAGACCTGTAGTAAACCATACAATTATTGAAGATATATAAACTGGTAGCCTTTTTCCTAAAGAATTACCAAAGGTTTTTCTTGCATATTTAGAAAAATTAAGCATAGGTTTGTACACTGATATTGGATAAAATAAATAGTCCTTAAACCATGTACCCATAGTAATATGCCATCTTCTCCAATACTCAGTAATATTCTTGGAAAAATATGGTCTTTCAAAATTCTCTTTGACCCTAATACCAAGTACTTCAGCTATACCTATGGTGATATCTATTCCACCAGTAAAATCAGCATATAATTGATAAGCATAAAAAAGCATACCAACAAATACAAATGATCCTTGATAAATGTCAGGGTTTCTAATTATGGTATTAACCCCTACTAACATCCTATCTGCTATAACTAATTTCTTAAAATAGCCCCATAGGATTCTTGTAAGGCCATAACTCACATTTTTCCTATCCAAACTATGTTCTTCATATAAAGTCTGAGATAAGTCATCAAATCTACTTATAGGCCCCTGTATTAACTGTGGAAAAAAGGATACAAACAATGCCAGCTTAAAAAGATTCCTCTCTGGCTCATACTTTCCTCTATATACATCAAGAATATATCCCATTGTCTGGAAGGTATAAAATGATATACCCATTGGTAAAGCAATATCAAAAAATCCTAATTGTCTATTACTACCAAATGTTCCAAGGATAGAGTTTATATTACTAATGGTAAAATTAGTGTATTTTATAATTGCTAATACTCCAAAATTTAGTAAAAGGCAAGATAGAAGCCATTTCCATCTTGCTGATTTGTTTATGGATTTATATTTCTTTACCTCATCTCTAGATAATTCAGCCTTGTTTTCCTTTAGATATCTAGATTGTTCATCATATAGATTACCAATTTTGATACCTATTATGTAGGTTGAAATCGTTGTAAGCATAATGTATAGAAGAAATTTGACTCCTGCAAAGCTATAGAAGATATAGCTTGCTACTAGAAGTAGTCTCCATTGATATTTCTTTGGAATAGCATAATATAATATAAATAATAGTGAAACAAAGATAATAAAACTATAAGATGTAAAAAGCATAGCTCCCCCTATTAATTATCAGATAATCTTTCAATCAAATTATATATAGCTTTAGCAGAATTAAAATTCTCAGGTACAAGTTCTTCTGCAGGAATTGTAACGTCATATTCGCTATCAATTTCTGCAACCAAAGTTACTATATCGAATGAATCCAATATTTGGTGATCTATTAATGTATCACATGTTTCAAAGTCAACTTCTGGGTGTAAATCTTCTAATATTTCTAATAATGTTTCCATTTTATCTCTCCTTGTTTTTCCATTATTTCTTTTAAATTCTGCCTATTAACTTTTCCATTTGGAGTTAGGGGCATGGTTTCTAATTGATGAATCTTGTTAGGTACCATATACCTAGGTAGCATCCCTCTTAGACTAACACTTACTTCTTTTAAATCTAAATCTCCTACATAGAATAATACTATTTTTTCTTTTTCTTTATCATAAAGGCAAGATGAGCTTTTTATTCCATCAAGTTTATTAACATTGGCTTCTATTTCCCCAAGCTCTATACGGTGACCCATATGTTTGATTTGATTATCCTTCCTTGACACAAATACTAGTTCATCTTTTTCATTATATTTACCTATATCCCCTGTCCTATAAATCAGTTCATGATATGATTTATTTAAAGGATTTTGTACAAATACCTTATCCGTTATATCAAATGCATTATAATAACCAAAAGTAAGACATGTTCCACGAATGCATATTTCTCCAAGCTCTCCTTTTGCTGGAGCTTTATCATCTTCATCAAGTAATATTATATCTGTATTTCTAAATGGCCTACCTATTGGTATGACCTCATCTTCACCGAATTCTCGATTAGCTTCATAATAACATGACATCCCCGTAGCTTCTGTAGGACCATATAGATTAACAAATCTTGCATTCGGTAAAGCATTTCTCCAAATATTAAATTGCTTTATTGGAAATACTTCACTACCAAATGCTATGGTATGTAAATATTCAGGCTTCATCTTATCAAAAACTTTGAAGCTTGAAATCATGGTCAAAGCAGATACTACCCAACAAACTGTATTAATTTTATATTGATTTAAAAATTCTACAAGCTTAATTGGGAATGAAAAATAACTCTTAGGTATTATATAAGTTGTAGCTCCAAATTTTATAGTAGGGTAAAGCTCCTTTAAACATGCATCAAAATATAAAGGAACTTGATTTCCAAATATGGTATCTTCATTTAAATCTAAAACCTCAGATAGATTCTCTATATAATCAATTACCGAACGATGACAAGCAATAACTCCCTTAGGCACTCCTGTAGAGCCTGAAGTAAACACAATATATAATGGATCTGTATCAATTGCTTTATCTCTTATTTCAATTAATTTTTGCTCATCAATGCTTGTCCTAATCATATCGTCATAAATAAATGCATTACCTTCATATCCTAAATCATCTAATACTTTTTTAGAAGATTCATCACAGATTATAGCTTTTGGTTTTAGATTTTCTAGTATAAGTTCTATTCTAAATCTGGGCATTTCTTCATCTAAAGGTACATAGTAGTTTCCTCCATATACTACTCCAAAAAACGCAACTATTGCTTTGGGAGTCTTGCCCATAAAAACTGCAACTGGTTCCTTATAGATTCCTTTATCAGATAAATATGTTCCAATAGCTCTGGACTGATCATAAGTTTCTTGAAATGTAATTTCCGATTGTTCATCAGCATAAGCAACCTTACTAGGAACTCGATTTACAGTATGCTCCAAATATTCCAACACATTATATTGCATAGCTTTATTCTCCCCTTTATTCTAATGGTTCCAATGGTGTTCTAGGATAAAGTGACTTATCAAATTTAAAATAGTCCTTACACCAGTTTGAATATTCTTCAACTTCTGCATCTGTCTTTAAGAAACACTGATATGGATAACCCGTTCTATATGGACAAGTATCGAAATGATACCAATTTCCTTCATATAATACTAGATTCCAGTAATGGGTTCCATCAACTCTTTGGACCTCTAAATTTTCAAAGCCTGCCCTTGTTAATAACTCTCTTGCTGTCGCATAATAAGTAAAACAATCACCATTGGCTTTTCTAATACCCCTAACTGCGCCTTGTTTCCAATCTGATTTATCAGAATTTCCAGTGTAAGTTATGTGTTTATTAGTCCACTGAAATATCTCCCAAAGTTTTTCCTTATCAGTCATACCCTCAGTAAATAAACTTTCAAGTATACCATCTGCTAATCTATGTAGCTCTTCTTCATCTACATAATCCTTTGGTTTCTCTTTAACGGTTATAGTTACTACCTTAATAGAAGTATTTCCTGATTGATCATTAGCAGTATAAAATACTTCATAAACACCGGCTTGTTTTAAATTAACTTTAGAGCTATCAACTTCAAAGTCTATTTTTCCGTCTCTATTGTCTATAGCTTCAACACCTTTTCTGTAAGAAACCTTTTCACCTACAAAAATAGTTTGGTTTTCTGCACCTATTATTTCAGGAACTTCCATATCTTGTATTATCGTTAAAGAGGCTTTTAGTTCTGATTTGTTGCCAGATGTATCTTCTAATATCAGTACTACTTCATGTTCGCCAGCTAAATCAAACTCAGGAGTTTGCTTAAAGGATACTACTACCTCTGTTGCATCTACGATATTAGTTACAAAGTCCTCTGGTTCTTTAACTTCATTTGTCCATACTTCATGATTAACTACCTCAGCTGTTGGAGCTATAGTATCGATTACTTCAAGTGTAGATTGATATTTCCTTCTTCCAACTTTTACTTCAATATCATAACTTCCTGGTATATTTAAATCGATATCTGACAAATCAGTAATAAATTCACCAGTGTCTTTTTCATCAATAATAAAATCGGCTATTTCTAAAGAGTTCGAGCCTGCTTCTATTGTCACTATCTCATTGACTTTATCTGCAGAAGATACCCCAATAAAAATAGTTATACCTAGCAAAATAATTACAACAGGTATAATAAACTTAAATTTCTTATTATTACAATTTGGGCACATACATTTCACCTCTAGTTTTGTGTATTAAAGTTCTAGCTATGAAAATATTATTATTAATTGGAAGATTTGTCAATAATTTACAATCATTTAGGCAATTTTTTACTCATCCTTGTGAAGTAGATGTCTTATCTCATTTTTAACTAATCCGTCTTTCAGCTTTTCTTTTTCCATAAAAAACATAGATACTCCACCTAATCCAACATGAGTACCAACGGCTACACCCATTTGCATAATATAGATTTCACCTTTAAAGTCTGTTTCTTCTATTTTCCTTTTTAGTGTATTTGCTATACCAATATCGGATGAATAGCCAATGATTATGAAATCTGTAAGATCTTCTTGATTTCTTCTTTTAAATTCATCAACATAGAATTTTAAAGCCTTGTTTGTCCCTCTTTCTTTAGCTACAATAGCACCTTTACCTTTTCTCATTGACATAATAGGTTTCACTCTAAGGAGTTTACCTATGAATGCACTGGCATTAGTAAGTCTTCCACTTTTTATTAAATTATTTAAGTCATCTACACAAAGAAAATGTTTTACCCTAGTTCTATATTTTTCATTAAACTCAATTAACTCTTCAAAAGTATATCCAGC
This sequence comes from Tissierellaceae bacterium, assembly GCA_031460505.1. Classification (GTDB taxonomy): domain Bacteria; phylum Bacillota; class Clostridia; order Tissierellales; family Tissierellaceae; genus JAAYTL01. The sequence goes on from JAVKTT010000003.1 coordinate 151,344, forward strand.
CTCTAATAATTTAGCACTTTTAAGAATCAACCATCCACTTCCATGACTCATTGACAATGAATCTACTATGTGAATTTTTATATCTGAATCAGGGTTGTTTTCATAAAAATAATCCTTAGCCAATACAGCTGATTGATATGAGCCACTTGTACCGCTGGACATGCATATACATAGGAATTCTGTATACCCTTCTTCTATAGATTTATCAATTATTGATAAATATTCTTCTGGACTAGGCATTGATGTAGTAGGAAGTTCCTTCAAATTAGGTAACATTCCAAAAAAATCATCTGAAATTATATCTATCTTATCTCTATAAGTCTTTCCTTCTATAAAAATCTTTAGTGGAGCCACACTAATATTATACTTTTCTATTATTTCTTGAGATAAATCACAGGTTGAATCAGCCATTAACTTTATCATTTCTTTCCCCCATTTATTGTCGAATTATATCGTTTTCATGTAAATCTTTATAATTATACCATAATGACTTATAAGATGTGAAATAATAAAAAAATAAGCTCTGTTTAAGAGCTTATCAGAAGTGACATTAAAAACTTATTTTCTTAATTTAAAATAGAATTTACTTCCCTTATTAATTTCACTTTCTACACCATATTGGGCATTATGAGCTACTAATATTGATTTAACTATAGATAGTCCTATACCGCTACCTACTGTTTCTCTTTTTTGAGCTTTATCTACCTTATAGTATCTGTCCCAAATATTTACTAAATCTTCCTCAGATATTCCAATACCTTGATCTATTACTTCAAAATTTACCATTTCTTCTTCATCAATTATGTATATAACTATTTCTTTTTTATCATATGAGTAGTTTACAGCATTGCTGATTAAATTATAGATGACTTGTTCTATCTTTTCCTCTTCGCCATTTACATAAACTGCATATGGAGAATTTAAAATAAAACTGAAGCCCTCGTTGTCCATAAAGTAGTTGAATCTCTTTATGACTCTTTCAGTTGTTTCTTTTAGATTGAATTTTTTAAACTCTAAATTGTTTAATCCTGCTTGTGCCTTTGATAAGTCTAGCAAATCATTTACAAGTCTAGTCAATCTATCAGCTTCATCAATTATTGTTTTTACATGATAATTCCTTTTTTCTTCGTTATTACCTGATATATCACGAATCATCTCTCCATAGGACTTTATTAATGTAAGTGGAGTCCTTAAATCATGGGATACATTAGCTATTAGATCTCTTCTTAACTCTTCAGTCTTAGATAATTCTTTGGTTGCATAATTTAGAGTATCAGCTAAATTATCTATTTCAGTATAATCACCCTTTTCAAATTCTATGGAATAGTTTCCATGAGCCAAGTTTCTTGCGGATTCAGTGATATTCTCTATTGGTTTGGTAAGTCTTGTAGCAATGGCGTATGATAATACAAGGGCTAATCCCAATGAAATACATGTTACTATTAGTAATTGATCCTTTAATACATTTACAGTAGAATCAATAGGTTGCAATACTGAGTTTATATATAAAAAGTAATTTGAACCTTCCTGGTTTTCCAAAATAGCTCCATAGATAAGTGTAGGATTTTCTAGTCTTATATCTTCTCTAGTGTAGATTACATAGTCTGTCTCAGCCTGGGCCAAATTTATTAGAAACTGGGCAAATAGTCTATAATCAAGTCTTGGCTGCCTAATAATATCTATAAGATTTAAAGGATAGACTAATCTGCCATCCTTATCTAAAATCTGAATCACTATTCCTTCATTAAGAGAGGTTGAATATAATAGATCTTCAAATCCTTCATTTCCATATTCATTGACTAGAGAATTACCAATTATCTTGATTTCGTTGGTCTTCATTGTTTCATAATAGCTATTTATAAAGACTATCTGTAATAGCCACAATACCAACATTATAGCAGCAGCAAATATTATAAAATATGTCCACATCTTAAATTTTAAGCTCTTTTTATCAATATGTTTTAACATATGTTCACCTTATTCTTCATACTCAAATTTATATCCTACACCTCTCAGTGTAACTATATAATTCCTATATTCTCCTAAACTACTTCTAAGCATTTTAATATGTGTATCTACAGTTCTATCATCACCAAAGAAATCATAGCCCCATATCTCATCTAATAACTTTTCTCTAGAAAGGGCTATATTCTTATTTATTGCCATATATGTTAATAAATCGTACTCCTTAGGTGTCATGTCTATCTTCTCGTTATCTACATATACACTCCTACCATCTAAATCTATCTCTAGGCCTTTAAATACTATTTTTTTATTAACTCTTTCTTTAGATTTATGTCTATTTATGATTACCTTTATTCTCGCCATGACTTCCTTTGGTGAAAATGGTTTTACTACATAATCATCCACACCTATTTCAAAACCAAACAACTTGTCGTATTCCTCTCCTCTTGCTGATAGCATTAGAACAGGTATATCTTTGGTCTTTTTAATTTCCTTTACTGCAGAAAATCCATCTAGTTTTGGCATCATAGCATCCATGATGATAATATCAAAGTCTTTCTCCCTGCAGATATTTACTGCATCCATTCCGTCCACTGCTTCTGTCACGTAATAGCCTTCAAACTCACCATATTCTCTTATAACTTCCCTTATCTTTTCTTCATCATCTACAACAAGTATTCTATACATAATCTCACCCCGTATTTATCTTACCTTTATTATATACTAATTGTTGATTGTGTAAAATATATGAACTGATTAAGCGATAACAGTAAAATAAGACATTATCCAAGCAAATAGTTCTTAATTAAGTTTTATATAAATAAGATATAAAGAGTAAATTTATATTAGGAGAGATGATTGCCATTATGAATAATATTATATATAACATATCAATTATAGGGGGTATAGGATTTCTATCAGCTTGGATGGGTATTCTTGCTGGAGTTTTATTGTCTTTTTTTATAAAAGGAAAGAAAGATCGTTTAAAAGGAGCTGTATTTGGTCTAATCGGTAGTTTGATGATAGCTATTGTTTTTTTTGAGTTAATACCGGAGTCAATTGAGACAAGTAATATCTATATCACTTCAATTGGAATTATTTCTGGAATAATTGTATCCATATTTTTAGATGGAAAACTTGATTACAATCATTTACATATTCCCATGGATAAAAACTATCGTTTTTTAAAATCAGGTATCTTTATGGCAATAGCAATTGGAATACACCATGTCCCAATGGGTTTTGCCCTAGGCTCTTTAATGTCAACTAATCCAGCAAAGGGTATTCATCTAGCTATGGCAGTAATATTCCATGGAATACCTGAAGGTCTTGCAATTGGTATCTTTTTTAATGAGAGTAATCTAGATGTATTATCCCTTATTCTAATATCTATTTTTACATCGATTCCATTGGGATTAAGTTCTATTTTGGGTGGTATAATCAGTGGCATTTCTCCTACTATAATCAGTCTAAGCCTGGCCCTTGCTGGTGGTATGATTGTTTATATAATTTTCAATGAAACTCTACCAAATGCTTGGAAAACATGGAAAGGCCGAGGCTAAACCCATTATTTTAATAATTTTATAATATCCTTTGGTTTTAGTACTTTCCCATAGGATACTACCTTTTCATCTACCACAAGAGCTGGAGTAGTCATTACTCCATATTTTACTATATCCTTAAAATCCGTAACTTTTGTTATTTCAGCTTGTATGCCAGCCTCTTTTAAAGCTTCTTCAGTATTCTTAGCTAATTTTACACAATTACTACATCCTGAACCTAAAATTTTAATTTCCATAACGATCCCTCCTAGTATTTTTACATAAATAAATGACCAAAGGCATTGAATGTATATCCAATTATAATTATACCTAATGAAACAACTCCAATAAAGGTTAATAATAATTTTCTTTTAATAACTTTTGATAACATGACCATTGATGGTAATGATAATGCTGTTACTCCCATCATAAAGGATAGTACTGTTCCCAGCCCAACACCTTTCGCAACTAAAGCTTCTGCAATAGGAAGGGTTCCAAATATATCTGCATACATAGGAATACCTACAAAAGTTGCAATTAATACAGAATACCATTTATCTTTACCTAATATAGCAGTAATTAGAGATTCTGGGATATAGTTATGAATTGCTGCACCTATACCAACACCAATTATTACATATATCCAAACCTTTTTTACAATATCTACTACTTGATCTTTAGCAAAATCAATTCTTTCTTTTGTAGTCATTTCTTCATCTTCTATATCTAAGGAATTGCTACTATATACAAATGATTCAACCTGATCTTCAAGTCTAGATTTACTTATTATAGTTCCACCGATTATTGCTAATATTAAACCAACAACTACATACCCTATAGCTATTTTCCAATTAAAAATACTTGCCAAAAGAATAATCGATGCTATATCAACAAGTGGTGAAGATATCAAAAATGAAAATGTAACACCTATGGGTAACCCTGCACTTGTAAATCCTATAAATAAAGGAATTGAAGAGCAAGAACAAAACGGAGTCACTGTTCCTAATAATGCTGCCAATACATTTGCTGTTATTCCACGGAATCTTCCTAGGATTTTTTTAGTCCTTTCAGGTGGGAAGTAACTTTGTATATAGGATATACCAAAAATTAAAACTGATAATAGTATAAATATTTTTATAGTATCATATATGAAAAAATGTATACTACTACCTACTCTAGTACTCATATCTAGTCCAAATACATTTACAACTAAAAGCTCAACCAAATTAAATAGCCATTCCATTTTAAGTAATTGAGCATTTAGCCATGAAAATATACCCATCAAATCAACCCCTTTTATATCTAAATTTCATTATTTTTAACTCTATTTATTAAGTCCTCTACTTTTTCTTTAATTAAATCTCTAGTATACTCATATCCTTCAACGGGACCACCAGATGGATCATCAAGACCCCAGTCCTCACTATGTCTATTTGGAACGAATGGACATACTACATTACATCCCATAGTTATTAATATATCTACCTCTTCTGGAATATCACTTAAAAGTTTAGGGTAATGACCTTCCATACTAACTCCAGCTTCTTCCATAACCTTAACTGCAAGGGGCTTTACCTCTGGGTAATCTTCAGTACCTGCAGAATATACTTCAAGTACATCGTTTCCTAATTTTTTAGCCCAACCTTCAGCCATTTGAGATCTACATGAGTTATGAACACAAATAAACGCAACTTTCTTTTTCATTAGACTTCCTCCTTTTAATTTGATTTTGGGAACCAATGCTTAGTTTTATTTGCAATGCTTACTAATGTCAACATTATTGGTACCTCTGTCAACACACCAACTACAGTTGCTAAAGCTGCTCCTGAATCTAAACCAAACAATGATATTGCAACTGCTACAGCAAGCTCAAAGAAATTTGATGCTCCTATCATACCAGCTGGTGCAGCAACATCATGAGGTAATTTCCAATTCTTTGCCCACAAATAAGCAATGAAAAATATCAAGAATGTTTGTATTGTAAGCGGTATTGCTATTAATAATATATCCTGTGGATTATCAATTATGGTTTGACCTTGGAATGAAAACAAAATAATTAAAGTCAACAATAAACCTAAAGTTGTTACATTACTAAATTTAGGTATATATTCATTTTCAAAATAATCTAATCCTTTGTTTTTAGTAATAACATTTCTTGAAATAATACCAGCGCTTAAAGGTACAACAACAAATAATACAACTGATAAAAATAATGTGCCCCAAGGAACTGTAAATCCACTAACACCCAATAATAGTGCAACTATTGGTACAAATGCTACTAAAATTATTAAGTCATTTGTAGCTACTTGAACTAAAGTATATGCTGGATTGCCTTTAGTTAAATGACTCCATACAAATACCATTGCTGTACACGGTGCTGCCCCTAAAAGTACTGCTCCAGCTAAATAATCTCTTGCTAAATCTTGTGGTATAAGATTTTTAAATACTATAAAGAAGAAAAAATATGCTATGCCATACATTGTAAATGGTTTTATTAACCAATTCGTAACCCATGTAACCACTAGCCCTTTCGGATTTTCTCCTACTTTCTTTACACTTTTAAAGTCTACTTTAAGCATCATTGGATATATCATCAACCAAATAAGTATGGCTACTGGTATAGATACATTATAGTACTCAAAGTTATTCAAAAACTCTGGTATTTGAGGAAGATATACACCTATAAATACCCCAATTACCATACATATTGCTACCCATATTGTAAGGTATTTTTCAAAAAAGCTAATTCCACCTGATGCTATATTTTTCTTGTTCATTTTATTCCTCCATTTATTCACTAAACTTATTTGCAAGTACAATTGTTTTTATTATTACATATACAATCATCTGACTCGTTGAATATCTTAGTTAGGTAATCTATAATTTTATTACATTCATCTTTATTTATTGAATAGTGAGACCACAAACCATCTTTTCTTATATTTAAAAGATTAGCTTCACTTAATACCTTCATATGATGTGAAAGTGTTGGTTGTGTAAAATCAAAGTGGTCTAATATGTCACAAGCACACATTTCTTTACATGATATGATATCCAAAATCTGTAATCTTTTTGGATCGGAAATTGCTTTAAGTATCTTTGAAGTCTCTTCATAATTTATTTTCATATTATCTTCCTCCTTATATTGATGTCTATCTATTTATGATTATATAGACGTATATCTATATTGTCAATAAATAATTTAACCAATATCCCTGCTCTATCCTTAATAATTATAAATAACTGCATATTATTGTATTTTCTTTGGTATATATTTAAATGAAACATAAATCTTGTTGGAGGATTATATGGAAAATAAAAAAACTCTTTTAATATTAAATAACTTAAGGAAAGTAATATTAGGTAAAGATGATGTTTTAGAGAATGTAATAATTACTCTGTTAGCAAGAGGTCATCTATTAATTGAGGATGTACCGGGAACTGGCAAAACTACTCTTGTAAAAGCTTTAGCTAAAAGCTTGGATTTGCCCTATAAAAGAGTTCAATTCACTCCCGATTTAATGCCATCTGACATAATAGGTGTAAGTATTTATGACAAAGATACTGGCAACTTTATCTTTAAAAAAGGACCTATTTTCAATCAAATATTTTTAGCAGATGAGATAAATAGGACATCCCCTAAGACTCAATCAAGTCTACTTCAAGCTATGGAAGAATCTGAAGTATCAACAGAAGAGAATCATTACATATTAGACAAACCTTTTATGGTACTCGCTACACAAAATCCATTGGAGTATCAAGGGACATTCCCATTACCTGAAGCTCAATTGGATAGATTTTTAATGTGCTTATCACTTGGATATCCTGATAAAATTAATGAAATTGATATACTCAAAAACCATCAGTCTATAAAAGATATTGGTAATATCAAAGCTGTAGTAAATAGAGATGACATCTTAGAAATGCAATCCAATGTAGATAAAACAAAAGTACACGATGATATCTATGAATACATAGTCAATATTATAAACACTACAAGAAACTATAGTGATATAAGCCTAGGGGCGAGCACTAGAGCTTCTATAGATTTGCTTAGTGCTGCAAAAGCTAAAGCTTTTATTTCGGGAAGAGATTATGTAATCCCTGACGATGTTAAAGACATGGTGGTACCAGTACTGAGCCATAGACTGATATTATCCTCTGAAGCAAGAATTGAAAGAAAAAACATGGATGATATATTAAGGGGTGTATTAAGTAAGGTGTTTGTGCCGGTGATTGCTAATGAATAGTTTTAGATTGACTACATTCTCCATATTTCTAGTATTATTGGCGTTTGTTCTATTTGTTGGTGGATTAGCTCCTTATTATCTTTTTTATATTTTCATTTTGACTTTATTACTTCCATTAATCCATAGTTTAATAACACTAAGAAAGATTCAAGGTAATGTTAAAATACCTATTGGCTCATTGTATGTAGGCGATAAGATTGAAATAGAATATCGTGTTGAAAATAATAGCAGATTTTGGGTTACCTATATAGAAATACAAAGTAATATCACATATTTATTAACAGGTAAAATTTCAGAAAAAAGTGTTTTAAATCTAAGACCAAAGTCAGGCTTTACTAAAAAAGAAACTGTTGTACTAAATAAAAGAGGATATTATGACTTAGGTGAAATAAATGTAACTATCCATGATGTATTTGATTTTTACTCTTTTAATAAGAATATCAGTAGCAACTCTTCATTATTGGTTTATCCTGAGATAATCAGATTATCCTCATTAAAGACTTCTGCAAATAACAAATCAGGTGAAATGCTAGCCGAAAGCTTAACATTTCAAGATAGAAATAATATTGCTTCTTTAAGAGATTATCGTGAAGGTGACTCTATTAAGTCAGTCCATTGGAAACTTACAGCAAAGAAAGATTCAACTATAGTTAAAGACTATGAGCATAGAGTTGATACGAATACTGTGATTTTTTTGAATAATGAAAACTCTCTTTATATGGATGATGTAAATAGACGTCTAGAAGATAAGGCTGTTGATGTTGCCTTAAGTATTATTAGTTATTGTTTAGATCGAAACTTAGAAGTAATATTAGAAACTCAAAATGAAGGAAGATATATAAGAATAAAAGGGAAACAGAGTTCTGATTTAAAACCATATTTAGAAGAATTGACAAGATTAAGAGGCAATGGTGCATTGAATATTAAAGCATTAATATCAACACAAATGGATGTAATTAGTAAGGGTACTACTGTTATAGTAATTAACCCAAACCTAGATAAAACTTTAGGATCAATAGGAATAGAATTAAGAGCAAAAAATCTCTATCCAATATTAATAATAGTCACTGATAGAGAAAATAATACAGGCTTTATTGACACTAGTATAGAAAAAAGATTATTAGAAGAAGGTGTCCCTATATATAATATTGACTATTATTCAAGCATTAAGGATATATTGGAGGTTTAGAATGGATAGAATACATAATTGGAGTCAGAAGGTAATAAATAATTTAATCTATGTAACCTTGGTATTTATCCTTGTATATCAATTTGGACTAGGGATAAACCTTAATATGAGTTTTCTATTACAATTTGTATCTGTTGTTCTTATTTCACTTTTAACTAAATTCTTCTTATTCAATCCAATAATTTTATATATATTATTAGCAATAGGTGTTTTAATAGGACTTTTAGTCAACCATTATATTGAGTCGTTTATATTACCACTAATTGAAAGAATATATTACTTGATGGAAAATATATTCTATAACCTCATAGGAGAAAAAAATATATCAGATGATAATGTAATACTATTTTGGTTAATTCTAATTATTTTAGTTTCATTATTAAATACTATAATACTTTTCAAAAACAAAAATATATTTTTATTGCTTCCAGTATATATTGGAACATTTCTTTATTATTGGTATAACTTTTATGACGTGTCATATTGGTTTGTATCAGTTTTTTTCTTGGCTTTTTTTATATTGATGGGTTTAGATAATTATTTCCAAGAGACAAATAGATTAAAAGAAAATGCCAATGTTAATGAAGAAAAACTATATCTACCATGGATTAAAGCTTCCATAAAGTACAGCATTTTAATAGTAACCATATCTCTATTACTTCCTAAAAATTATAATTATATAAATTGGCCTTGGCTGCAGCAAAGGGTCTATAATACTTTTCCTTTTGTTGAAAATCTAAGATCGTATGATGCATATACTAGAACCTCTGGAGAAGCACAGCTTTTTAACTTTTCTATGACTGGGGATGAGAGTGGTGCAACTAGGTTAGGTGGCCCTGTACGCTTGAGTGATGAAAAAATCATGACTATTTATGCAAGCGAAGAAAATTATCTTAGAGGAAATGTACAGCAAACTTATACTGGTTTTGGATGGCAAAGCATAAAAAATCCTAGTTCTTATAACAGAATTAAAGAGAATTTTAGTGATTGGCCTATTGATTACAAGGACTCCTATTATAAATATTTAACACTTACGATTCAGTATCATGACTTTGCATCCTACACTCTATTTAGCCCATATAAAGCAGCATATGTTGATTTTGAAGATGAATCTGAATTAATAGTAAACCGTGATGATACATTAGTATTTCCCCATGGTATATATGATGGTGAAAGTTATAGGGTATGGGCTCAGAAACCCCTCCCCTATGGTATATTATTAGAAAGCGGAGCCTATTTTACTAAGGATGATATAGAAGATATAGATATTTATCTTCAAATCCCCGAAGATAAGATAACCGATAGAACTAAGGATTTAGTTGAAAAAATTGTATTAGATTCTAATAGCGATTATAGTAAAGCTATAGCAATAGAAAGCTTTTTAAGATCAAATTTTGAGTATAGTCTAAGTCCTGATATAGTGCCAGAGGGTCAAGAATTTGTAGATTATTTTCTTTTTGAAGAGCAAGAGGGTTATTGTACCTATTATGCAACTGCTATGGCTATAATGCTTCGTCTTGAGGGAGTCCCTACTAGATATGTTGAAGGTTACATAGCCTTAGAACCTGTAGAAAAAGGTAAGTATGAAGTAAGACACAATAATGCTCATGCTTGGGTTGAAGCCTTTATTGAGCCTGTTGGATGGATGCAGTTTGAACCAACCCCTGCTTATCCTATAGAAAATCGTATGGAAAATTATCAACCAAGAGTAACTGAAGAAACCTTTAGGAATGATTTACCATCTTTTAATGATTATAAGTTAGATGATATTAATAATAGACCTGAGTTAGTCAGTGATAGCGAATTAGGGTATAGTGGAGCTTTAGACTATGAATCATCAAATGATTCTGATTCCAAAGGTAGTTTAATAGTCACAATTCTATTATTAGCTATGATTTTAATATTGCCTATAAGATATTTAATAGGTATTTATAAATACAAATCTAACGAATCTAGGATAAGAGAATTACCCAATGTTCAGAGAGCCATATATTTATATAAAAATATTGTTGTTCTTATTGATTTGATTGGTTATCCTCAATTAAATGGAGAAACTCACTACGAATATGCCCAGAGGGTAGGATACAAATTTTATAATCTTAGTGAAGATAATATCAAAGGGTTCAAAGATATCACCGATATATTTGTAAGAAGTAAATATGGAGGAACCACATCTGATGAAGATATAGTGATTTTAGAGGATTATAGAAAAATATTAGAAATACGTTTAAAGAAAAAAATGGGTACTATTCGTTACTTTTATAATAAATATAATTGAAATTAGTCTTAAATTACTATATAATAAAGAATCCGATTGGGCAGATTATATACTGAAGAGCTTAGTTTAAGCTCTTTTTAATTGATGAAAAGAGGTAATAATATGATAAAAGTTGATAACTTATCCTACTCATTTCCGCAGAAAGATCTTTTTAATAATATTTCATTTGAATTAGAAGATGGTCAGCACTGTGCTTTTATAGGACAAAGCGGAATTGGAAAAAGTACACTCGTAGATATAATTATGGATCCGGAAAGATATATGTTTGATGGAAAGTTAGAAATAGATCCTAGTTGTAGAATTGGGTATGTAAGCCAAATCTCACAACTAGATAAAATAAAAGAAATTACAGTTTTCGAATATATTGCAGAAAGTTTTATAAAGCTACAAAATCAATTAAATATTATTTATACTAAAATGGAAACAGCTTCGGATATGGATTCTGTGATGGAAGAATATCAACAAACCCTAGATGCATATGATGCAATTGGTGGAGATAATTTCGAAAGTCTTATTAATAAGAAGCTTAATCTCTCAAACCTAATTAATCATAAAGAAAAGTTGATATCTGAACTTAGTGGCGGTGAATTCAAACTTATTCAAATTATTAAGGAAATGCTAAATAAACCTGATTTAATGATTATGGATGAGCCTGATGTATTTTTAGACTTTGAAAACCTTAAGGCACTTAAAAACCTAATTAATTCCCACAAAGGAACAATGTTAGTTATTACGCACAACAGATATCTATTGAATCATTGTTTTAATAAAATTTTACATCTTGAAAATATGGAAATTCAAGAATTTGACGGAAGATACATCGAGTATAACTTCGAATTACTTCAAACCAAAATTGAGTTACAAGAACTGGCTACTGCTGATGATGAAGAAATTAAACGAAATGAGATTCTATTAGAAAAACTTAGGTTTATCGCAAATCAAGATGCCGAAGCTGCTAAAGGTAAATCAGTAAATGCTAGGGCTAAGATTATAGAAAGATTAGAAGCTCGTAGAATTAAAGCACCATTTTTAGCAATTAAAGAACCAAATATACATTTTTCTATCGATGATGATATTGAAGAAGATAAAGTTATTCTTGAAGTAAATGATTACAGTCTTAGCTTTGATGATGTTCTTCTTGAAAATGTAAACTTTGACATAAAGTCTACTGATAAAGTAGCTCTTATTGGACCAAATGGTACAGGAAAAACTACTTTATTAAAAGAAATTTTTGAAAATAATAATGAAACCATTGAAATTAATAGTGATGTTCAAATAGCATATTTATCCCAGCTTCAAGGAGAAACATTAAATGAAGCTAATACAATAGCTGATGAGTTCTTCGATGCAGGATTTAAAACTTATGATGAAATTACATCCTGTATATCAAGCTATGGATTTGATAAAGAAATTATTAATCAAAGAATAGGCTCTTTGTCTGGTGGAGAAAAAAACATGCTTCAATTAGCCAAAATTTCTAATAAAAAAGCAAATATGTTGCTAATTGATGAGCCCACAAGTCATTTAGATACTTATTCACAAATCGCACTGGAAAAAGCTATTAGAAATTATAAGGGTGCAGTTCTAATGATATCTCATGATTACTATACTATTGCAAATTGTATGGATTATGTTTTAATAATTGAAGATAAGTTAATTAGAAAAATGAGTATGCGTAAATTTAGAAAGATGATTTATGATAGTCATTTTGATAAAGATTATTTAGAAATTGAACAAAAGAAAAAACAAGTTGAAACGAAAATTGAATTAGCTTTAAAAGATAAAGATTTTGAACATGCAAAAGTTTTATCTGAAGAGCTAGGAAATCTAATTAAATTACTTTAAATTATGCTTATGGGTCTTGGCTTCAATAGCCAAGACCCATTTATTATCTATTTATATTTATTATATTTTTCTTCTACCTTGTTCCAATCAACTACATTGAACCAAGAATCAATATAGTCTGCCCGCTTGTTTTGATACTTTAGATAATATGCATGTTCCCATACATCTATTCCAAGTAATGGTTTCTTACCTTCTGAAATTGGGTTATCTTGATTAGCTGTAGAAGTAATCTCAAACTTACCACTCTCGTTTACTACAAGCCAAGCCCATCCACTACCAAATCTACCTAATGCAGCTTTTTTGAAGTCTTCTTTAAATTTATCAAATCCACCAAGATCTTCATCAATCTTTTTAGATACTTCTCCTATTGGATTCCCACCACCATTAGGTGACATTGTCTTCCAGAAGATTTTGTGATTAAGGTGTCCACCACCATTGTTTCTTACTGCTGTTTTAATATTTTCTGGAAGTGAATTAAGATTTGAGATTAACTCCAAAATATCTATATTTTGATATTCTTTATGTCCTTCCAATGCTTTATTTAAATTGTCTATATAAGCTTGATGATGTTTTGTGTGGTGAATCTCCATAGTTAGTTTGTCAATATGTGGTTCTAATGAATCATAAGCATAATCTAATTCTGGTAATTTAAAAGTCATAATACTCTCTCCTTCATCTATTTTAATTAAATTGTTATCTAGTCTATTCATACCCAGGTTTCTAATTGATAAACATTATCATTTATCAAGTGATATATGGTAAAAATTTAAGCCCCTTAGAGGGGCTTATTTTCTTAGCTCAATAATATCTGTGGCTATCTTATCTATAAATCTTTTATCATGCTCTACTAAAATCATCGTTGGAGAATATTCTAAAATCATATTTTCAATCTGAATTCTAGAGATTACATCTATATAATTAAGAGGTTCATCCCATATAAATAAATGTGCTTCTTCACATATAGACTTAGCTAAGAATATCTTTTTCTTCTGTCCCATACTAAATTTTTCAATAGGAATTTCAAATTGATTCCTAGAAAAACCTAGTTTTCTTAAGATAGTTAAAAACATTGTTTTATCTAGCCCTTCTTCATTAACAAACTCATTTATATTCCCCTTAACATATGAAAATTTCTGAGGAACATAAGATATAGTAAGTCCTTTTGCTATTTCTAATTTACCTTTCCATGGTGCACCTTTCCCTAAAATCGTGTTAATAATACTAGATTTACCACTACCATTGTCTCCTTTAAAAACAATACAGTCTCCACTTTCAACCGTAAATTCAATAGGTCTAAAAATAGGATTTTTTTCTTCATATGAGATAGTAAAATCCTCTGCATATACATATTGTTTTGCATGATGAGTCAATACATTCATTTCCAACTTATCAATGATTTCTATATTTTTTAATAGTTTTTCTTTTTCTTCAATAGCTTTTTCATATCTTCTTTCAATAGATTTAGAACGCTTCATCATCTTGGCAGCCATATGTCCAATATATCCTCTGTCTACAGGACCAGATCCAATTTTAGTTGATTCTACCTTATCAGACCATGTAGCCTTTTCCCTGGCAGATTGTTTTAGTCTTCTAATCTCTTTTCTAAGCTTCTGATTTTTTTCTAGTTCATATTGATCTTCTAAGTTCTTATTTTGCTCCCAAGTATCATAGGTTCCCTTCTGAATGACTATTTTACTCTTCTCTATAGTTAGAATATGATCCACTATACTATTTACAAACTCTCTATCATGAGATACAAGAATAAATCCTTTCTTGCCCTCTAAATATTTAGCTACAACATCTCTACCATGACTATCTAAATGATTAGTAGGTTCATCTATGAGTAAAAATCTTTCTTCTTCAGCGAATAGTAAAGCTAATAAAACCTTTGTCTGTTCTCCACCACTTAATATGGAAAAGTTCCTATATAGAATCTCTTCATTAACTCCCAATAGATTCATTTCTCTTTCCAATCTCCAAAGTTCAAGATTAGGTTCTAATTTATTTAATAATTCTAAGGTCACAAGCTCATTATTATCAATTGTATATGGGAAATAACCCATGGAAACTGATTTAGTTATTGACCCTGTATATGTGTATTTACCCATTAAAAGATCTAAAAACGTAGTCTTTCCATAACCGTTTCTTCCAATAAAACCTAATTTCCAATCTGTGTCCAATTGTATATTTAAATCTTTAAAGATAGGTTCTATACTTCCTGGGTATTCAAATGTTAAGTTACTTATATTAATTAGTGACATATAAGATTCTCCCTTCTTAATTAGTTTTTAGCGAGAATCAGTCATAATAAGCAAAAAAAGTTGAGAGTAGAAACTCTCAACTTAAATGATAACAATTAGACTTTTATTCCTTTGAAAAAAATTGTATGAGATTTCCCGCTAAAATTGGCACAACAAAATAAGCCTTTGCTTGAAGCAATGATTATAGTCGTGCATATTTAATTCATTATTTAGCAAGAAATATATCCATGTGTACACCTCTCATATAATATTTACTTAATTATATCACAGAATTTTGATGTTTAGAAGTTATATAAAAATTATCCACACAATTATAAACTATTTGAACTGTACTTAACGCTTTTAACTTTTGGAAGATTCCATTTGTAATGAGCAGCTAATAATCTAATTACTATGACTACGATAGCACCTAGCATCATAGAATATTTCCTACCTATATATGGCCATAGGATAGAATATAGCGCCGCTCCTACTGTAGATGCACTGGCATAGACATGTTTTAGAAAAATGTATGGCATTTTTCCAGCCATAACATCTCGAAGTACTCCTCCACCAACTCCAGTTATAACACCTAGAAAAATTAGTAGAAATAGATTGCTATTTGGAATGTGAGTCAATCCCACATTTACTCCTACAACTGTAAAAATACCAAGTCCAATGCTATCTAAGATAATAACAATATTACCATTTGTAGGTTGCTCTAATGTATTATCTTTATTTTTACTTGTAATAACAAATACAATAGCTGAAACTATTATTGCTAAAATAGCATTAGTTGGATTTTGAAATGCATTAGGAGGTGTTATACCTAATGTTATATCCCTTATAATTCCACCACCTACTGCAGTGGTCATTCCTAATATTAAGACACCAAAAATATCCATGCCTTTTTCAATTGCGATCATTGCCCCTGAAGATGCGAAAGCAATCGTACCTATAATTTCTAATATAGTTATAAATAATTCCATTATTCATGCTCCTTGCAATGTTTTATAATATAGTTCTAATCCCAAACTAATTATAATATAATGCAAAAAACAAAGCATGTCAACAAACTTTTAAATAGACAGTCTAGCTACTTTTACTACTTCTGCTTTTTCTCCAGCTAAAGAACAAAATAATTAATGGTAGTATTAGCTGAAATGGCAAAGCATGATAAGGATATAAATTAACATACTCAATCATCTCCATGGTACTATTAAACAATATTTGTGAAATTATCAATGCAAATAACCCTACCGGCAGTGAAAAAGTGCTATATTTAGTAGTATTAAACATAAATTTAAGTCCAATACACACAGCAAATAGACATACAGTAAACTTTGCAAACCCAGCCAGAAGAAGTACAATTGAGGAAAACACAGCTAAGCTTTCTATAAAGTTTCCGATTGATACAATTGTATTTGCATAATATGTTGGAAAATAGGTATTATCTATTAAAGGAAAACCTAATATTAATATACTTCTAATAGTTACAAGTAAAATTAAGAAGCTAACAATTACAAGGGATATAAAAAATATATTAAACGACTTTTTATGATCCCTAAGACTATTAAAAAAGGTTAAGAATACAACTACTTCCCCCAAAGGATATGAGAATATTGAAATTGCATTGTTAATTACCGGATTCCACCCCTCATTTAAAACTGGTAAGATGTTATTATAATCAAGTTGAGAGAAAGCCGATATTGATAGAATTAGGATTAAAGCAAGAATAAATACACATACAAAATTACTCCATCTACCTAAGACTTCGATTCCTGACTTAACCATGTAAGCTCCAAGTAATATAATCCATAATCCACTAAAATACTGTGGAGTGAATCTAAGGGAAACAACTTGAATGAATTCAGTGACGCTTCTAATAGAAAGAGACCCTAGAAATAAAAAATACATAATATATGAAAAAGAAATTATTCTACCTATTATCTTTCCTAAGCTTATATCTAAAATCTCATACAAATTCTTTCCTGGAAAGAAGGAGAGAATTTTACTATATGCATAGATTATAGGTAGAATAGCAAATAGGGCAAATAATACAGATATCCATACATCTTGTTTAGCTGTTGTTATACCACTTAGTACCAAAGATGTACCAATAGTAAATATAACAACCATAAATATACCTTGTTTAGTTGTAATTGTTTCTTTACCTGTATCAATCATTTTTTTCAACTCCAATAGGTGCAGATGTGTGCTGACTTCCTTTTATTTTTATATCTGAATTTACCTCTATAATCAATTCCTTAAAGATTTCATCCCAATTATCCTCTATTGTATTCCATATTCGGGGATGATTTCTCATTAGTTTGTTTCCAAACCTAAAGATGTCTATACCGGGATTTTCTTGTATTGCCTTAATAAAACTTTCTATTTCATTCTTTAGATAATTATCTGCTTTCTCTTTAAGAATCATTCTCCCATTTTGACTCGTAAAATCAGTACTAGAATCTATCTCTGCAATATTAACAGTAGGTTTGATGTTTATGGTTATCTTTATTGAATCATCTATGAAATCTATATTTGTATCAGTATTGTTTCTATATATATCTAGAGTTACATTGCCTTCATCAAGTGGTACAACTATTACTCCTCCTTCTACTTCATTCGTTACAAATAGATATTTAATAGTATCTATTGGATCAAGAAATCCAGATAGCTTATCGTTTTTAAAATATGCTGATCCAATGTATTGAACAGCACTTTCTCCATGAAGATCTACCAATCCTATTACTGGTAAAACAGGATTTAACTCCTTGATTTCTACTTCATTAATCAGTTTATTTAATTTTATATCTGGTAATTTAGATAAATATCTAAATGATTTTTTTATAGTTTCATATTCAAATGTCCTTATTTCAGTAAATCCCTTTTCTCTTTGTAAAATTTCTTGAGCTGTATTTTCCATGGATATAAAAATACGTACCCTAAGATTGAGTTCTGGGCTTCGACTCACCCAATCAAGTATAGGAATAATACCTTCCCTTGCTACTTCTTGACTTAGCACGATGATACTTACATGGCTCCAATATGGGGCCTTGGTAGTAATACTTATCACATTTCTTACAGCATCTACAATAGTCCTACCTTTGGTTTCAATAACTATAGGTTTTAAGCTTCCACCTGTACCTTGATTTTCAACATCTACTATAACGACATTTAAAATATACTCTTTAGTCTGTTCATCTATATCTATGGCAATAACATTTGCTATGGATACATCCTCTATTTCCCTGTAATCCCAACAACCACTAAGAAACATAATAATGATTAGTAAAGTAAATAGTAGGCAAATTTTCTTCATTTTTTGTCACCTAATCTCCCTTTAATATACCATCTTGGACCACGTATATATGTATCTTTTAAATCCTTTCCATATAAGGAGTTGATAGTAGACATATACAAAACTCCAAAGCTTTTTAAACTGAATAAATGAATATATAGTCCAGCCATTACCAGAGTATATCCGTATATTCCAAAGACTGCTGCAGAAAGTATAAATAGCACCCTTAATATAACACTTTGAGATTTAATAACTGGCAAGACAAGTGAAGAGATACTTGAAATTCCTACTACAATAATCATTGCAGAACTAACAATCCTTGCTTCAACTGCAGCGGACCCCAAAACAAGGGCACCAACAATCCCCAATGTCTGACCTATGTATCCTGGTGTACGAGAGCCAGCTTCTATTAATATTTCAAAGGCAACAAATAATAATATTAACTCCACTACAGTAGGAAAAGGAACTCCTTGACGAGATCCAAAAATACTCAAAAGTAAAGATGCTGGTATAACTTCCTTATGATATGTCGCCAATGCTAGATAAATAGCTGGAAAAGACGTAGTAATGATAAAACCTAATATTCGAACTAACCTCCTAATTGAAGCAAAGTAGTAATTAGTATAATAGTCTTCTGAAGTATGGAAGTTCTCTATGAACAAGTAAGGAACTGTCATTACATCAGGAGTACCATCTAATAAAATCCCAATTCTTCCTTCAAGCAATTTAGATGCTAAAACATCAGGTTTTTCTGTTTCACCCGACATTTCAAATATTGATAAAGGCTGATCATCTATTAACTCATGAATATATTTAACATCAAAAAGGCCATCAATCTTTATAGAATCGATTCGATTATTGACTTCTCTAAGTACCTCTTTATCTGCTACTCCTTCTATATAGCAAATACACACTTTAGTCCGTGACTTAGTACCTATTGTTTTATATTGAAATTTCAAATCTTTCGTTTCTAATTTTCTTCTAATCATACTTAGATTTATAATTAGTGATTCAGTAAACCCTTCTCTTGGACCTCTAATAGTTTTTTCTAACTCCGGTTCCATAATACTTCTTGTTTGGTACCCCTTTGTACTAATAATCAATCCCTCAGATGTGCCTTCTGATAGGAGGACCGTGTCTCCCCTAATGATAGAATCTATTATGTCCATGGGTTCTTGAGGCTTCTTTACTTCACTTGATAATATAACTTGATTAGATAAAAAATCCACATCATTTAATGTGGCTTTCTTTTGAATTTGCATAATAGGCATAATTATACTATTAGTAATAATATTAGAATCAGCCATTCCATCCATATAAAAGACACAGAACTTGTATTTAGAATTGTTTTGATTTTGAAATTCTCTTATAATAAATGTTTTATCATTACTAAATATATCTTTTAATAATTTAATATTCTCATCTAAAGAATTAGTCAAATTGAACATAATAATCACCTTTGTATATTTTAACCAATATATGAATAATTAACCTTCATTTAAAAAAGAAGCTGCACAAAGAAGTAAAATATATGTAACGTAGAGACATAAATGTTGTATAATACTGTGTTTTTTTACCAAACTATATCTAAAGTAAAAATGAAGGGAGAACAATTGTGAAGAATAGAAAAATACTATCAACATTATTAGCATTTATGTTGTTATCACAAGTATTTACTGGATGTACGCCTCAGAATGACACGGGGGTTAAGGAACCTACAAATGATCAAAAGGTAATCGAACCTATAGATGATCAAAATGCAAATGAACCTAATGCTCAAAAGAAAGAGGTTTATAGAAATCCTACAGTAAGTTCAGCAGAAGAAGCAATTACGTTATTAAAAGAAGGAAATACAAGATTTGTAAATAATGAATTAGCGAACTATGATTTAGGTCAGACTAGAAGAAGTGAATTAACCGAGGGACAAAGTCCTTTTGCAGTGGTAGTAGCATGTTCAGACTCAAGGGTAGTTCCGGAGCATTTATTCGACCAAGGTTTAGGGGATTTATTTATTATAAGGGTAGCAGGTAACATATTGGATGATGCAGAAATAGGAAGTATAGAATATGGAGTAGACCATTTAGGGAGTCCATTAGTAGTAATATTAGGGCATGAGAGTTGTGGTGCAGTAACAGCAGCTGTAGAAAAAGCTGAAAATCCTACAGGAACACATACCACTGAGAATATAGATGAATTCTTAGATAATATAGAGCCTGCAGTAGCAAAGGCTAAAGAAGCTAACTTAGAAGGAAAAGAATTAGTAGATAAAGCAGTAGATTTAAATGTTGAATTTGCTATAGCCCAGCTTTTAGATGAAAGTAGTATAGTAAAAGACGGCGTAAACGCTGGTAAATTAAAAGTTATAGGTGCCAAATATTTATTAAGTAATGGTAATGTTGAGTGGTTTGAATAGGAAAAATAGCCTCTATCTTAGATTTAAGATAGAGGCTATAACAATTGTACAGTTTCTATGAATACCTATGAGAATTTTAAATTCCCATCAAAAATAACTTTGTTTCCTTATCCATTTTCTCTAAGGCATATCTAAATGCAATTCTTGGCATATTATCTTTATTATTAATTAAGTAATTAATAACATTATCCCTATCAACTTGAGATAAAACCTTTAACATCCAACCATATCCCTTTAGTACCAAATAATGATCATCATTCATTAGAGAATCTGAAATTAAGAATGGATTAATTTTTTCATATTTGTTTTGCTTAATTGGTAATATTAAAACAACTGCAGCTGCACGTCTAACGCAATAGCTTGGATCTTTAGTCCATTCTAATATGTAAGTAGACAGTTCATTCTTTTGACTAATCAATTCACCAAAGGCATGAGTACAAAAATCATCACAATCACTCCAGCCAGTAACATATTCCTTAAGCCATCGTTCAAAGATATGAAAAGTATTGTCGTTATATTGCTTTCTAACTCTATATGCCCAGTCGTATGCAATAATATTTAATACCCATTTACGTTCATTCAGCAAATGTTCACAATTGTTAAGAACAGTATCTATACTTTTATCTTCTAGAGCTTTATACAATTCTGAGGATACCTTTCTGACCTCACCTGTTGTAATCCCTTTCACTCTAGACAGACTTCCAAGTCTGTTTTCTACTTGAAAAACTATATCGTCCATATTGCCGATTCCCCTTATCTTTTATTTAATACTTTGTAAACCAGATTTCATAGCTAATTTTCTAAGTAATGGATTATACATGGCTGGGGATTTTAGATTTTTCATAATCAAGTTTAACCTAATATCTTTTACTTTATCTTTATATCTGTCCAAAAAACCATCTAATCCCTCTTCAAGACTCTGCGCTAAATACAAAGAGCTTTTTAAAGCGTAACTAATCCCTTCTGCTGAACTTGGACTAATAGCACCTGCAGCTTCTCCAACTAAGGCAATATTACCCTTTCCTAAATAAAACTGTGATACATTCTTTGGTCTATAGATAAAAGCACCTTCTGTTTTTATCTTGTTATCAAAATTCAAATCTAATTTTTCCAACTTACTTTTCAACATATGATACTTTCCCCATGTGTTATCTTTAGGTCTAAGGGCTGAACCTAATAATACATAATTCTCCTTGGGTATTATCCAGGAATAGAAATCACTTATTTCTTCATCAAAGATTGCTGTGAAATATGGCATAGGGCTTGAACATTCAAACCATTCCTGTATTGCGATATACTCATCTGGAACAACTACATCTTTACAAATAGATCTCCTTAACTTTGAAAAGGCACCATCGGCCCCAATAATAACCCTTGTCTTTGCAGTTATCTCTTTACCATTACAATTGTATCTAATTTCATATCCGTTAGGTATTTCAGTAAAACTTTTAAATAGAGAGTTAAACTTTTTATCAATACTTTCTGGAAGTAATGAAACCAGCCATTTATCAAACTTTTCTCTATCAATATTGTAATAGAATCGCTGATATAGTCTTTCCAGATTATTTGTTAAGTCAATGACTTTAACTGCGAAAAGCTGCGGATCAACTAAAATATCTTTAGGTACTCCTAAACTTAAGCTTGCAATCATCTTCTGAGCATCAGGAGCTAGTAATCCTCCACAACATTTAGTTATATGGTTTTTAGAGTTCTCGTTTTCTAGGTCTCGTTTATCTATTAATAAAACACTATATTTATCTCCAATTAAACGTGCAAGATTAGCTCCAGCTGGGCCTGATCCTATAATAACAATATCATACATAAAATCACCTCACAATTTCCTAGATATTTAATAATCTATTCTTCATCATCATTTCTATATTCCAAAATATCACCTGGTTGACAGTCTAAAGCCTTACAAATTGCCTCTAAAGTGGAGAATCTAATGGCCTTTGCTTTTCCATTTTTTAATATAGAAATATTAGCCATAGTTATTCCAACTTTCTCAGAAAGCTCTGTAACACTCATCTTCCTCTTAGCCAACATCACATCAATATTAATTATAATAGCCATGTTATTCACCTCATATCGTTAAGTCGTTATCATTTTTTATATCTATGGCATTTTGTAATAGCTTTTGTAGCACAGCAGCAAAGACAGAGATTACCATTGGTGCGAAAATAAATAGCATTCCAATCACTATGACACCAGGGGCATCATCAACCTCTCCAACAATATAGAAAAGTGGCATACAAAGCACATACAATAAACTAATTGTAGCTGCACAGTTTTTTATATTTTTTAATGATTTTACAGATAGCTCCGAGAAAGCTTTGTTATTATCTATATAACCTAAAAGTTTAAAAGCCTGATACAATGCAGCAAAGAATGGTATTGCTGATATATACATAATTATTAATATACTATATAGTACATAAGCCATTTTTGTACTACTAGCAGCTGCATCTTTAGCTATCCAAGGCAAAAGAATTATACACAAAACAAGAATTGGAAGTCCAATAAGAAAGACAGCAAGTTTTAAAAAAATTGTTTCTTTTTTCATAAATTCACCTCATAAAAGTTATTATTAATTTAATATTAATATGTTATTTATCGATTGTCAATATATTTATATTATAATACAATGTTTATTTATTGAATATTTCCCTATCAGCTCTGCCTTTTACAGAGTTCTGGAACTAAATTGAAATGTAGTTAAAACTTGTGCTATAATTGTAGATAAAATAATATGATTGGTAATTATAATTCAGATAATCGATCAAAATAAGATTATGGAATTAAGGAGACATTTATGGAAAATATAAAGACGGATAAATTAAGATTAAGTGGTAACCTTAAATTTTATAAGAAAATAATAATTACTTTTTTATTTTCAATATTACTATATATAATTGCTGCTTTCAACAATAATGTATTTCTACATTTTATCTCTGAAGCTGATTATTTAACATGGCATGTAATATTTGAATTTGCAAGTATATTGGTGGCTTTTTCTATTTTTACTGTAACTTATTTTGTTTATGAGGAATCGGGAATGCTTAGCTTCATTGTTCTAGGATGTTCATTTTTCTTGATGGGTTTACTTGATGCGTTTCACACTTTTACTTTTAAGGGTATGTCTGATTTTTTCGTATCAAATACAACAGCTAATAGAGCTACAACCCTATGGACTTTTTCAAGAGGATTTGGAAGTCTAGGCTTTTTATTATCTGTACTAATACCTAAATCTACTATAAGCAAAATAAACAAAAATATATTCGCAGGTATTACATTTTCTTTTTCAGTACTTTTATTTATACTTGTTACATATTTCCCTAAGGTATTTCCACCAATGTATATTGAAAGCACGGGGCTTACAAGAATTAAAATAATTGTGGAATACCTAATAATATTAATTATGATAATTACCTTTATAGTTGTATTAAGGGAGTATAAAAGTACAAGCCATAGACGTGAGCATCAGTTTATGATATCTCTTATATTTTTAATATTTTCTGAATCTGCATTTACTAATTATGGAAGTGTATATGATGCCTTTAATTATATAGGCCATATCTATAAGATAATCGCATATATAATTCTTTACAAAGCAATATATATAGAAAATATAAGTGAACCATATAGAGAAATGAAAAAAGCTAGGCAAGAGTTGAAGGAGTATTCTAATAACCTTAACTTGATAGTTAAGCAAAGAACTAAGGAATTAGAAGAAGTAAATGTAAAGCTTCTTAATGATATTGAATACGCAAAAGAAATACAACTTAGCTTAATGCCAACCCAAATGCCGGAAAACCCTTCAGTATCCTTCTATGCTGAATATCTAGCAGCCGAGCATTTAAGTGGTGATTTCTATAATGTTATTAAACTAGATGAAAAAAACATTGCCATATACTTAGGAGATGTAGCTGGACATGGTGTTTCTGCTGCTATGCTTACAGTATTTGCTAATCAAAACATAATACCTTTAAAAGAAGATGAGGACAAATCTGTTAACATTATACCCCCGAAAATGGTATTGGATTATATTTATAAAGAATTTAACAATACAAACTTTAGTGATGAAACCTATTTTTTAATGCTATATGGAATTTATAATACAGAAACTAAATTATTCACATATTCTTCTGCTGGAATAAATGTATCACCTTATATTATTAAAAGCTCAGGTGAAATTATAGAGCTCAACTCTAAAGGTTTTTCAATATGTAAGCTTGGAGAATATCTAAAACCATCTTACAAAGATCGAGAAATACAACTTGAGAAAGGTGATAAATTAGTATTATATTCAGATGGACTAATAGAATCTAAAAATTTAAACAATGAAATATATGGCCAAGATAAGATGAATAAATTCCTAAGGAATAATCATAATTTAAGTGCTGAAGATTTGGGATTAAGTATAAAAAGAGATTTGCATGATCACATTGGACATATCGAAAGAATAAAAGATGATGTAACAATTCTAATTATGGAAGTAAAATAAAACTTAATTATTAATGGCATTATGAAAATCTTGATTCTTATATGAATCAAGGTTTTTTAAATTATGTATGTCTGTAAATAAAATGTAATGCAATTTACGATTAACGCGAGATAGTATTTTATCCCTACAAACATATTTCATATGGGATTAATAATATAATTTCTGCAAATACTAGCAAATACTAGTATGAAAGGAGTTTTATTTATGAGTAAAAAAGTGATTGTTATAGGTGCTGGAATTGGTGGGTTGTCTACAGCTTTAAGACTTCTACATAATGGATATAATGTAGAGATTTATGAAAAGGACAATTCAATCGGTGGAAGAGTCAATATTATTGAAACAGAAGACTACACTTTTGATTTAACAGCTTCAATCTTAATGATGCCCGATGTTTATAAAGAACTTTTTTCATATGTTAATAAAAATTATAAAGATTATATTGAATTTAAAGAAATTGATCCTATTTATAGGGTTTTTTCCAATGCTCACCATTTTTTAGACTTTAATACAAGTATCTCTAAATTAACTAAAAACCTTGAACAAATTTCAAAGAATGACTCCCTAGGTTATTATAAATTCATAACTGATGTTTATGAAAAATACTTAATAGCAGATAAATACTTTTTAGAGAGGTCGCAAGATACTCCTAGAGATTTCTTTAATTTAAGAACTCTGTCTAAAGCATTTAAACTACATACACTTTCTACCTCTTATGATTTTATTTCAGATTATATCAAAAATGAAAACATACGAGAATATTTAGCCTTTCAGTCTATGTATGTAGGTATATCTCCATATGAAGGCCCTAATATATATACACTTATACCAGTAGTATCTCAGTTATATGGACTATGGCATTTAGAGGGAGGAATGTATTCATTTGTTGATGCAATTTCTAAATTAATCGTTGAATTTGGAGGTATCATAAAAACTGGAGTAACCGTTGAAGAAATAATATTTTCAAAGGATAGGGCTATTGGAATAAAAACATCTCAGTCTACAGAAAAAGCAGATATCATCGTATGCAATGCAGATTTTCCATACGCTATGAAAGATTTAATAAAGAACGAATATTTTAAGAAGGATTATACTGATAAAAAACTATCTGAGTTAAAATATTCTTGTTCCACTTTTATACTTTATTTAGGACTTAGAAAAAAATATCCTCAATTATCAGTTCATAATATATACTTGGGTGAAAACTTTAAAAAGAATATACAAACAACCTTTGAGGGGGATTTACCTGAAAACCCTACTCTTTATATTTACTGTCCTAGTAGAATTGATGATAGTATGGCAAAAAATGGAGGTGAATGCTTAAATGTTATACTGAGGGTCCCTAATCTTTTCTTCAATAAAATAACTTGGGATGATGTTACAATTGATAAATTAACCAAAAGAATTATTATGGAATTGAAGAAAATAAAAGGTTTAGAAGATATTGAGGAGAATATTATATATAAAAATTATCTTACTCCGCATGATATGGAACAAAGATTTAATGCCTATGGAGGGACAGCCTTTGGACTTAGCCCTACATTGACTCAAACAAATTATTTTAGACCACACTTTAAATCAGATAAGGCTGATAACTTATTTTTTGTAGGTAACTCTTTACATCCTGGACCTGGAGTATCCCTAGTTTTGAACTCAAGTAAATTAGTGACTGAAGAGATATTAAAACAATCCTAATTTTAAAAAGAAGAAGACTCCTTTAAAATTTCAAAAAAAGTACACCAACACAATATATAGACTTTATGGCATTATGAAAGCCTTGATTCATATAAGAACCAAGGCTTTTAAGCATATGTATGTCTATAGACATAGATTTTAATACAATTTAGCAATATTCGATTAACGCTAAATTGTTTGATTATCGCTAAAAAGTGCACCCACCTACAAAGACCTTTTTGATATATTCTAGTTTATAGATAATTATGTTTAAGTCAATAAGAAAATCCTTATTCCTCTTGGCTATTAAAGGTAGATACCTTCTACTTCTTATAGAATTTTGAAATTAGAAATATTATAGCATATTTAGACTTTTATCCCACAATTATCTATAATTTTAGTATATTAATATCTAACCTGTATCATTTGTAAGTATGCATTCTTACATTCATTAATGTTTCTATTTTTAATTGAATTAACAATTGCTTTATGGTTTAATATTGGAAATTCCCATATCTTCTGTAAGTCATCTCTAAATTTATCTCTTGATTTGTTGTACATATCCTTATTGTATAAATTTAAAGTTTCTTTAGTAACCTCAAACATTACTTCGTAAAGTGAATTTCTAGACATTTTAGCTATTTGCATATGAAGTTTATGATCATACTCTAAAAATCCTTCTATGTCATCATTTAAAGCTTTTTTCTCCATTTCAGATAATATAGTCTCTAAATGTACTATCTCTTCATCCGTTCCTCTTTCTATAGCCAATCTACAACAATCTAATTCAGTGTTTTTACGGAACTCCTTCAGTTCTGATATAGAGGAATCATCCATAATGATATCACTTGAAATTCCACGGAAAATATTAATTAATGAAAACTTTTTGACGAAGGAGCCTTCCCCATCATATGTTTCTATAAATCCTAATATTTTTAATTTTTGTAAAGCTGTCCTAACCGATATCCTACTAACTCCATAATAATCAGCTAATTCTGTTTCTGAAGGAATCCTATCTCCTTCTTTCCAAACTCCATTTACTATATTTTCTTTTATCTTCTCATAGACCTGGTCTGTAACATTCGTCTTTATTATTCTTCCCATAATTAACCCTCTCAATATTTCAATATCCAACTTAATAATAGGTACTATATTATGATATCACTATAAATTTAAATTTTCAACATTATTTCGCTTACTATTGATTCCACCATTCTTATACTTGTATTTAAAAAAGGAACCATGAACTAATTAATAGTACATGGTTCAAAATAAGATTATTTAATCATCCCATATTGAAGTTTCTATTTCAGTATCTGGACTTTTACTTCTATTGTATCCAAATATCATGCATATTGCAGAAAAGATAAACTTACTATTGTTGCAATAGGTATTAAATTTCTCATTGAGTCTATAAATACTGTTATATATGCTAATAAACTAATAGTAACAGTTAAATAGTATTTATTATCAGATATACAGAATCTCGAGTTCTTCCAAGTTTCTGGATACTTTCTTGGCATTTGATAATATGAATATATCATACAATAGTATCCCCACCTTGAACCCAGAAAAGTTTACCAACTAATAGTGGTGCAAAATCTTTATTTATTCCAAAAACTTGAAAGGTGGTAAGTTCCCTTGTTTATTAAAGATAAATTCTTCAAGTTCCCCTACAATTTCAATATTTGGATTTAATTTTGCTTCTTCAATCAATGCTTCAGAAATAAAAATTTCTCCTATTTCCATCGAGTTCGCGATACGTACAATTCTTGCTTTTCCTCCCTGATTTCTTAAAGGAGTTGTTTTTATGGCAATTTTTATACAATCACAATCATTTTTAGCTATCATAGGAATAGCAGCACCTCTTGGAATTGACGCTGTAATTGCATTTATATAAACAGTTTCTTTATCATATTTGTCAATTAATTTCTGAGTGGTAACATCTGCCCCACTTATTCCTGCAGCATTTCCATGGCTTTCTTCTGATAAATCTAGCACTACTACCCTTTTAGAGTTAATTCCTCCTGTCATCTCAGGATCGTCAAAGGTTCCTGTAATATTTGGATCCATACCTGCACCACTGTAGTTTTTACCGATTTTATCTACTATCAATAAGTCTAAATTGTCAAAATAAATTTTTGGTATATTATCACGGGCTATATCAAGCATTTTTGGTTCTTCCTTTTCTATTTCTTCTGGGGAAAGAGCAATTAAGTCATAGGTTGCATCATAAGGGTTCTCTATGATTGCTAAACCACAAACTACAGGGGCTTTCTCTATTATTGCACGCCCAAATAACAATACATTTTTCTCCATCATGCGAAATCCCTGACTATGACAGATAGCAGCACCATATTGTTTACCTAGACCAATTGCTAACATTTTCATGATGCCACTTTCGAAAGCTCCACGGAAATTAGTGTGAGGTTTTACTCTTCCACAAGCAATTATACCATCTGATTCATATGCATATTTATCTATATATACATCCACGCCTTCTTCGTTTTTTCCTATGTTGACGGTTTCCATAGAAGAATATATAGGGCATCCTATATATTCTTCTGTCACTCCATAATCTTCAAGCAATGACTTTTGACTTTCTGCTGTAGCTCCACCATGGCTTCCCATTGCCGGTATTACAAATGGTTTTGCACCTACTTTTTTGCAATAATCTACAATGCTTTTAGTGATAAGTGCTATGTTAGAAATACCCCTACTTCCACAAGTAATACAAATTTTCTTATCTTCAGCTATTGTATCTTTAAACTTTTCTTGACTCAATTGTTGACTTATTACTTTAGGTATGTTTTCTATAGGAATTGATTCCATATTAAAAAATTGTTTTACTTTCAACATTTTCGGCAATTCTACTTCTTTTGACATTTCATAAATAACTCCCATGAGTTCCTCCTTATCTTCTTCCTCCTTATATAATAAGAATTTATTAGTCATACCATAAACTTACATCAGATTTTACCTCTCCTGATTTTAATCTTACGTTACTGTACAAAATGCAAAATATCAAATAAATCGTTGAAATAACTACTGCTACCACATTACTACTTCTTGCAGAATAAATTATTACAACAACTTCCATAATAAAACAAAGTATCATAATAAATTTAAAAACCTTAACAGGCATTCTCATAGTTGATCTTTCCCAAAGTAGAGGATATTTTTCAGGCAACATCCATGCTGCAACAAATCCAAGTATCATCAAAACTCCACTCACAAACATAGCATTACTTGTAATAGCGGTTACAGAAAATTTGAAAATAATTGGAAGTAGCCCAATAAAGTATCCTAATGTTAAAACTACCCAATAAGATGCATTTTTATTTTGCTTTTTAAAAAAACTTGGTAACCACCCATTTTCTGCACCAGCCGCTATTATGTTTGAAAAATATCCGAACGATGAGTTGAGAGAAGTTAAAAGTGCTCCCATTGCTCCTCCAAGATAAAAAATCCAAAAAATTGCTGTAGGAAGAGCTTCTTTAGCAACATATGTTAAAGGTTTTCCTGCTACTTCTTCAAAAGGTAGTACTCCCGCTGCCACAATTCCACATCCCACATATAAGATTAAAATTACTGGTATAGCTACCATCATTGAAAAAGGTAGATCTTTTCTAGCATTTTTAGCCACATTACTGTAACCTATTGAAAAATAATATCCATGAGTAGAAAAAATTAAAATGAATACAGCAGTAAAAAAACCATCCATTCCATTTAACATAAAATTAGGTGATGAAAAGCTGATTTGTGTCCAATTAACTTTAGGTAGTCCAAAAATAACAAAAGAAATTAATCCCATGATTAGTGAATAACCTAATATTGTTTGTATCTTCGCCATAAATTTCGCTCCAGCTAAATTTATAACATAGAAAATTGTTAAAATTGTAAGGGCAATTATAGTTACATTTACATTTGGTATTAGGGATTCAATATAGGCTGCAGATGCTATTGGATATGATGCTAAACTTATCAAAGAAGGAATTGTACCAATTAAGTAAATACCACCTGCTCTTTTGCCGACAATTGAATATACAGCAGAATAAGCACCTCCACTTAACCTTACGGTTCCAGATATTACCATAAACGGGAATACCAAAAATATTCCGAAAACGATTGCAGTTAAATATGCTAGCCATATAGAACTACCTGTTATTGCCATTGATGGTCCTATTAAGGCAATTACACCAGCACCTATTACTTGTCCCACCGCTAACCACACAAGTTCTTGTCTTGTCAAGATACCTTCCGGTCCTTTGTTTAATCCGTCGATTATTTCTTTTTGATTAGTTACCGATTCTTTTCCCAACATAACTTTCCACTTCCCTTTTCTAATTTTTTTGAATAACTTCATAAAAACTCAAATGACTATGACTCATTAGTAATTATTTATCTATAACTTCCTATAAAAATTCGTTACCTAATTAAGGATCACCTGATGGAAAAATATATTTGTTTTTCGACGTCTTATATATTTAGTAAAACCTGAATATATAGCTGCACTTTTAAATGCATGGTATCATAGATTACAAATTTGGTATGGTACTTCAAAATGAAAAGCTACATCTGGCGTTAGGGTACTCTCACATACGTGATCTTCAACTCCTACATCAGTATGAGCCATAGCCATAGCTGCTATCTTCATCACTTCTGTAATTCAACATTAACTCTAGTCTACTAATACTCCAGGTGCAGGAGTATGTTTAATTCTTACGTCATTAGTAGATTTTTCCACAATATCGCCTCTATTTATATTTAATGATAACTATAACAAATAATTTAGGGAGATCATGATTAATCATTTAGATTAACCATGATTTAGCCTTAAATATAATTTTATTATTTTATTGTAACAATTGTTGCATTACGTAATGCTTTTTCTGAAAGTTCCTGACCAAGCCCAGGAAGCTCCGGTGCTGTATAATATCCATTCTCAGGCTGATAATCATAAACACCTAATTCAGTGTTAAATGGTTGCATTGATACTATGTGGTGTTCATGAATCAAGAAGTTTGGAATAGCTGTTTCTAAATGTAATGAAGCTGCCTTTGATATCGGACTTCCACATACATGCGTCTGAACACTTATATCATATGCATGTGCCATATCACATATCTTTTTAGCTTCACTAATTCCACCAACATTACCTAAATCTGGTTGTATTACTTGAACTGACAAATCTTTAAAGAATGGTACATAAGACCATCTTCCGTATATTCTTTCACCTTGAGCAATAGGTATGTTAACGTTATCAGCAACATATTTCGTTAAATCAGGATTTTGTGATGAAACTGGTTCTTCATAATAGAAAATATTATACTTCTCAAGCATCCTTCCAAATTGAACAGCTGATACTGCATCTGTCCCAGCATGATTTTCTACTATTATGTCAACGTCTTCTCCTACCGCTTCCCTAACAGCGTATACTCTTTCTTCTGCAAGCTTCATTATTTGATTTGTTAAAGGTTTTGTTAGTTGTGCTGGTGAATGCGCAAACCCTTGTCTATTATAATTTAGGAAATCAATTTTTATTGCATCATATCCTTCAGCGATTGCTATCTTTGAGGTTTCAGCATATCTTTCTGGTATTCCACCTGGTTCGCATGCTTCACCCCATGCAACTTTAAATTCCTTAGTCCAACCGAATTGAAGTTGACTTGCATAGGTGCGTAGCTTTTCATTTGTCTTTCCACCAAGTAGTTTATAAAGTGGTGTATTTAATGCTTTTCCTTTAATATCCCAAAGTGCCATATCAATTGCACTGATACCCGAAAAAACAATAGGTCCTCCATTTTGACCCCAAAAAGTTGTCTTATATAACATTTCCCAAATAGCTTCGATATTCATTGCGTTTTTACCAACCAATAGTGTTGAAAGGTCCTTAACCATTCCAAATGCTGCAGGAGCACCTTTACCATATGCAATTGCTGCTTCACCATAACCATAAATTCCTGAATCAGTATTAATTCTACAGATTACAGGTCTAAATGCTGGCATTTCTTCGCTATGTAACATCATTACATCTACGCTTGTAATTTTCATGAAATCTCTCCTTATAATTTTATATTGTAATACTGTATAACTGTATGCCTGTTATACATCTATGATATAATATTTGTATTTCATTGTCAATACTTTTGTAAGATCTAAAATATTATGTTATTTCATAAATAACTTGACTTGGGAATTGTAAAATTAAATTAAATGACTTGGCTGATTCATCCTTATTGACATATATCAATAGCGAGGACGGTTCTTTTTGCTTTTTACCTTAGAATAATATTTTAATAAACTTTAAGCAAAACTAACCGTCCCTTAAGCTTCTAATGTTAAGGTTTTTTCTAATTCTTCATCTATATATATTTATTAGTAGTGATTTATGTAGTTTATTTTCAATTTGAATGAGTCCATTTCTGAACTACCTATTATTAATTGATAAATTGCTATTATTACTTTATATTAAAACTCTTCATGGACATTTATAATACGATATTATATAATCTAAATAAGAACTCATGTTTTGGAGGGTGATAGAAAATGTATAATGCTATCAAAATACCACAAATCAGAATATCCATCCCCATGTATTAGCATATCATCTACAGATTTAGAATTACTAGAATGGGTTAAAGATAAGATTGGTAGTGGAAGAATAAATAGAAAAAAGAACTACAATATAGAAAAGCATAAAACCTCCTACACTTAATTTTGGGTACTGTTTATCCATACTTGGTTATCTCAAAGAAAAAAGCACGCGCTAAATTTGTAATTGAGAATTACAAAACTGTCACTAAGCGTAATTGCTGATACAATGAAGAACAGAAACAAGCAAAAGAACAATTCTATACAGACTTTATGGCATTATAAAAGGTCTAGTGAATTCACTAGACCTTTTACTTCGATATGTATGGTGGAGGCGGTGGGACATGATCTCCAATAGTTTCCTAAAGGCACTGACTATATCTTGAAGTTAATTTCATTAACTCCTCTGGCGTATTATATATATTTCAATGTCAGGGGACACACCTCTTTCTTTGAAGTCTATCTCATTGAGGAATGTCCCCAACGTATGTCCACTACCTGCAAGACGGTCTATATTTCTGGGGAATGTCCCCTTATAACCAGTCTTACCTTCCATCCTAGTGCTGCATATCCATTGGACTTAGCAGCCTATAAGTCGATACAGGGCTGTTGGATTTCTCCACATACCCCTCGGTATTAGCAGTTAAGCACTTTTTATTAAATTAAAAAGAACCCCTTTTGATTTTTTCAATCGGGGCTCTCTGTCGATACTTATATATTTCTATTTAAAATATTATATATTAAAATAACTGCCTCTTGTCTCGTTAAATTATCTTTTGGTCTGAAGTTTCCTTCTGCTCCCCCATTTATAAGCCCTAGTCCTTTAGCAATTGCAATATGTCCTCTTAAATTGTCCGATATCTCATCTGCATCCTCAAACTCTAGTAAATATATATTTCCTAGAGTATTTAATGGTTCCTGGCCAAAGGCTCTAATAATGTACTTTACAGCTTCTTCCCTAGTAACTATTGCTTCCATGTTTTTTTCTTCTTCTTCCAAAATACCTTCTCTAATAAACCTTTCATATAAATAGCTTATATCTTGATAGGAATATATATCCTTAGTTTGACCAAGTAATTGAAGGAATTCTTTCTGATTTATATCTTGCTTTGGCTTAAATTCCTCTCCCTCAAACAAAGTAATGTATCTTTGTAATTTTTGAATCTGCTCCTTAGCAAAACTATTTTCAATATCTTTATATTCTTTTAAACCTGTTCTTTCCATCATCTCTTTTCTGCTGTCTATTACTTCTGCTTTTATAGCATCAACTACTAAATATTTATCTTTAAAATCATATACCAGCCTGACATTTTTACTTTCTTTTTCACTCTTATCAGTTTGATATTCTAATTTAAACTCTCTGTCTTCTAGTAGTAGCTCTTTAGCCCTATCCTTTTCTACTATAATTTCTGGGGACTCAAACTCTGTATCAGTCCAGTTATAATTATATGATACTACATTACCAGTAACCTTACTTAAAGCTATCCTAAACCCTTCATTTTTAACCTTTATATCGTTTACTTTTCTTATAAATAGGAAAGTTGATATATTATTTACACCATAAGCTAAATCAGCGCTTTCTTCGTCTAAATACTCTACTTCTTTATACTTTTCAGGATAATTACTTTTTATAACTTCTTTTGCCTTTTCAAGTAATTCCTTATTAGTAAACGTTGATTCCTCAGAATCTTCCCCTCGAGATCCAGGTTCCGAATAATTTAATATTTTCCCTGTATTAGCATTGATTCTAGCACTCACACCGCTTCCGTGGTTTCCTGAATATTTCATGACCATTACTTCCCATATATATGTATCCTTTTCTTTATTACCCTTTAATTTATGATCCCTAACTTCATATCCTTCTCCCAGTTTAAATGTATCTAGTATACTTTCACTTGCTTCTTTCCTAGAGATTACTTTTTTAGAATCTACCAATTTATTTTCTTCTTCAATTGATAACCTTTCCATATTCTCGTTTGATAAAGAGCCATATACAGAATAGGTATATTTATATGAGGTAGTCACCATATCCTTACTTTTAGCATCTACTGTTTTATCTGTATTTACAATGTTATATCCTAAAGATGACTTTACATCTTTATCTGTTTCTTTCACTTCATAGGCTAATTCTAGATCAATATTATTTTTATATATTTCCTTGGCTTCATCCTTTGAGATAATACCTTCTGTATCTGGAAACTCTAAATCCTCATTCCAATTAATATTAAAACTAGCTACTTCTCCAGTTTGATTATTAACATTAATATATATATTGTTCTCATTAAATACTAAATCGTTTTCTACCATTACATAATTATAAGTATAGCCTCTCAAATTATCTCTACCATAGAGTTCATCTTCATTCATAGCTTTGATTTTATCTAAAATATCAGGATATAATTTTTTAATAAAATCCCTAGCTGCCTTTTCCCCTTGTTCCCTAGTTGTTTTAGGAAATGTATATAGAGCTGGTTGATGACTGCTATACTCACCTTCAGAATAACCTATTATCTTTCCTTCTTTATCAATAGTAACATTAATATAGCCCTTTTCACCTCTCCAACCGTAGTTTATAACTTTGTTGTCGTCATAGTCATACTCATACTTATCAAAATCCGAATAATCCTGCCCTATTTCAAATAATGTCCTAAGCTTTTCAAGGTTATTGTCCAAATTACCCTCTTCTGCATATCCAATAGATGGCATAGATGTAATTAATAGTGTCAATACCAATCCAAGTATTATCGATTTTAACTTTATATTTTTCACAATATCCCCTCCCTAGATTCAGTATATACTAAATTTATCTAATTTTCCATATAATTGGATAAATTATCAATAATCATATTAATTTGAATATATGGTAAGCTTAGATTAATCTTTGGGTAAAAAGTTTACGACCCATGAAATTATTAGAAGTTTAAAACTTCCACATTACCTCAAAAACAAACAAAACCCCTTGAAATCAAGAGGTTTATATTGTATATATATTATGTATGTTTCAAGAAGGTAGTATTATGCTCTCAAAATACCACAAATCTGAGTATCCATCACCATGTATTAGCATATCATCAACAGATTTAGAATTACTAGAATGGGCCAAAGATAAGATTGGTAGTGGAAAAATAAATAAAAAGAAAAACTACAATGAAGAACAGAAACAAGCCAAAGAGCAATTTTACATCGATTTCATGAAATTATAAAAGGTCTAGTGAATTCACTAGACCTTTTACTTCGATATGTATGGTGGAGGCGGTGGGAATCGAACCCACGTCCGAAAACACTTCCACAAGAGCTTCTCCGAGTGCAGTCAGTAATTTAACATTCCCTCCACTCATCTCCTACTGACAGGATATGAGCTTTAGTAGCTTCATAGATTCCGTTCTTAGCTCAAAGCTTTGCTAAGCGCGGTGCCCTGCTAGGTTGACGTCTTTTCTAAAGCCGCAGGATACTTAAGAAAGACGGACAGCTTTAACTAAGCTGCAAATGCGTAATTATTATTGTCGTTTATTGTTTGTGCCACTTTTTACGTTGTTTGGCGACAACGACTCGCTACTCCTGATTCCGCATCCCCGTCGAAACCAGTGCGCCCCCATAAATTAAAATTACAGATTCCGCATCATTAATTATATCAAAATCATGAGATTATGTCAATTGTACTGCTTGTATGTGGACAAGTAGTTTATGGAAAAATAATAGCTCTAGAACCTAAACTAGAGCTAACTTAATCTAATGAGTTTTACCACCAATTGCTGAAATATCCTCTTTATTTTCTACTATTGCTTTAACCGCTAACTCTAATCCCCTAGCTATATCATTCGTAGCCATATATGGTGACGGACTAGGCCTATTTACCACTTGCTCCGGTGTGAAAGGCACATGGATAAATCCAGCCCTAATGTTTTTATTATTTTTTGCTATATGATATAGAACTCCATACATTATGTGATTACATACAAAGGTTCCTGCCGTATTGGAAACAGATGCTGGTAATCCACCTTCTCTTATTTCCTTAACCATAGCCTTTATTGGTAATGTAGCGAAGTATGCTGATTCACCATCTTCATAAATAGGTTCATCTATTGGTTGATTTCCTTCATTATCTTTAATACGAGCATCATCCATATTAATAGCTACTCTTTCTGGACTTAAATCAAATCTTCCTCCAGCCTGGCCTACACATAAAACTGCATCTGGATTTTCTTTTTCAATTGCTTCCACTGTCTTTTCAATTGATTTTCTAAAAACTGTAGGTATCATTAACTTAACGATTTTTGCACCGCTAATTTCATCTTTCATAATTTTTACTGCTTCTAAAGCAGGGTTAATCTTATCTCCTCCAAAAGGATCAAAGGCTGTTATTAAAATTTTCATTTAATACCTCCATATATTTAAAATGCAAAGAAGTACATTAATAAGATGTGAACAATAAGCATTGTTATGGCAAATGGAGCTTGAGATTTTATAATTGAATATTTATCTCTAGTCTCAAGTAATGCTGCTGGCATTATATTAAAGTTTGCTGCCATAGGTGTAAGTAAAGTTCCACAGTATCCAGCTGTAAGTCCTAAGGCACCTACTATTACAGGATTTGCGCCTTGGGCAATTACAAATGGAATTCCTATGCCCACTGTTATAACTGAGAATGCCGCGAAACCATTCCCCATTATTATCGTAAATAGGGCCATTCCAACACAATATGCTACTACTCCTATTAACCTACTTCCTTCAGGTACTATTGCAGAAACACCATTTGCAATTACTGCTCCAACTCCTGCTGCAGTAAATAGAGCTCCTAATGCAGCTAATAATTGGGGCAAAATACCTATTGGTCCTACATTCATCATAAGTCTACTTCCATCCCTTGATGCATACTTAGCTGGAGCCTTAGTTATGATAAATACAATAACTAGAGCAATTGCAGCAGATATTCCTATTGCATGGTTTGTGCTTAAACCTAGTGCTGCTAATATATATGCTACTACTACAGCTACTAAAGCAAGAGATAAAGCTGGGATAAATATCTTGTATCCTAATTTATTTGCACTTTCTCTTGTAAACTCAGGGTCTGGTTCATCAATCTTTGCAGGATTAACCTTATTCATTGCAGTTAAAGATGCTATGATTAATATGCAAACACCTGTTATCCATTTTGGCATATAAGGCCCTAATATAAAAGTAAAGGCTAAAATGAACCAAAATAATGCTGTAGGAATT
Organism: Tissierellaceae bacterium; assembly: GCA_031460505.1. Lineage (GTDB taxonomy): Bacteria > Bacillota > Clostridia > Tissierellales > Tissierellaceae > JAAYTL01. Next base: position 190,355 of record JAVKTT010000003.1, read on the forward strand.
CGGGTTTCTAATGTCTTATCTCTTAAGGCATACATTCCACAAAGAATAAATACAAGTCCTATTAAAGAGAAAAATATTTCTCCTATTAGAGTATTTATATCCAATTATATCACCTCTCCACCATTACTATTTAGATTCTTTTAATCTATTGGCTATCTTCTTATCTAACATCCTATTTTTGATGAATCCTAATATTACAGATATAACTGCAACAGGTATTGACCACAATGCTATATCTAGAGCAGTAACTTCATAGCCTTGCTCTACCAAAGTACTTGTAATCAATAATGTTCCTGAAGCTCCCATAAATACATTTTGGGCAAAGAAGTTTCCGAAGTTCTCTGAGGCTGCTGCAGCTCCTTTTATTTCATCCTGAACTTCATCGTCTAAATTCCCATATCTAGATACTGCTGCAGCTTGAGCCATTGGATTGATAAGAGGTCTTATAAATTGTGGATGCCCACCTAACCTTACTGAAAACGCAGCTGCCACAGCTCTTATAGAATGATAAATGCTTAATACATTTCCAGTAGTAGCACCTTTAATACCACCTATGAAATCAACGGCTTTATCTTTTAATCCGTATCTTTCACAGATTCCTATGACAGGTAAAGTCAATACAAATAAGGTAGCTAATCTTTGAGTGATAAAGGATTCACCCAGTACATTCAAAATTTCTAGTGGAGTCATGCCTGCAACAAGTCCAGTAACAATTCCTGCTACTACAACAGTAGCAATGGTATCTTTTTTCAGGGTAAACCCAATAACAACTACTAAAACTCCAATTAATCTTAAGGCTTCCATATACACACACCTCTGTATAAAAGATATTTTATTTTACTTTTATATGTTTCCCTATATCATTAAAACTATTTACTATATAACCAAAATTTACATATATTTTTCTAATGAAGTAGAATGGCATTGTAAAAACCCTTGGTTCAATGGAACCAAAGGTTTTCGGGTCGAAACCATAGGTAAACACCTACAGTGTATAATTATTAGTTTTTAGATATATTTCTCTGATGCATGTTGTTTCATTCGTCTTTCCGCATCTTTCTTCGCTATATCTTCTCTTTTATCATAAAGTTTCTTACCACGTGCTACAGCCAATTCTAATTTAACTTTTCCATCCTTTAAATATACAGATAATGGTACAAGAGTTAAACCCTTTAGGGTAAGTTCTTGATTAAGTTTTCGAATTTCTCTTTTATGGAGTAATAATTTTCTTTTTCTAACAGGATCAACATTATAGATATTTCCCTGCTCATAGGGACTAATATGCATATTATTTAGATATACTTCTCCCTTTTCTACACTTGCATGGCTATCCTTTAGATTAAGTTTACCTTGTCTTATGGATTTAACTTCTGTACCTTTTAATACTATTCCTACTTCAATAGTATCTTCAACAAAAAAATCATGTCTAGCCTTTCTATTGCTTGCTAAAATTTTTATTCCGCCCTTTTTCATATTACATCACCTTTAAAGTATTTTGAATTAAGTCTAGCAAATAAATATATCGGTGTCAATCTAGTCAATTAAAGCAAAATCAATATTCCTTCTTAATGGATCTGCTCCTACTACCTCTATATTTACGGTGTCACCTAATTGATAAATTCTCTTTGTTCTTTCACCAATTATATAATAATTCTCTTCATCAAAATTGTAATAGTCATCTAGCATATTGCTAAAATGAATTAAGCCTTCTATTGTGTTTTCTAATTGAACAAATATACCAAAGCTAGTCAATGAGGATATAATTCCCTCATACTTTTCACCAATTTTATCACTCATATATTGGGCCTTTTTCATATCTTCAACTTCTCTTTCAGCTTCTTCTGCTCTTCTTTCGGTCATGGAAGTATGATCAGCTATTTCTGGTAGTTTACCTTCTAACATACCTTGTTTGTCTATTGATAGCTTACCATTTAGATTGTCCTTGATAATTCTATGAATTACTAAATCAGGGTATCTTCTAATCGGTGCTGTGAAGTGAGAATAGTATTTAGCTGCTAAACCAAAGTGAATATCAGGTTCACTACTGTATTTTGCTTTTTTAAGTGACCTTAACAGTAATGTACTAATTACTGTTTCTTCCTTTTTACCTTTTATTTCTTTAGTTAGTAATTGTAATTCTTTTGGATGGATTTCTTTACCCTTTAATACATATCCAAAATTGTGTATAAACTTCCCAAAGTCACTAAGTTTCTCCTGTGAAGGCTCTTCGTGAATTCTGTATAAGAAAGGTATCTCAGCCCAGAAATACTCTTCTGCTACAGTTTCATTTGCAACTAACATAAACTCTTCAATCATTCTATTGGCAATCCTTCTATCCATCTTCTTTATTTCAACAGGAATACCATTATCATCTAATATAATCATAGTTTCAGGGAAGTCAAAATCTATACTGCCTCTATTGTCTCTTTTTTCGTTTAAAATCTTAGCTAATTCTTGCATATCTTTTAGCTCAGTTAATACATCTTGGAGCTTTTCTTTAGCAACTTCATCATCATTTTCTAAGAAATCCGAAACATCATCGTAGATTAGTCTAGCTTTACTATTGATGACAGCTTCTATTATCCTATGTCCTACTACATTACCGTTTTTATTGATTTCCATAATTACAGAAAGAGTTAATCTGTCTTGATTTGGGTTTAGGGAACATATACCATTGGATAATTCCTTAGGTAACATAGGAACTACTCTATCTATAAGGTACACAGAATTTCCCCTATTATAAGCTTCCTTATCTATAGGTGAATTTTCTCTGACATAGTGGGCCACATCTGCTATATGAACTCCTAGGCTATAATTTCCATTCTCAAGGACTTCTATTGAGATAGCATCATCTAGGTCCTTTGCATCAGCACCATCTATTGTAAAGGTCTTTAAATGCCTTAAATCAGTTCGTATTTCCATATCCTTAGTCGATACTGTTTGTTCTATGTTTGAAGCTATATCTATTATTCTATCTGGAAATTCTTCAGGTAATTTAAATTGCCTAATAATAGATAATATATCTGTACCTTTATCACCTAAATATCCTAATACTTCTACAACTTTTCCTTCAGGATTTCGTCTTGGTTCTGGCCATCTAGTAATCTCAACTACAACTTTATGTCCATTTTTTGCTTCTCCGATGGATCCCTTTGGTATAAACACATCAAACGCAATTTTTTGGTCATCAGGTATTAGAAAACCAAAACTCTTATTTTCTTCAAATGTACCAACGATAAATTGATTTTCCCTATCTAAAATCCTAATTATTTCTCCTTCGTCTCTTCTGCCAGTAGCTGACTTTTTAAGTATATTTGCTACAACCCTATCTCCATGCATTGCACCAGCCATGTTTTCCGCCGGTATAAATATATCTTCTCTTGTCTTATCATCAGGCATGACAAAACCATAGCCCCTATCATGTCCCTGTAATTTACCAACGATTAAGTAATCATTATTTATTGGAGCATATCTTTCATTTGCAGTTTTAATTAAGAGTCCTTCCTTCTCTAAATTGTCTAGAATTTTATAGAACTCTTTCTTTGAACTTAGATCAATGTCAAATGTAGTTAAGATTTCTTCTTTTATCATTGGTTTATAATCTTTTGAATTTACAAATTCTAATATTTTCTCTCTTATGGTCATTTTATATCCTCCTATTATGAGGTAAATTTTTACTCTCTTAACATAGTATTTACCCGAACAAAGAAAAATAATGTAAGATATCTTACATTATTTAATTTTCCCACCATATTGAATTCTATTAAATAAATTTGCATCAAAGTTATACATATTAGACTTTTTGTCTTCATGAGTAACTAAGGCAATATTAATCAATTCATCTATTAACTTTTCAAATGAATAGCCTTTACCTTCCCATAAGTAAAAACCAAAAGAACCTGGTATAGTATTAATTTCATTTACAAATACATTCTCATCCTTATCTACTAAGAAATCTATTCTAGCTGTTCCTTTTGCATCAATAGTGATGAATGCTTTTTTTGCTAATTCTTCTATTTTTATTCTTAGTTCATCTGATATATCTGCAGGAATTATTCTTCTTTCTCCTGAAGCCTTGCCACCCTTAGCATTGCTTTTTACATATTTATCTTCAAATGTTAATACGTCTTTCCATCCTAAAGGTTCTTCACATAATGAAGTAATTACTTCTTCATCATATCCTAAAACGGCACAATTGATTTCTCTTGGGTTTTCTACTGCTTGTTCAATTATGATTTTTCTATCATAATTTACCGCTATTTCAATTGCTTCAACTAATGCTTTTTGATCTTTTGCAATATTTATTCCTATACTTGAACCTAGGTTTGCAGGTTTTACAAATACAGGGTAATTTAATTTTTCTTCTATTTCTTTAACTACTGAGTCCTTATTATTTTTCCAATTGCTTCTATAAAACCAATGGTAATTAACTATCGGAATACCATTGCCCTTATATACATCCTTCATAAGTATCTTATCCATTCCAACACTTGAAGCTAATACCCCGCAACCTACATAAGGGATATCCATAAGTTCAAAAAAACCTTGAATTGAACCATCTTCACCATGAGTACCATGAAGTGCCGGGAATACTGCGTCAATACTACCTAATACCTTCTTCCCAAATAAACCAATGTTTTCTGGATTTGGGTAGATATTATAGTTACCACAATTTGGTGATAGGAATATCTCTTGAGCTGATGATAAATTATTGTTTTTAAAGTTTGAAAAATCAAGTAAGCATGAACCTGTCAACCATTTACCTTCTTTAGTTATATAAATAGGCACAACTTCATATTTACTCTTATTTATGTTTTCCATTATTTGCATACCTGTAATTACTGATACTTCATGTTCTACACTTCTGCCACCAAATAATACTGCTATTTTTTGCATATGTGTGTCCTCCTTATTCATTATAATTATCTGGTAAGTCATTTTCGAAAAGTACTACGTCTTTAGGCTTAGTTAATTTACCTAATCTTTCTGTTGCTTCATCTAAGTTGTTTACTACAAATATATTAGCTGGATTAAAACTTACTTCCATTAATCCTTCATAAATAGGTTTAGTCCTATTTTCACCTACCAAAATAACATAATCACAAACTTTCCCAATATTAACACCAAACTCTTTATTTGCTTCTTCTTCCATAGCACCTAATTCAACCATTCCAGGAGTTACAATTATCTTTCTTCCTTCTTTGAACTGGCTTATTACCTCAAGCGCTGCCTTTGTTCCTATTGGATTTGAGTTGAAAGCATCATCTATTATGATAATTCCTGTGCCAGGGTTTATGATATTTAATCTATGAGGTATAGGTTCAATTTTGCTAATACCTCTACTGATTTCCTCAAAGCTCATACCCATTGAAATTGCTACACATGCTCCTGCCAATATATTGTATATATTATGTCTACCTAATAGCTTTGTTGTACAGCTCACACTATTGCCATTTTTATCTCTTAGGGTGAATGTTGAGCCTAGTTCAGAAACTACTATATCATCTGCATATACATCTAGATTTTCTATATCTTCTAAACCATAAAGTAATTTTTCTTTAAAGGTTTTATCTGCTAATTTTTTAAGATGTTCGTTATCATAGTTAAATATAGCCACTCCATCAGCTGGTAACTCATCAATAAGCTCATATTTAGTCTTCATAATATTATCGATATTCTTAAAAGTTTCTATATGAACTGGCCCAATTGATGTTATTACCCCAATTTTAGGTTGGCAAAGTTCTGCTACTTCTTTGATTTCACCTATTTCTCTTGCTCCCATTTCTGCTACAAATACTTCATGTTCATTACTCAGTTCATTATTTATTACTTTTGACAATCCCATAGGTGTATTATATGATTCGGGAGTATTAAGTACATTATATTTTTCTTGTAATATAGTGCCTATGATGAACTTAGTGCTAGTCTTTCCAAAGCTTCCAGTAATACCTACTACCGTTAAATCTTCTCTTTCTTTTATCTTGTTTTGGGCTGAATCATAAAATCCTTGATTGATACTCTTTTCAATCGGCACCATAAACATATTTGCTACCAACATGGTATTCGGTTGGTATCTGTAAACTAAAAAAGCTACTAATATTAATAAAACAAATATTAAGGAGTTATCAAAAACCACATTCAGTAATATTGGTAATATTATTAATATAGCACTAATTATTATGTTTGCTGTATATAGTCTTGTAGCCCTCTTTGTAAAAACAAGTGGTTTTTTAACTGGTTGACTCTCTTTACTAAAACTATATGCTCTATCTTTATTGTTTTGAATCCACTTTCTATAATTATCTGAATTGTATTCTTCTAGTTGAACCATGTGCAAAGAATTCTTAGATCTATTAGATATAAGAACTAATGTGATGATTAGTATGGCTAATGCCACAATATAATCCATAATTTACCTCCCATTAAAAAATGCATTTATTACTGCTCTAAATTTATAAAAATCGTCCAAATATGAATAATGTCCAGCTCCTTCAAAAACTACTAACCCACTATCTTTAATTTCTTTTTCCATTATATGTGCCATATATAGTGGTGTGTCCATGTCTTGGTCTCCCCAGATTATCAAAGTTGAGGCCTTTATGGTTTTTAGTAAATCCTTCAGATTTTCATTAACTACTCTTACTAGAATCTTTCTCATGACTCCAGATGAGTCCTTGTAATCATCTGATCCAAACTTTTTGTAGAATTTCTCCATTCTTTTATCGTCCCTAACCCAGAAGAAGAAGTTTTTATAAATAAATCTTAATGTTTTGAAACTGTAAACTCTTATGTAATATTTCGGTCCTCTTTTTGGAATTAAACCTGCACTATCTATTAGTACTATTTTATTGACCATATGAGGATATTTAGAACCCATTATAATAGATAACTTGCCTCCAAAAGAATGTCCAATAAAACTTGCTTTCGTAATTCCTTCATCTATCATAAAATCCTTTACTATCTCTGCGTACTCAAATGAACCTATTGCTTCTTTTGGTTCCTCAGATTCTCCAAATCCAGGTAAGTCTAATGCATATACTTTATATCTATCCTTTAGTATATTAACTATAGACAATACTGTGTTGATGCAGCAACCCCAACCATGAAGAACTATAATAGGCTCCCCTTCACCTTCAGCTATGTAATTAATATTAAGGCCTTTAACTTTCTTAATCATTTCATATACCTCTTAATTGATTTTTCCCATTTTCTAACAATTCTAAAACAAGCTACATATTGATAAAGACTAATACTTATATATATTATTCTATTATCCACAATAAAACATTATATCATATTACCCAACATTTATACAGTAAAAAAGTAGTAAAGGTAGCTAGTTAGGTCAATAAAAAAATCTTCTTAAATTAATAAGAAGATTTTTTTAATTTATTTTACTAGAATAATATTCCTGCTCCAAATAAGTTTGAGAATACTAGTGCAACTATTGTCATTAGTTTTATCAATATATTCAATGATGGTCCTGAAGTATCTTTGAATGGATCACCTACAGTGTCACCAGTAACTGCTGCTTTATGAGCCTCGCTACCTTTTCCACCATGATTTCCTTCTTCAATATATTTCTTAGCATTATCCCATGCTCCACCAGCATTTGACATGAATATAGCCATTAGAACACCTGTGATTAAAGCACCTGATAATAAACCACCTAATGCTTCTGCACCTAATAATAAACCTACTACTACAGGTACTACTACTGCTAACATTCCTGGAACAATCATCTCTTTAAGAGCTGCTTGTGTACTGATATCTACACAAGTTTTGTAATCCGGAGTAGTTGTACCTTCCATGATACCTGGCATTTCTCTAAATTGTCTTCTAACTTCTTCAATCATACTAAATGCAGCTTTACCTACTGCATCCATAGTTAGAGCAGAGAATAAGAATGGTAACATACCACCTATAAATGCACCAGCTATAACAGTTGGTTTTGACATATCTATACTAGTTAATCCTACAGCTTGAGTATAAGAAGCAAATAATGATAAAGCTGTTAAGGCAGCTGAACCTATTGCAAATCCTTTACCTACTGCTGCAGTAGTATTTCCTACTGAGTCTAATTTATCTGTTATTTCTCTAACTTCTTCTGGTAATTCACACATTTCTGCAATACCACCAGCGTTATCTGCTATTGGTCCATAAGCATCAACTGCAATAGTCATACCTGCAGTAGAAAGCATACCAACTGCAGCAATTGCTATACCATATAGTCCTTCTGCTGCATTTGTTGAACCACCTGCTAAATAGTATGCTACTAGTATACCAATACCAATAACGATTATTGGGCCAGCTGTTGACATCATACCAACAGAAAGTCCACTAATGATATTAGTTGATGCTCCTGTTTCTGATTCTGTAGCAATCTTCTTAACTGGTTTATAATCACCTGAAGTATAGTATTCAGTTATTCTTGATATAATAAGTCCTACTGCTAGTCCTGCTACCATTGCTATGAATGGTTTATAATTACCTATTATTGCTTTACTTAAGAAGAAACCTGCAACTACAGTAATAGCTGAACTTACTAATGTACCATTGTTTAAAGATTTTTGAGGATCTTTATCCCCTCTTACGAAAAATACTCCTAATATTGAAGCTAAAACACCAACAGATGAAAGTGCTAATGCAAATTGTACACCTGTCTCACCATATGCTACAATTCCTAGAGTTATAGCTGAGATAATAGCACCTACATATGACTCAAATAAGTCAGCACCCATTCCTGCAACGTCTCCAACGTTATCACCAACGTTATCAGCGATAACTGCAGGGTTTCTAGGGTCATCTTCTGGAATACCTGCTTCTACTTTACCAACAAGGTCTGCTCCAACGTCAGCTGCTTTAGTATATATACCTCCACCAACTCTTGCAAATAGAGCTATAGATGAAGCTCCTAGACCAAAACCAGTGATAATATTAGGATCACCATAAACCATATATAGTACTCCTACACCTAATACACCTAAACCAACTACACACATTCCCATAACTGCTCCACCTGAGAATGCTACATTTAAAGCTTTTGTCATACCTGATTCCATAGCCGCATTAGCTGTTCTAACATTAGCTTTTGTAGCTACTTTCATACCGAAATATCCTGCGCAAGCTGAGAATGCAGCTCCTAATACAAAACAAATTGCTGTACTTAATCCAAGTCCTGGTGCAAATGTTAAAATAATAAATAATACAACAACAAATATTGCTAAAGATTTATATTGTCTACCTAGGAATGCCATAGCTCCATCAGATATATATTTAGCAATTTCTTTCATCCTGTCATTTCCAGGATTTACTTGATCAATGCTCTTTGCTTTATACATAGCAAATAATAGTGCCAATACACCTACTATTGGCGCTGATAGTATTGCAAAATCCATTTTATTTCCTCCCTTAGTTAGTTAGCAGCTAATACTAATGTTGAAATAACAAATACTGCTGCTGAAATTATAGTTGCTCTTTGTAAAATAGCATCTTTACTTGAACCTCTATTTTTACCCCATAATGATTCTGGAGAATTCCCACTAATTGCTCCTAAACCACCTTCATCACTTTCTTGTAATAATACACTGATTATCAAACCTAAAGCGGACACTAATACAAATACTGAAAAAAGAGTCTGCATACCTACACCTCCTGTTAGAATTATCTAGAATACATAATTCCTCTAATTAACATTATTATTTTACCATAGGGTATTGATAAAATCAATACTCTAATACTTTTGATAAAAATTCAACTGTCCTCGGATTTTGTGGATTCTCAAAAAGGTCTTTTGCATTGTTCTCTTCTATAATTTCTCCATCTGCCATAAATATTACTCTATCTGCCACTTGTTTTGCAAAGGCCATTTCATGAGTAACTACCACCATGGTCATTCCCGACTTAGCCAAATCCTTCATTACATTTAATACTTCACCAACCATTTCAGGGTCAAGTGCTGATGTTACTTCATCAAATAAGATTACCTTAGGGTCCATAGCAAGAGATCTGGCTATAGCAATTCTTTGCTTTTGACCACCTGATAATGAATCTGGATATGAGTCCTTTTTATCTAGTAAATCCATTGTCTTTAGAAGCTCTATAGCTTTTTTTTCAGCCTCTCCACTGGATAATTTGCCTGTTAATATTGGAGCAGTCGTTATATTTTCAAAGACTGTCTTGTGAGGAAATAGGTGAAAATGTTGAAAAACCATTCCTATTTGCTGCCTAATATTGTTTATTTCATTGCCTGATTTAGCTATATCTTTACCCTCAAAAGAGATAGTTCCTGAGGTAGGCTCTTCAAGATAATTTATACACCTAATTAGTGTACTCTTCCCTGAACCTGATGGTCCAATTAAACCAATAACTTCACCATCTTTTATTTCTAAGTTTATATTTTTTAGTACATGTTTTTCTCCAAAATATTTATTCAAATTTTCTATTTTAATCATTATGTGCCAACCTCCTCTCAAATAATCCAATCAATCTTGACAACGAGAATGTAAATATAAAGTAAAGAATAGCTACTATTACCAAAGGATTAAATGGCTGGAAACTTGTACTTTGTACAATTTTTGATGCATACATTAAATCTGCTACACCTATTGTCGATGCTACAGATGTTTCCTTAATTAAAGTAACAAATTCATTACCCATAGCAGGTAAAATATTTTTTACTGCTTGAGGTAGAATAATGTGTCTCATTGTTTGACCACTGGTTAGACCAAGACTTCTACTAGCTTCAGTTTGTCCTTTATCTATTGATTGTATACCAGAACGGATAATCTCAGCAACATATGCGGCACTATTTAAAGAAACTGCTATCAATGCGGCTATAAAACCATCCATATCTACACCTGTCAGAACATAGCTACCAAAATACACCAATGCTATTTGAACCATCATAGGTGTACCTCTTACTAGTTCTATATATGCACTTGAAATTATCCTAATAATTTTTACTTTAGATAATTTCATAATACTTAATAATGCACCTAGAGTCGTGCCAATTAAAAGTCCCCCAAAAGATAATAATAAAGTAATTTTAATACCTGTAATATAGTAATACTTATAGTTTACAATTAAATCTATAATTTTCAATATAATTCCTCCTAATTCTAAAATAAATAAACTCGTCTCTTATATGAAATAAGAGACGAGTTATATACCCGTGGTGCCACTCTAATTGTATCTTAAACTTTTAAGATACAACTTAAATCAAATAACGCTTTGTATGCGTAATGAGATACTTGCATTCGCTTTGTCCCATTAATCTCAGCAACTCTATTCATTAAGCTTTCAATCTTCTGGCTCTCAGCTTTACCCAGTTCTCTGTAAGATATACTCATCATAATTACTTCTTTGCTTCACTGATTTGAATTTTAACATTGTAAACTATAATATGATTTTTTTAATATTTTGTCAAGGTTTTTTTACTTATTTTTTAATATTATAGAATGTTTTTTTGCCTCTGTATTGAGCTGTATCCCATAGCTCTTCTTCTATTCTTAACAATTGATTATATTTTGCAACTCTATCTGTTCTTGATGGTGCACCTGTTTTTATTTGGCCTGCATTTAATGCAACAGCTAAATCAGCAATTGTAGTATCTTCCGTTTCACCAGATCTGTGGGAGATTACAGCTGTATAACCATTAACCTTTGCTAATTCAATTGCATCTAGTGTTTCAGTAATAGTTCCTATTTGATTCAACTTTATAAGGATTGAATTGGCAACTCCTGAATCAATACCTTTCTTCAGTCTTTCAGTATTAGTTACAAATAAGTCATCACCAACAAGTTGAACTTTATCTCCTAGTCTATCTGTAAGAGCCTTCCATCCATCCCAATCCTCTTCATCTAATCCATCTTCTATGGAAACAATTGGATATTTCTCTACTAAATCAGCATAGAAGTCTATCATCTCATCTACTGATAGTTCTCTACCTTCTCCTTCTAATTTGTATACCTTTTTATCTTTATCATACATTTCAGATGCTGCTACATCCAATGCAAGCATTACATCTTCACCTGGTTTGTATCCTGCTTTTTCAATTGCCTGAACTATTGTAGATAATGCTTCTTCATTGCTTGATAAGTTAGGTGCAAATCCACCTTCATCACCTACTGCTGTATTTAAACCTTTTGCCTTTAACTCTGCTTTTAAACTATGGAATATTTCTGCTCCCATTCTTAGCGCTTCTCTAAAGTTTGGTGCACCTACTGGCATAACCATAAACTCTTGAATATCTACGTTATTATCGGCATGTTCTCCACCGTTTAAGATATTAAGCATTGGTACAGGTAATACTTTTGCATTTATTCCACCGATATATTGATATAGTGGCATTCCTAATTGATCAGCTGCAGCTCTAGCTACCGCTATAGATACACCTAGAATTGCATTTGCTCCTAATTTACCTTTGTTTGGTGTGCCATCTAAATCTATTAACAGTTGGTCAATACTTACTTGATCAAATATATCCATACCAACTACTTCTGGAGCAATTAATTCATTAACATTATTTACTGCATTAAGAACTCCTTTACCTAGATATCTTGATTTATCTCCATCTCTTAATTCAACAGCTTCAAATGCACCTGTTGATGCTCCAGATGGTACTAATGCTCTACCAAATGCTCCGTCTTCTGTCCAAACTTCTACCTCAATAGTTGGATTTGCTCTTGAATCCAATACTTCTCTTGCGAAAACATCTACTATTATACTCAATTTAATTCCTCCCTTGTATTATTAAAATTTCATGCGACAAATGAGAACCGTCCCCGATTGTCGCATTATTTAATTATTAATGATTCTCCAGTCATTTCAACTGGTTTATCTAGTCCTATTAAATCTAATAATGTTGGTGCTAAGTCTGCTAACTTTCCTTCTTTTAATTTTGCATTTTCTTCACCAACAAGTATTAATGGAACTTTATTGGTTGTATGTGCTGTGACAGGATTGCCATTATCGTCCAATAATTTTTCTGAATTACCGTGATCTGCAGTGATAAGTGCTTTGCCACCCTTTGATCCTAGGACTTCTATTATTTCACCTAAGCAGCTGTCTACAGTTTCTACAGCTTTTTTAGCAGCAGATATAACTCCTGTATGGCCAACCATATCAGGGTTTGCAAAGTTTAATACTATCAAATCATATTTATCCATATTGAGCCTATTGATAACTTCATCTTTAACTTCAAAAGCACTCATTTCAGGTTTTAAATCATAAGTTGCTACCTTTGGAGATGGAATTAATACTCTATCTTCATTTTCATATGGTTCTTCTATTCCACCATTCAAGAAAAATGTTACATGGGCGTATTTCTCGGTCTCTGCGATTTTTAGTTGATTTAAACCTTTATTACTAATATATTGTGATAATGTGTTTTCTGGTATTTCACTTCTATAAGCTACATGTGTATTTTCAATTGTTTTGTCGTATTCAGTCATAGTTACATAAAATAGGTCCTTGATTCTTTCTCTTTCAAAACCTTCAAACTCCACATCTAGAAAAGCTCTTGTTAATTGTCTTGCTCTATCAGGTCTGAAATTGAAGAATATTATTGAATCTCCTTCTTCTACTGTTGCTACAGGCTTATTGTCTTCTGTGATAACTGTTGGGATAATAAATTCATCGTTTACGCCTTCTTTATATGAATCTTCTACAGATAATACTGGATCAGTACTCATGTTGCCTATGCCTTTAGTAATAGCGTCGTAGGCTAACTTAGTTCTATCCCATCTTTTATCTCTATCCATGGCATAATATCTTCCTGATATTGTAGCAATCTTTCCTACTCCGATTTCTGACATCTTATCAACTAATTGTGATACATGTTCTTTACCTATTGTAGGTGGTACATCTCTACCATCTAAAAATGCATGAATAAATACTTCTTCTTGATTATTTCTTTTCATCAGTTCTAATAAACCATATATATGCTCAATATGACTATGAACACCACCATCAGATACTAATCCCATTAAGTGAACTTTAGAATTGTTTTTCTTAGCATTTTCAATAGCATCTAAAAATTCTTTTTTATCAAAAAAACTTCCATCTTTAATTGCATTTGAAATTCTAGGGAGTTCTTGGTACACGACTCTGCCTGCACCAATGTTTAAATGACCTACCTCTGAATTACCCATCTGACCAACTGGTAACCCTACTTCTAGTCCACTAGCATCTATTGTAGTACTAGGGTTTTGATTCATCAATCTATCAAAGTTAGGAGTATTTGCTTGCATTACTGCATTTCCCGGGTAATCTTTACCTAATCCCCAACCATCTAATATTATTAACATTACTGGCTTTTTTGTCATCAATATTCCTCCAGTTAATAGTTGATTAGCTTTACAAAATCATCTGCTTTAAGACTTGCTCCCCCAACTAAAGCACCATCTATATCACTTTTAGCCATAAGTTCCGCGATATTATTAGGTTTTACACTTCCACCATATTGGATTCTTATGTTTTCTTTTGCTTCTTGATATAATTCTCCAATAGTTTCTCTAATAAAAGCAATCATATCATTAGCATCATCTGCAGATGCAGTTTTTCCTGTACCAATTGCCCAAATTGGCTCGTAAGCTATTACAATATTATCTATTTCTTTTACATCTATATTTTTAAATCCATTAATAATTTGATTCTTTACTACTTCCTTTTCCTTATTTGATTCTCTATCCTCAAGAGTTTCACCAACACATATTATTGGCTTAATCCCATGAGTTAATGCAGATTTCATTTTTTTATTTACTGTTTCATCTGTTTCGTTAAAGTATTGTCTTCTTTCCGAGTGACCTAAAATTACATATTCAACTCCAAGTTCTTTTAACATTGTTGGAGAAATTTCACCTGTAAATGCTCCATTTTCTTCCCAGTGCATATTTTGTGCACCTAATTTGATTTCTGTAGCTTTTATAGCCTCACCTATTGGTTTTAAATCTGTGAATGGAACACAAAGGACTGCTTCAACACTTCCATTAAGATTTTGGGATTTTATATCTTCAACTAACCTTAATCCTTCTTCTATAGTGTTATTCATCTTCCAATTTCCTGCGATTATAGGAGTTCGCATATTAAACCCTCCCTTTATTCAATTATTTATCAGAAATAGCTGCAATACCAGGTAATACCTTACCTTCTAATAGTTCTAGTGAAGCTCCACCACCTGTAGAAACGTGAGTTATCTTATCAGCATAACCTGCTTTTTCAACTGCAGATGCAGAGTCTCCTCCTCCAACTATAGTTATAGCATCTGAATCAACTAAAGCTTTTGCTATTCCATATGTGCCTTTACTAAAGTTTTCCATCTCAAATACTCCTGATGGACCATTCCATATAACTGTCTTAGCTTTTGCTATTTCTTCACTAAATAGCTTTAAAGTTTCTGGTCCTATATCTAATCCCATCATATCTTCTGGGATACTATCTATACTTACAACTCTTATTTCAGTATCGTTTTTAAATTCCTTTGCAATTACTACATCTACTGGTAACAGTAGTTTTACATTTCTTTCTTTAGCTTTTGAAATCAAATTTAATGCTAAATCCATCTTATCTTCTTCAAGTAGAGACGTACCAATTTCATATCCTTTAGCTTTAAGGAATGTATATGCCATTCCCCCACCAATTAAAATTGCATCTACTTTTTCTATAAGATTTTCGATTACTCCTATTTTGTCAGATACCTTTGCTCCTCCTAAAATGGCAACAAAAGGTCTTTGTGGATCATCCAAGGCCTTACCCATAATAGATATTTCTTTTTCTACTAGAAAGCCTACAGCTGAAGGTAGATAGGTTGAAACTCCTACATTAGATGCGTGAGCTCTATGTGATGTTCCGAATGCATCATTCACATAGATGTCTCCTAATGAAGCTAATTCTTTAGCAAAGTTTTCTTCATTCTTTTCTTCTTCTTTTCTATATCTAGTATTTTCTAAAAGTGCTACATCGCCATCATCAAGCTTATCAATTTGAACCTTTACACTTTCTGATACAACCATATCATCTTTAGCAAATACTACTTCCTTATTAAGAAGTTCTGATAATCTTTTTGCTACAGGTAATAGACTATATTTAGGATTTGCTTCTCCTTTAGGTCTACCTAAGTGTGACATCAAAATAACCTTTGCCCCATTCTCAATTAAATACTCTACTGTTGGAAGTGAGCTTTTTATTCTAATATCATCTGTTATATTTTGATTTTCATCCATTGGTACATTAAAGTCACATCTAACTAAAACCTTTTTACCTTTAAAGTCAAAATCCTTTAAGGTTTTTTTATTTATCATAATCTCACCCTCACCAAATATAATATTAGTAGTCGGATCTTAGGAAAGATCCGACTTTAAATTTTTTATTTTGTAGCAATTAACTTAGCTAAGTCTACAACTCTTTCTGAATATCCCCATTCATTGTCATACCAGGATATTATCTTAACCATATTGTCTATAACCATAGTTGATAATCCGTCTACTATGGATGATCTTGGATCACCAATAAAGTCTGATGATACTAATGGTTCTTCAGTATATCCTAATATACCTTTTAATTCATTTTCACTAGCTTCTCTTAATACTCTGTTTACTTCTTCTGCAGTTGTTGGTTTTTCTACTTCAAATGTAACGTCTACCATTGAAACTGTTGCAACTGGTACTCTAACTGAGAAGCCATTTAACTTTCCTTTTAATTCAGGTAATACTAATGCTACTGCTTTAGCTGCTCCTGTTGTAGTAGGAATTATATTTTGCGCTGCTGCTCTTGCACGTCTTAAGTCTTTATGTCTCTTATCTAATGTTTGTTGGTCATTAGTATAAGCATGAATAGTTGTCATAAGGCCTTTTTTTACACCAAATTTTTCAAGAATTACTTTAGATACTGGAGCTAAACAGTTAGTTGTACATGATGCATTAGAAATTATATTATGATTTTCTTTATCATATAATTCATCATTAACACCCATAACTATTGTTATATCTTCATCTTTAGCAGGTGCTGTTATCATAACTTTCTTTGCCCCGGCTGTAATGTGCTTTGATAAACCTTCTTTATCTTTAAAAGCTCCTGTTGAGTCGATAACAAGCTCTACTCCTAATTCTCCCCATGGAATTTCTAGTGGATCCCTATGAGCTACAACCTTAACATGTTTTCCATTTATAACAAAACCATCTTCTACAACTTCTACTGTACCATTAAATTTTCTATACATTGTGTCATATTTGAATAGATGAGCTAAGTCCTCCAATTTTCCTGATGCATTAATTGCTACAAGGTCAAATTCCTTAACATCATTTTCAAAGTATATCCTTAAAAAATCCCTACCAATTCTACCAAAACCACTTAATCCAACTTTCATAGCCATTATAATTCCTCCTTAAATAGTTTTATTTAATTATAAGCTTAAAGCCTAATTTACAATCTCTAAAATCTTATTTGCTGCAGATTCATCTGTAACTAAGATCATATTGGTGTTTAATGTTGATATAGCCAATATAGCTTGTGCCTTTTCTTCACCTCCTGCTACTCCAATTATATTATTAAGAGTCTTAAATTTATCAAGAGTAAGACCTATAGTTTTATATTCCCATATTTCTTCTCCATTTATGTTAAAATAGTGGCCAAAGGCCTCAGCTACAGCACCATTATCAATAAGTTCTTTTAACCTATTATCAGGTAAGTTTCTTCTACCTGCCATAGTATCAGCCCTACCAATACCAAATAGCAGTATATTCATTTGGTTAATAGTATCGATAGATTCACTAATTTCCTTGTTTTTAAGCATTAAATCTAGCGCCTCTCCATCTAAACTATCTGGTACATACAATAATCTATAAGAACCACCTAATTGCTCTGCTAACTTAGCTGCAATAGAGTTAGATTGAGTATTTAAATTTTTTCCAAGTCCACCTCTTACCGGTGTAACCACAATATCTCTTTTATTATTATCTTTTGTTATTTCATTTACTACCGCAGCCATAGTATTACCACCAGTAATACCTACTATATCCTTAGGTTGAATTAATCCATAAAGTAATTTAGTTACAATCTTACTCATATCTTTAATTACTGTATTATCTATTAGAAAGGTCCCTGGTACAATGAAAACTCTTTTTATATTTAGCCTATCTTTAAGTGTTTTTTCCATTTGAGTAATACCCATTAATTCACCATACAAAGCACTTAATTCAAGTATTATTTCTTTACCGCTATCCGTAATATACATACCCATATTATCTACGTTTATTAAACCTTGATCTTTTAGAATGTTTACTTCATCCCTAACATTTCTCTCTTTTAATCCTAATTCATTGGATATTGCCCTTCTTCCAATGGGTTGATTGTAATATATGGATCTAAGTATCAAGTATCTTTTTTCTATTAGTTCAATAATCTCAGGAGCCATTTTCTTAATTATTTCTATTATTTCCATATTTTATTCACTCCATTTTGTTGGACGTAATTTGTCCCACCACTCATTATTTTGTCCCAACCTGCGGAAACAAATAGTAGAATTTTATTCTACTATTTACAGTATATACCATACCAATTAATAATTCAATTGAAACACAAAATTTAATCAAATCTTTTTCGTTTTGATGATGAAGGGATATTTAGTTCATCTCTATACTTTGCTACAGTCCTTCTAGAAATGGTTGCTCCTTTTTCTTCCAACAAATCCGCTATGCTTTGGTCACTTAAAGGTTTTGTTGGATCTTCATTCTCAATAATTTTTTTTATTTCAGATTTAACACTTGTAGTTGAAATATCTCCATTTGAGCCAGGCAAACCTGTTGTGAAAAAGAATTTTAACTCAAATAACCCTCTAGGTGTCTGAACGTACTTCCCATTTGTTGCCCTTGATATTGTAGACTCATGCATTCCAATATCATCTGCAACTTCTTTTAATGTTAAAGGGACTAAACCCTTTTCCCCTGTTCTAAAAAATTCTAATTGAAACTTGAGTATTGATTCTATAACTTTATAAATAGTCTGCTTTCTCTGCTCTATACTTCTAATTATCCACATTGCAGAATTAAGTCTCTCAGAAAGATAATTAGTAGCATCGTTATCAGATGAATTCTTCAATAATTCTCGATAATAATTATTTATATTCAATCTTGGGCCAGTTATGTCATTAATAATGATTATATATTCACCTTCTATTTCCTCGATAGTTGCATCAGCTACGATATATTTCACATGTTCACCACTATCACTAAATGCTCTACCTGGTTTAGGTTCTAGTGTTTTAATATAATCACATATTTCTTGTAACTTTAAAATATCTATATCTAACTCTTTAGAAATTTTAGTCATTCTATTACATGCCAAATCATCTAGATATTCTTCGATTATTTTTATAAGTGTAGGATTTAAAATACCTTTCTCTTTTATCTGAATGTATAAGCATTCTTTTAAATTTCTTGCTCCTACTCCTAATGGCTCAAAGGTTTGTATTATGCTTAAAACATTTTCTACCTCTTCTATATTGGATTGGGTTTGCTCTACTATTTCTTTTAAATCTACATCTAGATAACCGTTTTCATCAATGTTTTGAATAATGTAATCTCCAATAAGATACTCTTTATCATCTAATATGGTTAGATTTAATTGTTCAATTAAGTATTCTTTAAGTGTCTTTATATATGTTGTAAATGCTTCATAATTATATTCTTCTTTATTCTTATCAACAGATGGCCTATAGCTGATATCATCATATTTTTCTGCGAGTTCTACCCAATCAACTTCCTTTTCTACTGATAATTCTTGAACTTCTTCCATTTGATTAAGTGGATTTTCCATCTCCAATAAAGGATTCTCTTCCACTTCAGTTTTCAGGTATTCATTTAGTTCCAAGCTATTATATTGGAGTAACTGAATAGCTTGTCTCAATTCTGGTGTCATTATTAACTTTTGAGTTTGCTCTAATAGAATATTAAAACCAAGCTTCATCAATTTCACCCCTTCTTTTAATTATAATTTCATTATATCAAAAATTAGTTAAAGTACAAAACATATTTATTTCTAAATATTTATAATGAAAATAGAAAACGCTTGGTAAGATTACACTTATCAAGCATTTACCTAAATTAATTTATACCTATCTTCTCGTTTCCCACATGTTACACCAAACGTTTTCGTTAAAATGAGTTCCTTTAAATTCTGATTCACCCATTATTTTTTGTATGGTTTGAGAAATTATTTCTCTTGTATCTTTATATGCATTAATATATGTTTTTACCATAGGAACGTCTGTTAAGTGAGTAGTAAAGTTTAATGATACAAATACAGTTGGTATTTCATATACATACCATGGAATGTCTGATGACATAGGAACTTTCCATCTTATACGGTAATTGTTTTCAGCTGCATATCCTACAATATCAGCAAAAATCAATGCAACATCAAATTTTTCTGCTACCTCAAGAGTTTTACCTTTATCTCTTGTATTACCATCATGTAATGTAACTTCAAAACCAACTTTCTCAAGTTCTTCAACAATGATTTTTTCAGCTGCGTTAGATCCATGTGTAATACCGCCTATTTCTCCAAATAAAGTGTGAAGTCTTATCCTTTTATGAGTACTAGGTTTTATAGGTAGTTGATTCCAAGTGTCTTTTATTAAAGAGATTCCTAAATCAGCTGCTTCCGATGCCATATCTAGGTGTTCCTTACAACCTATAATACTTAAGCCTTCTTTAGGAGGCATTAATGTTCCACTTTTTTGCTTTTCATGTAGTTTTAAATTAGCTTTTAAACCTAAAATTCTTTTCAAAGCATCATGTAAACGTTCATCAGTAATAACTCCGTTCTTATATCCACCAAGCATAAAGTTAAAATCTTCTTCATGATCATTGAAGAATAGGAACATATCACAACCAGCAGCAATTGCAGCAGGTACATAATCTTTACGCTTCATAGCAGCTGCCATACCAATCATATGGGAAGCATCTGTTACAACTAATCCATTAAATCCTAATTGCTCTTTTAATAGTCCATTTATCAACTCAGGCGCTAAAGTTGCAGGTAGAACATCTTCATATTTTAGGCCTGGAACTAATTTTTTTTGATACTCAGGTAATGCAATATGTCCAGCCATTATTGACATTACACCTTCATCTATTAAATGCTTATAAACTTTACCAAAGCTTGCATCCCATTCTTCAACACTAAGCTCATTTACACCTAGGACTAAATGCTGATCACGCTCTTCAGTTCCATCACCTGGAAAGTGCTTTACACATGAAGCTATATCACTTTGTCTCAATCCTTTAATGTAAGCACTGGCATATTTTATAACATCATCTGCATTAGTACCATATGCTCTAGTATTAACAATTGTATTTCTCCAGTTCATCAGAATATCTACACAAGGGTCAAAATTCCAGTTTACTCCAATTGCGGTAGCTTCACGTCCACTAACATAACCAGCGTTATAAGCTACCTTTTCATTTCCTGATGCTTCACATTGTGCAGCAGAAGCAATATAAGTACCATCTTTAATTGCACCGTCTCCACCTGAATCGCAGTTTGCTGCTATTAACATCGGTATTTTACTTAATTCTTGGAGTGTTGAAAGCAGTTCATATACTTCCTTGGAGCTTCCACCATGATACCTTGCAGCTCCAATGTGATACTTATCAAGTAGTTCTTTAGTTTTTGATGGATCTAAGTCCCAAAATAGGTTTACAAATAATTGACCTATTTTTTCTTCTGTTGTCATTTCCGAAATAGTATTCTCTACCCATGCAATATCTTCATCATTTAAATAATAAGGCTTTGCTTTTAAATCTACTAACCTCATCTCTTATCCTCCTAGTAAATTTATTTCAAGTTATTATTAAATTCATCTATTAATTTTTTTTGGTATTCTCCCATGTAAGTTCCATTTAAGAATTTTTGTAAGGCCTCGGACGCTAAGCGTTCCCAAGAAAAATCTTCTTTCCCAACAAGTATAGGGTAATATAAGACATCATTTTTTTTAGCTGCCTCTAAATCCCCAGGTGCATCTCCAACCATTAAAACCTTATGATTTAAATAACTGTTCTCCTTCAAAACACCTATGCAATATGCTTTGCTGCCTGCTTCTTGGCCTAGCATTACTTGCACATATTTACTAAGTTCATGACGTGTCCACTCTGACTTAAGTGCACTAGCATTAGCTGAAGAAACTATAACAACATCTGCCACAGCACTTATTGCTTCTAAGCCTTCTCTTACACTAACAAATGGTTTATCATCCTCTGGTAACTCGCTTATAGCTTTATTAACTGCCTTACTCCAAGACAAAGCTTTAATTAATTGTTTATCTTTTGTTTTAGATATCACCTTTTCTAAAGCAGGATTGGATAGTTCAGGAGAAGTTTCTGTCCATTCTAGAATAGAAGAAAAATCAGGTACATTTACATTATTTGTTGATAAACTTTCAAATGTTTTGACAAGTCCTTTAAATCTATTAATACCTCTAGTTTTTGAATAAAGGTTAATCCTATTCCAATTTTTTTTAAATTCAGTTTCAATATCTTGTAATCCCCATTCTTTAATAGCTTCCGGTGCAAAACATTTTTCATGTTTTATATTCATTGTATCCATGGCGCAACCATCAGAGTCAACACAAACTAAAAACTCTTTACTTTTTCTGAATTCAGATAAAGTCTCCTTCATTTTTAACCTCCAATTCTCCTGTCGGTGCTGATTTTAGCCATTGCTTCCTTAGAAAGTTCCGTAATCCTTTCAAAGTCTCCAGAATTTATTAGATCTTCTTTTACCATCCAACTTCCACCACATGCAATTACTTTTGAGAAAGAAAGATAATCATTAATGTTATTAACGTTAATTCCACCTGTAGGCATAAACTTTATATTCCCAAATGGTCCTGATAGTGCCTTTATCATTTTTATTCCACCTGCAGCTTCAGCTGGGAAAAATTTAACAACATTAAGCCCAAGCTCAATTGCTTTTTCCACTTCACTTGGGGTTATACATCCAGGTATTATTGGTATTTTCTTTTCAATACAGTACCTCACAACTTTTTCATTAGTTCCTGGACTTACTACAAACTTTGCTCCTGCATTTACTGCTTTATCTACCTGCTCTATTGTTAAAATAGTACCTGCCCCTACAATCATTTCAGGAACTGTTTTAGATATTCTCCTGATTGCTTCTTCAGCTTGTTCTGTCCTAAAAGTTACTTCTGCAATAGGGATTCCGCCATTACATAAAGCTTTTGCAAGTGGGATAGCTTTTTCTACGTCATCAATTTTTATAACAGGCACTATTCCAATTTGAGATATTTTTCTAATTAATTCATTCATTTTTGACCTCCAGAAATACTTCAAATTATTTTTTTATTAAACTCCAGAATAGGCTGAAAATCCGCCATCTACAGGAATTACAATACCGTTTACGAAACTTGACGCTTCTTCACTTACAAGAAATAGTATTGTTCCTATGAGTTCTTCTGGCTCTCCAAATCTATCCATAGGCGTGCTACTTAGTATCTTCTTTGAACGGTCAGTAAAGCTTCCATCAGGATTTTTTAATAATGCCTCATTTTGCTTAGTTACATAGAAACCCGGTGCCACTGCATTGACCCTGACACCTACCTTTGACATATGCACTGCAAGCCACTGTGTAAAGTTAGATACAGCAGCTTTTGCACCTGAATACGCCGGTATCTTCGTAAGAGGCGTATATGCATTCATTGATGAAACATTAATAATTGTACATCCATTTCTTCCTACCATGTCCTTTGCAAACTCCTGTGACGAAAGAAAAGTACCGAGAAAGTTAATATCAAATAAAAGTTTAATTGCCTTTTCATCAAGGTCAAAAAAGGTTACTACATCTTCTTTTTTATCATTTAAATCCTCTGGAAACAAATACTCCTTAGTTGTTGTACCCTTAGGATTATTTCCACCTGCTCCATTTATCAATATATCGCATTTACCAAGTTTATCTATAATTATACTATGAGCTTTTTTTAAACTTTCTTTATCGAGAACATTTGCTTCCACACCAATTGCTATTCCGCCATTTGATATAACTTCATCAGCCTTTTTTTGTGCACTATCCAAATTCCTTCCAAGAATAGCAACCTTTGCTCCACATTCTGCTAAAGCATCAACCCAGTAACTACATAGAACTCCTGCTCCACCTGTTACAACTGCAACTTTATTACTTAAATCTACCTTAAACGGTAATTTCAATTTTCCTACACCTCTTTCTTACTTATCTTTTCGAGAGTTTCCCATATACCTGTAATATACATGGCACCCAGTGCCCTGTCATATAGTCCATATCCCGGGCGACCTGTTTCACCCCATATCATTCTTCCATGGTCAGGTCGTAGATAACCATCAAATTTATTTTTGTGAAGTACCTTCATAATTTCAGCTATATCTAAGGACCCATATGGTGAATAATGAGCACTTTCTTCAAAACTTCCATCTTCAAGAATCTTTACATTTCTCACATGCATAAAGTGTATACGCTCTTTAGCTGAATATTTGTCTATCATTTTTACAACATCATTGAAACTTCCGCTGCCCAAAGACCCTGTACAAAAAGTAAGACCATTATATTTGCTATCTACAAGATTTAAAAACCTATCAATATTTTCTTCTGAAGTAATTATCCTTGGTAAACCAAATATAGGCCATGGGGGATCATCTGGATGAATAGCCATTTTAACATCACATGATTCTGCCACAGGAATAATTTGATTTATGAAATATTCCAGGTTATCCCAAAGTATTTCTTCATCTATCTTGGAATATTTTTTAAATATTTCCGCAAGCTCATCTTTTGTATAGCTTGAATCCCATCCAGGAAGAGAAAATTCACCATTTAATGGATTCATTTTATTAAGTTGATCCTTATAATAAACTAACGCTGTTGAACCATCATCTAATTTCTTATCAAGCTCTGTTCTAGTCCAATCAAATACCGGCATAAAGTTATAACAAATAACCTTAACTCCAGCTTTTGATAATCTTTTTATATTTTCTTTATAATTATCAATATACCTATCCCTTGTTTCAATCCCAAGTTTAATATCCTCATGTACTGGTACACTTTCTATTACATCGAACTTAAGTCCAGCATCTTCAACTTGATTTTTTAACTGGATTATGCTTTCCATGCTCCAAACTTCACCAACTGGAACATCATAAATTGCAGTTACTATACTGTACATATTGGGGATCTGTCTAATATACTCAATTTTTACAGGGTCATCTGGTCCATACCATCTAAATGATAGTTTCACACTTATACCTCCACTCCAATATAATTTTTAACATTTTTATAACAAATATTTTCAACTATTTCCTGTAATATTTCCAAATCATATTCAAACTCACCATTATCAACAAGTTCTCCTAAGAAACTGCAGAAAATTCTTCTAAAATAATCGTGTCTTACATAGGAAAGGAAACTCCGTGAATCAGTTAGCATCCCAATAAAATATGGAAGCATTCCTTGATTAGATATAGATTTCAAATGTGAGAGCATTCCTTCTTTATGGTCATTAAACCACCATGCTGTTCCGAACTGAATCTTACCAGGAATACCATTCTCTGGATAGCATTGAGGTAAAGTTGATAACACCAAATTATCCTTTGAGTTTAAAGTATATAGAATTGTCTTTGGAAGACCCATTTTGCTATTCATCTCATCTAATAGCCTTGATAAAGGCTCTGCTATTTCAAAATCATTCATAATATCAAAACCAGCATCCGCTCCAATTTTATCGAACATGATTTTATTATTATTCCTCATTGCTCCAATGTGAAGCTGCATAACCCAGGAGTATTTTCGATATTCATTAGCTAAAAGTAGCAATGTATAGTTACGGTATTTTTGTACCTCTTCGTTTGAAATAGATTCACCTTTGATTTTCTTTAAGAATATTTCATCTACTTCTTCTTTATTTGCTTTAAAGTAGGAAATATTCTCAATAGAATGGTCTGATAATAAGCATCCAATGTTATTAAAGTGTTCTATTCTTATTTTTAATGTTTCTATTAGATTGCCGTAGGTCTCAATTCTAAAATTGCATATTGTTGATAAACTTTCTATATACTTATTAAATCCAGCTTTATCTATATTTAATACATTATCCGGCCTAAAAGTCGGTAAAACCTTAAAGCCTAAATCTTTATTTGATTGTAGTAATTTATGATATTCTAGGTTATCCGTAGGATCATCCGTAGTGCAAATAAGCTTTACATTGGAATTGTTTATTAATTTAACTGGTGAAATTTTTTCGATTTTTATCTTTTCGTTACAAAAATTATAGATATTCTCTGCATTGTTACATTTTAGGAATTCATCAACATCAAAGTAAGTCTTAAGTTCCATATGTGCCCAGTGATATAATGGACTTCCTATTAATCTTTGACATACCTTTGCCCACATCTTAAACTTTTCAAGTCCATTAGCATCTCCCGAGATATATTCCTCCGATACCCCAGCATATCTTAATGCTCTCCATTTATAATGGTCATAACCCAGCCAAAGATCTGATATATCATCAAATACCTTATCTTCAAATATCTCCTTTGCAGAAAGATGACAGTGGTAATCATATATTGGAGTATTCTTTGCAAAGTCATTATAAAGAAGTCTTGAAGTTGGACCAGTTAACATAAAATTTATATCTAGCAAAATATCACCTCAAATTAAAATATAATATTACTCTTCTATGAGCGTCTTTTTTTCATTTCTACTGAAAGCTCCTCAACTCTCTTTTTCCCTAGAGGATAAAGAAAAATCAAAACTAGTGCAATTGCTCCATAGGAAATAGCAGGAGTTATCATTGCTAACTGTCTAATTTTATCTGCCACTTCTTCTCGTTGAACTCCTACTCCTTGTTCATATCCAACTATCTGTAAAGCTATACCCCCGCCCAGCCCTGCAACAGCCTGCCCAATCTTTCTAACAAAGGAGTAAATTGCATATACCGTTCCATCCTCACGTTTACCAGTTATATACTCATGATAGTCAATTACATCAGTAACAAATGCCCAATTTAGATAATTAAAGAATCCAAAGCCCAAATATCCTAGTGTACTTAGAAATATAAATAAATATACATTTCTTATTGGGATAAGAAATAGTATAAAATATATAATCGATGATACTATAAGCGCAACACTTGAAATTTCCTTTTTACCGTATTTTGTTGCAGATTTTGTTGTTATTGAGGCAATAGCTAGAGTCGCCAATGTAGAAACAACTGTAAATGTTCCTAAAGCCTTTGCGTCGTTGAAATAATCTTTGTATAAATAAGCATTTATAGTTCCTGTTAGAAGACTTGAGAAGATTACTATAAAAGAAATTACTATCAACATAATAAGAGGTTTGTTTTTCATAAGTCCTTTAAATGTATGAATTAAGTTAGAATCATTCTTAAAATCTTCAGACTTTACTTCATCAATAATTACACGCTCTGTTGTGAGCTTATAACAAAGCACATAGCAAATCATAGATAAGATACCAGCTATTAAAGCAATGATAAAAAATCTATTTCCATCAGCCTTATTATTAACAAAAGCATATATAGGTAT
Source organism: Tissierellaceae bacterium (assembly GCA_031460505.1). Taxonomy (GTDB): domain Bacteria; phylum Bacillota; class Clostridia; order Tissierellales; family Tissierellaceae; genus JAAYTL01. The sequence goes on from JAVKTT010000003.1 coordinate 217,936, forward strand.
TACAGTTCCAACAAATAAACTAGCAAGATTAAAACCAATACCTCTGAAAGTAGATAAACCTGCACGTTCTTCAGAATCATTTGTTATAACAGATGCTAATGACCCATAAGGTATGTTTACCGTACTATATAGTGCTCCCCAGATGATATACATTGAAAAGGAAAATATAACTAAAGCATTACCCGATAAAAATGGTGGCTTTGTAAAAATTAGTACCCCAACAAAAACCAAAGGTAGTGACATCCTTATAATCCACGGTCTGAATTTCCCTTGTTTAGTTGTTTTACGCGTATCTATAAAACGACCCCATGCTAAATCAATAAAAGCATCCAAAACCTTAGCTAAAAGGAATAATACTCCAACAGATGCAGGACTTGCACCAATAACATCAGTATAAAACACCATTAAAAAGAAACTAACAAGCAAGAAGAAGAAATTATTACCGAAATCTCCGAACATATAACCTAACTTATCTCTTAACCCAAATTTTCTCATAGTTTAAAACTACCTCCAATGAAATCTTATAACTAAAATTTCACTAATACTTAATCATAGTTATTATGATTATTATTTATAAAGCATTGTATTAATATTCAAGAATATTTTTTTGATAATTTATACAATAAAAAATACCTTAACTGTAAAATTGACAGTTAAGGTATTTTTATTTAGATATATTTAATTATTATCTCTGTGATTTATCATAAGGAATCCCTTCAGCCTTAGGAGCTCTTGAATTCTTAGAAGTAAATGCAAGAACTACCATTGTAGCTATATAAGGTAACATCTTATAATAAGTATTATTTATTCCTAAATTATTTAGGAATGGTATCAAAGGTATAGAATAGGCAACAGTTCTTAGAAAAGCAAAGAATAAAGCTGCAAAAAATATTTTCATAGGTCTCCATTGACCAAAAATCATTACAGCTAAGGCTAAGAACCCAAAGCCAGCTACTCCTGTGTGACCATTTACATTACCATCCATTACTCCAACAGAGTAGAAGAATCCACCTATTCCTCCTAGAATACCTGATATACAAACCCCTGCATATCTCATTCTAGTAACATTGATTCCTACTGAATCCGCAGCATGAGGATGTTCTCCACATGCCCTAAGTCTAAGTCCAAACCTTGTTTTATAAAAAACTAATACAGTAATTATTAAGAAAATAATCCCAATAGTAACTGTTATATATGTTCTTTGGAAGAACAATCTTCCAATAATTGGTACGTCCCCCAAAACAGGTACTTTTTGAATATAAAAATTTACTCTAGTTGTTATTCCGTCACTATTAAAAAACATCTTTGAGAACAAAAGAATAGCTGCAGGTATAAGCATATTAAGTGATGTACCTGTAATAGTCTGGTCTGCCTTCATTGTTACGGCTGCAAATGAAAGTAATAGGGAGTAAACTACCCCAGCAATGGCAGCAATTAACATAGCCAATAATAATATAGTTTGTGGATTTAATCCACTATCTTGAATTGCATATACGAATAATGCACCAAAGAATGCACCAAATAGCATAATACCTTCAAGAGCTATGTTTATTACTCCAGAAACCTCGCTAAACATACCACCCAATGCTACTAGAAGTAATGGAATTGCAACAGGAAGCATGTTTTGTATTAAATAATATACAGTATCCATTATTTTGCCTCCTTTGTATTATTATCAAAGTCTTCATCAGTAGTATCATCTACTGAATTAGCATCTATATCTTCTAATTCATGGTCACTTAAATTTATAGTATTGTCAACACTTTCATCACTGTCACTATCACTATGTAGCCTTCTTTTTATAAATCTTCCTAAAGCAGAATTCATAATCATAGAAAAGGCTGAAAAATAAATAATTACAGCGATAACTACGTCTATTATTTCAGGTTTAAATCCCACTAAGCTAGTCAGCGTACCTCCACGTTGTATATGGGAAATAAAAATTGCTGAAAGTATAATCCCAATAGGATGAGAGTTACCTAATAATGCAACTGCTATACCATTGAATCCATTTGGTGCTATTATATTAATTGGTTCATAAGTCATACTACTTCCCGCAATAGCAGATGGTGCTAGCATTGCAAAAGCACCTCCAAGTCCTGCAAGTCCTCCAGCTATCATCATAGTTAATATGATATTTTTCTTGCCTCTCATACCTGCATATTCACTAGCATGTTTGTTAAAACCAGTGGCTTTTAGTTCATAACCAAAGGTAGTTTTTTCTAAAATAATATAAAGGATTATACCAATAATTATTGCAAATATAATCCCAAAATTTACATTTGAGCCAGTTATTCCTAAAGAAGGAATCTGTACAGACTGTGGTAAATAAGCAGTCCTTGCCATATTTGATATATACATTGTTGAATTATTTTGTACCCACATATCAACAAAATACATACCTATATAGTTAAACATTATAGATGTGATAACTTCATTTACATTTAAATATGCTTTAAATATTCCAGGAATAAATCCCCAGATCATTCCGCCAATCATACCAGCAAGTATGGCAACTACCCAATGTATCCCAGGTGGTAAATCCCACATAAATCCTACATATATGGCAAAATACATACCCATTGTATATTGACCAGAGGCGCCTATATTGAACAATCCCATTCTAAATGCAAAACCTACAGCAAGACCAGTCATGAGTATTGGTGTAGCAAAATAAAATACATCTCCAATACGTCTAAACCCACCTAAAATTATATACCTAAAACCCGCTATTGCAGATCCTGGTCTAGCAATCAGCATTATTAAAAAACCAAAAATAAGTCCAAGAAAAATTGCCATAAGTGCCGCTGTTAAGGAGGAGAATCCACTACTTCTTGTAATGTTCTTTAAATTAAATCTATTATTATTTATATTATTGTTAGCTTCCATGGTTATTCTCCTTTACTGTATTACGTTTTGCACCTGACATATATAGCCCTAGCTCTTGTACAGTTGTTTTCTTTGGATCAAATTCTCCTACAATTTCTCCTTCATAAATAACCAATATACGATCACTTACATTCATAACCTCATCAAGTTCTAATGAAACTAACAACACTGCCTTACCGGCATCACGACTTTCAATAAGTCTTCTATGAACATACTCTATTGCACCAACATCTAAACCTCTTGTTGGTTGTACAGCTACTAAGAGTTCGTGTTCTTTATCTATTTCTCTTGCTATAATTGCTTTTTGTTGGTTTCCACCAGACATACTTCTAGCTACAGTAACTGGGCCTTGACCAGATCTTATATCATAATTTTTTATTAGTTCTTCGGCATACTCTCTAACTGCTCCAAATTTTATAAATCCATTTTTTTGAAACTCTGGTTGCCAATATCTCTGTAATACTAAATTTTCTTCTAATTTGTAGTCTAAAACAAGACCATGCTTGTGTCTATCTTCAGGAATATGACTCATTCCCAGGACAGAACGTTGTCTGATAGGTGCCTTTGTGATATCATGACCATTCAATAAGATACTTCCTGAACTTACCTTTTCCAACCCAGTCAAAGCGTATACAAATTCTGTCTGGCCATTTCCATCAATACCAGCTAAACAGACAATCTCTCCTTTTCTAACATCAAAAGATACATTGTTAACAGCATTTTTCTTATTTATTTTTGATTGGACATTTAAATCCTTTATTGAAAGTATTACTTCTTTTGGTTTAGCTTCTTCCTTCTTAACAGCAAATGTTACATCCCTGCCAACCATCATCTTTGAAAGTTCTTCTTTAGTCGTGTCTTTAACATCTACTGTACCAACGTATTTACCTTTTCTAAGAACAGTACATCTATCAGCTACTTCCATTATTTCATTAAGTTTATGGGTAATAAATAAGATAGATTTACCCTCATTAGCAAACTCTTTCATAATTTGCAACAGTTCTTTGATTTCTTGTGGTGTAAGTACTGCTGTAGGCTCATCAAATATAAGAATTTCATTATCCCTATATAACATTTTAAGGATTTCAACTCTTTGCTGCATTCCTACAGTTATATCTTCAATTTTGGCATCTGGATCAACTTTGAGTCCATATCTTTCGCTTAATTCTAAAACTTTTTCTTTAGCTTCCTTTATTTCAAGAAAACCAAATTTATTCGGTTCAACTCCAAGTATTATGTTCTGAAGCACTGTAAAAATCTCCACTAGCTTAAAGTGTTGGTGAACCATCCCAATTCCTAATTCATTTGCATCATTAGGATTATTGATGTGTACTGTCTCTCCATTAATTCTAATCTCACCTTCTTCAGGTTGATATAGACCGAAGAGTACACTCATAAGTGTGGATTTTCCAGCACCATTTTCACCGAGGAGTGCATGTATTTCTCCTTTTTTAAGTTGTAAGGTAACATTATCATTAGCAATGATACCTGGAAATTTTTTAGTAATATTGAGCATTTCAACAATATAATTTTCCACTTTATCCTCTTCTTATCTATTTGAATTTTTGAATCTTAAAATATTATATTCTTGTAAAAAATGGGGGAAAATTTTGGTATTCCCCCATTTTTTTGTCTCTTTATATAAAGCTAATTTACTATATTAATCTTAATTACAATTATCTAGTTGTTACACTAACTTTACTAAGTCCTAATGCACTTGTAAGTTCTTGTGCTGTAGCATATCCTGTTGCATCTGCAACTTTAATTTCACGTATTGGATCTACTGTTCCATCTACAAGTTTTGTAAATACTTCGTCATATTGTTCAACAGTGAATGCTTCAAATCTATCAAATGCATCAGCTTTTTCATCACCAATTACAACAGTTGGAAGTGCAACTCCATCATTAGCTGCATCGAAAGTTGTTGATTTACCACCGAAAGTATCAAAGCTATCTGTCTTATAGATTGATTCTAATACTTGTATAACAGATGCTGCTAAACCTTTAGTAGCAGATGTAATTACAGTTTCACTATCATATCTTTGGTCTACGTCTACACCTATTACTTTTTTACCTGCTTCAGCTGCTGCTGACATTACAGATTTACCAACTGAACCACCGCAAGCAAATATTACTTCCATACCTTCTTGGTACATTGTACTTGCAGTTGCTTTGTTTGTATCTGTTTCATCAAAGTCGCCTGTGTAGTGATAAATTGCTTTAACAGCACCATCAGCAAGACCTAATTCTACTGCTGCATCTTCAGCACCTTGTAGATAACCATAACCAAAACCTTGAACTGCAGGAACAGCCATACCACCCATAAAGCCTAGGTTTCTAAAGCCATCCATTACAGCAGCATATCCTGCAAGATAACCTGATTCTTCTTCAGCATAAAATACACTAGCAACATTATCGTTGGTCTTGAAGTCTGACCAATCTGCATTACGTGGTGCACCATCTAGAAGTATAAACTTAACATCTGGATATTTGTCTTGAGCTTGATAAACTGCAACTTCAAATAAGAAACCTGGAGTTACAACAACTTTTGCTCCACCTTCAACTGCTAAGTCAATAGCTGCTAGATAAAAGTCATCTGTAGCTTCCTCTGGTTTGATGTAAGTATGAGAAATATTATTTTCTTCAGCAAAAGCTACTACACCTTCCCATGAGCCTTGGTTAAATGACTTATCGTCGATATTCCCTTTGTCGGTAATAAGTGCAATTTCAGCACCTGAATCACCTGAACCAGTGTTTTGACTACCACAACCAACTAAACTTACAGCTACTAACATTATTGCTAAGGCAATGGCTAGTACTCTTTTCATTTTCAAATCCCCCTTGTTTTTTCATACAACTGAGTATATTTACCATATACCCCAATTGATGTTAATCATTAACATTTATATTATAATTCATTTTAGCTTTTATTTCAATATGCAAACGTTATAAGAAGAGCGCTTTAGCCCTTTATAAAACTAACATACACTACCCCCGTCTACAGAATATCCTGCATTACACAGTACTCCTTTAGCTTCTTCAAGCCTTTTTTCATTTACCATTACGACAGGACCAGTGCAACCCATGCCTGATTCAGCATATAGTCCTACTCTCCATAACTCCTTAATCGCATCATCTAATTCTAATATATCAATTCCAGATATTGTCTCTGTAACAACTTCCTCTGTTGGAATAGATATTCCATCATTTTCATTCTTAGAAGATTTTTTATCGTTTTTTAATTTGTCAAGAATATCCTTTAACCCATACTTATAAACTTCTTCATATTCTTCATTCATAGAAGATTTTAAATTACCTCTTACTAAATCAGCTCCATAAGTTATAGCATTAGCTACTACTGGAATACCAGATGCCCTTGATAAAATAAGAATTACTCTATCATAATTCTCTCCTATGCCAGGACCATATCCATAGCCTAAAGTTTCATAATTTCCACCAGAGGTAAATGCAGAAAATATCTTCATTAAAATATTGCCAGTAAGTGTATCTGTTATTATTATATCTGCAGCACCTGAGAGTAAGTCATTCCCTCTCAAAAGATGTCCTCCATCACTTCTTTGAGACTGGGCTAACTTAAGTTGATAACCCTTGTCAATCAATTCTTTAAATGCCCTTTCAACTTGTCTAGCACCATCTACATTTAAAATACCCAATGTAGGTTTATTAATCCCAATAGATTTTGCAGTGATAATACCATTGATGCCATTTAATATCATAGCTTCAATTCTATCAGTAGATGAAGTACCTGTTGTAGTTGCAACTAACATCTCTTTAGCATTAGCTGGCGCAGTTACTCTCCCTACAGTAGATACTCCTATTGGAAAATTATAGTGCATTGTTACACAAGCATCTATTTCTTTTGAGTCCAGTAACTCCTCCATTTTAGTATATGCTTTATCTTCTGAGTTTACAACGATTTGAGTTAATTTTGAATCAACCTTTGGACCAATTAATACAACCTCTATTGATCTGTCTCTTTTTTGTGCTAATTCTGCACCTTGGATAACATTGTTAATACCTAATTCACTACCTACTGTTGTTATTCCTACCTTGATTTTTTCCCCAAATTGTCCAGTCTCTAAAGCATCTGCAATATCATTAAACACTTTGCTTATCATAGGTTTAATATTGTTTGTCATATCATCACCTCTAATCTTTCAATAGATGAGATGCAAAGTCTCTCATAGCTTCAGCTACTAATAATCTAACTTCCTCTTCAGAAACTGATTTTTCTTCCTTAGCTATACCAGGATTTTTTTCTATAACTATTGAGATACCATCAAATAGATTTGTCATTCTACCTAAGAATAAGCTTCCTTTACCAACTATCATGGCACGGCTTATCTTTCCGCTTAAGATATCTTTTCTCCCAAACCCAATATATGGTATGCCTGAAGGTATATGACCTTGTGTAGGTGCCCACCCTTCCATACCATGCTTTAATATGAAATCATTTAATTCATCTCTTTTAAGTTCTCCTTTTTTTACACCTAAAGCTCCTATCATCTTATAGTTTGAAGCTGGTACATCCCCAGCTCCAGCTGGTTTTGTAATATCTGGATTTTGCATTTCCAATGAATATTTATCAATATCAGTTATCTTTAGGCCATTTCTATCTAATGGCTCAGTCACAAGGGATGTAATAACGCCCTGTGGAGATGATCCAGTGCCTACAGTATGTCTTCCTACTATATCTGTTCTTAGAATTGGATTTATACCATCATTTTCAGATATAAGCATTGCAAAGCCACCTATCACATCTTCTAATATTGGTAAGCCTTTTTTAACATGATCCTTACCATTCATACCAAGCTTTGCTGTTGAACCACCTGATACTATCATTACATTTTTAAATGTTCCTGCCTGAACCAATGAAGCACCTAGAACTATTGCATGAGTTGGAGCTGCACAGAAGGCTCTGGTATCTGCTCCTGAAGCATTCTTTAGATTAGCAAATTCTGCTATAGCCTTAGCAAAATTGCCTCCACCTCTTTGATTCATGTCTCCGGCTGCTTCCTCTGAACATTCTATAACATATTCTATATCTTCAGGTTTAATCAGAGTTTTATCCAGTAAGTGTAATGCTGCTAATACCGCTGAGGCTTTAGAAACAAGATTCTCATATAATACATGGGCTGATAAATTCACATCAATTTCATGTGCTCTTTTTATACAACCAACTAATTCACCATTATTAAATATTTCTTCTGCTCCGTGATTTGATATCAATCCTTCTATTTCTGATAAATCATCCCCATCTTTAAGTCTTGAAATTAATTCATCACTTATTAATGGATGATACCCAAGTTTTTCCTTTACTTCATTAGTAAACTCCTTAGACAGCTTAACTAAATCAAACACATCCACGATTTTTATTAAACCAATAAATTCATCTTGAGGCATTATTTCTCCAAATCTCCCTACTCTACTTCCGTCAGATAATTTTTTATCATACCAAGGCTGTTCTAGACTTCTTAATTCATCTGGTACATGATTTCCAATAAAGATTTGATTAGGTGGATAATTAATCACATCTTCAAAACTTCTTATATGATTTGGTAAAGATTTAAGATATTCGGATTCAGGATTTAATATTCTTTCTGTTGTTTGAGTAGTTCCATTGTGAATAACCATATCAGGTGCATTAATTAAAATATAACTGGAACCCTTAATTACTGAATAATTCATCTTCCACCTCCAAGAATTTGCTATAAATGGGTGATTAAAAATCACCCATTTATAAATTTATCAATTATTCTTCAAATACTGTTTGCAATTCTACTTCTATAGTCAATACCTTTAGAGCCTTTTCAATTATCTTTCTTCTTAATGCCTTTTCTTCTTGAGGGTCTAGCTTTGGATCTCCTAATGGATGAGGTATTGCTATAGCAGGTACTATCCTATTAGCCCCTACTGTCATTGATATCGGTACTACTGTACAAATATGGACAACAGGTATGCCTGCTCTTTCAATTTCTTTAACCATTGTTGCACCGCAACGTGTACAGGTGCCTCAGGTTGAAGTTAAGATAACCGCATCCACACCATCAGCTTTTAGTTCTTTGCTAAACTCTTCTGCAAACTTCTTAGCACTAGCTACAGCTGTACCGTTTCCTACGGTTGTGTAGAAATATTTATGGAGTTTTCCTATCTTACCTTCCCTTTCAAACTCTCGTAATACATCTACAGGTAATACTCTATCTGGATCTTGATTTGCATAAACTGGGTCATATCCACCGTGTGCTGTTTCATGAGTTTCATCAGTTAAATTATCAAACTGTGATATATCATATTTTCCGTACTTAGAAGCAGATGAGGCTTCAATATGGTCTGGATTTCCTTTAGGGACTATTCCACCAGAAGTTACCAATGCAACTGTAGCCTTAGATAAATCCTTTATAGCAGGATTAGGAGGTACCCTATCAAAATTTGGCATTGGATATTCTGTAGAATATTCCTCACCTTTAAGCTTTTTAATCAACATATCTACAGCTCTTTCAGAGCCCCTTATATCTGAGAAATAGTTTTTTCTAAGGCCTCTTTCTATATAGCCTTCCATCTCTGGTAAACCTATTTCTTCGCCTTTAACCAACTTAAGTGCCAATGGGACTAATTTTCCAACTGCATCTCTCATACCTGCAGCACTATTCTTTGTAGAGACAATATAGACGGATTTTTTAAACATCTCAACTCCTGGATTCTCAATATACATACCAGTTATAGCAGGGATATTAAGCTGTTTTTGAACCATATTACAGACTTCTCCACAAGCAAACCCATATCGTCCTGCATTAAAAGCTGGGCCTGCTATAACTAGATCAGGTTCATACTTTTTAATCATATTTAAAATTTCTTCTTTAGCTTCTTCAGTATTTTCGCCAAAATAGCTATCTCCACAAATTACTGTAGCAACTATATCAGCTTCACCTTTAAACCCAGCTTTTATAGCCATTCCTGGCCCAATAACTCCTTCTCTAACCTCAGGTTTATGATCAGCTTTTTCTTCTCCGCCTATACCTGCAAAGAACTGGTTTATATAGTGTACAATTCTAATACTCTCCACTAATGTCCCTCCTTTCATTACAGATTGTTTTATAATTAATCATTAAATTTCCCGAATTCCTTCCTCATTGCACTTACTTCTTTGATTATCTCATCTACATCAAGAACCATTTCCATCATACTTATTTGTTCATCATAAACTTCTTCATCTACACTTTCCTTGAATTCTGGTTCTACTCCGTGATACACTTTAAGTCCCAACGGGACTCCTGCCAATGGACCTGCATAGGTTGGGTCTCCTGCTGTTACTGTTTCAGCCGCTAATCCTGCTGCTTCAGCTTCAGCACCGCCGATCAATACTATGATATTTTCAGCACCATATTTATCTACAAATTCTCTAACCCTTCCTTGGATTTCCAAATCCATTGCACCTGCAGCCGTTCAGACAAAACATTCCGTTGCTGAGAAGATAACTTCTGATGGAGTAGTCTTTACACACTCTTCAATTGCCGGTCCTGGTATTCCATCTCTGTCTCCAATAATTATGACTTTTTTATCCGCATCAAATATTGACATATCTTCACATCCTTTTCATAGTAATGGATTAATACATTTTTGCACTCATCTTGTTAAAACCTAATTCATTTGTAGCACCTGTTATTGCTTGTATTTCTACTGTTATCGACCCATCTGATGATAAACTGCCATCGAAACCGCCAGCAATTATATCAGAATAATCCAATGTCCCAATTACCTTATCCATTCTAGGAAGTACAATAACCTCATTAGAATTACCACCTGTCACTACTGCATCTGCAGAAGCATGGGCATCTGCTAATGATTGACTAGCTCCATCTCGGCCAGCATATTCATTAGTAATAATAACTGTTTTGATTCCCTTTTCTTCAATCTTCCTACAGTTCATAATTAAGTCTGTATCTGGATTACCAAATCCTTCTTGGGAAATGATTACACCATCTAATCCGAGATACTCCACAAGTTTTGCTGTCCAATCTGATGATCTTTCCTTATCAGCTAGGTATACGTTTTCATTAGTGATAATAACTCCTAGGAAATTAATTTCTTTCCCATGCTTTTCATATAAATCCTCTACAACTGGATTATTTAGATGATGATAAGTTGTATTTTTATCACACGCAGAAACACAATTTCCACTGATAATTGCACCATCCATTATTTCAGTTGGATAGAGTATAGTTGGAACAATCTGTTTTGCATCTACACCATATACATAGGTATCATGAAGCAAACCTTGGGATTGAAGCATTAAAACATAAGCAACCTTAGGCAAGTTCTTATATTTCTCTACAGCTTCTAATAGTGGCAATGTTTCAAATAATTCTACTGAATCAGGTTTTATTTCTTTTGCTGCTTTTCCAAGATATTTAGCAGCCTTTAGCCCAGCAAATCTAAGAGCCTTCTCATGGTCATGCTGTCTTAGGTCTTCTCTAGGCTGACAAACTAATACAATATTGTTTAGTTTTGAAAAGGGAGTATACTCAGCTCCTGGTCCAGTCATATCAATTATTCCTTCTTGAAAACCTACTATCTTTCCAGTAGTAACTACTGCACACCCCTTCAAGACATTAGTTTTACCGGATCCTACAGTTTCAACCTTGGATAAGGTACCGGGAAATACACCACCATTTCCCTCTACCTTTACCCTTGGTTCAATTACATCCTTTACTGGAGTTATCCTAATACCTTCACCAGGTCTTGCAATTTCTACATCTACTTTTTCAAGATGTTCATCTTCTTTTATAAGGTTTATTAACTCTTCCTTATTTACAAATAACACACCATCTTTAATAGTTGTTTCTTTTCCAAATTGAACATCTTTTATAAAAATACTACCTAATTCTAGATGCATAAATTCACCTCCTCGAGTTTAATTTATCTTAATTTCCATAAAGGATAATTAAAACCTCTTAAAGATACTTCTTAATCATTTCTTCCACTGATTCTTTAGTTGCATCATCAGCTACTACTGAGTCTATTTTTTCTCCGTCCTTATAAATAGCTACAACAGGAAGTCCTAGCACCTTTTGGCCAATAGCTAACCTTCTAGCTTTTGTAATATCCAATGAAGTGAATTTTATCTTATCACTATAAGTCCCTTCCATATCTTGAACATATGGCATTAGCGCTTTACATGGCTCACATGTTGGACTCCAGAAGTCTACTAATACATAGCCTTCAGTCTGTAATACTTCTACATCAAAATTTTCTTTGTTTAACTCTAACATTTAAATTCCTCCTTGATAATTACTCAAAATTCCTATCTATATATTTTTCTGCTTGAACTGCAGCGATAGCTCCATCAGCAGTTGCAGTTACAACCTGTCTTAAAGATTTAACCCTATTATCTCCAGCAGCAAATACACCATCCACATTTGTCTCCATATTGTCATTAGTAATTATATACCCACGATCCATCTCAATTATGTTTTCAAAAAGCTTTGTTTGTGGTAAGTAACCTACATAAACAAATATTCCAAAAGCACCATCTTCTTCATCAGGTAAGATTTCTCTTTCTTCATTTGTCTTTAAATTTTTAACAACAAAGGATTCTAACATATCTTTTCCCTTGATCTCTGTGATTACTGTATCCCACATAAAGTCGATTTTAGGATTTGCAAATGCTTTTTCTTGAATTGATTTAGCTGCTCTTAACTCATCTCTTCTATGAATAATAGTTACTTTTTTTGCAAATTTTGATACGTAAATAGCCTCTTCTACAGCAGAGTCTCCTCCACCCATTACAAATACTTCTAAATCTTGAAAGAATGGCGCATCACAAGTGGCACAGTATGAAACCCCACGCCCTATAAGTTCTTTTTCACCAGGGCATCCTATTAATCTAGGTACTGAACCTGTAGCTATTATGACTGTTTTACCTTGGTATTCTTCTTTTTTACCTTTTACTTTTTTAATTTTATCACTAAAGTCTACTTCTATGATTTCGTCCGAAACTTTATTGGCTCCAAATGCCTTAGCTTGGTCAACCATTCTAGCCACCAATGATGGACCTGTTGCATTAAGTACTGATCCAGGATAGTTTTCAACTTCAGATGTAGTAGCAATTTGTCCACCATCTATATCCTTTTCAATTATTAATGTATTAAGTCTTGACCTTGATGCATATAAACCTGCTGATAGCCCTGCAGGACCTCCACCTATTATGATAACATCATATAACATAAAATTTCCTCCTCATAATCTATTATTAAATTTATTTTTATATATACTACCTATCTTATATATATTCCCATAAAACTTGATATTAAAATGTAAAGTAGAAAAAAAGAATAAATAGGCAAACCCACTTATTCTTATATTTTTCAATAAAATTATGAATTATTTATATTTGTCCAAAACATACATTGCTATGTTTACTGAATGATCAGAAACCCTCTCTAAATTACCTAAGGCATCTAAATATAGCACTCCTGGCTCAGTTAAACATTCCATTCTACTCAATCTATCCATATGATCTGCTCTACTTTTCTTTTCAATTGAGTCTACAATATCTTCTAAAGTTAAAACTTCATTTGCAAGATCTTTATCATCAGTTTCAAAGGCTTTCATTGTTTTCATAAACACTTCTTCGCATTTATCAAACATTTCATTTAAGCCCTCTATTCCATCATCACTAAATGATAATCCTTGTTTTTTCTTATATTCTGCTAGCTCAACTAGATTTTCAACATGGTCTCCTACTCTTTCTATATCATCTATTGTATATAGAAAGTTAGTTACCATTGTACGTTGAGTACCTGACAGGGATTCACTTGATAAAAGAACTAGATAATCAGTTATTTCTTTTTCAATCTGATTTACAAGTTTTTCTGTTTCATATACTTTTTCTATTACATCAAATTCATTATGAACAAATGCTTTTCTGCCCAACGCTAAATTTTTCGATACACATTCACCCATTCTAATGACTTCTTTTTTGGCTTGTCCAAGTGCAATTCCTGGAGTCTCAATAATTCTTGTGTCTAAGTATATAGTAGCATCCATATCAGCTTTATCTGGACCAGTAACTAGTTTTTCAGCAGCCATTACTAAGTATTTTGCAAATGGGAATTGAATTATTACATTGACTATATTAAATAATGTATGTGCATTAGCAATCTGTCTTTTAACATCACCAGGAGAAATATATTCTACTATGGTTTGGATTGGAATTCTTAAAAAAAACATAAAGATAATTGTACCTATTAAATTAAAAAGAAAATGTATAACTGCTGCTCTTTTTGCTGTTTTATTTGCTCCAACACTTGATATTAGAGATGTTGTAGTTGTTCCAATATTATCTCCGAAAAGTATCGGAAATGCCATATTGATACTTATTAATCCCTCTCCTGCTAATGCCTGCAATAGACCAATAGAAGCACTACTACTTTGTACTATTGTAGTAAGTAGTAAACCTACTATTACACCTATGATTGGATTATTTAAATTTACCATTATATCAGAAAATGCTTGAACCTCTGCTAATGGTTTTAATCCTCCACTCATCATATCCATACCAATAAACAGAATACCTATGCCTATTATAATTTCAGCGATATCTTTGTTTCTTTTCTTTTTAGCTGATAACCATACAGCTACACCTAGTGCTACTGCTATAGGAGCATATTCAACTACATCAAATGCAATTATCTGCGCAGTTATAGTAGTACCTATATTAGCTCCCATAATAACTCCAGCTGCCTGCGGTAAAGACATCAAGCCTGCATTTACGAATCCAACCACCATTACAGTTGTAGCACTACTACTTTGAATTACCATGGTTACAAGAGCACCAACCAATACTCCCATTAACCTATTGTTTGTAAGGACTTCAATTAATCTACGAAGTCTATCTCCTGCTGCCTTTTGTAGTCCATCTCCCATCATAGTCATTCCATATAGAAATAGTCCTAAGCCTCCAATGACTGGTATTGCAATATCCATTATAATAATTCCTCCTAAGTAAGATTAATAAATAAAATAAAAAATAAACGAATCTATAACTTTATGTTAAATTTGGAAAATCCAACTGTCTTAATGCCTCGTAAATAATTATATTAACTGAATTGGATAAGTTTAAGGATCTTGCAATATCGCTTCTCATAGGAATTTTAATGCAGGTTTCCCTATTATTATCTAATAACTCTTTAGGTAATCCTTTAGTTTCTTTTCCAAAAACAAAGAAAGTACTGTCCCTATACTCAAACTCACAATAATTCTTTGATGCCTTTGTAGTTGCATAATAAAAATTGCCTTCTGGATACTTTTGTAATAATTCATCAAAACTGTCATAATAATGAATATCAACAAGGTTCCAATAATCTAATCCTGCCCTTTTTAGATGCTTATCATCTACAGAGAACCCTAAGGGTCTTATTAGATGTAGTGCTGTATCAGTCAAGGCACAAGTTCTTGCAATGTTTCCTGTATTTTGTGGTATTTCAGGCTCTACCAATACTATATTTAATGACACTTTTCAACATCTCCTACTATAAAATATATTTCTCGATTACTTTTGCTACTCCATCTTCATCATTTGTAGATGTAACTATATCCGCTACGGATTTTACCTTTTCGACACCATTGCCCATTGCAACGCCAAGTCCTGCAAAATCAATCATAGAAATATCATTTTCATTGTCACCGATTGCAATTACTTCATGTGATGATATATTTAAATGACTACACAGGTATTCTAAGCTGTTCCCCTTAGAAACATAACTATCCATTACTTCTAGATTATTTCCCCAGGAAGTACATATGTTAATATCTTCAATATATTTCAGTCTACTTTTTAATCTATTCAATTTATCTCTATCATCATCTAAAAATAAAAACTTGTAGACATTTATTCCCTTATTTAGAATTTCTTCCGCATTATCAAAAATATTTACTTTAATCTCATTTCCACTCTTTTTTGATTCTTCAGTATTGTAGAAGTTTAGAACTTCTTCAACATAAACATTAGAATAAAAACTATTATCATCATAAAAGTGAAAATAAATATTTTCACTTTGCCCAATTTCTATAACCTCTTTTACTGATTTTGATTTCATAGGTTTATCAAAAATAATGTTTTTATCTTCATCTATCATTATAGCACCATTACATGAAATTATAGGTTTATTAAGGTTTAATTTAATAGAATGATTGATAGCTGATTTAAGAATTCTACCGGTTGCTAGAACTACATAGACGCCTTTTTTACTTGCATCATATATGGCTTGCCTAGTTCTATCACTTACGGTACCCTTGCTATTTAATAGAGTTCCATCCATATCAATAGCTACTAATTTGTAACTCATATTTTACCTCCTTTTTACATACAATTTAAATATACCATAGTTTTGATAAAATATAAACACAAAAATAACGACCAACCTCTATCTAGGTTAGTCATTATTTTTTTATTTTTCTGGGACATAGGGTCAGAATTATATCTCATATCCCCTCTGTCCTTCTAATCATTATTATTGTAAATTACTTACTTCATAAAGGCAATACAATTATAATCAGAAGATTTTACCATACCACTTTTCGTATAAAAATTAATTGTCTTTTCAGTATTGTCTGTCATTAAAATTATCTGACGAATTGATGTATATTTCTCTAAAATCAATCTCAATAAACTACTTCCAATACCTTGTCCTTGATATTCTTTTAAAACTAAAATATCCTGTATATAGATAATAGTATGGTTATCTCCTATTACACGAATTAAACCCACTAATTTATCTTGATCCCAAACAGTGAATACTTTTAGTGAATTCTCAATAGCATTTTTTAGCCTAATACTATCATTTGTATATGAAGACCATCCTACATCATTATATAAATCAATTAGCTCTTCAACTCTAGGTACAACATCTTCTTTAATTATTATCTTACTCATTTTATCCTCCTCAAATTTTACTATCTAATTTGAAGATTAATTCTTAATCTACCCACCTTGCCCACTCCTTTTAATAAACTCACTCTTATTAACAATATAATAATCATGATGATTTTACAAGTTGAATAACCCCAGACAACAAAAGGTTCTAATCATTAAAGAATTCCTCCCTACTTATTTCGTAGTCAACAAGACTTCGCCAGTTCCCTACTTGATCTTGCCATATATTTTCTTGTATGCCAATCTTCCTTGCTCCAATCTTATTCTCATAGACATATTGGGCCCTTTTGTTTTCAAGCATTGTATCCCAAATGACTTTATCTATTGAAAACTTGGAATTGATGGCTTCATCTGTAAAAAGGAATTCTAATAACATCATGATAATTTTTGGCCCATATCCTCGATTTTGATAATCAGATTCACATATTTTCCATCCAGGGTATGCAGCTCCATCACCTTTAATTCTATAGCTTAACTCCCCTATAGGCTTCTTATCAATTTCTATGATACAAAGTTGGCTTAATTTACCTTCCCAGTTACCAATATTATTTTTAGTCTCTTCTAAAGATTCTCCTATACCATTAGGAAAACCTGCATGTTCCATAATCAATCCATCATTCCACCATTCATTTAATTGAATAGCATCATCTAGAGTAGCACTTCTAATAACAATATTATCTTTTTCTATTCTCATACTGTCCTCCATTAATTTTTTTCGGAGGGTTTATAGAGCGTGAACCCTCCATACACGATTAATTGTCATTTTCATCATATCGCCCACTTCCTTTCTTACAAATTAATATTAGTTTGTATTTAAATCTTAATAATCTTTAGATAATTTATTCTACATAAGTTGGAAAAATCCTTCTTTTTTGTAACAATATTAAAAAACTACCTCCAATCAATGATTGTGGTAGTTATTATCAATTTTAATTTTATCTAATAAATCATCTACAGATTCTATACATATCATTCCTTGGTCTTTCATCTGGTCAATGATTTGTTTGGCTTCTCCATTAGTGTAATCAAAATCCATCGTATTATCTGCTAAGTAATAAACCTTTTTCCCGTTTTCCAATGCATGTTTAGCAGCTACTAAGTTTTTTAAATTTCCAGTACCAATTGGTACATTTGATATAACAACTATATCAGATTTATTCATTAACTTAATATTTTTTTGATGTGTTTCATCGCTTATTCCTGAAAAAGGAATTTCCTCAACCATAGTAATATTTAAATTCCTTCCATGTTCCCAATCAGAATCACCAGCATTTAACACTCCCAAGGATAATTCAAAACCCTCCTGATATAATTTGTTGATAATTTCCTGACCTGAGCCTCCACCACAAACTATGTGGATATTGTTATATTTAAAATTATTACTCTTCTTTTTTATTTCAATTGGAGTTAGATGAATGGTATCAGTATATTTGTTTTTCTCTAGAGCTACTTTCATATCATATGCATCTTCCATATTTTCTATAGTAATAACTTCCTCCGGTGTACCATTCCCTAAAATCTTTCCTTTGTGAAGTAATATAATCTCATCTGAATATCTACAAGCCATGTTTATATCATGTATAACTAATACTACGGTAAGCCCAGTTTCTATATTTAATCTTTTTAACAGATTTAGAATGTCCATCTGATGATTTATATCTAGGTTTGATGTTGGTTCGTCTAATAATATGATTGAAGGCTTCTGAGCCAAAGCCTTTGCAATAAATACTCTTTGTCTTTCTCCACCTGATATTTGATTTATAGCCCTGTCCTTTAAATCCAAAGTATTAGTCAGCTTTAGTGACTCATTTATAATTTTATAATCAAGTTCATCTTCACCTTCAAAGCGATTTTTATGTGGATGTCTCCCCATCATAACTATATCTTCTGCAGTAAACTCATAATCTATATTTGTATCTTGAGGAACTAAAGCAATTTTCTTTGCTACTTCTCTTTTTTTATATGATGAAATATCCTTTTCATACAAAAGAATTTGACCTTTACTTGGTTTGTATATTTGGTTTAAAGTTTTAAGTAGTGTTGATTTACCAGACCCATTAGGACCAATTATGCTTACAAAGCTTCCAGCTTTAATACTAAAGCTAATATCCCTTATTACCAAATTATCTCTATATCCAAATTCTAATTTTTTGACTTCTAATGCGTTCATTTTCTCCACTACTTTCTATATGCTCTTCTTCTTGCTTCTTAGTAAGTATATAAAAAAAGGTCCTCCAAATAATGCAGTTATTATACCTACTGGTATCTCAATAGGAGATATAAGGGTCCTTGCAATGGTATCAGCGAATATCATAAATATACTTCCTAATAATGCAGACGCTGGTAGAAGTATTCTATGATCAGGACCAATTAATAATCTAACTATATGAGGTATAATTAAACCAACAAATCCAATTATACCGCTTACAGATACACTAATCGCAGTTATAAATGTACCTAATAATAAAATATATGTCTTTGTTCTTTCTACATCTACACCTAAACTTTGGGCTGATTCTTCTCCTGTAAGTAGGATATTTAGGTCCCTAGCAAAGAAACAAATGACTATTATACAAACTATAGATGGAATAAATATACCTAATACTGGATCCCAGCCCTTTCCAGTCAAACTTCCCAGCGTCCAATATGTGATTTTTACCATATCTTTATCAGATATAATCATTATAAATGACATAATAGCAGTAAGAAACTGGCCAACTGCAACCCCTGCTAATAACAATGTAGTTACTGGAACCTTATTTTTAACCCTTGCTATATTATAAACAGTAAATACTGCCAATAAAGCACCAATAAATGCAAATATTGTAATAGGTGATACTGTAAAAAAGCTGATATTTATTTTTAATACTATTGCTATAGCTGCACCTAAGGCTGCTCCTGATGAAATTCCTATTACATAGGGATCAGCCATAGGATTTTTAAACATACCTTGAAAGGCAGCACCAGCTACAGAAAGACTGGCTCCAATTATAGCTCCTAATAAAACCCTAGGCAATCTAATATTCCATATTATTGATTTTGCAGAATCTGCAATATTTGATATATCGATATGACCTTTAAGCAATGGAATCTTTGACCCTATGATTTTAAATATATCTAAAACACCTACCTTAGCAGTGCCTATGGTAGTAAACAATCCTATAGAAAATATTAATAAAATCAATAAAGTAATAATAATTAGATTGTACTTGGCTTTATTTGTTCTCAATTTAATAACCTCATTTTACTCAAATACTTCTGGGTGTAAAGCACGTGCAATTAATTCTAGACCATCAACAATTCTTGGTCCAGGTCTAGATATTGTATTACCATCTAGTAAATATACTTCCCCATTCTTTATGGCAGTTATATTTTCATATCCAGGTCTTGCTAAAATTGATTCAACTGTTTTTTCCGGTAAATCATTTGCTGTTAGATATATTTCTGGGTCATTTTCTATCAACTGTTCAATATCATAGTTTGGATATTCACCTTCAGCGTCTTTAGCAACATTATCTCCATTCACCAAATTAATAAGACCATCTACAAATGAACCTGAACCAGCAGCCATTAAAGGTTCATGCCATACTTCATAAAACACCTTAACAGTTTCTGTGCCCTTTACTTTAGCTACAATCTCATCTCTTTTTTGTGTCATATCTTCTACTAAAGCATTTCCTTCTTCTACTGTATCAGTTGCAACTGCAATTTGTTTTATAGTATCAATTACTTCGTCAATTGACTCAGGTAAGAATGAAATTACAGGTATTCCAGCGCCACTGAATATCTGACTTGCATCGGAGTCTAATTCACCATAATTAACAATTAAATCTGGCTCTAACTCTATAATTTTTTCAAAGTTTGTAGCCATAAAATCTCCGATTTTTTCTACAGCTAATGCTTCTTCTGGATAATCGCAAAAAGCAGTAACCCCCACTATTTTATCTCCTAATCCTAAGGCATACAGAATTTCAGTGTTATTAGGTGCCATTGAAATAATTCTCTCAGGTGCTTCCTCTAATGTAACGATATTTCCAAAACCATCTTTAATTGATATACGATATGTTGTTTCTACATTATTATTTACTTCATCTTGTTGATTTGGTTCTTCAACATTTTGTCCATTATCTGAATTATCCTGTGTACAACCTACAACTCCTACTAAAATCAACATCATTGCTAAAAATAATAAAATATTCTTTGTACTTCTTTTCATTTTTTCCTCCTAGTTAGTTTAAATTTGTCATTTGACCTACAACATTAATTTGCTCCGCAGGACTCAATTGGGGAGTGCCCCAGGGTACAAAAAAAGCTTACTCCAAAAAGGAATAAGCTTAATAATCTATTTACCCATCCCTCCCTCCGAGGCATTAAATCAATATTGGCAGGTATCCTGGCTTATGGATCATCCTAAAACCAACACCTTCCCAGTTTCCCAGTGGTATACGTTGGCTTAGTACCCAATTACAGTAGCGGGGGCTGCAGTGGATTTTAACCACTTTCCCTTTGTCATTTAAGACGCCCTTTATTCAATTGAATTATTTATATAATATCAGAGTTCATTTGTTTATACAAGTGATAAATATGATTATTAAGATTCTTCACTAACGTTCAAAATGACACAAGCCTTATCATCCTGAGACAGTATGAACATTACCTAGGATTTCTATTTCTTCGACTCTGTTTTAAAATACTTACAATATGGACTTATAGGACATTCTTCGCACATAGGGTTTCTAGCTTTACAAATCCTTCTTCCATGAAATATGATTAAATGATGAGCTTTGGTCCACATATTCTTATCAATATTTTTCATCAAATCTATTTCAGTGTCTTCGACATTTTTACTATCAGCTAGTCCTATTCTATTGGATACTCTAAAAACATGGGTATCTACAGCTATAGCAGGAACACCAAATGCATTGCTTACTACTACATTAGCAGTCTTTTTCCCTACTCCAGGCAAAGTCATTAACTCATCAATTGTATCTGGAACTTGACTATTGAATTCTTGTACTAAAATTCTACAAGTTTCTAATATATTTTTACTTTTATTTTTATAAAAGCCACAACTATATATTTTCCTTCCCAACTGTTCTTCTGTTAAAGTTAGATAGTCCTCTGGAGTCTTATACTCCTTAAATAACTTGGCAGTTGTCTTATTAACTTGTACATCTGTACATTGTGCTGACAAAATTGTAGCTACTAATAATTCAAAGGGATTTGTAAAATCAAGTTCTGCCTTAGCATCAGGATAAAGTTCTAATAATAACTCTAATACCTTTTCTACATCATTTTTCTTTAGTATTTTTTTCATCTAATCACCTACAACAATTCTATATTATATTCTATAATCTCAACTCTACTATCTCCATCTATAAACTTTAAAACATTGGAGATAATCTCATTTGCATGTTGTGTATCATTTGTTACACAAGCAAATCCAATGACTGTTGTCTTCCAGCTATCGTTTAGCCCCACTTCTGCTATAGATATATTAAATCTTGATTTAAGTCTACCTAATAAGCTTTTTAAAGCATGTCTTTTCTCTTTCAAAGAATTAGCTTCAAATATCTGCAATTTTAATTCACAAGCACCTATAATCATCTTGTCACCTTCTAAATTTATAATTAATCATCATTATTATTTATCTTATCCAAAGCCCAATCAATATAAAAGTTTAACTTTGGATTGTCTTTTCCCCTTTCTTCTAATAATAAGTCTATGTTTTTTATATCCTTCATATTTCCTAAAGCTATAATTGCGTTTCGCTTTAAGATATTTTTACCTCTCCAGCTACCAGCCATTGAACCATACTTGTCTTTAAACTCTCTATTTGACATATTAAGGAGCTCTTTTATATCAATTATTCCTTTTGTTATCTCAGGAATAAACTCTTTATGGCAAGACTTCTTTACATCTTTGTTCTTAGGGCAAACTAACTGACAAGTATCACAACCATATATCTTTGTACCCATTTTTTCTAAAAATTCTTCAGGAATATCTCCCTTAGTCTGTGTCAAATATGAAATACATCTCTTAGGATTTACTACATATTCACTGGTGAGAGCATTTGTAGGACATGATCTAATGCATAAATCACAATCACCACAATCATCTTTGACAGCACTTTCATCGATTTCTAAATCCAAATCAGTTAATATATATCCTATAAATATAAATGAACCATATTCCTCATTGATAATTGAACAATTTTTTCCATAATATCCTATACCTGCTTTTTTAGCTAATTCCCTATCAACCAAAGGCCCAGTATCCACAAAGTATTTGTAGCTAAAATCTGTTTTCTTCTCTATTTCTAGAATTAACTCCTCTATTTTAGTTTTTAGAACCTTATGATAATCCATTCCCCAGGAGGATTTAGATAAACTTCCCTTTAATACATGAGAATTATCACTCTCAATATCAACATTATAAGAGATTCCAATAACTATAATTGATTTACAATCCGGAAATGTAATCTTAGGGTTGATTCTCTTTTCTATATCAGTTTCTTCAAATTCTGTATTTATATTATTTTTAATTCTATATTGTAGATACTCTTCTATGTTTAATAAGGCTTCTGCATCTGTAAAACCTATTATATCTATACCAAGTTCCTTTGACTTACTTAATATATATTCCTTTATGTTTAACATTAGTATATCCTCAATTCTAATTAAACTTTATATATTATATGATACCATATTGTTAGTATTTTTTTACTGTCTAATAATTAGTAAATATGATATAATTTTTTTAGTATATTGAAAGGAAGTTTTAGATGTTTAATTTAAAGTTAAAATCTTTTAAGAAATTTGATTTTATATTGCTATTCACTATGATAGCTTTATGTATATATGGATTAATTATTCTTAAGTCAGCTACGTTAAGTTATGGGACAAACTCCTACTTGAAGTCTCAAACCATTGCTATATTTTTAGGTCTCTTTGCCATATTGTTTTTAGTACTATTAGATTATGAGTTCCTAGGAAAGATGTACATACCAATTTATATAGTTTGTAATCTAATGCTTGTGGCAGTTTTAATCTTTGGATTTGGTGAAGATGAATGGGGAGCTAGATCATGGTTAAAAATTGGCCCCATAGTTTTCCAACCTTCAGAATTTGTTAAGATTGGTCTAATTATTTCTTTAGCTAAATTTATTGATAACAATAAAGAGAAGCTAAATGAGCCATTTACTTTATTAAAGATATTGGCATTTGCAGGATTGCCTGTTGTACTTATATTAAGACAACCTGATGCTGGAACTGCATTGGTTTTTATATTCTTTATAGCTATGATGCTATTCGTTGCTGAAATTAAATGGAAATATATAGGTATGGCTTTAGTTGCTGGCCTGGCAGCATTACCTGTACTTTGGCTTAAATTAGATCCATATCAAAGAGACAGAATTTTTGACTTCTTAGAGCCAGAAAGAAATCCTATTGGTACAGGTTATCAAGCTCTCCAAGGAAAAATTGCAATAGGTTCTGGAAAAATATTCGGAAGAGGATTGTTTGAGGGTGTATTTACTCAGTTCAATTATATTCCAGAAAAACAGACTGACTTTATATTTGCAGTTTTAGTAGAGGAACTTGGATTTATTGGAGGTATGGGACTTATAGGACTGTACTTTTTACTTATTACCAGAATGGTTAGAATAGCAAAAAATTGTAATGATTTATTTGGATCACTTATGGTTGTAGGTATTACAGCTATATTTGTTTTTCATATTTGGGAAAACATTGGAATGACTATTGGATTGATGCCAGTTACAGGAATACCACTTCCTTTTATAAGTCACGGTGGGACATTTATGTTGATTAATATGATTGGAATAGGAATTTGTTTAAGCGTAGGTTTGCATAGAGAGGCACTAACTTATTAATTAGTAGTTGAAATTTAGGCAATTATTTGTCGAAAATTTCAACTACTATTTTTTTATAGGTACCTTGTAATGAAAGGTAGCATATGATATGATATAGTAAATAAATTATAAGGAGAGAAATCTATGAATATTCAATTTAAAAAAGGAGTATTAGAATTATGTGTCCTCTCCCTACTAAGTCGTAGAGACTTCTATGGATATGAGTTAGTTGAACATATATCAAAATTCATTAATATTTCTGAAGGAACTATATATCCTTTATTAAGGAGATTTAGAACAGAAGGATACGTGACTACCTATCTAAAAGAGTCTCAAGAGGGCCCTCCCAGAAAATACTATAAATTAACTTCTATAGGAGAAGAAGCATATGAAGAATTAGAAATTGAGTGGGAAAGTTTTATAGATGGGGTAAATAATATCTTAAGAGGTGAGTTAAATGAATAGGCATGAATTTTTAAGACAATTGAGACATAGCTTATATGGGTTATCAGAAGAAGAAATTAATGATATAATTTTAGACTATGAAGAGCATTTTCAAATTGGCTTATCTAAAGGTAAATCAGAAGAAGAAATCTCAAAGGAATTAGGAAATCCTAGAGACATTGCTAGGAATTATATAAATACTTCTACAACTCAAAAAGAACCACGATTAGACTCAAATTTAAATAATAATAGTAGAAAATTTATATTACTGATTTTATTGGGATTATTTAACTTAATAATTGTACTAGGTCCCTATCTAGGTATAGTTGGAATTCTAATAGGAGTCTTTGGTCTTGGTATTGGATTATTTTTTGGTGGTATAGGTATTTTATTTGGTGCTCCTTTTGTTGCATTTGGAAGCTTCGGGCAGTTGCATATATTAACTATGATTAGCTTTTTTATTGGTCTTTCTGGTTTAGGAATTTTAGTTGTTCTATTAGGTATATATCTATCAAAATTACTTTACAAGCTTACAGTTAGATATATTAAATGGAACATTGATACTATAAATGGATAGGAGGTTTTGAAATGGATATTAAGAAATTTGTATTTATTCTAACTGGTGTTGTATTAATAGCCTTTGGTGTTGGAATTTACTCCTTAAGATACAATGACAATTTAGGACCAATAAGTTTTAATAGAAGTAATGAACTAAATGTTAGATCAAATGGTTCTAATGTTCGAATTGGCTTAGATGGAATAGATGTAAAAGATGGAGATGACCATGTTCAAATTGGTTGGGATGGAATTAATGTAAAAGACGGTGAAGATGAAGTACGTGTAGGATGGGACGGTATTAAAGTCAAAGATGATGAAAATATCAGTTTTAATCTTTTTGATTTTAGTACATGGTTCGGAATTAGTAATAGAGATTTAAAAACAGTAGATATAGATGAACAAAAAAATATTGAGTTAAATGGTATAGACAATATAGATATAACTTCTTCCTTTATAGATATTAAACAAATATCAGAAGAACGAGAAGATATCTTAATACACTACCATGGTAGAATAAGATCTAATGTAATACCAACATTAGAAGTTCAAGAAAATGATAATACATTAAATATTGAACTAAAAAACACTAAAAATAGTTACTCAGTAACTGAGTCAAATGTAGTTTTAGAGATTTTTTTACCCAAAGATTTCAATGGTAGTATAAACACCACTAGTTCTTCAGCAGACATTTATATGAAAAATATTATTGGAGATAAATTTAATATAACTGCAAGCTCCGGTGATATTAAGTTAGAAGATTTAGAAAGTGAAAATATCAATATTGTGACTTCATCTGGAAATATATATATGGATAATATATTAGGTGATATTTTTGAAATAATTGCAAGTTCAGGTGACATAACTCTTAATAAATTAAAAGGAAATAAAATAAACGTGGAGACTTCTTCAGGAGATGTAGAGCTACAATTACCTTCTGATTCTAATTACACAATAAATGGTTCAAGTTCATCAGGTAGATATACCCCTTCTAAAAATATGAAGATCTTGATCAATGATAGAGGTGATTTCAAAGCTACTACAGGTAATGGTGAAAATGCAATTGATATTACAACCTCTTCAGGAGATGTAAGATTTAGGTGACAGGTACTGTCATCCTTAGATGGAAAGTATTAGCTTTATCTGTGAAGTATCTTAAAGGCAAGAGAAAATTCTCTTGCCTAAATTTAATTAATTATTAATATTATCTAACTGGTCAAAGGATACTTGGTTCTTATTCACAATTGCTTCTTCAATTGCCTTCTCCTCTAAATAGCATCTTCTACATAGTGGCTCATATTCCTTTGTAGCTCCGATTACGACTCTTTCTTTGTCTTTAGTCTTTCTATGGCTTACCCATCCATCTGTACCGCACTTAACACATACTGCATGGTGCTTATATAGATAATCTGCAATAGGCATCAATTCTTTTACTATTTCAAATGCTTGTCCTGAAAAGTCCATATCTAATCCTGCAACTATTACTGTAATATCCTTTTCTAATAATTGATTAATGGAACTAAGTATTTTTGAAATCTGTCCACCCAAAAACTGAACTTCATCGATGGCAATTACGCTAGGTTTTTTCTCATTACAGTACTCAATAATGTCTTCTATACTATCAACTAATACAGCCTGTAATGTGGTATTATCGTGTGTAACTATCTCAGAATCTGTATATCTAGTATCTACGGATGGTTTAAAAGCTATTGTATTATATCCAGCTATAGCAAATCTCTTGACATCCTTTTCTAAACTAGAAGTTTTTCCTGAAAACATAGACCCTGTATGGACAATTAATTTTCCTTTATATTGGTGCATAGTAGTCACTCCTTATAGCTATTAACTTATTAAGTATACCATAAAATTAAGTATTTTTTATATTTAATTTATAATTTCACCAAAGATATAGCCTCTGAATAATATGTGTTATATAGATTTCATGTTTGGGAGGGAGAAGATGGATAATACAAAGGTTGTAGAGATAAATAATCTAAGTATAACTTATCATACTTTGGAAGAAGAAACTCAAGCCTTAAGAGACATCAATTTAGATATTTATCACAATGAAATTATTGGTATAGTAGGACCAAGCGGGTGCGGAAAATCTACCCTACTATCAATAATTTCTGGTCTAATTAAACCAACTACTGGCCAAGTTAGAGTTAACGGAAACATAGTAGATAAACCTCTTAAAAATATTGGTTATATGTTTCAAAAAGACCAATTATTTGAATGGAGAAATATATTGGATAATGTAGTAATAGGCCTAGAAATTCAAGGGAAACTAGACAATAATGCAATAGAACACTCTAAAGAGTTTCTTCACAGTTATGGTTTGGGTGATTTTATTAAGTCATATCCGTATCAACTATCTGGAGGTATGAGACAAAGAGTAGCATTAATTAGAACTTTGCTTTTAGAACCTGATATACTTCTGTTAGATGAGCCATTCTCTGCATTAGATTATCAAACTAGATTGGCTATTTCTGATGAGATAGGCACAATATTAAAAAAAGAAGAGAAAACAGCAATTATGGTTACTCATGATATAGCCGAAGCCATAAGTATGGCAGATAGAGTAGTAGTACTTTCCAATAGACCAGGTACTATTAAAAAAATATTTGATATTGAATTAACTTGTGCTGGTGATTGGAGTCCATTGAAATGTAGGGAAGCTCCTGAATTCAGATACTATTTCAATGATATATGGAAGGAGCTGGATATACATGTCTAATAATAATAATAATAAGCCAGTATCAAAAAGTCATCAGGAATTTTTGCTATCAGTTAAGAAAAGAAAAAGATCAATATCTATCATGCAAATAGGATTATTGATATTAGGTTTGATATTATGGGAAGTTGCTGCTAATTTAAAATGGATTGACCCGTTTATAATGAGTAGCCCTTCTAGAATCTGGAAACTGTTTATAGAATACATTAAAAATGGAAATCTACTTCACCATGTCTTTGTTTCAGTTAGTGAGACTATAGTGGGATTTACTTTAGGCACGGTTCTAGGTCTTCTCATCTCAATAGGTCTTTGGTGGTCTAACTTCTGGGCAAAAGTTGTTGACCCTTATTTAGTTATATTAAATAGTTTGCCAAAAAACGCCTTAGCACCTATAATCATCATTTGGGTAGGAGCTGGATACTCAGGTATCATAGTAAGTGCTATTACAGTATCAATTGTAGTTAGTATAATGAATATGTACAGAAGCTTCATATCAACTGATGGAGATAAAATAAAGCTTCTAGAAACCTTTGGTGCTACTAAATTCCAGGTACTAACAAAATTGGTATTACCTTCATCATTTCCAAATTTAATAAGCACCTTAAAGATTAGTATTGGTTTATCATGGATTGGTGTAATTACAGGTGAGTTTTTGGTTTCAAAAGCAGGTATAGGATATATTATTGTATATGGTAGTCAAGTATTTAAACTGGATATCGTAATGATGGGTATAGTAATATTAGCTGTATTATCAGCTGTGATGTACAAAATAATGTCAATTTTAGAAAAAAGAGTCCTTAAATGGACTGAATAAATTAAATAAGGGTCAATCTTAATTTAAGCTCGACCCTTAATACATATTAAGCTTTTATATCAACTACTCTATTATCTACTTTAATTCTTAAAATCCCTTTTATTAAAGTTAATTCTTGAATGATTTTATTTAAATCAATATTGTGAGGTATTATATTATATCTTCCAAATATGGTACCTATATCTCCAATAAGTCCTGCCCTTGTTAATCCAATTACTTCTAAACTTTTATATGAATTCTTTAGAAATTTCCTTTCAAAGATTTTAGAATATCTTAGGAAAAACAAAACTGCTAATGTGGTAAAAGCAGCACCTAAATAATATCCTAAGCCGGTAGCTAGACCAATACCTGCACAAACCCAAAGGCTTGCTGCAGTTGTTAACCCTTCAATATTGGTACCAGTTCTTAGTATAGTACCAGCGCCTAAAAAACCAATTCCACTTACTACCTGGGCTGCTATTCTAGATGGATCAGCTCCATATTTACTATTTTCAATGGATACTAGCATAATCAAAGCAGAGCCTATACACACGAGTATATGAGTCCTAAATCCTGCAGGTCTATTAGTAGATTCCCTATCTAAACCAATAAGCCCTCCAAACATAGAAGCTAAGATTAATCTTAAAATAATCTCCCAATTATTAACCATAAATATTTCCCCTTAAAAATAAATTATTACATATTATATGCTGCCACTTCATAATAATGCCTTAATCATTGATAACTGCTTGAATACATTTATCCTTAGTGAAATCTTCATGTGGAGTTGAATCTACCTCTATATGTGGTATGGTTCTCGTTTCCATGTTTATAGTTCCATCTGCATTTATACTTAATTCCCTACTATAGCTAATTGCTAATTTACTTAGTGGGAAATAGGTAATAGGAATTTCTTCAAAGACTCTGCCTCCCCCTGTTGTTTCACCTACTAATGTGGCAAAACCTGTGTCCTTGGCAAATGATGCAAACTTTTCAGCTGATGAAAATACATTTCTATCTACTAATAAATAGACCTCTCCATTAAATTTAAAATCTATATTATCCGGTGATGGATTTAAACTTATAGTATAAGTTCTATAAAAATCTAAATCAGTAGCTACTTCCTCAGGAAATTGATCCAATATTTTTTCATCTAATTGATTAATAGTATTTAGATCTTCTACCCTATATGGACTATACATATATCTATGTCCATCTTTAAAAAAAGAATAG
The DNA here is from genome assembly GCA_031460505.1 of Tissierellaceae bacterium. GTDB lineage: Bacteria > Bacillota > Clostridia > Tissierellales > Tissierellaceae > JAAYTL01. The sequence goes on from JAVKTT010000003.1 coordinate 248,408, forward strand.
TAATCATAGCTTATTGGTTCATCTATAAGCAATTCAACTATATACTCCCAGTAAGAATCAATTTCTCCATTATTACCTCTAATATCAATAATCAATTTTTCATAGTCTTTAACTTCTCTTAAAAAATCATTTATTACAATATGATCATTTTTTTGTGTGTCAGATCCTGCCATATCTTTAATTTTCATATATGCAAGCTCATCATAGATTAATTTCTTAGTTTCTACTACAGAATCATCATATAATTGAATACTATTAATCTCATCCATTGTGCCTGTAAACATATATCTAAACCTTACATATGGAGTTGCAAAAGCTTCATAAAATGATATTGGTTCAAATGGATTATCTAAGTCAGCATACATATCATAAGTCATTTTATAATGGTTTTTATAAGTCTCCCCAGTTAATATATTTACATGACCATCATTTAAATCACCTAATATCTGCTCCATTGCAACTAGAAACTCTGCGTCAGTTTTAGTATTTCTAATGATTCTCTTATATTTGCTTTTGTTCCCCAACCAATCAATATTATGTAATCTTTTATTAACTTCAAAAAATGGATAGTTATCTACGAACTCATCGTAAAAATAATCAAAATCATCTAGCTTTTCTCCAGTTGTCATCATGATTTCAACTATTCCATAGTCAGCTGCATCTAATGCAGTTACCTGGAATTTATCTTGAGAATTATATAATCTTTCTAATGCAAATAAGGTTAGAAAAACTATTAAAGCAATTTTAATAATTTTTCTTCTTTTTCTCCTAGTCATAGTTACCCCCTTTAGATTTTAATTCAAAAGGCCAATCTAGAATATGATTGACCTCTTTATGTTATTTATATTCAATTATCTCTATGGTATCAATAATTACTGGTTCTGCAGGTTTACCCTGTGAATCAACCTTTACACCTGCTATTTCATCAACTACATCCATACCTTCAAATACTTGGCCAAATACAGTATGTTTGTAATCTAACCATGGTGTTCCACCTAATTCTTGATATGCTTTGACAACAACTTCAGGAAATCCTCCCTCTTCACCAATGCTTTTCATTTGATCAATAAATCCTTGGTCTACCTCAGTTTTTTGAACGATAAAGAACTGACTACCATTTGTATTTGCGCCTGCATTAGCCATGGATAGTGCTCCTCTAATGTTATGGTAGTTTATATCGAACTCATCTTCGAAAGATGAACCCCATATACTCTTACCACCTCTACCAGTTCCTTCAGGATCTCCACCTTGAATCATAAATTCATTTAAAACCCTATGGAATGTCACACCATCATAATAACCATCTTTAGCATGAGTTATAAGGTTTTCTACTGCCTTTGGAGCTACTTCAGGAAATAATCTAATTTTAATATCTCCATGATTTGTCTTCATTACTGCAATTTCTTCACCTTGTTTAGGTGGATTTAATTGTTCTAAATTCATCTCTATTCCTCCTTGTAAATTTTCATTTTGATTATTGTCTTTGTTATTATCTGTAGCTTGAGAACAGCCAAATAGAAAAACAGATATACTTAAAATTAAAAATACATAACTAATTTTATGTTTCATTTTCATCCACCATTTCTATATTATTCTTACCAAGTATCATAATGTATCTTGTTTTCATCATATCTATCCTGTGGAGTTCTATCTTTTATCTTATTTCCCACTACTACCATACCAATAGGGATTACATTTTCCGGTAAATTTAGAGTTTCTTTAATATTAGCTATAAGTTGAGGTATATCATAAATACCACACCAAACTGCACCTAATCCTAAGCCATGTGCAGCAAGTAGCATATTTTGTATAGCTGCTGAAGTATCAGCTACTAGAAAACCCATATTATCCTGTCTATTAATATCTCCACAAACTACTATTGCAGTACCAGCATCCCCTAGCATCTTAGCATATTTGTGATACTCTTTGATTTCTTTAATTTTATCTTTATCTCTTACAACTATGAATTCCCACGGTTGACAATTATGAGCAGAAGGGGCTTGAAATCCGGCTCTTAGCATAGTGTCTAATTGTTCATCACTTATAAGTTCACCTGTGAAATGTCTAATACTTCTCCTAGTCATTATGCCTTCAATTATATCCAAATTATCATCTCCATTTCAATTAGTTTCTTATATTATTAATTATTATCATACTTATCTACAAATTATAACATCCACAGTAGATTTTTCCAAGGATAATCTCTGTGGATGAAATATATCAAATTAAATCATCAATTTTTGCATCCGCTGAATTTAATAAATCATCTACTGCTAATTCCATTTGTATTCCTATTTTACCACCGCTAATAACTATTTTATCGATCTGAGAAGCTGACGAATCGATAAATGTTTTGTATTTCTTCTTCATTCCTATTGGAGAACAACCACCTCTAATATAGCCAGTTGTCTTAAGTATATCTTTTACATGAATCATATGAATATTCTTTTCAGTTGCTGCCTTTGCAGCCTTTTTTAAATCAAGTTCTTCAGCTACTGGTATTACAAAAACAAATATTTCCTTACTATGCCCCTCTGCCACTAAAGTCTTATAGACATACTTTGGGTCTTTCCCTAGTTTCTCAGCCACTGAAATTCCATCAATTTTATCATCATCTTTGCTATAAGTATACGTATTGTACTCAATCTTCATTCCATCAAGTATTCTCATAGCATTAGTTTTTACATTTGCCATTAAATCACCTACATACCTCTCAAATTATCAATTGTTAAATATATTTTGAATCCACCTTCATCATTTAAACTATATTTTACTTCCCCACTATTTTTGGTAACTCTTTCTTCAATTCTTAACAATCCATTACCCTTAATCAATTGATTGCAACCTAATCCATTATCCTGAACATTTACATCTAGTTTAGAATTATCAAATATAATATCTATATTAATTCTATTAGCTTTCCCATGTTTAATACTATTTGTAATACATTCCTTTATTGATAGATATATTAAATCCTTATATTCAGGTAATAGTTTTTCAACATTTTCATCTAAACTTAAAATTACCTCTACTTCGCCTGTACTTTGGATATTGTCAATCAATTTATTAATTGAACTTCTTAAAGTCATTGGTTCCTCTTCCTTTAGAGCATATACCGCCTTTCTTAAATCTTCAATACTTTCTTTATTAATCAATCTAGATCTATTGATTAATTCTTTAGCTTTATCAATATCTGAATCAATCAATTTATCAGCTACATCTAAGTTCATATTCAAAGCAATAAGATTATGCCCTAAATTGTCGTGAATTTCACCTGCTAATCTATTTCTTTCTTTGGAAATGGACAACTGCTCTATTTTTTCGGATTGCTCTTGTAGCTTATTATATGATAATTTTAGCTCCTTATTTAACTCTTCTACTTTTCTTTTCTCTTTCCTTATTTCCCTATAGGCATATAACATAAATGTATAGAACAATAAGCCTACAGAGGACATAAGTATATCTACAAAATGATCTTTCCAAAATCCTAGACTTAGAAAATCTTCAATAGTTATGCTTCTTAAAACCATAATGAAATAAACAAATAAAATTTCTAGAGTAATAAATAGTTTTGATAATTTACCTTCTGTAAATAATATCAATTCATATACAATCATGTACATAAATATATCTGAATACCCACGTATATAATAGATTAATATACTACTTAGTACCATTGAGACAAAAATCGATAGAAAATATTTTTTTGAATCCTTATAAAAATGATTCATCCTTAGGTGGTCATTAATCACTATAAACAAAAATATAGAAAAAAATATTATTAAACTACTGATATTACCCCATAATCTTCGGACAATATCAATTCCTATCAAAATACGTGATGCTATATAAAGATAATTATTTAACTTCCAGAGATTATTCATATATCACCTATTATTCCAATTGTCTTTCTATCTTATCATTATATTTAATATTCCTATAATAAATATAACAAACAAAGGATATCAAAGCAATTAGAAGAACACCTTTTAAATAAAAGACTATATGTTTTCCTACATTCTCATATATAAATCCACCAATTATAGGCCCACCAACTGCACCTAAGCTATTGGCCAAGCTATATAAGCCATAAGAACTACCCCTTTTATCTTCTCCAACAAAATCTATTATCAATGATGAATAAGCTGGACCATAAAACATATCCAATATTGAAATTATAATATATAGAATCATAAAACCATTATAGGATTTAGTAAAAGGAATAAAAATTTGTAAAATACCTATCAAATAAAACCCAATGAATATAATCCTTTCTCTACTAGAATTATCAGCAATTTGCCCGAATTTTCTTGGAAGAAACATAGAGAGTAAAGTAGCAGGTACAAATAAAAAAGTAAGCTTAACAATATCATTTGTTATATTATCCTGAAGATATAGTAAAAATATAGGAGTAGTTAAATTGACTATAAATGATTTTATAAATATTATAGTAAGAAAATGTTTGTAATATTTAAATCTTTTTAATTTTGCATTGTCATTTGATATAGAACTATAATTAGTCTCTTTAATATCCTTAAAACCAAAATACAAAGCTAAAAAAGATGCCAAACTAAATATCATAAATACTACTCTGAATGGGTTATCACTTATATTATTCAGAAGGATATTAAATCCTATAAAACTACCGATAAAACCTCCCTTATTAACTATCTGTCCATTTATTGCATAATTTGTACTTCTATTTTTTATATCACTTATATCTGCAATATAAGTATCAATACTAAGCCATAAAAATGAAGCTCCGAAGCTTTGAATTATCCTAGCTAAAAGCAGCCAATTCGAATCATTGGCTATGAAAAAACATAAATTAGCCAACAAATATAGAACTACACCAAGCAATATACCTATCCTTCTACCCCTATTGTCTATTAAACTACCAACCATAGGCCTCATAATAATAGATATTATTGAAAATATAGAATATAAAAGACCAATCTCCATCCCCCTTGCACCAAAGGATATAGCATAGATTGGGAAAATTAAACTAATAAACCCTAGAGGCATTGATATAAAAAAAGTTGTTCGTTTTATACTTTGCATAATATGACCTCCTAAATAAAAGTATCTTCAAGATTATTATATAAATTTCAATCAATGAAATCTTCTAGCTTTCGTCATTATGAAGGTCATGTTTTTATATAACTTTAGTAATAATAATAAAAATAGCAATGGGCGACTAAAAGTCGCCCCATAAAATTGGATTTTGGTTTATTGATAATGCTAATTGAGTCCTATCTCTTAACTCTAATTTACTCAGTATATTTGTCACATGATTCTTTACTGTTCCCTCTGTTATGTAAAGTAATGAGCTAATCTCTTTATTACTCTTTCCTTCGCCAATCAGCAGTGCTATTTCGTACTCTTTCTTAGTCAATAAATTGTATACATCTTTATTAAAATTACCCGATGTCTTAGATTTTTCAATACTTTCTACGACCTTTTTAGCAATATCTGGTTGTAGAAGCATGTTCCCATCAAATACAGTATTTATTGCTCCAACTAAATTTTCAGAACTAATATCTTTTAAAAGGTATCCATCTGCTCCATTTTGCAATGCTTTAAATATATATTCATCTTCATCAAATGTAGTCAATATAAGCACTTTCACATCTGGATATTTCTCTTTTATAACTTTTGTTGCTACAACTCCGTCCATTACGGGCATTCTTACATCCATCAATAATAGATCTACTTCTAGCTCTTCTAATAATTGAATAGCTTCTTCACCATTGGTAACTTCTCCAACAATTTCAATACCATCATATAAACTGAGCATCATACGGAGACCTTCACGTATTAAGTATTGATCATCAACAATAAGAACTCTTATCATTTTATCACCTATCCAACTAGTGCCAAATATTTAAATATTCCAAGAAAATGTGTTATACTTGCTGCAAGTACGAATAAATGCCATATTCCATGATTAAATGGAATCTTTTTATTGCCATAAAATAATGTACCTATTGTATAGAGTATCCCACCTGCTAATATCCAATAGAAGAAATTAATGCTTGTTGCATTTATAATAGCCTTTATTGGAATAATAGCCAACCATCCCATTCCAATATATATAATTAAAGATAATATCTTAAATTTATCAAATTTATTGTAAGTGATTATTTTAAATACTACTCCACCTAATGCAATTGCCCATATTCCAATCAATATTACAAGCCTTAAAGTTCCTTTTAAAGCTAATAATGCTATCGGTGTATATGTACCTGCGATAAATAAAAATATGGATGAGTGATCAAATACTCTAAGGACCTTTTTTACCTTTTCAATTGTAATGCTATGATAGAGAGTTGATGATAGAAACATTAAAATTATACATCCACCATATATACTAAATGCAACTATGGAAGGGACATCTTTTTTGCTGATTGATACTATTAGTAATAGTACTAAAGCTACTATACCAAAAACAACACCCATACCATGGCTTATACCATTGAATATCTCTTCAGATTTCGAATATTTTTTGCTCAATAATTTATTATCTTTATTGCTGTTCAACTAATATCACCTTCCTATTCTTATTACTTAATTCCATAAAAAACCATCATCCATTCCTGTTCTCAGTGCTTCTCTTGTGGGGTTACTCTATTTCATCCTGATCTGTTAAAATTATAGGTCCATCCTTTGTAATGGCAATAGTATGCTCATACTGTGCTGACAAGCTACCATCTAAAGTTCTAGCTGTCCATCCATTATCATCTAATTTCATTTGATACTTACCCATATTTACCATTGGTTCAATTGTGAATACCATGCCTTCTACTAATCTTTGCCCACGTCCTGGTGTACCATAATGAAGAACCTGTGGATCTTCATGCATATCTCTTCCAATACCATGGCCTACAAAATCTTTAACTACTGAATATCCATGGGACTCAACATAGCTTTGGATTGCATGACCTATATCTCCTAGTCTATTTCCTACAACTGATTGTTCTATTGCTAAATATAGAGATTTCTTTGTTACATCAAGTAACCTTTGTGCCTCTTCAGAAATATTTCCTACAGGATAACTCCATGCAGAGTCCGCTAACCAACCATCAACATTAACTACCATATCTATAGTTACTATATCTCCATCCTTTAATAAATCTTCTCTAGGGAAACCATGACATATTTCATCATTGATAGATGCACATGTTGCGTACTTATATCCTTGATACCCTTTTTGCTCTGGATATGCACCTTTTGATTCTAAGTATTCTTCAACAAATTTATCTATTTCCATGGTAGATATTCCTGGCTTAATCATCTTTGCTATTTCTTTATGCAGTCCAGCTAATATTATACCAGCTTCTTTCATCTTCGCTATTTGGTTTTCATTTTTCAATATTATCATCTACATTACCTTCCTTTTACTAATCATATTCATTTAATAAACTAACAAAATCATTATTACTATATAAACATTTAAAGTCTTTATCTTTTTTAACCCATGTAATAATATTGGGATTAAGGCTGAGGGACTCCTTAATATCAGCCATAGCTTCATCTTCCATTCCTAGTTTAGCAAAACAACATGCTCTATTATAGTATAGATCTGCTGCTTCTTTATCTGACTTAATACCTTCAGTAAGTATTTCTATAGATTTATTATATTGTTTTTCTTCAATATAGATTGCTGATATATTTAGATAAGTATAGTGATAGCTTTTATTTAACTCTAATGAGTTATAATACCATTCCAAGGCCTTATTATTATCTCCTAATCTTTTATACACCACACCTAGATTGAATTTTGATTTATAGAAAAATGGATATATTTCTATACTATGCAAAAACAACTGAAATGCTTTATTATATTCACCCATTTCCTCATATATAGAGCCTAAATTATTATATGCATGATAATCATCAGGAACCAATTCTATTACCTTCTCATAATAAGCTATGGCTAAATCAATCATATCTAATTTATCATATAGATTAGCTAGAAAAAAATAAGCCCTATCATAATTTGGATCAGCTTTTATTGCTTGCCTATAATTATATATTGCCTTATCATCATTTCCCAATTGTTCTTCCATTATAGCAATACCATAGTAAGCACCAGGATTGTCTTGATCTATCTTTAATATTCTTTCATATACATGTTTAGAATCCTGTGGCAAATTTAACTCATCATATATTAGCGCAATGTTAAATAGAACTTCTAAGTCATCTTCAGTAGTACCATTAAACTCTAAAGCTTTGTTATAAAATTCTACTGCTTTTTCTCTATTATCCTTTATATAACTATTCTCAGCTAATAGTATATAGTTCTTTCTTCTTTGCTCATCTCTTAAATGACTTCTCAAAATTAACACCTCAAAACATTGATAATAATAGTTTATCACAAAAGAGAAAAAAAGTAGAGTTATTCCTCTACTTTTAATACTCTTATTGAATTTAGTATTGCTATTATAGATACTCCTACATCTGCAAATACTGCTTGCCACATGCTTGCGAGTCCAAATGCTCCAAGGCCTAACACCACAAGTTTAAGTCCGATGGCCAATATGATATTTTGAGTAACTATCCTTTTAGTCTTTTTAGCTATTTTAATACCTGTAGATATTTTAGATATTTCATCTGTTAAAATAACAATATCTGAAGCTTCTATAGCTGCATCTGACCCTAATCCACCCATTGCAATCCCTACATCTGCCCTAGCTAAAACTGGTGCATCGTTAACCCCATCTCCTACAAAGGCTACTTTTTTATTGCCATGATTTCTTTTTAATATTTCTTCAAATCTATGAACCTTATCTTGAGGTAATAAATTACCATATACTTTATCTATGCCTACTATATCTCCAACTTTATTTGCTGTTTTATTATTATCTCCTGATAGCATAATAGTTTCTTTGATTCCTATATCTTTCAATTTAGAAATATCATCTCTAATATTGTCCTTTATTTCATCAGATACTATTATCGTACCTATGTGTTTTCCTTCCTTAGCAATATAAACTACTGTTCCAATAGAATCTTGTTCAACTACTGAAATATTATTTTCTTCAAGTAAATCTTTGTTACCTAATAACAAGCTTACATTATCTATATTTACAGAGATTCCTTTACCTGGTATCTCTTCATAATCTTTTATATATTCCTTATGAATTTCCTTGTGGTATTCACTAAGGATTGATAGTGCTATTGGGTGATTAGAGTAATTTTCTCCATATGCAGCTAGTTCTAAAATTTCATCATTTGTGTAGTCTGCATATGCTTTTATATCTGTAACTTTAAATACGCCCTTTGTAATAGTACCAGTCTTATCAAAAACTAAGGTATTTACGTCATTAAGAGCTTCTAGATAGTTACCACCTTTGATTAGTACACCTTGTTTAGATGCTGCACCTATTCCTCCAAAAAACCCTAATGGAATTGAAATAACTAATGCACATGGACAAGATATAACTAGAAATACAAAAGCTCTATACGCCCATTCACTTAAGTCTTCACCAAAAAACAATGTTGGAATAATACCAATACCTAGAGCAATAAATACAACTGCTGGTGTATAATATCTTGCAAATTTTGTAATAAACTTTTCTGTAGGTGCTTTTTTACTAGATGCATTTTCTACTAAGTCTAGGATCTTTGAAACTGTTGATTCTTCAAACTCCTTTTCAACCTTAACTCTTAGCAAACCTTGATTATTGATTGCACCAGAGAATATATTATCCCCTACTTTAACGCTTCTTGGTACACTTTCACCAGTTATGTTCGAGGTATCTAGACTTGATTCTCCCTCAATTACAACTCCATCTAAAGGAACTTTTTCTCCTGGTTTAATGATTATAAAATCCCCTATATTAACTTCACCTGGGTTAACCCCCACTATTTCATTTTCCCTCTCCAGATTAGCATAATCTGGCATAATATCTGTTAAGGCTTTAATTGACTTTCTAGAGTGATTTACCGCCATATCTTGGAATAGTTCACCAACCTGATAAAAAAGCATTACAGCAACACCCTCTGGGTACTCACCTATAATGAATGCTCCTATGGTTGCCAATGTCATTAAAAAATTCTCATCGAATGGTGTTCTATTAGCAATGTTTTTTCCAGCTCTAATAATAACATCATAACCAACTATAAAGTAACTTACTAGATAAATAGCTAATCTAGTACTTCCTTCTAATTTAAATATGGGTGGTACTATAAATAAAACAAGTGCCAATAATATTCTTATTAAATCATTTGTATCAACATTACCATGTTCATGACTATGTCCATGGGTATGATTGTGATCATCCTTAGAAATGGATAAATCTAATACCTTAACATCCGGTTCTAATCTATCTACAATTTTAACTATAGTATCTTTTATTTTCTCTTTATTATTTTCATTATCTATTTCTACTTTGATTTTTTTATTTATAAAATCTAGATTTGCTGTAGTAACTCCATCTATTTCTTGAGTCAATTTCTCAATTTTACCAGCACAACTAGCGCAATTTAGACCATTTAACTCTAGCTCAATTCTAGCCATATAAATCCCCCTTATTAATGACGTATGAATGATTGTTCATATGTTGTTATTAATTTTATTATATGGCTAATATGAATAATTGTCAATGGTTTTTAATAAAAGCAGACAGGTGAAACGTCCCCTTGTCTTGTTAAAAAAAGTTCTCAGGCATTAATCCTGAGAACTTTTTTTATTAGAAACTTCTATAATTGATACACTCCTATTGATTTATAATTATAATTTTTACCTTCATATATGTTGCCATCTATTAAATGCCATTTATTCTTAATACCTAATGACTTAGCTAGTTCTTCAAAATAATACATAATTACACCTGCATCCACTAACAAATGTCTATCCCATTTTTCATAAGCTAATAATAATTCTATATTAGTATCTTTTAAAATAAATCTCCATGGTTGTAGATTCTTATTTGATGGAGCAAATCTAATATAATAGAATAAATCCATCAAACCCATAGTTTGAAGTTTATCTGTATCAACTTCCTTTTCTGTTTCATCTGAAAATACAAAATCCTCAATTCCTAGTTTTACACTAAATGGTGCTTCTGAAAAAGGAGGACTTGGCTTTTGATATCCAAATGCTAATATATAATCTATATTATTTGATGAATCACCAAAGACTTCTTTCTTTAAACCTTTATCCAAATCTGAAACACTTATCCAGCAGGTAGCCAAACCTTTCTCGTTTAGATTAGTAATCATTTTTTCCATATTATATGCCCCATATATCAATGTTGAATCATAATCATTTAAAAAATCTAATGCTATATAGTGAGGTGCATCTATCATTACTCCAGCATAACCTGCTTTTCCTGAAAGTTCTTCAATTAAACGATCACCATTTTCAAAAATCCTAAAGGCAAAGTTGTCTTTTCCCTCTTCGTTTTGTAACATTTTTAAATCTTGTCTTATTTCTTCTAATTTTTCAAATTTAACTTTTTCTTCTTTAAAATCTCTAATTGATTTCCTGTTTCTCAAAAAATTGCCCATAATCATAAACTACCCCTCCATTTACCTTTTAGTATTTAATATATACCACTAAACATTTGAGTTAATCAATATATCAGCCCAATGACTTTAGCTAATCCATATATATGGTCTAATAAATACATATGAACTAATATTGAACTACCAACTCCTAGAATAATTCCTGCTGCTACGTCAGTAGGGTAATGTACACCTAAATATATCCTTGAAATGCCTATAATAGTAGCTATTAAGAAAGTTAAAATTGATACCATTGGAATATTAAGAGCTATTACTGTTGCTATAGAAAAACTTGCTGTCGTGTGCCCAGAAGGAAATGAATAATCATTTAGATTAATTCCAAATGTATTTAACTGTTCTAAAATATTGTAAGGCCTTTCACGACTTAATATTAGCTTTAAACTTTGGACAATAATCTGACTTAATCCCAAAACAACTAAAGCTTCAATACCAATTAGTCTTATACTATCATTGCCAAACAAAACTAAAATTAGTGAGAAAATTGTAGAAAAAATTGCTCCGCCTAAATCTGTAACCCTATACATGAATTTATCTAAAAAATCACTTTTTATCCTATGGTTTATCAGTTCTATTAAATATTTATCAAAACTTTTAAGTATATTTTTCATATTTATTCCACCTTTATATCTACTTCTATTTATATTATAATATATCCAAATAATAAGTGTTGAAAACAAATTGTAATTTTATGATATTATATAACTGTTAAGTTTAGATAAAGTAGGTGTAAATTTTGGAACTTAGTAATGAGCAAATCAATTCAATCAATCACATAGAAGGCCCTGCATTGATATTGGCTGTCCCCGGTGCTGGCAAAACAACCGTACTTATTCATAGAACATATAATTTAATAAAAAATTATAATATTAATCCCGATAACATTCTTTCAATTACTTTTAGTAAGGCTTCCGCAATGGATATGAAGAATCGTTTTAAAAAGGTATTTCCAAGTCTAACCAATACAAATATACATTTTTCGACTATTCACGCTTTTTGCTTTGGTCTTATAAGAGAGTATGCATACATGAACAATGTTAATTATAGATTGATTGAAGACGAAAAAAATCAATTAAACAAATATGCTCTTTTAAAGAAAATATATCTAGATATTAATCATAATTATATAACAGAAGAAAAACTTGATAGTTTACTTAACGCCATAGGTTATATAAAAAATATGATGTTAAGTATAGATGAATTTCTTGAAGATAATAATGTGGATATTGAAAATCTTAAAACAATTTATAAACAATATGAAAACTATAAAAGAAGGAATAATTTGATAGATTTTGATGATATGTTGACTATTTCCTTGGAAATACTCAAATCAAATAAATACCTTTTAGCAAAATATAGAAATAAGTATGAATATATTCAAGTTGATGAAGGACAAGATACTTCAAAAATCCAATTTGAATTAATCAAAACTTTGGCTTATCCAAAAAATAACTTAGTTATTGTAGCTGATGACGATCAATCTATATACGGATTTAGAGGAGCTTACCCTAAAGGGTTATTAGATTTTAAGAAACATTTTAAGGATGGCAAAATCTATTTCATGGAGAAAAATTATAGATCATCGAAGAATATTGTATCTATTTGTAATAAATTCATCAAAAGCAATACTCAAAGATATGATAAAAATATATTTACTGATAACAAACATATAGAACCTATCAATATTGTAAAACTAAATTCTCCTTTAGAGCAATATGATTATCTCATAGATCAATTAAAGGATAAAGATTTATCAAGCTGCGCAATACTTTATAGAAATAATCTATCAGCATTAGGTATTGTTCACGTACTGGAAAAAAATAGAATACCATTTTATATGAGAGATAAAAAGATTAGGTTTTTTAACCATTGGTTAGTAAATGATATTATTAATTTAATGATATTTGCTCAAGATACAAGTAATATGGAAATATATGAAACACTTTATTATAAGATAAAGGGATACATCTCAAAAAAACAGATAAACTATGCTAAGACACTAAATTCAAATCAATGCGTTTTTGATAGAATTATGGACTTTCCTGGTATAAACGAATATTATAAAAGGAATCTTAGAGAGCTGAAGTTTGATTTTAAAAAAATATCTAAGAGAAAGCCATCTGATGCTATAAAATATATTAAAGATTTTCTTGAATATGATACATATTTACGTGAAAATGCTATTAAATTTGGATATACTTATGAAAATTTAAATTCTATGTTATTCTATCTTACTTTATTAAGTGATGAGTGCGATGGTTTAGATGAACTTATTTCTAGATTAAAACATATACAATATCTATGCAGTAACTCTTCTAATAATCAAAATACAGTTACACTCTCAACAATACATTCTGCAAAGGGATTGGAGTTTGAGAATGTATATATGGTTGATTTAGTTGATGGAGAATTTCCTAACTTATCAAGTATAGAATCTTTTCAAAAGGGGGAATTACATCCATTAGAAGAAGAAAGAAGACTGTTTTATGTAGGAATGACAAGGGCAAAAAAACATTTAACTCTTATAACTATGAATTCTATGAATGGTATTATAAAAGATCCATCAATATTTTTGTTAGAATTGCAAAAAAGTTAATTTTTTCCGTTTAATTTTTCCAAAACAAGAGATACTAATAAAGCAAATGTATTATTTCTTAATTAGGAGGGTAGAAATGGAAAAGAATAAAGGCAAAAAAAATAAACAACAACAAAAACAGCAACAAGAGCAAGAACAACAAAGACAAGAAAAACAAAGACAAGAGCAGCAAAAGCAAGAACAACAAAGACAAAGATAAATAAAAGGTCCTCACGAATTGTGAGGACTTTTTATTTATTTATATATTTCAATATCTTCATAGTCTACAGTGAAGAATTGATTTTCTTTTAATGCGTAATGACCGGATTCATATGGTTTACCTTCTATAGATATATAGACATTTTCAACATCATAGAATTTTCCTAATGTGTTTACAACACTCTTTAATATTTCAGTTTCTAAGGATGAACCTGCATTCATATCTGTTAAAAACTCCCTTGAAAAATCTACTCTTAATGTCCATGAGTTTCTATCCAACTTTATTGAGTTTATTACTGTTGAATTAGATAATATAGGCATTAGGCTATTATAAGATGGGTTTTTCATTAAATCCTCTAGTAATTTTTCTATACTTTGATTAGTATAAAAATTGATACTCTCAATTGTATATACAGTTTTAACGTCTGAATTTAAAGGATAATAAATCTGCAAATTATGTTCTAATGGTTCATTGATCATAGACTTTAGCAATGTCTCTACTTTATTACTTCCTTCTTCATAAATACTTGCAACTAATCCAATATCTCTAGCATAGTAATGCTTTTGAACCTTTCCTTCTCCTAAATCAGTTGTAACTTCAAGAGATGTAAAAGTATCCATAGGTGTTTTGATCTCCACATCTAAGCCTGTAATACTTCTATTATAGCCATCTGGCGTTGTCCAGGAATTACCTATTTCAATTGGTTCCTTAAGCAATATATTATTTTTCTCGCCTTTATTATTAAGCAAATTTTCTATATGATAAAATTCTCCTTCGTAGTAAACTTCACTGAGTTCTCCATCACCGTACTCCAGTACCTTAACCACATTTGTTGCTGGATTTAAAATTTTTAGTTGAGCCCTATTTCCTTCAATAAATTCTAGATATGTCTTTTGTTCTGCAAATTCATTACCTATACCTTCATAATCGTATACTGTATCTTCCTTAAACGGAAAATAATCAGATATAGTTAACACTGGATTTGATGTATTATCTGTATCTACTTCTTTTGAACCAATAGTTGGTTTGCACCCTACTATAGTTACTACAAATATTAATATAAGAATCAATATGTTTTTCTTTTTCATGTAATCACCCCTAAAATATGAGTATGTCCAATTGTCATAAAAGTATTCTTATATTAATTATACCCTAATACTTTCCCATAGAAATTACGATTTGTTTACATTTATATTATTTCTATACTAGAGTCTAATTTATATACAATATTTTTTCTCTCTACTATTATTGAAGCATTTTTATATAATTTGTCATCCTCTCTGATAGCTAAAAACAAGTCTTTATTAGGATTTATAGCTATGGGATTTCCCATCATCCTAAGCATTGATAAATCTCCAGTAGTATCACCATAGGCATAACTATTTTCTAGGTCAACATTATATTTCTCTATTAATTCATCTATCGCTTGTTGTTTACTACCTGAGTCCCACATCTTAATTATCTCACCAGTGAATCTATTTTCATCGTCAACTTTATATATACTACCCCTATATTCAGTAACACCATATTTTTCTGCCATCTTAGAAACTAAAAAATCAGGACTCCCTGAGACAAAAAATACTTTATGCCCTTGTTTCTTATGCCATTCAATTCTATCTCTTGAGTACTTATATACCATGTCTCCATTAACATTTATTACATGAGCTGCTATATACTCAATGTAGTCTTTTTTTACACCTTTTAATTCATTCAAATATACCTCTGCCAATACTTCCAGATAATGTTCAAAATCACCATATCTACTTTCCCATTCCATATATACCTTTTTAACTCTTGTGTACCATATAGTAGGATCTATGACTTCAAATGTTATAAGTTTCTTGAAATGTTCAATCATAAGTGAGTTCCTAAAAATTGTACCATCAATGTCAAAAAATGCAGCTACATTTCTCATATTATCATCCTAACTTTAGTTTATTTATATTATATTTGTTATACCCAGATTACCTATTCTTTAATTAGTATTTTACCAGTAAAACAATATACTAAAATGACCGGTATTATTAAATACCGATCATTTTATGTTTCATGAGTATAAGCATATTTAAACTAAACTAAAATAAAAAAATTAGTATGATGATTAAAATAATAAAAACGGGACCAAAGACTAATAATGCTGAAATAATCAAAGCTAATATATCAGTTTTATCAAATTTAAAATCTTCTATTTTTTCATCACTATCAGAGTCTTGATTTTTATTCTTTAACCACTCCATCATCTTGTCTAGTTTTTTTTTATAAAACATTCTTGATTTCCCTTCTAATATGCTTAGTCAACATTAAGTTTATGATGACATGCTACAAAGTGACCTGGTCTAGCTTCTTCAAACTCTGGCACTACTTGTCTACAGATATTTGTCGCATATTTACATCTAGTGTGGAATTTACAACCACTAGGAGGATTTATTGGACTTGGAATGTCGCCTTCAAGTATATCAGTACTTCTCTCTCTCCTAACATCCGTAGTAGGAATAGCTGATAATAAAGCTTCTGTATAAGGATGCATTGGTCTTGCATATAATTCTTTTGTTTCAGCAAGCTCTACTATATTACCAAGATACATAACTCCAACTCTATCACTTATATATTTAATAACACTTAAATCATGTGAGATAAATAAATATGTTAAGTCCTCTTTTTCCTTTAAGTCTAATAACAAGTTAATAATTTGTGATTGGATAGATACGTCAAGAGCAGAAACTGCCTCGTCACACACAATAAACTTTGGTTTTAATGCAACAGCTCTAGCTATACCTATACGCTGTCTTTGACCACCTGAGAATTGATGTGGATATCTATGAATAAAATATGGAGCTAGTCCACAGTTTTCCATAGTTTCTAGCACATAATCCTGAATTTCTTGATCACCTTTTTTAAATATATCATGTGTATATAGACCTTCAGAAACTATTTGACCTACTGTTAATCTAGGATTCAAGGATGAATAAGGGTCTTGGAAAATAAGTTGTAGATCCTTTCTTAAACCTCTCATCTCTTCCTCAGTTAATTTAGTAAGATCAATTCCTCCATCCTTTTGTTTTTGATATTCATCAAATTTAGGATTGTCTCTATATTTATCCAACATAGTCTCAATCTTAGCTTGTATATCTTTCATTTCTTTTTCTAACTTTTGTAGTTCAATTTTGTTATCTTTATTTTTATACATCTTAGCTGCTGTATTATATTCTTTTGTTAAAATATCTGAAACTGGAGCCAGATCATCTGCTAATATAAATGCACCTATTAATTGCACTAAACTCAGATATGCTTTTCTAGATTCAGCTGAATCTTTACGTAATGTTTCTAAGGCACTATATTTTTCATCACCTTCTGGTAAGGCTTCATATTTAGCTTTAGAATCTTCTTCTTTCTTTTGTAATTCAACTAGCTTTTTCTTCAAGCTCGGAAGTTTTTCTAATGTATCTAATACATAATCAGGATTCACTTCATGTAATGGTCTACCATAATATAAAGTTCTACCAGCAGTTTGTTTATAGAGTTGTAGCAAACTTCTACCTAAAGTTGATTTACCACAACCACTTTCTCCTACTAATCCAAAAGTCTCACCTTCATATATTTCTAAGGAAACATCATCATTAGCTCTTACATATAAGGTCTCTCTAGAAAGTAAAGAAGACTTCTTAACAGGAAAATACTGTTTCAAATTATCTATACGAATCAATACTTTTTTATCTTTAGCCATTTGATCTCACCCCTTTCTTTGGATAGAAGCAACGTACAGAATGGCCTTTTTCAATTTCTAATAGTTCTGGCTCTTCATCTACACATTTTTGAGTAGCATACTTACACCTTGGCGCAAACTTACATCCTTTTGGTAAGTTTAGTGGATGAGGAACAGCACCAGGTATTGCTTCTAATCTAGCACCTGCAGGTGTATCCAATCTAGGGACAGATACCATCAATCCTTCTGTATACGGATGAGAATAAACACTATCATCACCAAATATCGTCTCAACTGGAGCTTTTTCGACAACTTGACCACAATACATGACCGCTACATCATCAGCCATCTCATTAATAACACCTAAGTCATGAGTTATAAACAAAATAGATGTGCCTACTTCATTCTTTAATTCATTCATAAGTTTTAATATCTGAGCTTGTATTGTAACGTCTAAGGCAGTTGTAGGTTCGTCAGCAATCAATAATTTTGGTCTACAAGCTAATGCCATTGCAATCATAACACGTTGTCTCATACCACCTGAAAGTTGGAAAGGATATTGCTTAGCAACAGATTCTGGATTTGGTATTTTAACAAGGCTTAGCATCTCTACTACATTTTTAGCTGCTTCTTCTTTACTCATACCTTGATGTATAATAAAAGGTTCTGAAATTTGTCTTTCAATTGTAAATACTGGATTAAGGGAAGTCATCGGTTCTTGGAAAATTACCGATATATCATTTCCTCTAATCTTTTGAATTTCTTTAATGGAAAAATTTGTAAGATCTTGCCCATTAAATAGTATTTCACCATCTTTTATATAGCCGTTGCCATCTAGCAACTTTATAATACTCATAGCAGAAACACTTTTTCCACTACCACTCTCACCAACGATTCCAAGGGTCTTTCCGGATTCAACGGCATAAGAAACCCCATTTACTGCTCTGATTGTACCTTTTTTTGTTTCAAAATAGGTATGCAAATTTTTTATTTCCAATAATGCCATTTATATCCCCCCTATCTTTCCTGTGATTTAGGATCAATTGCATCACGCAATCCATCACCTATTAAGTTAACACTGATAATACAAACACCTAATACAATAGCTACATAAACCCATCTCCACCAGTAGTTTTGAATAACTATACTGTCATTTGCACCAAATAGCATATTACCCCATGTAGGTATAGGAGGTTGAACTCCAAAACCTAAGAATGAAAGAGTAGCTTCTGTTAACATACTTGTGGCAAAGTTTAGAGTTGCATGCACTATTATTACTGAAATAACATTCGGTAAGATATGTTTGAATACTATATTTCCTTGTTTGATACCTAAAGCTTTAGCTGCTATAACATACTCTTGTTCACGAACAGAAAGAACTTGAGCACGTACTAGACGTTGAAGTCCAGTCCAAGATAATAGTCCTAAGATTACCATTATTAAATAAACTCTCTGCATTGATGTTAAAGAATTTCCAATTAAGGATGAGAGAATCATTACAAAAGGTAAAAATGGAAGAGACCCGACAATTTCTGATATTCTTTGAAGTACCATATCTACTTTGCCTCCAAAGAAGCCTGAGATTCCTCCTACTATAACACCTATTACTGTAGCAATAACTACTGCAACAGCTCCTATAGTCATGGACATACGTCCACCGTTTAATAATCTAGCAAATATATCTCTACCTAAATCATCACTACCAAGTAAATAACCTTTTAAACCCCATGTTTCAATATTACCTTCCTCAGTAATAGCGTAGTTTTGATTATATCCACTATATATTCTATCTATTGTATTTGAGTTCACTTTACCAGGTACAGAGGCTTGGTTATAATAATCAGCTCCCCAAGCATAAGCCTTTCCATCTTCAGTTAAAGCAGTATAGTGATATCTACCACCTTGAACGGAAATTATTTTACTATCTATTTCAGGTACATTACCTTCACCTTTGGCTCTTGTAATATTACCCCAAATAAACAAGTCACCTACATCATTAACTGCTGCAACAGTAGCTGAAGTAGCAGCTATTTTTGTAACATTACCCATATTTTCAGGTATTTTAGCATAGCTATTTTGTTGACTTCCAAGGTAAACTACGTCACCATCAAAAGTAAGCCCTACTACTGCATCTGCAGTTATTGCTAATTCTGCTATTTGCCCTTGATATTTGTGAAACTCATTATAGTCGTTATTCATTACATTACCGAAGAAATATACCATTCCATCATCTGTTAAAACTGCAGATGACTGATAGCCAGCATAAATATCTTTAATATTTCTTGCAGTTTGTAGCATAAATGGAATAGTTCCTTGCTGTTGACGATTACTTCCCCATGTAAATAACTTACCTTCATCATTAAGTGCAAGAACATGATCTGTACCAACAGCAATTCTAACTACTTTACCCATATCTTCAGGTACGTTTTTTATATCAATAGTATTAGTTATCTTAGTTTTTCCCCAAGTATATACCTTACCATCTTTGTCCAAACCAACACTAAAGGTAGGCCCAATAGCAATCTGCTCTACATTCCCATCTAACTCCTTTGGAAAATCCATCATATCTAAACCAGGAGCTATATTTTGTTGAGTGGTTTCAATAAATGATAAGTCAATTGGCATAACCAATGGTCCTATTAATACTATTAAAAATATCAACAAGAAGATTGAAAGTGCTGCCATTGAAACTTTATTGCTACGATATGAATTTACCATAGTCTTTAATGGGCTTTCTACTTGTTCTTCCTCTAAAATCGATAATTCATTTCTATTTCCAAAAAGGCTCCCAAACAGGGAGTATTTCTTTTTATTATTTTTTTGATCGTTATTTTTATTCATCTAATACCTCCGCCTGTCAACTATTTACTCTAACGCGAGGATCCACAACACCATAGCTTAAGTCAGTTATCAGATTACCAAGCAAAGCTATTATTATATAAAACATCTGAATTGCTATAGCTACATTGAAATCTTGCCTATTAAGTGCGTCCATGTAGAATTTCCCCATTCCATGAAGGTTGAACATTCTCTCTGTTATTAATGAACCAGAAAATATGCTCATAAACCATGAAATGATCAATGTTATTACAGGCAATAAAGCATTTCTCCAAGCATGTGAGAAGATAACAACTTTCTCTTTTAAGCCCTTTGCTCTTGCAGTCTTGATATAATCCATACTTAAAGCATCAATCATAGCTGCACGAACATATCTAGTAATTCCGCCTAAAGAACCTATGACGATTACCATAATTGGCAAGAATAAATGATACATAGTATCCTTAAATAATTCCATGCCTGTTCCTTGGAACCCTGGAGTATTCATACCGCTTACAGGGAACCAATTATTTTTTACAGCAAAGAAATAAATTGCTAATAATGCAATTATAAATTTAGGCAAACTATAGCCTATTATAGTGAATACTTGTACAAATTTATCAAATAGTGAATTCTTTCTTACTGCACAGAATATCCCTAGAGGTATCGTAATAGCAAGACAAATTGCAACAACAAATAAGTTTATAAATATAGTGTTTCTAAGTGGAACTTTTACAACATCAGCTACTGGTTGCTTATATACGTGGCTAGTTCCAAAGTCTCCCCTTATCATGTTAGCAAACCATCTAAAATATCTTATAATTAAAGGATCATCAAGACCCATTTGTGAACGGAGCTGCGTGTATCTTTGTTGATATTGTTCAGGGGTGATAGTCTCCTTTATAGCTTGTAATTCCATTGCAACAGGGTCCCCTGGAATCATATTAAATAGAAAAAACAAGAGAACTGACAAGATACAAAATACAAAGATCATGTACAATACTCTTTTAGCAAAATATTTTGCCATATAATCACCTACTCTATCTAAAAAATTTTATGTATCAGAAGAAATAGGGTATTGAAAATACCCTATTTCTAATTTTTTCTTTATCTATTTACTTTAAAAAATACAGTATGTTTATTCAGTTACATAACAGTAAACTAATTGGTCAATAACTCTAGCAAATGGAGTATTTTCGAATCCTACTAATTTATCATTATAGAAGTCATGATAGATATTTGAATAAAGTGGTAATTCTGGTACTTCTTCATTCCACATATCTATATACTCAACAAATTTTTTCTTGAATCCTTCTTTATCTTCTGCATCAGTAAGTGCTATTGATGCACCTATTGCTGCTAATTCATCATTTTTGGTATAAGCTGAGTTATATCCATGACCATACTCATCATAGTGAGTTCTGTCATAAACTGGAGTAAAGTTAGAAGCTAAGTTAAACATATGATATGTTGGAACACCATATTTAGGATCTTCTACTTTGTTTCTTTCCATATAGTTTAATAATTCTGCGAAACTCATTACAGTTTCTTCAATCTTAATTCCAGCTTCAGCTAAGTCTGGGTTTTGAACAAGTTTAACTGTTAATAATTCTGCAACAACATTACCACTTGAAGCCCAATTAATTACTGCAGGCATTAGAGTACCATCATCAAGTTTTTTGTGACGAATTCCTGAAGTATATTCGTTACCATTTTCGTCATATACCCAGCCGCCTTCTTCTAGTAATTCAACAGCTTTTTCTAGACTATATGCATATGGATTTAATTTTTCATTAAGTTCTGCTTTTGATTCTTGGTAGAACCAGTGAGCTTCACCATATGGTCCGTGTACTACTGAACCGAATCCACCTGTAAATGCTTTAGCAAAATCATTTCTATCTAATAGATATGCTATTGCTTGACGTACTTCTTTAAATTGTGTAGGTCCAAAGTCATTACCAAATACTAATTTACCATATCCTGCACGTGGATAAGTAGTATAGTTAAATCCACCTTGTTCTACTAAGTCAAGACCAGCGTTGATTTCGTCTCCACTTGCGGAACCTAATAATATGTCTACTCCACCAGTAGATAATTCATCTAATGCTGTCTCTTCATTTACTAATTTATAAATAAGAGTTTTGATTAATGGTTTTTGGCCATTGTAATCTCCTGCATACTTTTCATTAACTTCAAGTACTGCTGTCTTAGAAGCTTCATCATAACTCTTTAGAACATAAGGTCCACTTGATGGACGAGGAATTGCACGTCTAGCCGTATCAATTGCTTTTTCTTGTTTTTCTAGAGTAAAGTTTTCTGTGAAGTAAGCTCCATTACCATCATCTACTACATCAACATCTTCTGTCCAGAATGATAATTTTTCAGGACCAGCAGATACTAATGGAAGTTCATAGTAGTATGGAAGATGTTTAGCATCAATAGTAAGTGAGAATTCATAATCACCTAATAATCTAACACCTGAAAATTCTTTAGTAGCTCCTGTTGAGAAATCTTCATATCCTACGAATCTATCTCCAGCTGTTCCGTTTGCACCCATGTCCATAACAACTTTAGATGACCATAGAAGTACAGGTGCTACATAATCTTTAGCTGTGATAGGAGTACCATCATCATAAGTTAATCCTTCTTTAATAGTCCAAGTATAAGTTTTTGAACCATCTTCATTTTCTACTGCTTCATATTTTTCCACAATTGTTTCATCAACAACATACTCTCCTAATGGAGTCATAGCTACAGTTTCATATCCACCAGTAGCAAGATAAATATCATACTCAGCTGCGTTGTTTTGGAAATGTGGTATCCAGTCACCTGACAACTCAGTATTGTTACCAATTATAAATTGTCCTGTTGGCTCAGATGGAGGTCCTGCTGGCTCTTCATCTACTGGCTCTTGATCAACAACATCTGGTGTATCAACTGGCTCTTCTTTTGGAGTACATCCAACTAAGAATGCCGCGAACATTGATAAAACAAGTAATAAAGCTATACTTTTTTTCATCATTATAAACTTTCCCCCTTAAAATTTAAAATTTTATTTTTTGAAGTAGATATGACTATCATATCACTTTAAAACAAATTAATAGTAACACTTGCATAGAATTATATTAAAAAATGATTAGAATTATGTTTTAAACTAATATTTATAATCCAATCAATTATCTAACAATTTATTATATTCTATACCAAAACATCTAAGTTTTCAACTGTTTTTTATATCCAGCTAGTCCAACTACAAGTCAACGAAATAAGTAAATATTACCCATTATATCAACTATGCTAAAGTAATGCAATGATAAAATGCTGAAATTGCAATATTTAAATATTCTCACAATTGAGCGTCATTATATTAATAATATCACAAATCAAAATGAATTCAACACAAATAATTAGTAAGGGATAGATATTAAATATTTATGCTATTATAACTGTTTTATTACTATTATCTAATAACTAAAAGCAAGCAACTCTACACTCATTTTTAAGATTTTATAAATATGAATAAAAAAGACCTACAGATTATCTCTGTAAGCCTTATATTCATTGTGGTGCACCTTCAGGGACTCGAACCCTGGGCCCACTGATTAAGAGTCAGTTGCTCTACCAACTGAGCTAAAGGTGCAAATTTGGAACAAGTTATATTATACTACCATAACTAAATTTTGTCTAGAATTTTTTTAAAAAAACCATAAATTAAAATAATAAGGGGTACTGTATTCACCCTTATTATTCATTGATACTTGGATTAATTATAATTTTTCTTCAAGAAAAATATAGCTAATGTACCTGGTCCAACATGAGCCCCTATTGTTGATCCTATATCCCCGATAACAAACTCTTTAGTACCAAATTTATCACTTATCAAGTCTTTTAACTTAGTTGCATTTTCAATATCATCCGCATGTGATATACCAACAACTTGTTTTGTAAGATCAGCTTCTTTTGTTCTATCACCCATTATATCCAACATAGTTTTATATACTTTATTTTTTCCTCTAACCTTCTCTAGGGGTATTAATCTTCCATCTTCTACATTTAATACAGGTTTTATATTCAGTAGACCTCCAACAAATGCTTGGGTTTTTGATACTCTCCCACCTCTAAATAGATACTCTAAATCATCTACCGTAAATACATGTTCAATATTATCTAAATAAAACTCTATTGCCTCTAGTATCTCTTCTTTAGATTTTCCTTCTTTAGCAAGCTTTGCCGCTTTAAGCACTATTAGTCCCAATCCCATAGAAGCAGCTTTAGTGTCTATAATTTCTATGTCAAATTCAGGATATCTTTCTAGCATTTGATCTCTAACCATTATTGATACCTGATAAGTTCCAGATAGTTGTGAAGAAAAAGCTAGATAAATAACTGAATCTTTATTTTTTGCATATTCTTCAAATTTTTCTTCAAATGACCTTGCAGGAACCTGTGAAGTCTTAAAAACTACTCCTTCTCTCATACCATCATAAACTGTTTTTGATGAAATTGTGACTCCGTCAAGATATTCTTCTTCACCTTTAATAACCACTAAAGGTAGATTATCTATATCATATTGCTTCAATAGTTCATTAGACAGATCACTACCGCTGTCAGTCAATATCTTTATACCCATATCATGACCTCCTATGTAAATAATAATTGTTATATACCCATAATACAATACTTTATTTAATAAGACAAAAACAAATTTTTTTGGTATATATATGTAAGGTATTAAATAAATTAGTAATAGGTATATTAAAAGGAGTGGTTATATATGAAGTTTTTTTTTATAAGTAAAAAAGTATTAAATTGGGTACTTACTATTATAGTTGCTTTAATTTTTTGCTTGGTTCTATTCTTTATTTTTAGATAATTATACCTATTATATACATAAGAGGAGGAGGATAATGAATGTTTGATGCTACTAATACATTTTTATTAGGTGCCTTGGCCAGTCTTGGTGCTGGTGTTATGACTGGTGTTGGTGCCATACCTATATTCTTTACAAAAAACTTTTCTGAGAAACTACTTGATTTCTTGCTAGGATTTGCAGCAGGTGTCATGTTAGCAGCCACATCCTTTTCGCTGATAATTCCTAGTCTCGAATATGGTAATGGGGATTTAAAAGCTGCTCTTATAACTGGTGCTGGTATATTTGCTGGTGCAGTTTTTTTGGATTTAACTGATAAATATTCTCCTCATGTTCACCTAATAGATAATAGAGCAGAAGGTAGTTCTACGTCTCTTAAAAAAATTTGGTTATTCATAATAGCAATTACAATACACAACTTTCCCGAAGGATTAGCAGTAGGTGTTGGATTTGGTGATGATAATATTCAAAATGGTCTTACATTAGCAATGGGAATTGGTCTTCAAAATATTCCTGAAGGCTTAGCTGTGGCCTTAGCCTTAGTTAGAGAAAAATACACTCCTAAAAAAGCTTTTATAGTAGCCCTTTTGACAGGCTTAGTAGAACCTATAGGTGGACTATTAGGCTTATCTTTGGTTAAGATTTTTAAGCCTGTGTTGCCATTTGTTTTAGCTTTTGCAGCAGGTACTATGTTATTTGTAATATCAGATGAAATAATCCCTGAAACCCATAGAGGCGGATATGAAAGGGAAGCTACATATGGTGTAATGATTGGATTTATAATAATGATGATTTTAGATGTAACTTTAGGATAGAATAAAATAGCAGCTAAATAGCTGCTATTTTTAAAGGGATAAAAACCTCTTAAAATCAAGAACACTTTGAAGCTTTGAAAGGTATGTTGGCATGCAATGTTATTCGATAATACTCGTTTATCAATTCATCTAGTCTACAACTTGATTTTAGTAAATCTATATATTCTACACCATTTAAAATAAGGTTGTTTAAGTTATGCCTTTCTCTAATGATTTTTTCGTTTAACATATTTAAATACTCTTTTTCCTCCATCTCAACCTCTCTCTCTTAAAATTTTTTAGATAATTTATTTGTCTTAGATAAACACATCTATTCTATATTAACCAATTAGAAAAAACTTTTCCATATTCAATTTCCGTCTTTTTTTTACAAAATACGATATATTGATACAATGTAAACTCTATTCTAATGATTCTAAGTTTTTTATCATAGTATCTTTTTCAAAAACATATACCATTCGGCTGTCCTCTTCTAATGAGATATCCATATTTTCTAATGAACTGTTGACCTTTTCAAGGTTTTTAATTTTCTCTTCATTATCACTGATTAACATCCTTATTTTATTTATATTTTCTTCTTTTCCAATTACTGCAGACTTGGCAGATTCTTTGTCATTAGTTATTGCTTTGACATAAAATTGATAAATAGAATATTTAAGATCACATATTTCTCCCCTATATTCATCTTTATATAGGCTGAAGAAAGGCTTTAAATTGAGTAGTGACTGACTACCAAATTCATAAATCTTTATTGTATCTTCTTCTTCAACTGATGCAGTTAATTTGTTAATACTGTCTTTGAACTTTGACACACTGTCCTTTGAAGCACCTTTTTTTATGCCTTCATTTTCGTAACCTGACCATTTTTGATATATATCTTCTAAGGACTTATCTATATCCTTCCAGATTTCTTTAATCTTTTCATCAGGCTTTTTGTCACTAGATTGTTCACTTTTATCTTGTGATACTTTATTATTTGATTCTTGTGTTCCCGATCCTTTTCCACTATCCTGTCCAGACCCTGAATCCTGCTTATCTTGTGACTGTTCACCATTCGTTGGCTTTTGTTGTTTCTGGTCACCTGAGCTTCTTTCTCGGTCTTTAACATCTATATCTAAATTAATTCTTTCAATTTTACCTATACTATCTAAAACCTTACTTAATTCCTCATAAGTATCACCTAAAGCTTTTGGAGCTTTTTCTAAAGTTTTTATTTGGGTTTTATTGTTACCGTTATTAGTACATCCACTTATAGCTAGCATTATGGTAAATATTAAAATAACTTTTTTGATTTTCAAATAAAATCACCTCATGCTTAGTTTAACCATGAGGTGAAAATAATATTATTAATTATTCATTATAAAATTGGCGATAACAGTCGAGATATAGATTCTTTTAGTTTTACAAAATTCGACCTATTAAAGTATACTTCTTCCGTAATTTCCTTGCACTTTGATAAATCGTCAATAAATCTTTCTGTAAGTTTCAAATTAATACTTTCATCATACATAAATGCATTCACTTCAAAATTTAATTTAAAACTTCTTATGTCAAGATTTGCAGTTCCTACAGAAGATATAAAATCATCTGAGATAATAACCTTAGAGTGTAAAAATCCTTTTTCATATGTATAGAATTTTACTCCTGCAGGTAATAACTCACCAATATAACTTAAACTTGCCCAATATACAAATAGATGATCTGGTTTGTTAGGTATCATAACTCTAACATCTACTCCAGATAAACCAGCTACCCTTAGTGCTTCTAAAATACTATCATCAGGTATAAAGTATGGTGTCATTATATAAACTTTATCTCTAGCATTAGAAATCATCTTCAAATATCCATCTTTGATATTAGGCCATTTTGAGTCAGGACCACTGGTTACTATTTGTATTCCTGTGTTATTAGAACTATCTACATCTGGTAAATAACTTTGACAAATATTAAGCTCAGTCTTTGCTGCAAATCTCCAATCCAAATAAAATCTCCACTGTAATGAGCTAACAGCAGAACCCACAATCTTTATATGTGTATCTTGCCAATATCCAAACTTTTTTGATTTCCCTAAATATTCGTCACCAACATTAAAGCCACCTAAATAGGCTTCCTTCCCATCAAAGATGCAAATTTTTCTATGGTTTCTATAATTAATTCTAATGCTTACTAACGGTACAAATGGAGGGAAGAATATTGCTACTTCACCACCAGCATCTTTAAGTTTCTTTAAAGCCTTTTTTGATAGGTTTCTTCCACCCATACCATCTACAAGTAACTTTACCTCTACACCTTCTTTGGCTTTTTCAGTTAAAGCATCTAGTATTTTTGTTCCGATACCATCACTTTTAAATATATAGTATTGAATATGAATATAGCTTTCCGCTCTCTCTATACTATCTAATAATGATTCAAATTTTTCTTCTCCTGAGAAAAATAATTGAACTTTATTGTCTTGAGTAAAATATGCATCACTATTCATAAGAAACATCTTCACTAGATCCTCATATTTATGAAAATTGGGATCCTTATGAAAAAATTCATTATTCTGAATAGCTTCCTTTTGCTCAATAGCATTATTTCTAAAGCAATCATCATCTAGTTCCTTAACTTTGAACAATCTTTGTCTGGATAAATCTTGTCCTAAAAATAGATACAATATGAATCCTATACCAGGTAAAAAGGTCAACACCATAAGCCAAAGCCATGTAGTGGTTGGATTTCTCCGTTCAAAGAACACCAAAACAATACCTAGTATAATATTTATCCATAACAGATTACTAAATATTAAAAGATAGTTCTCAATTAATAGATCCACTATACCACCCCATTAAAGTACTATTAATTCTTTTTAGATTTATATCTTCTGTTTGAGTCCAATATTCTTTTTCTTATCCTAAAATTATTAGGTGTTATCTCTATTAATTCATCATTTTCTATAAATTCTAGTGCTTCTTCTAATGACATATTATTTGGTGGTGAAAGCCTTAGTGAATCATCTGAACCGGAAGCTCTGACATTTGATTGTTGTTTTTTCTTTACTACATTGACTTCCAAGTCTAAGCCCTTATTACTAGAACCTACCACCATACCTTCATATACTTGTTCCCCTGCTGATATGAACAAAGTACCTCTTTCTTGTGCTGCATAAAGTCCATATGTGGTAGCTTCTCCTGTTTCAAATGCTATGATGGATCCTAATTTTCTCTTTGGAATCTCACCTTTAAATGGAGCATATCCATCAAACACTGTATTCAATATCCCATTACCTTTGGTATCGGTCATAAATTCTTGTTTATAGCCTATCAATCCTCTTGCAGGCATAGAAAATTCTAATCTAGCATATCCTCCAGTAGGTTCTGTCATACTAACTAATTCACCTTTTCTTTGGCCAAGTTTTTCTATAACTGTTCCTACAAAATCATTGGATACGTCAATTGAAACTTTTTCAATTGGTTCGTGTTTCTTGCCATCTATTGTTTTATATAATACTTCTGGTTTTGAAACTTGGAACTCATAGCCTTCTCTTCTCATAGTCTCGATTAGTACTGATAAATGCAGCTCTCCCCTACCAGAAACTTTAAAAGCATCTGTTGTGTCAGTGTCTTCTACTCTTAAACCAACATCTGTTTGAAGTTCTTTATATAGTCTATTCCTTATTTGTCTTGATGTGATAAATTTACCATCTCTACCAGCTAGTGGACTATCATTTACAGAGAATGTCATAGATATAGTTGGCTCTGATATCTTTACGAAATCAAGTGCTTCTGGACTATCTACTGGGCAGATTGTATCACCTATGCTAATATCTTCAACACCTGAGATTGCAATTATGCTACCCATTTCTGCCTTATCTACTTCTACTCTATCTAATCCTTCAAATTCATATAATCTCCCAATCTTAACCTTATCTTTTTTATCAGGGTCTAATTTGTTTACAATTAGTGCTTCTTCCCCGTTAAATATCCTACCACGTTCAATTTTTCCTATTCCTATTCTACCAATATATTCATTATAGTCTATTGTACTTATTAAAACTTGTAGTGGCTCATCTGCATCGCCTTCAGGACCTGGTATATATTCTAATATGGTTTCGAAAAGTGCTTCCATATTTTCATCTTGTTTTTCTATATCTAAACTAGCAGTACCTTGTTTTGCAGAAGAAAATACAAATGGGCAGTCTAATTGATTATCGTCTGCACCTAGTTCTATAAATAAATCCAATACTTCATCAATAACTTCTTCTGGTCTTGCCTCAGGTCTGTCAACTTTATTGATACATACTATTACTGGTAATTTTAATTCTAACGCGTTTCTTAATACAAATTTTGTTTGGGGCATTGGCCCTTCAAAAGCATCTACTAATACTACTACACCATTAACCATCTTTAGTACTCTCTCTACTTCTCCACCAAAATCAGCATGACCTGGTGTATCAATTATATTGATTTTTGTATCTTTATAATTAACTGCTGTGTTTTTCGAAAGAATTGTGATACCTCTTTCTCTTTCAATATCCCCAGAGTCCATAACTCTATCAGCTACAACTTGATTTTCTCTAAATACACCTGATTGTTTTAGCATACTATCAACTAATGTAGTCTTACCATGGTCAACATGGGCTATAATTGCTATATTTCTAATGTCGTTTCTTACTAAATTCATAAAACAGATCCTCTCATATAAAATTCTTTTTTCCAACTAATTCTATCACAATATTATAATACTGCAAATTTATTTTGTGTTGGGACAAAAATATAACTGATATTAATTTATAATACCAGTTTTTGAAGACTTATATGCATCAATTATTTATCTTTTGTACATTAGGTGGTCATTGAAGATTCTTAATGGCAATTATACGATTCTGATTTACTATTAGTTCATCAGATAAGCCTTTAACTAGAACTAGTCCTCTACCTCCGCATTTTAAATCGAGTGGATTATAGTTCGAAAAATCAAAATTAATACCTTTACCTTCATCTTCTACTTCAATTATGATTTTCCCATCCTTGATTGTGAGAGATAGATTAACGCACTTAGTATCTTGGCATTCATTCCCATGAAATACACCATTAATTACAAGTTCATTTAAAATTAATTTGAGATCAAATATTGTATCTCCATTATCTATTATTCTATTAAGTTTATTTATGATTTCATCTAAGAAATTCTTAATGAGATTTAAATCACTGCATACAGAACCATAATAGGTAAAGTCCATTTTTCTCACGTCCATAAAATATATTTTCATTATTTAATTTACCCAAATAAACAAGTATATAACCAATTTAATTTTATTGTAATAATTGATTAGTTTTGCTATAATTTGGGTAACATTTATATGATAACAAAAGAAAGGAGAATGTGAATATGGAAAGATGGGTATGTGGACCATGTGGTTGGGTATATGATCCAGCAGAAGGAGATCCAGATGGAGGTATTGAACCTGGCGTAGCATTTGAAGATCTACCAGAAGATTACGTATGTCCAGTATGTGGAGCTACTAAAGATTTATTTGAAAAAGAGTAATACATAAAGACCAGCACCGCTGGTCTTTTGTTGTTATTATAACTTCTCAGATAAAACTTCCCAAACTAATTCCTTGTTAGTTTTATTCGCAGAGGAATATGGAATAACAAGACTCGAATCTTTGATATCTAGTTTTTGTCTAATGACTTTTAAGTGTTTTTGAATATTTCCCTTTGATATCTTATCTGCTTTAGTCGCAACAACAATTCCAGTAAATCCAAATGATTTTATCCAATTGTACATCATCAAATCTTGAGCCGTTGGCTCATGCCTTATATCAACTATTAGTATTACCTCTCGTAGATTCTCTCTATCTGTTAAATACCTATCTATTATGTCTCCCCATTTTTTCTGCTCTACTTTCGATACTTGCGCAAAGCCATATCCTGGTAAATCGACAAATCTAAATTCCTCATTTATTATATAAAAATTGATTGTTCGTGTTTTACCTGGTTTCCCACTTGTTCTAGCCAAATTTTTTCTATTTATCATAGAATTAATAAAAGATGATTTCCCAACATTAGACCTACCTGCAAATGCAATTTCAGGTAAATCATCTTTTGGATATTGAGCAGGCTTAACTGCTATAGCATGTAAATCAGAGTTAATTATCTTCATGGTTTTCAGTCCCTTTTACTAATGCATGTTCTAACACTTCATCCATATTCCTTACAAGCACAAATTCCATCTTTCTTCTTATCTTCTCTGGTATTTCATCTAAATCCTTACTATTTTCATAAGGTAATAACACTTTTTCAATTCCCATCCTGTTTGCTGCTAAAACTTTTTCTTTGATTCCACCAACAGGTAATACCCTACCTCTTAGAGTAATCTCTCCTGTCATTGCAACATTTCTATAAATTGGCGTATTAGACAAGGCAGAAACTACAGCAGTGGCTATTGTGATACCAGCCGATGGACCATCTTTTGGTATTGCTCCTTCAGGAACATGGATATGAATATCCAAGTCTTTGTAGAATTCACTTTCAATATTAAATAAAGTAGAATTAGATCTTATATAACTTATGCCAGCTGCAGCTGATTCTTTCATTACATCGCCAAGTTTTCCTGTCAATTGAAGTTTACCATTACCTTTCATAACATTGACTTCAATAGATAATGTCTCTCCTCCGACCGCAGTCCAAGCTAATCCATTTGCTACACCTATTTGATCCTTTTCTTCAACTATATCATATCTATACTTAGGAGAACCTAGATAATTTGAAATATTGCCTGCATTAATTCTTACAGTTTTAACTTCCTTTTCAACTATAATTTTTGCTGCTTTTCTACAAATATTTGCAATGTTTCTCTCTAAATTTCTAACTCCTGCTTCCCTAGTATAATAATCTATTATACTTTTTATTGCAGCATTAGAAATTACTAAACTTTCCTCATTCAATCCATGTTCTTTAAGTTGCTTTGGCAATAGATATTTTAGTGCAATCTGAAGCTTCTCTTCATCTGTGTAACCGCTGATTCTAATAACTTCCATTCTATCCAACAATGGTGCAGGAATGGATTGTGTAGTATTAGCTGTAGTTACGAACATTACCTTAGACAAATCAAAAGGTACATCTAAAAAGTGATCTACAAATGAACCATTTTGTTCAGGATCTAGCACTTCAAGTAAACCACTAGCAGGATCTCCTCGATAATCACTACTTAGCTTATCTATTTCATCAAATAAAAATACAGGGTTCTTAGTCCCAGCTTTTCTAATGGAGCTTATTATTCTACCAGGCATACTTCCTACATATGTCCTTCTATGCCCTCTAATTTCTGCCTCATCTCTTACTCCACCTAAGGACATTCTAACAAATTCTCTATTTAAAGCCCTAGATATTGATTTAGCTATAGAGGTTTTTCCTACCCCTGGTGGCCCTACTAAACATAGAATAGGTCCCTTCATTGAATTTGTTAACTTTCTTATAGCTATAAACTCTAAAATTCTTTCTTTTACATCTTCTAACCCATAGTGGTCTTCATCTAATATCTCTCTAGCTTTATTGATATCTATTTTAGACTTAGACTCTTTGTCCCAGGGCAAATCGACAATCCAGTCTAAATAAGTTCTTATAACTCCTAATTCTGCAGAATGAGGTGATGTTCTAGACAATCTATCTAGCTCTTTTAAAGCTTTTTCTTTTACATCCTTAGGCATCTTTATCTTGTCAATCTTTGACTGGTACTCCTCTACTTCACCTAAGATCTCGTCTCCTTCACCCAATTCTCTTTGTATTGCCTTCATCTGTTCTCTTAAATAATATTCTTTTTGCAGTTTATTGATCTGTTTTTTTACTCTTTGATTAATTTTGTCTTCAATTTTTAGAAGTTCGATTTCTTCTTGCAAAATCCCGTGAAGAACTTCCATCCTTTCATATACATCAAAGGTTTCTAGAATATTTTGATATTCTTCAGGTTTCAAAAATACATAAGAAGCAATTACATCAACAAGTCTTCCAGGATCATCTATATCTAAAACGGCTGAGGATAACTCAGGAGATACTTTTTGGTTTAATTCAATGTATTCCTCGAAGTCAGTTATAATTAACCTCATTGCAGCTTCCATGTCCTTATCTTTAACCACATACTCTGGATCATAGACTAAATTTTCTATTTCTGCTTCAAAATACTCTTCATTTTGTAATACTTTATTTATTCTACCCCTACTAACACCCTCTACTAAGACTCTAATGCTCCCACCTGGTAGTTTTAACATCTGTCTAACTTTAGAAACAGTTCCAATATAGTAGAATTCATCTTCAGTTGGCTCATCAATTTTTGGGTTTTTCTGCGAGCACAATAATATATATGAGTCATCTAACATGGATTTTTCCAGTGCATTGATAGACTTATCTCTTCCAACATCAAAATGAATTACCATATAAGGAAAAATAGATATTCCTCTCAAAGGTATTAAAGGTAGGGTCATTTTTTCTACTTTATAATAATTATTTAACATATATTTTCCCTCCTTTTCTTAGAGAATAATAAAGGCTCACATCAAGTGAGCCTTTAAGATGCAGATTCTGTATTTCCAGATTTCTTTGCCCTACTCTTTTTCATGTCTGACAATACTAAAGTAGGTTCAGCCAGTTTCATCACAGTATCTTTTGTTATTAGACATTTTTCCACATCATCTCTTGATGGTATTTCAAACATTATGTCTAGCATAATCTCTTCAATAATACTTCTAAGACCTCTAGCTCCTGTTTTTCTTTCTATTGCTTTTTGAGCTATTGCCTTCAAGGCTTCTTCATCAAATTCTAGATCTACATTCTCCATTGCAAATAATTCTTTATATTGTTTTACTAATGCATTTCTTGGCTCAGTAAGAATGCTTACTAAAGCATTTTCATCTAATTCTTCTAGAGTTACTAATACTGGTAATCTACCTACAAACTCAGGAATCAAACCAAATTTTAGTAAATCTTCTGGCTGCATATCCTTTAGTAGTTTACCGATTTTCTTATCGTCCTTTGATTGAATTTCTGCACCAAATCCTATTGAATTTTTTCCAACACGATTTTGGATTATCTTATCTAATCCATCAAAAGCTCCACCTACTATAAAAAGTATGTTTGTTGTATCTACTTGGATGAATTCTTGATGAGGGTGTTTCCTACCACCTTGTGGTGGAACATTTGCAACAGTTCCTTCTAATATTTTTAGTAGTGCTTGTTGGACCCCTTCACCGCTTACATCTCGAGTAATAGATGGGTTTTCTGTCTTTCTTGCTATTTTATCTATTTCATCAATGTATATTATACCCTTTTCTGCTCTTTCAATATCGTAATCTGCAGCTTGGATAAGTTTTAGTATTATATTTTCAACATCCTCACCTACATAACCTGCTTCAGTAAGGGATGTAGCATCAGCGATTGCAAAAGGTACGTCTAATATCTTCGCTAAAGTTTGAGCAAGTAATGTTTTACCAGAACCTGTAGGTCCAATCATTACTATATTACTCTTTTGTAATTCTATATCATTTTTCTTGGTTGTCTTTTTGTTTATCCTTTTGTAATGGTTATAAACAGCCACGGCTAAAGCTCTCTTTGCTCTTTCTTGTTGTATTACATATTGGTCTAGAGTAGACTTTATTTTAGCAGGAGTCGGAAGTTCTTTCATTTCATAATCAAATGAATCCATGAATTCTTCCTCTATTATCTCTTGACATAATTCTATACACTCATTACATATATAGACGTTTGGTCCTGCTATTAATCTACGAACCTGATCTTGGGGTTTCCCACAAAAAGAGCATCGAAGCTGTTTGTCTTCATATTTTGCCATGGTTACACCTCACTTAATTTATTTATTTGATATAATAACCTCATCTATTATACCATATTCAACAGCTTGCTGAGCTGACATATGATAATCTCTATCTGTATCTTTTGCTATTTTTTCAAAAGGTTGACCAGTTCTCTCACTTAGAATCCTGTTTATTCTTTCTCTTATTTCAATTATTTTTTCTGCTTGGATTCTAATGTCTTCTGCTTGACCTTGAGCTCCACCAAGTGGTTGATGAATCATTATATCAGAGTTTGGTAGTGAGAATCTCTTACCTTTTTCACCTGCAGCAAGTAAAAATGCTCCCATACTTGCAGCCATACCTATACAAATTGTAGATACTTTAGGTTTAATGTATTGCATTGTATCATAAATTGCAAATCCTGCACTTACTGATCCACCTGGACTATTTATATATATTTGTATATCTTTATCTGGATCTTCAGCCTCTAAAAATAATAACTGTGCCACTATTAAATCAGCCATAGTGTTATTAACTTCTCCACCTAAAAATATAATTCTTTCCTTTAAAAGTCTTGAATATATATCGTAGGATCTTTCACCTCTACTAGTTTGTTCTACTACTACTGGTACTAATGCCATTCATATCATCTCCTCTTATATAAATTTAGCATTTTCTAGTAAGTAATCTATAACCTTTCCATTAGAAATTCCTGGTTTTAGGAAATCAGTACTTCCTTTTTTCATATCAGCTACAAACTCACCTATGTCTTCAGCATTATATTGCTTAGCCATTCTAGCTAATTCATTGTCTATATCTTCTTCTGAAACTTCAATTGATTCAGCCTTTGCAATTGCTTCTAAAACTAAATCAGCTTTTACTCTTCTTTCAGCAACTGGTCTAAATTGTTCTCTCATATCTTCAATTTTAGTACCTGTTATTTCAAGATATTTATCTAATCCTAAACCTTGATTTCTCATTCTGAAATCAAATTGTCTTATTTCA
Source organism: Tissierellaceae bacterium (assembly GCA_031460505.1). Lineage (GTDB taxonomy): Bacteria > Bacillota > Clostridia > Tissierellales > Tissierellaceae > JAAYTL01. The sequence continues at coordinate 285,729 of JAVKTT010000003.1, forward strand.
TCATCTATTTGAGTTTCAATCATACCATTTGGTATATCCACTTCTGAGATTTCCATTACTTTTTCAACAATTTTATTTTCTTTTTCAGCTTTTTCTTGTGTTTCTAATTCTTTTTCAAGTCTAGTTTTTATGTCTTGTTTATATTCTTCTAATGTGTCAAATTCACTAATATCTTTAGCAAACTCATCATCTAATTCTGGTAATTCTTTTTCTTTAATATCATGGATTACTACTTTAAATACTACATCTTTTCCAGCTAACGATTCTTCATGATACTCTTCAGGGAATGTAACATTAACATCTATTTCTTCTTCTTTATTTTTACCAATTAATTGTTCTTCAAAACCAGGTATGAATGTGTTTGATCCAATTTCTAATTCATATCCTTCAGCTGTTCCTCCTGGGAATTCTTCATTACCTAAAAATCCTTTAAAATCAATTAAAAGTAAATCCCCATCTTTTGTTTCTCTATCTACACTTATAATTCTAGCATTGTCTTTTTGAACGTGTGCAAGCTCATGTTCAATCATTTCATCTGTTACATTATACTCTACTTTTTCTAATTCTATACTTTTATAGTCGCCGAGTTTTACTTCTGGCTTTACGTCAACTTGAACCTTTACTACTATAGGTTCACCCTTTACTATTTGTTCTATATCAACATCTGGATTGTCAACTGGTTCTAGATCTAATTCTTTAACACTATTATCATATGCTTCAGGTAGTAAAAGATTTATAGCATCTTCATAGAAGATTTCTTCACCATAATTCATTTCAATTATTTTTCTAGGAACTTTTCCTTTTCTAAAACCTGGTATATTAAATCTTCCTCTATTTTTTGTATAAGCTTCTTGTAGAGCTTTTTCAAAATTATCAGCTTCTAATTCAAAGCTAAAAGAAACTTTATTGTTTTCTTTTTTTTCAAAAACCGCGCTCATGTGCTGTATCCTCCTCAAATTTTTCTTAATTCCCTTTTTATCCATAATATTATATCATAATATACTATTATAACAATCCATTAATTTTAAAGCAATTAAAAAACCAATGGATATCCCATTGGTTTTTGTGTGGTGCGGGAAAGAGGACTTGAACCCCCACGTCAATGACACTAGATCCTAAGTCTAGCGCGTCTGCCAGTTCCGCCACTCCCGCATAAATATTAACTACTCTAATATTATACCACCCAATTAGGATTTGTCAATAATTTTTTTAGTCTAATATTTCTCTAATCAATCCACCGCCAACAACTATATCACCATCGTAAAAGACTACAGCCTGACTCTTGGCAATAGCTCTTTGAGGCTCATAAAACTCTACGATAACCCCATCTTCATGAGGCTTGATCTTGGCCTTTGATTCTTTCTTACCATGTCTTATCTTTGCAGTTACTTCCATTTCATCACTTAGTTTGTCAAATGGGATAAAATTTACATCACTTGCAAAGATCTTACTATTATATATACCCGATTCATCACCTAAGATAACTTCATTTTTATCAGGATTAATACCTTGTACAGTCATTCTCTTTCCAAGTGCAATACCTAAACCCTTTCTTTGACCAATTGTATAGTAAACTATACCTTTATGTTGTCCTAGAATATTACCTGAAGTATCTACAAAGTTACCAGGTACCACTTTATCTGGTTCCCTTTCCTTAATGAATTTACCATGATCATCATCTGGAATAAAACAAATTTCTTCACTATCAGGTTTATTGTGAATAATCAATCCTATTTCTTCAGCCAACTCTCTTACCTTATCCTTAGTATATCCTCCTAAAGGAAATAATGTATGGGATAACTGATATTGTGTCATCTGATGTAGAAAATAGGTTTGATCTTTCCCCATATCTTTACTCTTCTTCATTAGGTATCTACCTGTTGATTCATCTTTTTCAACAACAGCATAATGGCCAGTTGCTAGATAATCTGCTCCTAGACTCTTAGCCTTTTCTAGGAACTCACTAAATCTTATAAATTTATTACATGCAAGGCAAGGATTAGGTGTTCTTCCTTCTAGATACTCATCAACAAAATAATCTATAACCTTTCGTTCAAAGAGTCCTCTAAAATTCAATACATAATGCGGTATACCTAATTCATGAGCAACTTCTTTTGCATCATAAACTGAAGATATAGAACAGCAACCTCCTGCATATTCGTCAAATACTTCATCATGAGGTATTTGACTTAATGTAACTCCAATTACCTCATATCCTTGTTGTTGTAATACATATGCAGCTACAGAAGAGTCAACACCACCACTCATGCCTAGTACTACTTTTTTCTTCATTAAATCACCTTTCTAAAAAGCTAAAATTACTCCACCATCATTTACATATCCTGTACTTAAACCTTTTGTCTCAACTATAATTATATCTTTAAAGTTAAATTTTTTTAAATCTTCTTTAAGATCTAATGCTTTTTGTAAAGCATTAGCATGAGATATGGCAACTATTCTCTCTTCAAAATTTACTCCAGTTTCACCAATTATATCTATAAGTTTCTTAAATGCTTTCTTACTGCCCCTAGCCTTATCAACCATTTCAATATTTCCATCATCTGTTGCTTTCATAACTGGTTTTATATTTAATGCATTGATTAATAGTCCTTTGGTCTTTGATATTCTACCATTTTTCACTAGATTGCTTAAGTCTTCAGATATAAAGTATGTCTTCATATCATCTATAAAGCTTTCTACTTTTTCAACTAACTGAGTATTGGAAAGTTTCTCATCTATACATTCTTTGATCTTCATTGCAGTTAGAGTCTCGCCTACACTAGCAGACCTAGAATTGAACACATGAATAAATTTCCCTGGTGACTCTTCTAAAACCATATCTCTAGCCAAAACCGCACTATTATATGTCCCAGATAGCTGCTCAGAAATAGTTACCACATATACATTCTCAGCGTCATATTCCTTAGCAAAATCCCCTGGTGATGGACATGATGTCTTTATTGGATTTGGACTTGCATGCATCTTTCTTATTAGTTCAGATACATCTATGTCCTTATCATCCACAAAAGAATCATCATCAACATCTATTTTAAATGGTACTAATTTTACATCCATCATATCTTCTAAGTCCTTATTTAAATCACAACTACTATCTGCTACTATTTTTGTTTTCAATATTCTACCTCCAAGTTAATATATTAACCTATTCTTTTTTCTATAGTTTGCGCTAAATTCTTTGCTATAGTTGTTATTTCTTCTTGATTCTTTCCTTCAATCATTACCCTAACTAATGGCTCTGTACCAGAAGGTCTAATGACTACTCTACCCTGTCCATGAAAGATTTCTTCTATTTTTTCTATTTCTTCTTTTATGACTTCATCTTCTAAATATTTATATTTTTTATCATTGTCAACTTTTGCATTTACTAATACTTGTGGATAATTAGTCATCAGTTTATTTAAATCATTTAGAGATTTGCCTGTTTCTTGTATTACTTCCAAAAGATGTAGTCCTGTAGCCAATCCATCACCAGTTGTATTATAATCTAAAAATATTATGTGACCAGATTGTTCTCCACCTATTACGTATCCAGATTTTAGCATTTCTTCCAGAACATATCTATCTCCAACAGAGGTCTTTACTATGTCCATACCGTTTTCTTTTAGATAAATATCTAAGCCCATATTCGTCATTACAGTACCAACTACAGTGTTGTTTGGTAATTTATCCTTTTCTTTTAAATGGGTCGCACAGATAGCTAAAATATGGTCTCCATCTACTAAATTCCCCTTGTTATCTACTGCAATGATTCTATCTCCATCACCATCAAATGATATTCCCATATCTGCCTTTTCTTCGATAACTAGATTTTTAATAATATCGGGATTGGTGGATCCACATTTTCTATTTATATTCATACCATCTGGAGTATCATTGACTACTACCACTTGTCCATTTAACTCTCTGATTATCTCTGGTCCAATATTATATAAAGCACCATGCCCACAATCCATTGCTATTTTCATACCAGTCAAATCTATATTTATAGTAGATTTTAGATATTCTTTATAATCAGTTGAGCTATTTTTTTCAATATTTACTCTACCTATTCTCTCTCCAGTTGGCCTATGAGTATCTAGTTCTTTACTATCCTTGACAATCTCTTCAATTTTATCTTCCATTTCATCTGGAAGTTTTAAACCTTTATTATCAAAAAATTTAATTCCATTATATTCACCTGGATTATGAGAAGCAGATATAACTACTCCAGCTAAGGCGCTATATTTTCTAGTTAAATATGCAACAGCAGGCGTAGGTATAATACCCAATAAAACAACATCTAATCCCATGGAAGTGATACCTGCCACAAGAGCCGATTCAAGCATGTCCCCCGAAGCCCTTGTATCCTTACCTACTAGAACTTTTCCATTTTCACCATTAGATAAAATATAAGCAGCAGCTCTTCCAACTTTAAAAGCCAATTCAGGTGTTAACTCTGTATTTGCAACTCCCCTTATTCCATCTGTACCAAATAATTTTGACAAAGTCAGTCCCCCTTCTAATATTAATCATCACTAATTCTATATTTATTTTTAACTAATTCAGTTAATTTTTCTTTATTATTCAATTTAGGGTTAATCAGTACTTTTTCCATTAAATAGTCTAGGATTTCTCCGATATTTTTGCCCCTTTTATATCCTAAGTTTATTATATCATAACCATCAATAGCAAGATGTTTTTTTTGATAAGGTTCATTGTTATCCAAGATTCTCTGTATTTCACCCTTTCTTTCAACTAAGAAGTCTATATCAGCATCTTTATTTGTACATACCCTATCAGCTATTTGTAATTCCATTAACTTAAATATTCTTTCTTCCCCTACTCTGCTAATTAGCCTCTTAATACCCTTATCCTTCATACTTCTACTTTTTGACATATGTTCACCTATTAGTAATAATACATCTTTAATTAATTCATTTGAACATTTTAATCTAGTCAGTATATCCCTTGCTATATTCTTGCTAACTTTCTCATGACCATAAAAATGTCCAATCCCGTTTTCATCAATGGTTAAAGTGTGAGGCTTTCCTATATCATGAAATAATGCTGCCAAACGAATTTCTAATGTGCTTGATACTCCATCTAAGACACAAAGGGTATGATCAAATACGTTTTTATCATGATTTGGATTGTGCTGATCAAAATCAACTTCAGCCATCAATTCAGGTAAGATACTATCTAGAATATTTAGATCATTCATAAGTCTTATTCCATTAGAGGGTTTTTTTGATACTAGAATTTTGAATAGCTCTTCTCTTATTCTTTCCATACTTATATTTGCTAATAGATTACTCATCTCTTTTGAAGCTATATATGTTTGATCTTCTAACTCAAAACTTAGTTGAGTAGCAAATCTAACTCCCCTTAGTATTCTCAGATAATCTTCACTAAATCTTTCTCTAGGATTACCAACTGTTTTAATAATCTGCTTTTCTAAATCAGATTTACCATTAAAAGGATCAACCAATCCTGCTTTTTCATTAAATGCCATTGCATTTATAGTAAAATCTCTACGACTTAGGTCTTCTTCAATATTATTTGAAAATTGAACTTCAGAGGGCCTTCTGCCATCTAGATATTTTCCTTCTATTCTATAGGTTGTTATCTCTATTTTGCCTTCATCTTGCACAACTACAATGGTACCATATTCCTTCCCAATTGGGATAGTCTTTAGATTACTAAATACTTCTTCTATTTCTTCAGGCTTTGCATTTGTTGCCACATCATAGTCATTAGGTTCTTTACCTAATAATAAATCACGAACACTACCACCGACTATATATGCTTCAAAACCAGTATCATACAATCTATTCAAAATCAGATTTACATAATCAGGTATCATCATTACCCTCCAATAATTAATAATAATAGTATAACATAGTGTAAACAATCTGCACAAAAATATTACTTGTATAGGTTGACTTGGCTTGTTAGTTTAAGTTTCCTATTATATAATAAGGTCACAAATTAATTGATGGTGAGAATATGGATAATTTAAATATTTTACATATAGATTTGGATGCCTTTTATGCTTCTGTAGAAGAGCAAGATAATCCTGCACTTAAAGGTAAACCTATTATAGTAGGTGGTTCATCTAATCATGGAGTTGTAACTACTGCAAGTTACGAAGCCAGAAAATATGGTGTACATTCTGCTATGCCTGCCTTTATGGCTAAAAAACTTTGCCCTAACGGTATATTTTTACCTGTAAGAATGAGTAGATACAAAGAGGTATCAAAACAAATTTTTAATATCTATTATGATTTTACTGATTTGGTAGAGCCTGTATCCATTGATGAAGCTTATCTTGATGTAACAAGCTTAAATATGAGTTCATTAGATGTAGCTAATGAAATAAAAAGAAGGGTTTTTAATAGCACTGGTCTAACCATATCTATTGGAATTTCCTATAATAAGTTTCTAGCTAAGCTTGCCTCCGATTGGAATAAACCGAATGGAATCAAGATCATCAGTCATGAAATGATACCAGATATACTCCTACCTTTAAATGTAAAAAAAGTCCACGGTATAGGCCCTAAATCTGCAGAGAGATTGTACAATATAGGTTTATACACTATTGAAGATTTAATGGGATTAAGTGAGGAATTTCTTGTAGAATTCTTTGGAAAACATGGAAACGAGATATATCACAGAATTAGGGGTATAGATACAAGGACTATTGATACGGAAAGAGAAAGAAAATCTCTAGGAACTGAAACTACTTTTAGCGAGGATACTGATGATAAAGAAATACTTAAATCTTATCTTTATGAATTCTCATTAGAGATTGAGGCTGCCTTAGATAAAAACCAATTCAATGGAAAAACCGTTAGTATAAAATTGAAGTATGAAGATTTTAAGGTTATCACTAGAAGTAAAACCTTAACTCATTATGTAAGCTGTGCCAATGATATCTATGATATAGCTACTGCTCTATTAGATGAAATTAACTTACCAAAAAAGGTTAGATTAATTGGAATTACCATATCTAACCTATCGTCTGTAAACATGGAACAATTATCTTTTTTTGACTAAAAAATATTATTCACCCTTTGTCCAGTTAAGGAATAAACTATACTAGGGACAAGGATATAATTCCTTTACCATAAAAAATAAAAATAATGGAGGAATCTATATATGGATAATTTAAATAATGCTAAAGTTAGCAACGTAAATGTAATAGAAAAAAAGGTTGCAGATACAAAAAAAGTAGCTAAACCTATAAATCCAAAAGATAATATATGTGGAGATTCAAGTAAGTATCATTGTGTTGATGTTGACAGTACTACAGTAGAGAATGTTGACAATACCCCTGTTACTCCAGCTGCTTTACCAGGAGACGTCATAGTAAAAGTACCCGTTTTACTATCTGAATTTACAGTTCAGTTTAACGTCTATGCAAAAATAAAATTACCTGAGTTGGCATTAGATATTAAAGACATTAAGAAAAGACTAAAGGTTACCCAATGTACTTTACTTCAACCTACAAACATTCTATTTATCAAGGGATTTGTTAGGAAAAATATTGATTATACTACTGGAGATTGCTCAAATAGACAAGGTGTTTGTGGAGATATCCGTCACTGCACTATAGATGTTCCTTTTGAATTGTCTACACCTATTACTTTTATAACTCCACCTGCAGCTTTGTTAACAAATACTGTATCTGAATTTGAATATTTTACTCAAAAAGATTTACCAAACAAATATTTTGCTGAAAAGGATAGTCTGTTGGCAGGTGATCTTTCAGAAATAAATCAATTTAGAACTGAAAACTTTAATGAACTGCCATTCTGCGAATTAATCTCTGCTAATTTTTATGAGTTTGATGAATTCATTGGTCGCGAAAGACCTCATCATGATAATCTACCGTTTGAAGAAAAATATTTTAGAGAAATAGAGGAAAAAATGGTAATTCAATTAACTCTTAAGCTACTTCAAAATAGGCAAGTTGCTATTCCAGGAGTGTAATATTATTAAAAGAAAAGTGAAGGCTATGAGCCTTCACTTTTTTGATTATTTTCTAACTGATTCTGCACCAGCTTCTAAAGCTTGCTTATTAATTGGAAGTAAATGTGCTTTGTTTTCTCCAAATACTTTGTAATATGCTTTCTCTACAGAGTCTAGTCCAACCATTTTTGTTACTTCTAGATATGCCCCAAGCATTACCATATTTGCTACCCTATTGTTTCCTATTTCATTCGCTATATCATTTGCTGGAACATAATATACTTCTATGTCTTCTCTCATACATTTATCTTCTATCAAGGATGAGTTTACAAATAGTCTTCCACCTGGTACTACTGATTTTTCAAATTTATCAAATGATGGTTTATTCAGTACTAATGCAGTAGTAGCTTCTATTACTACAGGTGATCCGATTAGCTCATCTGAGATGATTACGTTACAATTTGCTGTTCCACCTCTCATTTCTACTCCATATGAAGGTACCCATGATACTCGCTTGTCTTCTACCATTCCTGCATATGTTAGGAGTTGTCCTAGAGCCATAACTCCTTGTCCACCAAATCCTGCTGCTATTATTCTTTCTTCCATTTTACTCTACCTCCTCTGGACTTTTGAAGTTGCCAAGGGGATAATAAGGGATCATATTATCTTGTAACCACTTTATTGATTCAGTTGGTGTTAATCCCCAGTTTGTAGGACATGTAGATAGTACTTCTACTATTCCAAATCCTTTACCTTCTAATTGTACTTCGAAGCATTTCTTTATTGCTCTTTTAGCTTTTCTAATGTTTGCAGGTGTATCTACAGATACTCTTTCTACAAACTTCGCTCCGTCTATTGTTGCTAACATTTCTGATATTCTAAGTGGTTTCCCTGACAAGGCTTCATCTCTACCATATGGAGCAGTTGTTGCTTTTTGTCCTACTAAAGTTGTAGGTGCCATTTGTCCACCTGTCATACCGTAAATAGCATTGTTTACGAATATAGTGGAGATTTTTTCTCCTCTATGTGCAGCATGTACAATTTCTGCTGTTCCTATGGATGCTAAGTCTCCGTCTCCTTGATATGTGAATACGAATTTATCTGGGTGTACTCTCTTCACCCCTGTTGCAACTGCTGGCGCTCTACCATGTGCTGCTTGTTGCATATCACAATTAAAGTATTTGTACGCTAGTACTGAACATCCTACTGGACATACACCTATAGTGTCATCTAGGATTTCTAGCTCTACTAGTACTTCTGCTACTAATCTATGGATTATCCCGTGGGTACATCCTGGACAATAGTGAGTTTCTACTTCTGTAAGGCCTGTTGTTCTATCAAATACTACTGTCATTATCTGTCACCTCCTAGGATTTCTTTTACTTTATTCACAATTTCTTCTGGAGTTGGTGCCATTCCACCTGTTCTACCATAGAAGTATGATGGCATTCTTCCATTTAATCCTATTTTCACGTCATCTGTCATTTGGCCTGTGTTCATCTCTACTGTTAATACGCCTTTACAGTTGTCGTTTATTTTATTAAATTCATCATATGGATATGGCCATAGGGATATTGGTCTAATTATTCCCACTTTGTATCCTTCTTTTGCCAATCTTGATATTGCTGTTTTACAAATTCTAGATGTTGTTCCATATGCTGCAATTACTAATTCTGCATCTTCTAATCCGTAGGATTCTACTTTAACTTCATTTTTTCTCATTTCATCATATTTTGCTACTAAATGACGATTATGTTCTTCTAATTCTTCTGCTGCTAAGTATAATGAGTTAATTATGTTTGGTTTTCTTTCACCTTTAGTACCTACTGTTGCCCATGGTTTTTCTGGTATTTCTACATTACTTCTATCTTTGAATATTACTGGTTCCATCATTTGGCCTATAAATCCATCTGATAGGATCATTACTGGGTTACGATAGTAATCCGCCTTGTCAAATCCTTCCATTGTTAAATCTACTAGCTCTTGGACATCTGCTGGTGCATACACTATAGTTCTGTAGTCTCCATTCCCACCGCCTCTTGTAGCTTGAAAATAGTCTGTTTGTGATGGTTGGATACTTCCTAGTCCTGGGCCACCTCTCATCATATTTACTATTACTGCTGGTAACTCTGATCCAGCACAGTATGATATACCCTCTTGTTTTAATGCAACTCCTGGACTTGAAGATGAGGTCATTACTCTAGCACCTGCTCCTGCTGCTCCATATACCATATTGATTGCAGCTACCTCTGATTCAGCTTGAATGAATGCTCCTCCTACCTTTGGTAATTCCCTTGACATATATTCTGGTATTTCATTTTGGGGTGTGATTGGATATCCGAAGAAATATCTACAACCTGCTGCTATTGCAGCTGCACATACTGCTTCGTTCCCCTTCATGAGAACTTTTTCCATTATCTAAAACCTCCTTAATCTAGTTTCTTTCTACTGTTATTACTAAGTCTGGACATACAAGTGCACAGTTAGCACATCCTATGCATTTATCCATCTCTTCTACTCCAGCTGGATGATAACCTTTTCTATTTATCCTTATTTTTTCTAAAGATATTATATTTACTGGACATACTGGTACACATAGACCACATCCCTTGCAAATATCTTCATTAAATGTTACCTTTCCTTTTGCTTTGGCCACACGAATCCCTCCTTTTTTTTATTAAAGCATCCACTCTTCCCTCATAAATAACTCTATTGGAAATACATCCCCTTTTAAATCATTTGGAAGTTGTGAAACTAAATCTTCCAAAACCACATTATATCTCAAAGGTACACCTGTTTTCTCTGATACTTTCAAAGAAAGCTCGTACCCTTTAAGAACATCATCAATGCATGTACTCTTTAGCATATGGGTGTTGTTTACTATACCTGTAACCTTAGCTCTTACAGTATCTTCAATCCTAGTCATGTACTCTATAGCTTTTTCTACTGTCTGTGTTTCAGGTCTATTTGCATTTAATACAAAAAACATGTCATAGTTGCCTTCTGTTAAGTATTCAACATATCTACCTAATGTTCTGGCACCTGCTGGATCTCCTCCTACATCTAATACTGCATCATATGATTCATCTTGGAATGCAGTAAGAACTTCTCCTGGAATCATAGGTATATCTATAGCATTAGCGTTAATAGAACCACCTATAACTTTAACCCCCATAGAGGACAATTCTTCTGCTTTTTCTCTACTTCTAAAATATAGATTTACTACGTCTAAATCAACTAGCATAGTTTTTTTGTTCATCTTTGATAATTTAGCTACATAGTTTATACTAAATTCTGTTTTCCCACTACCATAATGACCTATTATTATTCTAACTCTCTTGTCTTTTTTCATAGATATCTCCTAAATGTATGTTTTGGCTTCTTCTTCTCCTCTAAGCACTCTTAAACCACCTTCGGCCAGTGCAGATAGTTCATCTTCTCCTGGATATATATATACTTTTGATATGAACTCAACCATGTCTATAATCCAATCAGTAAATCTTTTATCATATGCTATACCACCTGTTAATAAAATGGCATCAACTTGTCCCTTTAATACTGTAGAGACCGCACCAACTTCTTTTGCTACTTGATAAGCCATAGCATAATATATTTTTTCAGCATAGGTGTCACCATTATCGATTCTGTCGGATACTTCCTTTGCATTGTTGGTGTTTAGATATGATACTAATCCACCTTTTCCTTTTATCAATTTAAATACTTCATTTAAAGTATAGTTGCCTGAAAAACAAAGTTTAGCCAAGCTCCCTA
>JAVKTT010000004.1:0-281387 GCA_031460505.1 Tissierellaceae bacterium
CACGCCGCCAGCGTTCGTCCTGAGCCAGGATCAAACTCTCATTAAGAAAATTTGATGTAGCTCATTATTCGTTTGCTGACATATTGTCATGTGTTACTTAATTTTAATTCAAAGTACTTCACACTGTTTAATTATCTAGGTTCTGTGTCAACTCTCTATCGGAGCGACTTTTTTAGTATAACATAATTTATTAGTTTATGTCAACTACTTTTTTAAATTATTTTGTCGGCTTATTTGTTTCTTTTTTAGAGCCAACTCTTAATATAATACACTCTTCTGAGTCAAAAGTCAATACTTATTTTCTAAGATTTTTATTTGTTCAGTTGAGTAATTTGTAAACTAGATTTAAAACCTCTAGCTGACAATTTAATACTATACAGGGTTTTTACCTGTTTGTCAATATTATTTTATATAATTCATTTAGATATCTGCTGCTATCTCCACAATTTCATTATAATAAGCAAATATAACTGCTTGAACTCTGTCTTCTACTTCAAGTTTCTTAAATAAATTGGTAATATGGTTTTTTACAGTCTTTTCACTTATATATAGATTTTGACCTATCTCTTTATTATTATGACCAGTAGCCATTAATTTTAATACTTCATATTCTCGTTTTGATAGAGATCTTATTTTTTCAATATCAGATTCATCAACAAGTTCTTCTTCTATATTCTGCCTAAGTATTTTCCCCAAACTAGGCTGTAGATATGTACCTCCTGAATATATTTTTCTTATAACATTAATAAGAATAGTTCCATCACTATCCTTAGTGATATATCCACTAGCCCCTATCTTTATAGAATCAATTATATAGTTTTTAGTTGAGAATCCTGATAAGATAACAACTTTGCTTTTTACCCCTAAATCTTTCATTCTTCTTAATGTTTCAATACCATTCATATTAGGCATTACGATGTCAAGAAGTATTATGTCCGGGTTGTGAATATGTGCCTGCTCTATAGCCTTTTCTCCATCAGAAGCTTCAGATACTACTACTATATCCTTAGTATCTGATAATATCTTCTTTATGCCTTCCCTCACCAATCTATGGTCATCAACTATCATCAACCTAATAGACACAATTTACACCTCTAACTTAAATTATATTGAACTTCAGCTTCTATAAGTTTAGCTAATTTTTTATCAATTTTACTTACTTCTTTTATATATTTATCAACATCTTGAGTTTCATCTATAGAACTACTAAATAAAAGATGCTCTAGTCCATCTTTTATCTTTTTAACAACAAAATCTTCGCTATCTTCCCATTTGAACTTATGATAATCAGCAAGTATCAATCCTAATGATTGTATGATTTGTTTTTTATCGTAGTCTTTCTTAATAAACATATCAACATCCATAGTAAAACCTTCATAATAAAGTTGATTTTCTCTTGCTTCTTTTATAATAAAGCGAATAAACCCTATTAAGCAACTCTTACCTGAACATGTACCACAAACATCATTACCTAAACAAATACTATCCAATGATTTCTTTAATGCTTCAGTCTGAACATATAAATTTTTAGCTACTTCCTTCATAGGAGATATAGCTAACTTTCGATTATTTGTTAGTCTCCATACTAAATAAATCTCCAAAGATAAAATAAGTAATATAAATACCCAGATATTCATAGGGGTTAAATATCTAGCTGGAAGTACATCCAACAATTTAATAAACCCAAATATAATAAATACAATAGAAGAAATTATCTTTATTAGTATATCTGGTATCTTGTCACCTATCTTACTTCCTATTAGTATTCCAAGTGCACTAGTCGTTACCATAGCTGATGAAGTACCAATTAAAATAAATAATGGATAGAAAGATTCACTAGCTAAAGTCATAGCAGTTAGTTGTGTCTTATCTCCTAACTCTCCTACAAAGAATGCAAATGCAACTGTACTTATTGGATTAAAGGTTTTTTTCGCATCAAAATCTTCTAACTCCTCATCTTTTAAGGACATTAAGCCAAATACGATAAATATAAATCCCGCAATAATTTGAATAAGATTTAAAGGTATAACTTTCGATAAATACCTTCCTAGCACTATTGCTAAACCGTGATTTAAGATAGCAGCTATTGTTACTCCTATTAATACATCCATTTTTTTAAATTGGGTTGCAAAGGTCATAGCTATTATCTGACTTTTATCCCCCATTTCTGCTGCAAATACCAGCAAAAACGCCTTAATCATTTCACTTATCATTAGTCATACCTTCCTAAACATAATTACTTTTCATATACTATTCTACCATTTTTGATTACAGAATGGGTGTGATTTATCCCAAAATGATAAATTATATATTCAAAATTAGGAGAATCAAAGATCACCATGTCTGCGACTTTTCCTTCTTCTATGCTTCCATGGGTTTCTTCTAATCCTAAAGATGCTGCTCCATTTATTGTAACAGCTGTGATAACTTCCTCAGGTGTAAGCTTCATTATCAACGAAGCAAAGCTCATTATCAATTGAATATTTTCAGTTGGACAGGAGCCCGGATTATAATCAGTAGACAATGCTAGCGCAACACCTTCTTCTACCATTTTTCTTGCATTAGCGAACTTGCCAGTTTGTAGATTGAAGCTTGTTCCAGGTAGTAGATTAGCTATTACACCCTTTTCAGCCATTTGTTTAATACCTTCATCACTTGCTGCTACTAGATGATCTGCAGATATACATCCTAATTCTGCCGCTAGTTCAGCCCCACCTAAAGGTTTAATTTCATCAGCATGGATTTTAATTCCCATTCCTAATTCTTTGGCTCTTAAAAGAATCTTTCTTGATTGGTCAATAGAAAATACTCCTTCTTCACAGAATACATCACAAAACTTCGCAAGCTCTTTTCTTTTTATAATAGGTAGCATCTCTTCTATTATAATGTTTACAAATTCATCAGGGGTGTCCTTATACTCAATTGGGATAGCATGGGCTCCCATAAAGGTTGATACAATGTCTACAGGATGATCTTGATTTAGTTTTTTTGCAACTTCCAATTGCTTAATTTCTGTATCAAAATCATCAATTCCATATCCAGATTTACCTTCTACTGTGGTTATGCCATAGCTTAACATATTATCTAAGCTTTTCTTAGCCTTATTATATAATTCATCGAAACTCGCTTCTTTTGTGGCCTTAACAGTACTGTGTATTCCACCACCAGCTGCTAGAATATCTAAATAGCTAACCCCTTTTAACTTCATGGCTAATTCATTTTCTCTAGAACCACCATGTACTAAATGTGTATGAGAATCTATTAAACCAGGGGTTACTGTTTTTCCTTCTCCATCTATTATTATAGTATTATTATCTACCTCTATATTAGATGGTAATTTATCACCTGCAAAGATAATTTTATCATCATTAATAGCTACTACACCTTTATGAATAAGCCCTATATTACTTGCTTCCTTTCCAGCCCTAGCTCGGTTCTCTCCCTTAAGGGTAATCAAATTGTCAATATTTTTAATAACCAGAGTTGCTTTCATGTACACACCGACCCTTTCATATATCTTCCTACTCTACCATTCTTTTTTCTAATATTTGAGAAGTATTGAAGTTCTCCAATCTTAAGTAATACTCGGCTGTATCTATTAAAGCATTCATGGGAATAAGTCCAATTATTTCACTTCCAACAACATTAACACCATATCTTCTAGCTTCTCGTTCTACAGTATCGAACACTCTAAATAGAGATGTTTTTGTGTAATCTACCATATTCATAGACACTTGAACTATATTTCTTTCCTTGATTTCTATACCTAATGCTTTACAATAGGTATAACCTCCTCCACTGGCTCTTATGATCTTAGCTATTTTTTTAGCAATACTTATATCGTCAGTTCCTAGGTTTATATTAAATGCTACTAATGGCATCCTAGCTCCAACTGCTGTTACGCCTGATTTTATATTTAATTCTCTTGGCCCAAAATCTGGTCCCCATCCTTCTTCCATTAGTTTAGTAGCCATTCCTTCGTATTCACCTTTTCGGACAATTGCTAAGTTTTCTCTTCCTGGAGAAGAAGCCGATTTTTCATATAGATATACAGAGATGCCTAATTCATTGCCTATTCTTTTGCCTAACTGTCTAGATAAGTCTACGCATTCATCCATGGTTACATCTGATATTGGGATCAAAGGAATTACGTCTGTAGCACCCATTCTTGGATGTTCTCCTTTATGTAGAGTCATATCTATTAACTCAGCTGCTTTTCTAGTAGATAAAAAGGCAGCTTCAATAACTGCCTCTGGCTCACCTACAAATGTAACTACTGTTCTATTGTGATCTTTATCCATAGAATAATCTAATAACTTAACTTCTTCTACCTTTTTTATCTCATCTAGAATACTCAGAATAACATCTTCATTACATCCTTCACTAAAATTCGGTACACATTGAACTAATCTTGCCAATGATAATCCTCCTTTAGATTCTATTATCTACTAACTTATCCACTAGTTCCTCGTCTGCTATATGTGGGATAGTTATATGATCTGTTCCTTTATGGGTTTCATTAAATTCTTTACTTGTTTCTATAGAGTTAGGATTTCTAGCCCATGCACGTCTTGCTACTCCGCCCATTACATCCCAAGGAATAGCAGTACGTAATATATTATCTACTCTTTCACTGCCGTCTAAAACCATACCAAATCCACCATTGATGGATTTACCTATACCTACTCCACCGCCATTGTGAAGCGCAACTAAACTCATGCCCCTAGCAGCATTTCCTGCAAAACACTGGGTTGCCATATCAGCCATTATATTGCTTCCATCTTTGATATTAGCCGTTTCTCTAAATGGTGAGTCTGTACCACCAGTGTCATGATGGTCTCGACCAAGCATCACAGGTCCTATTTCTCCATTTCTAACCATTTTATTAAACTTTAAAGCTATGTTTGTTCTACCAATTGCGTCCTGGTATAGAATTCTTGCTTGAGTACCTACTACCAGCTTATTCTTTTCTGCATCTTTGATCCATATATAATTGTCCCTATCCTGACCTCTTCTATTTGGATCTATGATTTCCATGGCAGCATGGTCTGTCTTAATTAAATCCTCATGTTTACCACTTAAACATACCCATCTAAATGGTCCATAACCATAGTCAAACAACATAGGCCCCATAATATCCTCCACATAGGATGGAAATATAAAACCTTCAGATTCATCTATGCCGTTTTTACAGATATCATTGACCCCAGCATCATAAACAGCCTTCATAAAAGAATTTCCATAATCAAAGAAATAGGTGCCTCTATCTACCAATGCCTTGATTAAATTATAATGATGAATCAATGATTTATTTACCTCTTCTATAAATCTAGGTTTATCTTTTTCTAGCATCTCAGTTCTTTCATCAAAAGTTAAGCCTTGCGGACAATATCCACCATCATATGGTGCATGACATGAAGTCTGGTCTGATAATAATTCTATATGAATATTGTTTTCTACTGCATATTCTAATAGATCAATTATATTTCCATGGTATGCCAATGCAGTAGATTCATTATTATACATAGCTTTTGTTGCAGACTTAAAAATTTCCTCTAAATCATCATAGGATTCATCGATCCATCCTTGCTTTATTCTAGTTTCTATCCTAGAGTAATCTACCTCAGCAATAATCCCAACACCATTTGCAATTTTCGTGGCCTTGCCTTGTGCTCCGCTCATGCCACCTAGTCCCGAGCTAACAAACAGGTGTCCTCTTAAGTCACCTTCTTCAGGAATACCTAATTTCATTCTACCAGCATTAAGAATAGTATTATATGTTCCATGAACAATTCCCTGTGGTCCAATATACATCCATCCACCTGCAGTCATTTGTCCATAGTTGGCAACACCCATAGCCTGAGCTTTTATCCAATGTTCTTGATCATCAAATGCTCCTATCATAAGTGCATTTGTTATAACAACCCTTGGGCTTGTTCTTGAAGATTTAAACACACCAACTGGATGACCTGAAGATATAACTAATGTTTGTTCTTCAGTAAGCTCTTCTAAGTATTTTTTAACTAGATTGTATTGCATCCAATTTTGGAATACCTGCCCAGTTTCACCATATGTTACTAATTCATATGGATATAGTGCTACATCAAAATCCAAATTGTTGTCTATCATTACTTGAAATGCTTTCCCTTCAATACATTTCCCTTTGTACTCATCAATTGGTTTTCCCTTGATAGCTCCTTTAGGTCTGAAACGATATCCATATATTCGACCACGAGTTAGTAATTCTTCTAAAAATTCCGGTGCAATTTCTTCATGATCTTCTTCTGGAATATACCTTAGTGCGTTTTGTAGAGCTATTTTGATTTCATTCTTTGTAAGATTCAGTTCCCTTTTTGGTGCTCTCCTTATTCCTGGTAGAAATTCCATTACAAATACCCCCTTACATTAATTGACCTACCTTTTCTTCTACTTTCTCAACAATTATATTGCTCTTTAGTATGTCATTACATCTGTCTAAATCTGGGTACATTATTCTGTCTTCCTCTAAAGTTTGAATATTTCCTCTAATTATATTATACACTATATCAGTACCTATACCCAATCCTTTATTTCCTCTTAAATCAATAGCTTGACAAGCAGCAAGTATCTCCATAGCTAAAACTCTTCTGGAGTTATCTAAAATATCCCTGGCTTTTCGTGCTGCTATTGTCCCCATAGAAACATGGTCTTCTTGATTTGCTGATGATGGTATGGAGTCTACGCTAGCCGGATGGGCTAATACCTTATTCTCTGATACCAATGATGCAGCCGAATACTGCACAATCATAAATCCTGAGTTAAGACCTCCTTTTTTTGTTAAAAATGCAGGTAATCCATTGCTCAGACTTGGATTTACCAATCTTTCTAATCTTCTTTCCGATATATTAGCTAGCTCAGCAATCCCTATAGCTAAATAATCAAAAGGAAGAGCCATTGGTTGCCCATGGAAGTTACCACCAGAAATCACTTCATCATCATCAGGAAATATTATAGGATTGTCAGTTACAGAATTCATTTCTATTTCAACTTTTTCCTTTACAAATTTAAAACAATCCTTACTAGCACCATGGACTTGAGGAGTACATCTAATGGAATATGAATCCTGTACCCTAAGTTCTCCTTGTCTACTAGTCATCTTGCTTCCTTCTAACACAGTAAGTAGATTCTTACCACTACATTTTTGTCCATAATGATTTCTAACCATATGGATTCTTTCGTCAAAGGCATCTGTTATTCCATTAAGGGCTTCCGTTGTCAATGCTGCTGCTAAATCAGCCATCTTGCTTAAATTTATACCATCATATATTGTGTGAGCTCCTATAGATGTCATTACTTGTGTTCCATTGATTAATGCTAAACCTTCCTTAGCCACAAGTTCAATCACATCTATACCAGCTTTATCCATAGCTTCTTTACCAGTGAGCTTCTCACCTTTGTATACTGCTTCCCCTTCTCCTAACATTACTAGTACCATATGGGATAATGGCGCCAAATCACCACTTGCTCCCAAGGATCCTTTTTCTGGAATTATTGGATGAACACCTTTATTTAGCATTTCAATCAATGTGTTTATTGTGGTTAATCTAATACCAGAATAACCTTTAGATAAGGCATTTATTCTAAGTAGCATAATTCCCCTTACAATTTCTTCGCTTAAAGGTTCACCTACTCCACAAGCATGACTTACAATAAGGTTTCTTTGTAGGTGTTTTCCTTCCTCACCTGTTATTGATACATCACTAAATTTACCAAAACCTGTTGTTATACCATAGATGACCTTACCCTCATCAACGTATCTATCAATTATAGCCCTAGATTTATTTATATTTTCCTCCGCTTCTTTAGTAAGTTCAATTACATAATTATGCCTAGTAACATTGATAAAGTCGTCAAGCATTAGGCTATTTCCATCAATATAAACCTTATTCATACATTCTCCTCCGATTTCATTATTTATCCTACTATTTTAGCACTCTAATAAAGTATTGAAAAAAACCACGGCTAAAGCCATGGTTTTATATTTTTTTGCAAGATTCTCTTTTTATTAACCTTATTGGTAATACGATTTTATCCTCATCTATAGGTTCACCAATAAGTTTTTTAAGCATTTTTCTTATAGAGATGGCTCCTAAATCATAATAAGGTTCCTTAATAGTTGTAAGTGTTGGTCTATATATAGAAGCAACATTTATATCGCCATATCCTGAAACTGATATATCATTAGGTACATTCATATTATTGTCATATAGATAATTCATTAATCCTATTGCTAATTCATCTTGACAACAGAATACTGCTGTAATGCCCTTTTCTTCCTTTAGTTTAACAATTTCACGACCAATCTTATAACCACCATCGATTCCATGATTATTAAGTTGTACCAATATTGGTTCTTCACCAATAGATTTCATAGCCTCTGTATAGACTTCAACTTTTTCTTTTTCTAAAGTTAAATCATTATCTATTTCTTGTGTTAAATACAAGATCTTCTTGTGGCCTAACTCTATTAAGTAATCCATCATAGCCTTTGTAGCTTTCTTATAGTCTAAATCAATAGTAGGTAAATCAGGTACTCTATAATACCTATTTAGATACATAAATTCTAATTTAGATTTTTTCATATAATCAACAACATCTTGGCTAACTATTTCTGATACAAGGATTATACCTTCTACTTGCTTTGTCTTTAAAAGTTGTAAAAACTTTAATTCAGTATCAGCATTTCCGTAACTAGAAGAAATTATTATGTCATAATTATACATTCTACCGATTTCTTCAATACCTCGAACAATCTGTGACACATAATGATTTCCAATATCATCGACTATAACACCGATAAGATTTGATTTCTTAGTAACTAAACTTCTTGCTACTTCATTTGGTTCATATCCAAGAGTTTCAATGGCATGTTCAACCCTTCTTCTTGCCTCTGGGCTAACGGGCTTAGATTCGTTGATGACTCTTGATACTGTGGATATTGATACTTCTGCTAATTTTGCTACGTCTTTAATTGTAACAGCCATATTACTCCCTCCTAAATTAACTACATTTCTTTTACTACATTTCAAGTCCTGCCGCGAAAATATTCGATAACAGGTTTCCTAAATTATAATCATCAAAAGTAAATTCTTTTTCTTTAAATGGCGCTGAAAGATACATAAGCCCCAATACAATGTCATTTCTTATTAAAGGTATAACCAAAATTGACTGCCAGACTGGTTCTTCAGTAATTGGGTCTAGATACTCTGAATTATCCCAATCAACTAGGAACTCTCCTTTTTCGTTCGTAATAACTCTATTTATTATCTCCATATTTAGTTTAGGTGTATTTACCCATTCAGGTATATTTCTAATCTTTGTTTTATAGAGATAAGGATGTTCCATATCATTGTATTGACATTTAATAAATGTTGAATATTGAGCTTCCAGTACTTCCAACATTCTACTAGTAAACTCAGCAATTTTTTCAGATTCACTATTTTTACTTTGGATAAGTTCTACTGTATTAATTACTGCTGAAATATTTACATTATCTTTATTGATATTGCCAGTTAGTATACCTGCTAGTTTATTTTGGTTGTTTGAACCTTCACCCATATCTATAGTCCATATAACAGAATTATTTTTGCCTCTTTTTTCTTTAGCAATATATAAAGCTTGATCTGCTTTTCCTATCAATTCCTTTTTTGTTTGACTATGATCAGGATACTGAGCTAATCCTATACTAACAGTTATTTCTCTTACCATATTAGGAACCTTAATAGTTGATACATTCTTCCTAATTTTTTCAGCAATGTTCATCCCTTCTTCAATAGTAGTCTCAAATAGTACTATGATGAATTCTTCACCACCATACCTTGCTACTAAATCTGTTGAGCGTACACTTTCTAAAAGTTTTCTACCTATAAGAGATAAAACATCATCCCCTACTAAATGGCCATAAGTATCATTTAACCCTTTAAAATTATCTATATCTATCATAATTATACTAAATGTACCTTGAAATTTATTATATCTATTAATAATGTTATCAATTTGTAAATCAAAGTATTTTCTAGTCATTACCCCAGTTAATTTATCAATAACAGTTAAATCTCTTAAATACTTATTTTCTACATTAATCTGAATAAGGCTAGCAATCTGGTTGATTAATATTAGTTCTTCATACTCAAATCTATTTAAATAACTATTGGTCTCAAAATAGATAAATATCTTTGGTTTTTCAAATAAAGTATGATTTCTTACTTGCGAAATAGTATTTTTCTTTCTTCTATCAATTTTGATTTTATCATTTATATCATCAGTAAGAGGGACACAGATTATACCAACTGCCTCCTCTGGCATAAGTTCCATATACTTACTATCTTCCATATTTCTTAAGTTTTTATTAATCAATATCCCTACAGAACTTCTATTTGATTGAGACAACAGATTCTCCCTAGGTACATAAGTATCTCCTTCTACTAAGGATGAAATAATTTTATAGCTATTATCATCTTCATTTAGCATTAAGATAAACCCTCGATTTGCCAATGTCTCGTATCCTAAATAATTTAAAGTCAAATCCAGATTTCTTTGATAATCATCTGTGAATTCATTTATCAATGTTTCGATTGAGTCCATTTCTTCATATTTATTATCCAAATTTTTAATCTTTCTATATTCAGATGAATCCAACTGTTTTAATATATAAATCAAATCATTATATCTCTCATTTGTTCTAAGAGCTTCATCTAGTGAAATATAATCGATTGTTCTGGAAAATTCCAATTCTATATATTTACTCAAATCGAATTTAAGTTTATCTCCATCTCGTTTAGCTATAAAACAATATATTAACTCTTTATCCTTAATAGTTTCTGCTCTTTTCATAATATTATCTAAGGACTTAAAACTATGGCTTATGGCTCTACTATAATTATATAACACTGCCCACTCACTAGCCAATACTTTGTGAATAAAAAGCTTATAATCTCTATAGATTTTCTTATATTGGTAGTTTTCTAAATATAATAGCTTTTCCACAGATGGGTTGATACATAAATCTAAAGTATCCCTTAGTGCTCTAAGGCTTTCATTACTATCATCACTAATTTCAGAATATATTTTTAAAATATCCTCTGCAAAGTCTCTATCTTTAAACATAACTGCTAGTGATGCAAAAATAAGTAGAATCTCCAATTCCATATTGTTTAACTTGCTTAACTTATATACATCAATTATCTTTTCCAATTTGTCCCTATTATAATCTGAATATTTAAAAGCCTTAATAATTAAAATATTAGATTCTGCATATAAATAATTCCTATCATTAAAATCTTTGGAAATATCACTTAATAATTTATAAAAATTAAGCGATTCTTCTAATCTTCCATAATGGTCATTATATTTTGCCATGAAAGTATAATAAATAGTAAGAATTTCACTATCTACAATTGGCTCTTTATTATTAATTTCTTCAATAAAGTCATATACCTCATCCGCCTTATCACACCTATCCCCTCTTAAATATATCATTCCAAGATTTAAATTAGATATTATTGTACCCCTATAATCTCCAATTTCATTTGAAATATTTCTAGAGGTTTCAAAGTATTGTAAAGCTTCTTCTAGTTTGAAATCTCGATAATAGATATCTCCAATATTACTAGTGAATACAGAACTTGCTTTTGCAAATTCATATTTTGATGCAATCTTATAGCCCTTTAAAAAGTATTCTAGAGCTTCAGCTTCTTCTCCATATACATTAGCATATATATTCCCAATATTGTTGATAGGCTTGATTTCTTCGACTATATGTCCATCTATATCAAAGGCTATAATACTTTTATTAAAGTACTCTAAGGCTTCTTTCGACATTCCATTCATATAATAATAAAGACCATACAGATTATAAATATTTCCTAGATATTTCAGTATATTGTTTTCTTTCGATAGTCTAATAGCTTCATTAAGATCATCTACCATATTATCTAATTTACTTGTACTAAATCCCAATTTAGATTTACTAATTAAAAATAATATTCGTCCTTCATATAAGTCTTTATTATCTTGAATTATTTTCTCAATCTCTGATATCAACTCAACTGCTATGTCAATTTGATTTGCGTTTAGATATATTTCTATTTGATGATATATTGCCTTAATTACGTATTCCAAATTATTTGTTTCCAAGGCAATTTTGTGCATCTTTGTAATATAACCACCTATCAATTCAACATAACCCTTCATTTCATAAATTGTTATGAGTGAGTTCAATATATCTAATATTACTTCATTATCGGTGTCTTTTACAAGATTATAAGCATGTTCCCATAAATAAATAGAATAAGAACTAAATCTATTAGTTTGTTTTAAAGCCTCAGACAAAACAATATTTAAAGCAAGATCCTTTTGATTCGAATAAATATGGTGATGTATTAACTCTTCCATCATAAAACTATAATCATCTTCATAAAGTTTTAGTATAGTACTAGCTGCTTCTTTGTGGAGTTTAATCCTATTACTGTAGTCTATTCTTGAGTAGACTGTTTTCTTAAGTTCTGTACTATATATAGTTAAAGTCTCTTTATTCCCATCTATTTTTACATCGATAATCTTTGATTCTATAAGAGATCTAATAACTGAGTTTAATCTCTCCTCATGGATTTTAAGCATTTCTGTCAATGTCTCTCTGGTAATCATATCTTTTGATGTTGAAATCAATTCTAAAATCTTATAATTATCCTCATCAATACTTTCCAATTGATTATTGATTAAATGATTTTCATCAATAGAAATTATTATTTTATTATAATCTTTTTCTATGGTTTCCCATTCACCCTTTTCAGACATATATAATTCTTCCCTTTTATACAAGTCCTTAAGTATATAATTTATGTAATTAGGATTACCCAGACTTTCTTTATATATAAATGAACTAAATCTTAAAGGTACATAGCTTACACCTAAAACTGCCATAACAAATTTGCCTGTTTCAGTTTCATTCAGGTTATCTAATTCAAGATGTAAAACTGAATCTTGATTTATCATGACTCTTAAGTTTTTTACATTGATTTTGTTTTGAACTAATACCGAATCTACAGATGTAGCAATTAGAAACACCTTATGATTGTCCAATCTAAACATCAAATAATTTAAGAAACTTATAAAATCTTCATTAGCAACATTTATATCATCTATCAATATATAGATTGTCCTATTTTTAGATAAATCAGCAAAATAATCCGCCAATCTATTGTATAGATAATACTTTTGTTGTGTAGTTTTTGGCAAATTATGCTCTAATAAACAGCTAAAATCATCATTATACTTATTTATTAAATCATTAGGTGCATATTTAAACGATGCTTTCAATAATGTAGCTATATTTAATCCACCAGAAGTTATATCTTCTCTACCTTTTAAATGTAGAATAGGTCTATTAAGTAAACCAAATCTAAAACCAACCTCATTCAATAATTTCGTCTTCCCCGAGCCTGATCTTCCAGTAATGATAACACCGTTAAACTTTTTAATACCCTTTGCAATAGAATCATCAATTTCAAGTAATGTACTTATCTCTTTTTCTCTACCAATGATGCTTGTACTTAAAATCAAATGGTCTCTCTCTTTTACCAAATCACAATCAAAGTCTAATTTAAAAGATCTAACTATGTTTTTAATATGATTTAACAAAGAAATGTTTCGAAATGCAGCATCCTTATGAGTAAGATTTTTTATGGTATTTAATAAGAATACTTTCTGATTTTCAGTTAGATTAAATTCATCTTTAAAATTATTCTTACTAACATCTTCAATATTCAAGCCTTTGAATAGAAGATACTTCATTATCATTCCTATAGAGTAATAATCAACATATTTATTTGATTCATCATTATTTGAGAATGTTTCAGGAGCGATAAATAGTTCTGTTAGATAGTCATGATGTGAATAGACAAAGTGTCTATATATACTTGCTAAATCCCTAATCTTAACCCTATAATCATCACATATAAAAATATTTCCTGGACTTAAATGTCTATAAATATATCCTCTAAAATGAAGGTAATCAATCACAGACATTAATTGCAATATTATTTTTAAGGTTGTGTCTAAATCCAAGTTTTTATTTAAATCTACTAATCTAGGGCTTTCTATATACTCACTTAAGACATAATAGATTAATTGATTTGATATTTTTAGATTTATACTTTCTACAATGTCAAATTCCTCTAATTTAATTAAGTTAGAATGTTTAACATTCACTATAGGTTGATATTCATCTGTTAAGTACTCTATTACCTTTTTATCTCTTTTAGCATTATATATTGTAAGAAACTTTATTTTTTCTTTTTGTTGTAGATCTTTTACTATATAAGATTCTTCTATTTCCCCTTGGTTAATGATACCAGTAACTCTAAACCTATTATTGATAAGTTTCATTCAATTACCCCTTTTCACTGAAACTCAATATTAATCGTTTTTATCTATAGCCTCATGTAAGGTTTCTAATTCTCGTCTTAAAACTTCCAAACTGTTCAAATCATAATGTGAAATCTTCCCTTTTAGATATTCTCTTCTCTTTCTAAGAACCTTTTCTAGAATATCATGCCCTTTAGGGAGAACTTCCACTATAACTACACGCTTGTCCTTTTCGCTTTTTTGTCTAATTACTAACTCTGATTTTTCCATTCTATCAATTAAATCAGTTATTGTACTACAAGCCAAAGCCATTTTTTGACTTAATTCACCGATAGTTAATTTTTCATTGTGTATTAGTATTTGTAGTGCTTGAAATTGAGGTATAGTTATATTAGCCTCAGAAATTATCTCTCTACCCTTTTTTCTTATAGTATAATCTATTCTTCTTAGGTGTTTCTCTATTTCTGCTACATTCTCATCAATTCTCTTATTTGACACAAAACTCACCCCTTTCTAAGAGACAAAAATCTTCATCCCCTTATGCACTACTTCAAAAGTTGCAGGTAAATATCCACCGTATTCACCATCAATATCTAATGAAACTTCAGTATCGCAGGATATTGAAATTTTATTTGTATTAAAGTATTTAACATTTGGGTGATTGATATGTTCACCTCTTAGTAAATTAAAAAATATATTTGCAATTTCAGCCATATCAGAATCTCTTATTATTAACACATCAAGCAAACCATCTATTACATCTGCTTTTGGTGCTAACTTCTTAAATCCACCAATAGAGGAGCTATTGGAAACTAGAAACAATAGTACCTTTTCTTGACTTGAATATTCTTCACTTTCAAATTTCATATTTATTGGCGCAAGACCTTCTATTGCAAATGATCTTAGTCCTTCCAAGTAATATGCTAATCTACCAAGTATCGCCTTCGCTTCTGGTTGTACTTGATAGCCTACATTTGTAAGCAATCCTCCTGCAGCTACGTTTACAAAATAATCATCTCTTACTTTTCCTAAATCTATATCTATAATTTTTTCTGCTTTTATCATATCATAAAAATCTGCAATCTTTGTTGGTAAGTTCAAATAGTTGGCAAAATCATTTACTGTTCCTTGAGAAAGAATAGCTACTGGAACTTTCCTTTCACTTAAAGCAATACCTTTAGCTACTTCATTAACAGTGCCATCACCACCTGAAACAATAATAAAGTCCCAATCACCTTTACAGGTTTCTATGGTTTCATTCATTGCATCATCTTTATTACGTGTAAAAAACTTACTTAAAGTATAGCCATCATCTAACAACAATTTACTTAGTTGATCAATCCTAGTTTCAGCATTTTGCCTTCCCGAGGAAGGATTAACTATCATTTTAATGCGTTTCATTCTATCAGCCTTTCATCATGTTAATAAAAAACTTTAGCCTACTATATAGTATATCAGTTATTTATCCATATTCAATATTAAAATAAAATTGTAAGAGCCCTATATATAGGGCTCTATCGCTTACTTAGCATATTTTTAATTGCCTCAAAGATCTCCATGATAATATTTATATAATCCGTTAGGGTTTTACTTCCATATTGAAACGCTAGTGCAGTATCGGTTATACTGTTGGTTACATCATCTACAGTTTGGCTCACCTTATCTGTGGTTCCTTTAACTGTATTCGTGATACACGATGCTTGATCTGATATGGAATTTATATTATGAATTAAACCATTAATCTCAGGTTTCAGTTCTGTAAGTGTCTCTTTTGTTTCCTTAGTAATATCATTTATATTTATGCTTATGTCTGGCAATTGTTTGATAGTAGTATCTATTTCTTTAATATTGGACTCTATCATATCCTTAGCTTGACCTAGGATTTTGTTTACTTTACTTAAAACTAATATAAAGTAAATACCTACCCCTATACCTACTATAAATAAAATTATGGTAAATAAATCTTGAATTGTTAAATTTGCATCCATAGGTTAACCCCCTTATCTGAAGTTATTTATTCATATAGTTTAAGTTATTTTATCTCATTTTTTATTTCTTGAGCTTTTTCCCCAACTATTTCTCCTATTTCAGCAATCCCCTCACCAGCATCTTCCATAACATCCGCTGCATCCACCATGAGATCATCTTTCATCTTTATTTTCTTTTCTTTTAAAGCTTCAATATTTACTTTAACATCTTGAGTTATCTTATCTGTTAATTCTTTAGTAGCTTCTACTGACTCTTCGATAGTAAGTAAAACATTATCTTTAACTTCTTTTGATTTATCAGCTATGTCCTTTCTAGTCTCTTTACCAGACTTTGGTGCAAATAAAAGACCAGCTATAGCACCTAATGCTGTACCAAAAGCAGCTCCAGTTGCCACATTCTTAGCTGATTCCATCTTTCTCTTTCTTGCTACTTCTCTTCTTTTTTCCTCGAAAATATTTCTAATCATATCAAACTCCCCTTTGCAATATTGTTATTATTTTAATTTATTACCCTAAAATCCTTTATGCAATCAGTTTTGGCTATTTTTTTCTTCATATTTCTTAAGTATCTTTTGCAAGTTTTGTGCTTGAAATCCACATTCCTCAGCATATTCTTTAAATAAATCAGCGACTTCCATATCATCAATTCTCTTTGAAAGCTTCTCATAGTCTCTTATTAACTCTTGTACATCTAATATTTTCTTCTTCAATATATCCTTAGTTGAAATTTCCACACTATCCCTCCATTAATTATATAATTATATAATAATATGTTTCCATTCTTAGAATATTTTATACATAGTAGCAAAAAGTCCTCTTAAGTTATACTTAAGAGGACTTTTGAAAAATTAAAACCCACGATGCCGTTTTCTCATCTAATTCACACCCGCCTACTTAAAGGGGGGTTTCCTGTTAGTGCTTTCTAACGTCCCCTCAAAGGGGCATGTTATATTTCACTAAACGCAGACTCCCATGTCTGATATGTCGGTTGAATTATCTGAGTATGCGTACACCACAGGCTTATTAACTTTTAACTTATTTATATTATACAATACTTAATCTCATATTTCAAGATATTATAGCTATTGGTTTACAATTTCATCAATCTCATTTTCTTCCAATACTTCTTTTTCAAGTAATGCACTAGCTATTAAATCTAGTTTTTCCCTTGAATTGATTAAAATATCCTTGGTATCTGAGTACAATGTTTCCAGTATTTCCCTTGCTCTATTTACAATATCTATTTCACTTTTCAGATCCATTGATGCTGCTACATTGTAGCTAATTAAGCCACATTGGTTGTCCATACCATAGATTCCAATAAGAGATAGTGCCATTTCTGTAGCTTTTTCAATATCTGAAGATGCTCCAGTAGTAATATTTTCATCACCATATATTATCTCTTCCGCAGCTCTACCGCCAAGGGCCACCATAATATTATTTAATATTTCTTTTTTGCTCTTGTACATTCTGTCTGGAGGGATATTTAAACTAAATCCACCCATACCTTTTGTACTAGGGATAATGCTTACCTTGGTAACTCTATTTTCCTTAGACACTATCTTGGCGACTAAAGCATGTCCACCTTCATGATATGCTGTAATCTCTCTATCTTCTTTTGATAAACCACTTCTATCCTTCTTCTCATCACCAACTAACACTTTGTAATAAGCTTTGTTGATGTGTTCCTTAGTGATATTATCATTTTTTTCTTTTACAGCTATCATGGCAGATTCATTTAATAGATTCTCCAATTTAGCACCACTGAAGTATACAGTTTCTTCAGCTAATTTCTTAAGACTTACATCTTTAGAAATAGGTTTATTCTTAGCATGTACTTTTAGTATCTGCTCCCTTGCCTTTATATCAGGAAGTTGTACTTCTATTTGTCTATCAAATCTTCCAGGTCTAAGCAAAGCTTCATCTAATACGTCAATTCTATTTGTAGCAGCAACCACGATGATACCTTCATTCTCTTTGAAACCAGACATCTCAGCTAACAAGGCATTTAAAGTACGATCCCCTTCTTCACTACCTGAGATTTGATTGCCTTTTCTCTTTTTACCTAAAGAATCTATTTCATCTATGAATATTACAGATTTACCAGCTTCTTTAGCCTTCTTAAATAGGCTTCTGATTCTACTTGCTCCTAGTCCAGCATAAACTTCTACGAAGTCAGAGCCTGATACTGGGAATATAGGTACCCCTGCTTCACCAGCTAAAGCCTTAGCAAGTAAGGTCTTTCCCGTTCCTGGAGGTCCATATAATAACACACCTCTAGGTAGTCTTGCTCCATATTTGTTATATACTTCAGGATTTTGAATAAAGTCAA
The DNA here is from genome assembly GCA_031460505.1 of Tissierellaceae bacterium. Lineage (GTDB taxonomy): Bacteria > Bacillota > Clostridia > Tissierellales > Tissierellaceae > JAAYTL01. Next base: position 18,724 of record JAVKTT010000004.1, read on the forward strand.
CCATTTCCATAAGAGATTCTTTGGCTTCTTCATTACCTGCCACATCATCAAATGTAATATTAGCTTCATAATCTACATCATCCATATTTGATAGATTAGACATCTCTTTTTCAGCTTCCTTAGGAGAATGATTTCTGAAATGATACACTAAGTAAATTAATCCTCCAAATAAGAATAGAGCTGTTATTATATCTTTAAAATCTGTACCTTGTTCATTTACACTTACTCCGAAAAGTAATAATTCTTTTTTGAAATCTTCAGTTCTAGGGTTATCAGTACGAATAGTTTTTCCATCATTTAACTCTGCTTCGATTTCGGCTGAATCAGATAATGTTACTTCCTTTACTTCCCCATTCTCAAGCATCTCAATAAAAGATTTATAGTTAATCGTTTCTATATCATTGCTTCTTTCTAGTAAAACAAATACACTAGATGCAATTAATGCTAATACAATAAATATGAATAAATATTTATTTTTTTTCATGGGATTCTCCCTTCAGGTTTACATAATATTTATTTCATTTACTATTATAGCACCACAGTACTTGCATGTCCATTTCCTTCATATGGAAGAAGGGGAGATTTATCTCCCCAAATGTTTCAAAATTTTATCTAATTTCTCCAATTGATCATCAGATAATAAATGCCTAATAGCATCCAATTGTTCAAATATAGCTTCATACTCTTCAAAACTTAAATCCTTTTCCATTTGTTCATTTAGATTGATTATTTCAACAAATATTTCATCGTCTGTTTTATCTTCAAACTGTTTAGTCACTCCTTCTATCATATCCACTTGATCCTTCTTAATATCAAAATCTCCAAAATCCCCAAATTTCTTCTTCATTTATTAACACCTCCATTTTTTAAAATTCTATGAAATAAAATTAAAATATAGTACTTTCATAGGTAAACAATCAAAGTTATAAACATATATTGTAATATCATAGTATTTTATTGGGGGGATTTAGTTGGAGAAAATAATATTATTGTTAATCTTATTATCAGGAGCAAACAAAGATAAATCTAAAGGCGCAGGAATACTTAATATCAATATCAATGAATACATAGATAATATGGAAGTTAATACTCAATACACAGAAGAAAAAATACGATTAGCTAAAAAAATAGTGCCTTGGATGCCTTTAGAATATATCAATCCTATCAATCGCTCTATCTATATTACAGAAAGCGTTGTTAGGATTATGGAATTAAAGGAATATATGGATCAAAGCGTACTTTCAGTTCAAACAGCAGCTGCTCCTATACCTATTGAGGACAATAGAGAAAGAATCAGTAAAATCGCTTCTGTAATTCAAGAAGAAGTACCAAGATCTAATATGCAAACTTTAGGCTCAGTACTGGAACTAGTAGTTAATTTGGAAAGATACAAAAAGATGTTTGATCTACTTAATACATTTATGAAGAGTCAAAGCATGTCTAAAGATACAGACAAATTAGTAAGAATGGTAGAGCCAATGATGAAAGGTAAAGGTTCCACCTCAGGAGATGGATCCTTAGATATAGAAAAATTAATGAACATAATGAGCATACTTAGTAAGACTAAAGAAAATACCCCTAAAAAGGAAAATAAGGACATCACTCAAAATAAGCCATTGAAAAATCAAGAATTTGAAAGTGAAGTTAAAGTAAGTACAGTATCAGATTTTGAAGAAAGTAATGATGATTTAGAAAAGGTAGAAACTACAGAAACTGAAAATAAAGAAGAAAAACCTAATGAAATTTAATTATTTCATTAGGTTTATTACCTGCTCCATATCCTTAGGTAGTGATGCTATAAATTCGATTTCATTATGTGTTCTAGGGTGTTTAGCCTTTAGATAATATGAATGTAGGGCTTGCCTCTTTATATAGGGGCTTTCTTTATTATATAGACTATCACCAATTATAGGATGTCCTATATGGTGCATGTGTACCCTTATTTGATGTGATCTTCCAGTAAATATCTGTACTTCAACCAATGTAGCATCCTTAAATCTCTCTACTACCTTATATGTAGTTAATGCCTCTTGTCCTTTTTTAGTAACGATTTTTTTAATACTACGTTCCTCTTCTCTACCAATTGGTAGATCAATTGTGTCTTCGTCCTTTTCAACTATACCCTCTACAAGAGCATAATACTTTTTTGTAACTGTATTTTCCTCTAATTGAATTGCTATCTGTTGATGAGCAAAAGGATTCTTTGCCACAATAAGTATACCTGTAGTATCCATATCAAGACGATTAACAAATCTTATCTTTTTGTTGATCTCATTTTCCTTAAAATGATACGCTATTCCATTTGATAATGTATTTTCCTGATGTGATTTAGTAGGATGAACTACTATATCAGCTTGCTTGTTGATAATGAGTAAATCATTATCTTCATACACAATATTTAAATCCATTTTTTCTGGAGCAATATTATTTTCTTCATCCTCCATATAGATAGATACTTTGTCGCCCTTCTTTAACTCAGTACTCTTTCTGACAAATTCACCATTTAAATAAATGTGCTTACTCTTATATAGTTTTCTAAATAAGCGTCCTGAGATGTCATTTCCATATAAGAACTCTTCTAATGATATGTGCCCAGTATTACAGTCAAAAATAATTACACTATGACTTTCTTTAAATAAATCCATAATACTCTCCCCATATACCAAATTTTATTATATAATGTATTTATAATTATACCAGAAAATGCGTATTATAGTAGTACTCTTTAGGAGGAATTTAAATGAACAAACAAAGGATAATAAATATAATTTCTAATAGAAATTTTGAATCAAGAAAAACATCAGCAGAATTAACCGAAAAACTAAAGTCCAGAGGATTTGTCGTTAAAGATAAATATGATAATAACGCTGAATTAAATATCTGTGTTGGTGGCGATGGGTCTTTTTTAAGAGCGGTACATAGAAATAAGTTCCCAGCTATACCCTTTGTTGGTATCAATACAGGCCATCTAGGTTTCTTTCAAGAAATACTACCTGATAATATAGATGAATTCATTAATAAGTATATTAATAAAGAATACATCGTAGAAGAGATATTATTAGTAGATGCAGAAGTATGTACAAAAGAAAAGTGTTATTTTCTATCTGGAGTTAATGAAATAGTTGTAAAAGGTGCCAGATCAAAGGTTATCCACCTAGATGTATCTATCGATGGTAATCACTTAGAAGATTTTAGTGGAGATGGTATGATTATCTCTACCCCTTCAGGTAGTACTGCATATAATTTCTCTGTAGGTGGAAGTATCATATATCCTACTTTAAACACATTACAAATAGCACCATTGGCTCCTATTAGCTCTAAGGCATATCGTTCTCTATTTAATAGTGTAGTAGTACCAGGGGATTCTATCGTAAGTTTAAGGCTTGAAAATAGATATACAAACTCTACTTTAATAGTAAATGATGGCGTAGAATTTAAATATGATAATTTAAACCATATTAATTTCAAAATATCGGACAAAAAGATTTATAAACTTATATTTAATAAGGATATGTATTGGAGTAATTTAAGAAGCAAGTTCTTATAGAAAAAACCTTAGGAGCATTCCTAAGGTTTTTTCATCATCTTCACAAATACATCAACTATGCCAGGATCAAATTTAGCTCCAGCTTGACTTTCAATTTTTTCGATAGCCTCTTCCTTACTTATGGCATTTTCTTCTAACTTATTCGTCATATGATCATAACCCTCGACTACAGAAATAATCCTTGCCATTAAAGGTATTTCTTCTCCCTTCAGACCCTTAGGATAACCATTACCATCCCATCGTTCATGATGTGTTAGGACTGCATCAGCCAAATCTAAAGTATCAGGAGAAAAATTAAGTATCCTATAACCAACCACAGCGTGTCGCTTCATTTCCTTTTTTATCTTAGGGCTTTGCTCTTGAGCATTATTTAATAGATTTTCATCTAATACAACTTTTCCAATATCGTGGAGATATCCTGCATCTTTTAGCTTTTTTATATCTGTTTCAGGTAATTTCATTGCTCTACCCATGTCTTCACAGAGCTTGCTAACATTTTTTGAATGTTCCTCTTCCCTAGGACAAGTTAGATGAAGTTCACGAATTATTGTATTTGGCGTGTTATCATTGATAAGATTACCTTCTAGTGTCTTTGAAAAATACATATGTCTTTCAGCAATTTCTAATACACTTAAGATATCCTCATGTTTATTAATTTTAGTAGCGCATCCCATTGAAATACTGCCCTTTATTGTCTTAACTTTTTCATTTGAAAATTGGGTTATAATCCTTTCAATTATTCCTTCTGTATCTTCTTTAGTTGTATTAGGGAGGAGAATTGTAAATTCATCTCCTCCCGTACGTGCAATTATATCATCTGCTCGACATACTTTTTTTAACACTTCAGCAAGTTTTTTAAGAAGTAAGTCACCAGTCGAATGTCCGTATATATCATTTGCTAACTTTAAACCATTCATATCACCTATTATTATAGAAATAGGTAGATTTCTTTCTGTATCAAGCCTATTTATCTCTGCCTGTAAGAACCTTCTATTATAAAGACCAGTCAGTTCATCATGATAGCTTAAATAAGTAATTTCTTCCTTAGCACGAATTCGCTCTGTTATATTGATTACAAAACATGTAAGACCTATTATCTTTCCATCCTTTGTATAAATAGGTGCATAGTAATTATTCCAAACCATCCTTGAAAGTCTTTCATATCCATATTCTTCGGCTAATGAGAATCTCTTTCCAGCTAAAGCCTTATCAAAGTTTTCTTTTGACTTAATTTGGTCTTTACTATGACCAATAATATCAAATATACTCATTCCAACTTTAATCTCTTTTCCCCATATTTTCTTCATAGTTTCTTTATGTTTACTATTAAAAGTCAGATAACGATACTTTGTATCTAAAGCAAATACTATGATATCAGGTGAGCTTTCTTGGATAGCTTTTAGAAGAGTTCTTGTTTTCATAAGTTCAGCTTTCATTTTTATTGATTTTTTTATTAAACTTACCAGTCTTTTCATATTTAGCTCCATATTATTATGTAAAATTATTTTGATTTAAAATTAATTCAAATTCCTCTAGAGGAAGTGGTTTACTATATAAATATCCTTGTCCATTATGACAACTAGTATCTATTAAATAGGATAATTGATCCCAAGTCTCTATACCTTCAGCTACCAAATCAATATTTAAATCTTTAGCTAAATTTATTGTATGATTGGTCACAGCAGCACTCCTACTATCTATAGGTGCGTTAACGACAAATGAACGGTCTATTTTCAATACATCTATTTCATAAGCACTTAACATAGCCAATGAAGAATACCCAGTCCCAAAATCATCAACAGCTACTCTTATTCCAAGAGTTCGTAGGCTTTTAAGATCAGAAACAACCTTATTAGTATTTGTTAGTAGTATGTTTTCAGTTATTTCTAATGTTAAAAAACTATAATCTAAACCATATTCATCAATTATTTCTTTGATATTTTCTACAAAGTTATTTTCTAAAAACTGAATCCCCGAAAAATTAACAGACACATATATCTCTGGTAATCCTTTACTGATCCATGCTTTATAGTCTTTACATGCTTCCCTTAATACCCATTTACCAATATCAATAATCAGGCCAGTTTCCTCTGCCATAGGAATAAACTCATTTGGATATAGCATTCCAAATGCAGGATGAACCCATCTAATTAACGCTTCAGCACCTAATATTTCATTATTTCTCAAATTCACTATAGGTTGATAATAAACTCTAAACTCGTCTCTTTTTATAGCATAATGTAAATCATTCCTAATAATCGCTTCCTTATCATTTAGAATCTTTAAGTCTGTAGAATAAAATTTATATGTATTCTTTTTTTCTCTTTTAGCTCTAAGTAATGCAACTTTTACTTGTTTTAGTAAGATATCTGGATCCTGAATATCACCATCGCACATAAGTATACCAATATTTGCTGATACATCTAATTCAAAATTTTCTATTTTGAATGATTTAACAAACATATGTAGAATCCTATTAGCTATATCTTCACATTCCTCATGAGTCTTCACATTAGATAACAAAATCGCATAATGGTCATCCGAGTAACGACTTAGGAATTGGTCTTTTCCAAGTAATAATTTTATTCTATTTACAATTTCAATTATTAATTTATCTGCTAATTCATATCCTAAAGAAAGTTTTATATACTCTAATCCATCTATATCAAGCATCATCAAAGAAAATTTCCTTTTATTCCTTTTAACAAATTTACACTGATTTCTAATCTTTTTGTCAAAGTATAACTTATTTGGTAAACCTGTTAAGTCATCATGGGTTGAAATATACTCAATTTTCTTTTCTAGTCTTTTACGCTCTGTAATATCTTGTATACTACCATATACATATATGGGTCTGTTATCTTTATCAAATATAAATTCCAGTCTTTCGTACACATCTCGCACTTCTCCATCTGATCTAATAATACGTAGTTCAATGTCCTTTTGTCCAAATGGAGGATTAGCATACAGATCTCTAATTCTATTTATGTCTTCTGGGTAGACATATTTAAGATATCCTTCAAATGTATTGTCAAATTGTTCTCTTCCAATACCATAGATTTTATATGTCTCATCAGACCAGTAGCTTACAAAGTTAATCATATCTAGCTCCCAACTTCCGATATGGGCCAGTGACTCTGTTTTGGCTAATGCTTTGTTGCTTTTTCTTAATGCTTTCTCCATATTCTTACGCTCTGTTAAATCCTTTAAAACGCCTAATGCACCTATAACTTGTCCATAGTTATCGTACAAAGGTTCTCCTTTGGCTTTGACAAATTTCTGTGAGCTATCTCTTTGAGGAATTCGAAACTCAGTCTCAAAAGGTTCACCTAATAAATGTTTTTCCATGGCATATATTAATTTAGTTTGGTCTTCAGGATGGATTAATTTAATTGAATTGGCAAAATCATTTTTAAAATCACCAGCATCAACACCAAATATTCTGTATATCTCATCTGATACATATAATTTATCTTTCAATACATCATATTTCCACCATCCGACCCCAGCTACTCTTTGTACTCGATTGAAATCTTCAATATGTAGAGTCATGTTTATAACCTCCAATAATATAGGTTGTAACCTTTATTCTAACATCTCTCTACATAATTCTACTTTATTTTCTAAATTCTTACAATAGATTTAATAATTAATCTGCTATATATGCAATTCCACCCACTTAACAACATCATTCATTACTTTAACTCTATTAATCTCATTAAGCATCTCATGTCTTCCATCTTTATAAAGCTTGTATTTTATATCTATAGTACCGTGGTTATTGTACCTATCGTATAAATCAATGACTCCTTTACCAAATTTCCCTACTGGATCTTTATCACCGGAGAATATATATATAGGCAGATCCTTTGGTACTAACGAAATATTATCTTTATCCTCAATTTCTATAAGGCCTGTTAAAAAATCATAGAAAAATCCAGCAGTGAATACAGTTCCACAATATGGGTCATCTATGTACTTATCCACTTCTTTAACATCTCTACTTAACCAATCTGATGCAGTTCTTATGGGTTTAAAAGCTTTATTATAGCCACCAAATATTAATCTATCTAATCTATTGCTTTGTTTTTTTCGTCCATGTTTTTTGATTTCCCATTTCGCTATCATTAAACCAATTTTAAGGGCTATTCCCTGTTTCCCATTGGAACCCGAAAGTATAACCCCATTTATTTCATTTCCATAAAGCATCATGTATCTTTGGGCAGTAAAAGAACCCATACTATGGCCAAATAGAAACAATGGTAAATTTGGGTACTCATTCTTTATTATTACGCTTAAATCATGCATATCTCGCACTAACCACTGAAATCCATCTTCATCTGCAAGATACCCAAGACTTTGAACACTCCCAGCTGTTTTCCCATGTCCCCTATGATCATTTGCATATACAATATATCCATTTTCAGTTAAAAATTTTGCAAATCTATCATATCTTCCAGCATGTTCAGCCATACCATGGGCGATTTGAACTACTCCTTTATAATAATCTTCATTTTTAGGTAACCAATAATATACGAATATTTCTGTACTATCACCTGATTTAAAAGTAAAGTTATTACTTATCATCTTCTCCACCTCTATATTAATATTTGACCTATCTTATTAATTAACCTATTCGACGGAAATCATAAAACTCCTTCTTTTTTAAATAAAAAACAATATACCCCTATTAGGTATATTTACAAAATATAATTCCTATGCTATAATACCCTCTATGGGTATAGCCCTTATGACAAAATATATTACAGGAGGTAGTAAATTTGGAGACTAAAAAGAGAATTAAAAAGAAAGCTAAAGTCATAAAAGAAGCTTGTGTAGCCTGTGGAACTTGTATAAAAACATGTCCTAGAAATGCAATTACAATAATAGATGGTGTATTTGCCGAAGTAGATGAAAGTAAATGTATAGGATGCACTATATGTTCTAAGGAGTGCCCTGCTTCCATTATAAAAATGATAAGTGAAGAGGAGTTGATTGAATATGGCAAGTAAAAAAAATAAAAAATGGAATGATTATCTATATATAGCATCAATAATATATCTTATCCTTGGAGTATTCAATATTATGTTTGCATACTTAGGTTTACTGTGTTTTACTATCCCACTGATAATTTCCTTCTCTGGTGGTGGAAAGGCATATTGTAATAACTACTGTGGTCGTGGTCAGATGCTATATCTACTAGGTAAAAAGTTTAAACTATCAAGAAACAAGCCAATGCCTAAATTTATGAGATCCAATTATTTTAGATATGGTTTCTTAACATTCTTTATGGTAATGTTTGGAAATATGTTGTTCAATACTTATTTAGTTTTTTCTGGAGTCAATGATTTGAAAGAAGTAGTGACTTTATTATGGACATTTAAGCTTCCATGGAATTGGGTAAATACAAGCTTTGTATCTCCAGGGGTTGCTCAATTTGCCTTTGGATTTTATAGTGTAATGCTTACTTCTACTATACTTGGTTTAGTAACTATGGTGCTATACAAACCTCGTTCCTGGTGTGTATACTGCCCTATGGGAACTATGACACATAGTATATCAACTATTAAGTATAATAAGAAGTTAAAAAACATGTAACGAGCCTATGAAGTTCATTTGGAATAAAATTGCAAATGCCTTGTCAAACTGATATTATTAGAATTATTCTTATATAAATATAACAATTAAGGAATGGTTCTATGAGTCTATTAATGAACTACAATGATACAAGATTTATAAATATAGCTCAGATAATATTTGAGGAGCAATTTAAAAGAGATCCAAAATTAGAACAGGAAATGGATGAAAGACGTAAAAAGCTTATGTATGATGATGTAGTCTATAATATAAGTTATTTATCTACTGCCATCTACTTTAATGATGCAAAGATATTTGAAGAATATGCTATATGGCTATATGAGCTTCTATGTAATTTAATGAAAGATTTAGGTCGTGATAGAATTATGATACAGATGATTGATCATTATATTATTATGTCTGAGATATTAGAAAAGGAAGCTTCTGATATTCTCAGCAAAGAAGAACTAGTAAAGGCACAAAAATTTCTAGAAAGAGCTATTAAAGTAACAAAAGAAGCAGCACTTAATGTGCCTTTAACTACTTCTTTTTTAGAAGGCAAACATGCTAATATTCGGAGGGCATATTTAAATGCTATTTTAAGTAGCGATACTCGTCTTGCTCATAAAGTAATACATGATGCTAGAAATCAAGGTATATCTATTGCTGATATATACGAAGAAATCCTAGCTAAGGTAATGTATGAGATTGGAGCACTTTGGCATAAAAACATAATCACAATAGCAAAAGAGCACTATGCTTCCTCAGTAACACAAACAATAATATCAAGTTTCTATAATGAAATTTTCTCTCAACCCAAAAAAGGTCTAACATTAGTTTCATGTGCAATAGGTAGCGAACTACATGAAATGGGTATACGTATGCTATCAGATATTTTTGAGTATGAGGGATGGGATACATATTATTTAGGCTCTGCTTTACCAGAGGCTTCACTAATTGAGTCAATAGAAAACCTAAAACCTGATTTAGTTTCAATTTCTGTTACCATGCAGCCCTATCTATCAATATGTGAAAAAACAATCATTAAAATAAGGGAAAAATTCCCCCATGTAAAAATAGCAGTAGGTGGCCAAGCCTTTCTTACAACAGATGAATTATGGAAGAAATGGGATATTGATTTCTATACTACTTCAGCAAAAGAACTGGCAAAGTGGGCAGGAGGACAATATGACAAATAACTTTGTGTCTTTTTTAGTGCAATGTGATAAAGAACTTAATATAGTGAATACCCATTGGTATAATCCTGTGCATTTGATATCTCCATTTCAAAAGAAGCTTGCAGATCTTTTCGACCCAGATGAAATAGGAATTATTGAAGAATCTGCACAATATACCCTAAATAACAATGAAATATATAACTGTAATAGTAGCTTTACTCTAAGAAGCCCTCAGGTTGAAGTTTCTCTATGTATGATGTCTATGGATGATAAAGTATTGATACTAGGAATAGAAAATGGCATCTTTGAGTGTGATAGTACTTTTTTATTTTTTAGGGATATTGTACACGAATTTATGAATGTATTAAAAAGTTTTGATACCAATTTAGTCACTGAAAATGAAAGAACTATCCAATTTCAATTTGAACAAATACAAAAGTTAAATAACAATCTCTTAAATACTCAAAGGCAGCTCAAAAAAGCAAATTCTGAACTTAATAGATTAAACACTAAGCTACACAATCGATTAGTCGAAGATGCTCTTACAGGCTTGGTAAGCAGATACCAATATATAGATGAGATCCAATTAACTATCAATAAATCTCCAAATAAACTAGGAATCTTTACATTTATTGATATAGACAGTTTCAAAAATATAAATGATACACATGGTCACAGAGCAGGCGATGAGTTCTTAATTGAGTTTGCAAATAGATTAAAACTTATATCATTCGAAAATCCAATATGTATCAGAATATCAGGTGATGAGTTCGGCCTTTATTTACATGGGTATGATACAGTAGATAAAAATCATATACTTGCAATTTGGGAAGAAATTCAAAGAAAAATCCTAAGTAAGCCCATTGAAGTTGGTTATGAAATACTTAATGTATTCTGCAGCGCTGGAATGGCAATTTATAATAAAGATACAAATGATATTTTTGATTTAATAGAATATGCAGATTTTGCAATGTACCAAGCCAAAGAATCTGGTAAAAACAACTATAGACAGTTTAATGCTGAAGAATATAAAGAAAAAAAACATAAAAAATAAAGCCCCGTTATTTCAAACGAGGCTTTTATGCTTATAAATTACATAATCTCAGACTCTACATCTGAATTTTCTTCTACTACATTATCGTTAATTTCAGAATCCTTATTTATAGTCTTATTTAGCTCTTGCATTCTTGTTTGTAAATCTAAATTACTCTTATTTAGATTGTCTACTTCTTTAGTTAATTGTTTAACCTTCATACTTAGCTTAATCTGCTTAATCAAACCTAATAAAACAGCTATAATTGCACCAATAATTGCAGATCCTAAAATAACTACAGCTTGTGATATTCTAAATTTTGCAAAGAAAAATCTTACATCTATACTACCAGCATTCTGAATGGCAAATATAGCGACTATCACAGCAAATATTAAAGAAACAATAAACTTAAATTCCATATTTACTTTTACCTTCTTCATCATATGTCCCCCTTTTATTCTCTTATTGATCAGTAATAGATTTCATATACCCATATATTAACACTTTAATATTTACTTTGTCACTATACTAATAAAATTTCCTAACTGTAGTATAATGATGGTATGATTATTTAACCTGGGGTGATATAAATGGAACAAACTTGCAAGATTATTTACACCAAATATGATATGAATAATTTTTATAGTGAAGAAATCTACGATATAAATAAACTTGATGATTTTACACAGCCAGGAATTGAGTGGATTGATATTGTACGCCTAAATGATGAAGATTATTTGAAAAGGATAATAGAAAGGTTTAAGATTCACAATCTTGTATTAAGAGATATTCTTAATAATGATATCAATCCTAAAATAGTGGATTATGATGATTATTTATTTATAGTAGCAAAAACCACTGAATTTCTTGACTATGAGCTTCAAACCAATAGAATCTTCTTTATACTATTTAAAAATAAACTAATATCATTTAGAGATACTGATTTAAAACTATATACTGATTTCCATGAATCAATAAAAGACCATGTGAGCATACGCAAAAATGGTCCTGATGATTTATTATATTATTTACTGGATGTTATAGTCGATAATTATTTTAGTACCATTGAAGTAATTGGAGAAGAGATTAATGATTTAGAGGACTATCTTTTGGATAATCCATCAAAAGAGTTATTAAAAAGTATTTATGCAATAAAAAGACAATTAATTTATTTAAGATCCCTACTTTTTCATATGAGAACTATTTCTGGAAGCTTGGCCAAAGATGAATTTGACCTTATTGATGGTAAAACTATCTATTATCTAAGGGATATTCATGATCAGCTAGTTGAAATAGTAGATATAGTAGAAACCTATAGGGATATATGCTCTAATCTTCTAGATTCCTACCTATCAAGTATAGGTAATAAAACCAACGAAGTAATGAAGGTTTTAACTATATTTTCAACTATATTTATCCCACTTACATTTTTAGCAGGAGTTTATGGAATGAATTTCAAGTATTTTCCTGAACTGAACTGGAAATATAGTTATGCAGGCTTTTGGTTAGTCTCAGGAATTATTATTGTATTAATGATTAGATATTTTAAGAGAAAAGGATGGCTTTAACACCTTCTTAATCTATGATAAGAAGGTGTTTTGTTTTATATCTGTATAATTTTTCCACCTAACATCGCGGCAGTCTCTGGACTACATGTAGTAAATATAATTTGATAATCCTTTGCAAAGTCATTGATTAAACTTATAGCTTGATCTTTTCTAGCAGGGTCAAGATCCACCAGACAGTCATCTAATACAACATAACCTTGTCTATTATTGAATATATGCTTTAATAATGAGAACCTCAAAGCTAAGCTGACACAATCATAGGTACCTGCAGATAATAAATCTATAGGTATTTCACCATTAGAGTTTTCTAATTTTATATTGAAATCTTCATCAATATCCCCAGTCTTGTAACTTCCATCAGTGATTATGGTAAGTAATCTAGAAAACTCATTTACCAAGGTTTCCATAGGATTGCCAGACAATCTTTCCTTAGTTTCTAGGAATACTCTCTGGATTTCTAAAAGCTTTTCTCCTCTATTGATATTTCTATTATAAGCCTTCTCAGCATCTAGGTACTCTTTCTTTAACTCTTCATGAGTATCATCTAAAAGATTATTTTTAGCTTCATAATACTGAGTATTTAGGACATCTAGGCTAGATTGTATATTATTTAGCTCATTCTTTAACCAATTTAATCTTGATTTGAATTCTTCTACTGTATCAAACTCTTCAGGAAGTGGTTGTAGATCTTTTAGTTTGTTATCTTTTTCCTTTAGCTTAGTTCTTTCCTCAATAACTAAATCAAACAAACTATCATGATCAGTGTATTTTTTCTCCCATTGTTCCACTAAAGAAGTATTATTTCTTTTATCTGCTAAGATTCCTATTTCTTCATTATTGATATTTTTCAGTTCCTCTTCAATATCTACTAAATCTCTAAACACCTTGATATTAACTAACCCTTGTAGTTCTTCTTCTAATACTTCCTTTGTGCTATTATCTAATACACGAATCAGTTCACCCTTTAAAGAAGATATGTCTTTTTCCTTATCCTTAATCTTTTCTAAATTTAATCGTCCAGTTTCTATACTGTCTATGCCTAAGTCATTTAAAAGCCCTTCATACTCTTTCTTAAGCGATACATATTGATTGTTCAGCTCTTCAAAATCAATATCACCTGTTTTTATCTCCAGCTCAAACTCATCACCATAAGAAATATTGATTAAACCATTGGCTTCGAACTCTGCATTTAGTTCTAGTAGTTCCTTTTCCCCTAAGTCCTTGGATACAAAGGTTTCTTTATTTGAGCTTATCAATCTACCAATCATCTTGCTTGCTTTCATAGTAGTCTCTACAGTTAAAATCTGTGTTTGAAGCTTTGTTAATCTTTCAATATCTTCCTTTGTAATAGCTGGAATCTTAGAAAGTTCTTCAGTAATGGCTGCTATCTTTGTTTCAATCTCATCTATGGTTTTCAGTTTCTTTTCTAGGATTCCTCTTTTATTTACCTTTTCAATGTTTTCTTTTTCCGTATTTAGCTTATCTTTAGCATCTTTTAGATTAGTAGATTTTTCCTCTAATTGTTTTAAAATCAGCAAAGTCGTAGGCCACTTACTATTGGCTTCCATTAGCTCTTCTAATTCTTTATTTATTGATTTTATTTCTGCATCTAATATAGCCCTATTATTTACATCTTCTTCAATCTTCTCCAGCTCTAATTTTTCTTTACTTAGGATTTCTTTCTTCTCTTTTAATTCATTGATACTATTGCAAATCTCTTCAAATTCTTGTTCCGTACGATTAGCTTTATCCATTAAAAGCCTTAGATTTTCCTTAGTATAATAGCTCTCTAGAATCTTACCCAGCCCAGTCTTATATGGATTATTGATACCTCTATTGTTTTCAGGATAGTTTTTAGCTCTGTCCCACCTTTTATATAGAGTATCTATCTCATCTTCTATACTATTTTGAATACTATCTATAGATATGCCATCTAGTTCCATCAATGTCATTCTAAGTAAATCGTTGATTTCCTTAGTTAATTCATTGTCGCTAATAATATTATATAAGGCCTCTTTTAGCTGTCTTTGCTTTGCAAATACTATATTTGAATATGTAGACTCACCAAAGTTTAGTATCCTAGATAGTTCATCATTGACATCATTCTCATTTTTAATGATTTGCCCGCCTGGAGTCAGTAGCTTCACACCTTCACTACTTCCCCATTCCTTTGAAATCTCATACTCACCATCATCTAATTCTAGAACAACTTTACCATCGATATAGTCTCCATTAGGTTTAGGCATAAATTTATATGAAAATTCCTTGTCTGCATTGTTATTTCTTCTTAGCTTAGGTCCTTTAAATAAAGTAGAATGAATACCTTCAATTATGGTACTTTTACCTGACTCATTAGGTCCAAGTATGACATTTATTCCTTTATCAAATTCTAAAGTAGCGTCCTTTAGACCTGCAAATCTAGTAGTTTTATAGGATTTAATATACATGCCTTCACCTCCTCATTAGATCATATGCTATTTGTAGTGCTTCTTCATCATGTTCTAGTCCAGATAAAAACTCATATGGAAATGATCCCTTTGTGAATTCTTTTTCTATAATCTCTTTATTTATCTTAATCTTTAAATCAGAATCATCAACTCTTAAATAGAAAACATGTGACTCTAATTCTCTATAAAAGCTGCTTAATTCCTCGTAACTTTCCTTAGATAAATTTCCCTTTAGGGTTAGACGGATAATCTTTGTCTTTGGATTATCATTTAATGCCCAGGAAATAATCTTATCTAAATCATCATCAGAGTCTAATTCAAACTCCTTGTCATAGAATCTATACTCTCCAGTAATTATTCGCTCTGCATTAGTCTTTTCTTCATCTATATCTATAAGCCAAGCTGATCCCATATCTTTAAAATCCAATCCATCAGGCTCAGGTGTCCCAGCATTAAAAATTTTATTATTCTGTATATTATCCACCAAAGGATATCTAATATGGGTATGTCCCAATAGCCATAAATCTGTAGGAATGGAGCTTAGCTCTTCCATTGACATATAATAATAGTTGCCCTCTATATCAGGAGAAAGACCTTCCAGTGCCCCATGAGCTATACCTATGTGATATTTGCCAGTAGCTGCCAGCCCCTGATCTTTGACCCATTGTAGACTATTCTCCTTGGAATGTTTACTATGACATGGTGCAGGATATACAACTACATCTAAATCATAATCATTTAGATAGTACTCTTTTTCTTCATTTAAAAGGACAATCTTTTCACTATGTACATTTGTAAATTCACGCCATAAATCAGTCATGCCATTGTCATAGTCATGATTACCTGGTAAAACAAGTACACATGCACCATTGAACTTGTCCAATATCTTTACAGTTCGAGTTATATCTCTTTTAGCCACTTGTATAGTATTAAATAAATCCCCTGCTACTACAAAAATATCTGTATTTTCTCCATTGGATTTACTTATCATATTTTCCAAAGCTACAAACCTTGCTTCAGATAAGCTCTCCTTTGCCTCCTCTGAATAATTATTGAATTTCATACCTATATGTATATCACCTGTATGAAAGATCCTTAGTGACACAGTATCTCCTCCTTTGTGATGCTTAGTAATGCACTTATATGTAATTATAACATAAACATAAAAACAGCACTATGAATAAAATCATAGCGCTATAACTTGTTGAACTAATGTAGTTTATGAATCTTTTTATAGTGATACATCTGATCGTCGGCTTCTTTAAAGGTTTTACTAAAATCCAGCTTTTCTCCTCCTGGAAAAACGCTATACCCATAAGACACTGTTGGTACGGGGCTACCTTTCTGGCGCATCTCTGAAAGATTATTTGTCACAGTCCTTAGTAGATATTCAATCTTATCAGGATCTGTTTCATTGCCAATAATAGCAAATTCATCCCCACCTAAACGATAACAGGTGTAATGTTTATTAAATGATTTTCGAATAATTGATGCCACTTCTCTAATAACAGTATCTCCATAATCATGGCCATATGTATCATTGATACTTTTGAAATCATCTATATCAAGGATGATAATAGAAAAGGCTTTTGTCTCCACCATCTGTTTTGTTGCCTTATCAAAAGTTGCTCGGTTATAAAGACTAGTCAGTGTGTCAAAGCTACTATCAAACTCAGACATTAAGAGATAATACAGTAACAAGGATAATGTCACGCAATGCCAAGAGGAATAGGCTAGAGGATATACTAGCTGAATGCTTGTACCCAAGATAATAAAAAGAGATAAGGCAACCAACTTACACATAATTGGATAATTGCAGTTCTTGCCTACTTCTAGTGTAATGATAACGAGAAACAAAAAATTTATAATGTAGACTATTATAAAAATAAGAAAGTAATCTCCTCGTATGTACTGATTATAAGAATCTACATAAAAAATAAATCCGAATAGTGGAGATAAAACTGTAGCAACCATATTTATTAATGTAGGAATCAACAAAAGTTTATGTGTTCTAAGAATCATTTTGTCAAAAATTAAAGCTATTGCAATAGGAATCATTGGGGTAAGTGTAAAGCCAAGAACATTACATAAAATGTTTATGCTGCGAAACTTTAAGATCCCGTTGTCAGTCAGTACCGTCCCTGCTTCCGACAAAATTATAATTACAGTAAGAATTATAGCAATCAAAAATGGTCTTTTACGATAGAAATTCAATGTAGTGCTTGAATACAACAACCCTATTAAATATAAAAGTGCGGCTATGTCTATGATATATGTAGCGATATACATTATTATTTTCTTCCCCCTTGGAAATGATTACTGATAACTCACTTCTGATTTAATAACCTTATTTATTCTACAAATAAATTCAAAATCCTTCTTTTTTCAAAAATAAAAATAAAAAAAATAAAATAATCCTATAATAGCACATGGGCTACTGTAGGATTATATGGGTATAATATTATAACAACAAATAATGAAAGGGGTCATTCCATGGATAGATTTGTCTTAATTCTATTATTAGCTTTAACTTTTGGAATTCTTTATAGTTATGTAATTACTAAGTTTTCCAATCATAAAACATTATTATTCTTACCAACAATTCTTGGAGCCTTATGGTTTATTTATATATTTACTTTATATACCCCAAATCAAACGGAAGGATTTAAAGATTTGGCTATAGTTATTGTTGCAATGATAGTTTTTGCTTTAATGGTAGGTAATATTGTTTCAAGTTTACTTATAATTTACAAAGGTAAAAATAAGGATTAATTGTTTTAGCCATAGAGAGCATTTATATCAACTTAAAGTCCAGCCAAAGTCGTTATGATAGATCATATGCTTTGACATACCACCATCTATACAGATATTTTCACCAGTTATAAATCCTGCTTTATCGCTACACAAATACAGCACCATATTGGCAATATCCAATGGGTTTCCTACTCGTCCAGCTGGGTGCTGGTACGCATCAGAACCTTCGTATTTTATAAAATCTGTATCTATCCATCCAGGTGAGATAGAATTCACCCTAACTTTACCTGCAAGACTTACTGCTAGTGCATGAGTTAATGCTGCAATTCCACCTTTAGCCGCTGTATAACTTTCTGTATTTGGTTGGCTCATCCTGTCACGTGAGGATGATATGTTGATAATACTTGCACCTTCATTAAAATAATTTAGAAATAGTTTGGCTAACATATAAGGTGCGCTGACTCCAACCCTTAGAACGGTATTAAAATCATCATATGAACAATCATTTATTCCACCTCTACTAAGCATTGCATTATTTATAATATAGTCTACTCTCCCATAATCTCTAATCACTTTATCCTTAAAGTTTATCAGGGTGGTTTCTTCAGCTATATCACCAACAAAATAATCATTTTCTAAAAGGTCAATGATACATATTTTTGCTCCAGCTTTTCTGAATTCTTCACTGATTGTTTTTCCAATTCCCCTTGCTCCACCTGTAACTACAACAACCTTATCTTTAAAATCCATATAGACCTCCATTTACATAATATTACTGTCAATCATATCCTCGTAAACTTCAGCTACCTTATTAAACTCATTATCATCTTCTATAATAGACAACTCAGGTCCTTCATCAGTTTCCTCATATTTATAAAGGAATACTCTTTCTCCTCCTTCTGGAAGCAATCCAATATACTCTTTACCATCTACTTCAAGTTCTACAACTACCTCACATTTTAATTCGCTACCATCTTCTAAGGTCAAATATATTGTCTTCATTTCCTCATGATGATGATTGTCATGATGGTGATCGTCATGACATTGACAACCATCATGATCTTGGTGGTGGTCGTGATGGTTTCCTTTACAATTACAACCCATAATACCCCTCCTAAATTTTACATTCTATCATTCTACTCTTGTTACCTTACGTGCAATTCTTACTATCGGTTTGAAAAAAGGTAACTCCATTTCCTTCTTAACTATCTTTAATTGCTTGCGTATCTGAATTTTTTGTGGGCAGTTTTCCTCACATTTTCCGCAATCTTTACAGATTGAAGCATAGGCTGGTTTCTTAGAGAGAACACCCAAGGTTTGCATATATTGCCATCTATTATTCTTTAGTCCTAGTAAATATTTGTCATTATAACTTGCTAAACAACCTGGAATATCAACACCATATGGACATGGCATACAGTAGCCACAAGATGTGCAAGGAATCTTTGTCTTTTCAAGCATGATTTTTTTTACACTTTCAAATATCGCTAGTTCTTCATCCGATAGTGAATTGGCCTTAGCATCGCATGCAATCCTAATATTTTCTTCCAGCTGTGCTTCATCACTCATCCCAGAAAGCACCACATTTACTTCTGGGTGGTTCCATATCCAACGAAGTGCCCATTCTGCAGGTGTTCTCTTTTTATCATAGCCTTCAAATGCTCTCGTCACTTCCGAAGGTAGATTATTAACTAATTTACCACCACGAAGTGGCTCCATAACAACTACTGGAATTCCTAAAGAATTAGCCAGTTGTAGTCCAGATTTTGTAGCTTGATTATTTTCATCTAAATAATTATATTGTATTTGGCAGAAATCCCAAGGATATGCCTGTATTATTTCTTCGAAATCTTTTTTACCACCATGAAAGGAAAATCCAATATTGCGAATGGTTCCTTCTCTTTTTAAATCCTCAAGCCATTCCATGATTCCTAAACTCACCATACGATCAAAGGTGGCTTTATCCGTAAGCATATGTAGTAGATAGTAATCAATATAATCAGTCTTAAGTCTTCTAATTTGAGTTGCAAATATTTTCTTTCCACCTTCAAGATTACTTACCATAAAAGGGGGTAGCTTAGTTGCAATCTTAACCTTTTCACGATATCCACCTGTTAGGGCATCCCCTAGCAAGGATTCGCTTTTACCATTATGATAGAAGTATGCTGTATCAAAGTAGTTAATTCCAGCATCTATTGCATTTCTTATCATTTTAATTGTTCGGTCTTCATCAATTCCTCCACCTTTACTAGGAAACCTCATACAGCCAAAACCTAGGATAGATAACACATCTCCATTTTTCTGGTTTTCTTTTACTATCATAAACTCTAGACCTCCCCTAACTAAACTTACTTATCCCACTTTATTATTGTGCCTAGCAACTAAGCCATTTGTACATAAAAACCAGTTAAGATTATTGCATATCTTAACTGGCTATGATTATACCATTAATAATATGGTAATTAAAGTATTCTAGGTTTACTTTTTGTAATTATTTAACATGTTGAGCACTTATTTAGATATTATTGATATAACAAATTATACGATTGGCCTCCTTAAAACCTATATCCAAATAGAAATCAGGACACATATTACTATCTATCCCAATATCTGCACCAATCTGAGTACATTTCTTAGATCTTAACCATTCAAGTCCAGCATGATAGAGTTCCTTTGCCACACCTTTCCGTCTAAAGTCAGGCTTTACATAAATTCCTTCTACATAACCTACAGGACTTGTATCTGCTCCCTCAACAAATCCATTTCTTATAGACATATGTATAAATCCTATATAATCTTCATCCGATTTTGCTAATAAGACTCTATTACTTAAATGACCAATTATATATATAAGATCACTCTTTATAAGGTCCTGCTTTTCATTATTTGACCATAGAGCTAATGCTAGCTCAGTTAACTGATCTAAATTTTCATTTGATGCTTTAAAAATTTCTACCATAACTCCACTCCTTAGTTTTACTAATTATAGTATGAGTAGAAATAACCAAAACATTCATAAGTCTATGTATGTATCCCAACAAATGGCAAGCCATCTCTTAATTTTATATTGATTATGCTCTTCTCACTCCTATCCACCTACGCTCTTTTATATTTAGGTGCTCACGAGATGTGTGAACATCGTAGTATAATTATTTACCATACCTATCTTTTAAACTTTCAAATACTGCCTCAGCATCTAAAAGTTTTTCTCCATTTTTAATTTGGTTTTCAGCCTCTGCTAACTTTTCATATAAATCTGCCTTAGCTAATTTATCCTTATAGGTTTCCATACTCATAACGACTAGATGTCCATAACCATTTTTTGTAATATAAATAGGTTCTTTGCTTTCTTCACAAAGTTTTGAAATTTCGCTTGTGTCTCTTAAATCTTTTATTGGTCTTATTTCAATCATAACATTACCGCCTCCGATATATTATGACTTTATTATAGCATAATTATGCCATATACAATGAAATCTATTACTGTTTTACAAGTTAGGTACCCTACAGTTCCTCATTAAAATCTTGTATTTGGATTAGGTTGAAATGGACCGCTGTGAATATCAATGCCTTTTTCTTTAACAAAATCCATTGTTTCACCAAGTGAGTCTACTGCAGTTAGCTACAGTTTAATAAACAGGCACCGCTACCTATTATCTTTCAATCTTATCCTTCTTAAAAACAAATTTTATAAACTCTGGGAAATATTTAGCCCAGCTTATTTCATTATGAATTTCTTCTACACCTATTTTAAATTTTATGTCTCTGTATCCCACACCCTTTTTATAGAGCATCTCTATTAATCTTAAAGAACAATCCACATATACTTGTGATAATTCTGTGTCGTCCTTATCTTCTTTTGTACCTACTTGAATAAAAAACTTTTGATTTTGAGTATTATTTGAATCATCAATCATTTTCAAAAACTCTTCCTCAGCAAACCAGGAGGATGTTGAGAATGTACCGATTTTAGAAAAAGTATCAGGATATTTAATAGCTAAATATATTGAAATCATCCCACCCATAGAACTTCCAGCCACAGCTGTGTAATCTCTACCACTTAATGTCCTATATTCTTTGTCTATATAAGGCTTCAGGGTATTAACTATAAACTCTCCATATTTGTCTCCATCTCCACCTAAAGTTCCTCTCTTAACATCATTGAATTCAAAAGAATTTTTCCACGGAGAATAATCATCAAGACGTCTTTTAGGATTTGAATCAATTCCTACTACTATAATCCCATCTATAAACCCTTCCGATTCTAACCGCTCCATAGTATCCTTAACCTTCCAAGAGTTTCCATAAGAAGCATCTTCATCAAAATATAAATTTTGACCATCATGCATATATAATACTGGAAAATAAAGATTATCATCTATATCATATTTCTTTGGTAAATAAATTCTAAGTTTTCTCATATTCTTAAGATAAGGCATTTCAATTGTCTTTATCTCAATTCTTCCCATGGTTATACCCCCTAATTAATAAATAATATCATTGTATATATTCTACAAGTAAACTAAAAGTCCTTCTTTTTATAAATTAATAATTAAGCGTACATATAATTAAAGCAGCCTTCTTTTAGATTAAGGCTGATCTTGGAATATAGATATAAATTTTTGCTTCAATTTCTATTTAAAAATTTAATATTTAATTCTTTTGTTCTATAGATTGAACCTTTAACCCATTTGGGTCTAATACAAAGAAGAATCTTGTATTTGAATTAGGTTGAAATGGACCACTGTGAATCTCAATGCCTATTTCTTTAACAAATGCCATTGTTTCATCTAGTGAATCCACAGCAAATCCTATAGAGATATCACTACCAATGGAGATATCATTATTTGCGCTATCATGTATTAGTTCTACTAGAGTATCACCTTGCCCTAGAAATACTATTTCCATATTTGGTCCTGCTGGAAACCTATTTACTACAGGTAGTCCTACTATTTCTTCATAGAATTTTAGTGATTCTTCTAAGTTTTTTACGTTAATTGTTACGTGTGCGAATTTCATTTGATTGCCTCCTTGATTTAGATTAATTTACGTTTAATTTTATATCCTTCTAAATTAACTGCAATTAACATAATATCCAGTAAGTTATTAGGTTAATCAACAGGCACCGCTACCTTTTTAGATGAAATTGTAGGCTTTGGAATATAACCTGGTAGTGGCTTCACTTGAAATTGAGGAATCAAATTCCAAGTCTTGATAAGATCTTGCGTTTTCCATCCCCACGGATTTTCATATCTAGTTTCTTGTAAATCAAAAAACAACGAAAACTCCTTACATTCAGGATTTGGGCATACAATATATTTTATTATTGCTTTTCTATTACGATGTTGTATTATCAATTGACAATACAACATCTCCACTTTTATAATCATCTTCATTAATAGTAGTTGCTCTGTTACAAAAAGGGCATGTCCATTCAAACGGCCTCATTAGTTGACCTCCTTTAGAAATCGTAATAAGTTAATCAAACAGGCACCGTACTTTTTATTAACTTATTACGATCTAATACCTTCTACTAAGCTAATTTTAAATCTTCCAAATTATGCTTCCCTTCAAATACTGTTAATATTTCCTCTAACGCATCCGTAAAATGCTTTTTATATATAGTCTTTTCAGTTTTACTTATATGTTTCCCTATTTTACCTTCCCTATCATATGGATGAGACAAGGGAATTTCGTTTCTTCTCGAATTAATTTTGGAAAATGAGTTAAATGCTTTAGGGAAATTATCTGGCATTCCTTCTTTTTTTTCTAATATATTATTAAATTCCTTTTTATTAAAATTCTCAATTCCATATATTTCAAGTAGCTTTACAGTTATTAAATGATTAAAGGTATTAATATAAGCTAACCATACAGAAGGCTCAGTATTTATAGAGTCTTGTGCATCCTTAAATACCTTACTTATATAAGTTAATTCATCCCTACTCCAATATCTATTATTAAAGAAGTGTTCTCCATTGGCTATCCCATAAGAATGATTAAGTTGATTGCTTATATAACTCTCTGATACTTGAATATTGTTTATTTTCTTAATAAATTCATTAAGGTTTGTATCATTTTTTTCTGTTTCTCTATTCCAAAAATTTGTATCCATATTCAACAATCCTTGTCCTAATAATGCCGTTTCTACATTTTTATCTTCAAGTAGTGTGTGAATAA
The DNA here is from genome assembly GCA_031460505.1 of Tissierellaceae bacterium. Lineage (GTDB taxonomy): Bacteria > Bacillota > Clostridia > Tissierellales > Tissierellaceae > JAAYTL01. Next base: position 43,008 of record JAVKTT010000004.1, read on the forward strand.
TTAATTCTCTTGTTTGAATATCTTCCGTTAACCAGTATCTATAATAATTCAATTTCCTCTTAACGATAAAATTATTATCTTCTACAATTATATTTAAAACACTAGGATTTTTGATATTTATCCAGTCTAACATGAAATATCTTATATACCAGTCCCTATTCTTAATTTCTTTATAGTACTTTTCATAGATTTTAATGTCAAAATCTATAATTTTACCGAAATGTTTAAAAATTATTGCAATCAAGTAGTTATAGGGTAGGTATTTATTATTAAGGAAACTATATACAAACATTCTAATATTTGGGTCTTCAATAAAGTTTTTGGATAAATAATAGCATATATCATCGAAATAGGCATATAGATACCTAATATTTTCGATTAGTACATTTTTTAAATTTCTATCTGGACCTGCTTTATACATAGCAAACTTTAATAAAGATTTATCAAAACTCCTATTTATTAAATTTTCAATATTAATATCTTTTATTACATTATTAATTAGTTTCCTATTTAGGGAATCTTTTAGTTTCCCATTTCTTCTATATTGCATAGATAGTTTCGATATCTTTTTATTATCATTTATCAATTCAATTTTACTTTCAATGAGCTTTACACCTAATTTTCTTGACTGTGGTATTAAACCAATATCTCGTGATAGTAGGTCTAAATAAGCCAGTGCTCGTTTCCCGCAATCTTCGTCAGTTGCAAATATACTAATATCATCTACATATCTTAGATACATTAGGTTTGGATCTTCAGCAACATATTTTATCATTTTTTCATCTATATAATTTAAGACAATTTCTGCCAAAAATCCTGAAGCTTTAGGTCCTTGTGGTATTCCATGGTTTTTCTTTATGCTTATTCTCTCATGATCACAAGACCAATCTTTCAATTGCTTCTTTAATATCTCAAGTAATTTTCCATCATCCATCTTTTCCTCAATAAATCCAATTAGAATGGAATGATCTATGGTGTCGTAAAAGGATGCTATATCAAAATCACATTTATATTTATAGCCTTTATTAAAACACTTTATAGATTCTATATTATATTTCCTCCATTGTTTTGTCCATTGAGTATAGAAATATATTTTTTCTTCTTTCCTTGAACTGTCATTGTAGATATTACCAAATGTATATTTGTTTGTCTTATATTTATAATCTGGATAAAAGGTATCTGCAAGCACATTTATTATTGCTTGATAAACTAAAAGATCTATAAAAGAAAGTAAAGTAATAACCCTAACAGTGCTATCTAGCTTCGGTAAGTAAATCTTATACGCCTCACCCGGTCTATATAAATCCCTCTTTATCCTGTCAATCAAGGTATTAATATTGGTTGTTAAATTCAATCCAAAATTATTTAAATCACTGATATATACTTCCTTGTAATAATCCCTCGTAATTGTCTGTAATCTATTAAAAGCTAGAGTAAAATTATCAACTTTCAAGAAGTCCTGTTCCATATTACACACCCTCTTTACCCTTTGTTATATTAATGTTTAGGATAACATAGATACCTACCCACATTTTTAACGTCCTTATGTTGCTGTTATGCTCAAACAATATAAGGTAATCATCGAAACCTCACCTAGATTTTAAGTTTATAAGGTACTTTATCTTTATAAATTTTTTACAATATTTCTAACCATCTTAAAGTATTATTGTTTTACTTGCATGTTATTTTAAATAATATCACTACTCAGCCCCCAAAGCTTTAAATACTGCATCTATTGGATCACTATAAAAAATAGGCTGTACTTTTACCAATAAATCAACCGGTACAGACTGATAATCAACTACAGATGTAGCAGGTATAAGAACTTTTTTAGCACCAGCATCTACACATACCTGTAATACATTAGCAAATCCATCAATTTTAGCTATCGTACCACCAACAGTCATGTCACCTAGTACTACCAAGCTTTCTAATACAGGCCTATTCAATGATCCCGAGCATAGTCCAATCACTTCAGCAATAGCAACTTCAGTTGTAAGTCCTATTCCCTGTAAGTCACTTACATGCATCAAAAAATCCCTAGTCTTTGTACTAATTGTAGAACTAATACTTTTAGAGTTAGCTGTAAAATATCTAAAGGCAGTATCAAGTGACTCTTTTACTCCTCTATGACTCCCTACACCAGATTTATCAAATTTTCCACTTCCTGATACTACTTCATTTTCTAGCTTGTAGACACCAATCATTCCTGAGTCAGAATGTCCAACAGTATATACATGACCAGGCTTAGCAGTTCCCTCAGGAATTAATTTGCTTCCACCTTGTTCTGGGACGGAAACATATTCTTCACTCATAGTTTCACGATCTATATATGAAAAGTGAACATCATAAAATTCCATACCACCAATTTTCTTTAGCTGTTCTTTGACCCTTCTTCGACCTTCTAAAGCATAGTGCAATATTTCTTCTATATCATCTTTTGAATATTCAGCGTCTGGATATATTAGTTTTACAAGCCCAGATACTGTTTTTCTAACAGCTATCACATCACGTTGATTTAAGTTGTTTCCTAGTTTAAAATACTTATCAAAAGCATCAGTAAAGGATCTCTTTCGCATCTCTCGAAAGTATTCAGCCATATAGTCTACAATAAATCCATATAAATCAGTAAAAAACTCTGGTCTCATCTTTGGTATTTCCCATCCTGGAATATAATAATGCATACGATCAAAGAAAGCACTATCATTAGCCATATCTTCTGGGAATGGAGCAAATAGGTGTGAAGTCTTTATTAAATTATCTAAGCTTTGATTGATATTTCCTACAAATATCATTGATGCAGTGGCGTTCTTCTCTTCCTTGCCTCTTGCAAATGAACCAGATGCCATATAATCTTTCATTATCTGAATCCCATCATTGTCCTTAAACTTAATACCTGCTACCTCATCAAAAGCTACAGTATCCCACAAACCTACTAACCCAATCATTCTCGTTGACATATTATAAAATAGATTGGCAACTGTAGTTTGTCCTCCTGATACTAAGATACTGTTAGGGGATAATTCCTTATAAACGTGTGACTTCCCGGTACCTCTTGGTCCCAACTCACAGGCATTATAATTGTTCTCTAAAAGAGGAACCAGTCGAAGCAGTAAATGCCATTTTACTCTTTCATCTAATTGTGTAGGCTCCATACCAATAGATCTGATAAGTACATCTATCCATTCATCCTTTGTAAAATGTTTTCTACCTTCTATTATTTCATTGATATCCATATTTGGCATTTGAATGGGTTTTAGATTGCTCACTATAAAAGGCATCCTGCTATTGGACTCCTCATCATAGAAATAGTCCATCTTTAATATACACCAGATACCACCTGATAAAAGCTTGTCATATTCTTTAGCATATCTCTCAGATATTGGAACACCCTTTAGTCCTAGGTTAGAAAACTCTGCTTCATACCTATCTGCTTTATAATTTAGATATACTGTCACCTTATCAATTATGGTATATTGACCTATTTCTTTGATTTTTGATTTAATTTTTTCTGCCTCATCTGGGCGAACAAAGTTTTTAGCTAGAATAGTCTTTACACGCTTAACCCCTTCTTCAATACTTGCTTCATCATCAGTAGCACAATACATACCTAATAAGTATTCAAGAACATATATTGGAACATTAGCCCCTTCTTTAATAAGCTTAGTTAGATCCTTCCGTACAACCCTTCCAGCAAAATAAGTATTCAATTTTTTATCTAAACTCATATTCTCCAACACTATACCCCCTAAAAATCAAAATCTGCTCCTATGCCTAAGCTAATTGTGAATGGGATCCTCTCATATTCAATTCCAGTTTGTATATCTTTTATAATAAGGTAATAATCTTTATTTCTATCATAGCTTCCTTGTTTCAAAATAAACTGAATATCCATTGTCCTGTCCTCAGGACTCTGGGATGTTTTGTCTCCTAATAGTATTTTCTCATCAGATATTATTTCTCCACTAGTATCTTCAAAATATACTCTTACGCTACATGGTACTATCTTTCCTCCAACCCGTTCAGTTTGGAAAAAATTCAGTGAAAATATACTATTTGTAATTCTTCTTGTTGTATTAGTTAGTTTTATCTGAGTCTTCTTGGGCTTTACAGCACCTATCTGGCCCTTAACTTTGTTTTTGTATATTATAAGTGGTAAAACTATCTCCTGTAAGGAGGCTCCACCATGTACATAATTAGCCCCTGGCCCTTGCATCTTAAATCTAATATTGGCCTTTGGAATAAATACATTAAGATTTGAATCCTCACCTAAGGTAGCATTCATAGTAAATCTTAGGAGTCCCTCCACATCCCTTGACTCTTTGCTCAGGATATGTCTTCTACTGCTTTCAACAGGGTCTAAATCATCCCTATTTATCTTGTCCACTTCCGCCAACTTTTCTCTTTGATAAATAAATCCATGATCTGATGTAATAAAGATATTTGTAGCTGATAAATTTCCCCTCAATGAATTAATCAGTTTCTGTAATTCTTCAAGGGCTGTTTTAGTACTATCAAAGACCTTGATTTCAGTGGAAGCATCATCACCTATTGCATCTATTGTATTATGATAGATATAATTAAGTTTACTCCCTCTGTAATACTCTCTTAGTTGATCTTTGGTCATTCCCATATATTCATTATAATTAATTGCTGTACTTTCCTCAGTTGTTTTTGATAGTATTTGTCTTCTACCTTCCATACTACCAGAGTTTATTTTATCTACATATATAAACCCATTACTTCTTAAGTCTAATTCACTATGAGGTAATAGTCTAGCCATCCCAAACTTAGTCGTACTTGGTAATCCCCCTAATAATGGAACCAACTCTGCACTCCCCAAACTATCAGCATCTAGTATGTCGCATAGTTCGGCTGCTATATCGTATCTTAAAGCATCAGAAATAATCACAAATACTCTTTCATTATCTCTATATTTTGGATAAATATATTTTGAATAAAAATCTCTTTGTAGATCTATATCTGAGATATTCCAAGTTTCACCTAGATTGTTTTCAATTGATTGGGACCAATTATAGCTTAGATCCACCATAAATTGATTTGAGTATATTCCTTCTACCATATTTTTAAGCTTTTGCAGGACTTGCGAATTATTTCGCTTATCGTATGCTATATAGAACTTTCTGTAATATTGATCCATTAAGTAATAGCTATTTGCATAGGATTCAATCATCTTTTGTGGTGATTCTACTGGGGTATATGGATATCTCTTCCTATACTCAAACATCTTTACAACATTAAGTAAACCTTCATAGATATGTTTATATTTGTTATAGAAATGCTTTGTTTTTCTTAGCCTTAAAAGCTTTAGATACTCTTCAAAGTCTTCTAATCTATTCTCCAAGTCATCTACAATATAAAGGATTATTGCCTGATCAATAGACGGGAATATATCTATAGTTCTGATATCCTCTACTTCTAAATATTGAAGAATCCTTGAAAACAATATTTCTTCTTCAATTTCTAGTGCATATTGATCATATACTTCATAGTCAGTCTTATGATTCATCCATCTATCTAAAAATATAGCACAATTGCCTTTTCCAGTCTCCTCCACAAAGTTGTTTAAAGTAGTTAGCTTATCCTCAGAAATTATCGTACTCATCGTATTTATCATTATGTGAATAAGTAATCTCTTTAGAGATTTGCTTTCTTCTTTATAGCCATAGTACTTTTCTACATACTTCCAAAATTTTTGGATGTTAAAATAAGTCTCTATCTGCTTTATATACTTGTTATTCTTTTCATCTAAGTTCTCCATTAAAATAGTCCTTAGAGAGTCTTCTAAACTTATACTCTTTTGATTGGTAAGTACTGATATTATTCCTAGTTCTATTTTTTCCTCAGTAAACATTTCAATATTGTATGATCCAAATCTTTGCCTTCTAATAGTTGCTCTAAAAAACTTCTCATTATCCAGTACGATTTTTCTTAGTTCATTTGATATACCTAGTTCTCTACAATATATGGAAATTGGGTCAGCATAAAATACAGTAGAATATAAAATATTATCTATTAACCAATTATCCTCATTTGGATATTCATTCTTTTTAACATCAAGATTCTCTTGTGTATATATCAAGAAATTCGACTTGATATCTTCTACTTCAAGCAGGTACTTAGTTTTAAAATAATTATTCTCAACTAATCTATGCTTCTTCACATTTTCTATTTCAATATTATTGAATTCCTCTTCCAAAGACCCATCTATATCTTGCCAGTATACAATCTTCCTCCTCTCCCCATCTTTAAGAGGAGAAGAGAAAAGCTCTATCAAAGAGGATTTTATCATTTCTACACTCATTGAGTCACCTCATTCTATCATTATCAAATAAATAATTTTGTTATTTTAGACCTAGCTGCAAGTTATTAGCAAGTTAAAATTTGGAGGATTAATCCCAAAACCTTGGAATTAGCGTGTTTTATATACTTTAATTTACCTTTTCTAATAATATAGTGTTAGTCTGCAAGTTAACAGCAAGTTAGATTTTAATCAAATCAGTAAGTATTTATTCCTAACCTCTACGATTATTAAGTCATAATATAACTAAAAATTAAATTATTGTAAAACTTTAAGTCCAAAGTATTGGGATTCAGATTTACTTAATATACAACTTAAATAAATTAGACTTATTTCCCTTTGCCTTTATTGCTTTTTTGGCTCTTAGTTTTATCGGCTAAACCTAGTATCTTACTAGAACATACTTCTGTTAATGGTTTTCCAATCGCCTCTTTGTAATTAAATCCTAACAATTGCATGGTTTTTAGCGCATCCTTATTTAGTAAACTGATAAGCATCTTCAAAGATTCTCCATTGTCTTTTTGATCAGGTATAAAAGTAATCAATAAATCTAGCGCTTTTTCTAATGTGTTATGAAGATACTCAATATCTTCATCACTAATTGTCATTTCTTCATATAATTCCTTGTATGATTGAGCAATCCTTTGTAATTCATATTTATCAGCTAATAATTTATTAATAATATCTTCATACTCATTTTGCTGTTGATCTAAATCCTTTTTCATTCTAACTGTCGCAATCTTTTCATTAACCCAGTTGGCACTATTTCGAGCAGCTATCTCAGCGAAAGGTACTGATAAAGCAATGAGTTCTTGATTCATAATTATCCCTCTTCAATTTTATAGTTTACTTACATATTTATAGGTTAAATGTTCCTCTTTATAATCATCCTACTTCAAATAGGTATTTGGGTTTTCTTTGAACTGATCCTGAATCTCCAAATTAATTCAAGAGACAGTGTCTGTTATACCTTTTTAAAGCGGACAAATTTATATCTTTTGAACTAAACCTTTGAATATCTCATAATTTACCTTTACTCCGTCATCCAAATCTATTTTAATCATCTTATCTGCCATATGATGTAGTCTTTCGTCGTAAGCTTTTAATTCATCAATTTTCTTTTCAATATCCTTTAGTTCTTTTTCATATTGGCGTTTTTCTCTTACTGATATATCTTCTTCTCTTGTTAGATTTAATATATTTACTCTTTCATTATCTAGTCTTGACTGTAATGGATGAAGGTAATCTGTCCTTATTCTAGCTAAAGTAGTAACATCATATCTATGCATGTATATTAGAGCGTTGAATGCCTTTTCTTTACCTGAAGTAAATAGCCAGTATATTGGTCGCTTCCTATATGTTTTTACATGATCTTTATAGAAATCATTGGTGAAATATCTTCTAATGGTCTCCCTTGAAGTTTCATTGATCCTTGGTTTTAGAGAGTCTGCTATATATTTAAGGTTCTCGTTCAGTGTCTCTTCACCAAAAGTAACTTTGACAAATTCTATAAATCTAGTAACTATGTCATCTTCAAAGTATGATTCTGATAGTATAGGTATTATGTTGTCCTTATATACAGGGAAAGTCTTGTATTTATCCAGGTCAAAGTCTCCACCTGCATAGACCAATCCCTCCTCGTCTAAGGAGTACCTTCCAAGCATACACCCTACACCAAAGGAGATAAAGGACTGAATAGCCTCTGCCCTGTCAATTGTACATGAGTTCTTCCTATCTTCTTCTAATTTTTCTTCCACTACTTTTGATATTGTTACATCTTTATCTTCTACTTCTGGGGTAAGTTCCTCTTCTAGCCCATAGATTTCTATAAAGAGGCGGTTTAGTTCTTCTTCATTAGCTTTGAGTTGATTGAATTGGTTTTCTGTAAATACCCTCCAATTATTAAATGCTTGGTCTATTGTATTTTCTTTATCAGGATCTTCTTTATCAATCCTTAATTTTTTATTGATAATAGGATGACGCATAAAGTCCCATGAGGTTTCAAATGAATCCCAGTCGAATTTTGATATTCTGATATTTTGAGAAACCATTAATGAAATACTAGTAAAATATTCTTTCATTATTACTATGGGTAGCCTTTGTATATCTACTACTTGGCAATTTAATGTTGGATTTATGATTTTTATAATGTCATTAGCAATCTTTGTACATAAAAAACCAAGGACATAGTTTAACAATATTTCATCTTCAATAACACATGGTGAACCCGCTACATCCCATAGAAAACCTTTAGGATAATACCGTACGCTAAACATTCCTGAAGTTATAAATGACCAAGTTAACCCTTCCTTTAGATATAAGTTTTTAAATGTAGGTCGGGGACGATGGAAATTTTCTGACTCACTCCATTTTACAACATAATCATTGTTACCAAACCACTTTCTTGCCTCTCCGCCTTTATTATAGGGAATCCAATATGTTTTGTTCAAATCTATAGAATCAATATTGCTTTGATATAGTGCCAAATTGATATCTGATATTTCATGCCATATTCTCAAGTATTTACTATTATCTCCAGTAGACATGCCAGTGACAACATTTGCAATATCTCCTATTTTCTTAGCTTCAACAAAAGACTTTATTATACTTTTGCTCACCCAATAAGCTATTGGACTTCCTGGTATTTTTTCATAGTTAACAGTTTTAGAAATATATCTATAATTTATAGTATCATCAATTATAGCCTTCACTGTATTTTCTTTTTTAGCATAAGAAGTATTAAAATCAAGTAACCTAATATAAGTCCCTTTGTATTCACCTAACCTAAATTTCCTATTTACAAATGTAGTACTCTGTACAACTTCTCCACCTATCTCTTCAAATGCCCTAGCTCCTAAGTGCAACATAGTATCTATAGTCCTATTGCGTAGTAATCTATCCCTATACTTCTCAAAACTAGATAGAAACATCCATGAATGTTGGTTTATCATTGCCATATATCCCCTTGACTTTACTAAATGCTCATCTAATTCCATAAATACAGCAAATAAATCTAATTTTGTATCTGGATATTCCTCGTTTAAAAAGCATGACAACTTAGGATTCATCCCTCTACTTCCCATATAGGGTGGATTGGTTACCAATACGTCGTATTTATCACTCATTATCTTAGCTTGCTTTACTAAACTAGGTATTATTTCAAGTATCTTGTCCCTATACTGAAGCTCGAATACATCTACTGGAGCTTTATTTCTTAATTCATCTAATCTTCTTTCTATTAATTCAAAATTTATTTTTTCTACCTTAAGTATAGATCCGTATTCCTTTGCATCATGGAAAACATCCACCAGATATTCCAAATCCTTCTCAACTATCTGCTTTTCCATGTCTAATGACTTAGAGCTTGAAAAGTATTTTATAGCCTCCTTAGGAAATTCATTGCTTTCTCCTATAGGTATAATATTTACATCTACTGATTGGTTGAAGAACCTTCTACTTTTAGATCTTCCTTTCATCATAAGTGCGAAGTAAGCTAGTTGAAATGCTCTTTCATCTATATCTATACCATATAGGTTTTTTTCCAGTATCAACTTTGGTATATCGTGGGCTATATATCCCTCTGATAGGTAGATATCATATAATAGATCAAAGGCATAGACCAAGATATGACCAGATCCCATAGACGGGTCAATTACTTTTATATCTTCTACTTTGATATTCATGCTTTCTTCTTTTAATTTATCTAGTTCTCTTTGGACTTCTTCATCTTGCTCAGCTGGTTCTATATAATACTTCCACTTCTTTTTTAAATCTTCATTTGGATGGCCCTCTTGCCATAGCTTTCCTACTGAGTTTTCTACCATATATCTTACTATCCAATGCGGTGTAAAAAGTTGAGTAGCAGGTGCTATATCATCTTTTGTTATCTTTTTATTTTTCTTTAATCCTGCAAATACTTCATCTTTTCTTTCAGATATATAATATTGGTATAACCATCCTATTACTTCTACGTTCTCCCAGTTGCTTTCCGGGATTAAGCTAGTATCTGTCATTACTCTTAAGAAAGACCTATCTGAAAGTAATCCATCTGGGAATAGTAGTTCAGTATAGTCTAATATTTTTTCAAACATTAAAGGCAATATATCATTTAATGCATTGCATTGTTTTATGATTAAATGTTTATATAGTTTATCGATTGCATCATTATCACTACTTGTTTTTAATTTATAGACCAGTTCCCTATCTATATCTAAATCTATATTCAATGCTTCCTTAACTATATCAGGTTCGTAGCTGTCTTCATTTTCTGAAGACAGCACCTTAACTTTAGTTGGTAAGTAGTTATTTACTTCCATAAATCTCAAGGCTGTGAATCTATTGAACCATGTATAAGCTACTTCCTCTATTACTTGGTTGTAGCCTTTTATCTTAATTTCTTCTATAAGCTTATTTCTCTGGGATCTTTCCTCTATTGTTAATTGTCTACCTTCTATGAATACTGAATCTGAAGATTGGAGTGTTTCTTTTTTTATATCTTCTTCGGTAATTCCTAATTGTAGTGCCTTTAGCTTAACCTTTTCTATTAATTCTCTTCTTGCATCTGTGGCAAAGTTTCTTAAAGCGGATTTATTCAATTTCATCCCCCCTAGTCTATAATTTCTAAATCGTGATGTTTTAACTCTTCTTTTAGCTTTTTCCCTAGTTCCCTAAGGAATGTATCTACCTGATCTACTGTTTTTAGATTATTTATCCTAGTTAATTCTCTAATTCTTATTTGTTTTGTTTCACGTTCTGAAATAGGCGCGATAGGATCAATAATATCGACAGGTGGTTCAAACTCATCTATTTCCTTATATATTTTTTGTTCAAATGTTGTTCTAAAATTTAAGCTTCTTGTCTTTATTCCCTCTATTCTAAGTATCTCTTTATAATTTTCAATATTATCCTTTAATCCATCAAAAATTACTTTATACTCTTCTTTAGTAGAACCTTTCACCCCTGGATGATCAGATATTAATTCTAAATAGGATAAATCTTCTTTTATTTGCTTAAGTGATTCATTCTTCTTATCTTCAAGTATTTTATTGACTTCTTCTTCTATTATGTTTGCATATTCAGGTATATCCTTGATCCTTCCATATGGTAAATAGTCATCCAATATATTTACTAAGTTTTCGTAAGCTTCTCTTATCAAGGATGTATTTAGGTATTCAGAGTTCTCTTCATATAGCTTATGAATTTTAAGTCCCGTATCAAATAGCTCTTTTTGATTTCTAAAAAAACTTTTTACATATGAGATATCTTCTTCCCAGATTAATAAATCGTCTTCCATTTTTACAAACTTTCTAAATAATGGGATGTTTTCTCCACTTTCCATAAGGTCTTCAAAATACTCTAATCCCTTTTCTAATAGTGATTTTCCAGGATATTTTCTGCCTTCATATTTCTCTAGATAATTATTTATTTCTGTTATTTGATTACTTATAAGGTTTTTTAGGTCTTCTCCTAAACCATCCTCATCTTCATGGATGTTAGATCTATCCCATAACTCTCTGATAAGTCCTTTAACTTTTCTCAGCAATCTTTCATCAATCTCTTCTCTAATGGATACAATTATCTTATCTTGCTCTGAACTTTTGGTTATTGTTTGTACTATATTGTTTGAAGCTGTTGTTAAATTTGAGCCTTGGTATTTTAAATTAATCTTTTGATCTTTGAGTAATGTTAGAATAAGACCCAATATATCTAGCTCATTCCAACCATATGGTTTCTGACTAAAATGATCGATTATTGGCTTGATCCTAGTTTGCTTATTCATATCCCTTTCTAGTTTAATTAGATCGTGTACTTCTTTTATAGCCAGTTCATTTTTATTCACTAGGCTATCATCCATATTTACTTGTTGAGAATCAATATTTAGTATATCTTGTAATTCATCCTTGTTTTTTATGAACTTATTTACATAAGTTAATTTTGTATACACTGAGTCAGTTAGCACTTTCATACCATTGTTAATTATTTCTTTTACTAATGATCCTTTTTTTTCAATCTTTTCTCCATCTATATATATGGTGGCACTTTTGATAGCATCTTCAAGATTTTCCCTTACTCTAGCTCTCCTAGTTCTCTCCTCATCAATTTTCCCATTTATTATGAGTCTTTTACTTGCTGCAAGCTCATTAATATTCAAAGTCCTTGTATATTCATTTACTCTAAGTACTTCTTCCAACTCTTCTAGATATCCATTTTCAGGAAGCTTTATTATCATTTCTCCTGCATCTTTAGTTTGTAACATCAAATTTATTTCCGGAACATTATACATGACTGAAAGAGGAGATAATACATTGATTCCCAAATCAGCTGTTTGTCTTCCATATTCTTTCTCATCCATTTTCTTGTTGAAGTCAAAATCGTAGTTTGGAGAATACCTATATCTTATGTTTTCATAGAATTGTCGAAACATATATTCTCGCAACTCTTTTTTTAGAAGCTCTTCATCTACCTTGGTTAGTTTTATATCCTTATTTACATCTTGTTCATCATCGGTTAAGAATATATATACTTCTCCATTTTTTTGAATTAAATATTCTCTTGTGAGTAAGCTTAGGGACTTGGTTATTTTTTCTTTTAATGCTATTTTATCTTCATCAATTTTTGAAGCCATTAGTACTGTCAAATTGTCTACATTAGCTGGGAGCTCTTCTATATATTTAATCATAAACAAGACTTTTAATAGATTTATATTGAATTCATCATTATTTAAGGCTGGATTTCTCTCTGCTCCATCTATAACCCTTTGAATTGATGGGTTTAAGAATTCATAAATGGTTTCATAGAAAGCATAAAATGGAATTAATATACCTTCCTCTTGATCTTTATAGTGAATTGCCGACTCCTTAAAGGCCGATAGCATAGATCTTTCACCTTCAGATAAATGTTTCCCAGAACTACCTCTTCTTCTTATTTGCTCAAATACATTTTGGAGTAATTTAAATTGGTATGGTACAAAGGGATAGACTGCTGCAAATTCATATTCATCTCTATATCCTAAAAAGTCTGATCTGCTATCTCTAAAGTTTATTAGGTTTTTTAGTACTGCTGATTTTTCGAAATATATTTGTTTAAGTCTTTCTTCCACATAGTCCTTTTTATCTAGTATACGCTTTGTAATTACTTCATCTACGGATATGGATGATAGTGAAAGTTTTGTATCAAATCTACCTTGTATTTTGGAGAAGTCATTTTCTCTTATTCGTTTCGCTAATTCATCTATGGCTTCCTGAGATGTAACTATGAGCCATGCACGACCTTGACATTGGGATCCTAGTTCTTCAGCTATAGTCTGCAGATTTAACATCAGAGTGCTATCATCCCCTATGTATTGGCCCACCTCATCTACGAGAAAAACTAATTTAGTATCTCTACTTTTAGTATCTAGATATTCTTTAACTTCTTTTGCAAATCCATGGATATCTATATCAAATTCCTTAGATCCATTTTTATGCCATTCTCTTGCTGATTCTTCAGACATTCCTGTTGCAACTGATAGAGCTTTTACAACTTGGTCTCTTATGAAATAAAATGCTCTTCTTCGTTCTTCCCAATTGTGACCAGATATTCTTTCGAATTCTTCTCTGAATTTGTCATACTTGCCTTCTTCAGTAAGATATTTTTCCATATATGCTATGCCTGGACTTTCTCCATAGAACCCTTGATGATTATGAAACATCTTTAAGAATATCCTGAGCAAAGTATCCTGATCAGATTTGCCTGCCATAGGGCTTTTTGCATCAATATTAAACAAAATAACCTCTGTATCTATATTTCCAGTCCTTTTCATATCCGCTAAAAACATCTTGTCCTCTATTTTCTCATCAAAATAGTCTATGGCCTCTTTACCTTCAACGACCTTGTTCTCTAATAAATAAGAAAGGATTTTTAAGAAATGTGATTTACCAGATCCAAAAAATCCAGAAATCCATACCCCTATTTTGTCTGTTGTACCATCAATACTTTTTAAATAATTATCATAAAACTTATTAAGGTGTTTGTTGATCTCTCCTGTTACTACATATTCATCTAGCTCTTGATAAACATTATTCTCCTCATCGTGCCCTACCTTAATTACTCCACTTATTGGCCTTGTAATCTCCTTTTTGAACATTTCGTCTATTCGCATTGATATCCCCCTTTTATTTAATATCTATCAGTCTAAAGGCTCTATAATAACCTTTTTCCATGATTCCAAATAGCTTTAGATACATTTCATCATATTGTCCAGGATAAAACATAATTAATGGCTTGTCATGAATTATTTCCATTAAATTATTTAGGATGCTATGTGATCTTAAAAATGGAAATGCCTTACCTACTCCCGAGATAAATATTACATCAAAATTCTTAGATTCCTCGTGTATCTTATCCATAAAGACTGTTGGTTCACACAATAACTCCATTCCATCGTATAAAGCATCTTTCCCTTCCATTTTCTCCATCTCAAACAAAGTTTCAAGTATATTCATCTCTTTGGCCAAGTCAAATATCATATTATATAGATCAAATTCAATAATTTTAATATTTGAAGTAGGTTTCTCAAATTCTCTTATTATATGTTTGATGTGGTCTCTTACTAGTAGCTCTTCTTTAGGGTCATAATCAAATACATAAAAAGATATTTCATTACCTAGTCCCCTACCTTCAAGGAACTTTTCTTCTTTTATTTTTGGTATTAATAGATCTAATCTTTCCTTTAGATTGGTCATTTCTTTACCTTCACCTCAGTCTGTAACTATTCAAATATATTTACAAAATACTCTGCATTGTTATTCTCTAATGTTTTCTTTAAGTATGTGCTGAAGAACATTCTATTTAGGATACCAGAGTTCAAGTCCACTAGAACTCCTGCATCAATTAATATCTTCAGAAATACCTGTCTTAGTTTATTAAGGGTTGCTTCTGTATATTTTGAAAACCTTTCGTTTTGTTCTTGCTTCTCTATAAAATAGGAGTTTATATCTTTTTTCTCTAGATATAAGCTATTTGTCTTATACTTTTCTTTAATAATCTCTAGCATAAATTCTTTAAATAGTAGATCTTCTTCCATAATTGCATATAGGTTTATCATTCTTCCATTTTCCATACTGTCTTCTATCAATACACCCCTTAAATCTTTACTTAATAGTTTCGCTCTTCTATATAATGTAGGAAATGCTCTTTGAGCACTGGATAACTTCTTGTGCTGAAATATATTCTCTTCTAGTACTTTTGTTTTAATTTCCTTTTCTGAAAGACCTTGATCTATTAATTCTGCAACCTGCTTTATTTCATAGAATAGGAACCATGCACCTGTAAGATTTGCAGTATATTTTTTCTCGTTCATCATATTCCTCCATCTACTCTATCTTTATGTCTATATCTAACACCTTCTGTACTACTTCTAGCCTTCTTTTACCACACTGTTGTTTTAATATAGTGGTGAAATTATCATCTTTAACAAATTTGGATTCGTTATTTCGATATAGTACCCTAATTTGCTGCATCATATTTTCCTCTGAAATCCCATCTTCCCAATATCCATCTATTATTTGGTTTATTACCTCCGCTAATTCTCTTTGAGTTTTATAAAACATTTTTACTTCCATGGTTCACCTCACTAATTTTACTTATTTTTTACTATGATTATATTTTATTCTTACTTTTTGTATAAAGCAAGGGAAATATGTGCTTTTATTGAAATAACTATTTCTAATATATTTTATTAAAAATGCGCATTTATAGCTAACCATCCTTATATCCATTAGAATAAAGGAAACTTACTTTCTTCAGATGGCAATTGTAAAATTTATTCAATAGCTTTATCAAGACCAAGCCCAGCATCAGTAGAGTAGATTTCAGCTAAAATTTGACTTGCAATCAAATTAAATTTAAAAGAATTTAACATCATAATAACTATATATTCTCAAAACCTTCCGCATAGGATCTTATCTGTATTCCTTTTTCATTAGATGTTTTATGAGATTCTAGTATACTCATAAATTCTTCATTTTCATTAATAAGTTCATCTGAAACATCTAAAGTGAAGGTTTCTATATCAATTTTTGATATAAGATCAGAATCAAGTGGAAACTTTAACTTATCCATTATAAACTTTTCTATAGCCTCTTCAAAACAGCTTTCTTCGTTATTTTCGTTTAATTTACTTTGCATATATCTATCACATTTTAGTACAATTCTTTCCATATCTACTGACATTAAATATTCTACTAATTCACTCTTACTATTATCTACTATCTTCGTGACACTCGAACTTCCTGACCCATCTGTTACTTTCTTCTTAAAAATTTGTATCTCATTTTCTAATTCATTTCTAAATTCTTTTATATTTTCTACATCTATCAAACTACCAAATTTTTTAAAATCAAACAAATATTTTTCTTTAATACTCTCAACATTTTTTAAATATTCTTTGTATTCAGCAACATCTCTAATATCTCGGGCATTAAAAACCCTCCAACTGCTTTTAAGCCTTTCTGTCGATTTAATTAATCTGTTAAATGGTCCAAGATCTATGCTTTTGTTTTCTATCTTGCCTCTAACAATCACATTTATCAATTTATAATTATTCCTATAGAACAAAGTTCTTCTCAATTTTAATGGGTCTACAGCAGGGATTTGTTCTAAAGCTTCTATAGTCTCTTTAATTTTAGATTCTATAGTATCTTCATTTGGATTTTTAAGTGCTTTAAACTTTTCAAAATATATAACATTTTTATCACGTTCATCCTTGGTAGATGTTTCACAATGAAGATAATTTGAACTATCTATATTTAGTTGTTCTAAGATCCTATCAACTAATACTGAATTACCAATAAAACCATTCGGAAACGTAAAGTCTAATGGTTCATTCTCCCACGCTAATGCTGCTGGAGCAAATATCAGTACTCTGTTATCTACGATTACAATTGATAATCTAATATGGGTAACAGTTTGTACATTTAGTAATTTTATGTTATTAAGAATAACATCAAGAGCAGCTTCTTCACCAAATCCAAAACGAATTGCCTGATCTCCCTCTTCAACAAACATTTTTACTTTAATACCATTATCTATAATCTTACTTAAAATTGCATTGACTTCAGATTCATAGTATGCAGGTTTAGCAATTATAATTTTTTCTTCTGCACTTTCAAGAAAATCAATTATGCTGTCTTTTGTCACCTTTACAAAATCAAGATCTTGCATTTGAGCATCCCCCTAATCAAAAAATGTAGATTGAACATATTCCCTTTTATAAGAAACCATCTTTCTTTCATAAATAACATCACCAAGTTCTATATTACCTACTAAAAACGGTGAATTCACATCGTGATTCATTACATTATTTCTTACTGTTTTATCACTAAAGTTGGCATAGCAATATAAACACCCATTTTTACAAGTGTTATATGCACCAATATCTATGCTTGATATGCATCCACAGATATCTCTTTGACTTTTATCCTTATTAATATCTAAATCTTGTCCGACGATTTTTGATATTAGCTTGTCATCTATACATTTAGCATGATTTATTGCAACACTTGATAGATCTATCTCTTCGGAACAAGTTTTTAATGCTAGATTATATTTACTAGCGATCTTAGATAGACTTTCTCCTAGTTGTACCATAGTATAATTAGGGATGCTCTCAGGGTTTATATGTTTCATATTTCTTTCAGTTTTCCTGTATAAATCTATAAAACTAATAATACATAGATCAGTATATCCAGCTAATTTTGATGCAATTCTTTCATAATTTTCTTTATGATAATTTACAGTTAATTTATTAGTTAGCATAATAGGATCATATCTCCATACTACTCTTTCTCTACCAATAAGTTGAGAAAGTTCTATAAAAGAATTTATTATTTGATCTTTATCTTGTACATTTGTTTCTATGTCCTTATTATAAGGAGTTATTGTTACTTGAAAGTAATAATTGTAGCTTCTTAATTCATTTAATCTTCTAATAATTTTGGTTGGATCTTTAGTCCAAAAAACAATACAATCGATGAGTGATGGACTTAATTCAATTTTGCTTACTTGATGATAATTCATTGGATTACGTACTAATACAAACCCTTCATTTAATCTATTGAAAAACCATTCAGTATAAAATGCTGGTATATCAGTCCTTCTGCTTACACTTAAAATCATGACCCCATTCTCCTTAATATTCTATATGAACTTTACTATGGTCAGTTAAATATAGCTTTATCTTATTTTCTTCTGATGCTACTTTAACCTTTTTTAAGTTTATTCTTTCAGATGCTATAATTGGTACATCAGCAAAATATTTGCATATCTCTTCATCGCTGATTATTAGACAATAATCTGAATAGCCCTCTCCAAAACTTGTAGTTCCATCGCATAGAGCAATTATTTTACCACTTTTCGTGTCTACTACGGTTCTAATCATGGCCATTAAATTCACAGTTTCTCCACAATAATCTTTCAATTCCTCTAATTTATTATAAAATTGTTGGTTCTTGATCACTTCATATTTCTTCATTCCATCAATTCTTAGTACCACATAACTAAATGGAACATCGGGTCTAAGTTTTTTAGACAACCCATAGTTACTTAAGTATTTGTAAATAGTAGGTACTTTCCAGTAGGTTCTTGTCATACTAATACAATTACAAGAATAATCGTTTTTTTCTTCCCAAATTCTGTTACACGGTGAAAATAGATTATATGTAGCTTTACTGATTAATTTATTTCTAGTTCTCTTTAAGGATTCAATATTAGGGAAATCTCCTGGTTCAATTACTATCATAGAGCCATTTTCTTCAATATATTTACTAAGATTTTCTAATATAGCCGCACCTTTTCTGTTATTGTCTAGTTCATTAATAGCTAGAACGTTGCTCATTGCTATTATATCAAACTTTCCTAACTCATCATTTTTGTAAGTTTCAGTAACAAGATCATTAAGGGCGCTCAATATATCAATCGAGAGGTTAGAAGGTAAATATTTTTTAATTGAATTAACAATATTCTTAGCTATTTTAATGAACTCAGCTTCTTTATCTATTAATGTAAATGATAATGAGAACTGTAAACAACTGTATCTAGTAGCCATTTCCTTATAAAACTCTATTATTCCCAAAGTAATTGATCCAGGTCCTGTGCCTATATCTAAAACTTTTAAACTAGGCCTTAGTAGGTTCTTGACATGAAGGTCAATTAAGGGTTTCCATACTTTGAAAATATTACAAGGTAAATAATACATTAAATATGGTAAATAAAAGTTGATATAATCTACCTTTTTATTCTCATTAAACTTACTATTTAATACTTTAATGGTATTGTTGATAAATTCAATAGGTAATTTTTTTAACTTATCATCTAACGTAAAATCTTTGTTATGTGGTATTTTAAATTCATCTAGAACAATATTTAATATCTCTGATTCTATATAATATGGTACTTCTCTTAATTCTTTAAAGGAACTATATAATAAAAGAATATCTTCATCCTCACTAACTAAGGTATTATCCAATTCATCAACTCTCATAGGCTACCTCTTTAATATCTAAAAACTCAATTATTTTTTGAGCTTTTTCATATGATGCTTTATATCGTTTAATTAAGCTTTCTATTTCATTAAACTCATCTTCTAATTTATGGATATAGATTAAAAGAGCCATAGTTTGCCCATCTGCTAAATTATATCTATCACCTAAAACCACCTTAAGCAACTGTTTTGCCTTATCTATACTTTCTTTTGAACCATCTAGCAAAAGAGCTATTGCTAATGTATTTTTAATATAACTGTCTCTTGCCTTTTCTAATAGTCTAATTGCTTCTTTATAATCATCGTTAATAATATGATATCGTCCTATTCTTTCTGTAACAAACCATGTGTTTCTGTTGGTCCCTTGCCCTTTCAGTCTATATCCGGCTTTAATAGCTTCATTTAAATAATGTATAGACAAATCCCGATATCCATCTGTTGTCATATCGTTATTCTTTAGCTGTTTTTTTATTAAGAACATATACATATATATATTTCCTATATGTGACAAAATATCTATGGGTGAGCCTATCCAGAATTCATCTTTAAAAAGTTCTTCTTTAACATAATCTATATCATCGATATTATAATTTGTTAAGTTCATAATACATTTCTTCATAAGTTCATGAGCAGTTACGATATTTTCATAGTCTATTTTGCTATATTGTAATGTCACTGGTTTGTTAATAATCTTACTGCAAGAATATTCATTCCATGGGTCCTTAACTTTCTTTAAAAGATACTTGCTTACTCTGTAGAGTGATTTTATATATTCCTTTCTATATCTCTTCTTATTATTTTCATCATGTCTTTCATAGATCTCGAAGACTTTATTTAATGACTCTAATCCTTCCTTTTCAACAAGTTCAAATTCTAAGAAAAACTCTCTATTCCAATCTTTATTCGTGTACTTCATATTTTCTAATTTTTTCTCAAGGATTAAATATCCTTTTCTACTTAAATCTTTTATGTTTGAAGGATATAAGTCTAGAGACTTATTGAACCAATGTAGAGCATTTTCGATTTCATCCTTGGCATTTCCATCTTTCCTACCTTTTTGTCTAGTCAATTCAAATACGCTTTGATAATACCTGTATGCTATTCCAGACGGGAATCTAAAATTATCAGGATCTAACTCAATACATCTATTATAAATTTTAAAGCAATATTCTCTATATTTCTTAATATAAGAGAGATGATTCTGATCCCTTTCCATACCATTTTTAAGTTCTGATAATTTACTGCATGCAAATGCTAACTCTGATAAATCCATTTCATTATCCCATGAATCATTATTCTCTAATTTCTTAAGAGGTTCAAAAATATCAACAATAGCCTTCCAATTGTATTTTAATTTGAATTCATCAATTTTAGCAGTTTTACTCGAGATTCGTTTTGCCTTGACTTCTCCTTTTCTAATAGTGTCAAAGTCAGCCTTGTTTAGGATTAATAAATTAGGAGGATATTTGAATTCTTCATCAATTAAATCATTTTTTCTAGAATAGTGATATATTTGTTTACCGAGTTGTTCATTCGTTATTCCTAACTCTTCAACTACATCAAAATACAATTCTAACTTAAATTCATTTACAACGACATTCTTAACATCGACTATAAATGGGCTTATATCCTGATATTCTTTTCCCTTTAAATAAGCTATACAGCCCTTTATCTTATCTTTATGTAAATCAATGTAAATTGGTACTTTTTGTTTTATAGGATCTAGGAAGTTTCCGCTTGAATAAAATCTACCATTTTTCAATTTTTCATCACTAAAAAATACAATATACAAATACATTACTCTTTACCCCCTTAAAAATACGAATTATCACATAAACTAAAAAATATATATCCTTACATTTTACATTCTACACACACTTCCTAATTCCTTCTTTTTTCCAAATATTTCATATTATTAATATTTCTTTACTTTTAATTTAAAATATCCAATAGTAAATTTCTTCCCCTATTTCTATATGTTAATTAACAGATAGAAAAGGAGAGTAAAAATGAAAGTTAAAAATTTAAAAGAAATTAGAATAAGTAAGAACATATTGCAAAAGGATGCTGCAGAAAAGAGTGGTATAAGTGGTCCCTTCTACTCTTTGATTGAAATGGGACTTAGAAACCCATCTATTGATACAGCTAAGAGTATGGCTACAAGTCTGGGAATCACACTAGATGAATTTTATGAATCCTTACAACTTTCAAAGGAAGGTAAAATCTAATGGAGAAATCAGAAAGCATAAAAGAAATAGCTTTGGCTTTGAGTAAATTTCAAGGAGAAGTGCTGAATCCTAAGAACACAAATATTAACCCAAATTTCAATAGCAAATATGCACCCTTGTCTGAGGTAATAAATACTATTAAGTCTTCCCTAACTAAAAATGGGCTATCTATTGTACAAGCACCATATACAGAGGGTGAATATGTAATAGTGGAAACTATTTTGCTTCATAATTCTGGTGAATGGATCAAATCACCACCCCTTAAACTTAAAATGGAACAACCAACAGCCCAAGGAGCTGGCAGTGCAATTACCTATGGAAGACGCTATGCTATATCAGCTTTACTTAATATATCTTCTGAAGAAGACAATGATGGAAATGAGAGCACTGATGATATAGATATAGATATAGATGTAAATGAAGAAACACAGAATGATGATTCTAATAATGAAAATGTTGAAGACTTAATAACCAATAGGCAAATAAAGTATGTTCATGTATTGGCAAATGAAAAAGGCATAGATAATACATCCATAAAGAATTATATAATAAGCGTATTTAACAAGGATAGTACTAAAGATTTAACTAAAAAAGAAGCAAGTAGTTTGATTGAAATACTTAAAACACTTCCAGGAGGAAATCATGTCTAATGTTAAATGGATTAGGGTTAATTGGTCAAAAGGCCAGTGAGAGAATTAAGGTTGTACCGGATGAATTAGTAGAAAAGTTGGCTGAAGAGAATTTTGATAGGTTTAAAGAAGTTTATCCTGAGTTGGTTGTGGAGTTGGCTTAAGGGATGGGCTAGTCCATCCCTTAGCTTATTTATTCCCCGACTACAACTTCATTTTCATCATAACTTATCCAATCACTGAAGCTTCCAGGGTACATCTTTGGTTTCATACCTACTTCTTCCATTAGAAGATAAGGTACAGTTGCAGTTATGCCAGATCCACAGTATACAATTACTTCATCATATTTCTTTAATGGTTCAAATTTTTTCTCTAATTCATCAGTAGGTAATATCTCCCCATCCTTTACTAAATCTGTCCATGGATAATTTAATGCACTAGGTATATGCCCAGCTTTTATATCCAAAGGCTCTACTTCTCCTGTATATCTTTCATGAGCTCTTGCATCTACTAGAGCTATGTCCTCTGAGTTTATAGCATCTTTTACATATTCCATATCTACTCTAATTTTTTCATTTATATTTAATGATAAACTATCAGATTTATTAACGGCTGGAGTTTCTGTAGTTGTTTCACCACCATTATCTATCCATTTATCTATGCCGCCTTCTAGGACAAATACATCTTTCTTACCGATGTATTTGAATACCCACCAAAGTCTCCCAGCACGTGATAGATTTCCATCATCATAAATTAATATTGCATTAGTATCGCTTACTCCTAGACTCTTCATGTTTTCTACAAATTCATGTAGATCTGGTAATGGAGTTCTACCTCCATGAGTAGATACCTTATCTGCTGCTACTTCTTCTAATGAAACGTGCTGTGCTCCTTTTATGTGTTCCTTTTCATAATCCTTAAAATTTGCTCTAACATCTAATATTACTAGATCGTCATTATGAATGTTTTCTTTTAGCCAATTACTTGTCACTATGTTTTTCATATGGGCACTTCCTTTCTTGGAGATTTAGCTAAATAATTTATATATTATGATACCAGAGATAGCAATCTACTTGATATCTCCTCCCACTCCGTATTAAGATTTAGAGTTCTTATTCCAATACTCTTTCCTAGTATTGGAAAATTAGCATTTATCTCTTTTTCTATAGTTGGGTATAGTAACATACCCATAGTATCACCTACAAAGTTACTATTATTGACATATGCTAGGATTTGGAACAAATGGGCAGTACGAACCTTTTCAATATCTGTCCAGTTACTTGAAACCAGTGTCTGTGAATAGTATTTAGTATCAATTATTAACTGGGTGTTCTTTACTTTGTTTTCAATTACTATATCTGTTCTCATCTCTGGTAGTAGTGATAATTCTTCTTCACTAATTTCCTCATCCAAATTCCATTTTAATTTAGGAGCATGTACATTATAAATATTTTTATCTAAATGTGTACGGTAAAAATTCAATACAAATTTTTCATATAATTTTGCCATTTGATTATCTCTTATAAAATCCAAAAATGAATATTCATCATGATCTTCATTTGTGATTAAACCATAATAAATCAATTCACTAATATTTATTAACATCTGATAGTGGTGATTATTTCTGTTAAATCTGAGTGTAGTAAATAAAGCTTTAGAAAGTCTAATATCCTTAATATCTGAAAAGTGTATTCTTATTTTCAATAACTTATCCTTTAAATCAGTATCAAGTTGCGGCGACTTTATTAATATATTGATTGTGGTTTTGATTATCTGGTTTAACTTAATATTCTTTGAGAAGTCATCAAACTGGCATATCATCCTCCCATTGTAGAAAGTCTGCGCCTTTATAGAATCAGATATATTAATCTTTCCTTTTAGAGTTGATATTGCCTCATTTTCTTGAATGTAGTATCTATTTAAGCCTCTTTTAATCAAATTACTTGTCCCACTGATGTAAATCCTAGAAAATAAGTTATATATATTATCAAATTTTTCACTAGCTAAAGAAACATTATCCGTTTGCTCAAGTACATTCCAAGCATAGCAAAGCATATAATATATATTTTTTATTGGTATTTTAGGAGTACCATTCATATCAATCACCTTAATAGCTCTTCAAAATAGTTTGTTGCTTTCTCCTCTTCATCAAACCAATATTCTTTAATAAGTGGTTGAATCTCATATCTAATTATCTCTTCATACCATTTATCCAAATCTACATAGTTGCAAAAATAACTATGACCGATTCTAAAACCTTTGCCTAAATTAACATCTTTTTCGATTTCTAAATTTATGCTTCCTATTCTCTTATTAATTTTGTTTATTAGTTCATCACTAGCACTTTGTTTTAAAAGATGTTTTCTAAATGCTTCTGTTTCAAATGCTGGTTCTAAATTAATGAAACAAAACCTTCTTCTTAAAGCATAATCTATTATTGCTAAACTTCTATCAGCAGTGTTCATCATACCAATGATATACAAATTTTCAGGAACAGAAAAAGGCTCATCAGAGTAAGTAAGCACTATCTCCTCCCCACGTTTATCACTTTCTATTAACATCATTAGTTCCCCAAATACCTTGCTCATATTTCCTCTATTTATTTCATCTATAATAAAGAAATAGTCTTCATCTAAATTTTCAGATGCTATTTTGCAGAACTGATAAAAAGGTCCTTCTTTTAGTTCAAAACCTGTTCCATTAGGCCTATAGCCCATAATGAAATCCTCATATGAATAGCTCTGGTGAAATTGTATCATTTTTACTCTTGATTCGTTTTTCTCACCCATTATTGAATAGGCTAACCTTTTAGCTGCAAATGTTTTTCCCACACCTGGAGGGCCTTGTAAAATAATATTCTTTTTTCTGCTTAATAGGGATCTTATGGTTTCATATGTTTCTTCACTAATAAATACCTCTGATAAGAAATCATCATTGGTATAAGGTTTATAATTTATCGAATTTCTGTTTCTCGTAATAAGAATGCCTGTTTCCATTATTAATTCATCAAGTACTTCTTTAATAGCTTTATTTAATTCTGGCCTCAAAATCCAATAAAAATCATTGGTATCTTTATAGTTCCCGTGGAAAGTAATGTGCCACCACCAATTAGTCCCATCTTCTCCTGTTATCTTTGTACAATTTGTATATGCCTGTATTCTTTTACCAAAATTTAGTGCCTGGAAATTCAAATAACTTGGAGACTTATTTAGGTGCTGTTTTAACATAGAAGAGCTTGCTTCTCCACCTATTTCATATATCTTTAAAAGAAGTTCAACATCTTCAAATTTTAATATATTTCTATTTAACAATATTGCAACCCATTGTTCTTTAGAGATATCTAAATCAGTATCATATATAATGTCTTCACCATCTTCTACTATATAACCTTTTTGATCCCAACCATTCTCCATCTCTTGGTAGTTCCAAAAGAAAGTATCCAGTATGCTATAATTTTTAAAATTACAATTTTCATCTCTGAAAGCTTTTATCTTTCTTGTATTATCGATGTAACGTGTAATATTGTTAGGGTATACAATATTAATGCCAAGCTTTCTAAAAACCTTTGTACCAGCAGAATCATTACCGTTTAAGATTGGAAACACTGTTGGTTTTATGCAATGCAGTATCTGACTTACAGAAGCTATTCCTAAACCTTTTATGTCTTGTGCCAATGAACTTTCAGCTTTATATAAAATATTATCTTCATCATCCATATCAATAATTTCAGTACAGAGTTTAATAAATTTTACAATTCCTTCTTTATTTACTTTTAAAGTTCCTATGCCTGTCCCAAACATTCCTATTGTAGGGTATCCACCCTCTGAGTTGTCATAAATTCCATCTCTTGCATTCTGCTCTAATTTATCTATTAGTGATTTTAGTCTAACTTTTTCACTATCACTCATATTGCTACATTCAACAGTACTTCTTTTATTTTTAAAGCTTCTTTTCCATGTTCCTATTGTAGAAAAATACAATAAATTTAAATCCTCTATTTCTAATTTTTCCTCAGGTATAGTAGCCAAACTTCTTACAACTTCTCTTACTAATTCATATGACCCATCATGTTTGTCTGGTGATAGCTCATCTATGCTTGAGATTATTTTAATAATATCATCCATTGTCTAAGCCTCCATTATTATGAAAAATTTGCTTACAATACTTTAACTTTATCTACGGCATAAGTAATATTTTATTTTGCACTTGTGGAAATTGGAACATTACCTCTTAGTCTACTAGCTTTAGAATAGTTTAAGTCTCGTTTCAAATTTTCTAAGTTAATATCTAGAAGCACACTGATTTTTAATAGTTCCTCAGCAGTAATTGAATCTCTGTTTAATTTACCAACAAAAGTCTTGTAATTAATTCCTAACTTATCTGCAACCCATATGGATGTCTTACCCTCTTCTTTAATGCACTTCTTAATATACTCTCCTAACCTTTTCATTAAAAACCTCCAAAATTTGACGTTAAAGTTATTGTAAACAATACTAAATTTTCTGTCAAATAATTACGTCAATATTTAATTGTTAAATCTTAATAACTAAGATTATCTTAAATCCTAAGCAAATACGATCAATGCAGTTTCCAGGGTACATTTTGGGTTCTAGACCTATCTATTTCTCTTTTATAGGTATCCATATCTCACTTCTAAAGGTTTGTGAATCAAAGTCACTATTTTCATTCCATAAAATCTCAGGGCCCTCTGATATTTCGAAGTTTGAAGATGGGAACCACTCTGAATAAATACGTCCCCATGTATTTTGCAATGTTTCAGGGAAAGGACCTGTTGATTCAAATACAGCCCAAGATGTAGCTCTAACTTCCAAATATTCCATATTACTTGGACACGCATTAGTTGTTGCCACACCTATATAGTTATCTAACTGTCCCTTTTCCTCGATTCTTTCTTCATCAAAATTTACGGAAGCCTGGATAAATCCAAATGGTTCCACATTGGATAGTTTCTTAAGTTCATTTGATATTTCTTTTATGTCCTTCCACATAGAAGCAATTTCTGGGTTTACCCCCTCAAAGATTATGGGTACTCTTTTTTTAAGGCCAACTATTCTAAATCCATCCTTTTTAACAATACGATAATTCATTTCATTTCCTCCTTTAATTGATAACTGAAAGGTCATCTTAGGATATGCCTTTAATGATTCACCTGTACTTCTCGCTTCTGTAGGTGTTACACTATGCAGACTTTGAAATGCCCTTGTAAAAGAATCTGGTGAGTTATAACCATACTTTATGGCTAGATCAATTACCTTAATATCGCTATTAATAAGCTCAAAAGCTGCAAGTGTCAATCTTCTCCTTCGAATATATTCCGATAGGGTTACTCCTGTCAGAAAAGAAAACATCCTTTTAAAATGATATTCTGAACATAAAGCTAGTCTTGATACTTCTTTAAATTCAATATCATTGGTTAAGTTTTCTTCAATATAATCTAATGCTTTATTTAAGCTTTTTAGGGAATCCAATATATGACCTCCTTTCCTATTAATAATATATCAAGAATAATTTCTATCTACCCGACATTTCATGCACAATTATGTAGGAGTACTTATAATTTACTAAATATTATAACATATTTTCTTCTAAAAAACTCTTGACCTTGACGTAACGTAAGTGTATATACTAAACTTACATGGAGGTGAATTATATGGAATATACTGTGCAGAAATTAGCTAAATTAGCAGGTGTTAGCAGCAGAACCCTTCGATATTATGATCAAATAGGAATCCTAAAGCCAGCTAGAATTAATTCATCAGGATATAGGATATATGGTGAAAATGAGGTAGATATACTTCAGCAAATTTTATTTTATAGGGAATTGGATATGGATTTGGATAGTATTAATTCAATATTATCATCAGATTCTTTTGATGTTGTGGCTGCACTTAAAGAACATAAAGAAAAGCTCCTTGTTAAGAGGACTCAAATAGATTATTTAATTGCTACTGTTGAGAAAACTTTAAACCATAAAGAAGGGAGAATTAATATGAGTGATAAAGAAAAATTTGAAGGTTTTAAGCAAAATATGTTACGTGAAAACGAAACGAAATTTGGTAAGGAAATAAGAGAAAAATATGGTACTGAAGAAGTAGAAAAATCAAACAAGAAGTTTAAAAATATGACTCAAGAACAATATGAAGAAATGCAAAAGCTTAGTTCTGATGTAATAGATACTTTAAAACAAGCTTTTGAAACTAATGATCCATCTAGTGAACTAGCTCAAAAAGCAGCTGATTTACATCGTCAATGGCTTTGTTTCTTCTGGGACTCTTATTCTAAGGAAGCTCATGCAAATATAGCTCAAATGTATGTTGACGATGAAAGATTTAAAGCCTATTATGATAAGCATGGAGCCGGATTAGCAGGGTTTCTAAGAGATGCGATTCAGATTTATGCAAAGTAGCAAAATATAAAGCTCTTATCCGGTAAATACAAATTTTACCAGATAAGAGCTTTACTTTCAAACCCTTTATACATAATTGACTGAATGAAACCAGTCCATTATATGTTACTCTTTTACAATTCCTGATATAGCATAGGGTATTGATTCTAGTATATCTGTGGCTATCATTCCATATTCTCCTATTTTATCTCTGGCAATATCTCCTGCTAATCCATGTAGATATACACCTAGTTTAGCTGCATTAAAAGGTGGTAGGCTTTGTCCTAATAAACTCACTATTATTCCAGTTAGCACATCCCCACTTCCTGCTGTTGCCATTCCAGCGTTTCCAGTGGTATTTATATAAATTTCTCCATCTGGTGAAGCAACTATTGTCTCATGACCTTTTAATACTGTATATATACCATATTTTCCAGAGATATATTGTGCATAATATTGTCTTTTTTCTTCTATAGATTTTATGTCTGTATTCAGTAGTCTTGCCATCTCTCCTGGATGTGGAGTTATTATGATTGAGTTAATCTTGTTATTTAACACTTCTACATCTTTTGATATACAGTTTAGTCCATCTGCATCTATTACCATTGGAGCATTTGATTTCTTTATAATCTCTGAGACTAGCTCTACTCTTTCACGATCTACTCCTATGCCTGGTCCTAAAGCTATACTGTCCATATTACTTATCTCTTTAAGTATAGAATCTAGTGATTCTAATACAAAATGTCCAGTACCTCTATCATTTATAGGTCTAATTATGGCTTCTGTTAGTTTGATACACATTATTGTTTCTAACGATTCTGGTATTATGCTATATACTAGTCCTGATCCTGTTCTAAGAGCAGCTTTTGATGCTAAGTAGGGAGCACCTGTCATTCCCCTACCTCCAGCTATAATAGCTACTCTTCCATAGCTACCTTTGTGAGTATTTTCATTTCTTTTTGCTAGTAAGTCTTTCATAATAATCTCTCCCGATTTATTCTTATGAATAGTATATCATTTTCGTCTTAATATTTCATAGTCTCAATTATAGACAACCTACATATAATATAGTAAAACTTAAGAGGTGATATATGTGGAATGTATAACAAGAAATGAATTAGATATAATTAAAGAATTTCGTTTATTATGGAATCAACATAGTGAATGGACAAGAATGGCTATTGACGCAATAGTATTTAACCTACCAAATGAGGAGCAAGTTGTAAATCGTCTTCTAAGAAACCCAAAGGACTTTGGTATGACTTTTAGTAGATTTTATGGAAGTAGTATTGGAAATAGATTTTCTGATCTTTTGACTGAGCATCTTGTATTGGCAGCTGATTTAATAAAAGCTATACTTGCAGGTAATCTTGAGGAAGCTAATGAAATCAATGCTAGGTGGTATAGAAATGCCGAAGAAATTGCTGAATTCTTAGGGAGAATCAACCCTTGTTGGTCTGAAGAGGAATGGAGAGAAATGTACTTTGAACATTTACAATTTGTAGCCGATGAAGCTATGACATTGATAAATGGGGAGTATCAAAGAAATATTGATGTGTATGACGCTTTAGAAGAACAAGCTATGGAAATGGCTGATACTATGAGTGAAGGTATTATAGATCAGTTTATTAGACAATGTTGTAGATAACATTAAACGGAAAAATAGCCTCTAAATATTTAGAGGCTATTTCCTAAATCTAAACTCGCCACCTTCAATAGAATCAATAATTGCTAATGACTCTAATCTTAAACCTTTATCTCTTAAATTCTTGCCACCTTCTTGGAATCCTTTCTCAATTACTACACCTATACCCGTAAGATTACATTTTGCTTTGTTTACAATATCTATAAGTCCTTCTACTGCCTTTCCATTGGCAAGAAAATCATCAATGATTAAAATATTTTCCCCTTCCGTCAAATATCTCTTTGATACTCTGATTTTATATACTTTATCTTTTGTGTAAGAGTAAACTTCACTTTCATAAGTTTCTTTATCTAAATTCTTGGACTCTGTTTTTCTAGCGAATACCATTGGTACATTAAAGTATTGAGCAACTATAGCAGCTATAGCTATTCCGGAAGTCTCCGCTGTTAGAATTTTGTCTACTTTATCTTCACTAAATAATTTTTTAAACTCTTTTCCTACCTCATTTAATAAACTTACATCTACTTGATGATTTAAAAAGCTATCTACTTTTACGATATTACCTTCTAATATTGTCCCATCATTTATAATTTTATCTTTTAATAATTGCAAAACTAACACTCCAATCTAGAATATTTATATGTAGTATTTCTATATTATAGCATAAATAAATAATCTTACTAAATTTTGGGTAATGCACAATTTAACTAAACTCAAAGTAATGGTATAATAACCTTATATTATATAAGTATTTAAATAATTATCTAAATATTATATGGGGAAGTGGTAAAAGTGAAATACAGTATTGGTTTAATAACGGAAAACAAAGCGGTTATTCCGCAATATATAGATCAATTAGAGTCTGTTTTTGGTGAAAGCATTTCGATACAGTCATATAATATGGAAGATGAAACAGCTTATAAAAAAAAGAATGAAACTCTATTTTTAGTTTCTGCGCATACAGCAAAAAACTATAAAGAAGTTGAAAATAATTTACCCAAGAACGCAATTATCATCCCAATTGAATTATCATTTTGTACACAAGATATATTACAATTAAAAACATATCCAAAAGGAACTCAAGCAATTTTTGTCAATGTTTCTAAGCGCATGGCTGAAGAGTGTATTGTTAGTTTATATCAAATGGGTGTAAATCATATGGAATTGGTTCCTTACTACCCAGGATGTGAATATCCCCAAAATATAAAATTTGCGATAACTCCAGGTGAATCTCACCTTACCCCACTAGAAATTAAAAAACTAGTTGATATAGGACATAGACAAATAAGTTCTAATACAATGGCTGAATTAGCATTGAAAATTGGAAAACGATCAATTTTATCTTCTTTTTCATTTTTGAATTATTCCAGAAATCAATATAATATTTCAAACAGTTTATCAACAGTTGTATCTAATTATGATACATTATTTCAGACATTTTCTTCACTACTTACATTTTGGGACAAACCCGTAATTGTCTTAGATGATAATTTTAAAATATTTGATTGTAACCAGTTAGCCATACAAACTTTAAATGAGAAGAAAAATGAACTAATAGGAAAATCACTTACAATTCCTTATTTATCTAACGCTGTTGAACGATCTAGAAAGTTAGAAACTTCTATTCAAGTAAATTTTGTAAATAAAGATAATATTACAATACATGCAGATATAAAGCCAATTATGCGTGGAAGTAGATTTCTAGGTTCTCTTATATTAATGAGAACTTATAGCAAAGAAATATTAAATAACAATATAAAAAATGGATATAATGCTAGATATCAATTTACAGATATAATAGGCAAAAGCCAATCTATTGAAAATGCAAAAAATCTGGCAAAAAAAATGGCCAGAACTGAATCATCAGTACTTATTACTGGAGAAAGTGGTACAGGAAAAGAACTCTTTGCTCATTCTATACATAACAGTTCTAATCGAAAAAATGGACCTTTTGTAGCTATAAACTGTGCTGCTTTACCTGAAAATCTACTTGAAAGTGAACTCTTTGGATATTCTGATGGAGCCTTTACAGGTGCAAAACGTGGTGGTAAAAAAGGTTTACTTGAATTAGCAAATGGTGGTACTGTCTTTTTTGATGAAATAGAAGGAATGAGTCTCAGCCTTCAATTAAAACTACTTAGGGTGATACAAGAGCGAGAAATTATGCCTGTTGGAGGGAATCATATTGTCCCAATTGATATACGAATCATAAGTGCTTCAAACCAAAACTTATTAGATCTGATTGAAGAGGGTAAATTTCGTACCGACTTATACTATCGTATAGGTACCTTACCTTTGGATCTTCCTCCTTTAAGAGAAAGAGATAATGACATCTTACTACTTATAGAAGAATTCAAATCTATGTTAAATGTTGATTTTGAAATAACTCCTGGGTCTCGTAAAAAAATCAAACAATATAAATGGCCTGGTAATATTCGTGAACTTAGAAATATGGTAGAGTATCTAAGTTTCTTTGATGAAGAGATAATTGACGAACATCTACTTCCCGTAGCTATAAGAAAACAGAAAATCAATGTTGAGATCGTTACCGAAGAAAAAGATATTGAGTTTTATATACTAAAAAATTTATATAAAATGCCTTGTGGCCGCGGTCGTTTGCTGGGATTACTTTTAAAGGAAGGAATAAGTATTACTGAAACTCAGTTGAGAAAGAAGCTGGAAATATTAAAAGATGATGGATTAATTAATTCAGGCTCTGGTAGGACTGGTTCGTCAATCACTGAAAAAGGTATAAAAGAATACAAAAATAGAATAAAATAGGATTTTATAGGATTAAATAGGTTTAAAACCTATTTAATCCTATTTGTTACTCATTCAATATGTATTGAAATGAACAAAATACTCATAAATGCATTCTTCTAATAACTGGCATAGTATTTGCAATATATGTAAACGTATTCACAATAATTTAGAAAGGGTGTGTATTATGGAAAATTATCGTTTTGAAACAAAAGTAATTCATGCTGGACAAAAACCAGATAAGGCTAGTAAAGCTCTAGCAACTCCAATTTATCAAACATCTACATTTTGTTTTGATACTGTAGAAGATGCAGGTGATGTAAACTTTGGTAGACAACCAGGTTACATGTATTCTCGTGCTGCAAATCCAACAGTAGATGCAATCCAAGAAAAGTTATGTGTCTTAGAAGGTGGAGAAGCAGCTGTATTTACTTCTTCAGGTATGGGGGCAATAGGGTCTTTAATGGTTGGGATGCTAGAAAATGGGGATCACCTTATCAGTGGTGATACTGTTTATGGAGGAACTGACTATGTTTTACGTACCAATCTTCCTAGAATGGGTGTAGAAGTTACTATGGTAGATACTCAAGATTTAGAGAAAATTAAAGCTGCAATTAAGCCTAATACGAAGATGATTTATATCGAATCTCCTACTAATCCTACATTAAAACTTACTGATATAGCCGCTGTATCAAGATTAGCTAAAGAACATAATATTAAGGTTGCTGTAGATAATACATTTGCTCCACCTCCAATTCAATATCCACTTGCACTTGGCGCGGATCTAGTAGTCCATAGTGTAACTAAATATATAAATGGACATGGTGATGTTATAGCAGGAGCTGTCATAGGTAGTGCTGAAGATATAAAAAAAATTAAAGCACATGGTGTAACAAAACTATGTGGCAGTACGCCTAGTCCGTTTAATGCATATTTAACCTTACGTGGTGCTAAAACTATGCCTTTAAGAGTGTCAAAACATTGTGAAAACGCTATGGCATTAGCAGAGTTTTTGGAAAAACGAGATGAAGTTGCTTTAGTAAATTATCCAGGACTAAAAAGCCACCCTCAACATGAACTTGCTAAAGTGCAAATGAACGGTATGTATTCAGGTATTATATCATTTGAGCTTAAAGGTGGAATCAATGGTCTTTCTGCATTTGATGCTGGTAAAAAGCTATTAAATAATCTTAAATTAATGTCTATAGCAGTAAGTTTAGGCGATCCAGATACCTTAATTGAACATCCTGCTAGTATGACTCACGATAATGTTCCTGCTGAAGAACGTGTAAAAGTGGGGATTACAGATGGCCTTATTCGTATATCTGTTGGTTTAGAACATATTGACGATTTAAAAGAAGACTTAGAACAAGCTTTTGAAACATTAAAAAATAAAAATTAAGGAAGGGATAAAATGGATACTTTACAAGAATACAAGAATAAAAGTAAAGATTATAAAGCATTTGCATTTTTTCCACTTTTAGTATTTCTAGGACTTTTTT
This sequence comes from Tissierellaceae bacterium, assembly GCA_031460505.1. Classification (GTDB taxonomy): domain Bacteria; phylum Bacillota; class Clostridia; order Tissierellales; family Tissierellaceae; genus JAAYTL01. The sequence continues at coordinate 78,019 of JAVKTT010000004.1, forward strand.
TAGGCGGTGGAATACTTTTTACCATTCGAGGTATTGAAAAACCATTTGGTCAAATTCCACTTTTAGCATCAATTGTTATTGCCATTATTGTTGCATTTATTATGAATAAAACTCTTACTTTTGAGGATAAGTTTAATGTCTTCTGTAAAACTGCTGCAAATGAAGGCGTTATGATGATGGTCTTGATTTTTATGTTAGCAGGATCTTTTTCATCCGTATCAAGAGCAATGGGTGGAGTTGAATCTGTTGTTAATCTAGGACTTTCAATTATACCTTCAAGACTTATTATACCTGGCGTTTTCCTTGTTGCTTGTTTTATTTCTGTTTCAACAGGAACTATGGTAGGCACTGTTGTCACTGTTATACCAATTGCTGTAGGTATAATAGAAGCAAGTAGTGTAAATCCTGCAGTTGCTATGGCAGCTGTATTAAGTGGTTCAATGTTTGGTGATAATATGTCAGTTATTTCAGATACTACAATTGCTGCAACTAGAGGTGTAGGAGCAGAAATGAAAGATAAGTTCCGTCAAAATGTTTTAATAGCTCTACCAGCTGTCTTAGTTGCATCAGTACTATTTGCAACTTTCGGGAAAACAGGAGAAATGCCAGTAGAAACGTTGGAATTTAACTTTATTAAAGTTCTACCTTATTTAGGAGTACTTATAGCTTCAATAATGGGAGCTAACGTAGTTTTAGTATTAATATCTGGTATTTTAGCATCAGGGATTATAGGTATGTTAGTGTCAAATATGAGCTTTATAGATTTTATGCAATCAATACAACAAGGTCTAGATAATATGGCAGGAATAGCTGTACTTTCTATTCTCGTTAGGGGCCTGATTGGTTTAATTGAAATATATGGAGGTATAGATTGGCTCTTGAATAGTCTAACTAACAGAATAAATTCAAAACGAGGAGCTGAATTCTCAATGGCGATATTAGTATCTGCTATTACTTTTAGCGTACTTGATAATACTGTAGCTATTATTACTTCAGCTCCATTAGTTAAAAAAATCGGTGATGAATATGGAGTAATTCCTGCTCGTATGGCAAGCTTATTAGATATTTTTTCATGTGTTACCATGAGTCTAGTACCACATTCAGGTACAATTGCTATGCTTTCATTAGCTGGTGGTATCTCTCCATTAGATATTGGTAGGTATAGTTTCTATCAAATATTTTTAGGCATATTTACTATTATTACAATCGTTCTAGGAGTATATCCAGGAAGTAAAGAAAAAGCGGAGTTAGAGAAAAATTAAGATACAGATGCTTAAAGAAAAATCGACTTACATTTATGTAGGTCGATTTTTTATCAACTCATTTAACATTATAGATGAATTTTAGTAATTTAGGAGCCTATGTGTAACTCTATTCTATATTATTTTATTATGTTTTAGAAAACTAATTTATAAATGTATAAACTTAATCTATTGAGCTAAGTATAAATTAAACGTTATAAAGGAGTCCTATTATGTACTATATAGTTTTAGATTTGGAGTTTAATCAAGATTTTCCCTCTTTACAGGATGTTGAGATGAAAAGACAAAGGTCTTTTTTTGAGATTATCCAAATTGGTGCTATAAAATTAGATGCAGGGTTAAATAATATAGATGTTTTTAATCGTTACATCAAGCCAATGGTCTATTCAGAAGTAAGTTCATATGTTACAGATCTAACTGGAATTACTTCAGAACAAATTATAAAGGAAGACAAGTTTCCAGAAGTTTATGATGATTTTATAGAATTTGTAGAAGGAATGGATTCTGTTTTTTGTACTTGGGGAATGTCTGATATGAGAATATTGTTTAAGAATACTGATTACCATAAAACAGATAATCAATCTATGCCTAAATCTTATATAAATTTGCAGCCATATGCTTCTAAGTTTCTAGGTTTATCATCTAAAAAGTTGCTAAGCCTTGAATATGCTTTAGAAGCATTAGGCATAGATACTCAATATAAATTCCATAATGCTGCTAATGATGCTTATTATACTGCTGAGATATTTAAGGAGATCTATAATCCATTTATGGATCCTAAGCAATATGATCCAAATTATGTTAAACCTAGACCACCTAAAATAAAAAGAGTAGTAAACTATGATGCCCTATTAAATCAATTTCAGAAGATGTATGCTAGAGATATAACTAAAGAAGAACAAGAGATGATTAGTCTTGCTTATTTAATGGGAAAAACTCATCAGTTTCTAGAAGAAGAGGAAAAGCCATAAAGTTAAGGAATTTTCCCTTAAGTTTATGGCTTTAATTTTTAAATATATTATCTTTAATTTCCTTGCTTTTTGACTATTTCCATATAATCATATAGTATCTGAACGAACTCATAACCCTTTATTCTGCCTAGTCCTCCATGACTACAATCAACTTCATTAAATGCATCTATTCTGTCTCTTCTTACTCCAAAACCAGCTATTAGTATTGGTACTGGGTCACCACTGTGCTCTTTTCTTTCACATGGTGTTGAATGATCAGCCGCTACAGCAATGATTGTATTTTCTAGATCATGTTTTAGTATATTTCCAACGAATTTATCCACAAGTTCTATGGCTTCAACCTTTCCTTTAGGGTTATTATCATGACCCATAAGATCAGGTGCCTTTAGATTTACTGCAACAAAGTCGTTGTTAACTAGCTCTTTTACTACATATTCTGCTTTAAGCTCCACATTAGTATCTAGATTTCCAGTGAATGCTGTATCTGTCACAATATTGAATCCAGCAAGTCTAGCTACTCCTAGTACTGTCCCTTCAGCTGCTACGCATGAAGCTTTAAAGCCTAGTTCATCTGTTATTTTTTTCATATTTGGCATCATACCTGCACCTCTTGTTAAAATGAAGTTGGCAGGCAGTTCGCCATTTTGGAGTCTCTCTTTATTTACATCATGATTTTTTAATATTTCATTAGCTTCTAATAGAAATTTATTTAAAACATTTGCAGTAAATATTGATTCTTTGCTGCCATCAGTTGACTCAACTTTTTTATATTTTGTATCGCCATTTAAAACTTTAGGGTCCGAATCCGTTATATTGGCGCTTAATCCCTTACCTCTTAATACAAGGACTGCTCTATGCTCTGTAGCTTCTTTAAATAATATTTTAACACCATCTATTTCCATGCCATTTATTGACGCTGCTAATAAATTTGTATTTTTCCTAATTCGACCTGCTCTCCTATCTATGACATTTAGATTTTCATCAACTGTAGCAAAGTTTGATCTAAGAGCTACATCACCTGGCTCTAGTTGTAGACCCGCTCCTGAAGCTTCTATAGGGCCTCTTCCAGGATAATCTTTTTGACCATATCCAAATAAAATCATATGTCCTAGATCAGTTCCAATAGGTATTCCTGGACCTAGTACATCCATTATCCCTGTCGTTCCTGTCATAGCTAATTTATCTAAGTTAGGAGTTCTAGCATATTCTAACGGAGTCTTGCCTTCAAGGATATCACATGGTCTATCTCCAACCCCGTCTGCTATTATTAATATCACTTTCTTTTTCATCTAGTCATCTCCAATATAATGCTTTTAGTATAGTATTTGCAACCAAGTGAAGTACATTGCAGATATTGTTATTGAACCTACTAGACATCCTAATAATCCTAGTTTCAATAAATCATTAACATCAAAATATCCTGAACCAAAGTAAAGTGTATTTACTTTTGAATGTGGTGGTAATGTTATTGTATAAGCTATACCAAATGAACATGCCATAGCTATTGGCACAGGGTCCATACCTAATGTTTGTGCTAATGTTACTATAGTTGGTATCAATATAGTTGCACGTACTGTTTTACTAGTAAATATCAAATGGCTAAATACTGTTGTAAAGATAAGTATTATAGATACTAAATTATGGTTCATAGTCTCAAGTCCCATTGCATCTACCATATTACCAATGATGAAACTAGCCCCACCTGAATCGTTAAATGCATTACCTACAGCATAGGCACCTGCTGAGAATATCATTAAGTCCCACTTGATATTGGCTTTTTTCCAATCCAATACCCCTATACCTGGTAGTAAACAAAGTAACATACTTATTACTGCTGTCTGTTCGGTGCTAAATTCAAATCCAAACCAAGCTTCTTGGTAGTTTTCTGTAGCCCATGATAAAAGAGTAAATATAAATATTGCTGCAGCCTTTTTCTCTGCTTGTGATATTGGTCCTAGGTCTACTAATTGTTTCTTTAATATTTCATTAGATTCTGTTACTCCAGTTAAATCATCTTCTACTTTATAAAGCTTATATCCTATTAGGAATACAATTATAGATGTTAATATAGCTTGTGGCGCGGATCCTAATATCCACTCCATATATCCTAAATTAGATCCTGTCATTTGATTTATGAATCCAATTGATAAAACTTGAGCAGATGTAGCTGTCATTACCATTGAAGTAGCATATGCATTTGTTTGTACTCCTTGTAATGTCATCAGTTTACCAAATTTACTGTTTCCTGGAGTTTGTTTATAAACTTCTAGAAGAATAGTTACTATTGGTACTAATAGTGCTGCTCTAGCTGTTGTTGATGGAACAAAGAATGCAAGTATAAAGTTTGTCAGTAGTAGTGCCCATAATGTTCCTTTAGGTGTTCTACCTAATTTTGTTACTAATGTAAGTGCTAATCGCTTTCCTAAATTGGTTTGGTTGATTGCTGATGTTAATACAAAAGCTGCAACCATTAACCAAATTATGTCATATCCTAAAGTTCCAAAAGCGACTTCCTGGTCTTCAACTGCTCCTATAAGTGGTAAAATTAAAATTGCGATTATTGAAGTTTGATAGATTGGAATCGGTCTTGAAACCCACATTATTAGTGCGAATGTAAATACAGCCAAGCTTTTCTTACCTTCTATTGTCATTCCATCTGGTGTTGGGAATAACATAATGCCAAAGAATAAAAGTATCGCAATGATTCCACCAATCTTAGCCCTTGTACTAATATTATTGGTCTTTTTCTTTTCTGTTTTCTCCATTAGATTTCACTTCCCTTTCTACATTTTATTTAATATCATTATATGCAGTAAATAGTTATAACACAATTCGATTATGTTTTCATATCGATAACATTATGTTATAATGAAGAAAATATATGTTGGTGGGTGATTGGTATGGATATAGGTAAATTAAAAACTTTTCTAGTCTTAGCAGAATGTAATAGTTTCACTAAAACTGCAGATATTTTATATTGCTCTCAGCCTGCTATAAGTAAGCAAATCGAAAGCTTAGAGAATGAACTACAAGTTCCATTATTTAATAGAATTAGAAATAAGGTTTCTTTAACTATACAAGGTGAATATTTTAAACAATATGCTGAAAATATTGTAAAAATTTATGAAAACTCTAAAGAGCATATTAGACAAATTGAAAATTTACATGAAGGAAGTTTATTTTTTGGTGCTACTAATTTTATTGGTGTTTATCTCATGCCTAGACTCTTAAAGAATTACCAAGACTTATATCCTAAAATTGAGGTAAATATGTTTATAAGTTCATCAAAAAAGCTTTTTGAAATGTTAGAGAAGCATGAAATTGAATTTGCTTTTTTTTCTCATTATGTAGGGATTGATGAAAATAAGTATTTATCAAGACCATATTTTACTGACGAATTAGTTGTTATTGTAAGCAAAGATCATCCATTAGCGAAAAAAACAAGTTGCAAACTAGTAGATATAAAAGATGATGTATTTATAACTAAAGATTCGCATTCATCATTATTTAGATTTTTAAGAGAAGAAGTTACAGACATTAATTTTGAAAAGAAACTCATTATAAGCAATCAAGAGGCTATTAAACACGCTGTTATAGAGAATGTTGGTGTCTCTATTATGTCAAGGTTATCTGTTGAGGTTGAAGTAAAAGCTGGACTTATAAATACATTAGAAATTGAAGATTATGACTTATCTAGAGATATAAATTTAGTTTATGATAAAAGAAAACATATAACTCCAGCTGGACATGCATTTTTCGAACTTTTAAATCTCGATTAAAAAAATTGTCAAAGTTAAATTAACTTTGACAATTTTTATTTAGATTCAAAATCTAATAATTTATTTACTACATTATCTACAAGTATTCTGATAAACATAAGAACCCCATCCAACAATGCAATCATAGATTGCTGTTGGGAAGGGCTATAGCTAAATATCTCATATTAAACTTTTAATTTTATTAAATTACTTGATGGATCTTTTGTGAAGGTATCTTTGTCATCTTTAATTACTTCATAACCTAAGTTTTCTAGATTATTTATAATTTCTTCTCTACTTCTTTTATCTGGGAACTGCAATGTGTAGTATTTCATTCCCACAGAATTATCTGGTAGTGGATCAGCATTCCTTCCATTCCATACATTTAAACCGATATGGTGATGATAACCACCTGTCGAAAGAAATATTGCTGATGAACCTGCTTCCATTGTTAAATCAAATCCCAAACCATCACAATAGAATCTTCTAGCCTTGTCTAAATCACCTACGTGTAGATGTATATGTCCAATTATTGTGTCTAATGGTGTTTTATCCCACTTATCTTCGCCAGATTCTGCTATAAGCTCATCATAGTTGAGTGGTTCTGTTACCATGTTGATTCTATCTCCGCTTCTATCCCATTCACTTTCAGCTACATCCCTATATACTTCTATGCCATTATCATCAGGATCTTCTAAATATATAGCTTCACTTACTCCATGATCAGCTCCACCAATTATTGGATACCATTCATCTCGAATATTTTTTAAAAATAATCCTAAATCATATCTACTTGGTAATAGAACTGCAAAATGATAAAGACCTGTTCTTTTAGGAACCTTTGGTATTACATCTTCTGGCTCAATTAGCGTTAATATTGGGTTGAATCCATCAGCTGTTAGTGTTGCATCTTTTCCATTTTTCTTTAATATGCTAAACCCCATTATCTTTGTATAAAAATCTATTGATCTGTCTATGTCTGTGACTTTTAAGACTATTTCATTTACGAACAAATTTGGTTTATTGTGAAACTTTGTCATACAATCACCCTTACTATACTATTTTGGTATGTATAGTACATATACCCAATATGACAATATATTAAAACTGTTTTTAATTTACCATATTTAGCATATTTTAGTATAGTTTTTATTTATATATATTTTCTGCTACTTTTATTCCATCTACTGCTGCAGATATAATCCCTCCTGCATAACCTGCACCTTCTCCTACTGGATAAAGGCCTTTTATATTAGATTGAAGGCTTTCATCCCTTGTTATCCTAATTGGAGATGAGCTCCTGGTTTCTACACCTGTCATTATGGCATCAGGATGTGCGAAGCCTTTGATATTTTTGTCAAATTCTATTATTGCTCTTTTTAGTGTATCTGTAACATAATTTGGTAGACACTTTCTAAGGTCTGTCATCAATACTCCTGGTTTATAGCTCGGATTGGTACTCCCTGTTTCTTCTGATGCTTTATCTTGGAGAAAATCTCCAACCTTTTGTGCAGGTGCTTTATAGTTACTACCTCCAGCTACAAAGGCCATGTGCTCCCATTTTCTCTGAAATTCTACACCAGCCAAAGGATGGTCATCACCATAATCTTCTGGATTTACTCCGACAAGTACTGCACTGTTTGCATTTTCAAGGTCCCTTGCGTGAAAACTCATCCCATTTGTAACTACCATGTTTTCTTCAGAAGCTGCTGCAACTACAGTTCCACCTGGACACATGCAAAATGTATATGCGCTTCTTCCATTATCAAAATGGCGTGATAGTTTATAATCTGCTGCTCCCAGCTTAGGATGATTTGCAAATTCGCCATATTGACTTTCATTAATTATCTTCTGAGGATGCTCTATTCGAACGCCTATAGAAAATCCTTTTTGAATAATTTCAATATTATTATCATATAGCATTTGAAATGTATCTCTTGCACTGTGCCCTACAGCAAGCAAAACTTTATCACAAGGTATTACTTCATTATGATTTACTTGAACTCCTGTAATCTTTTCATTTTCGATTATTAAATTAGTCAATTTAGAATTAAATCTTACATCTCCGCCAAGAGATATTATTGTTTTTCTAATATTTGAAACTACTTCTCTAAGAATATCTGTACCTAAATGTGGTTTATTTATATAGAGTATTTCTTCAGGCGCACCTGCTTTAACAAATTCCTCTAATACTTTTCTGCATCTAGGGTCTTTGATTAGAGTGGTGAGTTTCCCATCAGAGAAGGTTCCTGCTCCACCTTCACCAAATTGTACATTTGATTCTGTATTTAATTTACCACTACTCCAAAACAATCCGACATCTATAGCTCTTTCTTCTACAGGCTTACCTCTTTCTAGTAGAATGGGTCTATAACCCTGTTGTGCTAAGACTAATCCCGCAAACAGACCAGCAGGGCCTGTTCCTACTACTACAGGTCTTTTTATATTATCTGGAGCAATCTTTTTATATTCATAGGTAAATTCCTTTACTTTAGTAACACCTTTTTTTGAGAGTGCAGCTAATATTTTGTCTTCATTTTTAACTTCAACATCTAATGTATATACGAAATGAATATCATTTTTCTTTCTGGCATCTACGGATTTTTTAAATATTCTATAACTTAGAATGGAGTCTTCACGTACTTTTAGTTTTTTTGCCAATTTACTTATTAATACTGATTCCTCTTCATCTAAGGATAATTTTATCTCTGGAACTCTAATCATACATTCACCTTATTCTATAATATTTCATACTTAGTATTAGCTATTATAACATAATAATATTTACAAGGACATCTACTTTTAAAAGAGGCCAAAAAAATTGCCAAAGTACAAAATCTACTTTGGCAATTTCTATGCGACAAACGTGTGCGACAATAGGGGACGGTTCTCTTTTGTCGCACGTTTGTCTCACTTATTATTTTTATTATATGCACATACACAGGCTCCGATAGCTCCTGCAAATAGAGCATTTTCATGAGTCTCTACTTTTAATCCCGTAATTTTAGATACTACTTCTATTAGAGAATTGGATCTTGAAAGACCTCCACTCATTAAAACTGGTGTCTCCGAATCAAAATTTATTTTCCCAGTCATTACTCTTATCTTCTGAGCTATCGACTGAAGGACTCCACCCATAATCTTTGAGCGATCCTTTTCCATAGATAATAAACCTATGATTTCTGACTCGGCAAATACTGTACACATGCTGCTTATAGATATAGGATCTATTATATCTGAAAATCCATCTATATCATCTAATTCTATACCAAGAATTTCGCATGCCATACTAAGGAATCTGCCTGTGCCTGCAGCACATTTATCATTCATCAAGAAATCTGTAACCCTTTGATTCTGGATTTGAATAACCTTGCTATCTTGTCCTCCAATATCTATAATACCCTGAATATCAGGCTTAAGATATATACCACCATAGGCATGACATGTTATCTCAGTAAATACATGGTCTGCAAAGTCTATTGCCTCTCTTCCATATCCAGTGGCAGTGATAATGGTATTATCACGAGATAATGAATTTCTATTCAACAGATTGTCCAAACATTCCGATGCTGAAGCCTTAGGATTCCAACCTGTTTTTATAGCATAAATATCCACCACGTCTTTACCATCAAATAGTACTGACTTACAGGTTGTAGAGCCAGAGTCTATTCCAATATAAAAATCTTTCATGTTTACACCAACATTTCAATAAAAGCTGCAAGTCTTGTTTTAAGTTGTGCCACGTCGGAAGTTGAATAATCTGTTTCAACGCTAATAAATGGAATATCTTTGTCCTGCATCAATTTTCTAATTTCATAAGTCTCTATTGCATAGGTATGACAAGCTTGTAATGTCATTTCAACAACTCCATCAACTTTATACTCTTCTACAAGTTCTGATAGAAGTTCATATCTATTGGTGTCTGGTGTCATTACAGAGCAGCCTATTTGAAGATATCTATCAGCTAAAGCTTTGTATGGTTCTTCGTTTTCATCGACTAATCTATCTGCAGTCTTAGCACCAATACAGTTTTCATAACCTACAACAACACCACCGGATTCTTCGATAGCTGTTACAACTTTTTCTGTAACTCCAGCTAAAGGACATCCAGTAATTAATATTCTTTTGGCATCTTTAGAAACATTTTCTACACCATTTTCATAATCTTTTTTTACTTTATCAATTATATTTCTTAGTTCTTGATTCTTGGATTCATAATCGAATTTAAATTGAGAACCATATAAAACCTTTAATTGTTCAGTACCAGTTATTGGTGGTGGGCAAGATTTACTAAGACCATAAAATTCTTGTAAAAGCTTTCTTTCTTCGTTTTTAATTGCAATTGCTTTTTTTATGTCCTCATCAGTTATTGTGACGTCAAAGTCTTTTTCAACTCTTTCTTTTAATGCTAAGACCTCTTTATACCACATATCCTTTGAAACCTCATCTTTTTGAGTTTGAGGAAGTTGCATTACATGAACATTTTTTATTTCTCCTAATAGCTCGTACATCTTTTTCTTACCATCACAAGTAGTCTCACCAACTATCATGTCAGCGAAGTACATATATGGACATTTTTCTGTAATAGCAAATCCGTAACTAGATTTAATTAATGGACAAAGATTACTTGGTAAGGTCTTTTCTGCTTCTGGTATTGTCTCATCACTAAAAGCACACAGTCCAACTGGTACTGCCCCAGCTGCTAGAAATATTTCAACTGGTGTATATGTACAAAATGTTCCTACTACTTTTTTTCCTTCATCTTTTAAATTCTTAACAGTCAAAAACCCTTCTTTTCTCGCATCTGCGAAGTTTTCAAATGTACTTGGTAAATTATTATTTGTCATTTCTTTCCTCCGTCTATTATTGATCTGATATTTTTATAACAATAATACTTTTTTATTATACACTATATAGGGTTACTTTTGTTAAAAATTTATTTATTTTTTATTTATAATCTCTATGGCTGCTTTTCCTGTCATATGTTCGACATTGATTTCGATCAAACATGTTCTGTTTGTGTCATCTTTGACACGTTTCAATCGTTCATCTGCGAAATCAGGTGAGTACTTCTTAATTATCAAGGTAAGAGCGTGTTCTTTCTCACTATCATCGGTAAGAATCCTTGCTTTACCAAAAATAGACACGCTCCTAAAATAGGATGTAAATTCTTCTTGAACTATATCATCTTTCTCTATTACTGAAAAACTTACCTTATTATCTCTTTTAATACTATCAATTTTATGTCCTTCTTTTGCACAATGAATAAATATCTTCCCATCTTCATAAACATAGCTGATTGGCACAGTATAAGGATAACCGTCATCACCATTTACTCCAAGTACTCCTGACGTGCAAGCATTAAGTATTTTAACTGTTTCATCTTTGGTTAATAATTGCTTTTTTCTTCTCATTTCTCTAAACATATTCATTCATCCTCCGTATTTTATTAAAATATTCCCTTTATAATCATTGTAACACCTATTATTATTAAAGGAATACCAATTATGGCTCCTATAATAGTTAGACTTAATAAAATTCCAATGGCTGTAAGTATAAATCCAAAGCCAACAGCAACTAATTTACCAGTGATTTTTAGAATACTTTCTACAATTTTTAATGCTATAGTAAAAGGAAAAAATAAAATTTTCAATTAAAAACCTCCTCATAAAGAATCATCTATATTATCTTTATTATAATATATGTTATATAGGATAATAAAGATAATATTACTCAAATAAAAAGCCATAAACTCTTTAGCTATCCCTTAAGTTTATGGCTAATGTGCAACTCTATATGATTATTTTATATCTATTGTTCCATATCCACACAAGCATCTCTCTATTTCTCATGGCTAGATTCTTATATGATTCATTACCCAGTAACCATGCTATGAAAATCATTTGAATAGAATAAATTATATAAGGAATAGCTTCTTTTTCTGAGTCTGTTAAACTAGCAACTTTATCGTATCCTTTTATTATCCCTCTTAATATTTCAGGCCATTTTTCAAAATCATCTTCTATTTCACTTGCTTCAGATAATATTCCCGTTGCGCAGTAACAGGGATCAAAAATCCTTACATTACGCTCACATATTTCAAATTCTAAAAATCCACTAACTTCTCCATCATAAAACATGATATTTGAAGGATTTGCGTCTCTATGGATAATATGTCTAGGTAAATCATTATATATTTCAGGGAAATTATTTATATAGTTTTCATAAAATTCATCTGGTAATGGGCAGCCCCACTGCTCCATAGTTATTTTTGTTTTTGGTAATGCCCAATCTAATACTGTTTTTAATAGATTACTATCATTTACCTCAATATTTTTATCTTGCTTTTTTAGGATATTGTGTAATTTCCCAATTGCTTCACCATATTTTTTACCTATAGATTCTCTATTTTGAGAATATCTCTCTTCTGGACTTAAAAATTGTCCAATTATACGGTTTGTTAAAATATAATATCTATCACCTTCGATGATAAAATCATCGCCATTTATAGTTTTAATAGGTGTAGTTGAAGTCATTCCAGATTTCTCTAACTCTCTTGAGATTGCAATATGGGTTTTAAGCCCTGATATATTTTTTCCAGTTTTAAATATATACTTTTCACCTATTGACCATGCATTGTTTGATTTTACTGTTCCACCTGCCGTAAATGTGTTATTAATATCTAAATCATTTTCTATGTCCCAGTTCGATAGCAATTGAGTAATTTGACGTTGATTAAGCATAAATTTTGCCTCCTTAATTAAATCCATTGGTATTGGTTTTTTGGCAGTATTTAATTCTAAATACTTTGAAGGAGAGCAACCAAATTCACGTTTGAATGCTTTATAGAAACCTGGATAGGTATTAAAACCATACTCTAAGGCTACATCTATTGTCTTTTTCCCAGATTGAATACTATATATTGCGTGGTAAAGTCTTCGTTTAGTCAAGCATGCAGCTACTGGCATACCTATATAGCTTGAAAACAAACGACAAAAGTGATATACAGAAAATCCTGTATACTTTGCAATTTCTGATACTGTTATTTCAGATTTTAGATTTTCTTCAATATAGTCAATAGAGTTTTGAAGTAATTCAATTGTGGTCATGGTAATCATCTCCTAAACTTTACTCCCTAGGTTAATTTCAGTTTAACATAAGAATTACTCAAAACATTTCCTGTATTGCTATATTGAAATTACTTTAAGTATCATAGCATCTATTCCCATTGAAATTTCATATAAACTCTGACTTCGTCTAAATGCAGGAGTGTAATAAATATTGTACATCTCATCATAGCAATAATCTGATGCTTCAGTTTCTCTTTCATTATTAAGTAAATCCGGTGATACAATCGTTCTAAGCAGTGATAATGCAGAACACATCCCTAACATAGGTTTTTTGTCCTTAACATATTCTTCTATTAATCTTTGTATCAATTTATGGCTACTATAGTTATTAATCAAACCTATACCACCTGGAATTATTAGTCCATTGTAATCGTTTGTATTAATATCTAATAGATTCTTTATTTTTCCTCTCCCCATACGAGCTGATTCAACAAGAACATTTCTTTGTGCATCTTGATCTTCTGTTAAATGATTAATACTTGGACACTCTATATCTAGTGCTATTGGTTGATATTCTATATTGTATTTATCTAATACTAAATAAGTTAATATTACTTCTTCTATTTGAGAGCCGTCTCCCAACCCACAACCAGATAACAAAACTAAGAATTTCATCATAATCCTCCTTTGAGTTTTATTATTAATAACTAAGTAAACAATTTTAACATCTGAAGGAATTGCATATTTGTCATGAAATTTCATATTCTTTAAAATTATCTTTAGTCTGTGCTATCCTCAAGACTTTCTTTAAAAATTACTTTTAACAAATCAGATGGGATTTGTTGATTATGATAGACTTGTAGCATACCTTTAGGAGTTATCTTATATCCTGGCAATTCTTCTCTGTGAAGTACAACTGCTTTTGCCTCTATGTTAATGTGGTCTTTAAAGGGAATAAGACGAACAAAGTTTTTTTCTACATAAAATGAAGGTAATTGGGCCCATAACTTTTCTTCAATCTCCAGAGTAGTGCTTTCATGAATAAGTTCATATAACATGCTAAATCTTTGTCTTGTCGGTTCTTCAAACTTATCTAAATAACTAGATATAACATCTTTCATTTCTTAATCCTCTTTTCTAGAAATTTTGAACTTCCCTATAAATCTGCATTTGCATGGTTTTATGATTTAAGTTAAAATTAATGAAATAAAATAACTTCTTCATAAAACAACAATATAATCTCCATATAATTATAATATAACATACAATGAATTGAAAATTTGAGAATCATAAAAAAAGAACTAATAACTCGAGATAATTAGTTATTAGTTCTTTTTTGTAATTCTTTAATATAAGTGAAATTTATTATATTTATTCACATTCTGAAAATGTTTCTTTTGGAGATCCACATACAGGACATTCCCAATCTTCTGATACATCTTCAAATGCTGTATTTGGTCCTACGCCATTATCAGGATCACCTTCTATTGGATCATATATATACGCACCAGCTACACATTCATATTTTTTCATATTCATAACCTCCCGTATTTTGTTTAATATTCTAACATTGATTTAATTTTATATCATACGACCGATTATTAAATTGACCTAGGTCAAAATATAAAATATGCAGCGTTGTTTCTCTGAGTATTTATCTATTTCTTCTTAACTATGAGACAAATTGGTGTATCTGTACCACTATCTAAGAATTCTAAATCATGAATGTTTAATTCTGATATGCAAGCAGATTTTATACTTGCTAGTCCATATGGTTCTAACCACATGTTCCAGATTTCTATTTCATTTAATTCTTCCATTTGTTCCTTTAAGTAGTTAATAAACTGTCTAGCACTTGATTTTGCAGAAATCCAGTGTAATTCCGAGAAATATTTTTTATCTGAATAATCCTTAGCGTATGAGGCTGAATAATACATAGTATTACTAATCTCAATTTTATTTGAATCTCCTTCATAACAACTAACTTCTTTCAATGGTTTATCACTTGCTAGAAACATGAATATGCTCAATGTATATCACTCCATTTAAATTTCCTTACTACATTCTTAATATCTTAATCATAATAGTTATACTTACAAAATGGACATTTTGGATAATCTATATCATGAGTACTCCCACAATTAGGGCATTCAATTTGTTCAATTTGATCTTCTATTTGTACTTCTCCCATTTGGAAAAACTCAATCTTTCCACAATCATTACACTTATAGATGTCCACTTCGAGTGCTCCAGCTATTAAGTTTGAAAGGTCTCCAAGAATAAATCCATGTTTTCCTAACTGTATCCTCTCACTTTTAATGTATTTCATTGAATTACCGCACCGTAAACAATTTAAGTCTCTTCCCACAAAAATTCCCCCTATTATGAAAATTATTTACTACATATAAATCCACGACTACGGAATACTTTATAAATGATCACAAAGCCATAAAGATGAACGCTACATTATACAAAATATCATTTAATTTTTTTATGTAAGTCCCTTCTAGTTAATATATAATAATCTGCATCCGTAATATTAAATATAGAATGAATCGCATAGAATATCCCGATACCAAGATTATGGCTAAAAAATCTTATACCAATGACATTCTCTAATTTATTTATTCCAAAACTTTCTACTTTCGAGGATCCTCTAATAAGAATATCTGTTATAAATAGATTTTTTAGATATAGAAAATAAAAAAGACAATTTAGAATAAATATGAGAAATATAATACTAAGATATATATTTTTATTGATGTTCTTTTTATTGATTAAACCTCTAGGTTTTCTAACTTCTACATATGATTTGTTTGATGGTAGTTCTGGCTTTCCTAAAATTATAATATATAAAGTTAAAGCAAACACTATAGAATACCTTGCTATAACATAATTAGTTCTAGCTGGAAATCGATAAACTACAAAGCTACTAAGCCAAAACCCCAAAACTATTTGCATAATAATTACTAGTAGAAAAACTGTTTTTCTTAATTTTAATATATCTAGTCTTTTTTTGCCTTTCTTGAATTCAATAATCTTATCATTAATAAATAAAGATTTTTCATATCCATCCATAGGAAGTTCTTTTTTTAAAAGACATTCACAATTAGGGCAAATGTATTCATCATCATAACAATAAAAACCACATTTATCACAATTCATAGTTGGTCTCCTTTACAGAGATAGTAGCAAACTATACATAAGAACCCTAAACCAATTTTTCTATCACTATTCAAAAATATATACTCATCTATCAAAAATAAATGATTTTACAACAGCAAAATACTCTCTTATATATGACAGAATAACAATTGTTGGAGGTATTTTAGCTGGTAATCCATAAGGATTCATATCAAGTCTCTTGGCTAAAAATTTTGCTCTAAACAAATGGTATTTATTAGTAACAATTAATACATCTAAATCTTCTTTCTCATCAAATTCTCTAATAGTATCTAGACTAAACTGTAAATTTTCAAATGTCGAAGTAGATTTATTTTCTATAATAATTCTGCTTTCATTGATTCCGTTATTAATAAGATAATTTGACATTGCCTCGGCTTCGGGAATATATTCATCTTCCCCTTGTCCACCTGATACTACTACTTTTACATCTTCATTTTCAGTTAAATAATCTTTAGCAACCTTTAATCTCTCTAGAAGTGCAGGTGAGGGTACGTTATATATTTCTTTCAATCCAATTTTTTAAGACTACTACATGATTTATAGTTTCACTCTTAGCAGCATATAGTAAAGTCACATTCCCAGATTTAAGTTTGTTCTTAATCAACTCTAAGAATTCCTTTGACCTATCATTATTTTCTAACTCAAATAGATATGCCTGCTCAAACTCTTCAAACCTTTCAGTTTGATGGTTAAAAGATTTTCTTAGTTCAGTTGATGGAGTAATTTCCTTTGCCCAATAGTCAAGCATAGCTGATTCTTGGATACTCCCCTTGGCCATAATCTATCAACTAAGATCCTATATCCGTCTTCAGCATTTAATTGTTGATATATCCTTTTCATTTTTACCATAATTATTACTCCCCATATATTATTTATTATCTATAATTTGAAGACCTCTGATTGAGAAGAATAGCTGAATACTATATAAAGATTGCGTCATAGCTATCAACCATGTATTGTGTTTTTATTTATTCTTATTTAAATATGTTAAACATACTTTTATAAATAGAACATACGCTATGAATTTTGTAATTTGAAATACTATATTAAAAATAATTGACACACCTGCTAAACCCCAAGCCATTTCTCACCACTCCTTTAAAATGCTCAATTAACATCTACCCTTCCCCCTAACTTATTAGGAATTGATTCCAGGGATACCCAAAGGGCACACCACGGCTCTCTTCATCAAACACCTATACCTATTCGGCTTTATTATCTATAATTTGCCGACCTCTGATTGAGAAAAATAGCTGAACAATAAACAAGATAAATGATACTATACATAAAAACATCATTTTACCGAGATATATTTCTGCATACTTAAAAGATACATCCGAAAGAATTCCTTGAAAAAACAATCCAGACATCAATCCTAGTCCAGCTAGTACACTTACCCCTATATCAATAAGACCAAATTTATTGCATTTGATTTTATCTTGCTTTGCTATAGTGAAATGTATAATTGATTTTATACAATTTACAAGGACGATTAAGGTTAATAAATAAAAAACATTAAATTCATAATGATAATAATGCATTAATTCCTCAAATGCGCTGTATTGCCCTTCTACATTAAAACCCATGAAAAATACCTCCTAGCTTTAAGTGCGACAATCGAGAACCGTCCCCGATTGTCGCATTCCTATGCTCTATATGGCACTTTATAATACGTCAATAGTATACCACTTATCCCATTTTCTCCATTTATTATAGAATTTAACAGGTTCTCTTTTATTCTTTTGAAACTTAGAGATA
Source organism: Tissierellaceae bacterium (assembly GCA_031460505.1). GTDB lineage: Bacteria > Bacillota > Clostridia > Tissierellales > Tissierellaceae > JAAYTL01. The sequence goes on from JAVKTT010000004.1 coordinate 96,024, forward strand.
ATATTTATGATTAAAAATAATATAATAAACTCTATTAAATTTGATTTCCAAGGTTGCTGTGCCAACTCTACCCACACAAAATAACCCTTTGGAGGAGTTTTAGAAATTATATAATCATTCAGTCCATAATTAATTGGTTCTGATTCATCTCCATATCCTACTGTTATCATATATTCGCCAAATATGCCATCTCTTACATAGGCTCTATAATGGTCGTCACTATTATTTCTATTTGTAATAATATCTATATCGCCTAAAGGGTCTTTAAGCTTCATATGTCCAAAGATATTTTTTTCAAAATGATAATAACGAACTTCTTGTTCTCCATCTATTTCATAAGAACATAAAAATAGATGGTTAAAATTCATTCCACGACTATCTAAGACCTTAAAGCTCCCTTCATCAAACTCAATACCAGCTCTTAATGTTTCTTCCTCTAAAACTTCATTTAAGTTACGTTCCTCACCTAATTTATTTTTTATGTGATACTGTGGAATAGGTACGATAAATTCACCAATAATAACTATTGTAAAAAATATACAAACCAGTAGTTGTGTTAATTCAAATCCAAAGACTCTTACAGCTTTTATGTCTTTAGACCTATATATAATTAAAACAAAAAACATTATTAATAACAGAAATAAGTATACCGAATGCATAGTCAATCTCCTTTCTTTTCATACGACAAATGAGAATCCGCTTATGCGACAACTGAAACCGTCCCCGATTGTCGCATTCCTATGCTCTATGAATAACATCTTTGCTCAATCCTGTTACTTCAGATATTTTTCTTACTGATAGTGATGTATTATCCTTTATCTCTTTTATCAAAAGATTTCTTTGTTTAATATCTTTATGTTTTAACAAGGATTCTATTGTATAATTATAATTTTCTAAAATGTTTTCTATAGCTCTTCTTGATACATCTACATCTAATAAATCTCCATTATCCTCAGCATTAGAAAATTCAACAAATTGCTTTAATGCATTGGTTTTATCCTCTGAAAACATACTAATGGGAAATTCTGAATCTATTAACTCTAATTCATCTTTATCTTCATTAATATATATATTATAACTACTAAATTTATAGTCACTAGGATTGGATACCATATGAGCTTTCACAGGATTATTATGTATATATCTTATACATTCCAGTAGATAAGCATCATTATCAATAGCTTCACTTCTAAATCTACCTTGGAATACAGGTCCAACTCTATCTTCTTTTTTGTTGTAATAATATGAATAGCTAATAGCTATACGTTTCATTGACATACTTACGGGTTCCATCTCCTCTTTAAGTAATAAATGTGCATGGTTGTCCATTATACAATAAGCATATAACAAATATTCCTGTTGAGATTTCATCCTTGAGACTATTTCTAAGAATTTTAATTTCTCATATTTGTACTGGAATAAATTCATCTTATTTACTCCCCTAATCATGATGTGATAAATACCTGAGTCACTTTTATATCTTGGTGGTCTTGGCATTATAACACCCCGCTATAATATTATTTATCTATCTATTCTACATTAGAATTCTAATATCCTTCTTTTTTATCAAAAAAGTAAAAAAGAGCTAAATTCGCCCTTTTTATATCTAAGTGCGACAATCGAGAACCGTCCCCGATTGTCGCACTCTATTAGATTAGTTGATCTAGTTCGTCTACTAATTCTTTAAATAATTTCATTGCGTTTCTTACTGGTTCTTCTGTTGTCATGTCTACTCCTGCTTTTTTAAGAACATTGATTGGATAATCTGAACTGCCGCTTTTTAGGAAATCTATATATTTCTCTACTGCTGGCTCTCCTTCTTCTAGTATCTTCTTTGATAATGCAACTGCTGCTGAGAATCCTGTTGCATATTGGAATACATAGAAATTGTAGTAGAAGTGAGGAATTCTTGCCCATTCTATTGCTATTTCATTATCTATTACTACATTTGGTCCATAATATAGCTCATTTAATTCTTTATATGTTTTACTTAAGTATTCTGCTGTTAATGCTCCACCATTTTCTAAGTGCTCATTGATTATCATTTCAAATTCTGCAAACATTGTTTGTCTAAATACTGTTCCTCTGAAGCTTTCTAGATAGTGATTTAATAGATATATCTTCTCATTTTTATCTTTTACATTCTTAAGCATATGATCTAATAATAATGATTCATTTGCTGTAGATGCTACCTCTGCTACGAATATACTGTAGTTTCCATAAGTGAATGGTTGATTATTTCTAGTGAAATAACTATGAATTGAGTGTCCCATCTCATGTGCTACTGTAAATACATTATCCAATGTATCATGATAGTTTAATAATATATATGGTTTTGAATCGTAAGATCCTCCTGAGTATGCACCTGATCTTTTTCCTTTGTTTTCGTAAACATCTATCCATCTTGAGCTAAATCCTTCTTCTACCACATTTAGATACTCGTCTCCTAGTGGTGCTAGGCCTTTTTTAATCAACTCGATTCCTTCTTCATATGGTATATCAAAATCTACATCTTGAACCATTGGAGTATATATATCGTACATATGAAGTTCATCAACTCCTAAAGCTCTTTTTCTTATTTCCATATACTTATACATAGTATCTAGATTTTCATGAACTGCTTTAATTAGATTATCATATACAGTTAATGGGATATTGTTTGTATTAAGGCTTGCTTCTCTTGTGTTTTTAAAGTTTCTAATACGAGCATTGAAAATATTATTTTTTAAATCTCCATCTAATGTTGCTGCAAATGTATTTTTGAAGCTTTCATATACACTATAAAACTCTTTAAATACATTCTTTCTGATTTCTCTGTTCTTTGATTCCATAAATGGTACAAAATTACCCTTTGTTAGCTCAACATCATTTCCGTCTTCGTCTTTAATTGTAGGGAATTTGATATCAGCATTGTTTAACATAGAGAATATCTTTTGTGGTGCTCCTCCCACTTCTCCACTTTGTGCAAGTATTGACTCTTCCCTTGCTGTAAGTACATGTTCTTTGTTTCTTAGTATATTGTCAAAGTATTGAGTATATAGTTTAAGCTCAGGTTTTTCTTCCATGTATTTATTTAGGGTTTCTTCATCTAATGTTAAAAGTTCTGGTTCAAAGAATGAAGTGCTTGAACTTGCTTGAACATATAGATTCATTGCTCTAGCTGATAAGGATTGTGAATCCCCTATTCTTGTATCTTCATCTAGTTTAAGGCTTGTATATGAATATACGTTCATCAAACTTCTATAAATAGTTTCCATATCTTTAATTGCATCTAATAGTTTATCGCTGCTTTTAGTAAATTCTCCTTTATGTTTAGAAAACTCTTCTACCCTTTTACTTACATTTTTAAATTCTTCTTCCCATGCTTCTAAACTTTCAAAAAGGTCTTTTAAATCCCAAGTATACTCCACAGGGACATCTTTTCTTTCTAGTGTTTCTTTTGCCATAATAATTCCTCCTTAAAAATCAATATTATTTAAACCATGTATGAATAAATCCCTTGCAACAGGTGCTGCTCCTTGGCCTCCTGTTGTTCCAGCTTCCTCTAGTATTACTGCTACTGCCAGGCGTGGATCTTCTGCTGGAGCAAATCCCACAAACCAACTATGAGAATTTCCTGAAGGATTTTCTGCTGTTCCTGTTTTTCCTGCTACTACTACATTTCTGATACTTGCATTGGTACCAGTACCTGATGCTACTGCATCTACCATCATGTCTTTTATTTCTCTTGCTAAACTAGGGCTAGTTACATTTGATATTACATCTGTAGTCATAGATTTTGCAACTCTTCCATCTTTGTTGATTATGTCTGTTACCAATATAGGTCTAACCATTTGACCATCATTGGCTATTGCAGATGCCATCATAGCCATATTAAGAGGTGTGACTACTATTTTACCTTGACCAATAGCTGATGCTGCTAATTCTGTATCACCTACATTACCTTTATATGGGAAATTGGATACTTTTACTGGTAAATCAAAATCAATCTCTTGATTTATCATAAATCTTTCTGCTATAGAGCCTAATCTTTCTTTACCAATTGCTAAGGCTTTTTCACCAAAGTAAGTATTACATGATTTTACAAGTGCTTCATGTAAATCCAATTCACCATGAGCTTTTTTATTGTAATCACTAAGTGGATACCCATCTATAATTGTAGTACCTTCACATTCATAATCTAAATCTACATCTACAGATTCTATTGCAGCTAATGTTGTAATTATCTTAAATATTGATCCAGGGGCATATAATCCTTGAGTTGCCCTATTTAAAAATGGACTATTTGGATCCTCAGTTATTTCCTTCCAATTCTCCTGCAGGCTAGATGTATTAAAATCTGGTAAACTTACCATGGCATATACTTCTCCATTTTTAGGATTCATAAGGACTACTGAACCTTTTCGTCCATTTAATAAGCTCCTAGCCTTTTCTTGAGTACTATGGTCTATTGTAAGTCTAATATCATTACCAACGGATGTTGGTAGTACTAGGTTCTTAAATTCATTTATTGCTGCATTTTCATTGATGTCTAAAAGAACATTATTATATTCTAATTCAAGTCCTGACTTACCATATTCTCTATAGCTATAGCCAATTATATGGCTGTAGAGATTTCCATATTTATAGTGTCTAGTATTTGTACCATCATTTTTTTCACTATAGGCTAGTACATTTCCATTTCTGTCGGTTATAGAACCACGAAGGACATTTTCTTCATTGATCCATAATCTTTTGTTATATGAATTATTCTTTACTGCCTGTGCCCTGAACACTTGGAAATAGCTTAAATATGCCACCAAACCAACAAACAATATGCAAAATGCAGTAAGTACTAATATAATTCGTCTATTTTCTTTATTCATTATCTATCCTCCAATCTACATCCTCAGATGCTGCTTGAAGTATGCCTAGTGCTATGAAACTTGATAATATAGAAGTTCCACCATAAGCGATAAAAGGAAGTGTAATTCCTGTTAGCGGTATTACTTTTAGTACTCCACCAAGGATTATGAAGGATTGCAATCCAAATAATGTGCTTATACCTAGTGCTAAAATTTTATAAAATAGATTTGTTTGACCTATCCCAATTTTAAATCCTCTATACACTAATATTAAAAATAGCATTATAATACCTATTCCAGTGAATATACCAAGTTCTTCACAAATTGCAGCGAATATAAAATCATTATAGGCTAGTGGTATAAAATGAGGATGTCCTAGGCCTAGGCCTTTACCAAAAAATCCTCCTTCTGCTATGGCAAATAAGGATTGTGTGATTTGGTATCCCTTGTCATCTATATATCTCCATGGATCTAACCATGTCTCTATCCTTACCCTAACATGACTAAAAGCAAAGTAAGCTATAATTCCTCCAACTATGATCAATCCAATATTTATGAGAATTAATTTCCTATCCTCTTCATATATAAATTGCAATACTAAAAATATTCCATAAAACATAGCAGCCATACCTAAATCTCTTTGTAAAAACAATAGCCCTATAAAAGAATAAACTATACCCATTAAGATATATGAAGAGTATTTGATTTCTTTAAATTTATCAAAATTTGAATAATAGCAGGCTAAAATAAATATTAGTATAAGTTTTGTAATTTCAGCCGGCTGAAAGCTTATACCTGCTACACTTATCCAGTTGATAGCTCCAAAGGTTCTCTTTCCAAATAGAAATGTTATTATAAATAAAAAATATGCAGCTCCAATATATAGATATACTAAATTGTCTAATCCTTTTATGTATCTTACTAGGAAATAGGATATATAAAAGAATAGTATACCTAGTGCTAGCCACATAAGCTGTCTGATTCCAGCTTGTGGATCTATCCTATAAATCATTATAAGTCCTATGGACATAAGCATTGTAGCTATTAAAAATATGTAATTATCACCTGATGTTATCTTTAGCAATAGATAATTAGAAATATATACTAACAATACTAATCCAATACCTATTCCTAAAATATATTTATCTAGACTGTCCTTTTGATAAACAAATAATAATGATAATGCCAGAATTTCATATAAAAATAATAATCTTCTAGGTGTCTTTCCATTTACTTTTGTACCGATCATCTCACTCATCCTTTATTAACAAATAGAAATTCAATATTTCCAACTTTTATGATATCTCCATTTGTTAGTTCTACTGCATCTTCTACTCTTTCATTGTTTAGGTATGTACCATTAGCACTATCCAAATCTTCTAAAAAGTAATTGTTCTCATCTTTTACAACTTGAAAGTGAGTTTTAGATACATAGGGGTCTTTGATAATAATATCATTAGATCCTCTTCTTCCTAAAGATAGGACTTCATCTATACTGTAATGCTCATTTATTTTAAATGGCAATGAATCTTTACGATTTATTAGTTTTAAATATGCATAATCACCAGTACCTACAATGTCCATTCCTTTAATATCTAGATAAATCAATCTAATTATACTAAATATGAACATATAAATAATGATTATAAATATATATTTAAATAATAGAGATAATACATTAAACATATTTCTTCCTCCAGATTTCTCATTAGTTAGATATTATCACAATAATAGACTAATGTGAATTATTTTGGCTTAAGTATTTAAATCTAGCTAAATATCTGATATTATAAGATAAAGAAAACTATTCATCAACTAACACATTTGGAGGTGTCATGATTGAAAAGATTAACACGTTCGAACACTAATAAGGTATTTTCCGGTGTCCTAGGTGGATTAGGTCAATATTTTGGTATTGATGCAACTATATTTAGAATTATTTATGTTATTTTTGGTTTTGCTAATCCATTTTTCTCTCTTATTGTATACGGTATTTCTTCAGTTATTATACCTGAAGACGATGGAGTAATTTATCAAGATACTGACTATGATTATTACGACAAATCAAAGGACAATAGTGCTACTTTTATCGGTATTGGACTTATCTTACTTGGTCTTGTATTATTGGCTAGAATATATCTCCCTTCTTTCCATATAATATTTCCTAATTTTAGGTATATTATAAGAAGAATTACAGATTTATGGCCTATATTGTTAATTATATTAGGAGTATTTATTATATTTAGACAAAGGAAGAATTAGGATAAACAATGAATATAAATTTTAATTATGAGAGACAAAAAATTGAATATACGTCTGGATATATCTTTAAGGGTATCAATTATAGATGTTCATTTATAAAGTACAAGACATTATATAGAAACCCAGCCCCAGGGACAGAAATGGTTGAATTATATAATTTTGAACCTAAAGGAGAGGTTAGGGCTTCATCTTTGATACTCCATGGACTAGGTAGTACCAATATCAAATTTTTACTGTGGCTAGGTCCACACCTAGCTTCTGCTGGTGTGAATACAAGCATATTGATAATGCCTGGTAACTATACTAGAGTTGAAGACAAATCTATGAGTGGTAGATCTTTTCTTTATCCTAGTCTATCTCTTATGTATCAATTCTGGGAGCATGCTGTAGTTGATGTTTTAACCACTATGGATTTATTAGAAGATAATAATCTATGGAAGGAAAATAGTCTTTTAATGGGCTATTGCTTGGGTGGTATGGTTAGTAGTATTGTATCAGCCTTAGATAATAGAATTGCCCATACTCTTTTTATGACTACAGGAGGCAATATTCCTAAAATCATGCATCAATCCCCTGCTACTTCATTTGTGAGAAGATTATTTGCAAAGAAGAATTTTGATGCTGATGGCTTAGAAAACAAGGATAATCTATATAAGATATATAAAGAGCAATTTCCTCTAGTTAATAATATGGAATTAGATGAAATATTAGACAGTGATGAAATTCATCCCTTGTTTAAAATTGATCCAATTTCCTATGCTCATTTAATTGACAAGAAAAAGGTAACTTTTGTAGATGCGTTTTTTGACAGCACTTTACCTATAGAATCTAGAGGAGATTTATATGAGTTGATGAAAGGCGCTAAAAGAAGAATCTTACCTATTTCACATATAAACTGGTTACCTTTTAGCTATATTGTAGCTAAATATATGCTGCATAAACTTGAGATCAATGATCGTATGGCTAAAAAAGCATTACTTAAAAAAGAAAGACTACAAAATCCACTTCAAAAATAAAGGCGGTTTTTATGAATAATCTCAAAGAAAAATTCAAAAGATCAACTTTTATTGTTAATAAAATATATCTATTTCTTATATTTATATTTTTAACTGTCTCAGATTTTACATTGGGTTTTGTATATTTTTTAATGTCCGCTTTTATTTATATGTGGAAAACTTTAACTTATAAAGTTCCAATGGATGTTAATTGTGATATTAAAGTTGATACCTTTACCTATAAGGAAACAGAAGATAAGGACTTAAAATTAGATTTATATTATCCGCCATACAAGACTAGACAAAAGCAGCCTCTAGTCTATTTTTGTCATGGAGGTGGATGGATTTCAGGATTTAGAAATCAACCTAATAATATCTCTTGGTGTAAGTTCCTTGCTTCTAAAGGATTTATAGTGTCTAGTATAGACTATAGATATGGATACAAAAATGATATGGAAGATATATTAAGTGATTATACTGAAGGGCTTAAATTTCTAAAAGACCGTAGTGAAGAATTGGGTATTGATAAGGACAACATTATATTGATGGGCCTATCTGCCGGAGGACATTTATCCCTTCTATATGCATCTTATAATTCTTTTTTAGATCATGAAGACAAAATTGAAGGAATAAAAGCCGTAGTTGGCTACTACTCCCCTTCTAATTTGAAAGATATATTTACTTCAGATAATAAATCATTGTTTGCTAAGTTCGGAGCTGCTAGGACTTTAAATGGTCGACCTACTGAAATTGAGGAGATCTATGATTATTATTCTCCCATTAATTGGGTTAGTGAAAAGATGCTACCTACTCTTTTAGTCCATGGTAAAGAAGATAATACTGTGCCATTTAGTTCTTCTGTTAACTTAGTTAAGAGACTTAAAAATTTAGGAGTAAATACAGAATTTTATGTTCATAAACATGCTGGTCATTCCTTTGATACAAGGTTCAAAGATTTGACTACAATAAATATCTTGGAGAAAACTGTCAGATATTTAAAAAAATCAGTTTCAGGTGATAATAAATGAAAATAACAGATATAACACCTCAAAAGAGAAATGAGAGGGTAAATATTTATATAGATGGAAAGTTTGCTTTTGGTCTTGATGAAGAGTTACGATATAAATATGATCTATTTGTGGACAAGGAAGTTACAAAAGAATTTATAGATGATGTTTTGAAGGCCGAAGAGCAAAATAAGGTTATATTTAGTGCATTAAATATTCTTTCCTATAGCCAAAGATCTGAAAAAGAGGTCTATACCAAACTTATGAGAAAAGGCTATGAAGAAGAACATGTTTTAAAGGCTATTGAGTATTGCAAAGAGAGAAACTATATCAATGATAGATTGTTTGCAGAAAGTTTTATCAAAGATAAGACTAATTTAAATAAGTATGGTTCAGTTCGTATTCGATATGATTTGATCGCAAAAGGAATTGATAAGGAAATTATAGATGAAGTCTTGGAATTAGACTTTGATGATGAATATTCAAGAGCGTATGAATTAGCTTCTAAGAAAATTAAGAGTTACAGAAATGATGATAGAAATGCTATTTATAGAAAACTTGGAGGATTCCTTCAAAGGAAGGGTTATTCCTATGATGTAGTAATGAAGGTTCTTAGAGAGGTTCTTGAGGAATCTTAAAATTGTTTAGATAGGTGATTAATTTGTTTTATGTATATATGTTGAAATGTAGTGATGATTCACTGTATACGGGGTATACTGTTGATATAGAGAAAAGATTAATTAAACATAACGATGGCAAGGCTTCAAAGTATACTAGAAGTAGATTACCAGTTGAAGTTGTCTATTGTGAAAAGTACGAAACTAAAAGTGAAGCTTTAAAGAGAGAAGCCGCTATAAAAAAGCTTAGCAGACCAGAAAAACTTGAGATCATAAATGGAGTGATATAATGAGCATATTCATTGAGAAGGTTTCTGAAAATCCAATAATAGCATCAATTAATGATCTTGATAACTTAGATATTGCACTTAATTCAAACTGTGAAGTAATCGCATTATTAACTGGGAACATCTTTAATCTTAAGGAAATTTCTCATAAGGTTCACGAAAGCAATAAGATACTATTGATCTATATTGATAAAATTGATGGATTTTCTAAAGATACATGGGGACTAGAATATATAGTAAAAAACATCCCCCTTAATGGTATTATCACGTCTAGAGAAAATTTAGTAAAACTAAGTAAGGATATGGGTGTATTTACTATTAGAAGGATGTTTATACCTGATACTAAGAGTTTAGAAGAAGTACTAGTGTCTGTGAAGAAAAACAGACCTCATGCACTAGAAATACTTCCCGGAATTATGCCAAAGGTTATTAAAAAAATAGTAGAAGATACTAAAATTCCGCTAATTGCTGGTGGTTTAATATCTGACCTAGATGATGTTAAATCTGGTCTAGATGCAGGTGCAATTGCTATTTCCACTAGTAATAAGGACGTTTGGTATACGAAATATTAAAAGGGACTGTATCCAAATGTTTCCACATTTTGGAACAGTCCCTCTATATAATATGAATATTGGAACGGCTAATTAATCATTATCTACTTCAACATTTAATATTTTTCCTGTATATGCATCCATTTCTATTTCATATTCCTTGCCTTCAGCTTTTAGCTCAATTTCATAAATCGCTTTATCATCATCACGATCTAACTCAAAATCTTCTATCTTAGCTTTTCCATTTGCTAAATTCTTTACATGATCCTTTGCTATTTGCTTCGCATGTCCTGGACTAACTAGATCGCTTTTACCGTTGTTGCTTTTCTTAATATCTTTATTTTCTTTCTCTACTTCTATATGGTCTTTATCGTCGTCATCTTCAACGTCATCTTTATCATCATCCATTTCAAACTTTGATACTTTACCTGTATATGCGTCTATTTCTATTTCATACTTTTTGCTATTTGCCTTTGAGATAATTTCTATTTCATATTCTAAATCATCGTCATCTTCATCTAGTTTGAATTTTATAATTTCTCCATCTACTAATCCTAATGCTATTTCTTTAGCTTTTTCTGCTGTAATAATATCTTTTGGGTCTTTTGTTTCATCCTTTTTATTAATTCTAACTATATTGTTGAATAAGCTTTGTGGTGTAATATTTCTTTCTTCAGCATATTTAATTAGATCCTTTACACTCATCTTTAAAAGCTCATCAATAGCTTTATTGTCATCTATTTTATTAATTTTCTCTGCTACTACTTCTTTTGCTGTTTTGTTATCATCTTGATTTTTAGGTATTGCTTGATTTAATATAGTTGCTTCTATTTGTTTATTTTGTAAATATGCTACTATTGCATTGTTAAGTTTATCTACTACTTTTTGATCTACAGTATCATCATCTACTGAAATCATTACTAAATTATCTTTTCCGCCTGAAATATATCCCTCTAATACCATTAAATCTGCCAAATCTACTATAACTTTATTAAGTGATTTGTCTTCCACTTTGTAATCCTTTAATAACTCTTTAGCATCTTCGTTTAACGGATTTAACTCTACTACCTTATTTAGTCTGTTGGACACTATTTCAATACTTGGATTTACGTCCATTGTGAAAGCATAGGCTGGTTGATTTAAATTAATGCCCACAAATGTAGCAACCGCTGCTATAGCAAGTATAATTACTACGCTTAATTTCTTTTTTGATTTCATCTTTATACCTCCTGGTTTTATGTTCTATAATATGTTAACGCATCAGGATCAGTTTTTATTGCATCGTTTCTAAATATTTTTTAATCATTTATTATTTTTCTTATTTTTACTATCATTTTTATTGTTTTTAGTGTTTTTAGGCTGATTTTGGTTGTCGTCATCGTCATCATCATCTTCATCGTCATTATCATATTCAGACTCGAATTTTAAGACTTTTCCTGTATATGCGTCTATCTTTATTTCGTGATCATTACCATTTTCTTTAATCTCAATTTTATATATTAAATGGTCATCGTCTTCATCTAGCTTTAGCTCTTTTATGTTTCCATTAACAAGACTTAGAGCTATTTCCTTTGCCTTTGATGAACTGATAATATCAATTTTTCTATCAGGTTTTTGATCTGCTGCTACATCTTTCTCATCATCATCGTCATCATCATTATCGTCATCTTCATCGTCATCTAATTCATAGATGTCTTCGTCAAAGTCATCTTGGTCTTCATCTATTACTGGATCTTTTGTATCTAATCTATTGTAGTCATCACTCTCTATTACCTTTTCTAAATTAATTCCCTCATTATTTGCTAATTCAATTAGTTCAAATAATGATAAATTTACTAGTTCTTCTGTTTTTAGTTCTGGGTTTAGAATGATCATATTTCTAATAAATGTCATCTTTCCTACTGAGATACCATATTTTTTAGCATATTCTTCAATTGTACTGCTTTTATCTAAGGACTGTGTCAATAGTATAGGTTTTAAGTTTACGTCCTCTAGATGTGTATTAACAGCTACATTTAGGTCTTCAACTTGTTTTTTGCTCTTGTCTTTATCTTTGTTATATACTGAAATCAATATAATATCATTATTTTCATTTAGATATTGTTGATTAACATAGGAATTGACTATCTCTTCTGTTACGATGTAAACATCTTTTCGCTTATAATCAATTTCTTTGATTATATCTATTGCATCTTGGTTTACTGCAATTAATTCTATAACTTGGTTGTGTTTATTAGTTTTAATCTCAATACTTGGATTTACATCAATATAGATATAGCTGTCTACTTTTAAAAATTGACTGTATAAACTAAGAAAAACAAATAAAAATACTGCAGCTAGAGAGGCTAAAGACATCAGAGGCTTAATTGAAACTCTTTTTTCTTCTTGTTTAGTTATATCGTCATGTTCCATCATTTTTGTAATAGGCTGACTTTTTATAGAATCTAATAAGTCAATTGGTGCTTCATCTATTGAATTTTTTATGTGGTTAAGAATTTCATGTTCCCTCATATCCTTACCTCCTTCTCTGAGATATGTTTTCTTAATTTCTTTAATGCTCTATAATATTTTGAAAGTGTTGTTGATAAAGTTAAGCCAATACTTTCTGCTATTTCCCTATGTTTTAGACCAGATACTGCATAGAGTAATACTATCTTTCTTTCATCTTCTGATAATATGTCAAGTGCTGCTTCTAAGACTATCTTGTCTTCATTATCAGTCACATAGGAAAATCTCAAATCATTTGACATTTCATTTGATTCCATATTTAATACCTTCTTGTCTTTTCTAAGTTTGCTAAGATATAGATTCTTAGCAATTGTGAATATCCACGCAAGGGGTTTACCCATTGGTTTATATAGATGAGCTGAAGCCATTATTTTCATATAAGTTTCTTGCATTATATCTAGAGTTTCATCATGGTTTTTAACTATGGATAAAACATAAGCATACAAAGTACGCTCTGTGATTTTGTAGAGCTCTTCAAAGGCTTCCATTTCATTATTTCCAATACGTTTGAATAATGACTCATCTATTATAATAGACTTGGAATATGAACTTTGGGTTTGTGTTTCATCTATTACAAAGGTAAATAATAACATGTTATTGGTCCTCCTATTTAAGTAACGCAGGAATATGTAAGTTTATTGCATTGATTTTAATATTAATAAATTGATTATATTATAAAAGATACTAGCTTGTCCTTGGCAAAATAAAACAATGCGACAGAGATACCCTTCTCACCGTCGCACTGTCGCATTATTGATCTATTCTTCTAGACTTATATCTTTTTGTTCTTCTTTTTTAGCTTTTTTTACCTTCTTGGGTTTATTGTATACTCCTAATATTAATCCAAATAATAGAGTTGCTAAGCCCCCCGCTACACCTATTACAAAACCTATTAAACTATTATCTTCAAAGAAATTGTTAGATGATATATCTATACTAGTTAAACTATATAGACCATATACCAGCATTACGATCCCAGGTATATATTTAGCCCACCTTTGCTCTTTTAAGAATCTATGGAGTATATATGTTACTATTACTGCACTTAAGAAGATTAAAGCTAAAGTTTTTCCGTATCCCATATAATCAAATACTTCCTTCAATCTCAAAGATTCCAATATCTCTTTCATATAACGACCCCTTTTTACATTAGTATATTTAATCTATTATTGAAGCCCCTTGATTTATCATTTCATTTTCCCAAATATTAGGATACCTTCCTGTCGCCCATTCTGACATAATTATTGATGCGTTGTTTGGTAATTGTATATTAGATATTGGCTCTATGCTTAATAACTCTCCGTTTTCAGTAGGATAAATTTGTAATTCATTAGATGTAACAATTATAATGAATTCTCCATTTGGTGATGAAAATACATCTACTGCCCCAGGGAATTGAGTATTGATGATATCCCACGGAATGCTTAACTCGTCATAACTCACCATTGCTTTTGGTGGGATTGCTTTTATATTAAAGTCTTTATATAGTTCCTCTTCCTTTTGTTGGTAGTTAATTCTACCCTTCAAAATCCAATACCCATTCTTTCTTATGAGGCCTACATTAAATTGATTTCTAATTACATTTTGCCCTAATGATTGTATGTTTTGGGAACCTTCATTAAATAAGAATTCTCCATCCTCTACAATATCTGATAATTTTATAGGTCTTTCTTCTTCGATATTATCTAATGCATATACTTCTAATGTTTTTTTATTCTTGTTATCCACTTCTGTCTTTTCTATAGAGATATAGTCATTTCCGATAAATAATATATCCTTTAATATTGTAGGTTTACTAGCAACCAAGGCAATTGATTCTTGTGATTCATCTAATGGTTTTGAAAAACTATCTAATGCTAATTCAAGTTGCTCTTTCACGTTGTCAAGTTGTAGTTTAGCTTCATCAAGATCAATTCTCCTAAATTGAGGCAATGCAAATATTTTATCATTTATAGATATATCTGTCTTAACTCTGTCTACACCTACTAACCAAAAGCCATTTTTACGTGGAACCAATAGTTTATCTAATTCATATTTAGTAATATTTCTATTTTCACTTTTTATCCATATAGTCTTATATTCCCAATCAGAAATTTCATTTTCTTCATCATAAGTAGGAGTTTTGATTCCCAATAATACTCCTGAATTAATATCTTCTACTTCTATTGTATCAAAAGTTCTCATCATATTGTTTTCGATGCTTATATACCTATTAACTTCTTCCGAGCTTACTTCATCTGCTATTTTTGTTAGCTTGTAAAAAGCATTGTCAATATAAATAAGGAGATTGTCTTCATTATATCTTACAAATTCATAAAAGAGTTGATTATCTTTTAATGAAGTTATAACTTGTATATTTTCACTTTGTATGTTCAAGCTACTTGGATTTACCTTATATTTATATAATAGGTAATCATTTGTGTTAACATTTTTGAATTTAAAAGTAGGATTCTCTGCATAGTCGTCTGCAACTACTATAGCATTTTTATTAAATAAGATTTCTCTACCTAAATAGCTTTCTTCCTCAACTACATCATTAGAAATACTGTCATCAGTTGTCACTTCATCCTCAGCTGAAATTACCACTTCATCTATTACCCATTTGCCTTGAATTGGAGTTGTGTTATTCTCTGGTGACGCTATTTTATCTTGTATATTACTATCTGCTATTGTACAAGCTGACAGTACTAATGGTAGTAGCATAATTAATATAAAGATTATTTTTTTCATATTTCCTCCTCCTTAATAGGCAGGACAACCCTGACAGTAGTTCCCTTGTTTATTTCTGATTCAATATCTAAGATACCATTGCAAAGGGAAACTATCTCTTCACATATTGATAAACCTATACCACTATGAGATTTGCTATGTTTTCCTTTATAGAATTTTTCCTTAACATGGGGTAAATCTTCTGGTGGGATTCCAATTCCTGTATCTTTGACTGTAAGTACTAAATTATTGTCTTCAATAAATGAATTTAAGTGTACAGCTCCACCAGCTGGTGTAAACTTAACTGCATTATCCAAAAGATTTAACAATAATTGTTTAATCCTATTTTCATCTCCTAAAAACAGCTGTACATCATCAGCTATATTTACTTTCAAGTCTACTTGGTTATATTTTGCCCTAGGCATATACTGTTTTTCTATCATTTTAATTGTATCTCTAATGGAAAAAACGAATTTTTCCAATGTAACTCTACCAGATATAAACTTAGAAAAATCTAATAGTTCTTCTACCATCTTTGATAATCTATCACTTTCTGTTTCTATTATTTCCAGACCATCCTTCAACAATTCAGGATCTATTGTATCATCACCTTGTAGTGTAATTGCCCAGCCTTTAATTGATGTCAGTGGTGTTCTCAGCTCATGGGATACTGATGAAATAAAATCATTTTTTATCTGTTCTTTCTTCAATATCTCTTCAGCCATATAATTTAGAGTATTGGATAATTGCCCTATTTCATCATTTATATGAATATCTCCTCGTACTCTAAGTTGCCCATCAGCCATCTTCTCTGCAACTTTTGTCACTTCAAGTAAAGGTTTGACTATTGAATTAGCTAGAAGAACACTAACTAAACCTGAAATTGCTATTACTACCAAACCTATTACTATCATAAAATTTATTATTCTATTGACTGTTCTATTGGTTTCTTCTAATGAGGTAATAAATCTAATGATTCCAATTGGTTCTTCATAATTTCTAAGGGGTAATGATACTGCCATAACAGGACTATCATCATAGCTGACATTGCCGACCCATACACCTTTTTCTAAGTTCTTTGCCTTTATTACATCTGATGTGTTGATTGGACCTTCATAGACAACTCCCAAAGAATCCATCAACAACTCTCCTTCTAAGGATAAAAGCTGCACCTGAGCTGTAGTATATCTCCAAAACAAGTCGATATCACCTAGGATAATATCATCAATCGTAAATGTAGAAAAATATTTAGAATAAAAATCTGTAGAGTATTCAATTTGGCTCGATAGAATATCCTCTACATTTTTATAATAATAATCTTTAATTGCATTGGAAAGAACAAGTTGTAGTATTACTACTGTTATTACTATGACTAGCATAAAGTTGATTACTAATCTGCTTTTAATACTTTTTTTCATCTTTGTCTCCTAGTCTTGGTTTTTCCATCGATAACCTAAACCCCATACTGTTTCAATGTATTCTGGTTTACTTGGATCTTCTTCTACTTTTGCTCTAAGTCTTCTTATATTAACATCAACTATTTTTGAATCTCCAACAAAATCATATCCCCAAATCAGATTCAATATCTCATCACGTTTAAATGCTTTTCCTGGATTCTCCATAAATAGCTTTATTATTGAATATTCAGTAGGTGTAACATCCATTTCAACATCATTTTTATAAAACTTTCTAGAATATTTATCGATTTTAAATGGCCCTATTATTAATAGTGTATCTTGGTTATTATTTTCAGTTTTACTTTCCATTCTTCGAGCTAATGATTTAACTCTTAGGACTAATTCTGTAGGATTAAATGGTTTTGTCATATAGTCATCTGTCCCATATTCAAGACCCATTATCTTATCGATATCCTGACTCTTTGCAGTTAACATTATAATACCTAAACTTGGAAACTCCTCCCTAAGAATTCTACATGCTTCAAATCCATCTATTCCAGGTAGCATAATATCTAGAACTACTATGTCTATATCTTCTTTTCTAGCAATTTCTACGCCTTTCTCACCAGTCTCTGCTTCTATAACTTGAAAATCAGCTCTTTCAAGATTGATTTTAACAAACTTTCTAATGGAATCTTCATCTTCCACTATTAAAACTTTCGTGCTCATAAAATCACATCCTAATCATTTTTCTCTTCTAATACTCTAAAATGAAAACCCCTTGAAATCAAATAATCAATATTTTCTTTTAAGGTTTCTACTGTTCCCTTTTTTGCATCAGTATCATGCATTAATATTATAGCATGTTTCTTGTTTCTCGTGGTTTCTTTTAAACGCCTTATTAGATAACTATTTTTCAAGTTTAATCCTTCTGCATCTCCATTTAATGCGTTCCAATCATAGATTGTGTATCCTTCCTTTTCAGCTGCTTTTATCATAGGAGCTTTATGCTTACCAAAAGAACCACCAGGAAATCTTAGAAGTTTTGTCTCGAAACTTTCTCCTAATATGTCTTTTAAGACCTTATCTGCTTTATTAAGATCATCTATGAAATTAGTTGAATTTTTATATATATACTTATAAACATGGGAATAACTATGATTGCCTATTACATGTCCTTCATCATAAATTCTTTTAAGAAGATCTGGATATTTTTCAGTCATAGATCCTACTACAAAAAATGTGGCTTTAATATCATATTCCTTTAGTATATCTAAGATTTGGTTAGTATGTTTTTCAGAAGGTCCATCATCAAAAGTCAAATATGCAAATTTAGCATTTGGATCATTTTCAAGTATTTCTAATCTTTCCTCTTCTAATCTTTTTTGCTCTTCTTGAAGTCTTTGTGCTTCGATAATTGCCCTTTTTTCTTCTAATAATCTATTAGCCTTTTCAAGTTGGATTAATTTAAACTGGTCATTTAGCAATAATTTTATAGGACTATTAACACCTATATTACTTAAAGTATCTGAGATATCGGTAGCTTCTGCTTTACTTGTAAATAAATTGAATTTAAAAGGTATAATACCAATAGTTAATATACCAATAACTAAACATACACTTAATATAATCTTGCCTTTTTTTGTCATTATGCTCACCTCAATCAAATATATGCCCTATCTTAATCTTATTATATAATCTACCCATTTTAGTTACAATCAAATTAATAATAAGTTACAAAGTAGTGACAAAACCTCCCTATATTATATGTATAGGGAGGTTGAAGTAGTTCTAGGATATTAGTCCTTTGAATTGTGAATTATATAAATGTGAATATAAACCATCTTTTGATAATAATTCTTCGTGGTTTCCTTGTTCTACTACTCCTTCATTAGTTAATACTAAAATTTCATCAGCGTTTCTAATAGTTGACAATCTATGGGCAATAACTAAAGCAGTCCTACCCTTTGATAAAGCCTCGAGTGACTCTTGTACGATTGCTTCAGTTTCGTTATCCAATGCTGATGTTGCCTCATCAAGGATCAATATTGCTGGATCTTTTAAGAATATCCTAGCTATTGATATTCTTTGCTTTTGTCCACCAGACAACATTACACCTTTTTCTCCTATATAGGTATCATATCCATTAGGTAATGATTCTATAAAATCATGTATACTTGCTTTTTTAGCTGCTTCAATGATTTCTTCATCATTTGCTGATGGTTTACCATATAGTATGTTTTCCTTTATTGTACCAGTAAACAAGAATACATCTTGTTGTACTAGACCTATATTGCCCCTTAGGGATTTGAGTTTTATATCCTTTATATCTACTCCATCAATAAAAATATTGCCACTACTTATTTCATAAAATCTAGGGATTAAATGACATAATGTAGTCTTACCTGCACCTGATGGTCCAACTAAGGCAACTGTTTTACCTTCAGGAATAGTTAGATTGATATTTGATAATACACTTTCTTCTCCATTGTTGTAACTAAAGGATACATTTTCGAATTTGATGTGCCCTTTTACTTTATCTAAATCTACTGCCTCTTTACTATCTACTATATCTGGCTCAATGTTCATTATTTCAAGGAATCTCTCAAATCCTGTAGCTCCATCTTGAAGTTGTTGGGTAATGTTTGTTAACCTTCTTATTGGTTGCATGAAGAAGTTAACATATAATGTATATGCAAATAGATCTCCTATATTAATCACTTTGGTATATACAAAATAACCCCCAATTGATATTACCATTAGATTTAATACATTAGATATAATATCAATTCCCGTAATAAACTCTGCCATAACCTTATATGAAACCTTTCTAGCGCTTGAAAAAGCATGATTACCGTCATCAAACTTCTCGATCTCATATTCTTCATTGGTAAATGATTTGGCAACTCTTATTCCAGAAATACTGTTTTCTAACTGAGCATTAACATCAGCTATCTTCTTTCTTACTTCTCTAAAGGAAGCCTCCATTTTCTTTCTCTTGTTGATAGCAAACATAATCATCAATGGTATAAAAGCAAATATTATAAGAGTTAATCTCCATTCTATTCCTAATAGAATAAAGAATGAGCCTAGCAGCATAACCATAGATATAAATACATCTTCTGGACCATGATGAGCCAGCTCTGTTATATCTCTTAAATCATTAATAATCCTAGACATAATATGACCTGTTTTGTTTTGATCAAAATAACTAAATGGTAATGACTGTAGATGCGTAAATATGTCTTTTCGCATATCATGCTCTATGCGAACTCCCAGTAAATGTCCCCAATATGATACGATATATTGACTTACATATCTTAATACAAATAAAAATATCATTATTATAGTCCATCTGATTAATAGGTCCATTCTTCCATCTGGGATAATTTCATTTACCATATTCTTAGTGAATAACGGAAATATCAAATCAAATATAGATACTAGAAATGCAAAGAACATATCTATAAAAAACAACTTTTTATGCGGCTTATAATAAGCTATAAATTTCTTAAGCAATATTTCAACTCCTTTATTAAATAAATTACTTCGATTCTCGAATATTTATATTATACATTAAATGGCAATGAAGTTCAATTATGCAATTCCAAATCCCTCGGAGTGGGATAGGGGGTCAGGAGTTGTGTCCCATTTCTTATCGTTTACAAAACTCCTTGTACCTGCAATATTCATCACATTTATGAGCTTCCTTATATGATTCTAAGTCCTTATGATTCTCTACGAATTTAATAAATTCACCTATTCTATTGAAGTTATCTTCTAAGCTGTCCTCAGATATATCAACATCCCCTTTAAAGCCCGTTTCTAAGAACAATATACTTGCTTTACTAACCCTTTTACCTAGTATCTTCTCAACAGCATAGGCATAAAGTTTAAGTTGTGGCTCGTAGAACTTTATCAATTGGTTTTTATTCCAGACTCTATTGCTTTTAAAATCTAGGATTTCTATATCATTATCCTTGATTGTAATCCTATCAATTACACCTTTAATATATTTGTTTCCAATCTTTAAGTGAAATAATCTTTCTGAATATAATTCATCATAGTCCTCATTATAATATTTTAAATAATTATCTATATAAGGTCTTAATTGACTATCTACTTCATCACTATGGTCTAGGCCATAGGAATTAACAATTTCATGTAGAAGTTCATCTCTATCCGTCGAGTATCTATATAACTGTGCAAACTTATGAACTATATTTCCTTTTGTTATACCACTTAAAGGCGTAGCGTCTTCTTCAAGTTCCAGATTCGGATCTACATCTTCTATCTCGTCATCCTCATTATCTATATTGATGTTTAAACCCCAATAGTACTCTAGATAAAATTTCCTATTACACTGATTAAACTTTTGATATTGACTGATGTTATAGGAGATAAATTCCTTAGTGTTAAAGGAATCAAATCCGTAGAGCAAAGGGGTTGGAATATCGGATGAGACATCAGTGCGACATTGGGTCCCGCTGTGTGCCCTGTGGGTATCCCCATTTTCGCATAACAGATCCTGATTTATGGTCAGAACAGGTACTTGCATTTCTTTTTCTAATTCTATATCTGATATCAAGCGGATCTGGTTTTCAGGTAGTATGTCATTTATCAATTTCTTGAAGCCACTACTCTTTCCATAACAACCTAATATGAGCATTTCTTCAGCTCTTGTGATGGCTACATAAAGTACTCTCTCGGCTTCCTCATTTTCTTTTACCTTTTTGATATCATTTATTTTATTATAAATTCCTTCAGCTTCTTCTGTTTTTATTCCTATGCCTATATCCTTATTGTAGAGCATTTTAGGTGGGAAACCACCTGACCCCTTTGCCATCTCTGGGATAATTACTACAGGGAATTGTAGACCTTTGGAACTATGAATAGTGATGAGTTTCACCACATCATCTTCCTCTGATTGGATTACCCCTTCACTTTCTTGAGATGCTTTCATTTTTTCTATATAGTCAATATAATCTTCTAAAGAATTATTGTTTTCATTATAATATTCGTTGGTCATCTCTATAAATTTATAAATATTAGCTACTATCTGATTTCCTTCTGTTTTAAGTAGGGAAGTCTCTACAAATAGTGTCTTCTCTATTAATAGGTTTAAGATTTCTGATACACTATAAAGATTTTTAACCTTATATAAATATCCCAGTATCTCTGCTGCTTCATCTAGTTTTTCCTTTTCTTCATCTGGAAATATTGGATTTTCTTTTACTTTTAATATTGTATTATAAAGATTTTTATCCAAATATTTAAGTAGCCAATAAATTGTAGTATCCTTGAGACCTATCATTGGTCCTCTTAAAAATCCTATAGCTGCTATATTGTCATAGGGATTACTTATGGTTTTTAGACCATTGATAATGTCTAGTATCTCTTGTCTATTAAAGAATCTTTTACTGCTAGAATTATAGTATGGAATATTATAATCTTTAAAAGCTTCTTCATATATATGGTTTCTAGTGCTTGATCTAAAAAGTAAGGCTATGTCCTTATATTGATATCTTCCTTCTTGAACCAGAGTCTTTATCCTTTTCGCTATAGCTTGAGCTTCATAAACACTACACTCTTCTGAACTTCTATTTTCATCATCCTGAAGTATTTCAATATCTATATCATTTTTTGACTCTTTATTAAATAGTAGCTCATCATATTTGTCTTTCATTATCTTTGAAAACACATCATTTACAAAGGTAAGTATTGTATTGTAACTTCTATAGTTATCCTTTAATGTAATAGCCTCACCTTTATTATCCTTAGTGATATCTTTTATTACATTATAGAAAACATCTATATCCGCTCCTCTGAAGCCATATATGGATTGTTTCGGATCGCCTACTATAAATAGGTTATGTCTATCTAGTGGTTCTTTAACAGTGGCTAGTTTATAGAATATCTTTTTTTGTAATTCATTTGTGTCTTGGAATTCATCTATCATAAAATACCTATATTTGTTTTGATATTTCTCTAGAATTTCTTGATTATCTAAAAGCTCTAGTACCATATTCTGTAAATCATCATAGTCCAATCCACCTACTTCCCTTTTCTTTAAAATATAGGTGTTGTCTATTTCTATTAATATATCTGCGAGAGTTTCATAAACCCATAAATACTCTTTTTCCTTTGAAAGGAGAATTGTATCCAATAGATAATTTACTCTATCTATGGTTTCTTCTTCATTTTTCATGGTGCCTAGATTATCTTTAATAAATTGGACATGGTTATATATATCATCTTCACTAAAGTTACCCTTTACAAAATCCAACCATATTTGATTTTCTTGGATTTTATATAGTTTAGAGTTCTTCCTTGATTTTCCTATTAGATACTTTATAAGGTCCTTGATTTCATCAAGGTACTCCAGTTTTACCTCTAATGAATCTAAATACTCTACTGTATCCTGTTTTACCTGATTAAATGATATACCTACTGTTTGTACACTACTGTAGAGAGATTGAATATCGCTAGCAATGTTTTCTATTCTGTTTTGATTAAGTAGTGTCATCATCTTAAATGTATTTTCATCATTTTCAAGCCTAATATTCAATACATTATGAATTGATTCGGCTAGTAGCTGTGAGCTTACTACATCATCTAGAACTTCGAAGTATGGGTCAACTTTGGCTTCCATCGGATTCTCTCTTAATATCTTTGCACAAAATCCATGGATTGTTGAAATATTAGCCATTTCTAAATCCCTGTAAAATCTTCTCCATTCATTTCCTTTTGGGATATTATTTTTAATCTCCTGCCGAATTCTCTCCACCATCTCTTGAGTAGCTTTATTAGTAAAGGTTATGGCAACAATGGATTCTATCTCTTTGTATTCTTCAAGATCACCGTGTTCTAAGAGATAGATGTACCTTTCTGTTAAAACTTTAGTCTTACCAGTACCAGCCCCTGCAGTTACTGCTAGATTTCTATCTATGGTCTGTACTGCTTTCAATTGTGATTGATTTAGTTCCATTATTCCACCTCCACTCTATCTTCATATCTACAGATATCTTTGTATATGCAATAGGTTGAACATTCTAGTGGGTTTACTTGAAAATTCCCCTGTTCAATTGCTGATATGATTTTATATATATTTTCTTTAGTCGTATCCATTAGCTCATCCCATTCTTCTTGGGATAAATAAGCTTTGCCTCTTCCTTTAATAAAGGTATCCAGTGCCAAACTTATCTTAGTTTCTCCATTACTAATTGTGCTGTAAGCCCCAGCAATAACATCTTTATCCTCTTGGGATAATATATATACTGGTAATTGTAAGGACAATCCTAATTTTATATGATCCACATCTCTTAGACCATAAGCTGAGCTTTTATAATCTATTGCCATATACTTATCTTCGTCTAAAAATTTATCTATTCTATCTATCCTTCCAAACATTGGGACTTCTTCATTATTTGACTCAATAATAAATGGTTCACTATATCCAAAATCTATTTCAAAGCCATAAGGAATCATCTTATCTTTGATTATCCTAGAAGTATCCTTTTCAAGGAAATTGGTAAGCTTCTTGAAAAATATTTCTATGATGAGAATATCCTTATTTGAATCAGTCTTAAGACCCATTTCTTCAGCACTTTTATAAACTAAATCCTTAATTGTATCCTTTGTACTTGGGAATAAAAACTCTCCTATTCCCCTTATTTTATCTTCTATATCTTTTAAATAAATCTTGTAATATTTATTTAAAACATCATGATACAAGATCCCAACATCAATTGGGCTATACTCTTCATATTCTCTTTCCATCTCCTCTATTTTAAAGAGATTGTTCATCATAAAGAAGTATGGGCATTTACTATAAGATTCTAAATAGGATACGCTGAATTTATTTTGTCTATTTGACTTTATATCACTGATGATTGCCTCGTTACTTAAAATCCCACTATATTCATCATATATATCTTGGTATCGATTCACTTCAGAAATTATTTTATTATTTATACTATTTAGTTTCCCAGGAAATAATTTATTGAATTGTCTGAATATATTAGGATCTGAGATCTTGTCTTTAGCATATGAATCAAGTAAATACTTAGCTAAATCATCATAGTTTGTTACATTATCTATTGATTTCTTAACTAGGTAATCAAGATTAACCTTTATCTCATTGATATTAGGCCTATTGTCATCATCTTTTTTAAACAAAGATAATAATTCATCTAAAAACATAGATTTTATAGTTGAGTCATCATATCCAGTACTATAGCTTAAATAAAGTTTATTTTTACATGATGAAACCATTGATGCGAATTTTAAGCTCTCATTATTTAGCCTTTCAGTGTAGTTTTTTACATCTAATCCTATAGCCTTTAAATCCTTTAGATTGTAATCATTTATAAAATAATTACTATTATCTATGGATGGATAGCTGCCTTGGGCTAGTCCAGTTATGAAGGTTATATCTTTAACTGATCCTCTACTATTGATAGGGTTTAATATATGGACACCCTTAATATTACCTTGAACTTCTATTACTGTTTCTTCTTCAAGATAATCAATTAACAGATAGTAGTAATCCTCCAGTAAAATCTCACTTTTGAATATATTTAATAATTCCATCTTATTTATAGCTTCTTCTATCTTATTTACAGTTCTTAAATCCCTTAGGAATAATTGCTCATCATTGGTTTCTCTATAACGAGTAAGGATATTATCCTGTATTTTATAAAATTTAAAAATGGATTTCACAATTTTATTGAAATTGATAATTGTATCTTCAAGTGGTATCTCATTAAATTCTACTTCTATAGATTGAACGATATCCTTTAGATGCTCCATCTCTTCTACGCTGATATTTAGCTTGTGATTAGAATTAAATATATCTTTTAAATCATCTATATTTTGGAAGTTTAATTTTCTTAATAATATTTCATATATATCCTTAAGATTTTCTGGACATATAGTAAAATAGCTAGACTTTATTCTATTGATTAAGGTTAATTTTGAAAAGTTTACCATCCTATTTTCTAATATATTCAATAACTCCCTAGTAATAGGCATGGTTTTTAAAGGGACAGCTTTACTTGTACTAAGGGGTATCCCTTCCATAGTTGATATTCTATGAAGTGGTACTTGATAACTTGGGTTTGTAATAATAATGCCTATATCATTTAGGTCAGTACCATCTTTATGGAATCTCTTTATCTCTTCAAATATCTTTCTTAATTCTAAATATGGAGTTGCTGCACTAATAATATTTATGTCTGAACTAGATTCAAATAACTCTTCTTCATTTGTAAAAAGATTAGTAGCTAAGTTTTCAAATGTATTAGCTGAAGAATCTTCTATATTCTTAATTGTAAATCCTAAATCTTTAAGTAAGTCTATTGTGTTTTCTAATATAGCTGATTTGCTCTTACTTTGAAATGGCATATTGATAACTATATCTATATCACTTTTGATTAACTGCTCCAATATAGCCATTTCTATTGGCCTAAAATCATAAAATTCATCTATGATTATGGTTTTTACATCCTGTAGGAAATTCTTGGTTTTAAGCAAATCTACTGATTTAAAATACGAGCCTTCTCTATCTGAAATAATAAGTTCACTCAGCATTTCTTCGTATTTTGTATATATTAGTCCCATTTCTTGATAAAATGGTTTTTTAGGACATCTTTCAAGATATTCATCTGGATAGATAAGAGATCTTTTTATATCTCCAATAATATCGTTTATTGAATGGATGAATCCTGGCATATCCACAAAATCCTTATAATATTTTAGAACTCCTTCTTCAGAAAGATTTTTTAGTACTTCTCTTAATATTAAATTTTTTGTTGGATTATCTATAATATTAGTAAGATCATCTTCCAACACCTTATTTACAATATCATCAAAGGTGAAGAGATTTATTTCAAAGGCTTGCTCTACACTATCTATAAAGTGTTTTCTATACTGTCTTAAAAGTTCTCCGTTTGGAAGAATATAGTAAAAATCATTACCCTTATGATCTTTTAGAGTATCTATAGCAAAATTAATTAATTCTTGTTTCTTCTTATTGTTAAAACTTCCTAGATATACAATTCTCTTTGCCATTAAGCCACCTACCTTAATCTATCAAATACTATTTTGCCTGCTCCTATCATACCTGCATCATTTAGAAATTCAGCAGGTACGATATCCATACCTTCCGAATCATTAGAGTAGTTTTTAAAGGATTCAATCATTAGATCCCACCAGTACTCTTTTGAATTGATTACCCCTCCACCTATAACTATAGCTTGGGGGTCAAATATATTCTTAAGAGTTGTAATATATATGGCTAGATTGTGACTGAATTCATGTACAACCTCATTTGCTATTTTATCTTCAGATATACTTTTAAATATATCCTTGCCTTTTTTTCTGGTGCCAGATCTCTCTTCATAGATATTCTCAACAGCATGTCCTGATATATATTGCTCTACGCACCCTTTTTGACCGCATGTGCATAGTCTACCATTAGGGTAAAATATAGCATGTCCTAGTTCTGCACCACGATAACTATATCCTGTTAACATGCCATAGTTATCTATTTTAATTGCTCCGCCTAGACCTGAGCCTAAGGTTATCATAACAAAATTATTATAATTCTTTGCTGCACCTTTCCAATCTTCGCATATAGCAGCAACATTGGCATCATTTTCTACATAAATAGGCATATGAGGGAAATCTTTCTTAAGTTCGTCTTTGATATTTGTCCAAGCCCAACCCTTTATATTACCTCCCACTTTTAGAACACGACCTTCCGCTGAATTAATAAATCCTGGGGACCCAATGCCAATACCTATTACATCCTCTTCCATAAGAGTATCTATTACTTCACTGATTCTTTGTAGCACCTCATGTCTGCCATTTGCAGTACGTGAATCTTTTTCCGTTCTTTTCAAAATGTTCCCCTCTTCATCAATTAAGCCACCGTTTATACTTGTCCCACCTAAATCAATCCCAATTACCTTTTTCATCTTTACCTCCATATTAATTATAAATTATTTATGATTTCTTCTGCTTTTAAGTTTAGATCTCCAATATCTATGCCTATATTCTCTTCAATTAAATATCTGTTCTTTAATTCAAGTATTCTATATACCTTCTTATTTATTTCATCCTCTGTTAATTCGCCAGTTTCAATACTTTCCAAAATTTTATCAATTACAAGTCTTGGATTCTCTACACCATGACATACTAATAAAATATCTCCTCCAGCCTTTAAGAAATCAATACTTGCTTCTTCTAGAGTATAGTTGTTTACAATGGCTCCCATAGTCATGTCATCTGAAATAATTACGCCATCATATCCCATTTCATCTCTTAATAAATCACCTAAGATTTTTTGAGATAATGTGGCTGGATATTTTTCATCAATAGATGGAACTAAGATATGGGCACTCATTATCATTTCAATATCTTCTTCTATTGCAGCTTTAAAAGGCTTAAGTTCAAAACCCTTTAATTCATCTACATTTTTCTCTATTACAGGCAGTTCTATGTGAGAATCTGTCGAAGTATCGCCATGTCCTGGGAAATGTTTGATGCTTGGGATAACAGATGTGCTTCTTATTCCACTGGCAACCTGCAATCCCATTTCTGAAACTATTTCTGGTGTAGTACCAAAGGCCCTCTTACCAATTACTGGATTATTAGGGTTAGAGTTGATATCCATTACGGGTGCAAAGTTTAGATTAAGACCTAGACTTTTTACCCTATTCCCTAGTAGTTCTCCATATTCAAAAGCTAAATCAGTATCATTTGTATTACCTATATCAATTGAATCAGGAAGCTTTTTGTACTCTTGGGGCATACGACTTACCTTGCCACCCTCTTCGTCTATGGCTAGAAATAGTGGAATATTGTTGCTGCTCCCTTTTATTTCTTCAACTAGAGTATTTACTTGATCTTTAGATTTAATATTTCTACTAAAAAATATGAGTCCACCTACTCCTAAATCTTCAATATATGCTCCTGTAATGTCACTTAATTCTGTGCCTTCGAATCCTACTATTAGAAGTTGTCCTACCTTCTCTTCTAATGTCATATTATCTATTTGCTCTTGGATCTTATCTATCTCCTCTGGTTCACCTATAGGAGGTACATCTCCTGAATCTGGGTTAGGTTCAACTGGTAGAGTATGATTTTGTGGCGTGCACCCTATTATGATAAATGAGAATAGGATGGTATATATTATTAATTTAAATAATTTCTTCATAAGTTCTCCTTACCTTTCCTTATCTTGATTTTATAATATATTATGCCTTTTTACAACTTAGTTAAACTACTCAATAAAAAATAACAGAAGTTTAATTTTATATGATATACTGTTCTTTATAATTAAACGAAAATGATTGGAGGCTTTCTTATGTTATCAAAAAAAATATCAGACAAATTAGGAAATTCATCCTGGATTCGTGCAATGTTCGAACAGGGTATAAAACTCCGCAAAATATATGGAGACGACAAGGTTTATGATTTTTCGCTTGGCAATCCTGATCCACAACCGCCTATTGAGACAAAAGAAGCTTTGAGGAAACTGGTAATAGATGATTCACCAGAATTACATAAGTACATGAGTAATGCTGGATTCCTAGATGTGAGGGAGAAAGTTGCTTTCCATATAAATAAAGAAACTGGACTTGACCTTACAGCAGAAAATATAATTATGACTGTTGGAGCGGCAGGAGCAATCAATGTTATTCTTAAAGCAATCCTAGAACAAGATGATGAGGTTATTGCATTATCACCATACTTTGTGGATTACGGCTCTTACGTTGACAATCATGGTGGTAAGCTTGTACTATCGCCTTGCACCAAGCCGGATTTCCAACCTGATCTTTTAGATCTTGAAAAAAGAATAACTCCAAAAACTAAAGCAATAATAATAAATTCGCCTAATAATCCTACAGGAGTTATTTACAAAGAAGAAGTTCTAAAAAACATGGCAAAACTTTTAGAAGACAAAGAGAAAGAACTAGGAACAGAGATACTTGTAATTTCTGACGAACCATATGTAAAGCTTGTTTATGATGGTGTAAAAGTCCCTAGTATTCTTAATATTTTCAAGAACTCTGCAATTGTGTACTCCTATAGTAAATCACTGGCGATACCAGGGGAAAGAATTGGCTACATTGCAGTAAACCCAGCAATCAAAGATGCAAGCAGACTAGTGGCAGGTTTAGTATTTGCCAACAGAGTCCTTGGTTTTGTAAATGCACCGGGCCTATTTCAGAAGCTCATAGCTGAATCATTAGATCATACAGTTGACCCAAAGATATATCAGGAAAGAAGAGACAAGCTTTTTGATATACTTACAAGCCTTGGATTTGAATGTATTAAACCTGAAGGTACTTTCTACTTGTTCCCTAAAGCATTGATTGAAGATGATATTGCATTTGTGAAACATGCTCTAAAATATAATCTACTGTTTGTTCCAGGTTCTGGATTTGGATGCCCAGGATACTTTAGAATTTCATACTGTGTAGATATGAAGACTATAGAAAACTCAATTCCTGCTTTTGAAGCTCTAGCTAATGATTTTAAGAATATGGAAACTTAAATCTATAAATTATTAATGTTAAAACACACTGTCCTTATTCCTTCAATGACAGTGTGTTTTACATTTTGTGAACATGGGGCCTGATATTAGTTATGAAACAGACTTAAAAATAAAAAAGAGTTAATCATTATAAGATTAACTCAAATTGCTACGTTTATTATTTTATTCTTTTTAACATGGCTATATCTTTATAGTTGTTAGCAGTAACAATCTCCACAGTAGATAAATCATCTCTTAGTTCATCTATAGAGTTTTTCAATTCTAGATGCCTATTAGCATTTTTTGGTTCTAATTCTTCTAACAAAGTTTTTATTTCATTTTGCCCTATTTCTAATTTATCAAGGCGATCATTTATTGTGTCTAGGCTATCCTCTACTCCATTTAGCCTTTCCTCTACTCCGTTTAGTCTATTCTCTACTCCGTTTAGTCTATTCTCTACTTTTTCAAGACGAGTATTTGTTTCGTTTTGTCCAATTTCCAATTTATCAAATCGATTATTAGTTTCTTTACTTAATGTCAGTATCTGATTTTGGATGTTTTCTAGTAATTCTCTTGTTTCTTTATCCATTTATCCATCCCCTTTGTTTTTATACAAATTAGCATTAAGTTATTAATATTTAGTATATCATATACTGCTATATAGCACAAGTGTTCTTTGTGCTAATTATTAAATTTGTTATGTACTACATTCTCTATAAATTTTTCTGCTCGCTTAAAATCTCTATCATTAGGGTGACCTTGTGATAGTCTTCCTAATAGATCAAAGATTTTTATATCTGTAAATTCCTTTGCTATAAAGAAGCCTTTACAAGAGAAACTTCCCCTAACTATTGCTCCTTTAGACTCTAATAATTTAATCAAACTTTTATTATAAAACTTCATACCTACACCACTGGTTGAAAACACAAAAACATTTTTGTCACTTAAACTTAATTTTTCAACTAATCTAAATACCTTTGGAGACAAGCTTTCCTTGTATACTCCTGAGCCAAATCCAATTAAATCGTAATCTTCTATGTTAAGATCATTAGCATCTCTAATATTTATTAGCTCACAATCAATCTTACTACTAAATGTACACGCAATTTTTTCAGTGTTATTTTTATAATCAGAACAATAAACAATCAAGGTTTTCATAGAGTGATATCCTTTCTTAGTACTCTAAATTCTTTTAATATAATTTTGAATGTTCTGGTTGCCACAGTAACTTTCCATCAGAAGAATATATGTACTCATCTTCAAACCATGGTTCTCTTTGCATATTAGATCCCCCTGTCCAAGTATCTACAGTATAGTGATGTTCAAGTCCTAAACTATCAGTTGCAATTACTAACATTGTACATATTTCTCCATCGCCTAAAGAAATCTTTTTATCTACTTCATAACCTGTATAAAGTACATTATTTGGTATAATTTCCTCAGAGATTGTCTTGTCATCTACTTTAACAATTAGGGCTATCTTAGTAAACTTTATATCTCCCTTTGCTTCTTTAATTTCTGCACTTAGACTTCCTTTCCTAGAATATGTATCGCCACCATAACTTGCCGTACCAAGGAGTCTTGGATACATAGTTGGAAAAACCTCACTCTTTATATCCCATATACCAATTTGTTTATCCTCCATGGTTTTCTTAACACCATTATCATCAATTACAATTATAGGTAATGCATCAGAAAAAATACTACGGTGTACTGTAGCTGTAAAACTTGTATCCGTCTTATCCATTGGGAATAATTTCCCATCAAATTCAAGATTTACTATTGTATTTTCGCTAACTTCTTTAGGTATAAGATTAAAAGTAATAGGCACAGTAAGACTATCACCATTAACAGTTCCTATATCCGTAGTACTAATTTCAATAAGGCTTTCTTTTCTATTTAACATATCATCCACATTTGAGTAAATAGCATTCATATCATTTCTAATTTCATTACTTAAATTATTCATTTGATGTTTTGTATATTCTGTTTCGCTCTCTATTCTATTGATCTTTAATATTAAAGTAAATTGGGATATCATAAGTATTGCAATTAGTAAATATAATCCGTTCTTCTTCAAATCCATTCCCCCATTTATACTAGTAAATATTTATTTAGAAATCATCAATTACCTACCTTAATACTTTGTACAAATTCTGCATTAATAATTTCTATGCCTTTTTTTGTTTCAACCTCTATCCAATTTTCATTTACATCTATTATTTTCCCTACTACATTTGTACCAAATGACCCTGTAGAGATTCTACAATCTCTTCCTACATATTTTTTAATTACATCATTCGTCATAATTATACGCCCCTTTATATTTTTCTTTTTTTGAATTACAGCTCTTTGAATTAGTCGCTGTTCTGGTAGTAGCACAAATATTATTATAAAAATAGGCATGTATATAGTTATCCATGCTGATGAATTCAAGCAAACATCACCTCTTAAAAATTATTAATGAAATATTTAACTTAATCTATTACCTTAACCCTACGAATCTGCATTTTTAAAGCTTTTACACCTAAGGTTAAACTTTAACTTTAAGTATAAGTATAAGTCTTTACTTATCTATCAATAAAGTCTTAACCATAATTAAGCAAGGATTCCATTCATCCCATAATGTTGGAAATACTTCAAGTTTAGAAAAGCCAACGCTTTTATAAAAGGATATTGTTTGATCATATTCTTTATAATGTCCTTCATCTACTGTCTTTACTTGAAGATATTTATATTTAATCATTGCATATTGTTCCAAGGCATTATATAGTTTCTTGCCAATACCTTTTCTATGATATTCTTTTTTAACTCCCATGCAGTGCAATTCTGCAGTATCTATACTACTTTCTTTCAAGGTAATAAATCCAATAATTTCTTCATCCTTTTTTGCTACCCATAAAGGTAGATTTCTTGAGTCTTGGATATATGACTTAGTACTTTCAGGAAGACCAAACCATTCTGGCAGCCCTAATAGAGTCTCAGACACAATCCTTACCTTCTCATCTGGACTATCTACTTTAGAAACAATAAAATCATCTTTTGCATTAGAATTTAGTCCTACTGCATATATGCGTGAACTTTCTCCCCATGGATGATAGCCAGTTCCAATATATTGAAATCCATATTTCTCGTAATATCCAATGTGATCGGTGCATAGATAGAGGTGAGGGAAATTGCTTTTTTTAGAATCTATCTTCGCCTTTTCTAATAGTAGAGAACCATAGCCATTTCCTCTGTACTGTTCCTCAATGTATAAGGCACAAACCCAAGGATATAAATCCATACGACTAATAAAATCATTTGTTATCAGACCTGCACACCCAATTATTTTATCTTTATCCATTAACAGATACCATTGAGGTAATAAACTGGTAGTAGTTACACAGTTTGTGATGCAGTCTTCGTAGACTTTCATACTATTCTCCGATGCCCACTTACTTTGAAAATATTTAATTGCTCTATCTTTATATTCAGGAGATTCTTTTACAGATATAATTTCTATTAAAAGACCAATTCTAGAATCCTCGCAAGTTTTATTCATAATCCTTACCTCTCTAAATTCTATTCATTTTTGTATTGTATATATTTTTTATTACTTCACATTTATCTATAGTTTGTGTTAATTACCGGTTTACCATCTTTATCTAATAAAGGTGTTACCCCTCCAGCATATCCAGACCAACTGAATAAATAGTGTACTCCTGTATCTTTGTCTACTATAATCTTACATCCTGATGATCTTTCATTGTAAATAACCTCAAATCTTTTATCAGACTTATTACCAAACATATACATTCCTCCTAAATAATTTATTTTATTGCTTTCCAACTATAACTTTAAATTTAGAATAACTTCATCTGTTCAAAGGGTTCCTCTTTTTCTACTCTTTCAATTTTAAGTTCATGGCTCATATTTAATTTGACTATTTCATCGATAGTTCTTTGCGTAGTACTATTATCCAGCCAATAATCCAGTGTTTCATTTTCTATTATAAGAGGCATTCTAGGGTGTAAATCTTTCATATATTTATTGGATTCAGTTGTAATTATTACAAAGGATAGGTCTTTATTTCCCTTTTCGTCTGCAACTAATTTAACTATTCCCCCTAAGGAAAGAATTTTCTCCTCAGGTAAATATATTTCATGCTTTGCTTTCCTCTTATTTCCTTCATCCTTCCACTCATAAAACAGATTCGCAGGGACAATACATCTTGAACTAAGAAAGGATTGCATAAACATAGATTTTGTACCTATAGACTCGCTTCTTGCATTAATAACAAGCTTACTATTTCCGCTGAAAGGGAATCCCCATTTTGATAATTTTAAAGTTCTACCCTTATCATCCATAACAATTGGTGCATTTTGAGATGGGTATATGTCACCTTTCTTAAAATCCGTAGCCTCTCTCTTTAATATTTTGTATTGTTTAATTATTTCTTCCACATCACTATCAAGCATAAATCTTCCGCACATATTAACCTCCTTCTCAGTATTAGATATATGGTAATATTCCTCACTACGTTCAGAATGAGATGCAAGGCCACTTTTGATATATCTAATTTTAAAATTAAGGCAAAGTATTGCCTAGGATTCATCAATCCTCTCTTTCATCCAATCACCAAGCATTAGCTCCATTTCAGCCTCTCCTTTGATTGGAAAATTATCATATAGATCTTTAAGCTTTTCATAATATTCTAAGGCTTTTGTTTTATCTTCATTGTAGAAAGCTTCATAGGCCATTTGTAGTCTAATTTTACTCATCATAAACTTTGATGCTTTAATATATTTTTTTAGGTTCTTATTATATAATCTATCGATAAGATTTTTGTTACATTCTCCTATAAGTTCTAAAAAAATCCGCTCGCTGTTGATTTCATATGTATATAAGGGAACTAATTCATTAATATGTGGAACTAAGGAGTCCATAACTCTAGTAGCATTTTCAAAATCCATATTATCAAGATACCAAGTATACTCCAATAACTTTATACCTGTGTTAAGTGGATTAGATACATCTGCGCCTTCTTTTAATTCAAACAAATTATAATCCATATCTTTAATTCTAATACCTTTACTTAGTAAACCATTTACTCTTAATTGGAGATAAAACCCAGTCTTAGCTTCATCATCCTTTAGCATAGACTTTACATTATATGCATCATTTGGTAACCCAGAAATTTTAAAAGGTATTCCATTTGTTAATGCTGCCACGATACCTGCTAATCCAAATAGTAGGAGTATAGTGTTAAGTGGAAATTTTATATCTTTAATTAATATTAGGGATATTATACTTATCCCAGATGCTATTAAATTCATGAAAACTCCACCAAAATTATAGATTACAAAGGGATATTTATCATTTTCCAACTCTGGAGGCATCATAAGGCATTGACCAGCTGTACCGGGTATATTGTACTTTTTAAATTTATATTTTCCATCTTCTTTTATTATTGTAAGTGATCCTACTCTAAATGATACAAATGTATATCCTGTGGCTAAGCCAAAGATTAGGTGCCCTGCTTCATGTATTATTATTTGAACCAAATAAGAGATAATGAATATTGCAATTAGGAAAAAATCCTTAAATATTCCTGAAAATAAGCTCTTGTTACCACTATTAGGAA
Organism: Tissierellaceae bacterium; assembly: GCA_031460505.1. Classification (GTDB taxonomy): domain Bacteria; phylum Bacillota; class Clostridia; order Tissierellales; family Tissierellaceae; genus JAAYTL01. The sequence goes on from JAVKTT010000004.1 coordinate 132,370, forward strand.
TCATTTTATCTATTACCCTAGCTGATAAAAATCCTAACACAAATCCCAACATTAAACATACAATAATAAATGTAGCTATTCTTAACGAACTTTTGATAAATTTTTTCTTGTTTTTATGTTTGCTTTTAGTATTTATTTTTAACCCTCCTACGCCTATGTTACAAAAATGTTTTCATGGCTATTATCTATTTCGATTATACCAAATATTACCTATAAATTCTTTCATTAATCATCACTCGATAAGCTTAAACGTCCATTAACTTTTGATAAAAGGATTTGTTTTTTGCTTTCATAAGGCTATTATTAGGATAGATAAAATAGAGTGGTCGCTGAATATTATAATTTTGAATTGTAAGAAAGCATAATTCTCCACTTTCTACTTCTTGTTTTGCAACTTCTTCGTACATAAAAGAAATTGCATCTGAATTACTTAGCATTTTCTTAATAATTTTAAAACTACTAATCTCATAAATTTTAGAAACCGAAAGCAAAGAATCATTGTTTTGATATAAATAGCTTTCATATATTTCTCTAGTTCCAGAGCCTTCTTCCCTTAAAATTAAAGGATAATTATGTATTTCTGCTATTGTAGTTTCTTTTCCTTCTAATGGATGTCCTTTTCTTGCTACTGGAAGAAATCTTGTTTTACTAAACTCGTTATGATGAAACAGTGATTTGTCAAATATTCCCTCAATAAAGGCACAGTATAATTCATTATTTAATAACATTTCTATGATCGATTTTGTATTTTTAACAGTCACTGAAATAATATCATCATATTTGCTTAAATATGAGCTCAAATAAGATGGTAAATAATAATCGGCTATGGACAGTGTAGCACCAATCTTAATAGGTGTTTCTGCTTTTTTGATTTGATCTATTAGTTGTTTTTCATTTGCAATTTGAAAGTTTGCATAATGATATAAAGCTTCGCCTTGTGCAGTTAGATTTATTGATTTCCCATTTATATCGATTAATGTGCATCCATAGTTCTCTTCTAGTTTTTTTATATGTTGAGTAACAGCTGGTTGAGTCAAATTTAATTCTGCTGCTGCCTTTGTATAATTCTTAAGTTGTGCAACCTTTAAAAATGTAAAGATCTTGTTATCTAACATATTTACCTCCCCTTTGAAAATTCAATATTTATTTTATAATCTAATACTTATATCATAACATATTTTTATGATTGATAACTATTCATAATTTGATTTTATCATCTATATCATGTAAAATCATCCTTGAAGACTAAAGGAGGTAACACATGAAAAAAACACTAACTTATTTACCCGGAATTTTTATAGCATTAATAATTGCTTTTCTTGCAAGATTCTTAGAATCTTTACTGCCTCTCCCACTAATAGGTGATTCAGTTATTGCATTATTTTTAGGAATGGCAATTAATCACTATAAGAAACCAAGCAATATGATTGAAAAAGGTTTGAAGTTTACGTCGAAAAAAATACTAAAGTTTTCAATCATTTTATTAGGTGCTTCATTAAGCATTGGTACTATTCTTAATGTTGGACGTTTATCCCTAACAGTAATGGTATTTACACTTTTAACTTGCTTTGGAGGAGGCTATTTTGTTGGAAAGGCTCTTGGCTTAGATTGGAAGCTTTCAAATTTAATCTCAGCTGGAACAGGTATCTGTGGTGGATCTGCTATTGCTGCAATGGCACCTGTTATTGAGGCTGAAGATAAGGATGTTGCTTATGCAATATCAGCTACCTTTATATTTGATATGGCAATGATAGTATTGTTCCCTATAATGGGTCGTGCTATGGGGTTAAGTGATATGGCATATGGCTTATGGACTGGTACAGCAGTAAATGATACTTCAAGTGTAGTAGCTGCTGGGTATGCATTTAGTGAAGCTGCAGGAGATTTTGCTACTATGGTAAAACTAACTCGTACACTTTCAATTATACCAACTGTTTTGATTTTCTCTATAATTAACGCAAAGTTAAAGAAAAAAGCATCTATAGAAGATGGTTCAGAAGTTCAAGACATCTCAATCACATCATTGTTTCCATGGTTTATATTAGCATTTGTTGCAATGGCTATCATCAATAGTTTAGGATTTATACCTGCAACAGTTTCTAGTATTATGAAAACTCTGAGCAAATTTTTAATGGTGGCTGCCTTAGCTGCAATAGGTATGACTACTGACTTTGGTGAAATGAAGAAATCTGGTATCAATCCTATGATTCATGGTTTAATAGTTTCTGTGCTAGTAGTAATTGTTGCTTTAGTAGTAGAATATTATATGGGATTAATTTAATAATAACCCTTGAAATAGGCTTATAAGCTATTTTCAAGGGTTTTGTAATGTAACTACTATCAATTCTGGTCGATTGAATATTCTTATTGGAATGATACTATTTCCTAAACCTCTACTTATGTAAATCGTTGAATTATCCATAGAGTGTGATCCACTTGTATATTTGGGTATTAAACCTTGATCTGGAGATATCAACCCTCCAAGACCAGGGATTCTAAACTGTCCTCCATGTGCATGACCTGAAAATATAATATCTATATTTTCTTTTGAGTAAATATCAATTAAATTAGGTCTATGGGACAATAGAATTTGAAATACATTATCCTGCTTCATTTCATTTAGTTTTTTTGAAATATTCGATGTATCCAATCCATCCAAGTAGCCTGATGTGAGAAAAGCAGGATCAGTTACACCCAATATCTCTATCTTACTATTATGACGAGTTATCTCTACTTTTGTATCATCAAGAACTTCTACCCCATATCTCGTTAATTCTTTTCGTATGTTTTCATATTTACCTGACCAAGCTTCATGATTGCCTGAGGCATAATACACTGGAGCTATATCCATAGCTCCTTCTATGAAAGTCAGGGCTGTATCTAAATCATATTTTCTTCTATCGATAAGATCTCCTGTGACTACTATAATATCGGGGGATGATTGGCTTATTTTCTTTAATATGTATTCTTGATTCTTACCAAAAGATTTATTGTGTAAATCTGAAACATGAACTATCTTAAATCTATTGAATTCAATTGGTATCTTGATATTTCTATAACTATATTTAGATACTGTAATATGGTTATTTTGCCAATAGAAAAATAATAATAGTACAATGGTAAGGAAAAACACATGCTTTTTATTTAGTTTATTTAGTTTCATTTTGCTGCCCTTTCTTATATTAATCTAGAAAAATTATTATATATCTTCAATCATTATACCAAATATTTCTATCAAAATATTAATACTCTAGAAATTATCCTTAAAAAATACTATACTTAATAGGTAGATATATTTCAGAGCAGATTGTGAGGTTAATAAAATGAAGAAAAAAGACGTCGCCGAATTAAAAAAGCGTTTAAAAAAAGAACAATGTACCTTTACAAGAATGTGTGGGTGTTTTGTCAATTCAGAGAAAAATATTATTCTAGAATTCAAGGAAACATTCCTAAATTTAGATGAAGACGATTACTTTAGATACTTAGAAATTGCCAAGAAAGTCTTATCAGGCACAGTTGGAAACAATATATTGACTCTTGATTTTCCTAATGATGAAGATTCAAATAATAAACAGCTCTCCCTTATTCAATTAAAGAAGAGTAAACTGAAAAATGATGAGTTATTAAATGATCTTTATAAATCAATTATTGATAATTATGAGTATCCTGAAAATTATTTGATTCTTGTCTTCCATGATGTGTACGATGTAATCACTAAGACCACAGATAACCAAAAATTAGACGAGTCTGAAGAAGTTTTCGAATATGTGTTATGTGCTATATGCCCAATTTCACTTTCAGCACCTGGACTTAGTTATTTCGAAGACGAGAATAGGATTAAATCTCGCCTTAGGGATTGGATAGTTGAAGCGCCAATTAATGGTTTTGTTTACCCTGCTTTTATAGACCGTAGTGCAGATGTTAACTCAATTATGTACTACACGAAAAACCCAAGAGACATTCATCCAGAATTAATGGAAAATGCATTAGGTTGTTTTGTTAGGGAGTCTTCTACTATTCAGAAAGAAAAGTTCCAACTTATTATAAATGATTCAATGGGTACTGAAGAAGAAGAAGCTAAAAAACTATATAGGGAGATTCAAGAAAACCTAAATTCTATAGTTGAAGAGCAAAAGTCAATGTCAGATGGTTTTGAAAGTCAACCTAGTAAATTAACAAAAAATATTTTGCATGATGTACTTTGGGAAAGTGGTATTCCTACAGACAATGCTATGATGATTGAAGATTTATATGAAAAAAGTTTTAGCGATGAAATACCTGTAGTAGAAAACTTGATTGATGCAAAAATAATCAAAGAAAATGAGCAGCGAAAAAAAGAAAGAGAACTTGAAAAGCAAGTAGAATTTCTTAAAGTTAAACTTGAAGAAGTAGAGCTAAAGGACAATATTGATGGAGATTATGATATTGTCTTACAGGTTAAACCTGAAAAAATCGATGAAATCAAAAAACAAGTAATTGATGGACAAGAATATCTAGTTATTCCAGTAAATGAAAATGAAAAAGCTACAATTAATGAAATAAAATAAAAAAACTACCCTATGAGTGCTAGTCGTAATTTTGCATTCATAGGGTAGTCTAGTATTACTAATTTTTGTCATCAAACCTTATAGCTAATGTATCTAGTGCATCATCAGTTACTCTGTATACTGTCCACTCGTCCATTGGTACTGCACCCATTTGCTTGTAAAATTCAATTGACGACTTATTCCAATCCAAGCACCACCATTCTAATCTTCCACACTTCCTTTCAAGTGACAATTTAGCAAGGTAGGATAGAATGATTTTGCCCATACCTTTTCCTCTCATTTCAGGTTTTACATATAGGTCTTCTAAATAAATACCTGGTTTACCAAGGAAGGTAGAAAAATTGTGAAAGAATAATGCAAAAGCTACTGGTTCATTTTTGTATTCACCAATGATAACCTCAGCAATTTTTCTTTCAAATATAGATTCTACTAAATCTTCTTCAGTTGCTACAACTTCATCCAACATTTTCTCATAATCAGCCAGTTCTTTTATAAAGTCTAAGATTAATGAAACATCTTTTATTTCTGCAAATCTTAACTTGAAATCTTCTAATTTCGTATCTATTAACACTTTCATACCTCCATAAAACCAAAATTTAAATATAATTATATCATAAAGGGAAGTGTTTAATCTCATATTCTATTAGCCTTATAACTAAAAATCGTAACCCTAAATTTTAGAATTACGATCTTTAAAAATCATCTTAATCTATCATCTTCAAACAATATATTTCCGTGAGAATCATAAGCTTTAATACTACTAAACTTAACTTCATCTACCCAAGTTAATAAGAACATATCATCATAGAATTCTGTCTGCGAAAGAACACTTCCATCATCAACATATACTTCAACCTTATCTATTCTATTATCATTTATAATTCCATAACATTTGAAATTTGGCCTTGAATAAGACCATGTATAGTCCAATGGTTTCGTCTCATCTACTTCTATGCCAGTGACCTGGCTTCCAAAAGTCCAGAAAAAAAACATTGATTTTCTAACAGTATTACATGAAATCCATCTGTCATATTTACTTAATATAAACTTTCCTTTATCAAAGTCTTGAATATGAGTTACTTCAGATGGACCATAATGAATGCTTCTTTCAGACGCTTCATGAGCAGCTTTAGGGGTTAGATATAGATTGAAGCTATTAAATCTTAGAATGAATAAAATAAGTAGAATAGTAATATTTCTAAGTATTTTTTTGTTTCTATTCATTTAAGTCACCTGCCTTAAGTGGTACTTCTAACTTATAGTATCTATTATATGAGTCATATTCAATTATTAATGTTGTAGCTTCTAATGGAAAATCACTAAGAGTTATTACACCTTTGGTAATTATTCCACCAGATGAAGAGCCAGAGCCTGCAAAATATTCATTACCTAAATCATCTTTTACAGTTCCAATGCTACCTAGTGACCATCCTCTACCAAACAACAAGTTAGTTTCATAATACTCATATAAAATAGTCATATCCCCATTCTTCTCGTATATTAGATTCTTAAATTTAATTACTCTATCATCAATTTTTACCTTCTCATCTAACTTGATATTATAAACTATATTTTCCTTTGGAATATCTTTCGCAGGGTTTCGTGAGAATATTGTGTTTAGTAATGAAATGCTAAGTGAGAAAATTAGTATAAATAAATTAATTGCTACCAAAACACTGGTAATGACATATATCCATCCTAAAATTGGGTTGTGTTCTTTATTTAAAGCTATCCCTATTTCCTTAGGATTGCCCATATCTTTTAGTGTTAGTTCCTCTGCTATTCCATTGTCCATTCCTTGATTATGGTAATATTCAATTTTATCTAATATATGTTCCTCTAGTTCTTTTTCTATTTCATCTCTATCAAAAGGAAATTTAATGTAAGAAATGACTTCTTTTATGAAATCATCACTCTTATGCAAATTCATATTCATCACCATAGACTACTTTTTCCACTGATTGAGTAAATACTTTCCATTGCTGTTTTTCCTCAACTAGCTGCTTATTTCCTTTTTTAGTTAGTTGATAATATTTACGATCCCTTCCAGCATCCCCCTTTGCACGATACGACTCCACATAACCCATATTCTCTAATTTATGAAGAACTGGGTAAAGTGTACCCTCTTTTAATTGAAACGAATTATCTGAACGTAGTTCTAATTCTCTAATAATTTCATATCCGTACATATCCTTTTCTTGTAATAAGGATAACAAAAGTAAATTTGTGCTACCTCCTATTAGCCCCTTATCAAATTTCATGTCTACACCTCCATATCTATACATAGACCTTCTAAGTATAGAATACCTTGAACATCTATGTATGTCAAGGAAAAATATGTAATTTAAGTCGAGAAAAAAGAACAGAACTAAAAAAGCTAGATATCATCACAATATCTAGCTTTAGTTTCAACTATCTACTTATCTTTTACTTGCCAAGTACCATCGCTCGTACATACATATTCTCTACCATCTTCATTGACAATTACAGAACCTACACCATGATTTTTATTATCATATATACAGGAAACATCATTGTTCATTGTTGATGCCTTTGTTGAAGATTGAATATTACCTGGTGCAGAAATCTTGTTTACATATCTTGCCTGTTCCATTTCTTTATCTATAATTTTTTTATCTTTCAATATTCACATTCCCTTCAGATTTATTTGCCTCAATTTTAATTATGCTCAAATAGTAGTAAATAATTCTGATTATGAGAATTAATTGTTTAAGTGAAAACTGTAAAATTCTATTTATGTATCTATTAAAGTTAATCTAATACATTAACTCTACGAATCTGCATTTTCTAAGCTTTTATGCTTAAAGTTAAACTTTAACTTTAAGAACTAAGCCTCTATTCAAAAAACTCTTTGCTATAGACCACAGTTCCTGAAACATCTGCAAGACTTCCTATTTCTAGTTCTAATGCCATAAATGCTTCATCTGGAACATCAAATGGTGCTTTAATATCCCATTTACTTGCTGGCCTAAACCCAAATCTTGGATAGTATTTATCGTGTCCAAGAACAATAACTGACTTAAAACCTTTTTCTTTTGCTATCTTTAAACTGTCTCTTATTAATTTACTTCCTATACCTTTATTCTGATATTCCGGTAACACTGAAACAGGTGCTAATCCCAATGATTCATAATTATTTTCTTCATTTTCAATGTTTAATTTTGTAAGCATTATATGACCTACAATTTGACCATCTATCTCTGCTACAAGAGAAAGTTCAGGTATAAATGCATCACTTTTTCTAAGTTTAGCAACTAAAAAATGTTCGGTATGGTCAGTATGTTTTGCATTTTTAAATGATTTTTCTACCACGATTTCTGATAATTTATAGTCCTTTTCTATTTCTTGCCTTATCTTTATATCCATGTGATTTATCTCCTTTGTAAACTTAAAATTTATAATCAATTTTTACATCTTATATTTTTCCCATACAGTTGCCAACCTTTATCTGACATTTCATTTAACCATTTTTCTTCTCTTTCCCTCTTCAGTAATATTAAAAATATGTATTCTCCTTTTAATGTTATTTATTACTACACATATAATTATTGAGTTAGTTAAAAATAAACATATAAAATAAAATTCAAACTAAAGAGAATGGTGAATATAATGAGCAAAATACTATATGTTAAGGCAAATGCAAAGCCAGAAGGACTCTCTAGAACATTTAAAGTATCTGATAGCTTTGTAAAATCATATAAAGAATTACATCCAGATGACATAATTACAACATTAGACTTATATAATGAAGGTATAAGGTTTCTAAAAGAAGAAGATATTATGTCCCTTAATAATGATGAACAACTACAAGATATGAATCACCCTGTATTTAAGTATGCCCATCAATTTCTTGAAGCAGATAAAATAATAATAGCTGCACCGTTTTGGAATTTAAGCTTCCCAGCAATTCTAAAAGCCTATCTTGATTGTGTAGCTGTAGGAGGTATCACATTTAAATATACACCAGAAGGTCCAAAGGGACAATGCTCAGGGAAAAAGGCTATTCATTTTGTTACAAGAGGAGGAGAATATTCAGAAGAACCATTATCTTCGTATGAGCTTGGGGATAGGTATCTTAGAACACTTTTTGCTTTCCTTGGAATAACCGATTTTACAACCTTTGCCTTGGAAAATATGGATCGTAGTTCAACTAATGTTGATGAGGTTATAGCAAATGCAATAACAGAAACAAAAGAATTAGCTAAGAATTTTTAAAACATAGACCTGCAAATTTGCATGGTCTATTTTGATTTCTTCAGGCTCATTAAAATTTTTAGTTAAACGATCATTGTTTTCATATATATCACGCCTAATATATTTTTAATATTAGGCTATTCATGCTTATATAGTTGGTGACAATTTGTTATTCCTACCCCCATTATGTTTAATTACTGCTAGATTTTTGATCATAGTACACTACTCCTGCCCCTATTAAAGACAATACAGTATAGATGAATACCCATATTAAGAAACTTTCATTAAATATTGTAAAAGTAGCTATGAGCCATACTAAAAAGGTTATTCCAACAACTATGTATGTTTTCTTTATTAAAATTTGGCCTATTATCCCAAATAATAATGATAGTAGAGGAAAAACCAATAATGCCATTAAAAATTCCATAAGTTAGATCTTCACCTCTTAACAGTTTCTATTCTTTTATATAGTCCGTCTTTTCTTTCCATCAGATTGAACCCCACTAAATCTCTTCTTATAGTACAAAAATCATCATAAAAATCAGCAATCATTAGATTTACTTCCTTCTCTGTATAGATTTTATTCCATTCAAAACTTTCTACTATCTTCTCTAAGACTATTTGCTTTTTCTTATTCTGTACTGGTAAACTCTTTAGTTTATTATACTTGAAGAATGATTCTATGACTTTCTTCTTGTATTCTTCTTCTCTTTGATCTAATATCTCAACTTCATTTCTATTATCCTTTATTAATTCCTTAAGATTCATTGTAAGTATTTCATCGTTCAAACTATAAATAGTATAGTATTGTTCTTTTTTAGACGAAACTATATCCGCATCCATTAACTTTTTAAGGTGAAAGGAAATAGTTGAAGTAGACAATCCCAACCTTTCAGACAAGAGCTCAACATACATGGGTTCTACAATCAAATCATTTATTATTCTTAATCTTGATTTATCCGATAAACATTTAAAAATCTCTAATGATTTCAAATTTACCACTCCTAATTAAAATCAATCTGATCATAGTAATACTTAAATTGATTTTTCAATTCTTCAGCTTCTTTTATTTTTAATTCTTCAACTATTACTTCACTATCTTTTCCAAATTTTAGAGCCTTCTCTTTGTTAATATGCCAAGGTCCTGTAATCTTATCAAAAAAACTTAAATATTTTCCCCTTAGGTCTACAGGATTATTACTAAGACTAATATTAAACATCTTATGAAAAATTTCAACTATATTTAGCCTTATCTTTTGTAAATTAGCCTCATCTAGGCATTCTTGCTTTTTTAAATCTGCAATGCTCCTTTTCAAGTCTTCCTGTTTTTTATTTAAGAAGTTCAAATAATTTTCTTTTAGTCCGTTTACACCCTTCACTCTTATCCCTCCAATAATTTATGTTATCAATATATTATACTATTAGCATTACTATTACAATACATATCTACTTAATTTATTTAAATTTAATTCTATACTTATAAAAATGAATTGCTTTTTCTAAGATAATGCATTAGAATATAATTTGATATGTATCGAAATAATTTTATCTAGGAGGTATTGGTATGGAATTTATAGACCTTATTCCAAATATTTGTGATGGATTTCCCTTTGATAAAGGAGATTTAGTTTTATTGAATTTTTGGGGTGATGATAAAGATCTAAGAGTTTTAAATTTGATTTCAGAAGGCTTAAGCAAAAAAGGGGTGGTCACTTACAAACATCATTGTTCAAATTTATTCTTCGAAAAGGTAGTTCTTAATCTAATCCGTAATAATCAAAATCTTTCACAAAAATACTTAGGGCATTTATCCTCTTTCAAACATGTAATAGATATATTTATGTATACACCAAGTCTACCTAATGGAATTTTAGAATCTGAAATTCCTAAGTTTAAAGAATGTTTAGGTGAATTATTTAATTCGTTAACCCAAGATAAAAAATACTATATACAACTTACTGTACCTACAGAGATTAATGCTTTAAAGGCTGGCTTAGAATATGATCTTTATAATTCATCCTTATGCAATGCTTTATCTGTTGACTTTGCTAGTCTAAAAAGAGCTTGTAAGAAGAAAGTTGACAGTCTAAAATATATGAACAGAATAATGATAGAAACTCACCTATTGATGAAAAGGCTTTAGGTACTTATCATATAGGATTGGGTATGAATCATTTATTCGGTGGAGAAAACAATTGTCCATTTCATATGGATTTTGTATTTACTAGTGATAAAATAAGCTATAGCTAGGATTACTTCTGAAAACACTATCATCAACACTTAATTTTTCTTGGATATGTAATAAAAAGCTTTTACTTTTCTTAAAAGCATAATCTATAAGTATTTTATAGCATTCAAATATTGGCTCACTTACTATATGAATAAACATAGATAATGACACCCCTTTTACATTGACTTATTGAAAGACGTAAAATATAAAAAGCTAAACTTCACCATCCTTATTTGTGTATATCTTTTATTTTTTATACTAATATAGATTCCAAAAGTATAAACAAATTTTTGATAGTTCTGTTTTTCGTATTCTTCTACGCTTTGATTTAGTTCGTTAAAAGGGCCTGGCCTTTGTAGCTAGAAATTTCATAAATCAATCGACTACTTTTAAAGGTAAGGAAGAAGAATCTGTCACAATGTTCCTAGCCTTCTGAATGAACGAGGCAATAACAGATTTGCCTGAAGTCACAAAATATCCCCTATTATCTATATTTATAAAAGCAGAATAGACATCGGAAGTATATCCATATGATAGAATTAATTCAACAGTATATCTTTTATAAGTCCCATCCTCTTTGGGCAATGCAAAATATAAGTTAACCAAATCAGGATTTATCACGGCGTTCTTATAAAAGACTGGCCCGGATATTGAAACTTCATGAAGCAAGGGACCAAATAATTCATTAGATTTTCCTAATAATTCAGATACTGTACCAGACCAAGATTCATTATTTAGTTGAATAATATCATAAAAACCACAATAGGTAGTTCCATCGGATTCCACATCTTCTAGTCCTAGTGTATCCGACAAAGTTCTTGGCCTAAAATAAACTACCAGTAAGATGGAAATAAATAATATGATCACAATAGCCCTAGCCCTATATTTCTTTTTTACTTTTTTTATCATGGTTTACACCCTCCTAAAATATATTTTAGTTGCACATAAATCTACTGATGTTCATCTATTACTTGCATATATTTCAATCTTACTATACATCAATTAAACATAGTAAATTTAATAATTTGTAATAATATTGGAAATAACTGTATAATTAACTTATATTAGAAATTATATAAAAAGTGTAACCTTTATCTTTCTATTTCGTTTATCTAGTGAAAGGGGTTTTTTCATGGTTGGAGATGCACTAGAAAAATTGTATATAAAATATTATAAAGAGCTCTATTTATATGCCTTTTCTTTATGTAAAGATTACCATATGGCAGAAGATCTTGCTAGTGATACTTTCTACAAAGCTATCTTATCCTTTGACAATAAGGAATCATATATAAAGTATTGGTTATTTAGAGTATGTAAAAACCTTTTTCTAGACAGTCTTAGAAAGAATAAAGAATTTAGTGATACGGACCGACTTGATGGTATGATAAGCCTTGAAGAAACTCCCCTGGATAAACTTATTTATAGTGAAGAAAAAAGGAAACTTTATCAATATATCATGGGCCTAGCTCCTTCTTATAGAGAAGTTATTATACTTTATTATTATTGTGATTTTAGTTTAAAAGAAATTACAAAGGCTACAGGTTTAAGTGAAAGTAATGCGAAAGTATTGTTATATAGGGCTAGAAAAAGATTAAAGGTTCAGTTGGAGGGTGAAAAATGAAATTTGAAGAATTATTAGATAGATATAAAAATGGAATTGCAAGTGAAGAAGAAAAACGAATAGTAGAAGAAGAACTAGAAAAATATGAAGCTATTGAAGAATATCTAAGTAACATGATAGATTTTGAATTAGACCTTAGTGAAACATTGGAAAAAGAGAAATTCAAGGATGAATCTATAAAAATCAAAAAAAATGTAAATAGTAGATTGAGAAAAGTAGTTTTTACTTCTGTAAGCATTATGATAGCCTTGATAATTGGAATATTTTTCATTATCTCCCCTTTAATTGATATGTTATATTACAATCCTAAAAAAGTTACAGTTGGAGAAGTTGAGCATGATATTAATTTTGATTTGAAAGCTATTACTGAATTAAATTATCCAGGATATACTCTATCAAGCTTAGTAGATGTGGATAGGCGAGGATTTGGCCAATATGATATTAGCTATTTTAGAACTAATCTTTTTACAGAAGAAACTAGTTATATAAATTCTAAAATAAAGCGAAATAATAATATTTCTAACCACACTAGCTGGACTAATGATAGATCATTCAATTTTAGGACTATACAAATACCTGAGTGGTTTGACGAAGAAGATTCTATAAATCAAAAGAATAGGGTTATGAATCACGTCAATCAATTAAGCCCTGTTTCATATACATCATCTTGGCTAACATTTGAAAATGACTTAAATATGGAAGAATTACATCAATTGGAGTTAAAGTATCCTGATATAAACTTCGTTTGGGTAGGTATTAGAATAGCTTCTCCTGGTGAAAGAGTTGTTAACTTACTAGGTTTTGCAACTAGATCAACTAAACTAACCAGAGATATCCCCAATTATGAAAAATACCCAGCTTTTGATTATTTAGAATGGTTGGTTAACCCTACAGACTTTGACCATGAAGCAAGTCGTATAGAACCAAGAGGATATGAGCTACACTTTAGAGATTTACTAAAATATGCAGTAGATAGAAAAGATGCTATTAATGTGTTAGAGCATCGAAATAGACATGAGTACTATGAAAAAGCTTTAAATTATATTGAAGAACACGGCGTAAAAACCTACGGGGTTTTTGCTTATGCTGAGGCTAAGGATTTAATTGGATTAGTGGAAAATGAGGCTATTCTTACTCTCGAGTTAAATCAAGTTATGGCATCTAAGAGATATATAGATTAAAAATTTAAAGTGGTTCCTAATGGAGCCACTTTATTGCTATCTTATCCTATTTCTTACCTTAAGGGATCTTCTCATTTATTTCTTAATCAGAATCAAATACTTCACGTTGTATAATTTCTTCAGAGATTATCTTATTATATACAACCCTCCTTCTGATGAAGTAATACTTCTACCCACCTAGTAAGTTTTGATCGAATGCGAATAATGCCTCATTTATTTCAAAGATATCATAATTCTCATTTTCAATAAAATACTCAATGATTATGTCAAATTTATAGCTGTGAGAAAGTGCAAATCCTGCTTTAATGAGTAGATCCTTTGTTTCATCTAAACTCAACCTCAATGCTATGGCAAAGGCAATAGCAGTAGGTTTACTTGGTTTATAATATATATCATTTTTAATTTTGGAAAAGTGTTTTCTATCAATATTTGCCCTTTTATAAGTTTCTACATCAGTCATGTCTTTTTCGTCAATTAATCTAATTAGCATCTGAGAAAATGTTTCGTCCATATTATTTACTAGATCTTTCAGACTTCTCTTTTCTAATTTTGAGTAAGAGTAGTCTATCTTTTTCTCAATGTAAGAATCTTTTAGTTGAACACCTTCCTCAAGAATATCTCTAGTTTTATTTGGTCTTAATTCAATGTATTTATCATCTATATACTGCCTAATGGATGAAAATATCTTTTCAGATAAAAGAACTGATGTCTTATCAAATACCACAAGATATATAGTCATTTCATTATTTAATAGAAATTCACTTATTTCAGAAATAGCAATTTTCATTGCTCTATCTTTTGGATATCCATAAGCTCCTGCAGAAATCAGCGGAAACGCTATACTTTTAACATTATATTTTTTTGCCATTAAAAGTGAATTTTTATAACAATCTCTAAGAAGTCTTTCCTCACTATTATTGCCACCTTGCCAAATGGGTCCAACTGTATGTATTATATATTTTACTGGTAGATTGTATCCCTTAGTTATCTTTGCTTGACCAACCTTACAACCCCCAAGAGTGCGACATTCTTCAAGTAGTTTTGGACCTGCTGCTAGATGAATCGCACCATCGACTCCCCCTCCTCCTAATAGGGATGGGTTTGCTGCATTTACAATTGAATCTACCTTTACTTTTGTTATATCATCTCGGATTATATCAAATGCCATCTACTTGCACCTCCTCAGTTATTTATCATTTATTTTATTATACCAAAATTAACCAATTATTCCTAAAATTCATGAGTTCAACTTACTTTAAGAAATAACCCTTGAAAACAATTTAATTTAGTTTTCAAGGGATTATAGAATTATCTTTTAGTTTTTCGTTTATAAAAATCCTCTTCGATACGTTCCTTCCAATCCTCTGCAATATCCAAATTTGAACGAATCTGGCTAACAGCTTCGCTTATTACTTCGTAATTTAATATAGTTCCTTCACAATCTGCATTATAGTTTGCTGCCCTATCTTTCTGAATTCCAACACGTTGGGCAGTTTCTATAGCATCGATATTTGCACCTAAAAATATGAACTCCCACCCATATTTACTTTTTTGATATTCTATCATCTGGCGAACTTTATCATAGCTAAATTCTCTGCTGGCATTCTCCATTCCATCAGTTGTAATTACAAACAGAGTCTTTTCAGCTACTTCTTCTTTAGATGTGAACCTATGGGCATTGACAATCTTATTAATTGTATAACCTATTGCATCAAGTAGTGCAGTAGTGCCTCTAACATAATACTCTTTATCTGTAATAGGTTCTACACCTTTAATATTAATCCTATCATGTAATATCTCATATCTATCATCGAATAAAACTGTGGTGATAACTGCATCACCTGGCTCATTTTTTTGTTTCCCTAACATGGAATTAAATCCACCGATTGTGTCACTTTCTAGTCCACTCATTGAACCACTTCTATCAATGATAAATACTAGTTCCGTTAACCCTTTTTTCATGATATCACCCTCCAATTATTATTAATTAAAGGATAACATCTTTAACTACTACCTTGGTCGCATAGTAAGCGACATTTTCTCATAACAGTAGACCCTTTAATGATTTCTAGTAAATGCTTGAGTTCCATAAAACTTATACTCTGAATCTTCCTTGTAGTAAACTCCTATACCTACATAATCTGCATCAGAAATT
This sequence comes from Tissierellaceae bacterium, assembly GCA_031460505.1. Taxonomy (GTDB): domain Bacteria; phylum Bacillota; class Clostridia; order Tissierellales; family Tissierellaceae; genus JAAYTL01. Next base: position 148,319 of record JAVKTT010000004.1, read on the forward strand.
ACCATGTTTGCCCTATGGCCAGGTGAGTTTAATAGTCCTTTAAATTGATCAAAACCATTTTGATCACCGGCTGCAAGATTTTCAGCATATGGGAAGTGCTTCCCATTATTATCCCAATATCTATTGTAGTGAGACCTACCATCTAATCCGACATGTTCAAAGTAATTATTTTCTGCCATATCTTTACTATGTTCCCTTGCAGATTTTAGCGCAATTTCATCAATTTTTAATGGATTTAAACCTTTAAATACTCTAAATGAATTAAGACAGTCAAATTCTTGAAACTCATATATTGGTAATATCTCTTCTTTGTCTACTCTAGTTTTCCATAAACTTATGGATGATTCTTCTTTTATCATAACACCATACAATATCTTTCCACCAAACACATCTATATAATAATCTATATTAGGAGAGCTAGGTAGATTTTCCTCAAATTCTCCATACTTTATTGTATCATTTACAACAAAATTAGTATGACTTGTATATATGGCAGCTACCTTATCCTTTGAAAATCCGATCATTACAAATTTAGAATAGTCTTTATTATATACATACCACTTAAGATTTGTAACCTTATCATCTATACGGTCTGGTTGGCCAAGTACTTGTGAAACTCTACTTAAACTGTCCCCTAGGGTTATTTTTATATCTCTAATGGACACTCCAAGTTTCTCTGATGTGTTGATTTCTATTTGTCTTTTTTCGTTGTTATAATCAACATCAAACATCAAATATTTGCCTAAATCCCTTAATTTAAAGTAGTTATATCCTTCAATTGTATAACACTCTAAGTTTTCTTGTTTATGATTAATATACAATTTAGAATTTGATGGTACTGCACTTATCTTAGTATCTTTAACCTCAGCCATTTCTCCACCTACAGCTATATAGTCTAAACCAGAGCTTAATAAAATGGAATTAGCATAGTTATCCCAATATACATTAAAATACTTTGGTGTTGATTTTAAGGCATAAGCAATATCTCTAAGTTTATAATAACTAGTGTCGTCTATTAAGTATGAGCCTATTGATATCTCTTTGCCATCAATAAGTACTTTCAATTTATTCGGAAGTGCAGTCTTGTCCTTTGGCTTTTCTGCTACAGTTTCTTTTATTGGTGTACTACCCTTTACGACTCTTAGCAACGATGAGTTATTAACTGTAGCTACTCCATTTCTTACAACTGTAATATCATTATAAATAAGAGGACTTAATTCTTCTCCTGTTTTATCAATATAGCCCCATTTTAGATTATCATATTCATCTTTTTTAGCTACTGAACAAATGCCCTCACTAAAACCTCCTACTTGGTCATATATAAGAGGTATTACAATTTCAAAATTTTCATCAATAAATCCCCATTTCCCATCCTTATATACACCACATAGGCCCCCTATATAACCATGTATATAATCATATTGAAATTCTAATACAGTTTTTCCTTTTGTATCTATAAAACCCCATTTGCCCTCATAACATACTGGAGCTATGCCATTATCGAAACTACGAACACTATCATATTTTGCTATGATTACTATATCATCATTCTTATTAATAAAACCAAATTTATAGTCTTTTCTGTAGAATGCCAAGCCTTCACTAAAAGCTCCAACTTCCTCGTACTTAAAAGCTGTAACAATCTTGCCAGTTTTATCTATATGCCCCATACCTAAAGGTGTATTAAAATAGTCGCCAGACACACGAGCTAACCCTTCTGAAAACTGTCCAGCATAGATATAGTGATATGGTATTACAAGCTTTCCACTTTTATCTATGTATCCACGTTTACCATCTTCGTTGGTAACTGGAGCTAGCCCCTCTATAAAAGAGCCACCATCATTAAAAACAAAAGGAATTACAACTTCACCATTTTTATCTATATATCCCGCTTTTCCACCACGCTTAACACGTGCAAGGCCTTCAGAAAAATCTAGTGCAAAATCATATATACAAGGTATTACCTCTTCACCATTTTCATCGATAAATCCCCATTTCCCATTGTAAAAACTTCCATGTCTCACTACAGCACGTCCCTCAGAAAATGCCCAAATCATTGAATATGTCTGTCCACTTTTAAATGGTTCCTCAATTAGCTTAATCTCATCATCTGCATGTGCCACTCCAGTAATAAAAGTGATTAAAAAAATCAAAATCAATGTTAATTTTAAATGTTTTTTCAAGTTAATACCCCCAATTAGAATTTTTTAATTCAATTTGCATTATTACTTATTTATCTAAAATCAAGGGAAATCCTTCTTTTAATCTGGAATTAGAATCTAATCCTTATTCATATTAATATACTTTAAAATTTTATTGCTTGCTTTTAGCCCATTACCTGAAATAACAATGACCGTTGTCTCACTTGAATTGATTATTCCATCCTTAATTAGTTTAGAAGCACCAGCAAAGGCAGTTGCAGATGTTGGCTCAATGAAATATCCTTTTTTACAGATGTTTCTTAAAGCTTGAAGTATCTCTTCTTCAGTAACTTCTAGCACATTTCCTTTAGATACTTGTATAGCTTTTATAACCTCATCTATGTGACTTGAGAATTTTAGAGCAATACCTTCTCCAACAGTAGGTTCAGCATCAAACACTTCAGATAATCCATGAAACTTACGATAGATAGGGTTACAATTTTGAGTTTGAATACCATAAATTTTTGGAAGGTGTTTTACTTCTCCATTTTTGAGTAGTTCTTGGAAACCTTGTTCTAAAGCAAGTGGCAGACTTCCATTACCAGTTGGTACTATAATATTATCTGGAGCAGAAAAATTAAATTGTTCCCATAATTCGTATGCTATTGATTTAACTCCTTCTATGAAATAAGGATTCCAGTTATGACTAGCATAAACTCCTTCAATGTCTGATTGTGCTGCTCGTGCAGTTTCTTCACGAGGCCCTGGTATTTGATGAATCATAGCCCCAGAACTAATGACTTGTCCTATTTTACCTTCAGAAGTGCCTTCAGGTACATATATACTGCATTCTATACCAGCTTTTGCAGCATATTCTGCTACGGATGCACCTGCATTACCAGAGGAATCTTCGGTAATCTTCTTTACTCCTTTTAATGCCAAATAATTAATCATCATAGCAACTCCACGATCTTTAAAAGAACCCGTAGGCATCAAAGCATCATTTTTAATATAGATATCAATATTTTCCCAAGTATCTTTTACTAATGGAGTCATGCCTTCACCAAATGTTGAAATTAGTTCTTCTTTTTTTATAGGATATGCTTTATCATAGCGCCATTGAGTAAAATCATTCTGACGAATATCTTCTCGCTTAAATTCTACTTCTCTATTTAGCCATAAAGATCCTCCACATTCACATCTCCACCCTTTAAAGCTATCATCATATTTGTTACCACAAGTTCTACATATAAACTCCATGACTAAACCCCTTTCTTACTCATCGTTTTATTAAAATCTCCAAACTCCCATATACTTCCATTATACCAATAAACTTATAAATTTCTTCAATTATTTGAACTTTTTGTATTGTTTTTCAAAATAAGTAAACCCTTGAAAACCAATTGTTTTCAAGGGCTGTTTATTACAAACATCAAGACCATATAATTCTCATTAATCTTGGATAATCCTCTTCAATAATATCTAATACACCAAATATTAATCTCATTACAATATCACTTTTAAAATTATTATCAAACAATGCAAAAGACTGCAGCATAAGCGAATTATCAATTAATACATACTTGAAATACGTGTATTTAGCATTTAGTGTATTTAGCATTTAGTTCATTTATTACTTCGTACAAATAATTTTTCTTAACAGGATTAAATCCACCTAAAAAATCTGCACCTGCAACTGCAACCATGTAATCATCCTTTGCAAAATGAACTAACATCCTGACTTTTCCGACTGTCTTTAAAATTTCTCTAAACTCAATAATTGTATCACCACTATCTGTCTCAATAAATTCAAAATCCATATCATTGCTTTGAGTAAATTTTTTAAACTCTTGTGCATTCTTTGTTAACATAAAATTTCCCCCTTATATATTTGTATTTTAATTAAACCTTATAAATACCTAATGTGAATATTGGTCATTATGACTTATTCTTCCATAAGAAAATAATGTCCCTTTTCTGCTTCAATCCAAGTCTCTTTTGATCTTTGATTTAATTTTGGTTCATATATCAATACTCTTTTTTCTCTCTCTTTTATTGGGTCTGGATAAGGTATAGCTGATAATAGTGCTTTTGTATAGGGATGAATAGGATTCGAAAATAGCTGTTCTGTTTCTCCTAATTCAACGATTTTACCCTTATGTATAACAGCTACCCTATCTGCTATGTACCTTACTATGGATAAATCATGTGCTATGAACAAATAGGTAAGCCCCTTCTTTTCTTGAAGCTCTGATAATAGGTTTAATACTTGTGCTCTTATGGATACGTCTAATGCCGATATGGGTTCATCTGCAATGATAAACTTGGGCTCCATGATGAGTGCTCTTGCAATACCGATTCTTTGCCTTTGACCTCCTGAAAATTCATGGGGAAATCTTGATGCAAACTCAGGTAATAGCCCTACGTCCATTAGTGCGCTGGCTACCTTTTCTTTTCGTTCTTCTTCTGATTTATAATTCTTAAGATTATAAAGGCCTTCTGATACTATATAATCAACCTTTGCCCTTTCGTTTAATGAAGCCATAGGGTCTTGGAAAATCATTTGAATATTTTTAGTGACTTCTTTATCTAATTCTTTGTCAATATCTCCTGATATTCTCTTGCCCTCAAAGATAATCTCTCCACCAGTCACCTCATTGATCCTTATAATTGCCCGACCTATGGTTGTCTTGCCTGATCCAGATTCACCTACTAAGCCGAAGGTTTCTCCCTTATATATCTGAAAACTTACATTATCTACAGCAGTAAACTTTTTCTTTCTTCCCATTTGAAACTGAACTGTAAGATTTTTCACTTCTAATATAGCTTCTCTATTTTCCAAGTATATCCCCTCCCCACTTTTTTCTCATAGATTTAATGGATTCTGGAGGTTCTACTTTTGGTGCACGAGGGTCTAATAACCAAGTCTTGACTTTATGGGTAGGGCTTACTTCAAAATATGGTGGTCTTTCAATAAAGTCTACCTCCAAAGCCTTAGGGTTTCTCGGTGCAAATGCATCTCCTTTAATTTCATAGAATAGATTTGGTGGTGTCCCTTTTATTGAATATAAAGGCTCTCCTTTAACACCTAATTGGGGTAATGATGACAACAATGCCCAGGTATAGGGATGCTGGGCATTATAGAATATTTCCTCTGACAAGCCTACTTCAATAATATCTCCGCTATACATAACAGCTATTCTATCTGCTACATTGGCTACTACACCTAAATCATGGGTTATATATATTGTAGTGAGTGAATATTTCTTTTTTAAATCTTTTAGTAAATTAAGTATCTGTGCTTGTATAGTTACATCTAATGCTGTAGTAGGTTCATCACATATCAAAATCTTTGGATTACAAGCTATAGCGATTGCAATAACTACCCTTTGCCTCATACCTCCTGAAAACTCATGGGGATATTGATTGTATCTTTTCTCAGGATTATCTATACCTACATCATCTAAAATTTTAATGACAACATCCTTGGCAACTTTCCCTTTCAATCCTTGATGAAGCTCTACTGATTCTTTGACCTGTTTTCCTATTGTTTTTAGAGGATTAAGAGCTGTCATAGGTTCTTGAAATATCATGGCTATTTCTTTCCCTCTAATCGATAACCACTCTTCCTCAGTTGAGAATTTGGCTAGATCCTTATCTTTATAGATAATTGAGCCTGAGTCAATCCATCCGTTTTTATCCAATAAACCCATAAAGGATTTAGTAAATACTGATTTACCTGAGCCAGACTCTCCTACTATTGCTAGACTTTCCCCTTCAACTATATCTAAAGATATTTCCCTAATTGCAGTTAATACTTTTCCTCTAAGGCGAAACTTAACTACTATGTCTTCAGTTGATAATATTATATTGTTATTATTCATAGTCTCACCTCTACACATGATTTCTTGGATCTGCTGCATCTGCAAACACATTTCCAATTACATAAAATGATATAGTTATGATGGATAAAACAATTGCGGGAAATATTAGCTGATACCTAAGGGTTGAATTCATCATTACTAATCTTCCTTCATTGATTAAATTTCCTAAGGAAGGTATGCTTACAGGTAATCCAAGTCCTATATATGTTAGGAATACTTCAGAACCAATTGCAGCAGGTATAGCCAATGCTAATCTAAGCATGATAACTGATACTAAGTATGGAAGTAAGTTTCTTGAAATAATTCTTCTAGTCGGTGTACCTAAACATCTAGATGCTAGATTGTATTCTCTATCTCTAATAATTATTATTTGATTTCTTACGAATCTTGCCATTCCTAGCCAACCTGTAGCACACATGGCAAATATCATAGTCGAGATACTTGGCCTTAAAATATATGTTAGTAGTACTAAAACTATAGTAGTTGGGATGTTATTGATTACATTGTAAATCTCAGTAATCAATCTATCTAATCTACGTACATAACCCCATAGTGCTCCAATGATGATTCCAATAATAGCTTCCCAGATACCAACCAAAATTCCAATAAATAAAGATGTACGCGTCCCGCTCCATATCCTAGCCCATAGGTCCTGACCAATAGAATTTGTTCCAAATATGAACTCTTTATTTGGTGGATGATTAACATATTGTATCTTTGTTTCTGGATTAATTGATATCTCAGTTGGGGATTTTTGATTTGGTAAATAAGGTTGAATTATTGTAAATGAAACTAACAATACTATGACAAACAACAAAAATAGGGCTATCTTATTTTTACTAAATACTTTAAATGTAGAGCTCCAATAAGAATAATTTGAATATCCTCCAAACATGGCACGGCTATCACTATAACCAGCAAATCTAAATAGAGAACTATTTAAGTTGTCTGAGAACTTTTCTATTTTTCTGTTACCCATTATCTAGCACCTGCCTTTTTGGTAAGCTTTATCCTAGGGTCTAATAAAGCCATAAATATATCCCCTAGGAACAATCCTATTATTCCTATAGATGAATATATAAGGACTAAAGCCTGAACTAATGTATTATCCTGTCTTTGAATTGCTGTAACTAAAAGCCCACCCATTCCAGGTATTGAGTAAAGTGATTCAATATATATGGACCCTGCTATAGTAAATAAAATTGCACTAGGCAGATACTGTGCCATTGGTACAAAGGCATTCCTCATTACATGAGAAACCATGATTTTTTTGTTACTTAGTCCCTTAGCCCTAGCTAACTTTACATAATCCTTATTTATCTCATCTAGCATATACCTACGCATCCACATTGCATAGGAGGCCATACCTCCAAGGGACATAGACACAGTAGGCAATATCCATGAGATAGGATTTGACTGTGAATATAGCATAGGTATTTTAAGTACACCGGTTACGTAGACCTGTAAGAAAAGATAATATATAGCTGCAGGTACTGCATTGATAAATACTATATAAGCAGTACCTAATTTATCCCAGAACCCCTTGGTATTTAGTGCCATCATTATCCCAAGTGGCAAACCTGCAACAAGGGATAATCCCATAGCACCTAAACCAAATTTCAATGAGTATGGAATTTTTTCAGACAGTATATTCCATATATCAACTTTTGGCCTATATATAATGGATTTACCAAGATCTCCTTTTAACAGTTGTTTGTAGAAGTCTAGCAATTGTTTATGAAGAGGATCTCTTAGTCCCATGCTTTCCAAAATCGCTTCCCTTTGAGCAAAGTCAAGTTTTTCATATCCATCTCCAAAATATCCTTCTTCAGGCATCAATCTCATCAAGGCAAAGACTATGCTAATAACTATTATCAATGTAATTATGGACTGAATTAGTCTTTTAAGTATATAAGTAAACATATGTCTCTCCTCTTTTCTAATTATAATTAATGTGTAAGGACATGCCTTACACATTTTGGGTTATTTGGCTTGTTTTAGAGCTTCGACTCGTTCAATATTCCAAACTGACAAAAGCTCATTAAATGTGTCTGTGTCCATAGGTTCTTCAAGGAGGTGGTGTCCTTTATATCTTTCTGATGAAACACCAAATGGCGAATATGCAGATTCAAATGGATTTAGTCTAGATGCCACATATCCTCCTCCACCAACTCCATATGGTATGATAAATGCTTCATTGATTAAGAAAGCTTCTGCCTCTGCAAATAGATTAAGTCTCTTTTCTATATCAACACGCTCAACTTTCGCTTTATCAATCATATTTTCATATTTTGTCTTGCCATTTGATTCAGTATAACCTAAAGCTAAATGTGGCTTATTATAAGTTCCTGATGGTATAAAAGGGTCTGTATAAGTTTCAGGATCTGCATAATCTGGACCCCAGTTGCATTCTAATAAAGCAAATTGTCCTGCTCTTCTAACGTCTTGTAAAAATCCTGTAGGCGGTTTTGGTTCTATGACAATATCAATAAAATCTTTTCCTAATAGATTTTCTAATTGTTGTTCTATAACTTGAGCTCTATTAGTCCATCCAGCTGCCCCACCAGATGAGCTAGTATTATATGGCATAAGGACTTTTACAGGGAATGTGGCTACACCATCAAGATCTTTCATCGCCTTATCCTTATACTCTAAGGCCTTTTTATCATTGAATGTATCTACATCCACTATCTTTCCAAGTGTTCCAAGTTGTGTATAATCTGTTCCATTTAAGTCAACAAAGTCTTTAGGAGTTATTGTATTTTGTATTCTCTTTTCAGGATCATATGGTTCAGCAGTAATCATAGCAGCTTTCCTATCTAAAGCATGGAATATTGCCTTCCTAAAGTTGACATTGTTAACTGCTACTTTCCAATTATCAGGCTCATATTCTTCTGGGAATAAAGGATCAAAGTTAAAAGCATAAAAATATGAGTAATATGTTGTTCGATTAGGTCTAATCAATTTAGCCTTTGCTGAATCATTCATCCAATCATCAAGAATAGTTGATGGTATAGTTGCTGTATCGATTTCTCCTCTAGCAAAAAGTTCTGGTCCTAAAGTCTCTGCTTCACTATTAAAAGTAGCTACTAATCTTTCTATATTGACATTATTTTTATCCCAATACTTATCATTTTTCACAAGTATTCTTCTGTTTTGTGGTTCAAAAGTTTCTAAAATGTAGGCACCGTTGTATAAGATTTTTGTATTATCTGTACCAAATTCATCTCCAACTTCTACTAAAAATTCACCATTTACAGGGAAAAAGCATACATATGTAACCATTGATAGAAAATATGGTACAGGCATCTCTAGGGTATACTCTAAGGTGTATTTGTCCTTAGCCTTTACACCTACTTCATTAAAGTCTGTAATATCACCATTATAGTAACTTTCGGCATTCTTTAGCACACCATAGGCGATATTTGCACTTCGTGATTCATTGGTAGGATCTAAGATATACTCCATAGCATCTACGAAATCCTGCGCTGTTACTTCTGCATACTCTTTTAGATCATTTGTATACCATTTTACGCCTTCTCTTAGTTTAAATGTCCAAACTAAGTTGTCATCTGAAACTGACCATTCTGTTGCTAATGCTGGTTTAGGTACACCATATGGATCATAATCTATTAGAGTGTCTACTAGATTGGCTGCTAAACCAAATTCATTGGTTGATGTAGTTACAAGGTAATTTAGCGTAGTAACTTCCCCTGAATAAACCCAACGGTATTCAGATTTATCTTTAACATTTGTACTTGCACATCCTGATAGTACAATTGCTATAACTAAAGTTAAAATAATTATCTTCTTCATGATACCCTCCTCTACTTTTATGAATTATTTGTCTATATATATGTATATTAGTGGAGATAGATATTTATTATTAATTTTAGAATTAGATTTTAATTTACATAAAAAAAGATACTCAAAATTTGAGTACCTTTATTAAAACATATTAAGATTATATTCTTTTGCCAACGACTTGATCATACCCTGTCCGGCACTAGAATTTCCATTATAATCTAGTGTTGGTCCAAATGTACCTATACCTAATTTATTAGGTACTGCAGCCATAATTCCTCCGCCTACTCCTGATTTTGATGGAACTCCAACTTCTACTGCATATTGTCCGCTATAGTTATACATTCCTGATGTGGCCATTATGCCTAATAAGATAGATCTTAGTTTTTCTGGTGTTGCTTTACCGTAAGATTCAAGACCTATGCAACCACTTGCTAAAAATGCCCCTATATTAGCTAAATCTATAGCTGTTACTTCTATAGAGCATTGCTTGAAATAACTATCTAGGATATCTTCTACATCACCTATTAGCATTCCCCTGGCTTTCATAATATTTGCTAAAGCACGGTTCTTATCTCCAGTTTCTTTTTCTGAAAGATAGACTTCTTCATTATAAGTAATATCAGGATTATTAGCCATAGTTCTTGTAAGTTCTAGTATTCTTTGGAACTTTTCATCCTTGTTTCCATTAACTAATGAGGTAGTAAGTATTGCCCCTGCATTTATCATTGGATTAGCAGGCTTTGTTATATGAGGTAGGTCAAGTTTATATAGGGTGTTAAAAGGTTCATCTGTACCTTCATAGCCTACTCTTTCAAACACGTAGTCTTGACCATTATCCATTACTGCTAGGGCTAAAGATATTACCTTTGAAATACTCTGAAGCGTAAATTTAGTATCATAATTACCAGCCTTATAGATATTACCATCTAAATCTACTACACATATTCCTATATGATTTTGATTTACTTTTGCTAATGCTGGTATATAATCAGCTACATTGCCTTTTTCTGTAAGAAGTCTGTTTTCTTCAACTATTTTTTGCAATAAATTTTCCATTGATTTACCCCCTATTACTCAAATAAATCCTTCTCTATTTGCAAATACTCTTTATTTGGCTTTGATTCAAAAGATTTACCATTTAAATAAGTTAAATTGTCATTGAGTCCGTAAAACTCAACTTTATATCCATGTAGCCATTGATTGTCTAAGCCATATTCTTCTCTAAATCTATTGTTGATACTTTTATCCCCGTACTTTCTATCGCCTATGATTGGATATCCCAATGATGAAAGATGTCCTCTTATTTGATGTGTTCTCCCTGTTATAAGCTCAATTTCTAGTAAAGTGTATCCATTAGAATATTTAAGAGGTTTGATATTTGTAATAATCTTCTTTGAACCATCTACATCTTCATCTCTTACTTCTACCATGTTTTTATCTTCATCTTTTGATAAATATGCTTCTGCTTTTATTTCTTTTTCTACCTTACCTTTAACTATGGTTTTATAGAACTTCCTGATATGAGTGTTTTTTATTGCTTCATTAACTTCTTTTAGACTATCATAATTTTTAGCTCCAATTATTAAACCAGAGGTGTTTCTATCAAGTCTATTACATATTGATGGTGTGAAGGTCTTTTCAATCCTAGGTACATAATCTCCCTTTTCGATAAGATAATTTATCATACTATCTACTATGTTTTCTTCAAAGGGGCCACCTGCTCCATGGGATAATATGCCTACATCCTTGTTTATCAATAATATATTATCATCTTCATAGACAATACTTGGCATAAGCTTGGATTTCACTTGTTTCTTTTCTACAACAAACTTTTCTATGGTCTCATCTGATAAATATAGTTTTACACTATCGCCTTCGTAAATTATAGTTTCAGGACTTGCCTTTTTATCATTGACCTTGACATTTTTCTTTCTTATCATCTTAAATATAAAACTTCTTGGAGCCTTTTCAAGATATTTTTGTAAAAATCTATCCAATCTCTGTTCGTTTTCATTTTTATGGATAATAATTTCTTTCAATTTTTATCACCTTTTCTATATACATATGGTATAATTATAATATAATTCTTGACAAAATGATACTTTAACTACATAAATGAGGTGGAGTTTGTGAAAACTTTTATTGAAAAACTTAAAGACTTTCTCTATGATTCTATAGACTATTTAATTATTATTGCTATTATAATTGGTGTTGTTTCCGTAATTGGTTGGAGATTAGACGTATTATTTGCGAAAGACAATTTGGAAACTACTACACCACCAATTATAGTAGATAATGGTACTGATGATAAAGATAATAGCGATGATTTCGTAGACGCAGATCCTGATTTACCACCAACAGATGATGAAGAACCAACTAGTGACCCTGATATTGTGGATAGTCCAGATCAGGAGGAGCCTACTCAAGCACCTACAACAGTGACTATAACTATACCTGATGGTACTTTGCCTTCTGGCATAGGAGCTATACTTGAATCTAATGGCTTAGTTAACAGTAAAAATGATTTTGTTTTAAAAGCCCAAGACATGGGTCTTGATAGAAAGCTTAGATCAGGTACATTTAAGATACTTAGCAATAGTTCTCTTGAAGAAATCATAAAAATAATAGCAAAGCAAATCTAATTTGCAGCATTAAAGCGATGGTAAAAACCATCGCTTTTAGTATGTCACTTTTACATATTTAATAATATTTTCTTAACACTTTTCAGCAATTCATCATATATTAATATGAGATAAGTTTCTCAAATTAACAAGGAGGTGCTAATATGGCTGATGTATTAGGTGGTAGAAATAGAGGTTGTAATTGTGACAGTTCTTTACTATTTTTCTTCTTGCTATTAGCAATTATTTTCTGTGGTGATGACTTCTTAGGTTTTGGAGGAAGACGTTAGTAGAGATTAATTAATCGGGGATTATCCCCGATTTTTTTAATATGTCTCATTTATATAACCATCAATCAAGGAAACCTTCTTTTCCTCTATAAATACCTTCTCTTCTCTTAATATATCTAATAACCATAAAGCTTTAGAATGAAAAATTGCCTCTTTATAATCTAATAATACTATTTCATAGAGTTTACCTCTTAAAAATTTGGACTCCATCTTTACAAAATATGCTTCAACACCTTTAAATTCTAAGAGTTTAAGAATTGCTAAAGCAGCTTTATCCTTTTCATGATAATAATTATTGCCTTTATTTAAGTAGTATGTAAAATACTTTTGATGCTTTTTTGTATTTTTAATTTCCTTTGCTAGCATCGTATAATATTTGGCTAATACATTATAATATTGATAATTAAACATTCCTTTTTCATATGAATCCACCCTTAGAAAAGGCTTTAAATTAGATTTTCTAACTAACTCAAAATTTTGTTCCAAAAACTCTCTTTTAGAAAGGTCTCCATTTCCAAATTGTAATATTAATGAAGATCTATTGTCAAAGAAACGTTCAAATACACTTTTCCTACTATACATATTCAATATATACACCCATTCTAATACTATTTTATACCATTATATCATATATCAGCACTGTTTTAGTAGATTTATTTCGTCTTCTGTTAGTTCCCTATATTCTCCAGGCTCTAATTCAGAATCTAGGTTTAGTGGTCCCATGGAAATTCTCTTTAAATAAGTAACCTTCATAGATATACTTTCGAACATTCTTTTAACTTGGTGATATTTGCCTTCTTGGATAGTTAAATTTACCTTTGAAATTACATCTGATTTAATTATCTCTAAATCTGCTGGCAGTGTTTTATATCCATCATCTAAGATTATACCACTTTTAAACTGTTCTTTATAACTTTCATCTACATAACCATCAACTTCTACATAATATACTTTATTTACTCCCTTTTTAGGCGAAAGAAGTTGGTGTGCTAATTGACCATCATTTGTTATTAATAATAATCCTTCCGTATCCTTATCTAATCTTCCTGCTGGAAATGGTTCATATATTAGATATTCAGGAGAAAGTAAATCTATTACAGTTTTTGTTAGTGGATCGTCTGTAGATGAAACAAGTCCATCGAGTTTATTCATCATTAAATATATAAACTCTCTATAATTTACGACTTCATCTTTAAAGTGAATAGTGTCTTTATATGGATCTAACTTAATAGTATTATCTGTAACAATATTTCCATTAATTTTAACAAAACCTTTTTTTATAAATGATTTTACATCTTTTCTACTTCCATATCCCATATTTGATAAAACTTTATCTAATCTTTCTAATTTTGCCATTTAATCACCTGTTTATAAAATTTTTGTATTGCATATTTATTAACTAAGTGCAGAAACTAAAATTGTCTATAAATTTCATTAAATTATTGAAAGGAGACTTAACCATGCACAATGAAAAAATTACTGAAGGTGTAACATGTGTAGTTAATAGTTGCCACTACTATAAAGATGGAGACCTTTGTACAGCAGGTCAAATTGAAATAAAACCTAAAAATGCAAAAACTGTTGATGAAACAGATTGTGGTACATTTCAACGTGATAGTGGATTAAAATAAGAATTTAGCTATTGGCTTAATGCCAGTAGCTTTTTTCTTTACAAAACTTTCCAATAATATACTATAATATACTTAAGTTTTAATTATTGTATCTTCTTTTTTAAATTAATATGCTGTTTCCTATTTTACATTATTGGGTAAAAAATTACCAATGATTTTATGATATATAATATTCAAATATTAACTACATAAAGAGGGTGATATAACTTGGGTTTATTACTAAACAAATTTAAAGAAGTTTCTGTATCAGTCTTAACTATTGTTTTAATTGTAGTTGTATTGAGCTTTACCCTTGTACCTTTGGAGACCGAAATGTTTATTAGATTTATGATAGGTGCTATTTTGGTGATTATTGGTTTAGGTATATTTTTATTTGGAGCTGATATAGGTATTGGACCTATTGGTAATCTTATGGGTGAAACTATTGCTAGAACAAACAAGTCATACTTAGTAGGTATCTTAGGATTTATCTTAGGTTTTCTAATAACTGTAGCTGAGCCTGATTTACAAATACTTGCAAATCAGGTTAATAATGCTACTGGTGGAATAGTATCTGCTTCTTTAATTTTAATTTCAGTATCGATTGGTGTAGGCATCATGGTTGCTATTGGTTTACTTAGAATTTTATATGAAAGACCTCTAAATAAATTGTTTACAATTGTTTATTTTATAGTTTTTATATTAAGCTTTTGGGTTTCTGAAGAATTCTTAGCAATATCAGTTGATGCTTCTGGAGCAACGACTGGTGCTATGACTACGCCGTTTATATTAGCATTAGGATTAGGTGTATCCCAACTAAAAGGAGGTAAAACTTCAGAAGAGGATAGCTTCGGGTTAGTAGGAATCGCTTCTACTGGACCAATTCTTGCGGTTATGATACTAAATATTCTGGCTGGTTTAGATAATATACAAGGTGAAGCAGAAGTATTTAAAGCTCATAGTGGTATATGGGGACCATTTATAAATGATTTACCAGTATTAATGAAGGAATCAATAGTTACACTACTACCATTATTTATATTATTTCTTATTTTTAACAGCGTAAAATTTAAATTGACTATAAAACATAGAAATAAAATTTTAAAGGGTCTTGTTTATACCTATATTGGTTTAACATTGTTTTTACTGGGTGTCAATGCAGGTTTTATGGAAGTTGGCAGAGTTATGGGCTATGGTATAGCAAGTCTAGATTCTGCATGGATTCTTCCTTTGGTTGGTTTTCTTTTAGGTATGGTGGTTGTTCTTGCTGAGCCAGCTGTATATGTACTTACTGAACAGGTAGAAGAAGTTACAGCAGGGCATATTAGGAAAAAAGTTATATTAGCAGCATTATCTATTGGAATAGCTTTTGCAGTATCCTCCTCCATGCTAAGAATTATGATACCTAGTCTAAAATTGTGGCATTTCCTATTACCCGGATTTGCTTTAGCAGCATTTTTAAGTTATAGAGTACCCCCTATTTTCGTAGGAATTGCTTATGACTCAGGAGGTGTTGCATCTGGTCCAATGACTGCTACATTTATTTTAGCATTTGCACAAGGTGCAGCAAATGCAATACCAACTGCAAATGTATTAGTTGATGGTTTTGGGGTTATTGCAATGGTTGCTATGACTCCGTTAGTAGCCATTCAAATCCTTGGTCTTATGTTTAAAATAAAGGAAAACAAAGGAGGTGCCAAACTAGATGGTCCTAAAGGATAATAAATACTTATTATTTTGTACTATTGTCGATTTTGGTATGGGAAGTAAAATGGTCAAAGAAGCTAAACATCTAGGTGCTAAAGGTGCTACATTGTTTCTAGGAAGGGGTACTGTAAATAGTAGTTTACTACATTTCCTGGGTTTACACGAAATTAGAAAAGAGATTCTTATGATTATAATTGAAGAAGAATTAGAAGATATTATTTATGACGGTTTAAATAATAAGTTTTCATTAGATAAACCTCATCATGGCATAGCCTTTTCTATGCCCCTAAAAAATTGTATAGCTTATAAGTTCACAAAATGTATAGAAAATCCTGAAACGCGAGGTGTGGAAAATATGAAACACGATGCAATATTTACTATAGTAGATAAAGGACTATCAGATGAAGTAATAGATGCTGCAAAATCAGCAGGTGCCACTGGAGGCACAGTGATTCACGGAAGAGGATCTGGATCTGCAGAAAAAGCACTGTTGTTCAACTTTGAAATTGAGCCTGAAAAGGATATTATACTTATACTCTCTAATTCTGAAAAGACAGATATGATAATTGATTCTATAAGCGAGAAGCTTAAGATCGATGAACCAGGTAAAGGTATAATTTTTACAATGGAGGTAACTAGAACTTTAGGTTTATTTAAAGAATAAATAAAACCCTTGTAGAATTTTCTACAAGGGTTTTTAATGGGGTTTTCGTTTTTATATTTCTAATTCTATGCAATGTTCTTTTAACTCTTCTGGCATATCTTTTAATCTATAGTTAACATTTATAAAGAATTCTGTATTATATTTTTCTTGGATAAATGTAAGTTTATCTAATATGTTCTTAAGGTCATCTATACTTAAGTTTATTACTTTATAGATAGAATCAACATATACTTTCTCTAAATCATAATCCATGCCAATAATTCCACACAAAAAGCCATAGAAAGATTCAACATTATCCACATTGAATTCCATGGCATTTATAAGTCTAACATTATAATTTAATGTAAAAATATGATCATCATCTACATCAATAAAAGCAATATTTCCGTTTCCTTCCTTCAGATCCTTATTGGCATTATCGATTAACCATTTAGTTTTGCCTGCACCCTTTTCACCTAAAATAAATTTAACCATTTGAAACCCCTACCTTTCTTTTTTAATTGGTAATTGTTTTTATATTAAATATTTAGATCCTTTAATGCTTTACCATTTAAATAATCGAATTTAATACCTTGATAAGTCTTTTTCTCTTCCATTTGGCTAACAATCTCATCTCTTATTTTCCACCATGATTCTTTCCAATTTACGAATAAAGTATTCTCTTCTGGTGCTCTGCCTATTACTCTTTGGATAACAATTTCAGGGTTTAAATGTTCCAAAAAGGTTATTACCCTTTCTATGTATTCATCCTTGGAAATCATAGTAATTTGACTGTTCTTATATTCTTCTGCTAAGACTGTACCTTCAACTATATAGAGAGAATGTAGTTTGATTTCATCCACATTTAAAGCTGATATAACTTTTGCATTTTCAACTACGTCTAGCATATCATCCCAGGGAAGATTAAGTATTAAATGAGCGCAAATTCTAAGACCATATCTCTTAATTCTAAGGGTTGCATCTATAAATTCAGCTAAAGAATGTCCCCTATTGATTTTTCTTAGACTATGATAATTGACTGTTTGCAATCCTAATTCTATGGTTATTTCTAAACCATGTTGCTCTTTGATTTCATTTAAAAATATTAAATAATCATCATTAATGCAATCAGGTCTAGTAGAAATGGATATACCTACAATATCTTCTTGAATTGCTTCATTTACATATTCCTTAAACTTCTCTAATGGTAAATAAGTATTTGAAAAACTCTGGAAATATGCTATAAATTTATTTGCTTTATACCTTTTTTTAATATAATCCATATTCTTTGATATTTGTTCTTTTACAGTTAATTTATTTGATAGATTTTCAAAAGAACCCCCTTCCTCTCCGCAAAATGTACAACCGCCTGTACCTACACAGCCATCTCTATTTGGACAGGTTAGAGGTAAACTAATAGGTAATTTGTAAACCTTTTCCCCAAATTGAGTTTTTAGATGATCTGAATAAGTATTATAAACATTAATCTGATTCAACTGCTCAACTCCTAACTAACAAAAAGCTCGTCCTTACAACTATACCCAATTTAATTTATTTATTAACAGGTAATTTTTATTTTATTAAATTATAACATATACAAATGTACTTTGCATCATCGCAAAGTACATTGTAATTATTCTTCGTCTTCGTATTCAAAGTCGTCCTCTTCAAAATCTTCATCTTCAATATCAAAGTCTTCAAAATCATCAGCAAATAACTCATAGTAAGCTTCAGCTACTAAGTCAAATTCTGCATCATCTTCAATTGGTGTAATTTCAAAACCTTCTTCATCTTCTGAATAAGTAAATAGAAGCACTTCTTCATCTTCAACTGCTAATAAAGCAATATATTCCTTATCTTCAACTTCGAATGTTCCAATAATACCACATTCTACTTCTGAACCATCATCTAAATTCAAAGTTATTAAATCCATATCACCATCATGATCGTGATCATGTCCACATCCACACTCATGATCATGTTCGTGTTCTAATTCTAAGTTATCTTTATTCATATCGTTATCCTCCTAACAATTATAATTCATATTTATAATATACTATTTTTACCTTAATGTACATATCAAAAATCAAAAATTAAATTTATTATTTTTTTACACCCTTTGTATGTATTCATTTCCAAATACATCTACTACTCTAAGAATTATTTCTTTATCTTTCATCAAATCTACTTCAATATTAGTATCTATTATTAACCTATCTTGACTTCTTAATTCCTCATATTGAATATTTATTTCATTTTTATCTTCTAAATATCCAAAACCTATGTAATCCACCAAAGCCAATGAATTAGTTTTTATGATGTCTTCTAGACTCATGGCTTCTTTCTTGCTTAGTTTTACAGAATTTATATCTAGATTATATTCTTTAAGATTAAATATATATATAATAGAACTTTTATTTGATTTTTTCTCCAAATTATAGGACATTCTATCTTCAAAAGTAAATTCATTTATATTATGTATTGTGTACGATTCATTAGGTATAGCCCCTAATCTCTTTCTCATA
Organism: Tissierellaceae bacterium; assembly: GCA_031460505.1. GTDB lineage: Bacteria > Bacillota > Clostridia > Tissierellales > Tissierellaceae > JAAYTL01. The sequence continues at coordinate 167,547 of JAVKTT010000004.1, forward strand.
ATTGCAGTAGATATATTTCCTAAATCAGATGTGACCCACCTTCGTTTGTTTTTCTGTGCTACTACAGCTGTAGTTCCGCTTCCACCAAAGAAATCAGCAATTATGGAGCCTTCTCTAGAAGACGATAAGATAATACGTTCTAGGAGAGTTTCAGGCTTTTGAGTCCTATATCCTATCCTTTCCCTAGATGTTCTACCTACCATATTGATTTGCCATACATCTTTTAGATTAACAAGAGTGTACCAACCAAGTTCATCTTCATATTCTTTGACATTTTTAAACCTATAGGGTTTATAGTCACGATTATATGATTTTTCTTTTTGTGGGTTAAATATATAATTCTTAGTTTTAGTATATACTAGAATATTATCATGCTTTCGTGAAAAATACTTACTACTTGTACCTCCAGATTTGTATGACCATATTATCTCATTTAGAAAATTATCCTTACCGAATATGCAATCCATTAAGATTTTCACATAATGAACAGTTCTATAATCTAGATGAACATATATACTACCTTTATCCGAAAGAAGCTCTTTCATAAGAAATAATCTTAGAGTCATCATTTTAAGGTACTCCTTTATACCCTCTTCCCAAGTATCACTATATCCAAAGGTCTCTAGAGGCTGCTTTTTATCACCATTTAAAACCTCTATACGATGTGTATAGTTGGAATTGGAATAAAAAGGTGGATCTATATAAATTAAATCTATCTTTGATCCATATCCCCTATCAATTAAGTCCTTCATGGCATGAATATTATCACTCTTGTATAATAGATTTGAGTTTTCATCCTTATTTAAATGTTTTATATTTTCCGTGTAAAATTCTAAGCTCTCTCCCTTAATAATACTTTCTGCCTCTATTTTGCTTTTCTCAATAATTTCAGGTATAGAAATTATTAAATCCATTTCATTCATATGGCACCTCCTATATGTAGTTAATTATAACATCTATAGAAATCTTTTACAGTCTTATATTATTCTGTCATTATCTGGGTATATACAATAAAGAATACTTAAGGGAGGTCATAGGATGATAAAAAGAGAATTAGATGTTATTACACAAGGAATTCTAAATGAAGTAGAAGGTTATGAATTTTACAAATTAGCTGCTAATCAAGCAGGAAACAATGAAAGTAAAGAAGCTTTCTTAGAATTAGCAAACGAAGAATTAAAGCATATCGATTACTTAAAAGCCTTATTTAACAAAATTAAAAATAGTAATCAGGATGATATTCAACTAGCATTTGATACAAAACCACCTAGTCCAGATATTTATAATTGGAAAAAGATGGACAAACAATATACTTCTTTAGCTATGTCTGTTTTTGGTATTGGTATTCAAATGGAAAAGGCTTCAATTGATTTCTATGAAGATGCAAAAGCAAAAACAGAAATCAAAGAAGCCAAAGAATTATATGATCTTTTAATAAAATGGGAGTATGTCCATTTAGAGCAATTCACTGAGCAATACAATACTTATAAAGAAGATTGGTGGTATGACCAAGGATTTGCTCCATTCTAATTAAATACTCATATCTATATGGCAATAGCCACCAGGGTTTTTCTTAAGATAATCCTGGTGGTATTCTTCTGCTGGGAAGAATACTGATAAAGGCAATATCTCTGTTACTATATCCTTATCATACTTAAGCTTTTGTTCTTCTAATGTCTTATTGATTATTTCTAAATCATCTTTATTTACATAATAGATACCAGTTCTATATTGATTACCAATATCTCCGCCTTGTCTATTCAGTAATGTTGGATCAATTATTCTCCAAAATCTATTTAGTAGTGTTTCCAAGGATATAATCTTTTCATTGAATTTAATATAGGTAGTCTCTGCATGACCAGTAGTACCTGTGCATACTTGCTCATAACTTGGGTTATTTCTATACCCATTTGCATAGCCTACTTCAGTATCTACTACACCATCTATTCTTGACATATATTCCTCTACACCCCAAAAACATCCACCTGCTAAATATATTTCCTTCAAATTCATCATTCCTTTCATCCTAGGATTTAGTTACTTAAATCATCTATTAATAGTATATACTCAAGGTTTTTTAATTCAACATTTTCTTCGATTTTAGCACCAGATATATTTGTAAATACTATCTTAACTTTAACCCCATCTTGTTGGGTTTCATAACTCATCTCATCTGGATTTTTTTGATCTTTTTCATAATCCAAATCAAATCCAAACTTGCTTATAATCTCTAAGGCCACCTCATTAGTATTAATTGAGATAAGTGTTCCATCATTTCTTTCTATAGATAAGATAAAACTATCCATATTCTTAATAATCTTTAAGTCTTCAAGAACAATCTCATCATTATTCCATGATGCAACTTGAATATAGTGTTCATACCCTTTTATATCTATAGGTTTATCCATTAGATTTAGTCCATAGTAGAAATATCTTTCATTAGTTGGTATACCCCAAACATTTGGCTCATATTTAAATCCAAATACATCTTCCATATGGGAAGTTTCGAAATCATCGCTTAAAACTTTTACATCGTCCAAAGAATGATATGAGTAAAAATAATGAAGTATATTATTGATTTCTAGTTGGTCTTCTTTAGATACATTTGTATTTCTAACTATACTATCCCCTGAAATCATAGAATTTCTATCAAGTATAGAATTTAATCTACGATTTTGGCTATATTTTGATATGGAATAGCTGCTTAAAGGTCCTAGGACTGAATTTAGTACAACTAATGATAATGATATAGGAATGATAATATTCTTCAGTGGTTTCTTAATTGAAAAATATAACATTATCAATGTTATCCATAATCCTAGTACTAATATATAGTATCTATTTTCTGTGATACCATATTGACTAATTCTCTGACCGATTGATACAAACATCATCAACAATATCGGTATAACTAACTTTGGAAATATGAATTTAAAATATCTACTAATTTTATCAGTCTCTATTAATGGTGTAATTAAAAATATTACTCCTATACTTAGTGCAGTATACCAAATTACTAGATGGGATACCAAACCCTTTGGCCACTGCCATGTAATTAGTATTTTTGCAAAGTAGACATATAGTATGATTGTATATATTGTTATCAACGGAATAACTATATAGGTCAATAGTATTCTCATAGATCCAGAATATTGTTTTCTATCAAATGTTTCTCCATCTTGTGGTAACTTTGATAAAAAGAATGATACTGCAAACACAAAGAATACAATTAAAAATGTATATAGATAATATTTGTAAGTTAAATTTGCATCAAATAAATTATCTATTGTAAAGAATATGGCAAATATCCCAAATACCAATACAAAGGAATAGATTGCTGTTTCAAAGAAATTGCCAAATATCTCTAAGACTCTATACTCATAATTCTTATCCTTATTACCTATGACAGGTATATAGAAAAATACTAACAATAAAAATATTATAGTCCCAGCATATCTAGTCATCTCAACAAATTCGAATTTCTTTAATAAGAACAAATAATAAAACACTAATATGGCTGTGCCACCTAAATATGTTAATAAACTTTTAGTTTTGTTTTCTTTGAAAAAATTCTCGCTTAATAGAGCTATACACAATGACAATAGTATTGCAATTCCAAGTATCATATTAAAGCGCATTAGATTCTCTTGTACTAAGGTTGTCATTTCAAACCGATTTTCATTTAAGTATATAAGTGAAATGGTTAATAATGTTGAAATTCCAATTGTAATTGGAAATCTTTTAAATGAAAGTTTAAGACCTTGTAAAATTGATACAAATCTATTTAAAAACTTCATAATATACACCTCCTGTATATATATTATATTTACCCTAATTATACATTTTCTATAACATGTATAGGTTACATAAGTATTACAATTAATGCTCTAAAGGCATTGCCTTTAGAGCATTTCTTTTAATCTATCTTCATCTTTTATGATAATAACTTTATTCCCTTCAAAATCTATAATACCTAATTCTTTAAATGTTCTTAGTTTTCTTGTCATGGTTTCCCGTGATATACCTGCATAACTACCCATTTCTTCTCTATTGATAGTTAGATTTAAAATAATCTCATTACCTTTTCTAGTGCCAAAATCATCTTCCAATCTAAGTAATAGACTAGCAACTTTTGCGTCAGTACTGGTGGTTGAAAGTCTGTCAACCAAATCCTCTGCCCATCTGATACGCTCATATGCTTGCTCAAGTACTTTAAGAGTAATGGTAGGATTCTTTATTATTATTTCATCGAACTTTTTCTTACTTAATGTGCTTACTACTGTATCTTCTAATGCTTCTCCATTATACTTATATTCGTCTTCTTTTAATAGATTGAAACCACCTACAAAATCCCCAGCCCCGTATATATACAGTATTTGTTCTCTACCATCAGAAAGATACTTAAATATCTTCATCTTTCCTTGACAAACTATATAAAGCCTATCTGCCTTATCTCCAGTTCTAAAGATAATATCACCTTTTTTAAACTCTTTAGTGACTACTCCTTCGGAGACTTTTTGACTTTCTTCATCATTTAGGTTGGATAATAAAGGTATATTATGAAGACAAGATTTGCCTTTACATTCTTTGCAGTGTCTATCGCATATGATACAATTTTTTATTTAAATCACCTCTAATATGATATAGACATATGATAAAAACGTAATTAATAGAAGCTTAATGCTTCTACTAATTACGCAGGTTCCATTTTATTATACAATTTTCTTTTTCTCTTTAATTCTACTTCTTTCTTCATCTAGTAGTCTATTTAATAGTTTTTCATAGTCTTTGGCTTTGTCTTTATCCATTTCAGGTATGTCTTTTAATGTATACTCCATGTTTAGATTCTCATACTTTTCGATTCCTAATCTGTGATATGGTAGTATTTCAAATCTATCTATTTTATCAGCCATATAAGCTATTTCTTCGAATAGGTTATAGATACTTTTTTCATTGTCTGTAATAGATGGAACCATTACATGTCTTAACCATATTGTACCATGAAAATCATTTAAATAGGATAGAAATTTATTAAATCTTTGTTTAGATTTTCCAGTTATTGATTTATAACCTTCATTGCTGAAGTGCTTGATATCTAAGATTACTACATCTACTAATTCTAGTATCTCCTTAAAATATCTTTCATCCCCATAACCACTTGTATCTATTGCTGTATTTATACCAGCTTCCTTTAACAGTTTCAATGTCTTTACTAAAAACTCACCTTGTAGTAGTGGTTCACCACCGGAGAAGGTGACCCCTCCTCCTGATCTATTGTAATAAGTTTTATATCTTAGAGCTGTTCTTAGTACTTCTTCAGGTGTTATTTGTTCTTTAGAAAACATAGTTTGACTATCAGGATTATGACAATACGCACATCTTAATGGACAGCCTTGTAGAAAGAATACTGTTCTTATTCCAGGTCCGTCTACTAGCCCCATTGTCTCTATTGAATGTAATCTTCCTTCAGTCATATTGATCACCTTTCCTAAACTCTTTCATGGAATGTTCTGCTTATTACTTCTAATTGTTGTTCTCTTGTTAATCTGTTAAAATGTACTGCATATCCTGATACTCTGATTGTTAAAGTTGGGTATTTAGCTGGATTTTCCATAGCATCTATTAATAATTCTCTATTTAATACATTTACATTTAAGTGGAAAGCATCTTGTTCAAAATAACCATCCATTATTCCAACTAGGTTATTTACTCTATCTTCTTTACTATTACCTAGAGCAGTAGGTACAATTGAAAATGTATTTGAAATACCATCTTTACAAATATTATCATATGGAATTTTTGCTACTGAGTTTAGTGATGCTAATGCTCCGTTTGAATCTCTACCGTGCATTGGGTTTGCTCCTGGAGCGAATGGTTCACCTTTTTTCCTTCCGTCTGGTGTTGCACCTGTTTTCTTTCCATAAACAACATTTGATGTAATAGTAAGGACTGATAATGTATGTTCTGCGTCTCTGTATGTTGGTGTTTTCTTTAACTCATTGCTAAAGTGAGTAACTACATCTATTGCAATTTGGTCTACTCTATCATCATCGTTACCATATTTAGGGAATTCCCCTTCTATTTCAAAATCTATTGCTATACCATTTTCATCTCTAACTGGTTTAACTTTAGCATATTTGATTGCGCTCAAACTATCTGCAACTATTGATAACCCTGCTACACCAAATGCCATATATCTATGAACTTCGGTATCATGCAATGCCATTTGACCTTTTTCATAAGCGTATTTATCATGCATATAATGGATTGTATTCATTGTATCTACATAAAGCTCAGATAATTCTTCTACTACTTTTTTATAGTTAGCTAATACTTTATCATAATCTAATATTTCATCTTCAATTCTTTCAATATCATCAAATACTTGTATTAAAGATCCATCTTTATTTCTTTTCTTTTCATCTATTCCACCATTTATTGAATATAATAATGCTTTTGCAAGATTCGCTCTAGCACCAAAGAATTGCATTTCTTTACCAACTCTCATAGCTGATACACAACAAGCGATAGCATAATCATCACCATAAATAGGTCTCATAACATCGTCATTTTCATATTGAATTGAACCTGTTTTAATGGACATTTTAGCACAGTATTCTTTGAACCCTTCTGGTAAGTTTACTGACCAAAGTACTGTCATATTTGGTTCTGGAGCTGGTGAAAGTGTTGTTAATGTGTGTAAAAACCTAAATGCTGATTTAGTTACTAATGTTCTACCATCTTCACCCATACCACCAATTGATTCTGTAACCCAGTTAGGATCTCCAGCAAATAATTCGTTATAATCTGGTGTTCTTAAGTGTCTTGCTAATCTTAATTTAATTACAAATTGATCAATTAGTTCTTGTGCTTCTTCTTCTGTTAGAGTTCCGTTTTGTAAATCTCTTTCTATATATATATCTAGGAATGTAGTGTTTCTACCTAGTGACATTGCTGCCCCATTGTTCTCTTTTATAGCTGCTAAATATCCAAAATATAGGAATTGTACAGCTTCCCTAGCATTTTTAGCTGGTCCTGATATATCATAGCCATAGGATGAAGCCATTGCCTTTATTTCATCTAATGCTCTAATTTGCTCAGATACTTCTTCTCTACTTCTGATAAGGTCTTCAGACGCATTACCTTTTATGTTCTTTTTGTCTTTAAGTTTTTCTGCCTTTAGAAAATCTATACCATATAGTGCAATTCTTCTATAGTCACCAATAATACGTCCTCTACCATAGGCATCTGGTAATCCAGTAAGTAATCCAACTGTTCTTGCTTTTCTCATCTCTTCTGTATAAGCGTCAAATACACCTTGATTGTGAGTTTTTCTAAATTCATTAAAGTGTTTTTCTAGGGTACCATCCATTTGTGCACCATATGCCTCTAATGAATTTTGTACCATTCTATATCCACCGTAAGGATTTACAATTCTTTTTAGTGGTTTATCTGTTTGAAAACCAACTATCAATTCATTTTCTTTATCTAAGTATCCTGGTTCATGATTAGCTATGCCTGAAAATGCTTTAGTACAGATTTCTATTTCATTATCTAAAATCTCTTTTTCTACCATCTTTTCAGCTTTATCCCAAAGAGCCTTAGTTCTATCAGTTACATCTGCTAAGAATTCCTCATCTCCTTCATAAGGAGTATAGTTTAATTGAATAAATTCACGTACATTTACTTCTTCTTTCCAACTACCTTCCTTGAAACCGTCCCATTGTTTCATTAAAATCATCTCCCAATCTATATATAAAGTAGAATTATTCTCTTCTTGAATTTATTATATAGAATATCACACTTTAATGCAGTGATTCAAATCACAATTTTGGGCATGAGCAGTCGAATTCAAATTTATTTACTCCCTACAGTCATATAAATGATGAATTCTTTGCATTTGACCTACACCTGTTATTTACAAGGTTAGGAAAATGTTTGAGAGTGCCCAGGGGAAATAAAAAAAGTATTTGGTTTGACCAAATACTTATATTCCAATTTCACATATTTTCGATACTAATTCATCTTTTTTGCTTATAAAGTCTTCGTAAGTAACGACATCATTTAATTCTTCTTTAATAATACACATTACTTTATTTATACTGCATTCGCTGATAAAATCAATGCTTATCTCCTTATTAAAACTATTTGCTATTGCATCTAGTATAGTATGAACTATGACTTCTTTATAGACAATATCAACTTCCTTGTCTTTTAATGCTTCTAAAATCCCTTCATGATATAAATATCTTAAGTAAATGATAAATCCTTCAAAGTCCTCTGCATTGCTTCCTTCTTCTATCTCAAAGATTATTTTAAATAATAGATTCCATCTAAAATCTCTATTGATAACATCTAAAATTTTGCTACCGATTTTTCTAGTAAATGAATCATTAAAAAATATCTCTCTTTCGAATTCTATATAATTATTGAAATCTATACGGTTACTACTTATCTCATCTAATCTGTTTAAAATTCTTAGGAAGTTTCTACTATAACTTCCATTTCCCTCATGCTCACCTTTCATAAATAGATAATTGGAGATAACATCAATTGGCTTTTTAAAGTCAATTACAAATCCCAGTTCTTGTCTTACCTTGGTTATATAGATATCATGAGTTATCTTGGATACCAAACTCCTTAATTGATTCTGCTTTTGGAACGAATTACTTGTATCCATCTGACTCAACTGATTGTATAAAATCATCAATTGTCTATCAATCATTGTAAGGTTATCTTTAATTGATGACATTATATCTCTGAAAAAATCCTCAGTTAGCATATAATTGAAATTTTTATATAATACTTTATGATCAATTTCCCCCCAGAAAACATTTACCAAGGATTTGATTTGTAATTCAAAGTTAATTTCAACTTCATCCTTCTTGTACTTCCCATCAATTTTATATATTTCAAATCCATTTTTCTGTGTTTGAGGTTGTTTGTCATCCAGTTTAAGTAAAATGGCGGAATTTAAATGATTAGAATGGTATCCGTCTTCTAGTTCTATACTAAATAATTCTAATATATCCTTGTAGATTTGTCCCTCATCTTCAACAAATCTACATTCAATTCTAAATCCTATTAAATCCGATAAATTTCTTAGTAACTCTTGTGGCGTATTATATTTTAAATAAAAGTTGTATCTTAATATCTTTTCCTTTAAACTTTCTGCGGACTTAATTCTATAGTTAACATTTAAAAAATGATCTTTAATAAAAAAGCTATCGTTAAAAAACTTTTCTAATTCTAATGCAACTTCGTTAATTCCATTTGAGTTTTTGTCTAGAATATCAAGTGTTTCATCTATAAAGTCAAACAACTCTAATTTCATGTATTTCCCCCTTCTGAAAACGTTTTACATACATATTATAACATATTTATATGATGAAAATATGAAATTCAATAAATTATATTTTATCACTTTGTCCTCTATATTCATATTATATTAGAGGAGGTGATTTTATGTATCAAGAAATAAATAGAGCTTATGCTAAGATAAATGGAAGTTCCTTTGCTCCTAATTTATATGGTGAAGTATATTTTTATGCAGTAGAAGGTGGTACTGAGGTCTTTGCTGAAGTTTGGGGGTTGCCTTTATATCAGCCTGGAAATGGTGGTAATCCAATAAGTCCATTTGGTTTTCATATTCATCAGAATGGTGTATGTGAGATAACAGATCCAATGAACCCTTATGAGTCAGCTGGTGGTCATTATAATCCAACAAATCAACCACATGGTAATCATGCTGGAGATTTTCCTGTACTGTTTTCAAACAATGGATATGCTAGAATGAGCTTCTTCACAGATAAGTTTAGAGTAAGAGATATCATAGGTAAGTCAGTACTAATTCATCAAAACCCTGATGATTATAGGACTCAACCAGCAGGAGATGCTGGAAAGAGGATTGGTTGTGGGGTTATTGAGGCAGTGTAGATAAATAAGTTTAATTCGTCATAATATTAAAAAAATCCATAGTGAGGGTTTCTCACTATGGATTTCTTATTGCTTAAATTCTATTACTTCATCTAATTTTATTATATTCTCGAAACTAAATTGATGCGAAATAATTATTATGGTTCTGTCTTTAATTGATAACAATTGTGTTTCAATTTCCTTAGCATTTTTTTCATCAAGATTAGCTAATGGTGTGTCATTAAATATCTGAAAGGCAATTGCAGTTGTCTGGCTTATCGTAATTGTTTTAATCTTTAATTTATTATTTAACTTCTTTCTTAAGAAAGTGAGAAAATAATATCTTGAAATTATTGTAAATAAATACCATGTAAACCTACTGATAAACATTTTATAAATGATGTACACTTAATATTAAATTGTAGAAATCATAGCCATGACGAAAAACACTGTGCATATAACAACACAGATTCTTATAATATTGATATTGTAAGAATTTTTTATTCTTAAAAATCTGTCCAATTCGTCATTAACTGGTCTATCAGTTTCAATCTTCCAATATTGTCCTGAGGCTTTGTTATACCATATGCAATCTGGTATATTATTGGCATCAACCTGCTTATTACTAATCCTGTTTGCTTCAAAATATTTCAGCTTCCATAAATAATAGTTTATCTGCTTCATAAATAATCCCCTTTTCTATTAATATGTTCTCTTATATTTAGTTATAGCAGTAGTAGTTGCAGTATATAAATGATGTTCAGTTAGTAAATCTAATATTTTCCTTATAAAAAATATTTCTTTTTTTCTTTTTTTATCTCCTTATTCACATATCTACTAAATATGAATTGATACAGTATACCTATGATTGAAATAATGATTGGAATCCACTCTTGAGATGGCATAATCTTAAGCAAGATTAATGCAAAAACCATTAATATTAGTCCTCCCCAAGGACCAATAAAACTCCATTTCCCAAATAGTTCCCTAACTACCCTTTTGTATATATCTTCACTTAGTTTGTCTTTGGTAAAACCATCTTCATTAAGTGAAGCCCATAGACCTCTAATCAAAATATAAATCCACAATAGGATATAAGCAATAGCTAAAGAGTCCCCTGTTATTAAATCTTTAATACTGTTTGTCATCGCTATTATAAAAAATATTAATGTAAAAATAAGTGTCTTCCAGCTATATACTTTCACACCAACCACCACCTTTAAATTTGTTGCATATAAATCTACTTTTGTTCAGTGGTCTATCTTCTACTTTCTTCTTTTAAACACTGCTATTGCATCTCTACTGTAACCATTTGCTCCATTAGCTGTAAAACAAGATACTAACTCCCAGCCTTGCTCTCCTAATTTATTTAGTTCATAATCAAAATCTTCTGTTTCTAATATTCCTCCAGTAAATCCCTTTAACCCAAATTTAATAGTCTTATATTCCCATCTATCCAATTATGTTCCCTCCTTATTGTTTATATTACTGCGTATTTATCAAAAATGTACAATCGTAATATACTCCTATTTAATTAAAATATTATCATCTATATATTTTTCAACATCTTCTGCTGTTGGTAAGCTTAATAATGTATCAAGATGTTTTTTTACTTCATCCTTTGAATATTTTAGTAAATCATTTCTAGATCTTAGTATTGAGGATGCACTCATGCTAAACTCATCTAATCCCATTGCTAATAAAACAGGTAACAGTTTTTTATCTCCAGCTGCTTCACCGCACATTCCAACCCATATACCCTCTTTATGTCCATTTTCTATGGTCATTTTAATCAAACTTAATACCGAAGGGTGATACTGATTATATAGATAAGCTATATCTTGATTGCCTCTATCTACTGCTAGGGTGTATTGAATCAAATCATTTGTTCCTATGCTGAAGAAATCAACTTCCTTTGCAAATATTCTTGAATGAATTGCAACAGCAGGAATTTCTACCATTATGCCTATTTCAATATTCTCATCAAAAGGTATATTCTCTGCTCTCAAGTCCATCTTTATTTCTTCTAGAATTGATTTTGCTTCTCTAACTTCATTTATATTAGAAATCATTGGAAACATTATCCTAATATTTCCAAATACACTGGCCCTTAATATGGCTCTTAATTGTGTCCTAAAGATATCTTTTCTATCTAGACAAAGTCTGATGGCTCTATATCCTAAGAATGGGTTCATTTCTTTCGGTAGATTTAAATAAGGTAAAACCTTGTCTCCACCTACGTCTAAGGTTCTTATTATTAAAGGTTTACTCCCTAATTTTTGTGCAACAATTTTATATGCATCAAATTGTTCTTCTTCACTAGGTAATCTATCTCTGTCCATATACAAAAATTCAGTCCTATATAGTCCTACTCCTTCTCCACCGTTTTCAATAACCTTATGGATATCATCAGGAGTACCTATATTACCAGCTATTTCAACCTTATTGCCATCTTTAGTGAGAGATTCTTTATCTTTTAAGACAGATAATCTCTTTTTAAGCTCTCTTAACTCTTGAAATTTTGCTTCATACTTTGATTTTTCATCTAAGGAAGGATTTATAATTATTTCTCCACTATCTCCATTAATAATCATATAGTCACCATTATTTGATAACCTTGTTATATTTTTTAAACCAGAAATTGCTGGAATTTCAAGGGTTCTTGCAATGATTGAAGTATGTGAGGTTTTCCCACCTAACTCTGTTACAATCCCAACTACCATTTTTTTATTCATTTGAGCTGTATCAGATGGCGTTAAGTCTTCTGCAACAATTATTGACTTTTCTTCTATTGTAGATAAATCTGCAGATTTGATACCTAATAGAACCCTTAATAATCTTTTAGATACATCTTTTAAATCTACAGCTCTAGCTCTCATATACTCATCTTTAATATTTTCAAATATTGAAATATAAAAATCTGCAACTTCCTTTACTGCAAACTCAGCATTTAATTTTTGGATTTTTATTTTATCTTTTACACCTGATAAAAATTCTGGATCTTCTAATATCATTCTGTGAGCAATAAAAATTTCTGCTTCACTTTCACCGATATTTTGTAATGTTAATTCATGAAGCTTGTCTATCTCTTGAATTGCTTTATTTAAAGCATCATCAAGTCTATTTATTTCAAAATCTATATCTTTGATACTTTGTTTGATAATATTTATTTCTGGTTCTTTATATATGAAAATCTTTCCCATAGCAACACCTGAAGAAGTACCTATACCTTTCATTTATTACCTCCTAGTTTTTTAATTTTTCATATATTTACTATATTCTTATAGTATCATAAATAATTCATCTCTAAGAATTATATTTTCTGACTTTGGTAAGTTTTTCTTAAATGTCCTAAAATTACAAATGCGACACAGGTAAACTGCCCCCATGTCGCATAATTATTAGAACTTATCAAAGTATATTAATTCTTCAGGAAGGCCTTTCTTTGTTAATGAATCTACTACAGAATTTATCATTGGTTCATTTCCACATAAATAGGCTTCTTTGTTCTCACCATCTGTTAGAAACTGATCTATAGCGTTGTTTACTCTACCTTTAAATCCTTCCCAATCACTACCTTCATCAACTCTAGATAAACATGGTACAAATTCAAAATCATATAGAGTACCCTCTAATTCCTTAAAATAATCTAGCATAAATAGATCATCTGGAGTTTTGGCTCCAAAATAGAAGGTTGCTTTTCTTTGAATATTCATAGACTTCATATAGTTTAATATAGATAGTATAGGTGCTACACCTGTACCTACTGCAACCATGATCATTTCCCTATCATTATCTTGGTAATAGAAATCACCATATGGCCCGTTTATATGGATCTCATCACCTTCTCTTAAGTGCTGATGAACATATGTGGTGGCTATACCTTCTGGTACATAACCAATTACTAAATCAATAAATCCTTTTTCCAATGGGGAAGATGCTATAGAATATGCCCTATATACTTCCTCTGGGTTTCCTTCATAAAGTGGTGCCTTTAATTGTACATATTGACCTGGTTTGAAAGACATTTCTTCCTCTTCTGGTAGCCTAATTCTAAGCATCTTTATTACCTTAGTTAAATCAGTAATAGTCTCTACAGTGGCTTCATATTCTTTTACATTAAATAATTCTTCTGGTATTTCTATTTTTATATCCTGTTTAACTTTGCATTGACAAGATAGTCTAACCTCTTTTTCTAATTCCTCTTTTGTTAGAAAGGGTAGTTCCGTAGCAAGTACAGGTCCTCCTCCATCATGAACTTGAACTTTACAATATCCACAGGTTCCCTTTCCCCCACAAGCTGAAGGTATAAATATCTTCTCATTTCTTAGAGTTGAGAGTAAGCTTTCTCCACCTTCTACTGTAAATTCCTTTTCATCATTGATTGTAAGTTTTACTTCTCCATAATTTCCTACAGTTCTATCTGCTATAGTCAATAGAAGTGCAAAGGCTGCTGAAATTAATGTTAATGATATTGTTGTCAAGATTATTGTATTCATATAACCCCTCCTATTGAATCTGGACGATGCCTGAGAAGCCTATAAAAGCCATTGCCATCAATCCAGTTATTATTAAGGTAATACCCGGTCCTTCAAGACCTTTAGGTATAGGGGCAGTTTCTAATCTCTTTCTAATACCAGCTAAAGCTACAATAGCTAAAGTCCATCCTAAACCTGAACCAATACTAAATGCGACTGATTGTATAAAATTATACTCTCTGATAATCATAAACAGGGATACTCCAAGTATTGCACAGTTTACAGTTATAAGAGGTAGAAATATACCTAAAGCATAGTATAAATTTGGCAAATATCTTTCCATAATCATCTCTAAAAGTTGTACTGATGCAGCTATACTTACGATAAACACTATGAATCTTAAGTATTCTAGACCTAAAGGTATCAACAAATATTGATATAAGAGATAATTAAATATAGAGGTTATAGCTAAAACTACAGTTACTGCTTGACCTAAACCAAATGCAGTTGGTATTTCCTTAGATACAGCAATAAACGAGCACATTCCTAGGAAATTTGACAAAATCATATTATTTGTAAATATAGACGCTATAAATATTACAAATGGACTAATCTCTAACATTATTTGGTCACCTCTCCTTCTCTCTTACTATTAAATATCCAAATTAGGATAGCTAATAAGAAGAATGCTGATGGTGGCATAACCATAATTGTCCAAGATGTCCACCATTCACCTAGTACTTTAAAACCAAAAATAGTTCCAAATCCCATTAATTCTCTTACAAAAGCTATTGCTAGTAAAACAAATGTATATCCTAATCCTGCTGCAATTCCGTCTAATAAGGAAGGAATTGGTGGGTTTTGTTGAGCATAAGCCTCTGCTCTACCCATTATAATGCAGTTTGTAATTATTAAACCGACATATGGTCCTAATGCTTTACTCATCTCTGGCATATAGGCTTTTAAAAATATATCTACAATAATTACATATGCTGCAATTATCAGTACTTGTATCATCATTCTTATATGTTTAGGTGTGAACTGTCTAATTACTGAAATTGTGAAGGATGATATTCCAGTAACAAATGTTAAACTTAATCCCATTATTAATGAATTTGACATAAGATTGGTAACAGCCAGGGCAGAACATATCCCAATAATTTGTATTAATACTGGGTTTTCATCCCAAATACCATATCTTAGAATTTTCTTTGCACTGTATTTAGATGATTTAGCCATTACTGTTCCCCCTTTCTTTCAGCTAAGAAATTTTGAATATCTATATTTAGTAAGGCACTTACTGATTGTGATGTAAGTGTGGCACCAGAAATAGCATCAATATTTCCTCCAGGTGCTGGATTATATATAATATACTCACCATTTATTGGACTTGAAATATCTAATCCTCTAAATTGTTCCAAAAATTCAGGTTCAGATATTCTTCCACCTAGTCCTGGTGTTTCTGAGTGTTGTATAAACTCTAAACCCAAGATTTTGGTATAGTCAGATGATATACCTACATATGCATCTATGCTACCCCATAAACCTGCACCATCTGCAGGAATAGCATATCCAGTTATCTTGTCATTTTCAACAGTATAATATATTGGTGGCTCTGTAGACTTATCTTCCTGAATATGTTTATTAAATACTGCCTCTATATCTTCAGGATCATCTGAAGGTGTTGGTATATCAAAAACATACAGTAGCTTCTTTCTTAAATCAGTATCTTGTAAAAATTCGATTCTGTCTGCTGTACTATAGTTTAAGTAAGCTAAGACAAAAGTAAATATAGCTGTAATTACAGACATGAAAACTATAGGATAGATAAATGATTTCTGTTTCATACCTCTACCCCCTTACTTTTAGATTTTTGTTCCTTTCTGTAATTCTTATAGGCCTTAACGCCTTCATCCATAATAGGGGCAAATGTATTACCAATCAATATAGCAAACATCATTCCTCCTGCAAAAAGAGCATATCCTCTGATTATCACCGTAACTATACCAATTAAAATTCCAAATATCCATTTTGCTTCTTTAGTCTTAGGTGAAGAAATAGGATCTGTTGCCATAAATATAGTACCAAACAAAAACCCACCACTTATTAATCCATACAAAGGATGTGGAATTGCAGGATTGCCACTTAAATATAAAATGGTACTTAAAGATGCAAATCCAATGATCGTTCCTGCCATAATCTCCCAAGATGCAACTTTTTTGTATATTAAATATATACCTGCTAAAATAATCAATATTGCACTAGACTCACCAAGAGATCCAGCTACATTTCCAATCAATAAATCTAGTTTAGGTACCATAAGACCAGAATCTCTGAACAATAACATAGGTGTTGCAGTAGACGCTGCATCTATCGTTTCAGTTAAATATGTACCAAATCCACCTGGAAATCCTGTGGCTACTTTAGACCATGATATGGTTAATGCCTCTGGAAATGTTATATACACAAATGCTCTTGCAACTAGGGCAGGATTAAAGATATTTCTACCAAATCCTCCGAATACAGCCTTTCCAAAGAATACTCCAAATACTATTCCAACTGAAGCTATCCAAAATGGGGTTGTTGGTGGAAGAGTCATTGTATATAAAACACAAGTTACAATAACTGCCTCTGACACTTTCTTTTTCCTTTTCTTCTCAAATAAATACTCAGTTAGTACACCAAAAAAAGAAACAACAATAAGTAATATGAGTGACCTCCATCCAAAGAAGTAAATTGAAGCTAAGATTATAGGGATGAGAGAAATAATAACTGTCCTCATCATCTTTTGCTTCATGAATAATTTAGCTAACCTTTCATCAAACAAAAAAACACCTCCAAAATGATATAAATTATAATATGCCTGTTGTATTGATACCACTTTTATCCATAATTATTCAGTTTTGAAGTTCATTATTGTTCAAAGATTCACTTAACTTAACTCAAAATAAAAAACTACTGACAATTATGGATTAAAATATACCAAATTTATCAGTAGTTTATTTTTATTGATTTACTTTTTCGACAGTGTACTTACCTTTAAGTTCATCTATTTTTGATAGATATTTTTCTTGTTGTTTTAAGCCAACAACTTGTTTATAAATTTCATCTCTAACTTCATCGAAGGATTGTGTTCCTGCTGGTTTTCTTTCATTTAATTTGATTATATGATAACCAAATTGAGTCTTAATTGGCTCTGATACTGTTCCTTCTTCCATACTAAATGCAGCTTCTTCAAATTCTGGAACCATTTGGCCTTTTGAAAACTCTCCTAGATTTCCACCTACTTCTTTTGATGGACATGATGAATATTTTTTAGCAGCGTCTTCAAAAGATAAACCATCGTTAATCTCTTGAATGATTTCATTAGCTTTATCTTGCTCATCTACTAGAATATGACTTGCTACTAGAGATTCTTGCTTACTAAAGTGTTCTTCATGGCTATCATAGAATTCTCTTAGTTCTTCTATTGAAGCGTCTTCATGAGCTATTAACTTATTTAATGCATAACTCTTTAAAACTGTTTGTTTTGTATTTTCTAGAATATCTATAAAATCTGCGTCTTCATCATATTTATTATCTATTGCATCTAAATATAACAACTCTTGATTTATTAGTTCATCTACAACTCTTTGAATACCTTCTGGTGACTGAAATTGCATGGCAACTTGAGGTCCTATATCGTTTAAGAATCTTAGAACATCATCTTGACTTATTTCTTTACCATTAACTATAGCTACAATCTTATCTTTGTTCATTGATTAACCACCTTTATAAAATAGTAAACCTCTTGGAGTTAATCCCCCAAGAGGTAAGTGTTATCTACTCAACTACTGTAATGTTTTCAGCTTGTAGACCTTTGTCTCCTTCAACAACGTCAAATTCAACGTTTTGTCCTTCTTCTAAAGTTTTGAAGCCGTCTTTGTTAATTTTTGAGAAGTGAGCGAATACATCGTTTCCTTCTTCAGTAGTTATGAAACCATAACCTTTTTCTGCGTTGAACCATTTTACTGTACCATTCATGTGTATTACCTCCGAAATTTTATTTCTTTAATTCTCTGTAAAATAACCACAAATAAAATTTCTTCTATAAAGCATATACATATGATTGCTACAGAAATTCTTGTGTTAAAAATTTACTTCCGAATTAAAGCTGCAACCTTATTGTACCACTACTTGCAACGTTTTGCAAGGGAATTTTTAGATTTTTTGTAATTTTGTAATATAATCAATTAGTCTTTTAATAGTGTTTCTTTAGTCCTTTTTTCCATAAGTTTTTTGTAGTCCACTATATGTCTTTCATATTCTGTATCCATTAATGGTGAAGAAAATATAAAATCAGCAGTTGCTCTGTTATTTGCTACAGGTACATCATATAGTACTGCGATCCTAAGTAATGCTTTTACATCTGGATCATGAGGTTGAGCTTCTAAAGGATCCCAAAAGAATATAATTACATCTATATCTCCTTCAGCTATCCTTGAACCGATTTGTTGGTCTCCACCTAAAGGACCAGATTTATATGCTCTGACAGGTAATTCAACAGTTTCAGCTATTAATTTAGCAGTAGTCCCTGTACCACATAAGAAGTGTTTTTTAAGTTTGTCTTTGTTTTCATCAACCCATTCAATCAATTCTTTTTTCATATTATCATGGGCTACTAAAGCTATACGTTTTTGTAAATTCATCTTTGATGCCATATATTCCATATAATCTAGCCTCCATACAATGCTTAGTTCTTCTTATATAATACCATATTATCTACAAGATAGATTAATTATTTAGAATCTCCATAAACTTTTCACCAGTAATAGTTTCCATTTCTAATAGATGATTAGAAAGCTCTGTTAGCTTAGCTCTGTTATCTTGAAGAAGTTCTATTGCCTTTTTGTGTGCAGCTTTAATTATGCTTAATACTTCAACATCTATTTTAGATGATGTTTCTGGTGAACATGCTAAGGATGAATCTCCACCTAGATATTGGTTTGTAACAGTTTCTAATGCCATCATATCAAAGTTTTCGCTCATGCCATATCTTGTTACCATTGCCTTAGCAATTTTTGTTGCTTGCTCAATATCGTTGCTTGCACCCGTTGTAATAGAACCAAATACTACTTCTTCCGCAGCTCTACCTCCGCATATTGTAACTATCTTATTAAATAACTCTTCCTTAGATAATAATACACTTTCATCTTCAGGTACTTGCATAGTATATCCTAATGCGCCTGATGTTCTAGGTATTATGGTTATCTTATGAACTGGATCAGAATCAGTCTGTTTTGCAGCTACTAATGCATGGCCAATTTCGTGATATGCAACAATTCTCTTTTCTTTAGAAGAAATTACAGCACCTTTTCTTTGGTAGCCAGCGATAATTACTTCTACAGATTCTTCTAAATCCTCTTGATTTGTCTTGTCCCTATTATTTCTTACAGCTCTCAAAGCTGCCTCATTTACTATGTTTGCAAGTTCTGCCCCAGAAGCTCCTGCTGTTGCTCGAGCTATTTGTCTAAAATCTACATTACTTTCCATCTTGATCTTTTTAGCATGAACCTTTAGTATAGCTTCCCTACCACCTAAATCTGGGAGCTCAACTGGTATACGTCTGTCAAATCTACCCGGTCTTAGTAAGGCAGGATCTAGTGATTCAGGCCTATTTGTAGCAGCAAGAATTACCACACCTTGTTTACCATCAAAACCATCCATCTCAGTTAATAATTGATTCAGAGTTTGTTCTCTTTCATCATTACCACCTAGTCCTGCTCCATCCCTCTTCTTACCTATAGTATCAATTTCATCTATAAAAACTATACATGGAGCTTTTTCTTGAGCTTGTTTAAATAAATCTCTTACTTTAGCAGCTCCCATACCTACAAACATCTCTACGAACTCTGAACCTGAAATAGAGAAGAATGGTACATTAGCTTCACCAGCTACTGCTCTTGCTAATAAAGTCTTACCTGTTCCTGGAGGTCCAACTAGTAAAGCTCCCTTCGGCATAGTTGCACCTATCTCTTGGTATTTCTTAGGATTGTGTAAGAAATCAACAATTTCTTGTAATGCTTCTTTAGCCTCATCTTGACCTGCTACATCATCAAATGTCTTTCCTGCTTGAGCAGGTACGTATACTTTGGCATTACTCTTTCCAAAGGACATGCCACCCATTTTCTTTTGCATGTTACGTGATAATAGTTGTCCGAAAGCAAAGAATAATATTAATGGACTTAATCTAATAAGTAAATTAATTAATGGATGTACTTCTTCTGGTACTACTTTCCCAAAATTAGTAACCCCAGCTTCTAAAAGTCTATTTGTTAAATCCTGATCAGGCATTACCCCAGTTGTATAGACTTTATCGTCTCCTTCTTCTTTGGAGTTCAGAAATATTTGAGTGTCGGTTAATTCTACCTTTTCTACTTCCCCATTTTCTACCATCTTTAAAAATGTACCATAGTCAATTTCTTCTATTTGTGTCTCTAATATCTTTGGAAAGAAAAATGTGTTTAAAGCCATTACTACAAGTAATGCTACTATATAGTAAAAAATCAAGGGCTTCTTTGGTATATTGTTTTTGTCTTGTTTCATTTAATCCCCGCTTTCTTTATTAAAAAATTTATCCTATTATAACACTCTAATGTGAAATATTAGTGATTAATAATACTTCAATTGTTATTTTGTTATAAAATAATCATAATTAGAATATACCCTAAATACAAAAAAGAAACCCAGATTTTGAGTTTCTTTTTGTACATACTATTTAAGTATTAGTCTTCAATTGAAATAGCATCAGTTGGACATGAGTCTGCAGCTTCTTGAGCTTCAGCTTCATTTTCAGCTGGTACTGGATCAGCTATTACTGTTGCTATGTCTTCATCATCCATTTCAAATACATCAGGGCAAATTGTTGTACATAATCCACAACCTATACATGCATCTCTATCGACAACTGCTTTCATTTGTATCCCTCCATAAAATTAAAAAATATTGTACTTTACATCCACATTATAGTTCTTTGTATATATAAAATCAATAACATTTTTGCTTTGTTCAATATTATTTCAATTATTAATAAAAGTATACACAAATTGATTAATCAATAACTGTTAACCGCCAAGATATGCTTTTTGAACAAGTTCGTTATCTAATAACTCAGAAGCTGTTCCTTCTAATTCAATATTACCATTTTTTATTATATACGCTCTATCAGCACATTGTAACGCCATTTTTGCATTCTGTTCAACTAATAGTACTGTTGTACCTTGACTATTAATATTTTTTATTATGTCAAAGATTTCATTTACAATGATTGGTGCTAATCCCATAGATGGCTCATCAAGTAACAGTAATCTAGGTTTTGCTAAGAGTGCACGACCGATAGCTAGCATCTGTTGTTCTCCACCTGATAAGTTAATTGAATTTTGGGCTCTTCTTTCATAAAGTATTGGGAACAGCTCAAATACTTTTTTAATATCTTTATTTACTTGCACTTTATCTACTCTTGTATAAGCCCCAACTTCCAGATTTTCTAAAACTGACATTGTAGAAAACACTCTTCTACCTTCTGGAACATGAGAAATACCCATCCTAACAATTTCAGATGCATGTTTTTTTGTAATATTTTGACCTTCAAATAAAATCTCACCTGATTTTGCTTTTTCTAGACCTGATATGGTTCTTAGGGTTGTAGTCTTACCTGAACCATTAGAGCCAATAAGAGTAACTATTTCTCCATTATTAACTTTTAAACTAACATCTTTTAAAGCATGTATACCACCATAAAATACATTTAAATTCTTTAATTCTAGCAAAAACTACTCACCTCCAAGATATGCCTTTATAACTTTTGGATTATGTTGTATTTCTTCAGGACACCCATGAGCTAATAATGTACCATAATTAAATACAAATATATCATCACATAAATCCATTACTAAGGACATATCATGTTCTATTAAAATGACTGTTAAGTCATATTCTTCTCTAATCCATTTGATAAGTTGCGTAAGTTCTTTAGTTTCTTGTGGATTCATACCTGCTGCAGGCTCATCCAATAATAATAACTTTGGTTTAGAAGCCAAAGCTCTAGCTATTTCGACTCTTCTTTGATCTCCATATGGAAGATTCTTTGCTAGTATATCCTTCTTATCATACAAATTAAACGCTTTTAATGTTTCTATTACATCTTCATAGGCTTTTTCTTCATATTTGAAGTATTTTGGTAATCTAAACAATGAAGTAAATAGGTTATATTTGAAATTATTATGATAACCTATCAAAACATTATCTAATACTGTCATATCTTTGAATAATCTTATATTTTGGAAAGTCCTTGCAACACCATATTCTACCATCTTTGATGGCTTAAAATTACAAGCTGATACTTCTCTTTTTAGTTTATATACTATATCACCAGATGTAGGACTATAGATACCTGTTAATAGGTTAAAGAATGTAGTTTTGCCAGCACCATTTGGTCCTATTAGTCCTACAATTTGACCTTCTTCTATCTTCATATTAATATTTGATACGGCTTTAACACCACCAAATGATTTATATAAATTATTTACTACTAGCATTTCCATTAAATACACCCTCCTTATTAAACAGTTTAAACTCCTTATCTCCCATCAGACCTTGTGGTCTATATACCATTATTAAAAATAATACAACTGCATAGATAACCATTCTTAGTTCTGGTAAACTTTGTAAGAATACTGATATTATGGAAAGAACTATTGCACCGACAACTGATCCAGTAATACTTCCCATACCACCAAATACTACTATAACTAAAATATCAATTGACTTCATAAATCCAAATGAATCTGGTTTTATAAAGAAGAAATAATTTGCATGTAATGCTCCTGCAATACCTGCTAAAAGAGCTCCTATAGTAAAAACTAATATCTTATAATAAGTTGTATTTACTCCCATGGCTTCTGCAGCTATTTCATCTTCCCTTATGGATATACATGCCCTACCGTGATAGGAATTTACAAAATTGTGAGCGATGGCTATGGTTCCTATAACTGAAAAATATAACCAAGACCAGTTAGTATATTGAGGTATATCATTTAGCCCAATAGCTCCTCCAATATAATCATTGTTAAGGCCTATTATTTTAATAATTTCAGCAAATCCTAGAGTTGCTATTGCTAAATAATCACCCTTTAATCTCAATGTAGGTACGCCTATTAATATCCCCGCAACTGCTGCAGCTAACGCTGCTGCTATTATTCCAACTATAAAAGGCTGACCAAGCTTTGCTGTTAATATACCAGATGCATAAGCTCCAACTGACATAAATGCTGCATGGCCTAATGAAAACTGACCAGTAAAACCAGTTATTAGATTCAATCCAATCGCTAAAATTATATTTACACCAATTACTACCATATTTAATTGAATGTATGAATCAATAATTCCCATATTCATTAGAATTCCAACTACAAAGTACACAACTAGAATTAATGCTATTAAAATTAGATTTTTTTTGCTAAATAATTTCATGCCACTCATCTCCTTACACCTTTTCCTTTGCATTAAGCCCAAATATTCCAGTAGGTTTAACTAAAAGGATGACTATCAAAATGGCAAATGCTACTGCATCTTTATATAAGGAACCACCCATTGCACTAACGGATGTTTCAGTAATACCTAATAGGAATCCACCAAAAACAGCTCCTGGAATATATCCTATTCCTCCAATTACTGCAGCAATAAAAGCCTTAAGCCCTGGTCCTGCACCCATTAAAGGGTTTATAGTATTGTAATATGTTCCTACAAGGACTCCTGCTGCTCCTGCCAATGCTGAACCTATGGCAAATGTATATGATATTGTCTTGTTCATGTCTATTCCCATTAACTCAGATGCATCTCTATCAAGAGCTACTGCTCTCATAGCTTTTCCAACCTTTGTTTTGTAAACTACATATTGCAATAAAACCATTAATACTATAGTAACTACTAAAATATAGATGTTTTTAATATCAATTACTGCTCCAGTACCAAATATGTTAATTTGATCATTTGGTAATATATCTGGGTAAGTTCTTGTTTCGGGTCCTACAAAATACATCATTCCATATTGTAAAAATAATGAAACACTGATTGCAGTAATTAAAGCTGCTATTCTTGTAGAGTTTCGTATAGGTTTATATGCGACTTTTTCAACTAACACACCTAATAAGCTACAAATAATCATCGAAAGAATAAGTGCTGGGAAAAAACCTAAATTTAAGTATGTTGTTAAAAATAAGCCAACATAAGCTCCAACCATATATATCTCACCATGAGCAAAATTTATTAATTTTATTATTCCATAAACCATTGTATATCCAAGAGCAATAAGTGCATATATACTACCTAGAGATACTCCATTTACTATCTGTTGTAAAATCTGTTCCATTATTATCACTCCATCCAATTACACGTCAATTATTACTATCATAGGGTTTAGGTGGAGCTAAGCTCCACCATTCATCAATTTTTATGGTTCTAATTTTTTCAAGAAAGTTGGTTGACCATCAACTAATTCAAGAATTGTTACTGCTTTTATTGGGTTGTGGTTTTCATCAATTGATAATGTACCTGTAATTCCTTTGAAATCAACTGTTGCTGCCATAGCATCTTTTATTTTTTCAGGAGTTGCTTCTCCTGCTCTTTCTACTGCATCTGCAAAGAAGTATCCTAAATCATATCCTAAAGCGTGGAATGCACCAGCTTCTTTACCATATTTTGCACTGAAAGCTTCTCTGAATGCTACTACTTCTTCTGCAGTATCCATTGGTGAATAGTGGTTTGAATAGTAAACATCATTTAATGCTGCTGCTCCAGCTAAGTCAACTATCTTAGGAGAGTCATATCCATCTCCACCTAGTACTGGTACATTTAGTCCTAATTCTCTGGCTTGTTTAATAATAAGTCCTACTTCTTCATAATATCCTGGTACTAATAATACATCAGGGTTAGCAGCTTTTATATTTGTTAAGACTGCTTTAAAGTCAGTTTCTTTTGATTGGTAAGCTTCTTCAGATACAACTGTACCACCTAATTTTGCATATTCATCTTTAAAGTTTGAAGTAATACCTTTACTATAATCACTTGTATTTTCAGTTAAGATTGCTGCTTTTTTTAAATATAAATCATTGTAAGCAAAGTTTGCCATAGTGATACCTTGATATGAATCACTGAAACAAGTCTTAAAGATATATTCTCTAACATTTCCATTGCTATCAATTGTAACATCGTCAGCTGTTGCAGAAGCTGATACTAGAGGTACTTTATTTTGTGAAGCTATCGGAATAGCACCCTTTGTGTTTCCTGAAGTAGCAGGTCCTAATATAGTTACTACATTATCTCTAGTAATTAATCTAGTAGCTACGTTAGCAGATTCTGTACTATCTGATGTATTATCCATTTTAACTACTTCAATTTGTTTTCCTAATATCCCACCATTAGCATTGATTTCTTCTAGTGCCATTTCTACACCAGTAGATAAATCAGTACCATAACTTGCAACATTACCTGATAACTCATAGTTCAAGCCTACTTTGATTGTATCCGCATCAGCTGAACCTCCATTATTTGATCCTGAAGTACATCCTATAAGGAAACTTGCCATCATTACTGCTACTATCATTAAAGACATTATCTTTGTTTTTTTCATTTATAAACACTCCCTCTTTTATTTTTTTTGGTTCCTAATAATTTATAAAATATAATTGCAATGTCACTAGTTATAAATACAACCACCCCCGAAAAATTATATAATAAAAGCCTCTATCACATATTTTTAAATATATAATAGAGGCGCGTTAGCACGTTACCACTCTAGTTTTAGTATCTTCACAGATACTAACTCAATAGGTTCAAATTAAACCATTGCCCTGTAATGTAGGCTAACATCATAACTTACTATAGTTCAGCTATGCAACTCAGAAGTGAGCATTGTCTATCATACATAATACTGGCTCACACCATACCCAGCTCGCTGAATTTTGTAACATTGATAGTTTTATCTTCATCATTGTTTTTAATCTTTTTTCTATAATTTTTTAATTTCGAAATTAATTAATTTCTATTACTTTAACACCCTAAAGGAACTTTGTCAACACTTTTTTAAAAGATTTTCAAAATTCTTTCAAACAATTGAAAAGACAACGTTTTCTTTGTGTTTTTGTTGTCATGTTTTTATATTTTTTAGAATTGCACACTATTTTATAAAGTCATTACTTTATAGGATTTATTAGTATATTTATATAAATATGGTAGATGCTAATTATAATTAATATTTACCGGAGGATTAAAATGAATAATATAAATTTATTAAAAAATATGCCTAAGTCTTATTGGATTTCATCTACTGAAGATACAAATTATCCTTCACTTAATGACGATGTCAGTGTAGATATCGCCATAGTTGGTGGTGGTATGGTAGGAATTTTAACAGCATATGAGCTAGAAAAACAGGGTTTCAATATAGCAATTATTGAGGCAGAAAAAATTGTTCAATCTACAACAGCACATACTACTGCAAAACTAACATCTCAACATAATTTAATTTATGATAAGTTAGTAAATCAAATGGGTCGAGAATTAGCACAACAGTATGCAAGGGCTAATGAATCAGCCATTCATCAAATTAAAAAGATAGCTGATGAGAATAATATAAATTGTGATTATGAGTCCCAGTTTGCTTATATCTATACTCAAGAGGATAAATATAAGGAAGATATTGTAAAAGAAGTTGAGGCTGCAAGATTATTAGGGATTGATGCAGAGTTAATTAGTGACATACCTTTTCCTATTGATATTAAAACTGGTATGGTGTTTAGAAATCAAGCACAATTTCATCCAAGAAAATTCTTACTTAAGCTAGCGGAGATATTAAATGACCGTGGAGTATCAATATACGAAAAGACCAGGGCCATTGAATTAAATAGCGAAAATGATAAATATATTATTAATACTGATGTGGGTAAAAAGGTAACTGCTGAAAAGGTAATAATAGCAACCCATTATCCATTCTTTAATAAAAAATCTATGTATTATGCTAGACTTTATGTTGAAAGGTCTTACATTCTAGGAATTAAAGCTAAGGAGAAATATCCAGGTGGTATGTATATCAACGCTGAGGAACCACCTCGTTCTTTACGATATCATCCTACAGATGATGGAGAACTAATATTAGTAGTTGGTGAGAATCACAAAACTGGTCAAGGAGAAAATACAAATGAACATTATGAAGCATTGCTTAACTTTGCTAAGGATATATTTACTATAAAGGACATACCTTTTAGGTGGTCAACACAGGATTGTTTTACATTGGATGGAATTCCTTATGTTGGACAATATGCTTCAGATACTCCAAATCTCTATGTGGCAACTGGATTTGCAAAGTGGGGCATGACTAATAGTGTAGCCTCATCTATTATCCTTAGGGATTTAGTATTTAAAGGTGAAAGTCCTTGGGCAGATGTATATAATCCATCACGAAAAACAATTGTTGCATCTACAAAGAACTTCGTAGTCCAAAATGCTAATGTGGCTTCTCAATTGATTGAAGGAAAGTTATCTAATACAGACAATGATGTTGAATTAAAACCTGGCGATGCAGTTATAGTAGAAGTTGATGGTGATAAGGTAGGTTGTTTCAGAGATGATGAAGGAAAGCTTCATTTAGTAAATACAACATGCACTCATATGGGTTGTGAGTTAAAGTGGAATAGTGCTGAACGTTCTTGGGATTGCCCTTGTCATGGGTCTAGATTTACCTATGAGGGAAAAGTCCTCCATGGTCCTGCAGTTAAACCACTAAACTTCGATAGAGATGTAAATACAATTGAAAAAGTGATAAAGGAAGATTACTAAAATTAGAAAAAAGCATCTCAAATACTTAAAGTATTTGAGATGCTTTTTTTATATTATTTATCATAACATACTAAAGAGTTTATATGATATTGACTTAATTTATCTCTACCATTTAAATCCTCTAACTCGATGATAAATTCCATTGCTACAATTTCTCCACCTAGTGACTCAATTAACTTTGCAGCTGATAATACAGTTCCACCTGTTGCTAATAAATCATCTACAATGGCTATTTTATCACCTTTTTCAATTGAATCAGTATGTATTTCAAGAGTATTTGTACCATATTCTAACTCATATTCATTACTAGCTATTTTTGCTGGTAATTTTCCTGGCTTTCTTACTGGTATAAAACCTACACCTAATGCATATGCTACTGCAGCACCAAATAAAAAGCCCCTTGCTTCAGGACCTACTATGTAGTCAACATCTTTTCCCTTTAAATCATCTACAATTTTTTCAATTGCATATTTATAAGCTTCTTTATCCTTTGTTAAAGTAGTTATATCCTTAAAACTTATACCCTCTACTGGAAAACCTTCTATTACTCTTATTTTTGATTTAAGATCCAAGTCCATTCCCTCCGTGTTAAATAATATTACAGTTTAAGTTTATCATACTTTTATGTTTTTTTATAGATATTCTTTTATTTTTATTTTTATAACCCTGTTATTTATCGAATTCTAGTGGTATCAATAGAATAACAATTTAAAAAGGGAGGTTTCACAGATGAGAAGTATAGAAACAATAGAAGGTATAGGACAAGCTTACGCTGCTAAACTACTAGATTACGGTATCAAAACAACGGATCAATTACTTGAAAAGGGCGCTACAAAAAAGGGCAGAAAATCTATACATGAAGCAACTGGAATCTCAGAAAAACTAATCCTTACATGGGTAAATCACAGCGATTTATTTAGAGTAAAGGGGATAGGACCTCAATACGCAGAACTACTAGAAGCATCAGGAGTTGATACAATACCTGAGCTAGCAACTAGAAAACCTGAAAATCTACTCGAAAAGATGATAGAAGTTAATGATGAAAAGAAAATTGTAAGAGCTATGCCTTACTTAAAACAAGTAAATAAATGGGTAGAACAAGCAAAATCACTACCAAAGGTTGTAAAACACTAAATTTTAATAAATAATAAGAGATGAACAAGGGGGCGTGAATAGAGTTTCACGCCCCCTTTGTTCATATTAGAATTTTCTGCCTCCACCACCGTGTGATCTTCCACTTGAGGATCTATGTGTAGTACTCCTGCCAGTCGTTGATTTTGGTGTGTTTGTAGTTTTGGGAATTATCCTATGTGTTACAAAACTGTTAATAAGTCTATCTTCATTTCCTTGGAAATGTACAATACTATTTGATCTATAGGAATATGGATTTCCCATTTTTCTAAACTTATATTGGGACTTAGTGCTTAAAACAAAAACTACACCTACTCCTAATCCACCTATTATAGCTATAAATATGTCTGTTAAAGTCAATTTGTTTTCTACAGGAACATCCTCAGGTTCATTATATTGGTCTGATGGGATACCACTTTGAAGATAGTGCTCTGTTCCTTCTAAGAAGCCTAAAGCTGCACCATAATAATTTCCTTGGCCCATGCCATTATCAAAGACCACATCAAGGATGGATTCTATACGCACATCTGTTAAGTATCTAATAGCTATACCTGTAGTTGATATATATGCTTCCCTATTATCCATATCTATTAAAAACAATATTCCATCGTAATTCGGCCCTACTCCATATCCGTTATAATCAAAGAAATCATCTGCAAATTCCCTTGATGTTTTACCTTCCGTATCGTTAGTAGTCACCATAACTATATCCATATTAAATTCTTCTGACAAAGCATTTGCTCTTAGATTTAAATCCAATATCTCATCTTCCGTCATTAAGTTTGCATTATCAATGACCAATATTTTCTCAGCAAATACATCTCCCGCAGGAATCAAAATCAGTATAAATAAAACCAAATATAATATAATTCTTCTAAATCTTGTATCTACCATATAAACATCCCTCCTAATAAAAGGATGGCGAAGGTAGCTGCAAATATACCACCAAATGCTTTAGACAATTTCGTATTACTCACTGGTAGCTCGCCATATGCTCTTCCATTTTGACCATTTACAGCAAATACATAGGTCTTACCATTATAAATATAGGTTAGAATCCATGCTGGTAAT
Source organism: Tissierellaceae bacterium (assembly GCA_031460505.1). Taxonomy (GTDB): domain Bacteria; phylum Bacillota; class Clostridia; order Tissierellales; family Tissierellaceae; genus JAAYTL01. The sequence continues at coordinate 198,014 of JAVKTT010000004.1, forward strand.
AAAGTATAATTCCAAGACTTTGCATTCAAGTTTATATCATTTTTAATACTACTCACATTATTGTAACCTTGTATGCTCTCGCTTATTAAATAACTATTATATCTATTGACTTGCTCTTCAATGAAGGGTTCAATCTTTTCTTTTTCAATATCGTATTGTTCCGCAAAAAAACCTGATAAATATGGTTTTGAAAATGGAATAGCTTCACTTTCTTCGTAGGGACCTATCCCATTTAATAAATCTTTGCTTATTTTGGTAAAGGCTAGTTCAGCTACATTATTTATATCTATCTTCCCTTTTCGTACAACTTCATATTTTTTAGTTTCAGTATACTCTCTATTACCAACACGCCACACTCTTATATTTAATCCTTCACCTACGTAGTCAACATCCGCTTCATAATCTACCCACCAATAAGGCAGGTAAATTCCTGTTATCTTCTCTAATTGGGAAGAACTAGTAAAATCTCTAGGTATAAACCTCTTTCTTCCTACCCATTTAAGAAAGGTTTCCTTTGCTCTGTCTTTATCTAGCTTAAATGGAATGATCTTATTTGGTAAAAATTCTCCCTTTAACCTACTAGAGATAATTACTGGATTATGACAATAGTAGCAAAAAGTAGATGTAGTAGTTTCATCTGTCACAACTTCTGCACCGCAGCTTTTACAGTTATATACATTTAATAATTCATCGCTGTGTTCATGTTCATGCGTATCATAATCCTTTTGTTTATCACTTTCATTTATTAAATCTGATTCCGTATATTCATTTAGACAAAAATCACATTTGAACTTCTTCAATGCTGGTTTAAAATGAATTCCAGCACCACAACTAGGACATTTATAGCTAGTTGTAGCCATATTGCATCACCTCTTAGAACTTATTTCCACATTCTGGACAGAAATTAGGAGTTTCACCCTTTGGCTCATACCCACAGTTTGAGCATTTATCTGATGTTGGTTTCTTAGTACCACATTCAACACAAAATTTACCATTATTTTTGTTGCCACAATCTGGACAGAACCAATTGTTGCCATTAGATGAACTTACCTTTTCATCCTTTGTGTTCCTGTTTTCCTCCATTTGCCTTTGATTGCTACGAGATGCTGCATCCATAAATCCTCCTGCACCTTGCATTCCAATTCCCATACCAAGGAAAGCTCCAGTTGCTCCACCTTCATTGGAACCAGCAGCTTCTAAGCCTCTAGCAATAGAGCCTTGTACATATCCCTCTCTTACAGTTGGGTCACCTAACATGGCACCTTTGTTTCTCATATTAATCAATTCTTTAGATTCGTCATCATAGGAGATGCTAGAAATTCCTACAGATTGAATTTCCATACCTCTCATTCTCTTCCAATCCTCATCTAATATGTCAGCCATGTATTTGCTTAACTCTCTTCCTCTTGATGCTACATGAGAAATACGGATTCCATCTGCTGACATTTGATTCATGGTAGATTGGAGTGCTTCCAAAAACTCAGATAGATATTGTTCATTTATATCTTGAATTTCAACCTTATTTGCATTTCTTGGTATTGCTTCCATAAAGAATAAAAGTGGATCTGTTACTTTTATTGAATAAGTCCCAAATGTTCTTAAAAATAGTTCAGAATTATAGAAGTTATCAAAGTAATTTAAAGGGTTTGGTGTTCCAAATTTGATACCCTTTATCTCTTGAAGATTTACATAATAAACCTTTTGTGAAGCCGGTGTAACTCCACCATATTTGAAGCGTCCAAAGGATTCTTTAAGTGCATCTTTAAAAGTTCCATTAAACATAGATGGCAATGATGAGTTATCGACTTTATAGTAACCTTCTTCAGCAGTATAATCTACTATCTTTCCACCATCAACTAACATCATAAATTGATTTGGATATACGTGTATAATTGAGCCATTGGAAACTGTATCTACAGTTCCTTTTTTATTTGAACCTCTTCTATCATCTTTTCTAACCATTACACCATTGGTAAATACAGTATTGTCACCCATATCATTTGGTTCTATAACCTCAAGCCACTGATCAGCAAGACTTCCTCCTATTGCACTACTTATTGCTTTTATTAACCCCATTATAATACCTCCCTATAAAATAAGTACTTGTTACTTTTTTGTTTATACCCTAATTGTTTTTGTTTATATCTAATATTGATTTTATAACTACTGCAATAATTGGTCCAAGAATAATGCCTATTGGTCCAAATATTATAGAACCTAATATTGTAGCTACAAAAGTATATATAGGTCTTATACCAATTTTATCTCCAGTAATCTTAGGCTCTATTATTTGCCTAATCAAAGTTCCTACAACATATACTATGGCCAATCCTAATGCCCTTTGTGAATTGCCAGCAATTAAACTGAAAATAACCCATGGTATCATGATGATACCACTACCTAATACTGGCAATATATCAAGAACTGCTATGATAAATGCTATTAGCAGCGGAGAATTAACATCTACAATAACAAGACCTATACTAAATATTAAGAACGTCATAATCATCAATACTAACTGTGCTATAAAATATCCTTTTATTCCTTTTTTTGTGTCTCTATAGATTCTTTTTAAATCATCTCTGTTTCTCAATATGCTACACCTTTCCTTTAATTAAAGTTTAATCAACTGATTTTAGTGATTCTACCATTGGGATATTTCTTAACTTGTAATACATAACAAAGTTGACAAATACTGAAAATGCCAATGTTAAAAGGACAGAATATATATAACTCATTGGCTCTAAATCTAAGCCAAACATAATATTATCCATTTCAACAGTAGTCATTATAAATTTATGCAAAAATATACCCATCACTAAACCTACTAATGTTCCTATAAATGTTAGGATTATATTTTCTCTGTAAATATAGTTTGCTACTTCATTATCATAAAAACCCAACACTTTTATTGTAGCTATTTCTCTAACCCTTTCACTTATATTTACATTTGTTAAATTATATAGTACTACAAAGGCCAGTGAACCAGCTGATACTATAATAACTACAACTACATATCCTAGAGCAGAAATTATCTCATCAAAATTTTCTCTTGCCATAGTATTAAAACTCACAGATACAATACCTTCTTCACTTAGTAAGTCCCTTGACAACTTATCTTCTACAGTTCTAGTCATATTTATTACATGGCCTATTGCTTCATTATATTCCAGCTCTTTACTAAATATTTCCACGTAATATTCATTTGAGATATATGCATAATTTGAAGTGTAATTCTCAGTAATACCTATAATCTCAACTTCTTTCTCTTCATCTTTATTATTAATTAATACGACTTTGTCTCCAATCTTTATATCCATACTATTACTTATTTGTTTTGTAATAATAAGGCCTTCATCAGGAATATTTATCTTCTCTTTTGTCTTAGGATCACGTAGTCTAATAAATTCCGAAATATTTGTGCTATTCTCAGGGACAACTATGGATATATCCTTATTAATACCATTAAATGATAGGCTTCCACCTTCTCTTTGAAGTAAGGCAAAGTCCTTTATTTCAGCATATTTACTTAAATTATCTACTCCAACTTCTTCTAAACCTAGAGTTATATCATAAATAAATATCTCACCGAATTGTCTATCTACAACTGCTCTAATAGAATCTCTAACTCCAAAACCAGTCAACAATAATGCTGTGCATCCAGCTATTCCAAACACTGTCATAAGGAATCTTCTCTTGTATCTAAGCAGATTTCTGATGGTTATTTTATGGCTGAAGTGCAATCTATTCCATAAAAATGGAATCTTCTCTAAAAATACAGTTTTACCAATTCTCGGTGCCTTAGGTCTCATTAAAGTTGCTGTATTTTCTTTTAATTCATTGCTGCATGCACTATAGGTGGTAAATGTAGTTAAAATAATAGCTACAGCCGAAACTCCAATTGCTAATTTATAGTCAAATAAAAGCTGAACTGTCGGAAGAATATACATTATTCCGTAAGCGTTGAATATAACTGTAGGAAAAACTGTATACCCTATTGCAATTCCAAAGATGCAGCCAACTAATGTAGCAATAAACGCATAAAGAATATACTTAAATGCAATATCTCCTTTCCCATAGCCTAATGCCTTAAGCGTTCCAATATTACCTCTTTGTTCATCAACCATTCTCGTCATCGTAGTAAGACATACAAGTGCTGCAACAAGTGCGAAAAACAACGGAAAGACACCTGCTATAGCATCTATTCTATCTGCAGCCCCTTTATAATCCATGTAGGAATAGTGACTTTCTCTATCCAGTACATACCATTTCCCTTCTGGAATATCCAGAATATCTTTTTCAGCTTCTAATATGTCATTCCAAGCCTCTTCTAACTCTTCTTCTACTTCCAATTTTGCTTTGTTGTATTCCTCTATACCCTCTTCTAAATCAATTCTTGCCTGATTTAAATCCTCCTTAGCCTTATTTAACTCTCTTATTCCTGTTCGTTCACCTTGGCTTAAGTTTATCTTTTCCTGTTCAATTGTATCCCTTGATTCCATTAATATTTGTCTATTTCTATTAAGTTCCTCTTCACCTTGAATAAGGGCTTGTTTACCTGCATTTAATTCTAGTATGCCATTTTCAACGGAATCTTTAGTCTTCTCTAACATTACTTTTGCAGTCTCAAAATCTAATGATAGTTTATTTCTTTGTTCTTCAGGTAATAAGGGATTTTCTAAAGCAGCTTTCAGCTCCGAAACTTGACTTTGTAGCATAATAACAGCTTCTTCGCCCTTTTGAATTTCTAATTCAGCCATAGAGAATTGTTCTTCAGCTTGTTCCTTTTTATCATTAAGCTCTCTAAATGCTTTATCTAATTCTTCTTCACCTTTTACAAGATCTAATTCTGCTTGTTTTAATTTATCTTTTCCTTCTTGTATAGTTCTATAAAAGTCTCTTTCTTCTTTTTCTAACTCCCTTTCTCCATCTAAAATTTTAATTTCAGCATCTTCTAACTCTATTAAAGCATCAGCTAACTCTTTATCAGCTTCAGCTTTCCCTTCATAGTACTCACTCTTACCATCTTCTAGCTTTTCAGTAGCTTCATCAATTATTTCATCATATCTTGTGTTTTGACGAAACTCTGCTAGCTCTTCTAACCTGGCAACTACAGGGTCTATTATCTCGAAATACTCCTCAGTATAGGAGTTGATCTCTCTAGCACCTTCTACAGTTAAATAAATATCTGTAAATATATCTGATTTAAAATTCTCTTGTGGGATAATAATGTAACTACTTACTCTACCATTTCCTATGGCAGAATTTCCTTTCTCAAAGGATAAATAATAAGGAACTTGGACTGTTCCTACAACTGTGAATTCCGTATTCTCCAAATCATCACTTAAATCCTTATCAGTTCCAGAGTAAAGATTTACTTTTGAATTCAATGGAATGTTAGATATTAGGTCCTTTCCTGCTTCAGCTAAAACTTCATTAGACTTCTGAGGATATCTACCTTCTATTAATTTCATTCCATTTATTTGGTCTTGTGATGCATAACTATGAATACGAATTACGGATTCCTTTTCATTTAGAAGTGTTAAAGCATCCAAACTATTAGAACCTTTTATATCCTCAATTGATTCTAGTTTCTTAATCTCTACCAAATCATCTTTTGTTAGCCCTAGGTTTGATACAATTCTAATATCCATCAAATTATAATCATCAAAGTATTTATCAGCTGTGTATTTCATGTCCTGAGGAGCAATTTTTAGTCCTGAAAAGAAGGCTACACCGATAACAATTATTGCTAAAATCGAAAAAAATCTTCCCTTCGATTTTAGAATATCCCTTAAGGCATCTTTGACTAATGCAGATTTTTTCACTACCATTCAATCCTTTCTACCGGAATAGGATTTTTATTTACAGTTTGACTGTCTATTTTCCCATTCTTAACTCTTATTACTTTATCGCCCATTGGTGCAATAGCAAGATTGTGAGTGATTACCACAATAGTCATTCCCGTTTCTCTACCTGTATCCTGTAATAATTTTAATATTGATTTTCCTGTATTATAGTCTAATGCTCCCGTAGGTTCGTCACATAATAGTAATTTTGGACTTTTAGCCAATGCTCTTGCAATTGCAACTCTCTGTTGCTCACCACCAGATAATTGTGAAGGAAAATTCTTTTTTCTATGTCCTAGTCCAACAGCTTCTAAAATATCATTAGGATCTAATTCACTTTTACATATCTGTGTAGCCAACTCAATGTTTTCAATTGCAGTTAAATTCTGTACTAAATTATAAAACTGGAATACAAATCCTATATCATGCCTTCTATATGTAATAAGCTCTTTTCTTGAAAACTTAGATACATCTTTATCATCAACAATAACCTGACCTGATGAGACTGTATCCATGCCACCAAGGATGTTTAAAATTGTACTTTTACCCGCTCCACTTGGTCCAGCTATTATGACAAACTCACCCTTATCTATGGAGAAGTCTGCTCCGCTCAATGCCTCTATTTCTACTTCTCCCATTTGATATGTCTTTTTTACATCTTTAAACTCAATATAATTACTCATAAATCTTCTCCTATCTAATAAGAGTTAAACTCTCCTCTTGATTTATATTCTAATAATAAATTATATCACTATGTATTCTCTTTAACAATGAAAGGAAATATTTCTTTTTCATGGTATAATATGCTACAATATTGATAATATACAACTAATGGAGGGATTGGAGAGATGAATGAATTTCAACTTAAATTAGAGAAATATGCTGAACTTGCTGTAAAGGTAGGGATTAATTTAAAGGAAAAAGAAGGCCTAATAATAGGCGGAAATTTAGATAGTTTACCTCTAGCTAGGCTTGTTATGGCAAAAGCATATGAACTAGGAGCTAAGCATGTAGAATTTTCATTTAATGATGATGAGATGAACCTTATTAGATATAAACATGGTAAGGATTATGTATTTGAAGAATATCCTCAGTGGAAAGTAGATTCTATAGAAGCAATGTATAAGGATAATTATCACCACCTATTTATATCTGCACCAGATCCTGAATTATTAAAGGATATAGATGGAGATTTAGTAGCAAAGAATCAAAAAACAGCTTCATTGGCATCTACTCCTTTGATGAAATATAGGATGACAGGTCGTACAAAATGGTCAATAGTTGCAGTACCTTCTATACCTTGGGCAAAATCAGTATTCCCTGATTTTAGTGATGAAGATGCTGTAGAAAAATTATGGGAGAAAATCTTTGAAGCAACTCGTATAGATCAAGAGGATCCTATTAATGCTTGGCAGATCCATGATAAAAATTTAAAGAAGTACAAGAATTTCTTAAACGAAAAAGAATTTGAAAAACTTGTTCTAAAAGGTCCTGGAACAGATATTGAAGTTTATTTGGCAGAAGACCATTACTGGATGGGCGGTTCAAAGGAAAGTTTAGAAGGAGCTGCTTATGTAGCTAACATGCCTACTGAAGAAGTATTTACTACTCCTCATAAGTTAAAAGTTAATGGCACACTTAAAGCTACAAAACCACTTAGTTTAAATGGGAAACTTGTAGAAAACTTTGGCTTTACTTTTAAAGATGGTAAAGTAGTTGATTTCTATGCAGAAAAAGGATATGAAGTATTAGAAAATCTATTAAATAATGACGAAGGTGCTAGATATCTAGGCGAAATAGCTCTTGTACAAGATGATTCACCTATTTCTAATACAGGTATATTATTCAACAATACTTTATTTGATGAGAATGCATCTGTTCACTTTGCTCTTGGAAGAGCATATGCATATGCAATGAAAAATGGTTCTCAATTAACTGAAGAAGAATTAGCTTCTAAAGGTTCTAACTATAGTTTGATCCATGTTGACTTCATGGTTGGTGGACCTGATCTTGATATCACTGCCTATGAAAAGAATGGTAATGAAGTACAACTATTTAAAAATGGTAACTGGGTTATTTAACATATGTAAAAAAATCCTATTGAGTTCATTCTCAATAGGATTTATTAATTTAAATTATTTACTTGTTTAGAGCTTCTTTAACTAGTTCTTTAAACTGCTCAGAACTTGTAGTAGCTCCTGATACTGCATCTACTTGATCTACATCTTGTCTCTTTACAAGAGCATCTTCAAGTTGTTTATAAGCTTCTGCAGGGCTAACTCCGGATACACTCTTCATAGACTCAGCATATTCATCGTCTTCTGATTTTAGCTCACCAGCTTCATTATATTCATCGTAGTCAACTGAGACTATTTCCCCATTCTCTACTACTACTTCAACTACAGGAGTCCAACCTCTTTCATCCATCTCACCGTCAGCTTTAAATGTACCATCTTTATACTTAGCTTCATCGGTTGTACATCCAACTGCCATGGTCAATACCAAAGTAAGTACTAGACCAAATAATACCAACCTCTTCATCTTAACACCTCAGTTCTATGTTATAGTTAATACATATTTAAATAAATATGTACATATGTATATTTACCCAATATTTATACATTTATCTACATTTTATCCAATCTTTCATATATTATTAACATAAAACTACACTATTCTAATATTTTTTTCTCTCTTAATCTATAATTAATATATTCACCCAAAAGTGTATATGCAATTGAAAATAAAGGGATAAACAAAAGAATTCCCAATACTCCCATTAAACTTCCACCAACTGTTACAGCTACTAGTATCCACATTGAAGGTAGACCTGCTGCCTTTCCCACAACATGGGGATATATTAAATTACCTTCAATTTGTTGGATGATTAAAAACATTATTATAAATAAAAATGCCATTTTAAAATCAATAACCAATATTAAAAATGCACCAATAAATGCTCCTATAAAGGCTCCAAATATTGGTATGATTGACGTTACTGCTATAGTCACACTTATCATCAAAGGATAAGGGAACCTAAATATGGTCATAGCAATAAAGAATAATGATCCAAGTATTATAGCTTCAAACAATTGCCCATGTAAAAAGCTGGAGAATGTTCTATTAGATAGATTAGCAATATAAAATATTTTGTCAGCTACTTTTTTAGGACTAATAGCTAATATTAGTTTCCTCATCTGTCTAATAAGCTTTTCTTTCTGAAATAAAACGTATATTGAAAAAACAAAAGCTAATGCAAAGTTTATAGCTCCACTTACTACAGATATCGAGAAATTAAGTGTTGATTCTAAAACTGATATTAAACTATTCTTAGTAAATTCAATGGAATTTACTCTTAATTGTTCCCAATCAAAATCTACAAATCTAGCCCATTCCATTAATTGTTCATTATCTTCTATAAAAAATGTCACATATTGCTGTATTCTTTCTATATAAATTGTGCTTTTATTGACTAAGTCCTGTAGTGTATTTATCAGTTCAGGTATTATTATAAAAGATATCAAAAGAAGAATACCAATAAATAATATTAGTGTAATCAAAAAACTTATGCCTCTTCTTACACCAATACTTGTTTTTCTAAAAACTCCCTTGTTCCACGGAATCTTTTCTTCTAAAAATTTCATGGGCCCATTTAATATAAAGGCTAATACCAATCCCAATATAAATGGTGAAATAATTGAAAAAAAGGTCTTGAGCACTGAAACTACAACTACAATATTTTCAAGTAACCACATCAGAATAATTGCAAAGCTAATTAAAAATATGGCCTTTTTCATAAATTTGGAATTTAATTCCATAGACATACCTCTTTCGAATATCAAAATTTATTCTACTACATAGTCTTGTATCGCTCAATATTAGAATCACTTAAAAATTCATATGCATCATTGATTTTCTGAAACATCTGTGTTGCATTTGCAGCTTTATTCAAATCCGGATGGTATTCCTTTGCTTTTTTCCTATATGCCAATTTTATTTGATATTTATCAGCATCATAACCTACGCCTAGTAAATCGCAGCTTTCCTCATACTTTTTCTTAAACTCTATATTAGGATTTGCATAGGTTTGACCACCAGTATTATAGTTTCCATTTCCATAATCATACCAACCACCTTGGTAGGTTCGTTGTTGCTCATTCCATTGTCTAAATCTTTCTTCCCATTGTCTTTGTTGTTCTTGTTGACGTTGTTGCTGTTCTTTTCTAAGTTTTTCCTGTTCCATCCTCTTGTATTTATTTCCATAACCACTAAAGGAATCAAATCTTGCTTTTCTACCATGAATTAAATTATCTGCTTTATCAAATAAATACTCTGTAATCATATACTTAACATACTTTAAAAGCGAAACAAACTTTGTCCCCAAAATTGGAATAATTACAAGAAGTAATATAAATGTCATTATTGCTGGATTAAAGAGTAAAGTAAGTGCAAAAGGACCAAATATGAAAAATATTAAACATCCACCCATACTGATAATTCCATATAAACCTCTACCTATGTATCTTACAAAGAGTACTATCCCTTCAGTTATAGAAATAACTATATCAAATAAAACTGAGAGAAATTTTGCAATACCATTAATAATTGTTCCCCAAAATTTATTAAGTGCATTCATATTGAATTAAACCTCTTCCTATCATCTAATCTTCTTAACATCTTCTTATATCTAATCACATTCTTATTAATATTTCAATATAAAATCTAGCAAAATTATACATTTATTCTGTAGGATCCATATGGATTACAATACTGATACCTAGTTTTTTCTTGATTTCTTTCTCTATTCTATCTATTTCATTATGAATTTCAACAATGCTTAAATCATCAGATACCTCTGCATGAATGGAAGCGCTAATTCTACCTGGTCCATAATCATGAACTATTAAATCATGTGTACCTTTGATTCCTTCTCCACCTAATACAATAGAATTAATATTCTCTATTGTTTGTGGATCAGGAGCCGGACCTAAAATTAGGTGGACTGAGTCCTTTGCAATAGTAAAAGCAGAATAGATTATTACTATTGAAATTACTAAACCTAAGATTCCATCTATAGGTAAAGATACAAAATTACCAACTATTGTGCCGACCACAACAGCTGAAGTTGCTAATACATCATTTAAACTATCATATGCTATGGCTCTATTGATACTTGAATCTATCAATTTTCCAATATATTTATTGTATGAGAACATCCATAATTTAATGGATATAGATGCTATCAGTATAATAATTGATATCCAATTAAATGCAACCTGCTCAGGATATCTAACTTTATCAAATGAAGTTCTAAGTAACTGAAGACCTACAGCAAATATTATAAATGATACAACAAGTGAAGCTATATATTCAAACCTGCCATGACCATAAGGATGTTCTTTATCAGGTGGCATATTACTTAACTTTGCTCCAAATATTGTGACTATTGACGTTCCCATATCACTTAAGTTATTAAAAGCATCTGATATAACTGCTATACTATTAATAACTAGTCCAATTGTTAACTTAACTAAAAAAAGTATGAAGTTATTTATTATCCCTAATATACCAGATAAAACTGCATAATTTTCTCTTACAATTACATTGTCTATATCTCCATAATTCTTTATAAATTTCCTAATAATTAATTTTATCATTTGATTAAAATCCTCCTCATTTATTTATCCCCATTATTACTTAAAAGTAACATGATTATTAGTATAATGTAAAAAAAGTAGGTCATTGACCTACTGAGGTTAAATCTCTTATTATCCAAACAGGAGTATTGTATTCAACTATATCAAATAAATACTCAATATCTTCATTGTACATTCTAATACACCCTAGGGAAACATATTTTCCTATACTATTAACATCAGAATTACCATGTATACCATAAGTACCTCCACCTTTGATACTTAACCCAAGCCACCTTTTCCCTAATGGATTATTAGGAGCTCCACCTTTGATTGGTTTAAATCTACCTGCACCACCCCAATAAGGGTTAACAAATTTTGTAGCTATATAGAATTTACCTTCAGGTGTGTATTCCGGTGTCTTTCCAGTTGCTATTGGATATTTATTTATTAATTCTCTATTATCATAATGATACAAAGTATTGCTTCCCTTATTAATCAATATCCACTTCCCTTTTGGTACATCCTCCGGTAACTCTATTTCATAGTAATTTATGTTTATTAAACTTGTTTTCATATCCTCATTAATAGCACTAAAGGTTTTTGGTCCAATTATTCCATCAGGATTTAAATTATTAGCCTTTTGAAAATCAATAACTGCTTTGTTTAAATTTGAATCAAAATAATATCCTTCACCTAAATCTGTATAACCCTTGAGTTCTAGGTACTTTCTTATTCTAAATACTTCATCACTAACGATACCTTCTCTTAATTGCAAGGGAGCTATATTGAATTCAATAACTTCAACAACATCTTCTACTATTGGTTCTTCTTCAGTTTTATCAGATTCATTTACTAAATTATCTTCAATATCTTCTTTCTTTTCTTCTGTTTGCTCTTCTATGATTCCATTATTTTCTTCATTTTGGTCTATTATATCATTAATATGTTCATTTTGGTCATTATTAATTAGATTTAATTCTTTCTCTAACACGGCTACTCCAAAGTTCACATCTGTTGAATAACTTATACTGCTTTCTACTAAACTAGTTAATAATAAAAACAAAAGAAAAAAGCTGAAAATTTTCTTTAAATACATTTCGATACCCCCAATTAGATAAATAACTATATATAATTCTATTCACAGACTTATTAAATGTTGCTTAAACAGGCTATAATAAAAATTTTGTAATCTTTTTGTTAATTTTATTTTTTCATGGGTATACACTAGATACTCAATGAAACTTAAAAAATATTGATTAATAAATTTAATAATATTAATGGAGGTTATTGTATGACAAAGATAGGTATAATACTAGGTTCCACTAGACCGGGAAGAAACGGAGAAGCTGTTGCTAAATGGGTTTTAGAGCAAAGCAAAAATAGAACAGACGCAGAATTTGAATTAGTTGATATTGCTGATTTTGATTTACCACTATTGGATGAACCAATGCCAGCAGGATATAGACAATACACAAAAGATCATACAAAGAGATGGTCAGAAAAAATAGAAGAATTTGATGGATATATAATGGTAACTCCAGAATATAATCATTCAACATCTGGAGCTTTAAAGAATGCTATAGATTTTCTAGCACAAGAATGGGCTAATAAAGCAGTTGGATTTGTAAGCTATGGTAGTGCAATGGGTGTTAGAGCTGTTGAAACATTAAGACTTATCGCAGGAGAATTGCAAATGGCAGACGTTAGACAACAAGTAATGTTCTCACTATTTACAGATTTCAAAGATATGAGTGAGTTTACACCAGCTGATTACCACAAAGATTCAGTGCAAACTCTATTTGATCAAGTAGTAGCATGGAGTAATGCACTTAAAGTATTAAGAGGATAAGGATAATAATTGAAGGACCTACTATTTTTAGTAGGTCCTTTTTTAATTGCTATAATCATTTGCTTGATTCTGTATAGCTTACATATAATCCTTTAAATTTCAAGAACTTAGACAAACTAATAGAGATTATACTACTATCATCAAATCTTTTATCAACAAATACATTAATATTATTAATTTCTTTTAAAATGTATGAGGTCAAATCTTTAGGTTTTCGTAATGATATCTTTGGCATTAGAGTAGCAACTCCACAACACCTAACAGCATTTGTATCTACTTTAATAAATACTTCTTTACCGTTTTCAATAATATATTGCTCCGCTTCTGAAGTTATTTCAATTATCATTTTATCCCTCCTAAAAATTATATTTAAAGTATATTTCAAACTTATATTAACATAAACCATTAAATCTTTCATTACTATTTACTCATGTAAATTGTCTCCCCTCCTTCTAATTGTAATAAAATATTTTAGATGTCCATCTAATACTGTTGACATACATCTAATATTATAGTAATATAATGGCAACTAGAAGGAGTGATTTAATGATGACGATTATACATAAAGAACCAAACTGGGTTTATGAATCTGCCTCTTGTATTAGTGATTACGTTAACCATGATCAACAAGTTGAGTCAGAAAGACAAAATAAACTTGGAATGAGTAAAAAGGAAATGGAAGATTATTTTTCTAAATATAGTAATTACAAAGAATCTGTGCTATCAGAAATAATACCAATATATGAAAAGTACTCCAACTTAGAAAAATACTTCAAAGTAACTAATATAGACAATCTAATAACAACAATAGCTGGCTTTCTAACATTTTTTATGGATGATGTTTCAAATTTAAATAATGATCACGAAACTATAGATAAATTAATAAATAAAGTATTATCCTCTTTATTAGATGATCATCTAAACCTTCCAAAGGATTCTGATATCAATATAGATAATATAGGTACTCTACTTAACTATCTAGAGCAAGTTGATTTTGATGACAAAACAAAACTATTATTGATAAATCTATATAATAGCCGTTATGAAGTTATTGAAGAACTAGTAAAGTTATTAAAACAATGCGTCCCTATTTTAAAGAAACACTTTTATATAATTGAAGAAGATTTTGATAAGGCAGTTAACTCTATAAACAAAGATGATAGACTTGATTCGTTTATTAAAAAAACATTAAAAATAAACTTAAGTTTATCTGATAACACAGAATTCTATTTTAGCATTTTAAACTTCAGTCAAATGTCAATGTTAGAATCCTATGACAATAGAATGATTTCTTATATTGGTATATATTTAGAGGACTTAGTTAAGCTTTCTGAGAAAAATAAATTTAATGATACCCAAATTTTATCTGATTTAAAAGCAATAAGTGATCCTACTAGGCTAAGAATAGTCGGTATATTAGCTAACAAAAAAATGTATCTACAAGAAATAGCAGAAGCTCTTGACTTAGCACCATCAACTATATCCCATCATATTCAAATATTACTAAATTCCATGTTGGTATCCATTACTGTTGATGCTGTTAACTCTAGAAAAGTATATTACGAAACTAATAAAGAAAAAGTTGAAGAATTAGGTGATTCAATTAAGAATTTAGTTTCAAACAAAATATTTTAGGGGTGATGTTTTATGCAAAAGAATCAGGGGGTTTCTCTTATTGAAGCCTTGAGAAGATTATTAAAGAACATTAGCATCCATAACAAAATGATTTACTTTTATTTTATTATTTACACAATTTCAGCTTCTATCTATCCATTCTTTTCAATAATATTGCCAAAATTATTGATCAGCGAATTGACACTAGGTAATATGGCTAGAATCAAAAATTTAATTAGCATAATACTAGGTTATTTTATTCTTACAGGGATTTTGGGGTTCGTAAAGACTTATATCCATGATTTAACATATCCTAAGATTACTAAATTGCGAATCGACTATATAAGAGATATATTCGATAAAATCGTAAGTATGGATTACAAATATGTAGAGGATGCTTCTTTT
The DNA here is from genome assembly GCA_031460505.1 of Tissierellaceae bacterium. Taxonomy (GTDB): domain Bacteria; phylum Bacillota; class Clostridia; order Tissierellales; family Tissierellaceae; genus JAAYTL01. The sequence continues at coordinate 213,370 of JAVKTT010000004.1, forward strand.
TTAGAGGAAAACTCTAAAGCAATGGAAGCAGCTAGTAGCAATGGCAATGGTATTGAAGGAATATATCATAAATTATTTGAAACTTTTGCTATAGTAATTACCATTTTGGCCTTGGTAGTATTTATTGGTTTGCTTAATATTTGGATTTTGTTAGGATTATTCCTAAATATTTTTGTAACCATCTGGATTAATAAAAAGGTTCATAAATATCAATATGATATGAAGGATAAAATAGCTCATGCTGAAAGGAAAAAAAGATATTATTACAGAACAACCCATGATTTTGGTTATGGAAAGGATATCAGAATCTATAGTTTCAAAGATAGGATTCTTAATAATTATGATGAAGAAATAAATAACTTCGTATACCTTCATAAGATGATTAAAACTAAGGAATATTTACTAGGTTTCATAGGTTTAGGATCTTTATTATTAAGTAATGTGCTGACTTATGGAGTTTTAATCTATAAAGGATTAAATGGTATGACCATTGCTGACTTTTCCATGTACATTGCTGCTATTACGAATCTTTCTATTTTAATGAAAACTGTAGCTGACAATGTATCCTTCATATTAAATGAAGGTCAATATGTTCAAGACTTCTATACATTTATAGATAAGAATCTAGGTGAATTAGGTGGTCCAAGGGGTCCTATAGAAGGTGATACTTTAGAAATAGAATTTAAAAATGTTAGTTTCAAATATCCTAATACTGAGAAATATGTCTTTAAAAACCTCAACTTTAAAATAAATAAAGGTGAACGTCTAGCTATTGTGGGAGTAAATGGCGCTGGTAAAAGTACTCTGGTTAAGTTGATGACAGGATTATTCGATGCTACTGAGGGAGAGATACTTATCAATAATATTTCTATAAAGGAATTTAGAAATAAAGCATTATACTCCATGTTCTCTGTAGTTTTTCAAGAAGTAAATGTATTGGCTTTTACTATTGGAGAAAATGTAGCTTGTAGTTCTGATAACTTAGATGAAGAACGTATAATGAAGGCCATAGATAAAGTAGGTTTAGGAGATAAAATCAGAAGCTTTTCTAAAGGCTTAGATCAAATGATGTTAAAGGTTATTGAAGAAGATGGAGTAGAATTCTCAGGTGGAGAAAATCAAAAGCTTGTTATTGCAAGGGCTTTATATAAAGATGGAAATATGGTTATCATGGATGAACCTACTGCTGCTTTAGATGCTTTAGCTGAAGCCGAAATATATGAAAACTTCAGTGAACTAGTAACAGGAAAAACTGCTGTTTATATATCACATCGATTAGCTAGTACTAAATTCTGTGACAAAATTGCTCTATTTGACAAGGACGGATTATTAGAATATGGCAATCATGAGGAATTAATCAATAAAAAAGGTGCTTATTATGAAATGTTTACTATTCAAGGCAAGTACTATAATGAAGGAGGGTTAGAAGATGAAACATATCAAGAAGCTTAAGATGTTCTTTACACTTGCATGGAGAATATCCCCTTCCTATATTATATTATTAATAGCTGACACATTATTAACCAGTCTACAGATATTTTCAAATGTTATACTTCCAAAGTTCTTAATAGATGAGCTAGTTGGTGATATGAATATTAACAGATTAATCTTATTTGGCTCTTTAATAGTCTTATCAAATGTGTTTTTTACTTTTTTAACTAATACTACAAAGAAATATATGGATGTTAAAAAGATATATATGTCCGAAAAATTTAGTCAAGAAATGGCAAGAAAGATTATGAATGTTGAGTTCTTCTATTTGGAAAACCCATACTATCTTGATTTAAAGGAAAGAGCTGTATTTGCCATTAATAATCAGGGTGCCTTACAAAGTTTGATTGTCCAAATAGCAATGACGCTTAAAAATATTATAACAATAGCAGGTTTATTGACAATAATGTTTACTCTAAGCTGGGTATTGGTGTTATTGTTAGTTATTACAATTATTATTTCCGTATTGATATATAAGTCTTTTGTATCATATCAGATGGATTTCTTCCAAGAGATAATACCTGTCAATCGTAAATATGGCTATTATGTAGGCTTTGCCTATGATGATAAGATCCAAAAGGATATAAGACTCTATGATATGAATAAGATGATGACCGATAGAGTAGCATACTATAACGATGAAATCAATACTTGGTTCTCAGCTTATTATAAAAAACAAGGTAAATATTTAGGATCAATTGGAGTTGTAAATGATCTTCAGTCAGCTTTAGCCTATGGTTATGTAGGCCTTAGGGTTATTAGCAGTAGATTTGGTCAAAGGATATCCATAGGCTCCTTTACAATGTACGTATCTGCTGCCATTAATTTTACTACTACAACTATGGAATTAGGTCGGTCTTTAATAGGATTAGTTCAAATGCTAGGTTATTTAGAACCATTTATGGAGTTCATGTCTCTTCCTGATGAGGATACTTTAGATGGGAAACATGAGTTTATTGGTGAAATTGAGTCCATTGAATTTAAAGATGTATCCTTTAAATATCCTGGTAGTGAGACCTTTGTACTTGAGGATATTTCATTTAATATAGATAAAGGTGAGAAAATCTCTATAGTAGGCCTTAATGGTGCAGGAAAAACTACTATGATTAAATTAATATGTAGATTATATCATCCTACAAAAGGGACTATATTAATCAACGGTAGAAATATCTTTGATTATGATCATAAATCTTATATGGATAAAATTGCTGCAGTGTTCCAAGATTATAAGCTCTTTGCATTTTCTATAGATGAAAATATTACTTGCAAGGAAATAAATTCTGATTCTGAAAAGACTATGGATATCATCGAAGAAGTTGGATTAAAGGATAAGATTGATGAATTACTTGATGGTATTGCTTCTTTATATGGTAAGGCATATGATGAAAAGGGAATTGAAATGTCTGGTGGAGAAAGTCAAAAGATTGCCATTGCCAGGGCATTATATAAGGATGCATCCCTGATAATTTTAGACGAGCCAACATCTGCACTGGACCCATTGGCAGAAGCTGAAATCTATGAACATTTCAATAGTATGGTTGGAGATAAAACAGCTATCTATATATCTCACAGAATGTCTAGCAGTGTATTTTGTGACAAGATACTCGTAATTGATCAAGGTAGAATTTCTGATTATGATACTCATAAAAACTTGCTTAAAGACGAAGATAGCCTATATACTAAACTATTTAAGTCTCAAGCAGTTAATTATGAATTAAGCTAAAAGTAAAATGAAGTATTAAAAAGAATCTTGTAAGTGTATACAAGATTCTTTTTTTATTGATACAATCGTCTTCTAAAAGCCTAAAATGAACAAAGTTTTGTGAACAAAGTTTTGCTTCCCCACTGTTCATTATTCAGTTCTAAGAGCCTCTACTGGATCCTTTTTAGCTGCCATCCTAGCAGGTATTAACCCACCTAACATAGTTAGTACAACACTTATAACCACTAAGCTTGTTGCATGTATTGGATTAAGTTGAGCTATATTTGGTAAATCAGTCATATTTTCTAAAATAATATTTACTGGAATAGTTAATCCATAAGCAATTGATATTCCCAACAATCCTGAAACTGTTCCTATGATAAATGTTTCTGCATTAAATACTCTTGTAATATCCTTCTTTCTGGCACCTAGAGCCCTTAATACTCCAATCTCCTTTGTTCTTTCCAATACGGAAATATAGGTTATTATTCCTATCATAATCAAAGAAACCACTAATGAAATTGAAGCAAATGCAACTAAAACTATAGTAATTGCATCCATTATTCCAGAAGAAAGATTGGTAATGGTGGCAGCTAAATCAGTATATACTATTTTATCGTCTATGTCCTTATCCTCATTCCAACCATCAAGATATCTAAGAACCTCGTCCTTTGTATTAAAGTCCTTTGGATATATGGTTATCATATAGGGTGTAGAGTCTGCTCCAAGGGTAGTAAGAATTGTTTCCTTAGTTACTGGACTTCCTTGACCACTCATAGGCCCTCTGTTATTCATTGGATTTGATGATGGATTTGTAAATAGTTCTCCTGTAAGTACATTAAAGTCTACTTGTTCTTGTTTTTTAGCTATTTCAGACTCCTTAGAATCTTCTATAAAAGACTTTGCCAATTTATCTGAATAAGCAACACCTGGAGAAAGAATTTCTAATTTAACATCTTCATTTGCTCTTACAATTCCAGCTATCTTTAAGGTTAATCCTTCTTCACTATTGTATAAATCAATTAAATTAGTTGGGTTCCCATTTATTGTGTAGAAATCACCGATTTGTTTATAATATTCATCATTAAAAATAATCTTGGTTTCATGTCCAATAATATCATCAAAGTTTATGGTTTCAGAATCTGAATCTATTCCAAGTTCATCTAATATAGCTTTATCTATTCTGTTGTAACCATCAACTATTAATACTAAATCTGTCATCTCTTCTGGATAAAATCCAGCTAATACATCATAGTTTTTTTCAAAATATCCTATTGAATCATCTAAATTCTCTGGATATGGTTGAAAATTTATCAAAGATGTATTTACTGACTTTGCCACATCCCCATCAGATTTTAACATATTCATATTTACAATTCTTGTATATGAAATTCCAGAAATCAAAGAAGAATCTATTGACTCAACATAATCAATATACTCATCAGAAAAGATATTATCATGGGTCATATCTAATTCACTATAATCAAATGGATAAATAACATTTACATCAGGGTACTTATCCTCATCTTCAGTCAATCCCAACCTTTCATTTCTATGTTCCATCATTGCTTCCCTATCCATCTCTGTTGTCTTTTGTGTTATGATAATGGGAAAACCTGACATGGTATTTGTTTCAAAGTCTTTGATTTGCATGTCAAATCCATTTGATAAAGATAATATCAATGCAATTCCAATAATTCCAATACTAGATGCAAAGGAAGTTAATGCTGTTCTCCATTTTTTTGTGGCAATATTTTTTCCAGATATTTTTAATGCAGTTAAAAAACTCATACTAGTCTTTTTAAGAGCGTAATCAGATTCAACATCATGGTCGTAAATTGGATTAGAGTCTTCTATAACTTCACCGTCTCGGAATTTTACTATTCTATCTGCATAATCATTAGCTAATTTTGGATTATGTGTAACCATAATTACTAATTTATCCTTAGCCACTTCTTTTATTAATTCCATAATTTGTACACTTGTTTGCGTATCTAAAGCTCCTGTAGGCTCATCAGCAAGTATAATATCAGGATCATTTGCCAGTGCACGTGCAATTGCTACACGCTGCATCTGTCCTCCTGATAATTGATTTGGTTTTTTATGTATATGGTCCTTTAAACCCACCCTGTCTAAAACTTCAATTGCTCTTTTATGTTTTTCACTTGATGAAACTCCACTTAGTGTCATACCCATTTCGACATTATCTAATATACTAAGGTGGGAAATCAGATTATAGCTTTGAAATATAAAACCTACACTATTATTTCTATATGCATCCCACTCCTCGTCCTTAAAATCCTTTGTGTCCTTTCCATTTATAATTAAATTTCCACTATCATATCTATCAAGTCCACCTATTACATTTAGGCATGTAGTTTTACCAGAACCACTAGGTCCTAAAATGGCAACAAACTCATTCTTACGAAAATTTAGATTGACGCCATTCAATGCTACCTGTGTAAACTCACCAGTTGTATAACTTTTTGTGATATTTTTTAATTGAAGCAATATATTTCCTCCTAATTTTTATCAATTTAAATTTTAAAAATCTATAATAAGGATAATAAAAGCTCCTATTTAGGAGCCTTACATCAAGATAGTATTCTTTCTACCCTATAGGTATACTAAATAATCATAATATATGTTTTGAAGGTTTTATATGAATAACTTCATGAATTCTTTCAAACTCAGTATGATTATCTAGAAAGATATCAACTAATATAGGATCAAATTGAGTTCCTTTATTTCTACTAATAATGTCTTTACTTTTTTCATGGGAATAGGCTTCTTTATAAACACGCTTTGAACGTAGTGCATCATAAACATCAACTATTGACATTATTCTTCCTGAAAGTGGAATTTCTTCACCTATTAACCCTCTGGGATAACCTGAACCATCCCATTTTTCATGGTGGTTTCTAGTAATATCCATACCCATTTCTAAGAATGAATTTCCAGTATATCTATTATGCACTTCTTTTAATGTTTCATAACCTATTTCAACATGTGATTTCATTATCTTAAACTCTTCTTCAGTAAGCTTGCCCTTTTTCAGTAAGATACTATCTGGAATACCTACCTTACCTATATCATGCAAAGGACTTGCTTTGTATATATTTTCTATATATTCATCATCTATCAAGTCCTTATATTTTGTATGTTCCCTAAGACAAATAGCCATCAACCTGCATAGTTGTGCTGTCCTTTCTATATGAGCACCAGTGTCATCATCCCGTGATTCAGCAAGCTTTACTAAAGCAAATATAGTAGCTATCTGTGACTCTGAAATTTCTTTTACCTTCTCATTAACCAATTCCTCTAAACGATTATTATATTTTTGTAGCATTTCTTTATTCTTTAATAGGAGATGGTTTTTCTCCTCGAAACTTTTAGATAGCTCAGAATACTTTATCATTAGATCTGTCATTAATATATTTTGGTTTTTATTATCTATTTGGTCAGCGAATCTCTCTAATTTCAATTTGACATATTGGAAATTATCTATATCCATGATTATTCTCCTGTAAAAAGTAATCAAAACCAATATTCTCTTCTTCTTTTAGTCTACTAATAATTAAATTTAAATCCTTCTTTGAATTAATTATGCTGCCATGTTGGGGAGCAACTAATATTGGGTCTAGTTTTTCAATCTGTTCCAGAGCATATCTTAACGAGTCTTTTGAGTTCATATTTCTTCTATGAAAGTCCAAGATACCATGGATTGGACATAATTTATCATCTATTTTACAATATTTATCTGGCTTACATTTAAAACATTCCTCTGGAACATTACTATATAGACTCCAATTTGCATCGTAACTCCCAAATATATCACTGGAAAAAAGTGTTCGTGTTTTTAAATCATAGGTAATAAAGCTACCAGGTGCATGAGCATAAGGTGTCCTATAAAACTCCAACTTTCTACCACTTTTAAATGTATAAGTATATCCTATCTTTTCTATACAAAGCTTTGGAGTCATTGATGAATAATAATTGATAAAAACATTATTATCACGATGGGATATTATCTTTAGGTCTGGATTCTCTATAATTGCTTCTAAATGTGGTAAATTACCACATAAATCCGGATCAAAGTGTTGGTAAATTAATCTGTTTATTGTCTTAGGATTGATACCTAATCTAAGTATCTTTAACATTACTGTACTAAAATCATCTCTGCTTCCCCCATCGATAAGCACCGCTTCATCATCTTCAACAATGATATATGGATTACAATGCAATCTAGCATTTTGGTCTGAATATCCTACCCAATATATTCCATCAGCTATTTTGATGGGTAATAAATAGTCTAATTCCTCATTATCCTTTATATCCATATTATTCTCCTTTAAATTAAAATTGATTCCTAGAATCTGCTACATAAGGATGACTGTTACAATATTGATCAATAGATTCTGCAACAACTTTAGCATGAGCTACTGCCTCAACAACTGTTTTAGAGCCTGTTACTACATCACCTGATGCGAACACACCCTCTCTACTTGTTTCACCTGTATTTCCTATCTCTAATAATCCATTTCCAATAGTCTTAAAACCTTTATTGTTTATAGTTATATTATTCTTTGGTGTTTGACTTATGGCTATTATGACAGAGTCACACTTAAATAATTCTTCTACATTTTCTAACTCTATTAACTTTTCTTTTCCTTTATCATCAATTATGTTTTTTGTACTTCTTAGAATAACACCTTCATCTACTATTTCTGTTGGTGATTTAAATAATTCAAATTTGATTCCTTCATTCTTTGCGTCTTCAATCTCATGTTTTGTTGCAGTCATACTTTCAAAATCTCTTCTATATAATATGGTTACATCTTTAACACCATTTCTTTTTGCTGTTCTAGCTGAATCCATGGCAGTATTGCCTGCACCTATAACTGCTACTTTATCACCAAGATTATAAACTGATGGAGATTTTAAATAATCTATAGCATAGTGTGCATTACCTAGGCTTTCTCCTTTTATATTTAAAGTCTTAGGATTCCAAACCCCTGTCCCTATAAATATGGCTTTATATCCATCATTAAATAGCTTGTCAATAGTGAGAACAGGTCCTATTAAGGTATTTGGTCTTATCTTTACACCTAATTGTATAAGTAAATCGTGAAATCTATCTAACATATCCTTAGGAAGTCTAAAGTCTGGTATTCCATAACGTAATACTCCACCTATTTTCTCATTAGACTCAAATAATGTGACTCTATATCCTCTTCTAGCTAAAATAACTGATATGGTCAACCCCGCAGGGCCTGAACCAACAATTGCTATTCTATCTTTATTAAGATCTATAGGTTCAATTTGAATATCATTTAAGTACTCTTTAGAAATTATCTCTTCCATCTTATAGAAGTCTATAGGTTCACCCTTAATACCTTTTATACAATTTCCTTTACATTGGTTTTCATGAGGACAAACAATAGCACATAGTGCTGATAATGGATTATTATCAAACATGACTTGTCCAGCCTCTTCTGGTTTACCCTCCCTAATAAGTTGGATAATCTCTGGTATTGGCGTATCTATTGGGCATTTTAATTGACATCGTGCTTTCTTACATACTAAACACCTATTTGCTTCATCTATAATATTATTAAACATTGTCGTCTCACTCTTTCTCTTGTCATTTCCTTTTTTATTTTTGTACAATAAATATCACTGGGTATAACCCAGTGATGTTGACTATAATCCATTATACACAAAATCGTGTTTTATTTAAACGTCTAGGGTCACTATTTAGTTAATTTTTCTTAGGAACCACCTAAATACTGCTACTAAAACAATATATACTATTATTATAATACCAACGGTTAAAAGTCTTTCTTGTATGGTTCCATCAGCAAATAATACTGGTCCAACTCCAAAGAATGTTACATACAAAAATAAAGTGACAAATACGATATACCCAATTATTTTAATTAGTCTATTATTGATCATGACCACTCCCTTCATGCTATTTCTTTTTCGGATCCCTTTCAAATAATGTTACTTTGATTACATCACCAGGTTGTTTTCCTATCTTTGCACGGATATCTTTTCTAATACCTATTATATGACAAGGTGTTTTCATCTTAACTAGACTACCTTCATATACCTCTCCATCAAAGGTGGCTGTAACAGGGACTCTTCTTTTTCCAAACTCTTCTTTAACATCAAAAGGTATTTCTACATAAGCCCCATCAATATCAGGTACCTTCTTTATTTCAGCTTCAAATTCATAAATTTTAGACATAATTTCCTTGTATGATATAGTTCAAGGACTAAATCATACTCTCCTCCATATTTTATTTTACAATATTATGATATTATTAATAAGATACCCAATAATACTAAAATTAGTTAGTAATTATAATTGAGGAAAACAAATAATATATTACTAAAAAGTGGGTATATACTAATAAAGAAGTACATAGGAGGCGTTGCTTTTGAAAAAAGGATTTATTTTATTTATTATCGCTTTAATAATTTTTGTTAATCCCTTAAGTGTTTTTGCAGAAGAGGATCTGAATATTTCAAGTTGGATTGTAGAATCAGAACTATTGGAAAATGGATCATTGTCTGTGGTTAAAGACATTACTTATGACTTTAACACTTACTTTAATGGTGTATATGTAGATATATCTTTAGATAATATTATAGAGATCGATGATTTACATGTGTATGAAATAGTAAATGGACAAGAATTAGAATATGTACAAAATCAAAGGGCCAAGAAAGGTGAAAATGCTGCATATAGTGTAGACCCAAGCAATAATAATATAAATATAATGATATTTTCTCCTTCAGAAAATGAGAGTAAAACCTTCAGGTTGAAGTATTTATTAAATGATGTAGCAGCTATTCATGCTGATACAGGAGAACTTTTTTATAAATTTATTGGAAAGAATAATGCTACGCATATAGACTATTTTAAAGCAGATATAATTTTACCAAAATTTAATCAAGACGATATTAAAATTTTTGGACATGGACCCTTAAATGGCAATATTAGTTTTGAAAATCAAAGTATAAGATTAGATGTAGAAAATGTCCCTAGTGAAACATTTATAGAAGCTAGAGTTGTATTTCCATTGGACTATATCCCTTTAGCTACTCGAACTGGTAATAGATCTTTAAATGATATACTTAACGAGGAAAGAGCTTTAGTAGAAAAAGCAAAAGAGAATGAAATAAAACGCGAAGAGAGAAAATCATTATTTAATAATATATCAATAGGATTAACAGCAGGTGGATTATTAATCCTAGGAGTCATCTTAAATAAGTTTAAGAGACATCCAGATTTGTTTAATGAAATGAAAAGTATACACCCAGATGATATTAGCCCAGCAGAACTTTCTCTATTTATGAATTCAATTATAGGTCCTAGAAGCTATATTGCAACGCTTCTCGATTTAGCAAGAAGAGAATATATATCCTTTGAGAAAGTCTTATCAGATAAAAAGATAAGTAAATGGAATAAATCAGATGATTTAAGTGATTATTTATTTATTAGAAATAATACATCTTCTAATAATTTGTTAGAACATGAAAAGTACTTATTAGATTGGTTCTTTAACGATATAGGTGATGGTCATAAGGTAAGTACTGATGATATAGATTATTATAGAAAAAACAACTCAAGTAAATTCCATAAATCACAGACAGCTTGGATAAAAATTGTTAGAAGAGAATTACTTTCAAGGAAATTATATGATTCAGGCAGCAATAAATATGGGGTTTTAACCTTGATAATCAGTTTAATATTGCTAGCAATAAGTATTATAACTTTAGTTTTTGAGGGATTATTCGGAATAGCATTATTAGTTTTAAGTATTATTATGCTGGTATATAGCATCTTCTTATTCTCAAGAAAATCTGATAAAGGTTATATTCAATATAGACTTTGGAAGGATTTCAAGAAAAACAATAACAATATTGACATTAAAAACCTAGGTTTATCTACTGACTTGTCATTGATATATCTTATAGCCTTAGGATTACCTATGAAAGACTTAGATGAGTACAGACAGTCCATAGGTATGGATTATTATCCGATGCACTGGGGGTATTTTTACTTCCTGACAAATAGCAAGGGTGGATCTTCTTTCGAAGACAAATTTAGTAATAGTTTTTATGGAAGCACGGGTTCTTCTACTGCTACCTCAAGCTCCTTCGGTGGAGGCGGTGGTTTCACAGGAGGTGGCGGAGGTGGTGTTGGCGGTAGTGGTTCTGGTGGTTTTTAAAAATATATAAAAGGATAAAGGGGGACTTGACTTGTTAAAGGTTTACAAAAGAGATGGTAGAATTGAAGATTTTAGTCAAGAAAAGCTGGCAACAAGCTTAATTAATACAGGATGCGATATAAAATTAACTCTAAATCAAAGAGAAACTGAATTGTTAGTTCAGGATATTGAGAATATTATTATATCCTTAAGAGGTAAAGATGGATTTACTTCTACCTATGAAATAAGTTCTATTGTGTCTGATATACTAAGAAATATGGGATATTCAAAATTAGCCTTCACATATTTTGAAAATAGATTGAGATAAATTTAAGCCCTATAATCTTTATTATTACAAGATTATAGGGCTTATATTATACTATACCTATTATGTCTTCAACAGATTCAATGTTCTGTGATTCTAGATACTTATCTATTCCTTCTATTATATCTAAGGCAATATCTGGTTTAGTAAAGCTAGCTGTACCGATTTGAATAACCTTAGCACCAGCCATTAAAAACTCAACTGCGTCTTCCCAAGTGCTAATACCACCAAGTCCCATTACAGGTATATCAACTGCATGTGAAACTTGATGTACCATTCTAAGTGCTATAGGTTTTATTGCTGGGCCAGATAATCCTGCATATCCATTTTCAAATACAGGCTTCTTTCTTTTAATATCAATAGCCATAGCTAAAAAAGTATTTACTAATGATACTCCATCTGCACCTTCTTCTTCACACATTTTAGCTAGTTCAACTATATCTTCTGCATTAGGCGATAATTTAACTACAAGCTTGTGTTCGCAAATAGATCTTACCTCTTTTACTAATTTCCTGGCAATTTCTGTTTTTACACCAAAGCCCATACCACCTTCTTTTACATTTGGACAGGATATATTAAGTTCTACAATATCTAATTTTTGTGAATTAAGTTTTTCTATACCATAAAGATAATCATCAGTAGAGTGTCCACTCAAGTTCACAATATTAACTGTATCCTTACTATTAATAAAATCTAGATATTTTTCAATAAATCCATCTACACCTGGGTTTTCTAAACCTACACTGTTCATTATACCAGCAGTAGTTTCCCATATTCTTACTCCATCATTACCTGGTCTAGGATTTAATGTTAGCCCTTTAGTAGATATACCACCAAGTTTATCTATACCGAATAGATTATCAAGATCTACACCAAAACCACAGGTTCCCGACGCCAATATTACTGGGTTTTTAAAATTTATTCCACTATAATTTACATTTAGATTACTCAATGTCGAACACCTCACTTGCTAGAAATACTGGGCCATCTTTGCAGGTAAGTTTATTGCCATCTTTAGTCTTACATGTGCAAACATAGCAAATCCCAGTTCCACAACCCATTCTTCTTTCTAAAGAAGCATAGACAGTGGCTTTTTTACCTTTAGATCCAGTATATACATCCTTCATTAGAGAATCAGGTCCACAAGTAAATATATAGTCATAATTATCTGCATCTACTAGGCTTACTACTCTTTGGTTTGTTTTTAATGTTAGATTATCTGAAACCTCAGTAAGTTCATCTCTTAATATTTCTACACCTCTTAGACTAAAGAACATATCTATTTCAGTGTCCTTATCCTTTGATAGTTGCTTAGCTGCATAGTATAATGGAGCGATTCCTACTCCTCCACCTACCATTGCTATTTTACCTTTTACCTCTGGAAAACTACTACCATATGGTCCTAAGCATGTTATTTCTTCACCTGGCTTAAGAGTTGCCATTATCTCAGTTCCTTTACCAATGACCTTGTATAAGAAAGTCAAAGTTGATTCATCTCTATCGAAAATGCTTAAAGGTCTAGATAATAGTGGATCATTCTCCCAAGCTCTAAGCATGCAAAATTGTCCCATCTTTGCATCATTTTCTTGTTCTATTTTCATCAAATAATACTCATCTGTCAGTTTCTTGTTGTAAATTATGTTTGCCATTTTTACCCCCTCGCATTTGAGAAGAATTTTTCTTCTACTGCTGTATTGTCTTTTGATTTTAATGCTAATGATACAACTACCATAATTATAATATTTAAGAAGAATGCCCACATAAATCCTGGATAACCAAGTGGACTTACTTGTAATATTCTCATTGCAAATAGTACTACTATACCTACTGTCATGCCAAGTGCAGCGCCTTCTTTTCTAGCATCTTTCCAATATAGTCCAAGAATGAATGCAGGTGCTAACTGTGCAAGCCCTGTATATGCTACGTCTTGTACTACTTGAACTAAAGTTGCTGGTGGTTTTAGTGCGATTAATCCAGCCAAAATAGCTAAAACCAATACTATTACCCTTGAAATCAACATATTTTTGGAATCAGACACCTTATCCTTCTTATTTAGTAAAACTAGATCTTGAGAAGTTATCTGTGATGATACTAATAACATGGAGTTTATAGTAGACATACCTGCTGACATAGCTGCTGCCATTATCAATGCCGCTACTAGCCAATTAGAGTATGTTTTCATCATTGTTGGTAGTACATTATCAGCCGCACCAAAATCTCCTAATAGTTGATGTCCAGCTAGACCAATAAACAATGTTGAAAATCCAAATATAAGTACTTGTGATACTGGTATACTTATTGCAGATCTAGCAAGTGCTTTTTCATCTTTTGCCATAAGAGATCTAGACCAAATATGAGGACAGAACCATATTCCAAAAGGTAGAACCAAGAATTGCATTATCCAATATTTATTAGTATACATTCCCTTTGCTCCAGGTCTTGAAAGCAGTTCTGGAGTTTCTTTAATAGCTGTTTCAAATAGTTTTACTATACCACCTGCAGGTGCAATAGCTATATATGCTGCTATAACTATACCCCCCATTAAAACTACAGCTTGGATTGCATCTAATAATACAACTCCTCCTGCACCACCTATAAGAACATATAGAATAGAGAATACTACTGTAAATAAAATTGCCGCTTCATAGGAGACTAAATCACCTGTAATAACTTGTAGCGCCCTAGCATTTCCAACATATTGCATAGCTAAGAATACCATTGTCATAAGAACTGAGATGATTGATGCTAACACTTTAATGTAATCAGAACCATATCTATCTCTAAAATAATCCCCAATAGACATATAGTTATACTTATTAGCCAATAATCTTATTTTATTACCAAAATAGATAACCATCATAGCGACCCAAACTTGGCTAAGTACTAAAACTATGTAGGATATCCCATGAGTATAATACATGCCTGGTGCTCCTAAAAATGCGAATGTACTTTGCATTGCAGCAATCATAGTAAGAGGTAGTAATACAGAATTAACTCCCCTATTTGCTAAGAAGAAACTAGTAGCATTATCAGATTTAGATTTTCTACTATTTCTAACTGTAATAAATAACATCATACCCATATAAGCTAATATTATAAGTAAACTTAACATATCTGTGCTCATTATTTGTCCTCCTCCTTAGCGTTTTTAACAAAAGAATTAGCTACCCAAAGTACAAAGATTAAATTTATTCCCATTAATACCCACCAATATAAAAGTGGTAATGGTAGCCACCCAAATATATATGGCTCAGGAGTAGCGGTAAACGAAAAAGGTATCATTCCTAATAATAATAGTACTGCAAAAATAGACAGAATAAGCTTATGATTCATTAATAAACACCACCTATTTTAAATTTTTATAAACCATATTACCTTTACAAATTGTGTACTTAATCTTACCACATAATGTTTCTCCTATAAATGGAGAATTTGATGATTTTGATTTGAACTCTTCCACAACATAAGATTCTTCTTCACTAAATATAACAATATCAGCATTTGAGCCAATGCTTAGTGTTCCACAGTCTAAATTATAAAGTTTTGCAGGGTTTATTGTCATCTTTTTAAGTAATTCTAGTAATGTTAAATGATTCTTTTTAACTAAATTTGTTATGCCAAGTGATAGAGCAGTTTCAAGTCCTATTATTCCACTAGGAGTCTTTGTCAGCTCTCCACTCTTTTCTTCTGTACTATGTGGTGCATGGTCAGTAGCTATGATTTCAATTGTACCATCCTTTAAACCTTCAATAAGCCTCATTCTATCATTCTCAGTTCGAAGTGGTGGATTCATCTTTGCCAATGCTCCATGTTCAAGGACTGCTTCTTCAGTTATTGAAAAATGATGTGGAGTAACCTCTGCATATACATTAGCTCCTAAACCTTTAGCAAGTCTAACCATGTCCACAGCATTTCCAGAACTTATATGCTGTATATCAATTGTAGCGCCTGTATATAAAGCAATCATGGAGTCTCTAGCAACCATTACATCTTCAGATACATTAGTAGCGCCTTGTATACCTAACTTTTTGGATATTGCTCCTTCGTTAATCCCAGCTATTCCTATAAAACTTGGATCTTCCTCATGAAAACTCAATGGTACATTTAACTGCTTTGCCTTTTTCATAGCTTCAAAGATTAATTTCCCATTATTTATTGGTATACCATCATCTGTAAATCCTATTGCACCTAAGTTATGAAGTTTTTCCATATCAACTAATTCTTCGCCTTTAAAACCTTTAGTTAAAGCTGCTACTGTATGAACGTTAATCTTTGATTCTTTAGCTTTCTCCATAACATATTTTAGTGTTTCTTCATTGTCAATTATTGGATTTGTATTAGCCATGGCAACCACAGTAGTAAATCCACCTGCTGCTGCTGATTCAGAACCTGATATAATGTCTTCTTTATAAGTAAAACCTGGGTCTCTAAAATGTACATGAATATCTACTAAACCTGGTGCTACTACCAGTCCTTTAGCATCAATTATTTCTGTATCTCCTAAGTTGTCAAAATGCCCTATGTCCGAAATCTTTCCATCTTCAATTTTAATATCGATTATTTTGTCTAAACCAGTGCTTGGGTCTATTACTCTACCATTTTTTATAATCATCTAATTCCCTCCTTTCAAATATTGAAATATTATACTTGCACCTAATGCTGCATCTTTAATACTTGCGTCCTCTTTAGGATTGTGGCTTATACCCCCTTTACATGGCACGAATATCATTGCTGTTTTAGTTAATTTAGCAAACTTCATTGCATCATGTCCTGCTCCACTAGGCATTACTTTATGATTAATATCTAGATTTGTGGCAATTTTTATAAGTTCAGCTATCAGTTCATTATTCAATTGAACTGCTGAAGATGATGATAAATACTCCATTTCGTATGCTAGATTCCTTTTTTTACAAACTTCATCAATCATTTCATAAATAGCTAATCTTATTTTTTCAATATTGTCATTGTCTCCATCTCTTATATCTACTGAGAATTCAACTTCTCCTGGTATGACATTTAGTGAATTTGGGTGATTTTCTATAACTCCTACTGTGGTAACTGCAGTACCACTAAAATCTTCCTGACCAATTTTCTCAATTCCTAATATTATATCTGCGGCTCCACATAATGCATCCTGCCTAATGTTCATAGGTGTTGCTCCAGAGTGTTCAGCCAAACCTTTAATATTTACTTTAAATCTTGTGTTTCCAGCTATTGTAGAAACAATCCCTATAGGTAAGTTTTCACTTTCTAATATCCTTCCTTGTTCTATATGAAGCTCTAAGTAAGCTTTTATCCCTTGAATAACTTCAGGAGTTTGATCGTATCCTCTTTCTTTAAAAATATCCATTAAAGATTTACCATCTCTAGATTTTAAAACTTCAAAGTCACTTGGATTATATTCACCTGTAATTAAACTGCTTCCAAGAGTTGCTTTCATAAAATTACTAGATTCTTCACATCTAAATGCAGCAACTTTTAATGGAATATTTAGGTTTTCTTCTTTAACTTTTTTAAGCAATAAAAGCCCTACTCCAACACCTAAGACTCCATCAAATCTTCCGCCGCTTATTACAGAATCCAGGTGTGAACCTACTAAATAATATTCTTTATGATCACCATTACTTAAAAAAGTATTTCCTACTTGGTCTACTTCAATATTGTAACCTTCTTCTTTTCCTATACTCTTAAATTCATCATGCATTTCATCTTCCATTTCAGTATAGGCAAGTCTTGTAACTCCGCCATTTTTATCACTACCTATTGGATAAAACCTATTCATAATTGTTTCTAAATAATTTATAGATGTTTCTAAATCCACTTTACCACCTCATAACTAGTTCTAATGTGAAAACATTTTCAAACTCATTTAATATAATAGTATCATGTGCTAATTTAACTTAATATGTTCAGTAGTACAAAAATTGTCAGAAATTTTTGTACAAAAAAACACCCCTATTATTAACATAGAGGTGTGCTAAATTACCAAGAATTCTTAGTAATCTTAGTATATATTAAAAATAAATATAATTTAAAATTATCCTCAAAAACGGAGGTGTCGTATCCTGTAATTTCCTTGATTTTCTTTAACCTATACCTTACTGTATTTTTATGAATGAACAGATCGTCAGCTGTTAAATTTACATCCATATTGTTTTCATAAAACGAATCTAAAGTCAGTATAAGGTCATCATCTAATTGATTATAAATTTCTTTAAAAACATCCTTACCACACGTCCTTAGAAATTTTTCTAAAGTGATGTAAATATTCATGTTATCGTAATAATAAATGCTTGTTTTATTATTAATTATTGAACCTATTTTAAGAACCTCTATCGATTTAAAATACGAATCTTTCAAACCATCTAATCCTAATCCTATAGGCCCTACTCCTATATGAATATCACCCAAGATTTCTCTATTATTATTTTTATGAATAAGTTCTATTATCATAGACAAGTTGTTTTCTATATTTATAGCCTCACTAGAAAAGAACAATATTGATGACTTATCTCCCACAGTAACAACTGGGTTGTATGTAAATTTTAATAGAGTGTCACTTTGTTTTGCTATAGTTTTGGCAGTTTTTCTTAAAATATTGATTCTTTCATCTGTTACTTCATCTATCATACTCAATGTAATTACTAAAGAAGATGTATCTCTAATATTGAAACCTAAAAGATTACCCCGTGCAAATATCATTTCATTATCATTAATGTTATTAAAAATAATATCTTTCATGTATTTTTCGATAATAAAGTCTATATCTCTATTTTCAAAGATTTTATTTGTAGCATTGACTATAATTTCAATATAAGTGACATCAGTAGGAATCTTAACTAATACTAGTCCTCTTAAGTTTGCTCTTTCAATAACTGACTTGTCTAGCTCTTTTACATATTGTCCAGTTTTCACAGCAAGGCAGGAGCAACGGTTATCTGCTAACTTATCAATTAGATTAACCTGTTCTTCAATATTATCTTTACAAGCATAAAAACTAGTTATGACAAAATCATTACCTTTTAACCATCTTACAATATCTGGTACTTCCATAACTGTAACATAGGAAACTCTCTTATTTAAACCATCCTTTCCACCAATAACAGATAATTTTCTTAAGGCTGGAATAGATAATATGTCTTCAACAGTAACCATAATACCTCTCCTTAGTTTCAATTTCCATTCTCTATTAAGACCCTTGCACAATAATTGATTATATCACTTCTTTTAATTAAACCAATAAATATCCCATCATCATCTACTACAGGCACATAATTCTGTGTTTTAACTAAGTTTACTAAATCTATTATATTTGAATTAATTGATACAGTATTACTCTTTGTATGCCTCTTTACATCTCTTATCGACACCTTGCTAGTACCTTCAATTGTAAGTCCTGGAGTGTTTTTTAATTTCCACAGTAAATCCCCTTCAGTAATTGCTCCTACATATTTGCCTTCATTATCAATAAGAGGTATAGCAGAGTATGTATGATACTCCATCTTTTCTAGTACCTGTCTCATTGTGGCATCTGTGTTAACATATACTATCTCACTTTTTGGTGTTAAGAAAAATGCAATATTCATCTTTATCCCCTTTACCTATATTAAGCATTCTTATTAAAAAATTCAACCAATGCGTCTACACTTTCTTGAGTTGTTGCCCATGATGTAACAAATCTAATTGCAGAATGTCTGTCATCTATCTCTTCTTGAATATTAAAACTAAAATTCTTAGAAAGTTCTTTTATCACATCATTATTTAATATAGGAAAAACTTGATTAGAACAAGGTTCTGCAAGGAAAGAAATATTATGTTTTTTTAGGACTTCTATAATTTGCTCAGCCATGTTATTTGCATATTCACCTAATTCAAAGAATAGATTATCCTTAAATAATGCTTCGAATTGCATACCTAAAACAAAACCCTTTGCTAGCATAGCTCCTCTTTGTTTTAATAATTGTCTAAAGTCTTCCTTTAAATCCTCTCTAATTATTACTAATGCTTCACCAAATAAAGCTCCATTTTTTGTTCCACCAATATAGAATACATCTGTTAACTCAGCAATATCTTTTAATGTTAAGTCATTGTTTTTACTTGCTAAAGCTGACCCTAGACGTGCACCATCTAAAAACAATATTAGACCATTTTCCTTACATAGTTCATGAATGGCAGTTAGCTCTGATTTTGTGTAAATAGTTCCTAGCTCTGTAGAATTTGATATATATACCATCTTTGGTTTTGGTGTAAATTCTTCGGAGTTTTGTTTAAGACAAAGTTTGATTCCTTCAGGAGTGAGTTTACCATCTTTGCCAGGTACACTGATTACTTTATGTCCCGTAGCTTCTATAGCTCCTGTTTCGTGGCCTGTAATATGTCCTGTATCTGCTGCTATTACAGCTTGATGTGGCCTTAAAAAGGATGACACAACTAAAAGATTAGTTATAGTTCCCCCTGGTATAAAATGTATATTTGCATCATTATTTTGAATTAATTTTTTAATATATTCCTTCGCTCTATCACTATGAATATCGTTGCCATACCCTGAGTTCTGTTCAAGATTTGCTTCCATCATTAGATCTAAAACCTTTGGATGTGCTCCTTCACTATAATCATTAGTAAAACTATACATAAATCTACCCCCTACACGAAATTAATATTCTATTTTAATTCTATCATAAAATAACATTAAAGGCATTATTAATAGATACTAAAACTATAATATAGTAATGATATTATAATATCCATAAATGGGGGATGTATAATGAGTTTTTCTTTTATTAATAAAATGAAAACTAATTTATACAAGAAATTTTATAAAGATAAATATAAAAAAGCACCTTCTTTAAGTGAGTTAGAAAAATTAACAATCGACGAAGTAGAAAATGCTAGATCTAATTTTAAAAATTGCGATGAAGACACAATTGATCTTGCCATTTACGAGCTTATGGCTGCTGAAGAAAGATTGAATTTATTAATCAAAGAAAGAAAAAAGAAGCAATAGGCTTGATCTATTGCTTCTTTAATATATACTCCCAAATCTATTAAATGGTAATAATCTATATATTACTTTACCTTTAACTTTTTCTATGTTAATCAAACCAAAATCTCTACTGTCCAAACTATTTTCTCTATTATCTCCTAAGACAAATACTTGTCCTTCTGGTACTTCTATAGGATATGTAATACCGTTTTTTTCAGGAGTTGAACCTTTAATATAGTCTTCGACTACAAGTTTGCTATTTACAAATAGATTCCCATTTTCTATATTTATAGTATCTCCTTTGACTCCAACGATTCTTTTAACTAAATTATTCTTTTCTATTTCACCAGTAAATTTAAATTTAATATTATTTATTATATCTTTACCTTCATAAATCATATTTCTGAGTATGCCCTTCTCCTCAATCTGTCTATTAAGGATAACAATATCCCCCTTTTCAGGCTCATTAAAAAAATATCCCAATTTATTAACAACCACTCTATCATTCTCTATTAGCGTAGGCTCCATGGATTGCTCTTTAACCTGGGTAAATGTGGCTAAATTGGAGATAATAAATAAAGAAATTATTATTGCTATAAGTATTGTTAATAACCATTCAAACATCCTTCTAAAAAAACTTTTTCTTGGTTTCCTGCTAAAAGATAAAGTCATATATGCACCCCCAGATTATTCTTAATCTTATTATAACATTGATTAGAGATATATTTAAGGACTATTCAAAAAAATGTATCTTTTTTTAAAAATTAGTTGACAAAGTCATATTTTGATATTATAATTAAGTTGTAATCATTACAAGTTAGTAATCAGTTTCATTGTTGAGACGATGAAAGGATGTGACTTTATGAAAGTAAATTTTGATGATTTAACTAAAGAACTAAAAAACAAAAATATCCGTCTTTCACATCAAAGACTTAAAGTTTTAGAATTTATAACTAACAATAGGATTCATCCTACAGTGGATCAAATCTATAGTGAACTTCACAAGGATATACCTACTCTTTCTAAGACAACTGTTTATAATTCATTAAACGCCTTAATAGATGTTGGATTAGTTAAAGTTATAACCATCGAAGATAATGAAACTCGTTACGATATCGTAACTGATGATCACGGACATTTTAAATGTGAATCCTGTGGTAAAATTTATGACTTTGAAATAAATCTAGATAGTTTAGGATCAAAAGATTTAAGCAATTTTAAAATTAATAACAAAGACGTATATTTTAAAGGGATTTGCCCAGAATGCATAAAACAGTAAAAAATAAAACTTAATTATATGGAGGAGATTTATTATGAATAAGAAAACAATTGATAACTTAATGGAAGGTTTCGCAGGAGAATCACAAGCAACTAGAAAGTATTCAATATATGCTATGAAGGCAGAAAAAGAAGGCTTTGTAAACGCAGCGAAATTATTTAAAGCTGCAGCTGTTGCAGAAGAGATCCATGCACAAAGACATTTAGAAGTTGCTGGTAAAGTTGGATCAACTGCAGACAATTTACAAGATGCTGTTAATGGTGAAACATTTGAATTTGAATCTATGTACCCAGCTTTCTTAAAAGAAGCGGACGCTGAAAATGACAAAGCTGCAATAAGATCATTTACTTATGCTATGGAAGCTGAAAAAGTACATGCTCAATTATACAAAGAAGCTTTAGATAATCTTGATGAAAAGGAAGAAGTATTCTACTACTTATGTCCTGTATGTGGAAATATTGAAAAATATGTTCCAGAAAAATGTTCAATATGTAATGTTGATGGATCAAAATTCATCAAATATTAATTAGGTATCATTTTATCATAATTTTAAGCGGAGTAGTGAAATTTCCTACTCCGCTTTATCTCTTATGAACAGCTGCCCATATCTTCACAGCTCAACAATCTACAGTTCTTGCTATCTTTAAGTACATCTATAGCCTTTTCTATATTATCAACCCTCACTATGATAATTACCTTATCATCATTTATAGGAAGGCATGAATAAGTATACTCAATGTCAATATCTTTAGCAGCTAACTCTTTGACAATATTTAACATAGATCCTTTTTTATCCACTATCTCAAGACCAAGAACATTGGTTTCCTTGACTGTAAACCCTGCATTTTTTAGCTTCTCAACACCTAAAACTGGTTTATCAAGTATTAATCTAAATACACCATAATCCAATGTTTCTGCAACAGATATGGACCTTAAATCAATATCATTGTCATATAGTATCTGCAGAACTTTTTCTAATCTTCCAGATTTATTCTCTAAAAATACGGATACTTGACTAATCATTTTGGCCTCCTAATAATTTCTTTTATCTATAACCCTATTTGCCTTGCCCTCACTTCTTGGAATACTCCTAGACTCCACAAGAGTTACCTTAGCACTTATCTGAAGAACAGATGAAAGTCTATTTTTAATAGTGTTCTTAAGGCTTTCTAAATTTTTAATCTTATCGGAGAATAGATTTTCCGTAACCTCTACTTGAACCTCTAAACAATCTAGAGTTCCTTCCCTAGTAATTATTAATTGATAATGAGGCTCCACTTCACCTATTCCCAATAGTACGTCCTCAATCTGTGAAGGGAATACATTAACACCCCTTATAATAATCATATCATCAGATCTTCCCATTATCCTATCCATTCTAACATGAGTTCTGCCACATTCACATATTTCATTATTCAAAACAGTTAAGTCTCTAGTTCTATAGCGGAGCAACGGAAGTCCCTCTTTAGTGATACTGGTAAATACAAGTTCTCCCATGGATCCATATGGTAGTGGTTCAAGGGTAATTGGATCCACAATCTCAGGCATAAAGTGATCTTCCCATACATGCATTCCATTCTGGCAGGTACACTCGGAAGCAACTCCAGGTCCTATAATCTCTGACAATCCGTAAATATTGTGAGCACTTATGTTTAACTTCTTTTCGATTTCCTTTCGCATATTTTCTGACCACGGTTCTGCACCAAAGATTCCAGATTTTAAATCCAGCTCTTCTGGAGATATTCCATGTTCTTTCAGCGAATCTGCAAGATATAGCGCATATGAAGGAGTACAAGCAAGAAAAGTAGTATGAAAATCCTTCATCAGCATGACTTGTCTATCCGTATTCCCTGAGGAAATAGGTATTGTAGATGCTCCCAATCTCTCTGCTCCATAATGTAGCCCCAGGCCGCCAGTAAATAGTCCATATCCGTATGCTATCTGAATAACAGAGCTCGGACTCCCTCCAGCTGCTACTATAGAGCGTGCACAAACTTCAGACCAATTGTTAATATCCTCTCTAGTATAACCAACAACTGTTGGCTTACCTGTAGTTCCAGAAGAGGCATGAAGCCTTACGATTTCACTTAAATCAGTTGCAAATAATCCATAGGGATAATTGTCCCTCATATCTTGCTTTGTCGTAAAAGGGAGTTTTGATAAATCTCTTATATCCTTTATATCTTCAGGATAAAGGTCTATCTCTTGAAATTTATTCCTATAGAAAGGAACATTATGATAAATTCTTCTCAGCATTTTCGAGAGATTTTCATTTTGAATATAAGTTAACTCATCTCTGGAAATCGTCTCAATTCTTTCATTCCAATACATTAATATATCCCCCTATACTAGCTCCATGCCTAGATTTAAAGCCTTTTTATTTAAATCGATAGTATGTGCCTTTACATTTTCTTCAATTATCCTCTCCCAGTCAATCTCCGAAAGATTCATAAGCTTTACAATAG
Source organism: Tissierellaceae bacterium (assembly GCA_031460505.1). Lineage (GTDB taxonomy): Bacteria > Bacillota > Clostridia > Tissierellales > Tissierellaceae > JAAYTL01. The sequence goes on from JAVKTT010000004.1 coordinate 237,837, forward strand.
CTCCAAGCAATATCATATTCATAACTCTGCTATTTCCAAGTTCTAAAGCCTCTCTTGCTGCGTCTATTGGAGTTGTATCCGCTCTTTCAGTTAATTCCTTAATAATATCTTTACTATATTCTACTTTTGCTGCTAAAGCGGATAATGGTTTAATTTCAAAATCATTTACAATTACTTTGCCATTTGGCTTTAAATATTCCAGATATCTTAAAGCTTCCATCTTCTCAAAAGATATTAGAAGATCTGCACATCCAAGTTCTATAACTGGTGAATCAACATTATCTCCATATCTTATATGGGATGTAACAGTTCCACCTCTCTGACTCATACCATGGATTTCACTCATTTTAACATCATAGCCTGCATTCATCAATCCAAGGGTTAGTAGCTTACTTGCAAGTATGGTCCCTTGGCCACCTACTCCAGATAAAATTATACTCTTTATCATTATTTTTCCACCTTTCCAATGGCAAGTGCTGGACAGACTTGGCTACATACACCACATCCTACACAACTGTTGATATCAATTTTTGATACTAAATACTCATTTGAAAATTCAATTGCAGGACAACCACATCGTGTACATTGCTTACAACTTATGCATAAAACTGGATTAACTCGGTACTTCTCTGTAAATACGTCTTTAAACTCTTCTCTGTCCTCTTCAGATAATTTCTTAATAGCACATGGCCATCTAGTTATGATTACTGAGGCTTCTTCTATAGACAATGCCCAATCAATAGCTTCACCCATTTGATCCAGCTGATTTGGATCAACCTTTTTAACATGTTTTATACCACATGCCCTAACAAGAGCTTCTATATCAAGGCTTTCAGTTATTCCTCTATCCAATGTATAACCTGTTCCTGGATTCTCTTGATGACCAGTCATTCCAGTAGTTCTATTATCCAATATTACATTAATTGTATTTCCATTATTATAGACAGTACTTAATAGTCCGTTAATGCCTGTATGAAAGAAAGTCGAATCACCTTGTACTGCTATAACTCTCTTTTTATTGCCCTCTTTCATATTAAAGACGCTTTGAGCCCCATGTCCCACACCAAAGGCACTGCCCATATCAATTGTAATATCAATTGCATCATATGGATCACCTACTCCTAAGGTATAACATCCTATATCACCTGCTATAACTACGTCTTTACTTTTACCAATTTCATAAAAGAATCCTCTATGCGGGCATCCTGCACATAATGAAGGTGGTCTTGAAACAACTAATGTTTTATCATAGTCTATTGTTTCTTTGTTTTGTCCTTCTATGGATTTTCTCAAAACATCAGGAGTCAATTCTCCATATGAAGGAAATATATCCTTACCGTGACATTCAAAGCCTAACATTTTCACTCTTTCCTCAATTATAGGATCATTTTCCTCGATGATATATATTTTATCAACTTGAGATGCAAATTCTCTAATCTTTTCATCTGGAAATGGATATGTAAATCCTAGTTTTAAATAAGAAGCGCTGTCACCAAAAACCGCTCTAGCATAGTTATAGCAAATCCCTGATGATATAACACCTATCTTCTTATCATTCCATTTAATGAAGTTAAGATCTGTTTTATTAGAGTATTCCGCTAATTTTTTAAGCCTTTCTTCAACTTTTACTCTCATCTTTGTTGCATAGGCTGGTACTACAACATATTTAGCCTTATCTTTTTTATATTCTCGAATTGGATAATTCTGTCTTTCACCACATTCTACGATACTCTTAGAGTGACAAACTCTAGTTGTCATTCTAAATAAAACAGGTGTATCATAATCCTCGCTAATCTGTAGAGCAATCCCAATCATATCTTTTGATTCTTGGCTATCAGATGGTTCCAGCATTGGCACCTTTCCAAATGGAGCAAAATGTCTATTATCCTGTTCATTCTGTGATGAATGTTGTCCTGGTTCATCTGCAGTTATAACTACAAGTCCAGCATTTACGCCTGTATAAGCAACTGTCATAAATGCATCGCTAGCCACATTTAGTCCAACATGCTTCATACTTGATAAAGCCCGACCACCTGCAATAGATGCTCCTATTGCGGCTTCTAGAGCTACCTTTTCATTAGCTGACCACTCTGCCTTAATATCACCATATAATGCTATATTCTCCAAAATTTCAGTACTAGGTGTACCTGGATATGCAGAAGCATATCTTACTCCGGCTTCATAGGCACCATAAGCCACTGCTTCATTACCTGTCATTAATTTCTTCACAACCTTGCCCCCTTATATAATTTAAATATACATATACAGAGAAATAAAAAAACCTTCGCTCCTATAAACACATAAAAATGTTCATAGGGACGAAGGTTTCGCGGTACCACCCTGATTATAGTCAAATAACTATCACTTTGAGATCAATTAACCTCTTACTCTGTAACGTGAGATACGTGTCTATCTACTTGCTAAGCTTTAAACAGACATGCTCTGCAGTGAATATTACATATTAAATTCACTACTGGATTTCACCAACCCCAGCTCTCTAAAAATGAACCTTAATATCTTTCTCTGCATCAACGCATTAAATAAATATTGTATTAAAAGAATATTAAACTATTAAATTTGTTTTGTCAAGAGTTAAATAAAGGTTGCCCCGACGTAAAGTAAATCTTTATTCATTTGAACAGAGTTTCGTGTCCCTTTTGTTCATCTGTTCATCCTATAAATTATTCTTGGCGATTACTAGCCTTATATCCTCATAACTTATATCTTCTGGCAATAATTCTTTAATTGGCCTTAATCTCTCAGCTCCAACTTCATTAATAACTGATAATATATTTTCTTCTTTATCAGAATCACCTATAAATCTTGACCAGTCAACACTTTGACCCCTGCTTTCACATTTGGTTAGATGTTCAATAATTGTACTTATGGTAAAATTTCTTTTCTCAGCAATTTCATCTAAAGATAACCCCTCAAGATATAAATCATAGGTCAATTGGTATCTATCTACTGAATCTCCTCTGTCGTCTACTACTTCTTCTTTAATTATCTCTATTGGCTTAATATCTTTATTTGTACAATACTCTTTTATTACTTCTAAAAATCTATCACCATAGGTTTCATACTTCTTTTGCCCTACCCCTTTAATAGTCAACATAGATTCCTTACTTTGCGGAAAGTATGATGCCATTTCCTTCAAGGTAGAGTCGTGAAACACCATAAATGGAGCCATACCTTTTTCTTGAGATAGTATATACCTTAACTCTCTCAACTTAGAGAATAGATCCTCATCAAAGCTATCTGAAACTCCTTCCAAAGATACTTCTCTCTTTTTGGTATTAGATTTAATCTCTAATAGATGTTTTTTATGATATACTTTCTCTTTTCCATTTAATACATCTCTTGACTTAGCAGATAGTTTTAAAACTGGAAATTTATCTGCAGTTACTATTAGATATCCCATTGAAGTCAAAGTCATAATTATTTCTCTTAATGTATTTTCACTATATTCCTTCATAATACCATAGGTTGATACCTTATCTAGTCCAAATTCTAAAAGCCTTTTATTTCTAGAACCACGTAGCACTTGGATTACCATAGTTATTCCAAATCTCTCCTGTACTCTATATACACAGGACAGGATTTTTTGTGATTCTAGAGTTATATCTACCATCTCTGAACTATCTAGACAATTTCCACAATTATCACATTTAGTTTCCATTGGTGATTCCCCAAAGTACTCCAGTATCATAGAACGAAGACAATCATTTGTATTACAATAGTCTACTAGATATTGAAGGTTTTCATATAATACATTTTCTCTTTCTGCTGAAAAAGTGCTGCTTTGAATCAATAGTTTTTGTTTTACTATATCAGATGGAGAATATAGTAGTAGGCATTCACTAGGTTCTCCATCTCTACCAGCTCTCCCAGCCTCTTGATAATAGGCTTCCATGTTCTGTGGCATATTATAATGGATTACAAATCTTACATCAGGCTTGTCTATTCCCATACCGAAAGCGTTAGTTGCCACTATGATTTGAACATTATTCAAAATAAAATCATCTTGATTTCTCTGCCTATCTGCTGCGTCCATTCCTCCATGATATGCTACAGCTTTGAAGCCTTGTTGATTTAACTTTTCTGTAACTGATTCCACTGTTTTTCTAGTTGCACAATATATAATTCCAGATTTGTCTTGGAAATTTTGATTCAAATAATCACTCACATATGATAGCTTATCGCTTACCTTTATTACTCGGTAAAATAGATTTGGTCTATCAAATCCAACTATTGACTCAATGGGATTTCTTAGCCCAAGCAATGTTTTAATTTCTTCAACTATTAACTTTGTGGCAGTAGCTGTGTATGCAGCTACTACTGGCCTAGAAGTAAACGACCTTATGAATTTTGGAATTTCCCTATATGATGGCCTGAAATCATGTCCCCATTGACTGATACAATGAGCTTCATCTATTGCAATCATTGAAACTTTAATATCTTTAATCAAATTTAGGAATGAGTATGTATTTAATCTTTCAGGTGCAATATAAACAATCTTATATCTGCCTTCCTTTATTTCTAGAATTCTTTCATCTAATTCTATATCATCTAAAGTACTATTAATAAATGTACCTGGTATGCCTATCTCATTTAGAGAATCAACTTGATCCTTCATTAAAGATATTAATGGAGATACAACTAATGTAATTCCATTTAACAAGACAGCTGGTAATTGATAACATAAAGATTTACCGCCACCTGTTGGCATTATCCCTATTACATCATTGCCATTTAACGCTCCTTGTACTAATTTTTCCTGCCCATCCTTAAATTCATCATATCCAAAATAATTCTGTAATGCTCCATAAATATCCAAGTAATCACATCCTTATTAGTTGGGGACATTCCTCAGAAAGATCGACCGCCTTGCAGAGGTGTGTCCCCGTTCCTTATCCCAGAGGTGTGTCCCCGTTCCTTTATATATTATATAGTATTGAGTAATTACTTTCATCTAATTTAAGAAACTATATTTATTAATAAATTTAAAGTTAATGATATAAAAAAACGGGGAATAATCCCCGTTTTACTTAACATTGGCCCTTCTTATAAATGCATATCCTATTGAATATGCTACAAGCATTATTATTAATCCTATTGCAAAGAAACTTTGATTAGATGAGATAAAATTCCCTTCACTTAAAATACCTATAAAATGATCATAGTCTACAATTCCACCAAAAAATCTACCAATAAAATTAGTTATCCGCTGACTTAACAGTACAAATATACCAAGCCCTATCCAAAACTTATAGCTAAATCTATATTGCATTACTCCAATAAAATTTGTTATTGAAACCTGTACTAGAAATATAAATGATAATGATAGTATATTTGATAATATATTATCTTCACTTATATTAAAAAATCCATATTCAACTATTGGCTCATACCCCATGAAAGAGACTACATGATAATCTATTTTCAGTAAAATAATCTGTATTGTAGCAAATAAAAGCACAATTATTAAAGTATTTATTAAGAGATTGATAAAAAAATTCTTACGTGTTCCTCCAAACCCTATAGCTAAGGTAAAGTTTTCATAATACATTTCTATACTATACACAATAAAAAATATAAATACTGCAAAGAAATTGCTTCCAGCATAGGTCATTGATTGACCAGCCCTTATCATTGGTCCAATTACTGTATTAGAACTGATAAGATATGGTATTAAATATGAAGCTATATTTACTATTATCATAACTAGCCAAAACATTCCGGCTCCTTTAATTAAATCATGACTCATAAATTTAAACATTCTTTTATTTGCATCCATCTATTTACCCTCCTTTGCAATATTTTCTGTTAAATATATAAATAGCTTTTGAAGTGGTATATTGCTTATCTCAATATTATTGCTCTTTATCTCTTTTATCTCTTCATCACTTAGCTCACCGTAAATACCTATTATCTTTGTACTTCCGAACTCTTCACTGTGAATTACCCTTTTATTTTTTATCACTTCATTGATATTATCTTCACGTCCTGATAAGAAATAAGATCTATTAGTCAGGGAATCAACATTGTCCTTAAGTGCAACTCTTTCTTCATTCAATATAATTACTTCCTCGAATAGATTTGCTACTTCATCAATTAGATGTGTTGAAATAATAACAGTTCTAGGATTTTTTTCATAATCTGCAAGTAATAAATTATAAAACTTGTATCTCATTGCAGCATCTAGACCTAGTGTTGGCTCGTCAAAGAATGTAAATCTAGATCTTGAAGCTAAGCCTATTATAAGTCCTACAATAGTTTGATTACCTGTTGAAAGTTTTAAAAACTTTTTCCTTGTATTTAAACCAAATTCATTTATAAGGAATTTTTCATAATCTATGTCCCAATCCTTATAAAGTATCCTTGCAAAGGCTAGTATATCCTTAACTTTTTTCTCTTTTATAGAATTAGAAAATTCCCTAACTAAGCAAAAGTCCTCCATAGCTTTATCATTTTCAAATACTTCTGCATCATCTAATTTTACCTCTCCAGAGTTTCTTATTAATTGCCCTGTTATCAATTTTAAAAGAGTAGTCTTACCTACACCATTTCTCCCAAGTAGTCCGTATATCTTATTTTCCTCAATTTCTATATCTATATCAGTTAATACTTTATTTTTTCCATATGATTTGTTTAAATTTACAATCTCAAGCAAGTTATTCCCCTCCCTTTAAATTTTTAATATGCTCTACAATTTCATCTAAGCTAATCTCTAATCTATCTGCTTCCTCAATTATCTTTGGTAATACCTCTTTATAGAATATGCTTTGTCTCTTGCTGATAATCTTCTTACCTGCTCCCTTTGATACAAACATTCCAATACCTCTTTTCTTATATAGAATACCTTCTTCTACTAACAAATTAAGCCCTTTCCCTGCGGTAGCTGGATTAATATTATAGATTTTTGCAAATTGATTTGTAGATGGAGCTTGCTCATCTTCTTTTAAGTTTCCGATTATAATCTCATTCTCTATCATTTCTGCAACCTGTATATATATTGATTTATCCGAGTTCAAGTCTAACATACCATCACCTCCGAAGTTTTATTGGTTTATTGGTTTATTGGTTAGTTACTTATGTAATTAAGTATATGCCCTAATATATAATTTGTCAACAAAAAAAATAAAAAATGGATAAAGTTTTTTCTCTATCCATCATGATTATTATGCTTTGAAATTGTAAATTGGTTTTATTATTGTTATAATATCTGCTGTATCATTTATAGCTTCTAATATATCATTCATTGATTTATATGCGAATGGAGATTCATCCAATGTTGATTCATTTATGGATGAGGAGTAAATACCCTCCATGCTCCTTTTGAAGTCATCCATACTAAGCTCTTCTTTTGCAACACTTCTACTCATCAATCTACCAGCTCCATGAGGTGCTGAATAGTTCCAATCTGGATTTCCTTTACCAATTGCAATGATAGAGCCATCTCTCATATTTATAGGTATCATTATCTTCTCACCCCTATAGGCAGCTATAGCACCTTTTCTAATAATATTGTCTTTAAAATTTATATAGTTATGAACAGTTTCAAAAGACTCGAAGTCAGCCAGTTTTTTATTTAATAATTCATCTATGATAATATCAGCCATTACCTTTCTATTTATACTTGCATATTCTTGACAAATATTCATATCATGAAGATACTTCTCTCGATACGTACCTGTTAGATAACATAATTCTTTTGGATAATTTGGTTCTAAATCTTTATAGTTCTTCTTCAATTCCTTTAATATACTGGTAATTTCTTTTCTTTTCCCATCTTCTTTATATTTTTTAATTATCTCTTCTTTTTTTATGAAGAATTCCTCTTTACCACTACAAAGATCAATTGCTAATCTTTGGTATATATCTGCAACTTGCTTACCTAGATTCCTACTTCCAGAATGAATTACTAGATACTTATTGTTGTATTCATCGGCTCCCACTTCAATAAAATGATTACCTCCACCTAAGGTCCCTAAGCTTCTCTCAATTCTTTTAGTATTTTTTAAATCCCTATAACAGTGTAAATCCTTTAGCTTTTCAAAATTATGCTTTTTTTCATTGTGTATTTTATTGCCTGAAGGAATTTTATTATGAATTATTTTATCAATAGTAGGCAAATCAATTTCAACATTTCCTAGTTCAACTGTCAACATACCACAACCGATATCAACACCAACTATATTTGGTATAACTTTATCACCCATATCAGCTGTAAAACCTATAACACAACCAACTCCCTGATGAACATCAGGCATTATTCTAACCTTGGAACCCTCAATAAAGTCTTGATCTAGAAGTGTTACTATCTGTTGCTTTGCTCCCTCTTCTAAATCTTTAGCATATATTTTAGCATCTGCAAATTTACCTTGTAATTCCACATTATCATCCTTTCAATGAAACTATAAACGACATCTATTACTCTACTCAGTTTCAATATAGCATAAGCTAATTCAAGTCTCAAGGGGCTTGTTTGTGAATAGATGGAAATTTAAAATCATATATTATATTGGATTTATATTTGTAGTATAAGTTCAAATTTTTCTAATTTTATTATTAAAAGGAGTGATATAAATGTCAAAAGTCAAAGACAATCTATTATTTAAACTTCTTGTTGCAATCATAATTGGTGTTGTTGTAGGTTTACTTGTTAATGAAACTATCATTGGTATTCTAATGACAATCAAAGAAATCGTAGGCCAATTTATCTTCTTCTGTGTACCACTTATAATTATAGGATTTATTACACCAGCTATTGTTGAATTAAAGTCAAATGCGACAAAAATGCTTGGTGCAACTTTAGCTATAGCATATACCTCTTCAGTACTTGGTGGTACATTTTCAGCAATTTCAGGGTATGCAATCATTCCAAAACTTAACATTCCAACTGATGTGGCATCATTAAAAGAACTTCCTAATTTAGTATTTCAATTAAACATTCCTCCGATACTATCAGTTATGTCAGCACTTGTATTTTCAATAATGATAGGTTTAGCAATTAATTGGACTAAGTCTAAGAACTTGGAGAGTATATTTCAGGAGTTTAATAAAGTGATATTGGCAGTTGTAAATAAAATGGTAATACCTGCACTTCCAATATTCATAGCAACTACATTTGCATCTCTTTCATATGAGGGTAGTATAACTAGGCAGTTACCAGTATTCATAAGTATTATAATTATTGTGTTAGTTGCTCATTGGATATGGATTGCATTGCTTTATGCCCTTGGTGGTGTTATTTCTAAAGAAAATCCATTAGAAGTACTTAAACATTATGGTCCTGCTTACGTTACAGCCCTTGGTACTATGTCATCAGCTGCGACTATGTCAGTGGCACTAGAAAGTGCAAGAAAATCTAAAGTACTAGATAGAGAAGTCATAGATTTTGTAATTCCATTTGGTGCAACAGCACATCTTTGCGGATCAGTAATTACAGAAGTTTTCTTTGTTATGACAATCTCTAAAATTATATATGGTCAGATTCCACCTGTTGGAACAATGATATTATTCATTATATTATTAGGATTATTTGCAGTAGCAGCGCCAGGAGTGCCTGGTGGCACAGTTATGGCATCTTTAGGTATAGTAACTGGTGTCTTAGGATTTGATACTGCAGGAGTAGCCTTATTAATGTCCATATTTGCTCTACAAGATAGCTTTGGTACTGCATGTAATATCACTGGAGATGGTGCTATAGCTTTAATGATTACAGGAATATTTAAAAATAAGAAAAAGCAGGTTAAAACTAGTTAAGTAGTATTCCTAAATATAAAAGACATCTGATAGTTTCAATTTATCAGATGTCTTTATTCTTATTTCATATTAATTAAATTTCCAGAGATTAGCTCCTGTTTCTTCATCATATTCTCTATCTACTTTACCATCAATTACATCTACTATTAATTCTGCTGTAACACTCACTCTTGCAAAGTGCATATGTCCACCATAAACTCTATTATCATCATGAGCTACTGAACCATGCAGATGTAGATATGCCTCTCCATCTTTTTCTGCTATATTACCTTCTAAACTAACAATTTCCATATCACCTGTTAATTCTTTTATAAGATACTCTTTTGTATCAGCGGCGTATAAGCTAATTTCAACCTTATCAACTGCTGCCAGTCCTGATACTCTACCTAGACTAATATTTTCTTCTCTTGCAAGCTTTAATATTGAATCAATTAATTCTTCACCTTTTTGTAATCTAACTACATATTTGTCTTTAAATCTTCTGTATTCCATTTTGTCCTTCCTCCTCCTAAAATCTGTCAATTTATAGATTTCATTATATCACTACTTTTCAATATTTTACATATACACTTTATTAACTAATAACTTCTATCAAGCTACTCTTCAAGCCTAATCTGTTGCAAGATCTCTTTTATATTTTTATTATCTATAGATTTTATTGTATTAGATATCAATTCCCGTCTTTCTTCTCTGCTTAAATTTCCTGAAATAATATTGTATAAGAAATCCTTAAATTTAATATAGTCTGCGGACTCTAAAACTTCTTTATTTAAACCAGTTATATTATGTCTGAGTGTCTCCTTACTCATTCTAACAAAAGTCAATCTAAAATCATCTATTCTTTCCAGGGCCTTATCTAAATCCTCCAAATATAAATCCATATAAAATACATATATTGGAATATGGTTTTCTGTAACATCATATGCATCCCTTGCTCCTTCGTAGTCTTCTAAAAGAGATTTGTATCTACCTAATTCTGTATAATACATACTTCCTCTCTCTTCTATTGGAATTATTTCAAATGCTTTGTCAATTAAATCACTATACTCTAATTTAGAATCTTTACTCATATTCCCAACAACAACCAATAGTAAAGAACCATCATCATAAGCTTCCATATACCGATTAGCATATTCAATAGCCGTTTTTATATACTCTTGACGATTCTCCCAACCAAAAGCATATATTTTAGAAAGATATATAAGTGCTTCCTCATTTTCTGGGTCTTTTTCTAAAATTTCTTCATAGTGGTCTATGGCCTTTTCATATTCCCACTTTTGTATAAAGTTCTCTCCTTTTGAAATTTGCCCTTTAATCTTAACAGTTGATAATTCATCATAAAACTTAATCAGAGGAATACTGCTTCCTACCATATTTCCTTCGCTATCAAATGCATTAACCATAATTGAATATTCACTTCCGTGAAAAAATGAACCTAATATTGAAGTAGGTAATACTCTAAGTTCATTATCATCATCTCCATCATAGCCCATGACATCCACAAATCTACTTGCTTTTCGAATATCGATTTCGGTACTGGTCTCCTTGATATTAATATTTCCTTTACTATCCCTTATGGTTGTTCTAAACACACCAGTATTTGTTGGGTTATAAAAATTAACCGTTTGGATTTGATAATGCTCTGCACCATTTACTGGCTCCCATGATACTGTAAATTTGCTATTTTCTACAACTGTTCCAATCCCCGGGGACAATATCTCCATTGGTGATGCAAGTTCAAAATCAAAACGTGTATCATTATTTAATTCTAGGACCCAAATATTTTTTCTCAAATAAACTTTATTATATGCTATGGAAGGATTTATACCTATTCCAATATCATATCTACCAGATCTTAAGCCTAGAGTCTCAAACTCTCCATTTATATCAGTTATTCCTATTAAATCAGTATATCCTACATTGTAACCAGAGCCTTCTTTTTGGACGTAGATTTCTACAAAAGGCATAGGCTCTCCATCAAAACTTACCGTTCCTCTAATTTTGTACTCGCCTTTTAAACCCGTTACATATTCACTATACCATTCATTTCTTCTATCAGGAATGGGACTGCCAAATAGTGTATAATTATAATCATTTTTCTCTACTGCCTTATCAAAGTGTTTTCTGGCTAATTCTTCATTACCAGTAAAGGCAAGTATATTCCCCATTAAATAATCATATCTAGAATCTACTTCATCACTATTATATATTTCCAGTATCTGATTTGCACCAGCATAATCTCTGTTTGCAAATAGACAATATGATTTATATAAATCACTAGTATATACTAATTCTAAATCTTCCTGTGTCTTACCCCATTCAATCCATTGACGGAGTCCATATGCATCTTGAGAAGCTAAATGTAAATCCATGATTTTAGAATATGCTGCAAAGTAGTATTCACTATCCTTAAATTCATATAGTATCCTTTCTAATGCTTCTTTACTTTTAATCATATCATCTGGACTTACATCACTGTTAGAGCCTTGCATTTGAGTAAATAATTTATACTTATATAGGCCACCAGTAAGGTGATTTGCCATTTCATATAAGGCTCTATCTTCATTAAACTTAATAGGATATGAAAAATATGCATCATAAAAGATTCCTGCTTTTGCCGAACCTTTACTGTTTAAAATATATGCTATTTCGTAGGTAATAAAAGGTCCAGCAACAACAAATATAAATATCATAGAAATAGTAATAGCTATAATGGTTTTCATTTTTAATTTAATCTTCATTATAAGCCACCTCATCTATATCCCTGATAATAATCTGAGAAGTTCCTATATCAATTATCTGAGTACTAGGATATGAAAATAGCTCTTTAGGAATAATTGTTATTATAAACAATCCAGCAATACCAACTAATACTGGAACAAGCGGAATTTCTATTTCTTTATTTAAAATTTCACTTAACTTTTCTCTTAATGATTTCTCTCTTTTAGACATAATTCTGCCCATTAGATCTTGTGATAATTTTATATCCTTTGTCTCTTCTGTCATAGCCTCTTTAATTTTATCTTTAAATAAATCCTTATGTTCCATTATGCTTCCTCCTTTACAAGGATTTTTTTTAGTTCTACCCTTCCTCTAGATAGTCTACTCTTAATGGTTCCTTCCTTCTCACCTAAGACTTCTGACATCTCCTTAATAGATAAATCATCAAAGTAGAAAAGTACCAATACTTGTTTGTAGATAATCTTAAGATTATCCATGGCCATCTTTATACTTTCCGTCTCCATATTTAAAATTGTAATATCTTCTATATCATCATTTGACTGTAAATAATCTTCGTAGGGTATGGTGGGCATAGATGATTTTAGAAAGTCCATGGTCACATTATGAGAAATCCTATATATCCAAGTATAGATAGAGCTATCTCCTTTAAAGTTCTTTATATATTTAAAGACTCTAATAAAGGTCTCCTGAACAATGTCTTCTGCATGTTTTTCGTCTTTAATAACTAGATAAGTAGACTTTAAAAGCTTATTTCCATATAAGTTTATTAATTCATAATAAGCCTCTTCTTTTCCTTTTTTGAGATCTCTTATGAGTTTCTTTTCATTCATCATCTACCCTCCTTACTTATTAGACTGAATTTACTTGGAAAGGTTGCATATTTTTTACATCTAACTATTAGTATTCATTATAATGAACAGAATTTTGCGTCCCTACTGTTCATTTTGTTCAAAAAAAGATACTCACAACAAGTAAGTATCTTTATTTTATAGAATTTGAAGTTATATGATTTAATGCTTTTATGTTAAAATTATCAGCCTGAGATATAAGCATTCCAAATAGCATAAGGATACAACCTAGTAATCCTTTTGCTGGCAGTCTTTCGCCTAGGATAAGCATTCCTCCTATAGCAGCAAATACTGACTCCATGCTCATTGCAATGGCAGCATGGGAGGCTTTAGCATACTTTTGAGCTACAGCTTGTAATGTGTATGCTATACCTACAGACATAAATCCTCCATAAAGTATTGGTATTATAGCTTTAATAATATTTGATATTTGAATATCTTCAAATAAAAATGCAGCTATAAAACTTAGTACAGAACATGTAGCAAATTGAGCTGATGAAAGCTTCAATGAATCTACTCTCTTAGTGAAGAAACCTATTAAAATTATATGTATTGCCCAAAACACTGACCCTATTAGTTGAAGTAAATCTCCAAATCCTATAGTTAAGTCTTCATTAATACTAAGAAAATATAAACCAATAGTTGCTACGATTGCACCTATCCATATATTAGCCGAAGTTTTTTGTTTTAAAAACAGTCCTAAAATCGGTACAATAACTATATACAATGTAGTAATAAATCCCGCTTTAGCTGCAGTAGTATACATAAGACCTATTTGCTGTAATGTTGCTGCTATAAACAACACACTACCAGCTATAATTCCATATTTTATAATTTGTTTATTATTATCTTCCATTTCATTGTTTGATTTATCTTCAGGTTTAGAAAATATTTTAATCACTGGTATAAGTGATAAACTACCTAACCCAAATCTTATCCCATTATAAGTAAAAGCTTCTACATGTTCCATTCCAACTCTTTGTGCAACAAATGCAAATCCCCAAATCATTGCTGTTATTAGTAATAATAAACTTGATCGTAATTCTTTATTCATCCTAAGTCCTCCGTATTCCTTGTTTAAAGTGTCTAAACTTATAATGTTCTATTATATATAAATACACCTCCAAAAGTCAAACTTTGAAGGTGTATATTAATTATAGATTTCTCTTTTTCTGTTCTTCTTTACTTAGTCCCATCATATAGACAAAGAATTTTTCTAAAGAATCTGCAAAATCCTTATTATTTAATCTTGATATATTCTTTGCTATGACTTCTTTTTCTCTACCTTCATTTAGGATAGGTAGATTATTGGCCTTTTTATAATCAGCAATTTTTAGTACTATATCCATTCTTTCTTCGAACAAGGCAACTAACTGAGCATCAATCGCATCAATTTTATCTCTATATGTTTTTAAATCTTCCATCTTAAATCCTCCTTATATAATACTTACTTCCTAATATCCCATCAATATAACAGCTAATGGGTATCCAATTACCACAGTAATCCCTACAGAAACAAACATCATAGCTAAACCATACTTCATCATCTGACCTGTAGTAGTCCATCCAGAGGCACTAGCTAAAGCTACATTTGGATGAGCTGGTGGTGTAGCAAATGCATAGGCACCCATCATTCCAACAATGGATGCAACCGCAGGAGTACTTATGGCACCACCTGATGCAATACATAATGGTATTGCAACTGCACATACAACCGTTATTGTTACCATATTTGATGATAAGTTTGTTTGTAAAGCAGCCCAGAGAGTAAATATCAAAACAAGTATGATAGGGCTTAAATTTGCAATCATAGGTGCTATATTATTTGTTAACCAATCAGTAAGTCCAATATCACCATTTGTCATAGCAGAACCAAGCGCTAATGTAGATGCTGTCATTATTAGACTTGCCCATGATACACCTTTACTCATAGCTTCTTTAAAATCTAATAATGGTTTACCTTCAACAGTGATAATCAATAGAGCAACTGCACCTAATAATGGTGGGAATGCTGTCCCAAAAGAGTCAATGTATGAAGATAATCTTGGAGTAGCTGATTTCATAAACCCTGGTAATACCCATAATGCAATTACTAGAAAGAATACTGTTAATATTATTTTTTCTCTCTTTTCCATTGGCTTGATATCTTCTTTCAGTGAGTCAACATTAATAGACTCAAACTTAGACATATCTGGCTTTAAAAATATTTTAAATATTATAATCATAATTACAAAAGCTATTAATCCAACCGGTATTGCGAATCCCATATAAGAAGCATAACTAATAGTCTGACCAGTTGCTACTTCATAAAAGCCTATAGCCATTATTGAAAAAACATGGGCAATTGGCGTCATACCTGAGGACAAAGCACAGCTAATAGTTTGACCCATTACAAGTGCATTAGCTAGTTTATCTTCCTTCTTTAATTTTAGTACTTGACAAATCTCATCTAGTATCGGTAGATATATTACAAATAATACAGTAGGTGACATTATAAGTCCAATTATTAACACTGACGCACAATATGATATTAAGAACCACCATGGCCCTTTTTTAGCTATTCTACTTGTAATAAAGCCTACAGCACATCTTCTAATAAAAGAAGTTTGGGATATAGCATATGTACATAAAAATGTAAATAATAAAAATGAAAAAGTTGATCCTCCAATTGATCCAGCCAACATTGTATTAAATTTGATTTCAGGCACAAATGCTAAAGCTGCTAAACATAATAGACTTGGCCAATCTATTGAAATTGTTAACCACAATAACAAAACTCCTAAAAATATTCCTAAAACTTGCATTGCTGATTGAGATAATCCTGCCGGCCCAGGGATAAATCTAAATGTTATTATAAATAATAAGGAAATAATTATTAAAATAGAACGTTTTGAAAACCCTGTATTGCCAATTGTATTTTCGTCTTTTGACATACTAAATTTCCACCTTTCTTTAAATTAAGCATTATATAGTATATCACTAATCTTTATAAATTTAAACATTATTATTCCCAAAAATAAAGTGCTATCAAGTGATGATAGCACCTAAAATCTTACATACTTATTTTACTATTAGTACAGAGGTGTTAATATGATGAATAACCTTATCAGATACACTTCCTAATAATGTTCTAGAAAAAGCACCTAATCCTCTACTTCCCATTACAACAAGATCAAATTCACCTTCTTCTGCATACTTTACAATTTCTTCTACAGGGTCTCCTCTTTTAAATACTGAATTAACTTTTCCCGGGAAATCTTCAAAGTATCTCATAGAATTCTCTAATAGTAATTTACTATCACTAAGAACACTTCGTTCAATTTCTTTGTATAAATCCTTATTGTGTACGTACTTATAATCTTGCATAGCTGGTATAACATTTAAGATTGTAATTTCACTACCTAGAACTTCTCCCATTTTCCTAGCTTTTAGCATTGCATTAATCGAATTTTTAGATCCATCAATGGGTACCAATAATTTCTTCATATAAAATACCCCCTATCCAAATTTATATACTATAACTACTTATCAATATACATATACCCACAAAGAGCCTTTAATAATTGACAAACCAAGATTTTTTAGATAATATTACCTTTAGTAAATTAAATAACATTATTTGTATAAAACTGACTCTTGAGTCAATGTATAGGAAGGAAAACTAAAATGAATAAGATAATTTTAAGTGCTGATAGCACCTGTGATTTAAACCAAGAGTTAACTGAAAAATATAATGTATATAAAGCTCCATATACAATAGTTATTGGTAAAGAAATGTTCAAAGATAATGTTGACGTTACACCATCTGATATTTATAAGGCATATTCAGAAAATAAAGTATTGCCAAAGACAACTGCAATAAATATAAGCGAATACTATAATTATTTTAAACCTTGGATAGATGATGGTTATGAAGTAATACATATTACACTTGGTAGTGTATTAACTAGTAGCTACAACAATTGTTCCTTAGCTGCTAAAGAATTAGAAGGCGTATATACCATAGATTCACAAAATCTATCTGTAGGAACAGGCCTGCTGGTAATGAAAGCTGCTGAGATGATTGAAGAAGGCTTATCAGCAAAAGAAATAGTTGAGGAATTAAAAATCTATCGTGAAAAAATACACATGAGTTTTATTTTAAATACTTTAGAATTTTTACATGCAGGTGGACGTTGTTCAAAGATTTCATCTTTGGGAGCAAATGTTTTAAAAATAAAACCGGTTATAAATGTAGACAATTCATCAGGTTCCATGTCCTTAGGTAATAAATATAGAGGTGCATTGGACAAGTCTATTGTAAAATATATAAAAGACAAAATATCTAGTGATAATATTAATACAGATAGGATTTTTATTGTACATTCTGGAATTGAAGATTCTTACATTGAATTAGCTAAGAATACTATAAAAGAATTGATGGATTTTAAACATATACATATTACAACAGCAAGCTGTACTATTTCAAGTCACTGTGGACCTAATACATTAGGTATAGCATTTGAAACTAAATAGATTTATTGAAAGTGTAGGATTCCTACGCTTTTTTTAACACCATTACATAGATAAAATCATAGGATGAATATATACTTATCTGGTTCTTGGAGGGATTCTATGGAAATGTCAGCAATATTAAACAGTGTTATTTCTCTATTCATTATGATATTAGTAGGTGTGTATGGTGGCAAAAGAAATATAATAAACTCTAAGTTGAACAAAGGCTTAACAGATATCTTAATCCAAATATCATTACCATTTATGATTGTATCCTCCTTCATTTTTACATATGATGATTCCATAAAATCAAATATCATAAAAACTTTTTATTATAGTCTTATTGCCTATATTTTGATAATTATTATATCTTATATACTTGTTATCCCTGTTAAAAATGATAAAAAAACAGTCCTACATTTTGCTAATGTATTTACTAACACAGGCTACGTTGGTTTCCCTATACTTAATTCCATATATGGGCCTGAAGGTGTTATTTATGGCTCAATATTCAATATGTTTTTTGTATTACTTGTATGGACTTATGGGATTATGTTATATGAAGGAAAGTTAAATACCAAAGCTATAAAATCTGAAATTAAGAAGATATTACTTAATCCTTCAATAATAGCTGTAGCTATTGGTATATTAATTTTTACCTATAAAATTCAATTGCCCCACGCTATATTGTTTAGTATCAACAGCATAGGAAATATGACTGGTCCCTTATCTATGATAATAATTGGAGTAATACTTTCAAAAGTTAAATTCAGAGATCATTTAAATGATTGGTCTATTTACTACGGGATATTTACAAACTTGATTGCTATACCATTTATTGTATATTTGATATTTTATATTTTATTTGATTCTTCGATAGCCATATTAACTGTAATTATTATGACAGCCATGCCAGCTTCTACAATGACCTCAATTTTAGCAGAAAGCTACAATAAAGAGAAGGAGTATGCAGCCATACTAGTGTCACTCACTACATTGCTATCCTTAATAACTGTTCCTATATTAATGAAATTTATGATGTAGTTTGTATTAATTTATATCAACCTCGATAATACATATTTAATTAATTTTAGGTGAAAATAATTAAACATGTATATAAAATCGAGGTGTTTTATTTGAACGAGGAACGATTTAAAGATTTTAATGAAAAACGTATGCTAATATTTCAAGAGCTTATTAAGGCTTTCTGGAATGGGGATGTTAAAGATATTTCAGATTTAGAAACATTAGCAAATAGTATCAAGAATACATACGGTTTTGAAGATAAGGATATCTCTTTTATTAGAAACCATATTAGAGTAGCCATGGGCTTAGATCCTAAGGGCGATGCAAATTTTGATGATGAACTAGATAATCTAGGATCAAAGAAAATTACCCATCCTATAGTCACAAATATTGAAGGTGCTTGTGATTATTGTGAGGAACATAATGATAATTGTGTTGCTAATTGTAAATACGAAGATACTATTTATAGAAGAAATGATGGACCATTAATTGTTAATGACAAGTGTTTAAGTTGCGGTTACTGTGTTAGTGAATGCGACTTTGGAGCCATAGCTGATAAAATTGAGTTCATACCTTTAATTAATCTTCTTAAAAATAAAGATACACCCGTCTATGCCACAATTGCACCAGCAGCAGTAGGACAATTTGGAGATAAAGTTAGTATGGGACATATAAGGACAGCTCTGAAATTATTAGGCTTTAAAGACTTGATAGAAGTTGCATTATTTGCAGATATACTAACCATAAAAGAAGCTTTTGAATTTAATAAATTGGTTAAGAATAAAGAAGACTTCTTTTTAACCAGCTGTTGTTGCCCAGTTTGGTTTAATATGGTTAAAAAGAACTACCCAGAATTGTATGAAAAGATGTCCCCTTCAGTATCTCCAATGATAGCATCTGGGAGAATTTTAAAAAAGCTATATGAAGATGCAAAAGTTGTATTTATTGGACCATGTATTGCCAAGAAATCAGAAGCTAAGGAGCCACACCTTGAAGGAGCTATAGATTATGTGTTAAATTTCAAGGAATTGAAAGAAATCTTTGAAGCACTGAAAATAGATTTAGATACATTAGAACCTGACGACATAGACCATGCTTCTTTAGGTGGAAGATTATATGCAAGAACTGGTGGTGTAAGTTTTTCCGTTAAAACTGCTGTAAACCGACTTGAACCTACTAGAGTTATTAAGCTAAAACCTCGAAAGGTTCATGGTGTAAAGGAATGTAAAGATATATTAAATGAACTTAGGGATGAAAAAGACCTAGATGCCAATTTTATAGAAGGTATGGGTTGTGTTGGAGGTTGTGTCGGTGGCCCTAGGACCAATCTTGATGTGGACACTGCTACCAAGAGAGTTAATGATTTTGGTGAAGATTCCTTTATTTTGACTCCCTTTGATAATATGAATATCCTCAGAATACTAGAAAATTTTAATATATACAATCTTGAAGGAATAATGGAAAATGAAGAAATTACAAAAATATTGACTAGAGAGTAATCATGATTCATAAAAATGATAAAATAAGATCTATAAAAAAAGACAGGGTAATAAGATTACATAATCTTAATTACCCTGTCTTTTTTTATAATATAAACATATATAGTTAAATGGCTGTATCAGTCATTAATTTACCCTGTTCAGCATATTCCTTAATATTTTTCATAATATTTAGTATATTGTTTTTTGCATCTTCAAGAATTTATTACTCCTATTTTATTATAGCATCTACAGTTATTATATAAAAATTTCAGAAATTTATTTATTTTATCATTTAAAAAATATGTTATCCTTAAATAAGGAGAGTGATTTTATGAATACTAAAATTGTTACTGATAGTTGTGCTGATCTTCCTATTGAACTTGTAGAAAAATATAATATTTCTGTTGTACCTCTTGAAGTAAGATTTAATGATAAAGCTTATGTTGATGGAGTTGATTTAAGCAGCAAGGAGTTCTATGATATGATGAAAAGCCATAAAGATTTACCTAAAACTGCCAGTCCTTCTCCAGAGCAATTTATTAATGAATTTGAAGGACCTGAAGACCATATAATAGTTGTTACCATATCATCTGGATTAAGCAGTACTTATAACAGTGCATTACTGGCTAAAGATATATATGAGAAGAGTAATAAAAACAAAAAAATATATATAATTGATTCTCTAAGTGCTTCCGTGGGAGAAGGTCTAGTTGTACTTAAAACAGCTCAAATGCTACAGTCTGGAATCAAAATAAACGAACTCATAGATATTGCTAATAAATGTGCACAAGAGGTTCAGGTTTATTTTATGCTTGAGACACTAGAAAATATAGTTAAAGGTGGAAGAATAGATAAAGTAACAGGTCAATTAGCATCTATATTATCAATTAAGTTAATTATGAAATCTGACGGTAATGGAGTTGTAGATCTTGCAGAAAAGGCAAGAGGTTCTAAGAAGGCTTTTAATAGATTAGTTGATATCATAGGAGAAAATGGAGCAAATTTAGAAAATAGGATACTAGGAATAGCTCATGCAAATTGTTATGATAAAGCATTAGAATATAAGAAAATGATTGAAGCAAAATATAATTTCAAGGATATTATTATATCAACAATTGGTGCTACAATAGGTACCTATTCAGGAGAAGGTGGATTATTAATAGCAGTTTTGTAGATAAAACTATAGTAGCCCTCTGTGATAAACCACTACAGAGGGCTATAACCTTTTATTCATTAAATAGTAAATTATATAATACTTGAGCCATTTCTGCTCTTGTTGTAATGTTTGTTGGATTTAACATTCCATTGCTTCCATTAATTATTTTATTTCTCATTAGAATACTTATTGGTTCTTTTGCCCAAGTTGCTACATCAGACGAATCTGAGAAATCAGAAATCCTCATTCCGTTATTCTCTCTTACTTCACTGCCAATTATATTTAATGTATTATATAGCATTGTAAACATTTCTTGACGGGTTATTTCATTTTCTGGAGCAAATAAGTTATTCCCAATACCCTTTGAAATCCCTAATTCTTTAGCTTTTGATATATAACCTGTATAGTACACATTACCTGCATCTGAAAAATTATTTATAGGGTTTTCATTAGGAGTTATTCCATAGGCCCTCATCAATAATACTATAAACTGTCCTCTTGTTAATTTTGAATTAGGACTATAGTTACCATCACCTGTTCCTGTGGTAATATTCCTAGCAGCTATATAATTAACTGCTTTCTCATACCAGTCATTAATGTTCACGTCATTAAATCTTACTGGATTATATCCTACTGAATAGTAATTTAGTTTATTTGTTGTAAATATAACCATGCTATTAGTCTTATTATAGTATCCATTTGGTATAATTGTTTCTTTGGTACCTATATCCCAGGCAATTATACTTTCTAGATTATTTAACTCCTTGACTGTTGGCTTATATGGAATAGATAGTTTTAATGGATTGTTTGAGTTGACGTAATCTATTCTTTCTCCATTTACTAAAATACTAATATGAATAATAGGATATTTCCCTACAATTAATTTAGCTTCATTAGTTAATTTTGATTTATCTCCTGTAGCTAAGATTATCTCTACATTTCCATTATTAGCTACATCCATACCCCTCAACATTCCTGATGAAATAGTTATACTACCTATACTCGTGTTTAATGTTAAAGTAGAATTATTATCTTCACTAACTAAAAAATTTGAAGGTACTAGGATCCTATATGAATTAACATTTGGTATTATAGGTGAGTCCAATACAATATTTTCACCACTTGTAAATATGCTACTAGCATAATGTGATAAATCAATTATAGCCTCCCTATTTACAATGTTAATATTAATTTGTTTTTTAACTCTATTTATAACTGTAGTTATACTATATCTAATTTCTCCTGGGTAATCTGGCTCATTTGGATTGATTGGATCAATTGGGTCGCCTGGTTCTTCTGGAGATTCTTCAAATAATCCTGTTCTAAAGTTTAGAGTATAATTGTTGTTTAATATTTCTCCATTTTCATTTTGTATAGCTCTATTTGGTACTTCTAATGTATAGGTGGTATTCTCTGATAAGTTGCCTATAGCACTTATAGTTAAAACATGATCTTCTAAAGCTTTTCTAATTAGCACTTCTTTAGAATTATTATCGTATAAAGCTATATATGAAAAACTGGAGCCTTCTTGTACCTTTTGATTGAATTTTAATCGTATATTAGAGCTTATATCAACATCTTCCATATTATTACCTGGGTATGCAAATATAATATCTGGATTTGTACCTATGGTTGTGAAACTTAATCTATATTCACCATTTGTAACATTATTAAAAGAATCTTTTAAAGCCTCATTAGGCATTGTTAAATTATAGTTAGTACCATAATCTAAACTATTTAGTGGTGTAATGGTTAGCACACTACCCTCAATATCTTTTTCAATGGATACTATATTTAAATAATCATCTGCAAGTACAATATCATCAAAATTTCTTCCTTTATCTATATCCATATTAAAGCCAACACTGATTATTTCTTTAGTATCTACACTTCGTTCCCCTTGAGAGATATTTATGTTATCAACTAAAAGTTGATCAGGAATTATTGTAAACTCAAATATATTGTTTTCATGATTTGCTTCCTCCATAGTCGGAGAGATAAGCTCTGCATAAATGGTAATTTCACCTGAATCATTCTTTGGTAAACCTTCAGAAGATATTGTAAAAATTATATATTGGCTTTCTAAAATATCTAGGAATTCTATATCTTTAGTTCCAATAATCTTTCCGGATTCATCTTTAAGTTTCAATTGCATATCATATAATTTTGTAGCTCCATTATTTTTTACTAAAGCTTCTATCGAGTAGTACTCTTTAAAAGAATGTTTAGATTGAATATCTAATATGGCTAAATCTGTAGTTTGGATTTTTATACTTGCCGTATTGTTATCATAATTATTTTCTGGATTCATACTAGATACTTTAACATAGAGATCATAACTAGGTTCATCCCTTGTATCAACTATCCAATCAATACTTACTTCCATGGAAGACCTTGCTGGAATATAGTCAATTGTATTATACTCTCCTAATTTTCTTCCACCCAAATCAGGATCTCCATCATATAATTCTACCAAAGCCTTTTCTGCAAAATCTCCTTTATTATTTATATTTACATAGGCAGTAGCCATTGTTCCCGGAATTGGTATGTCTGATGATAACAATATATCCTTATCGCTTATGGATAAATCATTTATTGGAGTATAATCTAATATCTTTAAATCCACTTTATCACTAATATTTATTTCTTCTATTAAGTATTGCTCTCCATCTATGCCATAAGGAACTGCTTCATTAATAAGCTTTGCTTCAGTATAAACTACACTAAGCTCTCCCTTATCAGTAAAAGTGGCATTAAACACATGGGAATAGCTTCCTGATTCAGTAAGAATTACTGTATCTCCCCAGGTTTTGTTATATACATCATAGAAGGATGCCCCTATTTGTTGTTCACCATTTTCATTAATTGTTCTATATACTAATGCTACTAAATCTTTCCCTAATACCAATTGATAATTATTTTGTATGTTTTTTGTAAACTCAGGTTCCTTTTCACTTCCATGTAAACTATCCATATATTTTATATTTCCATCTTGTATCCAAGTGATAAACCATTGATTGTTAAGATATACAGCTTGAGGATTAGAATCTACTAAATTATTGTTAGTAATTTGTACGGCTTCTTGCCATAGACCGCTATCATATATCCTTGCAAATATTTCTCTATCTTCCATTGTACTAAAGTCGTTATCCATATCTAAAGTGTAAAGTAATAACCCATCTCTGTCATTCATATACAAATTGGAATCCACTACTGTTGGTAAACCCCCTTCTATTTCTTGAGGTACACTCCAGTTTCCATCATCCCATCTAGAGAAATATAGACTATCTGTATTTTTAGGTGCTAATAGTTCATTATCTCTATTAAGTGAAAAGCTTAATCCCTCTGACTTAGTCCATACCAATATAGCTTTCTCATTATTGGAGGCTATTTTAGGTGAATGGTCTACTTTATCGTCATTTGTAAGAGTTATTATTTCTGATTTTATATTTGTTTGTGAATAAACATCTTGTGTAACACTTATCTCCGAGTTATATAATGAATTTTTTAATTCTTCACCCTCAATAACTTTACCTATATTTTGCCAAGCCATTAATACTCCATTTCCCATGGTTGCTACTGTTGGTGCGAAATCTGCAGTTCCATCGTCATTAATCTGGGAAATTTTACTCCACTCACCATTTTGTAATACAGTATATCTTAGTTCAGTACGATTTATTGCATCTCTTTTTGGATTATCATCTACCCATACTAACCATTTTTCATTATTATTTTCTACTAATTGTAAATTAGTATAGGGATATATATTTTCTATCAAAGTATTTCTATTTAAATTACTTTCGCTACTAATAGAAAGTCTTCTCATACCCATATCATAAGCATTTTCATTTGCCACCCAATTTGAAGCTCTACCAATATAATCTCTTGGCAATAATGTAATTTCAAAGTATTGGGCGTCTTCATCTTCTAATAATGTTCTCATAAGGCCTTTTGAGCGATTACTCCACTTAAAGGCATTATATTTTTTGTTTAGTAGTACTTCTTTATGCCCTACAAAAACATTTTCTATTTTTGCTTCTATATTAGCTTCTACATCAATAATATTTGATGGAAAATACATTGTAACTGGTAAACTAGCTTCAATAAATCCCCCTATTTCTCCCAGTCCATAATTTCCACTGGCTCCTCCTCCAATTACAGGAGTTAAGGATACATTCCCACTATAATCAGTATTCAAGCCTGTATCTCTTATGTCAAGTGCTCCACTAGCTCTAACTCCCATAGTAAGATATGCTTCGATTCCAATTACTCCAAATAGCTTATATCCTGAGCTTTGTTTTCTACTTGCACTTCCAGACATTAAGACATAGGCATATCTCAAGTCCCAGTTATCATCTATCTCACGATAGTTTATCATAAGGTCGCCTTCAATGTTAAAGTCAAAGCTATAACCTACAGATGTAACTTTCTTAACCTTCTCTATTTTTGTGTCTTTAGTCTGTTTTTTATTAGTATCATATTTAAAACCAGCTTCAAAATCCATATTTGACTGTAGACCATCATAGAAATATGGATAAACTGGTCCTGAAAAGGCTGGTATACCTCCTCCGATTCCAAAATTTCCACTATCTATTAATGGTATGTCTTTTAATATATCTATTACTCCACCTACGACTCCATCAAATACTGTAGGAAAAGACAATCTATATTCTCTATTAACTACATTTACATTAAGCTTTTTCCCATTTATTGTAGGTTGAGGAGCAACTATGATATCAGCATATTTCCAGGTCGAAGTTATTCCATTATCTGAAACCATACGGAACATGAGCTTATTTCCATACTTTAAAGTTTCACTAGGATTAATTTTAAATGTATCTGACTTAAATGTTTTATAGATATCTCCATTTTCAGTTTTCATTTCATAATAACCAGGAGTTAAATCATTCCACATTCCTTGTATTTTTACATCTGCTTTACTGATTTTAGCTCCTTCAATATATACATTATTCATAGGATGATCAAGAGGTAATTCTATTGATACATTTACTATTTCAGCCTTATCTTTGCTCATAGGTACAATTGGGTATCCTGATACACCAAGAAAGTTAACAGGTTTAGTGATTGAAAAACTCTGGGTACTAATCTTCCAACCTTCTAACTCTATAAAATATCTAACCCCATGCTGAAGCATAATGATATTGCCTTCATTATTCTTAACTGTATAAGAAGGATAATCACCTTCATTTCTAAATGCTGGATATCTTTCTCCATTTAATTTTACATAAAGAATATTACTATCACTAAATAGCTTACCAGTACTACTGTCACTAATATTTAATATAAAAGGATATAATATAGGTTTTTCAGGTATGTTGATATATTCTTTAACTACTGTAATTTCTCCATGAGAATCATAGGTAAATACCAGCTCATAGACTCCAGCATACAAACCCTTTTGTTCTACAAAAGTATATCTATAATTGGAGTTATTATTAGTATCTTCTATATTATATGACCATTGCAATCCTCCATTTTTAAATAATTCTACTCTTATTTTCTCACCAGGTATTGGCTGACCATTTTGTTCTAAATTTATTTTGAAATACATAACAAGGGCATCCTGAATAGTGTTAGTTTTGTCAGTTACCATGACTGACATATCAACTTGTGATATCGGTTCTATGCTTATATAATCTTCTAACTCATATTCAAAGCCTTTGTCATCTTTTATCTTTAAAATTATTCTATAGTACTCTTCCGAATAATACCTATGTGTAAATTTTTTTGTATTTATTACTGTTCCATCTCCTAAATCCCATTCAAATGAAACAATACTTCTTCTATTTCTTAAAAAATACTTTTCTAAACTACTTCCATCAATCTCTAAATCTTTATCTATAAACCACATATTTGGAGTGTTAATTAAACTTAAATCTACTTCAATAGGCTTTGCAGTATAAAAACTAAACCTATATTCATCATTCTCTGCAGCATTATTTACACTTTGATATTTTCCTGCAGGAATATGAACGGTATACATCATTCCAGGTTCTAGATCATCAAGGGGAGATAGTATAACTTTATTTCCCTCTTCTTTTTCTCGGAAAATTACAGGTTCTCCATTTGAATCTATAATAGTGTTATTTACATACTTACCACTCTTTACTAATGCACTATCAGAATCAAACTCTATTATTATATCTTCATTAATCGCATAATCACTACTATTAACACTAGGATATGTCTTAGCTATTGGTAATGTATTGTTTCCAGTTCTGAAATTTAATTCAAATCCTAATTCAGATGAACCTTCCATTTTATACGGTCCGCTTAATGTATAGTTCTTAATTGGTTCTAAGGCTGCACTTATTGTATATTTTGTCGTATCACCATATATAGGATTTCTTAATTTTAAATCTGTATATACTTTTCCGGTATTATCTCTTAGCACCAATAGATTAGAATTTAATACTTGAGGTGATGAGAAAACAACTTCTATATCTTGATTTATACTAACATTAAATTGATTATTATAAGGATATATACTTTTTATGGATGGTGTATCACTTAAACCTGAAGTTCTAAACTGAAGTATATTTTCCTTATTTTTATTTTTATATTGATCTGTTAATGCTCCCTGAGGAATAGCCAACTCATAAACAGTCCCATAATTTAGCTTATCTTTTATTTTTATATTTAATAAATCCTTATCTAAGTAAGTCTCAAAAGATACTCCATTTTCGTGAGGTATATAGTTTTTAGACTTCAATGAAATATTATAAAAATTTTCTCCTTTAATTAAATTGCTTTCGTCAAATTTTAAGCTTATAGCAGCACTAGTAGAAGGCAGATTGGTAGATAAATTTGCAGGACTAGAACTAATTATATTTATTATTTTATTTACTTTTTCATCCATTGTAAAACTAAATTCATATTCTACATTTGGATTTCCATATTTATCTTTAACTATGCCTGATGGGATAAAAACTATATTTTCCCCAGTACTTAAAAATTTGTCTGGAGAAAATTTCAATGTTTTTCCTGAAATATCACCTATAACATTTCTATTGTTAAATAATAGAACTACAGTACCATTATCAATATTCTCATCAAATTCAATTACAACCTCTTTAGTATCCCAAGAAACATCTTTGCTGTTGTTTT
Organism: Tissierellaceae bacterium; assembly: GCA_031460505.1. Classification (GTDB taxonomy): domain Bacteria; phylum Bacillota; class Clostridia; order Tissierellales; family Tissierellaceae; genus JAAYTL01. The sequence goes on from JAVKTT010000004.1 coordinate 266,480, forward strand.
CAGGAGTTGTGGATATTACCCTTGGTGGATCACCTTCTGGAATCTCCAAAACTGTATACATAAAATCGTATTTTACAGATTCTGAATCTAAGGTTAAAGTAGCAGTAATTTTAACTAATTTATTCCCTTCTCCGGTCTTTGGTCTATTTACTTCACCAGTAATTGAAATTATTTCAGGACTATCTGATTCCCATATCACTGTGGATCCATTTTCTAAAGTATAATCTGGGAAAAATAGATCATCAGTAACTGAGAACTCAGATTCATTATTACATAAGAAACTGAATCTCATAAGATTAAGCCACATTAAATCATTATTCAATAAATCACTAGTTTCTAGAGGAGATTTTTTTACTTTTACCAAATATGTTCTTACAATGTTTTTGTCGCCTTTAGTTATAGTGGCTACTAAACTAAAACTCTCTGTGTCTCCCTGTATATAGCTAGGTCTTGTTACTTTGCCATCTATGCTTATAAATTCAGGATAACTTGAGTACCACTCTATATTGCTTCCATATTTACCTTTAGTAGAAAGGTTTAAATCTGTCATGATATTATTAAAACCACTGTTTTCTGCTAATATGACTTTGTCTATCCACAGTGAATCAGATTCAATTATCTCATCATTTGTACCCTCTTCAGGTTTGACTACAACAGAGAAAATTTTAGATTTTTCTACGGTACTGAAACTTATATATACAGTCAAGTCAACTACTTTTTCTTCTTCTGTAAATTTTGGCCTATTTACTCTACCATCTATATTTAAAACTCCTATATCACTAGATTCCCATCTTAAATAACTTCCGTGGTCACCCCTAGTAGGTAAATTTAAATCTGAGACTACATTGTCTAAGTCTATATTTTCATTTATAATTTTGTATTGATCTAAGTGATTAAAATCAAGATCAACTGTCAACTCAGGCGAATAATAACCCACTTTTACTATTACTATAAATGTTTTTGTCAGCTCATATCCTTCTAAAGCCAATGTTGCATTTAATTCAACAGTTTGATCTCCATCAACAAATATTGGTCTTTTTACTTTTCCATTCGTATCTATTACAATAGGATTACTTGATTCCCAAGATATAGTGCATCCATTTATCCCTTCCTTTATCAAACTTAAATCTGTAGTTATATTACTTAGATCTGTATTATCAGCTAGTACAATCCATTCATCTAACCATTCATAAGCTTCTCGAACTTTTCCTTCAACTGTTTGTTCATTGGCTTTAACTTTCAGACTGAAAAATTTAGTATTACTATAATCACCATATCTTAAAGTAGCAATCAATGTAATACTGCTAGAACCCTCTAAAAAGCTAGTTCTATTTACTTTCCCATTTGTATCTATGACATTAGGATTACTTGATTCCCAGCTTATTACACTTTTATGTAAACCTTCAGTTGGAAGAAATAAATCTGTCATTATATTATTTAAGTCAGTATTATCTTTTAATATTACTTCATCTAGCCAATCATAATCATAATGAACTCTCTCTGCATTCGTTGCTTCCCAGGCCTTAACTATTACCTCAAATGTCTTATAACGAGTAACAGAACCACTACTTACAGTTGCAGTTAATGTTACTGTTTTATCAACATCTGGAAATTTAGGTCTATATACTGTTCCATTTAAATCTACAACTGTTCTATCAGTTGACTCCCAGGATATTAAACTTCCATTTTCTCCTTCAGTACGAAGATATAAATTACCTGTTACATTATCTAAATCTATATTATCATTTAATATTTTTCCTTCATCAAGCCATGCTAAATCATCTTGAACTTTTCCTTCATCACTTTGTTCCATAGCTTTAACCATAAAAAAATAATCTTTTGAGGTTGTTTCATCTTTATAGTTAAAAGTGGCCGTCAAAGAAACTTCAACATCTTTTTCTTTATAAGCTGGCCTTGTTACTGTGCCGTAAGTATTTATTATATCAGGGGCTGTGGATTCCCAAGATATTTTACTTCCATTTACTCCCTCATAGTAAAGGTTTAAATCTGAAGTAATATTTATAAAGTTTGTATTTTCTCCTAAAATAACAGAATCTAACCATGCGATATCTGCAATAATTGTGTCTATATCTGTTAATTCGGCTATAACTGTAAAATAAAATTCCTTTTGTCTACTAGAATTACCTTTTTCTATAAAAGCTGTTAATGTAACATTTTGATCTCCATCTACTAAACTAGGATTATTTACTTTTCCATCATTGCCTATATACTGTGGATTACTTGAACTCCAAATTATACTGCTTCCATAATTTCCTTCACTAGGTAAAACTAAATCTGAAAAGATGCGCTCATTACTATGATTTGTACCTCGTATTACTTCATCTGTCAATAAATCATAATCAGAATTAATTATATCCATATCACTTGCACAAACTCTAAATTTAAATTCTATTTCTCTTGTAGAATTACCCTTTCTCAAAAATGCTGTTAATGTAACATCTATAGGTTCATCATTAACACCTGGAGTATATACTGCTCCATTTTCACCTATTACTTCAGTATTATTTGATTTCCAAGATATACTACTTCCATATGCTCCCTCATAGTAAAGGTTTAAATCATAATTTATCTTTTTAGGGGTCTCACTCATATCCATTTGACTTACTAATTCAGATGCATCAAGCTCTATTAAAGCATCATCTAAAAGAGATGTATCTGATCTAAAATACCACTCACTTATTTCATTCATATCTCCAGCATCACCCATTGAACCCATAAACCCTGCATACACTTCATGTTCTAAAAATTTACTAAGATTTACATATTCTACAATATGTTTATAATCTCCTCGATCATTTAAAATAAGAGCTTCTAATTCTTGCTTTGCACCATCATAACCTATCCAGACTTTGAAATAATCTGTATCTACATTTGGTGATACGATATTACCATATAGTAGTTCTTCACTTAGCTCATTTATATATGGAGAATAATATATATCTAAATTTGCATAAGGAATAGATGATAATTTAAAATCATTAATGGCAGCTACAAGTATTGCATTATTATTTATTGCTTTTGCTGAAATTGGTCCGCCTGAATATTTACTTTTAAATCCAATACTGAAGTTGTTATAAAAAAGACTATCATTAAAATCATTAGAAACTAAAGTATTTTCACTAGACTGAAGCGTAAATATAAATCCTCCTACTGTATTTTCATTTAGTTCTTGGGTTCTGTTTTTAAACGAAAAAGATGTACTAAATGAGAGGTCATTTCCTAATAGAATTTTATCCTGTGAGAAAATACTCTCTCCTCCTACCCCTGCTGAATTTTCAAACTGAATAGCTCCATCCTTGATTAAATCTAATCCATTGATTTGCAAACCTTCTGTATTATAGAAATTGTCATAACTAATCTTACTCTCTTCTGATATAGCATGGACATTTTGCTTTAGAACATTACTTAATATGAAAACGTTTTCTGATAGGATTAAAATAAAGACTACAATTATACTAATAATCTTTTGTAGTAATTTCATACTAGCACCTCCATAATTGGATATTTTAAATACACCTTTTCAACTAAATACCTATATCTTTAATATATTCAATAATTATGATATAATAATAATAATATTTATAATGACTGCAGTCACATACCGTAGTCATTATATCATATCAACTATATTTTAGTCAATTAAAGGAGAAGAATTTTGAAAGAAGAAAATATGAACAAAAGAAAACTAAAAGCAATTAAAACTAAAGAGAAAATCTATAATGCAGCTAAACATTTGGTTATGGAACATGGAATAGATAATGTAAGTGTTGATTCCATCGTAAAAGCAGCAGGGGTATCCAAGGGTGCATTTTACGTACACTTTGAATCTAAGGATAGCCTAGTGGCAACACTGGTGGAAGATTACACAAATATAGCAGATATAGATTATAAATCCTTTTTAGAAACACTTTCTGAGCATGATTCCATCTTTGAAGTCCTTATGCTATTTGCAGAAGAAATTGCTGACTTTATTGAGCATAATATTGGGGTGGATAATATGAGTGTACTCTATAAAGCTCATCTAACAAAAACAGTGGATACTACCTCTGCAATAAGTTATAAAAGAGAACTTTATAACTTATTCAAAGAAATATTAGAAAAAGGAGTTAGTCAAGGAGAGTTAAGAGAAGATATACCTATTGAATTGCTTACTAAACACTTAATTATATCATTTAGAGGTCTTGTCTTTGAATGGTGTGTCCGATATCCAGATTTTAATCTAAAGAAAGAGGTATTAACCCATTATAAAATACTTCTGGACGGTTTATTTTCGTAAAATCTTCTCCATTGATTTTCCTTTTGCTAACTCATCAATTAGTTTATCTAAATAACGAATTTCTTGCATAATAGGCTCTTCTATTTCTTCAACACGGACACCACACACTACACCTTTAATCAAATTACGTGAAGGATTTAGTTGTGGTGCTTCAGCAAAAAATGTCTCAAAGTCTGTCTCTTTTTCCAGCTGGTATTCTAGTTCTTCTTGACTATACCCAGTCAACCAGCGGATTATTTCATCAACTTCTAATTTAGAGCGACCTTTTCTTTCCGCTTTTGCAACATAATGTGGGTAGACCTTTGCAACACTCATTGTGTATATTTTATGTTTTTCCATGATAGTTCCTCCTTTATTATCATTTTACCATGAAGGTTGACTCATCTAACCATTGCCAGTCTTTTCTAAGACTCTTAATAGATTTTACAAGTTCAAAAAGTGCTAAATCTTTCTTCTTGGCTTCAATCATAATATCTATATCAGTATTAAAATACCTACAAACTTCTATAAAATCTACAAATTGCTTCCCGTCAATAAAATCAGAATGCTTTCTATCCTTTGGGGTATCCTTAGGGCTTGAAAAATGTAGTTTAGGTGATAACTTCTCTTTACTCCAAGTCTCAAATATTTCACCTAGTAATTCTTTAATATCCTCACCATCGTTATTACATACATGATGATGAAAATCCAAGACCATAGGAATATTTAACTTTTTACATAATTTAAGGGTTTCACTGGCAGTAAAGCTTATATCATCATTTTCTAAAATTATTCTAGATGTTATTTCTCGTGGATATTTTAGAAAGTTTTTCTCAAATCTTTCTAATGATGCTTCTTTACCTCCAGCCTTGCTTCCTATATGAAGTACCATCTTACCTAATGGATATTCCAAATCCTCAAATAGATTTGCATGAAACCATAAATTATTCTTCGTATTTTCAACCACTCTATCATCTACGCTATTTATAACATTAAATTGATCTGGATGAGTGTCAATTCTCATATTATTCTTTTTTATAAACTCTCCAATGATTTTAAAATCGGTTTTAAATATAGTTCTATAATCCCAATTTACATCTGGATGAGTCGCTAGTGGAACAAGTGCGGATGTAACTCTATAAAAATGAATTTTGTTTTTTAAATTATAATCTAGGATTTTTAGCAAATCTAAAATATTAGAGTAAGTTACTTGTTTAAGCTTTGAAATCCTTTCTTCTTCACTATATATCTTCTGATAATTTGAAAATGTAACACTACTGGAAGATGTAACTTTGGGAAGCCCTAATGCAATTGCAACATAACCTAGTCTAACTATCATAAATACACCACCTATTAAATGCATTTTCTTCAATATTATTGGTTTCTTATCTGCTCGTCATACATGTTTTTATACAGTCCATCATTAGCCATCAATGTCTCATGATTACCCCTCTCCACAATTCTACCCTTGTTTAGAACAATAATCTTATCTACATCTTTGATGGTTGATAGTCTATGAGCAATTATAAAGGTAGTACGATCTTTTTTTAACTTTTCTATACCTTTTTGAATCACTTTTTCAGTCTCTGTATCAATATTTGATGTTGCTTCATCAAGTATTAGAATCTTTGGATTTCTTATATATGCCCTAGCAAAAGAAATTAACTGCTTCTCTCCTTGGCTTAGATTACTTCCCTTTTCAAATATCTTTTGATCTATTCCTCTTTTTACTAAGGAATCTCCGCCTACATCTATTAAAGCTCTTTCTATATCTTCATCACTAAATCTATCATCATCTAGACTAATATTATGTTTTATATCTGTTTCAAAAAGAAATGCATCTTGAAGAACTACTGCCATTTGCTCTCTAAGAGAATTTCTATTAATGTTATTTATATTTTTTCCATCGATATAAATATTCCCAAGCCTTGGGTCATAAAATTTCAAAATTAAGTTTAAAATCGTACTTTTACCACTACCTGTAGAACCAACAAATGCAATACTTTCGCCACTCTTGACCTCAAAATCTATACCTTTTAAGACATCTTCCTCACCATATGCAAAATAAACATCTTCAAACTTCACGTCCCCTTTAATATCATTTAGTTCTTCAGTTAATTCATCCATAGTATCAAGTCTAAGCAAGTCAAATACATGTGTAGCAGAAGCATATGATTGTTCTAATTCTCCAAATCTTGTAACAACAGTACTAATATTATTGAAAATCTTTGATACATAGTCTATTACGATATATAAACTTCCTACGGACACAGCATAACTTGAGGTAATCTTTCCAACACCAAAGTATAAAAGAACAAGAATTGTACCAACGTAGCTTAGAGCATCAATGGCCCTATATCCTCCGTAGCTTCTAACCTTTGTAATTTCTCGATTAGTTTTAAATATATTTTCATTTATATAATCAAATTCATTTTTTATATGATCCTCTTTATTGAATGCATGAATAATTTCCATGTTTTGAATGTTTTCATTGATACTAGCATTTATATCACCAACAAACTGGCGGTTGAAAGTTGTATATTTAGATGTTTTAAATCTTAAGTCTCTAAAAATAATATATATTATAGGTACCAATATCAAAAAAAGAATTGCAACAGGTAAATTAGTAAAAAGAATCATTCCATAAATACTTACTATCATAATAGTTGAAGTTGTCATATCAGCTAAAATTAGTTGAAACATGGTCTTCAATCTATTTGTATCATTTGTGATTCTAGAAACTATATCTCCAGCTGGTAAACTATCAAAATAGGATATTGGAAGTTTAGCAATATGCTCATAAACATCCTTTTGAACACTAAATGAAATTTTATTTGCTGCTTCTTCAAAATAAATTAGTGCTAAATTACCAAAGAGACCACATAGAACATATACTACCAAGTAAATCCCAAGTAACTTAACTATGGAAGCAAAATCTGATCCCTTCATATTAAGTTTTATATAATTATTGAGTATAAAACCTATTATCATAGGTCCTATTATTTCAAGAGCTGTCCGTACCATTGAAAACATCAATCCAATTGATAATGATTTTGCTTCTTTCTTAGCATATTTTTTTAATTTTTTTGTCACAAATTCATTACGCAATTTATTCTTCATCAAAACGACTCCTTGCTATTTGATTCTTATATTGCTCAAAATACCACTTTCCTTCTCTAAGAAGTTCATCGTGGGTTCCTCTCTCGAAAACTTTACCCTTATCTATAACTATTATTTCATCTAGGTCTTTAACTTGACTTATTCTATGGCTAGCAATAATCGTTGTCTTGCCTTTCCTGTTTTTCTCAATATTATTGATAATATTCTTTTCTGTTCTTCCATCTACTGCACTCATAGCATCATCTAATATCAAAATATCAGGATTCTTTAGAAAAGCTCTTGCAATACCAATTCTCTGTTTTTGTCCACCCGATAAAGAAATCCCCTTCTCCCCAGCAAGTGTATCTAATCCTTTAGGAAAGGTACTTAGATCTTTTTCTAAATCAGCAAGTCTTATGGCTTCCATTACTTCTTCATCAGTAGCATCTTGTTTTGATAGTTTAATATTATCTTTAATAGTTTTAGAAAATATCATGTGATTTTGTGGTACATAACCAATTAGTTCTCTAATACTTGAAATAGTAAATCTATTAAGTTCTTTACCATCGAGGTATATATTATTTGTCTCCATTGGATACAGAACTAATAATTGCTTTAAAAAAGTTGATTTTCCTGAACCTGTTTTGCCTAATACCCCTAAAGATTTCCCACTACCTATTTTAATGTTCAAATCATTCAAGATGTATTCCTTCGATGACGGATATTTAAAGTTATGATTTCTGAATTCTATATCAGGATTTGTTTTTATATCTACAGCAGAATGATTCTCTACGATATCTTCCTTATAATCCAATACCTCTTGAATTCTATCCATAGAAGCACTGGCTTGTTGTTTTATATTTATAAAGTTACCAAAGGCATACATAGGCCATACTAGCATGTTTAAATAGTAGGTAAAAGAAACTAATTGTCCAATAGATATCTCTCCTCTAGAAATTAAAAAGGACCCATAACCTATAGCTATAATAAATGTAAGTGCTGGTATGATTGTTTGAATAGGAGTTATTAGTGCTTGGTATTTTACAACATCAAGATTTCTATCAACTAAGTCCTGACCTCTCTTCTCAAATTTCTTATATCGTATTTTTTGGAGATTGAACACTCTAATTATCCTTATTCCTTCAACATCTTCTAGTACATTTGTATTTAGTTTATCAAATGCTCTTTGCACCTTGTCCCATCTTTCGTATATCTTATTTCCAATCTGGATGACTAAATATGCAAGAAGTGGAAGAGGTAATATTGAAGCTAAAGTCAACTTCACATCTACTACGATCATCATCATTATTATTATAAGCAATGGAAACATTGTAGAATCAAACAAACTAAGGGTACCAAAACCAGCTAACTCACTAATTCTGTCTACATCATTTGTGGCTTTAGCCATTAATGAACCTGTTGAATTCTTTTCAAAAAATTTAAGAGATTGTTTTAAGAACTTATCCATTAGATTATCTCGAGCTTTGTAATCTATTTCATTAGCTGCTCCAAATGTAAAGAAGCTCCAGCCCATTGCAAAGAAATATTTAATAATTACTATCAAGAGATTAATGCCTAAGATAATAAGAAATGGTTTTAAAGCAATAGTTCCCTCAAATATCATATCAGTTAATCTACCAGTTATATAAGGTGGTATCAAACCAACTAAATTGCTCAATAATAAAAAAAGAACTGCTAAAATATATTTAATTTTATAATAGGAAATAAACCACCAAAACTTTTTAAACATATGTCCTCCTTATTTAAAAACTCTTTACACATAGAAGTATACCCTTTATACCTTACCTTTAAGCTAAAATCATAATCTATAAAATTATACTATATATCAATAAAAGATAATTTACAATAAAACTTAATAGTTTTTCTTCTAATTACTGGATTTGTAATTTCTTCATATTTGCTTCATAATCTATTTATATAATGTACATAACAAGAAACAATAGGAGGGAATTTTATGTTAAAATGGATAAAAAAGTTCTTGGATAAATTAGCAAAAGCAAATACAGAAACATTTGGAAATGAAAGAATGGATTGTTGCAATCTTAATCAAAAGAAGTAGGTTAGAAATCTAACCTACTTCTTTTTTATTGATTATCCTTTAACCATCTTGTAGCACATTCTACAAAAATGGCTGTTCCCAATGGCATTGCATCTTCACCAAATGTAACCTTAGGATTATGCAACGGATACAAAGTATCTGCATTTGGATCAGCTGCCCCAAGTACAAGCATGCATCCAGGAACTTCTTTAGCAACAAGTGCAAAATCCTCTGATGCTGTAACTGCTGAACCTTGCTCTACATTATATCTTCCTTGAGAAAACTCTCTTATATAGTTAATAATCTCCTCTGAAAACTCTATATCATTAATAAGAACTGGAACATCACTTAGATATTCAACTTCAGCTGTACCTCTATAAGTTTCTGCTATTCCCTTAACAATTTCAGGTAATCTCTTTACTAAATATTTTTGTGTATCTTCATCATATGTTCTCATAGTTCCTTGGATTATAGCTTTATCAGGTATTATATTTGGTGCACTACCACCTTCAAAGTTTCCAGTTGTAAGAACTGCTCCATTTTTATATGAAATTTCTCTAGTAATCAATTCTTGTAGACCTATGACTATTTGTGCACCTATATAAATTGGATCAATACCTGTTTCAGGCATAGCTCCATGTGCACCTTTTCCTTTAACAGTAATTTTAAAATTATTATTTGAAGCTGCTTGAACTCCTGTGTTTACCACTACTACTCCTTTTGGAATAGTACTATAAACATGAAACATAATTGCACCGTCAACCTTTGGGTTCTCTAATACCCCTGCTTCTATCATCTTCCTGGCTCCACCTAAAAGTTCTTCGGCTGGTTGAAACATAAATTTAACTGTACCCTTTAAAGTATCTTCTTGTTCTTTTAAAAGTTTTGCTGCACCTAAAAGCATAGCTGCATGAAGATCATGGCCACAGGTATGGCTAATCCCATTCTTTGCAGCAAATTCTAATCCACTTTCTTCATTCATAGGCAAAGCATCCATGTCAGCTCTAAGGAGTATAGTCCTCCCTCCCTTTCCAACTGTTGCAACGATACCATTTTCAATAATTTCTTCTGGTTCATAACCGAACTCAATAAGTTTCTCTTTCACATATTTTGAAGTATTTGGTAAATCAAACCCAACCTCTGCCATACTGTGAATATTTCTTCTATATTCAATAATATCCTCTTTAATTTCATATGCTCTTTTATAGTTATCCATTCTTATCCTCCAATATCTCATATATATACTTCATAAAGCTCAGTATAGAATATACCCAATTCTTTCACACACCAATACCTTACAATTATTATTACAATTATACATTTTTTTACCCTAAACTTATCAATCATTCTCAAATAAGATGATATTTAGTTTATCATAATTCATGATATAATAAGTTTGAAAAATATAGTTTTTTGTAGGAGTTAAAATGATAAATACAACTGACAAAGTTAAAGAAAAACTAAATACTATTCCTAATTCACCAGGTATATATAAGTTCTTAGATCATTATGGAAATATAATATACATAGGGAAAAGTAAGACACTAAGTAAAAGAGTAAAATCCTACTTTGTTGATAATCCAAAATGGGACAAGGTAAATAAAATGACACCTTATATTGATGATTTGGATTATATTGTTACAGATACTCATCTCGAAGCAAGACTACTAGAGTGTAAACTTATTAAGTCAGTAAAACCAATGTTTAACTCACAGATGAAAAATCATGAAAGATATTGTTATATAAAAATTCAAGAGTACAATAGATATAATCCAATTTCAATAGAATTTGAAAGAACAGCGAATTGTTTTGGACCCTTCAGAAGAAAACATTCTCTCTATCAGGTAGTTGATTTATTAAGAAATCTATACCCTATCTCAAAATCTAATGATAAGTATGAATTTGAATTCAATATATTACCTATCTCAATGGATAAAAGTATATATGAAAGAAATAAAGAAATTCTGTTAGAGATATTTTCAGAACATGGTAATTTAGATAAGTTTATTAATGCTGTAGAAGAAAAAATGAATTATGCTGCCTCATTATATAAATTTGAAACAGCATCTATCTATAGAGATATTATATTTAGTTTAAATTATATGAAAACTGGAATTAATGGATATAAAGATATGTCTCTCAAAAATATAATACTAAAAATCCCGGTTGAAAATGGTGTAAAGTTATTCTTTATAAAAAATGGACAATTAGTGCATAAAAAGACTTACAAACGACTTTCTGAAAAAAGCTATGAATTATTTGTAAATCATTCTTTAATCTTATCTAAATCAGTTACATCTAATGATGAAAAAGTTAGCTTAGATTATAGGGATATATTATACTCAGAAATATTATCTCTTCCTGATCATATGATATATTTTTATTGAAGTATATCACCTTTAATAGTTTATATATTATATAATAATATTGTATTTCAAATAAAAGGGTGGGGAAATCTAAATGAAAACTAGAAAAAGAAAAATCATTATTATTCTAGGCATAATTTTATTTTTGTTGATATTTGTAGTACCTCTTGGTCTTTCTGTCAATGTGTATGAGCAAACCTTTGGTGAGCGATTTGAAACTTATGGTCCAATGGCTAGAAGCATTGATGAGTTTAATGGACTAAATACACAAAGATATACTTTTACATCAAATCAAGGGCAAGAGCTTGTAGGTTATAAATATTATAGAGATCTTGATAATATCAAAGGTGTAGTAATTATTGCCCATGGTTTTGGCGGTGGTGGACATAACTCATATATGGATGTAGCAGATTTCTTAGCTTCAAATGATTATATTGTATTTGCATATGATGCAACGGGAAATGATGAAAGTGGTGGAGATTCAGTGGTAGGAATGCCTCAAAGTCTAATAGATTTAGATTATGCAATTCAGTTTGTAAAGCAAACACCAGATTTTGATGGATTACCTATTATGTTGTTTGGACATAGTTGGGGTGCTTACTCTGCAGGTAATGTTTTAAACCTTCACCCAGATGTTAAGGCAATTGTAATGATTTCAGGTTTTAACGAATCAATGGACATCATTGAAGAAGAAGGCAAAAGAATGGCTGGTGATGCAGTTAGTATCCTTATGCCATATTTCTCACTATATGAAAAATTTAAGTTTGGACAGTATTCATCATATAGTGCTCTAGATGGATTCAAAAGCTCTGATGCAGGAGTAATGATTATATATAGCGAAGATGATGAGATGATCTCACAAGAGAAAAGTTACGATATCTTTTATGAAATTTACGAGGATGATCCACGATTCAAATTTGTAAAATATGAGAATAGAGGTCATAGTTATATATATTATACTGATGATACACGTGAATATATAGACGTTTTTAATCTAGAATTTGAAACCTTTATAAATTCCTTAGATAAAGAATTTACTCCTGAAATAAAGGTAGAATATTTAAATAAGAATCTTGATAAGAAATTACTTTTTGATGTTGATGAAGAGTTCATGAATGAAATTGTTGAGTTTTATGATAAATACTCTAAATAAAAAATATTAAACACTAAAAGAGCCAGTTTGATTTTAATCAAACTGGCTCTTTTTAAATTTGCTGCTCAAGTACTTCTACTTCATAGACTCGATGATTGTATTTGCTAATAACTCCATTCTTTCATTGTCGCCATCCTTCATAGTAGAGGTTATTAAAATACTATTATCTAGAATGTTCATATCTTTCATTTCACTTAAATGATCTTTTATTAACTTACCAGCTCTAGGTGCCCATGTACCATTTTCTATTATGCCGACAGTTCTATTCTGTAAATTTAATGCTTTCATATCTAATACGAAATTTTGCACTGGTGTATATATATTTAAATTATAAGTTGCTGAAGCTATAACAATATGACTAAATCTAAATGCATCTGCAATTAGATATGATACATGAGTTTTAGAAGAATCATACATAACTACATTAGTCATACCTTTCTCCACTAATCTTCGTGCTAGATTTTCAGCAGCTGCCTCTGTGTTCCCATACATTGAACCATAAACTATTAATACACCATTTTCTTCAGGTTCATATTTACTCCATTTATTATACTTATCAATAAAATAATCAATATTTGTACGCCATACTGGGCCATGAAGTGGACATAAATATTTTATATCTAAGTCCTTTGCTTTTTTTAATAGTGTTTGTACCTGTGCCCCATATTTTCCTACAATATTAGAATAATATCTTCTAGCAGGTACTAAGAAATCTCTCTCAAAATCCATTTCGTCATTAAATAATTTCCCATCTAAAGATCCAAATGTACCAAAAGCATCAGCAGTAAATAGTACCCCATTAGTAGTATCAAAGGTTGCCATAGTCTCTGGCCAATGTACCATTGGAGCAGAAATAAATACAAGTTCATGACTGCCAAAAGACATAGAGTCTCCATCTTTAACTTCTATTGCATTTTCATTTGGTTCAAAACCAAATTGTTTCATAAAATCAAAGGTCTTTTTATTTCCTATAATTTTTATATCAGGATATCTAAACATGATTTCTTCTATACAGGCTGCATGGTCTGGTTCCATATGATTGATTACCAAATAATCTAAAGGTTTCCCGTCTAAAACATGCTCTATATTATCTAAAAATAAATTAGCTATTGCCCAATCTACAGTATCTAAGAGAACTGTCTTATCGTCTAAAAGTAAATATGAGTTATAAGATATTCCTTCAGGGACAGGGTGAATATTTTCAAATAGTGCTAGTCTACGATCATTACCTCCTACCCAATATAAATCCTTAGTTACCTCTCGAATATTATACATTGGTAAATCCCTCCATATATTTTAATCTCTTTTATAATATGATTTACAACTTTGATATTTGTTATTTTACTCCAAACTTACTTATTATATTTAAGAATTCAATGCTTACTTTTACGCATTCTTGAAGATATATACCCAAAAACAAGAAAAACAAACAGGTATAATAAATAAATAACCGGCATGGAAACTCCATACCGGTTTTATCTATGCTTCCTATTAATTTTGATTATCTATTCCAGCCAAGTCCTCTCATCATCATGCCATTTCCCATTCTAGGAATATTCCCAGAGTTTCTGTTAAATCTACCACCATGACAACCACCTGGAATAAATCCATTTTCTACATGGAATTCTTCCATATAATCAATATGTTCATCCCAAGTCTTAGCTTCATCTTCTGTGATTATGCCATTATCTAAAGCATCCTTAATTTCTTCTCTTCTCCAATCCATTCTTTCTTGGAACCATTGTCTCCACTCTTCAATATTAATATCTGTTGTATTGTCGGAAGCATAAGCAAAGCTAACAGATAATCCTAAAGCTAATATTAATGCTAAAACAAGTATAGTTTTTTTCATATAATCCTCTCCTCGTATAATATGTTTAGAAGCACTTTTTATAGGTCTTCTAAGCATATTTTAATATTTTTAATACAATTTTTATTAGAGATATCCTAATGCT
>JAVKTT010000005.1:0-262571 GCA_031460505.1 Tissierellaceae bacterium
CTTGCATGTGTTAGGCACGCCGCCAGCGTTCGTCCTGAGCCAGGATCAAACTCTCATTAAGAAAATTTGATGTAGCTCATTATTCGTTTGCTGACTTATTGTCATGTGTTACTTAATTTTAATTCAAAGTACTTCACACTGTTTAATTATCTAGGTTCATTGTCGTCCTCACTGGGACAACTTTTATAGTATAACATATCTTGTAGGATTATGTCAACTACTTTTTTTAAATTGTTTTGTTGGCAAGATTTCGAATCTTATTAGAGCCAACTTTTAATATGATACACTTTTTAGAAACAAAAGTCAATACTTATTTTGAAAAGTTTTAAGTTTGAACTTCTGTGTCATTTCCAGTCGATTTCTGACTGGATAATTATCTTACCATACATTATTATCTTCGTCAACACTTTTTTATAAAATAAATCATAAAAAAAGTGATACTTAATGTATCACTTTTTCTACATATTATATAGAGATGTATTTGATATCTTTATTCTTCTATAGGCTTCATAGTTGGGAATAAAAGAACATCCCTTATACTTGGTTGATTAGTCAATAATATAACCAATCTATCAATACCTATACCAAGTCCACCAGTAGGTGGTAGCCCCACTTCGATTGCATTAATAAAATCATTATCCATAGGATGTGCTTCGTCATCACCATAGCTTTTTTGTTTTACTTGTTCTTCAAATCTTTCTCTTTGATCAATTGGATCATTTAATTCTGAGAAGGCATTCGCTATTTCCCATTTGTTCATAAAAGCTTCAAATCTATTAGTTTTTCTAGGATCCTCAGGATTTCTCTTAGCTAAAGGTGAAACTTCTACTGGATGTCCAGTAATAAATGTAGGTTGAACTAAATGTTCTTCACAGAACTCTTCAAAAAACTCATTAATGATATGACCTCTTGTCATACCTTCTTTTATCTCTAATCCTTTAGCTTTTGCTATAGCTTTGGCTTCTTCATCTGTATTAATAGTTGAGAAATCAACACCAGTATATTCTTTAACTGCATCAGCCATATCTAATCTTCTCCAAGGCGGAGTAAGATCTATCTCAGTACCTTGATAATTGATTTTCATAGTTCCTAATGTTTTTTCAGCTACATGTGAAACAAGATTCTCTGTTAAACTCATCATTTCTTCATAGTCTACATATGCTTGATATAATTCTATACTAGTAAATTCAGGATTATGTTTAGGACTCATCCCTTCGTTTCTAAACATTCTACCCATTTCATATACCTTTTCAAATCCACCAACTATTAATCTTTTTAGATATAGTTCGTTTGCAATTCTTAAATACATATCAATATCTAATGTATTATGATGAGTAATAAATGGTTTAGCATTAGCTCCACCAGCTATAGTGTTAAGAATAGGTGTTTCAACTTCTAAGAAGTCTCTCTCATCTAAATACTCTCTTATAGCTTTTATAATCTTTGTTCTAAGTATGAAAGTTTCCTTTACTTCTGGATTAACAATCAAATCAACATATCTTTGTCTATATCTAAGATCTTGATCTTTAAGTCCATGGAACTTTTCAGGTAAAATCTGTAGGGATTTACTCATTAAAAGTATCTTCTCTGCTCTAACTGATATTTCACCAGCCTTAGTTGTAAACACTTCACCATGAACCCCTATGATATCGCCTAAATCATATAATGATAATTCATTATATGTTTCTTCTCCTACAGTATCAAATTTAACAAATATCTGAATTCTACCAGTACTATCTTGTAAATCTATAAAGCTAACTTTTCCATGTCCTCTTCTGGACATAATTCTTCCTGCTATAGCTACTTTTTGTCCATCAAGCTCGTCAAAATTATCTTTTATTTCAGTGCTATGATGAGTATAATCAAATTTTTCAACTAAATAAGGATTCTTTCCATTATTAATTAATTCATTTAATTTTTCTCGTCTCATCAATAACATTTCATTCATACTTTGTTCTATTTCGGACATTACATTTCCTCCTTAGTTTAACACGCCTACCTTGCTATCTTTAGTATCTCATATTTGATTACTCCATCTGGAACACTTACTTCAACGATTTCCCCTACTTTACCTCCGATTAAAGTACTACCTAAAGGAGATTCATTAGATATTTTCCCTTCATAAGGGTCTGCTTCTGCTGAACCTACAATAACGTATTCCATTTCTTCATCAAATTCCAAATCTTTTACTAATACTTTTGACCCTATGCTAACTTTATCCGTAGTAATTTCATCTTCATCTATTAGTTTCGCATTTCTTAGCATATTCTCAAGCTTAGCAATTCTTTCTTCTAATTGTGCTTGTTCATTCTTAGCTTGATCATATTCTGAATTCTCGCTTATATCACCAAAACTAAGTGCTTGTTTAATTCTATCCGCAATTTCTTTTCTTCTAACGGATTTTAATTCATCTAATTCATCCTCTATTTTAACTAAACCTTCTTTAGTTAAAAAAACATGCTTTTCTGCCATTAAATCGCTCTCCCTTTCATACAAGCTATTAATCATTTCTATAAATAAACGAAATAGTTAATCTTAAAATTTTATATTTTTACTTAAAATCTCCCTTTGTATGCAGAATATTATAAACAAGGCGGTGATTATTGTCAAGAGGCTAAAGACCACCTTTTATTTTAAGTCCTTGATTTACAAAATTCTCTATACTAATTAACCCACCATTATTGAATACTCGACAAAATCGTCTGTTTTTCCCCTTAAATAAACAACTATATAGATTTAACTTCACTTCTTTATCAATCCAAGGATTATCATTTAAACCTAAATCACTTAAATCAAAACTCAAATCTTCTATTACATATTTATTGATACCTTTAAATGGTTTAATTGAACTAAAGTCTATAACGATTGCGTTATTCCTTATACCCTTTAAGCTAATGGAAGGATTATCTAAGGTATTAATTATTAGTCCATATCTTCTTAAAGAAACCATGCTACTTTGTGGTAAATAAACGGATATACCTGTATTTTCTAATACTTCCTCATATACACTTTCTCCATCTAATTCATTAAGGCCTAAAACAGAAATGAAATTAAATTTATTAGAAATTAAATCAATAATTTTAAGGGCTTCTTCCTTATCATTTGTAATGATTAAAATTTCTTCCTTTATAATATCACGTTTCATTTTTAACATCAACGCTTCAATTATAAACGGTATATTGAATATTCTTATATCATTGTCATCTTGGTTAATTACATCTAAACTACTCTGTATAATTTCTAGTACATCTAAAGGAAGTTTTTCCTCTATATATATAGCACCATATTCATCATCCATGACATTTTTTATATTTAAGATGTATTCTTCAATATTTTCATCATTATTAAAGTCTAAAGGTTTTAAATTAATTCCATATATATGACCTATAATATTGTCTTCTATAATGATATCATGAATTTTATTTGCCTTGTATAGAGGCATTACAAATTTAAATAGATATTTATTAATACCTTTTTCTAATAACTGTCTATATTTATATGGATCTATTATATATATTAAGTCTATATTATCACCTCCATATCTAGTAATCATGTAACTTTTTTACATTATATGATATAAAGGTAATTCATATGTGATTAATTATTAATTTTATCCTTATATAGATGAAGTAGTTTCTTAACCTCTTCTTTATCTTCCATCTTATTAATTAAGTTTTTGACTTCATTCGAATCCTTTAATCCCTTAAGATACCATGATAAATGCTTTCTCATCTCTTTTACACCTATTCTATCTCCCTTATGCTGGCAGGTCATTTCAAGATGCCTAATAGCCAAATCCATTCTCTCGTCTATTGAAGGCGTAAAGTCATCTTTACCATTTAAGAGATTGAGTATTCTCTTAAATATCCATGGATTACCCATAGCTCCTCTACCTATAGCTATGCCATCGCAGTTTGTAAACTTAAGCATATCAATCCCATCTTGGGGTTCAAATATATCACCATTACCAATCACAGGTATGCTTACACTTTCTTTAACCTTTTTTATAAATTCCCAATCAGCCTTTCCTGAATAAAACATATCTCTAGTTCTACCATGTACTGTTATAGCACTGACTCCTTCTTCTTCAGCTATCTTGGCTATGTCAATTCCGTTGATATTTTCATCGTCCCAACCCTTCCTAAACTTAATAGTTACAGGTTTGTTTGAAGCTTTTACAACGGATCTCATAATCTCTCTAGCTAATTTAGGGTTCTTCATTAGGGCACACCCATCATTATTCTTTACAATTTTAGGTGCTGGGCATCCCATATTAATATCTATTATATCGACATCTTCTCTTTTGTTTAAATGCTTTTCTACAATATTCGCCATTATTAAAGGATCAGAACCAAATATTTGCATGGCTACAGGTCTTTCCTTTGAATCTATCTGAGACAATTGTTCTGTATTTTTATCACCATAATATATACCTTTTGCACTAATCATTTCAGAAACTACAAGTCCAGCTCCCATTTCCTTACAGATTATTCTAAATGACATATCAGTAATTCCAGCCATAGGAGCAAGTATTAGATTGTTTTTTAGTTCTATATTACCTATTTTCATAATTCACCTCTTTATCACAAATCGGATATAGTTTATAAATAACAGGTAAGTAGCTGAAGCCACTTACCTGTTTCTTTCATATATAATCCTTAATCCATCTAATGTTAGTAACTTATCAACAGCACTGATATATTTACTTTCATCTCCTATCAATGTAGCAAAACCACCTGTTGCGATTACTTTTACAGTTTCTCCATTTGTTGTCATTTCATTCATCATATTTTCTATTATATAGTCAACTAAACCTACATATCCATATACCAATCCAGATTGAATGCTATTTACAGTGTTTTTCCCAATTATTCTATCTGGTTTTGCTATTTCAACCTTTGGTAATTTAGAAGTTCTTAAAAATAAAGCTTCGGAGGAAATTCCAATTCCTGGCGTAATCACTCCTCCTAGATAATCTCCATTCTTAGATATGGCATCAAAAGTAATAGCAGTTCCAAAATCAACAATGATTAATGGTCCTCCAAACTTCTCATAACCTGCTACCCCATTAACTATCCTATCAGCGCCAACTTCTTTTGGATTATCATATTTAATATCCATACCAGTCCTTACTCCCGGCCCTACAACTATTGGATCTATATTAAAATACTTAATACACATAGCTGATAAAGTATGCATTAAAGGTGGCACTACTGATGAAATAATAATACTTTCAATATCATCAGCTTCTAATACATGGAATCTAAATATTTGTTCAAATAATAGTCCATATTCATCTGATGTCCTATTCTTTTCTGAAGCTATTCTCCAATTGTTTATAAGTTCTTTGCCTTTATAGATACCAAAGACAATATTTGTATTTCCTACATCAATTACTAATAACATTTTTCACCCTCTATTCTCTTTCCCTAGATTTTAATGCTCCTACAACACTGGTAACTATAATAATTGCAATTATTGTTTCAGGAATACCATTTGTAAGAGCTAACCCAAATATTGTATTTCTTGCTGTACTTATATCTAAACCAAGTCCAGCTACAAACTTTTCAGCATGTAGAAAGTATATCATTGAAAGTACACCTACAGTATTGGTCAATGTTCCAATAATTGTTGCAATCATAATATCTAAAGATTTATTATTTAACCTCGTTGTGGAAAAATAGCCCATTATCAATACTAAAACAATTAAAACTATATTCATCAATATCATCAAAATGCTATCCGAATTCATAATATTTAAATAAATACCATAGGACAAATATGCTAAAATCGCTACCCAAATCAAGTTTAGAATCAAGATTGTTTTTTTATTTCCAATTTTTTTAACAGCAGTATAAGCATAATATGATGTTAAACCAATCAAAACCCTCGGTATTATAGATACAATTGGGTTTAAAAATACTACTGATACCGGTGTTGGGTTTGTAATCGCTTGAAACACACTAAACAAACCAAAAATAAGCCCCACTATCGCTCCAACAATCGGTCCTTCAACAATAGCACCAATTATGACAGGAATATGCATTATTGTTGCTCTAGTTGGTCCTACAGGTATAAAACCTAATGGCGTCATTCCCAAAACAATGGATATTGCGCCAAGTATACCTATACTGGCCATTCTTTTTACACTTAACATCTTTTCTTTTTTCATAACATACCTCCGTTCTAGCTCCATAAGGATACCAGTCGTTTTATTTTTTGATACAAAATCAAAATCTGGGTCCAGCTCTAGTATATAGATGCCGGCTATCACAAAAACTATTATAAATAAACCTTTATATAATAGTCAAGACATTATTTCAAATCATTGTAACTAATTAAACCATCGAACCCCTTCGAATTGACAACAGCATTTGTTATAGCTCTAGACATAACTTCTGCTGCTATAGTACCAACTAGACTTATATCTGAAGCCACTTTGTTTGTAGCCATTGTAAAAATAGTATCTCCATCAAACATGGTGTGAATAGGGTTTATTGATTTAGCAAAACCATTATGTGCCATTTGGGCAATCTTATTACCTTCAGCTTTGTTTAAAATTGCATTTGTAGCTATTATTCCTATAGTCGTATTCTTCAAAGATAGATTTGAAGGATTAAATTGTCCTTTAAGTATATCTAATGTATTGAGCATTTCACCCTTTTCATAATCATAAACTCCAGCGATTTGCTCTCCTGACTTATAATCAAATACATCTCCAAAACTATTAACAGCAACTATAGCAGAAACTTTCAATTCACCTAGTTGAATAGTAGCACTACCCAGCCCAGACTTCATCGCACTTTTAGGTCCTAAAATTTTACCAACTGTGGCACCCATTCCACAACCAATACAACCCTGTCTATGTTCTGAACTCTTAGCATTCTTAGCCGCATCATATCCCATGTTAAAATCAGGCCTTATTTTATAATCACCGATATTTAGGTCAAATATTACCGCTGAAGCAACTATAGGCACTTTAGTTACTCCAACATCAAAACCTACACCTTGTTCCTCTAAATATTTCATTACTCCAGAAGAAGCATCAAGTCCAAATGCAGATCCTCCCGCTAAGACAATTCCATGTACTTTATCTACCATCTTTTCAGCTTTAAAAAGATCTGTTTCCCTTGTACCAGGTGCAGAACCTCTTACGTCAACTCCACCAGTAGCACCTTCTTCACATATAACCACTGTACACCCTGTTAATCCTTCTTGAGATTGACTATGACCTACCTTTATCCCTTCTATATCCGTTAAATATCCACTATACACATATATTCCCCCTAACCTACTTTTGTTTTATTTTTTTACCCACTATTAACAAAAATAAATATAAAAATAAAGGTGGATAAAATCCACCTTTACCACTATTCTTCTTTTTGATCGTCTTCTGTATTGTCAGTTTCTTCCGCGAAATTATCTGTTGTGTTAATTTCTTCTATTGTATCTTCAACGATACTGTCAACTTCATTTACGCTATCTACTTTATCAGAGTCTAAACTTTTTCCTAAGAAAATCTCTTCAAATTCTTTAGCATCTATAGTTTCTTTTTCTAATAGAGCCTCAGCAATTCTATGAAGAACTTCTATATTCTTACTGATCAATGTTTCTGCTCTGTGATATGCTGTATCAATTAACTTTCTCATTTCACTGTCTATAGTAGCTGCTACTTCTTCAGAATAATTTCTGCCCCTGCCAAAATCTCTACCTAAGAAGACTTCTTGCTCATCTGTTCCATAAGTCATTGGTCCTAGTTTTTCATTCATACCATAGTGTGTAATCATCTGTCTTGCAATTTTAGTAGCTCTTTCGATATCATTTTGTGCACCAGTACTTATATCTTCTAAAACCAACGCTTCTGCTACTCTACCACCAAGCAATGATACCAATCTATCTTCCATTTGTTTCTTAGTTATATAGTTTACATCTTCTTCAGGAATATATGCTGTAAATCCACCAGCCATTCCCCTAGGTATTATGGTTATAAGATGTACAGGATCCATCCCTGGTATCAATCTTGATGCTAATGCATGACCAGCTTCATGATAAGCCGTAAGTCTTCTTTCTTTATCACTTACAACTTTACTTTTCTTTTCTGGTCCTGCTTGAACTTTAATTGATGCTTCTTCTATCAAATCCATTGGTATTCTTTTTAAATTGTTTCTAGCAGTTAAAAGCGCTGCTTCATTTACTAAATTTTCTAAGTCAGCAGGAGTGAATCCTGGTGTTCTTTTTGCAATTACTTTTAAATCAACATTACTTTCTAAAGGTTTATTCTTTGTATGAACCCCTAGAATCTCTTCTCTACCCTTAATATCTGGAAGTCCTACATGTATAGTTCTATCAAATCTACCAGGTCTAAGTAATGCAGGGTCTAGTATATCAGGTCTATTAGTTGCTGCCATTATGATGATACCTTCATTCTTTCCAAAACCATCCATTTCAACTAATAATTGGTTTAAGGTCTGCTCTCTTTCATCATGGCCTCCACCCATACCTGCGCCTCTTCTTCTACCCACTGCATCAATCTCATCTATAAATACAATACATGGAGAATTCTTCTTAGCTTGTTCAAATAAATCTCTAACTCTACTAGCTCCAACTCCGACAAACATCTCAACGAAGTCAGAACCTGATATAGTGAAGAATGGTACTCCAGCTTCACCTGCTACAGCTCTACTTAAGTAGGTTTTACCAGTTCCAGGAGGTCCCACTAATAGTACCCCTTTTGGTATCCTTGCTCCAATTTCTATAAACTTTCTAGGACTTTTTAAAAAGTCAACTATTTCCTTTAATTCTTCTTTTTCTTCTTTTAATCCCGCAACATCATCAAAGGTAATTAGTGTATGCTCATCTTCTCTGTGCATTTTAGCCCTACTTTTACCGAAGGACATTACCTTACCTCCGCCACCACCTTGGGATTGTTGCATAAATACGAACCAAAATATAGCGAATGCAAATAATACTAATAGTGTTGGGAATAATTCTACATACCAAGGTACAACAGCATCTGGAGAACCACTATAGTTTATTTCTTTACTTTCCACTAAATCTTCTAGATATTTATCATAAAAACCTTCTCTAAATTCATATGGAAGTACTGTTGTAAATTTACTACCGTCTCTTAGAGTTCCTTCAACCACTCTACCTTCCATATTTATTCTTTCAACTTTATTTTCACTTAATACTTCTACTAATTCTGTAACATCCATCTCACTAACGGTTTCCCCTTGGGTTCCCATCATTCTAACCCCGAACATTATCAGAATTATTATCAATAAATATACGCTTATGCCTTTAAAAAACCTTCTCAATACAAGTCCTCCCTCCAATTCTGGGTAGATAATATCTATAAATTATATCATACATAAAAGAGTCATTCAATAACTTAACTTAACTATAAATTTCTTCTTTCAATGATGCAACATAAGGTAAGTTTCTGTATAATTCTGCATAGTCCAGACCATATCCAACAACAAACTCATCTGGTATAGAGAAACCTAAATAATCTACCTTTACTTCAATATTTCTTCGTTCAGGCTTATCAAGTAGCGTAACTATCTTTACACTATTTGCTCCCCTTTTCTTAAGATTATCAGTTAGGTAAGCTAATGTTAATCCTGTATCTATAATATCTTCAACAATTAATACATCTTTTCCTTCTACTGAAAAATCTAAGTCCTTAATTATCTTAACTTCTCCAGTAGATTTAGTGGAATTTCCATAACTTGATACTGCCATAAAATCTATCATTATTGGTAAATCAATATTTTTACATAAATCGGCCATGAAAATAACTGCCCCTTTTAAAATTCCAACTACTAGTAAATCTTTTCCTTCATAATCCTTTGTGATTTGTTTTCCTAATTCATCAATTCTTAAACTAATTTCTTCTTCTGTAAGTAAAACTTCTTTAACTACGCTTTTCATATTTCCTCCTTAAGTAACACTAATATACTCAATCATTAAAACATTTTTAGTATTATTAGTTAATTTATACAATTCATTGATTCTATAACCTACTACCCAAATAATATTCTCATCATCAACAATTAAAGGCACTCTATCTCTTTCATCCCTAGATACCTTTAAATCAATAAAGAAATCCTTAAGCTTCTTACTACCTTTCATACCAAAAGGAATAAATCTATCCCCATCTTGTCGATTTCTTAAATAAAGACTACCAACTATTCTATCATAATCGAAATACTTAATGTTGTTAAATTTGTCATTTTCATTAACTTCTTTTATATCTAGAACTTTTATCTTAAAACTATATCCCAAGTCACTAAATTGATTATACCCAATAAATAAATCATAAACAAAGGGATTTACAGTATTTTTATTGCTTTTCTCAATAATTAAATTATTATAATCTACTCTTGCTACGATATCATTTGGTAATTGAACAAACTTACCTGTACTTCCAAAGCTAAAGAGATTTACGACACTAGATATATGTTCTTCACCAAATCCTTGAAATACACCTACTATCTTTGTAATTGAAAATATGACAATTCTTTTTTGTATACTTAAATCCAATTCTTTGAATTTATTGAAATCTAATATTACTTGATTCTTATTTTCATTTATTAATATATTTAAGTACTTCTCTTCAGTATATTTTTGAAGAAAAGCACTGTCATCTTGAGATGTTTGAGATAATCTCCATAATGCAGTTATTAAATTAGGATTAAAATTCTTTTCTAAATATGGTAACAACTCTAGTCTAATTTTATTTCTTGTATAAATAGGCATTAGATTTGTTTTGTCTAAAACAGTCTCAATGTCATAGTCTTCTATATATTTTTCAATTTCTGATCTAGTTATATTTAGTATCGGCCTTATGATGTCACCATTAATAAAACTCATACCATTTAGACCATCAATTCCGGTACCTCTAATAATTCTCATCATTAATGTTTCAGCTTGATCATTCATATTATGTGCTAGTGCTATCTTGCCACCGTTACATGATTTTATTATACTCCTAAAGAAATTATATCTTAATTCTCTACCTGCTTCTTCAGCTGATATCTTGTGCTCATTTCCATAAGCTATCATATCAACATTAGTTGTATAAAAAGGTAATCCCAATTCATTAGCCTTTCTCTTTACAAATAGTTGATCTCGAAGCGCTTCATCACCCCTTACTCCATGGTTTACGTGTGCAATTATTAAATTAAAGTTTATATGCTTTTTTACATATAAAAGCATGTATAGTAGCGCCATAGAATCTGGCCCGCCAGAAACTCCCACAACTATATTTTCATTGTCCAATATTAAATTATTTTCTATAATATTACTTAATACCTTATCTTCCATAATCTCACCATTTATCATTATATAATATAATATACCTTATGTAAGCTAAAAAGTTAAGAAAAAAATATATAGGGAGAATCTTCTCCCTATATTGTTCTCCAGATTTTAGTGGCCATAATAGTCATATCATCTTTAGGACGATTATTGCTAACGAACCTTGCGATGTTTTTTATTTCTTCAGTTATTCTTTTTGGATTTTGTGAATTTATACCCATTATTACTTGTTTCATCCATTCTACTGAATTCTCTTCAGATCTATTACAGTCTAAAACGCCATCGGACATCATAATTAGTATATCTCCATCTTCAAGGTATTCCTCATATATATTAGTATCTACATCTTCTAAGATACCAATTGGCAATGATTTAGAGCTTATTACATCTACTCTATCCTTCCTCTTTATAAAGGTTGAAGGTGACCCATTTTTTATAATCTGTAATTTACCAGTGTATAAATCTATAAATCCCAAATCTAGTGTTGTAAATATTTCATCATTTGATTTTGCCCTAAGGAATGAATTAATGGTTCTAATAATCATAGACTTATCCATATTTATTTCCATCAGCTTTTCTAATAATTCAATCGCCACCGAACTTTCCCTGTTCGCTTTCTTTCCTATACCCATTCCATCACTTATAGCTGTAAAATTTAAATTCTCCATTACACCAAAGGCATAACTATCTCCCGAGACCTTATTTTCTGAATTTGCCAAAGTTGTTACATCTGTCAATGTAGAAAATCTATTTTCTTTTTTAAATTTAATGATTTTGCTACTCACCTTATTTCCTAATACATAATCAGTTGATACATTAAAACCTATGGCTTCAGAGATAATATTTCTAACTTTTTCTATTTCAGAAGTATTGTTAATTGGGTTTCGCATTTCAATTAAAATTTCCAAACTATCCTCCGGAAGCTGAATTACCGATAAATCAACTATAGGAACTCGATTATTTTTAATTTCATTTATCAATAGCACCCTTAATTCATCACTAAACAGTGGTTTAGTATAGATTTCTTCTGTTATGTTTTCAACTACATCCCCAAAGCTATGTAATTGGTCTACTAATAGCCTTCTTTGTTCATTTAATTTATTATTCCAGATTTGATTATTTTTTAACGGTATTAAATAACCATTTATATTCTTTATTAGTTCTTCTCCCTTTTCGCATGTTCCCTTGATTTTATTGATTAAAACATCTTCATTTTCATTACCTAATTCCATTACTCCAATTAGATTTAAAAGTTTATAGTAAGATGTATAATAATCATTCTCCCAACATACCTCAAAACTTTTACAATTAGCACAAGTGCTATTAGATATTTCATCAACTAGATTATATACATCCAAAGCAGAATATGCTTCATCTTCTTCTATGGCTTTGTTGAGAATTTTGCTCAAGTCTATAAAAAGATCAGACATATTTTCAAGTTTTTTGATTATGAACTCTTCTTTTTTATTCTCATATTCTTTTTCAATCATTGTTGTATAGTCAAAGTATTTAGTTAAATCCACTTTTATAAATTGTGTTACACCTAAAAATACAATTGAACCTATAAATAATTCTCTATAATCTAAAAAGCTTGTACCTAATTTATTTATATAAAAACTAATAATTCCGTTTCCTAGCATAAACCCCAACAAAGATCCAGCTCTTCCTAAATCTCTGAATAATCCTGCTAATAATCCTCCTACAGATAATATAGAAACAATAAAAGGCATCTCAGGGTTTCCTATATGTATAATCAAACCCAAAACACAACCTGAAACAGTTCCCAAAAGCACCCCTTGATTATAGCCAAGGTATACAATAATAACTATACTTATAATGTTTTGTAGACTCAATCCAAAGAACCAAATACTACTTAGACCTGACAGTACCAAAGAAAGCGTAATAAAAGTACAGACTAACTTTTCACTGCTGAAACCTTTATTCTTAAAATCATCTAGAGGTATGCTAAATGAAAATATATATCCAAAAGTAAATACCAAAATACCTTCAAATAATAATACAAATATATCGTATATATAAAACTCTCTAAATAACAAAGTACTAGATAGTCTTGTGATTAAGAACACCAAACTGGATATTATAGATGATCTTATTAATGTTGATTCTTTAGCTTCTTTTATTTTTGTAAAAATGATATATATTAGTACCGAGGCTAAAACATAATCTAATCCCTTTATTCCGCTATGACTAAGTGACCCTAGTATTATTGATAATAAAACATAGATATTATTTCCTTTAATTAGTAAATACGCACTTAAGAACCCTATCCCAAAGGGTGCCAATCTACCTGATATACTAACTCTACTTATAAGAAATCCAAATAATAATAGTAGAACTTCTTCTTTTCCAATATTCAAATCTATCTTTCTTTTAGCTATGGATTCTATTTTTATCAATTTTCTCACCTCTATTTAGTATTTGTTAACAGAATAATACCAAATAGAGAAATATTTTTTTGTCAGTCCAAGGCATTAAATCCATGTATTTTCAGACATTTATTATGTATTTCTTAAATTACTTTAATTTATATGTTTAAAAGTTTAATATATATACTTTAACACTTAACTCGTTGATATGACTCAATTCTAGTAGTTAAAGTAATATTTTTTCATTAAATGTCGTTTTTAGGCGTTAAAAAATGGACCCCATAGGATCCATTGTTAGTTTTATTAATTTATAAGTCCATTGAATTAGGTTTTCTAGGTCTCGCCCTTCTAGTGTTATCCCTAGTTTTTAATTGGTCCATCTTTTCATTACTATCTTTTAAGAACATATTTAGCTTATCTTCAAAAGACAAACCTCTTTGCATTTCTTCTGGTTTATTCCATTCGATTTCTACAGGTTTATTGGTTTTAGGCTTTGCTTGTCTTATGGATAAACTAATTTTACCATCATTATTAATTGACAAAATTTTGACTTTAACTTTCTGGTCTTTTTTTAAATAATCTGCAACTTTTTCCACATAGTCATGGGAAATTTCTGAAATATGAACTAGACCACTTTTCCCTTCAGGCAATTGAATAAATGCTCCAAAATTAGTAATACCAGTTACAATGCCTTCAACAACTTCTCCAACTGAAACAGGCATAAATAAGTAATTCCTCCTTAAAAATATTTTCAATCTCAGTATATATCAGAAATCCCAATATGTCAATTGCTATCCTTTTTAAAAATATTAAAAAAAGAATTTTTTGTTTTATCTTGATCTATAACGATAATTTCCCTTGGTTTAACCATCCCTAGTTCTTCTCTAGCTACCTTTTCAACAAATTCTAGAGAATCACTATTTTCTAATTCATCATTTAATTCTTCTATCTCAGATTCTAGTATATGTATATCATTTGTCAATAGTGCCTTTTTACCTTCTAATTCTTTCATCATCTTATTCTGATTGATCATTATAACTGCAATATAAATTAGGATTCCAAAAAATATTATGCGGACTTTACTTATTTTTTTCTTTTTTCTCTTTTTCTTCATAAGTTTACCTCAATTCATCTAAAGTAATTTATGACTATTTTTTTCTTCTGGTAATTTTGAAATATTTTTTAGTATCTTTCAAAGCTATCTTTAACATCTTACCTATCTTATCGGTCTTTTTACCAAAAATCTTAAACACCTTTTTAAATGGATATGATATTATCCTAATTATCTCACTAATCAGGCTAAATATCAACTCAAATATCTTCTTTAGCAATAAAAAACTGTATTTAGATATTACTTTATAATAAAATACATAACCTACTATAAAACCTAAAATTACAAAACCCCTGATGATACCATCTGTTTTATTTAATAAAAACATGAAAATAATTAATGTAACTATTATCCAAAACAACAAGTCCTCAATTGCGGTTAGTATTTTTTTAGGTTTAGAAAAAAGTCTAAATACCCTATAAAAATCATACATACCACCTAATATTAAACCATAGTTAATCGCTATTAAAAATATATAAAATTCATCCCTAATATTGATTTGTGACATAAGCATTCACCAACTTATTTAAATATCTTTCCAATGAAATTCTTAGGCACCCCTTCTTTGCTTATGTAAGTCAAGCTATTTATAATGCCAGAGATCTTTACAGAACCTTCATCTAAGTTTAACTTGCTTATATTTAGTTCCTCACCCTTTATACTTAAACCACCTTTTATAGTTGATAGTATTATTGTATTATCATTGAAGCTGTCCACTTGTTCAACACCAGATATATTTATTCTATTTCTGTCTTCAATTACAATGTTTTGGTTTTTATAAACTCTATCTTCACTCATAACTGACCCTCCTATCTTTCTAATATTTATGATAGAAGTAGTCATTTTATACCAGAAAAACTTAATTAAAAAAACCCAGAAAAATCTGGGTTTAGTTTTGTTTTAGCGCTTTAAATCTCAATGAAAGGCAAGTAATACTTCCATCAATCTTCTTAAATTCTGAATTGTCTAAAGTGATAACATCATATCCTAAGTCCTTTATATTTTGAACTATATTTGGATATCCCTGGGCCATTATTACTGTATCATTTATCCAGGCACAGTTAGCTGCATATGCCTCTTCCTCAGAAGCTATAATCTTATTATATTTTTCAAATACTTGATTATCAACAAATTCTCCGCTAATAACCATATTATTATTCTTGATATACATCATATCAGATCCAATATGAAGTCCATTATTAGTTTCTACTACTGATCCTGTATATCCATATTGTTCAAGTATTTCTATAAATTGCTTTCTTCCTGCCTCATTACTACGAGTTGAACCTCCAAGATAGAAGTGGTCTTCAGCCCTCACAATGTCTCCACCTTCAACATATCCTTCTGTTATGTAGTGAATTTTATCCTCTGGGTAGTATTTTTTCAAAGCTTCAACTATAAATTCTTTTTCACCATTTCTCGACTCTGTTGCTGGGTTAGTTATAATTGCCATTTTTTCAGTTACTACTGCTACATCCTCAACAAAGCAAGAATCAGGATATTCTTCCAATGGTGGTAGTACATCAACTACTAGTCCTAGAGATCTTAAAGCATCTACATAAGCTGCATGTTGCTCTAAAGCTTTATCATAATCCGGATCCCCAGAATATTCTCTCCTTAAACCTTCTATCATGCTCTTTGATGGTGTTCTAACTATAATATTTGTATACATAACATCCTCCCCCTTACTAACGCTTTATTAATTTTAAATAATATTACCACTATATAGCGTTAAAGTGGAGTTGTCAAGAAAATTATAAAATATTATAGGCTCTTGTACATCTTATCAGCATCATCTTTACTTATATTTTCTTTAACCATCAATACTTCTATTTTCATAGTACCACTGCCAAATCTAATTTCTACAATGTCTGAAACTTTAACTTCATCCCCAGGTTTAGCATTTTTTTCATTAATCGTTACTCTTCCCTGTTCACAAGCTTCTTTGGCTACAGTTCTTCTTTTTATTATTCTTGAATTTTTAAGAAATTTATCAATTCTAATGAAAATCAACTCCTTTGTACAAAAAAATCAGGTTTAGCACCTGATTTTTTTATGCTTAAATATAAAATTACTTGTTTACAACTTCTTTTAAAGCTTTACCAGCTTTAAATACTGGTGCATTTGACGCAGGAATCTTAATAACTTCTTGAGGATTTCTTGGGTTTCTACCTTCTCTTGCTTTTCTTTCTCTTACTTCAAATGTACCGAAGCCTACAAGTTGTACTTTATCTCCTGATGCTAATGCTTCTTCAACAGATTTAATAAAACCATTAAGAGCTGCTTCTGCATCCTTTTTTGTTAAGTTGCTTTTTTCTGCTATACTAGCTACTAATTCAGCTTTGTTCATTAAAATTCCTCCCTAAATATAGTTTAATTTTATACATTTATGCTACAAATAAAAAGTAAAACTTTTTATAAATGCCTATTTCTGTTTAGCTACATTCCAAAGGGTATTCATTTCATCTAAATTCATCTCATTTAGATTCTTACCCACTTTTTTAGCTTCTAACTCCATAATTTCAATCCTTCTGATAAATTTATTATTAGTTTTATTAAGTGCTACCTCAGGATTTACTTTAAGGAATCTACTTAAATTTACAACAGCAAAAATTAAGTCACCAAGCTCTTCTTCGACTCTCTCATGACCTAAACCAAAATCAGTCATCGCATCAATTACCTCATGGTACTCTTCAACAACTTTATCAAGTGGTCCTTGAATGTCCTCCCAGTCAAAGCCTATATCTGCGGCTCTATCCTGTATCTTACAACTTTTTAGCAAAGCAGGCAGGCTTGGTAAATCCTTTAATTTGTCTGCAAGGTCTTTATATCCACGTTTGGAATCCTTTAACATATTCCAATTATATACTACTTCGTTGGAATTATCTACTTTTTTTTGTAAAAATATGTGTGGATGCCTATAAATTAATTTATTAGCTAAGACGCTCGTTACCTCAATTAAATTAAATTCACCTTCATCATAACCAATTTGACTATGGAATATAACTTGTAGTAGTAAATCTCCCAGTTCTTCAACTAAATTATCTATATCATCATTATCTATAGCATCTACTACTTCATAGGCTTCTTCAATAAGTGATTGTCGTATGGATTTGTGAGTCTGCTCAATATCCCATGGACAACCATTTTCACTTCTTAACAACTTCATTATACCTATTAAATCATTAAAATCAAATACTTTTCTGTTATTTTCTTCAATTTTAGGTACATATACGCTTGTTAAGTGTCCAACCTCTTCAATTCTGTCTAATTGGAATATAGGAATATTATTAACTTCTTCTTCACCATCTATTCCTGCACTATTGATTACCCAAATATTATAGTCATCTCCATAGATTTCAGAGAGAATAATTTTTAAATCAATCAAAATTCTACGATTATAAACTTGAGTTACAATCATGTCAGAGTTAATATCTACTAATTGATTAGTAAAAATAGTACCATCAACTATCTTTAATCCATTGATAGGATCTCTACCTACAAGCTCTATTATTGGTTCTATAAAACTCATACCAGAAATAATCTCAACTTCAATATCTTTATTTAGTAAAATTTCCACTGTTTTTTCAGCAACTAGGGGATTTCCTGGTACATAATAATTTATATCGCCATTTATTGTAGATTCTTTAATAAGCTCTTCAACAATTTTTTCATAAACTTTATCAAATTCATCTTCATGATCATAGATATAGTCATATGACTTGTATGGTACATTATTGTCTTTAAAGTAATCTACTGTTGGATGTTTTTCAGTCCTTAAAAAGTTCTTTTTTCCACTGTTTATTCTAGCTACTGCCCCTAAAGTAAGTGATTCAATATTTCCAGGCCCTAAGCCTACAACAAAAATCTTTCCCATTTGTAATCTCCTCTTTGTCTATCTCATGAAATTAAATTTATCTAATTTCTTTGCTATTTTATCTCCTTTAGGTAATAGAGCTAAGTCCTCATTTGTTATAGTACCCGTAATTATCAATAATATAACATATGCTATTACCCCAATCATAACCGAAATCAATGTTGCCAAACTTGAACCTAAAATATTATATAAACTTACATAACTAAGCTTTACAACAATAGCCATTCCTACTGATGAAATCAAAGGCTTTATAAAAGTATCCATATAATTAAATCTCATCTTAGTCAATATACTTAGAGATATTAAATCTAATATAGACGCTATAGCATATGCTGCAACTGTACTTATAGCAGCACCTTTGACATTAATACTTGGAATAACAGTTAATGTATAAGTTAATCCTACTTTAACAGCAGCACCAATAAATAAATTAACTACAGGTACTAACGGCTTTCCAAGTCCTTGTAACATAGATGTTAATGCTTGTACTAGAGTCAAGAATATGACCCCAAAGGATAAATATTGTAAAATTTCACCAATACTAGTAATTGTCTCTTGTGTATTATTAAAATACAAAAGTTGAATAATTGGTCTTGCTAAAACAAATAGTCCAAAGGCACACGGTAGTCCTATTAACAATGTCATTCTTATACCCGAGCCAATTAAACCTTCAATTTCCTTTTTTTGTTTTCTAGCCTTAGCATTGGAAATAGCAGGTACTAAACTCATAGCTATAGAAATAGAGAATATTTGTGGCAAGTTAATCAAAGTCTGCGCATATCCTTTTAGTTGACCATATAACTCATTTGCTTGTGCCTTTGTATAATTTATAGTTTGAAGCCTTTTAATTACCATACTTGCATCAATAGTGTCCATTATAGGTGCAATTGCTGCTCCTATGGTTATTGGTACAGCAATAGTAAGTAAATCTTT
This sequence comes from Tissierellaceae bacterium, assembly GCA_031460505.1. Classification (GTDB taxonomy): domain Bacteria; phylum Bacillota; class Clostridia; order Tissierellales; family Tissierellaceae; genus JAAYTL01. The sequence continues at coordinate 19,631 of JAVKTT010000005.1, forward strand.
TACAATAGCACTAACTTCATAATCATCCTTTGAAATACAAGTCCTAATCTCTTCATTTATTACTTTCTTCTTGGATAAGAATATAGCGTAAATAGAAATAGTTCCTGCTATTGCACCTATTGATCCACCAAAGGAAGCCCCTCCAGCTGCAACAGGAATTCCGTAATCCAATAGTAGATATGTAATTCCAAGACCTAAAATAACTCGAAAAAATTGCTCGCTTATCTGTGATAGAGCCGTAGGCACCATATTCTGTCTACCTTGAAAGTAGCCTCTATAAGCTGCCATTATTGGTACGAAGAATAAGGCTGGCACCAATGCAAGCAGAGAATAATAAGCATTAGGATTACCTAAGGAGTTAACTATTGATTTAGCATTAAAAAAAACAAATAGAGAGGTTAATACACCAGCAATAAATAGACCTGCTAATGCAACCTTAAATACCTTATATGCGCTTTTATAGTCTCCTAAAGCACTTTTCTCAGAGACTAGTTTTGCAATAGCAACTGGAACTCCAGATGTTGATATTGTTAACAACAGTACATAAAACGGATATGCGGTTTGATAATAACCCATTCCTTCTGGCTTAATGATGTTTCCTAATGGTATTCTGTATATAGCCCCTAGAATTTTTACTATTACACCAGCAATACCTAATATTGCTGCACCTTTTATAAAATTGTTACCTTTCGACATTGGTTTCACCTCAAATTATTTCTTATATCATAATGATTCTAGTTAAATCTATCATAAAAACTTTTCAGATAGAACATAAATCTCAATCTTCCCTTATATAATATATCACAAGTATCTCAGGCAATAAAGAAGAATAAAAAATACCTACTTCAACAAGTAGGTATTAGTTTTCCATCTGTTTTGATAAGAACTTAGAAGCCGTTTCCAGTATCTTCACTTCCATATTACCCATAGAGGTACTAGGCTCCTTTGATAATAACACTATAGAGCCTATAGGGTCTCCTTGCATTACTATAGGAGTAATTACTTGTGATGCATAATTCTCCAGATTTTCATCTTCATAAAATAGCTTTATAGGTCGATTTTCTTCATCTGTTAAATAAGTAGTTCTTCCTTCAATTATTTTTTCTAATTCCGGACTGATCCTTTTTTCTAAGTATTCTTTTTTTGAAGAGCCAGATACGGTTATTATGGTGTCTCTATCAGATATAATGGCTATATTACCTGTACTTTCATATAAAGCTTCACAATATTCTTTAGAGAAATCATTAAGTTCACCAATTGGTGAATATTTTTTTAGTATAACTTGGCCTTCCCTATCTGTAAATATCTCTAGAGGATCTCCTTCTCTTATTCGCAGTGTTCTTCTTATTTCCTTTGGTATTACTACTCTTCCTAAATCATCTATTCTTCGAACGATACCTGTAGCTTTCAAAATAAATCCTCCTTATTGAATAAGTTAGTAAGATTATTATTCAACTAACAGGTAATTTTTATGCATCATTGTAATTTTATGTTTAAATAGTAATTTTTATTATTGAATGTCCATATATACCTTTATTTTTCCTTTATCCCTTAGATTTTCAATGTATTCAGTATACCCTTGTTCCTTCAACAAATCAATAATTCCTTGTTTTAAATCTTCAAAAGTATCCTTTCTTTCATCTAAACGAATTATATGGTATCCTACTTCTGTTTTAACTAAATCACTGATTTCTCCTACTTCTAAATCAAATACTGCTTTCTCAAATTCTTGCACTGCAGTATATTGTCCTTTTATTATATATCCTAAGTCTCCACCATTAACTGCTGATTGACTATCTTTTGATTCTTCCACAGCTAAATCTTCGAAGTTTTCTCCCTTATTTATTGCTTCCAGGACTCTTTTCCCATCTTCTTCAGTGCTTAGTAATATATGACTAGCTCTTACTATGATTAGATCCTCTTTGTTTTTGTTAAAATACTCTTTTGCTTCTTCTTCGCTAATATCTGTATTACTTAAATAGTTATCCATGTGCTTTGTAAATATTAAATCATTTTTTGTAAATTTTATAAAGTATTCTTTACTCATAGCGTTAGACTCTAGAAATTCTTCAAACTCTGTTTCTCCACCTAAAGACTCTATTATTTCATCTACTCTTTCATTTACTTCATCATCTGTAACAGTGATATTATTGTTTTCAGAGTCTTTAAGTATCAATCTTTCAACTATTAATGTATCTAATACATTTTGTTTAATAGCATTTTCTAGTGTTCTTCCATCTGAACCTACTTCAGTTAGAGCTTCTTTCCCTAACTGTCTTTCATAGGATTCTCTATAAATTTGAAATTCAGTATCAAACTCTTCCTGAGTAATATCTTCATCATTTACTGTTGCAACTATACCTTCAATATCTTTTGCACATCCAGTAAACCCTATTACCAAGATAAGTATCAAAGAAACAATTATTAATCTCCTTATATCAACTAATTTAATCAATTAAAACATCCTCTCTATGAAAACTATCAATTTTTTCTATTAATGTTTTAAGGTTTTCTAGGATTTCTCCTTTTGACCTATACTCTATACAAGGCTCATTAGATAAATTAAACACCAATGATTTGCCATATTCATCAGATATATACTTAATTAATTCTAATGATAAACTATCACTTGATACCAATTCTAATTTAACAATATTATTAGATTGTATAATATTTTTAATGTTGTTTTTACTAGCTATAGCCTTAACATATGAGATTAACATTAGATTTCTAACCTCTAAAGGTATATCTCCAAATCTGTCAATTAACTCATCTATTAATTCGCTATAATCAAGATTAGACTCTATAGCAGCAATTTTCTTATATACTTCTATCTTTTGTTCTTCATCTTCAATATATCTCTTTGGTATAAACCCACTAACATTTAAGTCAATTGTAGTATCTATATTTTCCTTAACAGTTCCACCTTTTAATCTACTAATTGCCTCACTTAAGAATTTAACATATAAATCATATCCAATTGCTTCAATATGTCCGTGTTGCTGCATACCTAACAGATTACCTGCTCCTCTAATCTCAAGATCTCTCATGGCTATTTTAAAACCAGATCCAAACTCTGTAAACTCTTTAATTGCTCTAAGCCTTCTTTCAGCTATCTCCGAAAGCACCTTATTCTTCTCATAAGTGAAATATCCATAGGCTATTCTATTGGATCTTCCTACTCTTCCCCTAAGTTGATATAGTTGAGATAATCCCATTTTATCTGAATCAAAAATTATAATGGTATTTACATTAGGTATATCTAATCCAGTTTCAATGATTGTTGTACATACTAATACATCCTGCTCTTTATCTAAGAAATCCATCATAACCTTTTCTAATTGCTTTTCAGCCATCTGACCATGTCCTATAGCAAATGTAGCCTCTGGTACTAAAACTCTAAGTTTTGATGTAATCTTGTCAATAGTATCAACCCTATTATATACAAAATAAACCTGACCACCTCTTGATATTTCCTTTAGGATAGCATCCCTTATCATCTGCTCATTAAATTCAACGACATAGGTTTGAATAGGATATCTCTCTTCTGGCGGCTCTTCCAAAACAGACATATCTCTTATACCTACCATCGACATTTGAAGAGTTCGAGGTATTGGTGTAGCTGTTAAAGTAAGAACATCTATATTTTCTTTTAACTGCTTTAATGCTTCCTTATGTTTAACTCCAAATCGCTGTTCTTCATCAATAATCAATAATCCAATATCCTTAAATTTTACATCCTTGGATAATAGACGATGGGTTCCTACTACTATATCAACAACACCATTTTTAATTCCTTCTATAGATAATTTTATCTCTTTAGGCGATCTAAATCTGCTTAGTAATGCAGGCTTTATAGGGAAGTCCCGAAATCTTTCTACAATGGTGTTATAATGCTGCTGAGCAAGTATCGTTGTTGGAACTAGTATAGCAACTTGTTTACCATCCATTAGGGCTTTAAAAGCAGCTCTTAATGCTACTTCTGTCTTTCCGTAACCAACATCTCCACATAGTAACCTATCCATAGGCTTTGGTTTCTCCATATCCTTCTTTATCTCAACTATGGAACTTAATTGACCTTCAGTTTCTTCATAAGGGAATAAATCTTCAAATTGTCTTTGCCATGGGGTATCTTTGCTAAAAGCATAGCCTTTAAGAGTTTCCCTTTTAGCATATAAATCTAACAAGTCTTGAGCCATTTCTTCTACAGCTTTTTTGGCCTTAGTCTTTGTCTTTTGCCAGTCACCACTATTTAACTTATTTACCTTCGGCTTAACACCATCTGCACCAATATACTTTTGAATCATATTCATTTGGTCAATTGGTATATATAATTTATCTTGACCCTTATATCGTATAGTCAGATAATCCTTTTTGATGCCTTGTATATCCAACTGCTCTATACCTTCATATTGACCTATACCATGAGTCTCATGTACAACATATGATCCAACTACAAGATCAGATATATTGATTAGTTTTTGCCCTGATTTTTTCTTTGATATTTTTGATTTCTTCTTTTGAGCTCCAAAGATTTCCCTATCACTAATTATGACTAGTTTAATACTGGAATACTCAAATCCACTTTGAACGCTGCCTGTGGTAATAAACAACTGTCCTGATTTTATTTCCTCAGTTCTATGCATGCTAAAGGTACTATCAATTCCAAATTCTAGTAAATTTTCTTTTAGTCTAATACCTCTTTCTTCAGTACCTGATAAGATAATAATCTTATAACCTCTATATTTATAATAATTAATATCTTCTACTAACAAATCCATTTTGTTATGATAATTAGTCATAGATTTTACGGAAAAATTATGAATAGATTTACCTTGAATATTCTCTGATGCCCTTAGCAAGGTGCTACTAACTACCACAGTTTTATCAAGTATCTCTGGTAATAATTCCTTATAACTATAATCTACACCTACATGAGAAGAGAGAATTTCTCCCGCCTCTAACAAATCAGTTGTTTTTAAATATATTTCATCCTTAATAATATTGGCTCTTTCTTCAATTCTCTTTGGTTCATCCATGAATACCAGAGAATCGTTACTTAGGTAATTTAATAAGGTTCCAAGATAATCATCAGGTATAAAAGGTAGAACCATATGGATATTTGAAATATATGCTTTTTCCTGAATTAATTCCAAATACCTTCCATACTTTTCTAGTGTCTTATCTTGATACTTATGACCTTCTAATTCTCTTTTTAAACTATTATAAATAGTTTCTCTATATTCCTCTAAAATTAAGACTTCTTTAACTGGTGGGATTACAATATTATCCATAATATCCAGTGATCTCTGTGTAATTACATCAAAAGTCCTAATAGAGTCTACTTCTTCATCAAAAAGCTCAACCCTATAAGGATTTGGATTATTTGGCGAAAAAACATCTATTATTCCACCTCTTATACTGAATTGGCCTACACCTTCTACCATATGAACTCTTTCATATCCTGCTATTACCAACTTATTAACTAAATCATCAAGATTTATATCTACTTCAAAATCAATTTTCTGAGTATATTCTTCATACACTTCTTTAGTTACTATCTTATCTAGAAGGGATTCTAAAGAAGCAATCACTATTATTTTTTCCCCATTTAGTAACTTAGAAATGACCCTTAGTCTTTGATTAATATTTTCATAACTGGATGCATCTATATCGTAAAAGAGTTTTTCCTTCTTAGGAAATAACTCTACATTTTCATTGCCAAGATTTCTTATATCTTCATATAATCGTCTACTTTTAGATTCATCATAGGTAACAAGAAGTATCTGCTTATCTAAATGCTCATTTAATCCATAGACAAAATGTCCTAAATCATCATCTATTAAACCATAGGTGAAAATAGGACTTATATCATCATTAATATCCTTTATTAAATTTTTATAGGAGTCCATATTTAATAATGGATCTATTAAAAAATTACTCATAATATTCTACTCCTTGTAAAACACCTTAAGCCCAGGTTTAGTCCTGGGCCCTATTTGTTTTCGTATTAAATTTGTTCATAGCATTTTCTATTGTATCTGTAATCATCAATTCAACTGCTTCTGCAGCATCTAAAATTGAATTATCTATATCAACTGTTTCTTCTTTTGAAAACCTACTTAAAACAAAATCCGCTAAATCTTGCTGGGGATGTTTTTTACCAATACCAATCTTTACACGCGGAAAATTATCATCCCTAATATGGTATATGATTGATTTTAGCCCATTATGACTGCCAGCACTTCCCTTTGCTTTAATTCTCAAATCAGCAAATCCAATATCTATATCATCAACTATAACTATCAACTTTTCTGTAGGTAGTTTATAAAAATCTAAAATTTCTCTTACTGCTATACCACTATTGTTCATATATGTTTGTGGTTTAACTAACATAACTTTATTATTTCCAATAAATCCTTCACCATAAACTGATTTAAATTTTATCTTGTTTAGATTAATGTTATTTCTTTGAGCAAGTAAATCTATAGAATTAAAGCCTACATTATGTCTTGTATTTGTATAGTCTTTTCCTGGATTTCCTAATCCTACTATAACGTACAAATCATCATCTCCTGCACTAGTCAAAGATTATACTTATTGACTCATTAGTATTAATTCTTCTTATGGCTTCTGCAAAAATTTCTGATACAGATACAACTTCAATTTTGTCTCCTTTAGAAGAATCATCAAGTGGTATAGTATCTGTTATTACAAATTTTTCTAATTCAGAATTATGAATTCTTTCAACTGCGGGACCAGATAATACTCCATGAGTTGCACATCCATATACTTTTTTAGCACCGAATTTTTTAAGTGCAGATGCTGCTTGACATATTGTACCAGCAGTATCAATAATATCATCTACAAGAATTACATCTTTACCTTCTATATCACCTATAACATTCATAACTTCTGAAACATTAGCCTTTGGTCTTCTTTTCTCTATAATTGCAATTGGTAAATCTAACACATTAGCAAAATTTCTTACTCTTGTTACTCCACCTAAATCTGGGGATACAACAACAGTATCTGGAGATATAATATCTTTAAAATGATTTGCTAATAGTGGCACAGCTGTTAAATGGTCTACCGGAATATCAAAATATCCTTGAATCTGGCCTGCATGTAGATCCATAGTTATAACTCTATCAGCTCCTGCAACAGTTAAAATATCTGCAACTAATTTAGCTGTAATTGGTTCTCTTGATTTTGTCTTTCTATCCTGTCTTGCATAGCCGTAATATGGAATTACAGCATTAATTCTCCCTGCAGAAGCTCTTTTTGCTGCATCTAACAGTATTAAAGTCTCCATAAGATTGTCATTTACTGGTGAACAAGTTGGTTGAATAATAAAAACATCCATACCCCTTACTGTTTCGCCAATGTTTACACTTATTTCTCCATCACTAAAATGGTTAACCTCACTTTTGGCAATAGGCACCCTTAAATTATCTGATATTTTTTTTGCTAATTCAAAATTAGCATTACCTGTAATAATTTTTATACCACCTAGGCATAAATTCATTATTCCTTCTCCTCCTAAGTTTAAATATTAATATTATTTTTTAAAACCTTTTTTGTCTACCCAACCAAGTTTATTTACTTGTTGAGCCCTAGCAATTGATAATGCACCTTCTTCTACATCTTCATTGATGGTGGAACCAGCTGCTATATAAGCCCAATCATGGATTTTTACAGGTGCTACCAAATTAGAATTGCTTCCAATAAAGGCATTGTTTCCTACAGTCGTCACCTGTTTATCTTTTCCATTGTAATTAACAAATATAACACCACAGCCAATATTGACATTGGTTCCTATAACTGCATCACCTATATAAGCTAGATGACCTGCCTTAGAATTATCTCCTATAGTAGAATTCTTAGTTTCAACAAAGTTTCCAATCTTTACATTTTTACCAATATGACTCTTTGGTCTTAAATGTGCGTTTGGACCAATTTTAGTACCACATTCAACTATACTGTCTTCAATGAGGGATGATTCAATAACAACTCCATCATTTATCCTACTATTGACGATTCTACTATTGGATCTAATTATAGAATTTTCACCAATTATAGTATCTCCTTCAATAAAAGAATTTGGATAAATTATTGTATCACTACCAATTGTAACTCCCTCTTCAATATATGTAGAATCTGGGTCAACCATTGTTACTCCATTTAACATATGATGCACATTTATTCTATTACGCATAACTTTCTCACTAAAGGATAGCTGTACCCTATTATTGATTCCATGAATTTCAACTGGATCTTCAATAATATATGCACCTACATTATAACCCTCATTTCGAAGAATTTCTACAACATCTGTCAAATAAAATTCACCTTGAGCATTATCAGAATTTATATTTTTAAGACCATATTTCAACATTTTTCCTGTAAAACAGTATACACCAGCATTGATTTCATTTACTATTGTTTCATCTTCTGTAGCATCTTTCTGTTCTACTATCTTTGAAATATTACCAATATCATCTCTTATAATTCTACCATATCCAGTAGGATCATCTAGTACTGCAGTTAAAACTGTACAAACATACTCACCTTTTTTATGATAATCAAATAGTTTGTTAATAGTATCTTTGGTAATTAATGGAGTATCCCCACAAAGAACCATTACTGTACTATCATCATCAATATGCTTTAGTCCCTGCATTACTGCATAACCAGTACCATAAGGAGCACCTTCCCCAATGGGTTGAGTTTCAAAGTAAACATCCTTATCCTTAAAGTATTCTTTTACTTTATCGCCACCATGCCCTATAATTACCACATTTTTTTGTACATTTGCATCTTTACTTGCATTTATTACATATTCTAGTATAGGTTTTCCACAGATTTTATGCAATACTTTTGGTAATTTTGATTTCATTCTCGTGCCTTCCCCTGCGGCAAGAATTATTGAAACATTCATATCTACACCTCTTTTAATTTTCAATTTAAATTATTCATTATAATTATATTATAACTTAAGGTTTATGTACAATAAGACTTTCAAAAAAGTAAAAAGAGCCCATAGGCTCTTAATTACTCTGTGGCTAGACTTTTTTCGTACTCAGCAAACACTGCATCCTGGATTTTTTGACGAGTGGTGGCATTAATTGGGTGAGCAATGTCTCTAAATTCACCATCTGCCATTTTTCTACTAGGCATAGCAATAAAATATCCGTTTTGTCCGTCGATGATTTTTATATCATGTACTACAAATTCATCATCAAATGTAACGGATACTATAGCCTTCATTTTGCCTTCCTCAGTCACCTTTCTTACCCTAACGTCTGTAATCTTCATTGTCTTTCACCACCTTCCTTAGAAGCAATATACAAACAGAATGTTACTTAATCTATCTATTCTACATATATTTAAAAATTCCTTCTTTTTTTTGGAAAATTTTTTATTTTTTTTATTTAAGTGAATACATTGATTAAATTGTTCTTTTAAATAATTTTTGATATGATATAATCAATCAGTAGCAAATTTAATTAAATAGAATACAATAATATTATTATATATGGAAATAATAAAAACGAAACTCATTATCGGATAGTATAGTATTCTTAAATTAATAGACATATATAGGAGGAAATCTTATGTTTAATTTTGTTTTAGAAGATCATAAATATAGCCATGTTCATTTTATTGGTATTGGTGGCATTAGTATGAGTGGATTAGCAGAAATACTATTAACTAAAGGTTATAAAGTAAGTGGTACTGATGCAAAGTACAATCGTATAATCCAAAGATTAGAAAAATTAGGTGCGAAAATTTACATAAACCATCACAAGAAAAATATAGATGGAGCAGATTTGGTTATTTACACAGATGCAATTTCACGTGATAATATAGAATTAGAAGCAGCATTCCAATCAGGCGTTGATACCATTGACAGGGCTACTTTCTTAGGCGCATTAATGAAAAATTATCCTTATTCAATTGCTGTATCAGGTACCCATGGCAAAACTACAACTACAAGTATGATAGCTACCATCACAAATCATGGTAATTTAGATCCAACAGTACTTTTAGGTGGAGAACTAGACGATATTGGTGGCAATGTTAAATTAGGTAGTGAAGAATACATTCTTACAGAAGCCTGTGAGTATAAAGCAAACATACTTAAATATTTTCCAACAACTGCAATTATATTAAATATTGATGAAGATCATCTTGATTACTTTAAAGATATGGACCATATTATTGAAACATTTGTCAAGTACGGAGAAAATCTAGAAGAAAATAGCAATCTTATAATTAATAATGATGATCCACATGCACATAATGTAATAAAAGCTACAAAAGCCAATGTCATAACCTTCGGAATCGATTCTGATTGTGACTTTAAAGCCGAAGATATAAAGTTTTCTAGTGAAGGTTATCCTTCATATACTTTAAATATAAAAAATGAAGAATCTTATCATATACAATTGCATGTAATGGGTAAACATAATATCTATAATTCATTAGCATCCATTACTACTGCATATATCCATGGAGTTAGTATGGATGAGATAATCAATCATCTATCTCTTTATACTGGTGTCCATAGAAGACTAGAGTTTAAAGGTTATATAAATGGAGTAAAGATATTAGATGATTATGCACATCATCCTACTGAAATACAAGCCACATTAGAGGCTATAAATAATACTTCTTCAGGAAAAATTTATTGTGTATTCCAACCTCATACATTTACAAGGACTAAAATACTATTAGACAGTTTTTCTGAATCCTTTAAAAATACAGATCAAGTCATAATTACAGATATATATGCTGCAAGAGAATTTGACAATGGAGAAATTCATTCAACAAACTTAGTTGATGCTGTTAATAAAAAATCAGGAAATGCAATATACTTAGAAACATTTGAAGAAACAGAAAAGTATCTTTTGAATAATATGAGAGATGGAGATATCGTACTTACAATGGGAGCTGGGAATGTCTACTTAATTGGAGAGTCCATGCTGGAACAATCAAAAAAAGAAGTAAATGAAAAAGCAGCAGTTTGAAGAGTTGAATTACAAAAGGACAGGTAAACTGTCCTTTTTTTACTTTGTTTATTTTACATTATATATTTTTTCTAACATGGATTTAATTTCTCGATCATTATAGATAAAATATGAGTAAATCTTTTTATTAACGGCTCTAAGATCAGACTTTCCTGGTAATGTTACAAACTCTATATCTTCACTAGATATACCTATAGTTTTACGACCATAAGATAAAGCATCTATTAATCCCATATCCGTTTTTACATACCTTAGACCCTTAGTTATAACAGGTATTATATTATCCTTTGCTTTTAAAACAAATGCTTTTAGAAAATCCTGTTGAGCTTTTATACGTCCTAAATCTCCATCAACATAACCCATTCTATTGTTACCCTTACGATATCTAATAAAGTCTAGAGATTGTTTCCCATCTAATGTTTGTAGACCCGCTTTTAAATTTATATCTAAAGGTGGCTTAGATGTAGGATCTTTGTATTTCATATGAAAGGGTACATTTACTTCAACGCCTCCCACTATATCTACTACTTTTTCAACACCCTCATAATCTATCATTACATAGTGATGGATTGGTATATCTGGTAGGATATATGAGACTGTTTGTTTTACTCCATCGATTCCATGGTCATAGTACACACTGTTGATTTTTCTTTTTTCTCCATCATTATAACCCTTTCTATGTACATAAGTATCCCTTGGAATGGCTATTAAATCAAACTTTTTACTATCTTGACAGAATGATGCAAGTATTATAGTATCACTTCTTACATCTTCCATTCCAAGTATTAAAAAATTAATTCTATTACTCTTTTCAAAAGCTTCTTCTAAAGAATCAAACTCCTGCGGTTCCTTTGCCTCCACTTCTAATTTTTGTAGCAAATTATCTGATATATTTATGTTTTCAGCAAAGCCTATTCCTATGTCCTCACCAATCTCTGATTTATTATTTTCAATATTAGCTCCTGCTCCTATATAAAATGCTACAAAAAAGAATAATAAGGATACAATAAATACCTTTATAAAAGTCTTCATTACAAACACCTTTCTAAAATAAGATATTCTTTATTGTATCCATTTATAAATTTTACATTCTTTCTAATACCCAGGTTTTCCTAATAATTGGAACATATTCTTTTTGTACTCTTCTACTCCAGGTTGATCGAATGGATTTACACCTAATAAATAACCTGAAATTGCACATGCCTTCTCAAAGAAGTATATTAATTTCCCAAAGTAGTATTCATTTAATTCTGGAACATTTATAATAACATTTGGTACATTACCTGAGACATGGGCTTTTAGAGTTCCTTCAAAAGCCTTTTTATTAACTAAATCTAGGTTTTTACCTGCTAAAAAATTCAGCCCATCTAGATTATCCTCAGAGCTCTTTAGAATTATATCTTTCTCTGACTTTTCTATGTTGATAGTTGTTTCAAATAGGTTTCTATTTCCATCTTGAATAAATTGACCCATAGAATGTAAGTCAGTTGTAAAATTAACTGAAGCAGGAAATATTCCCTTGCCATCTTTACCTTCAGACTCTCCGTATAGTTGTTTCCACCATTCAGACATATATGTTAAGGATGGCTCATAATTAACTAAGATTTCTATTTCTTTACCCTTACTATAGAGTATATTTCTAACAGCCGCATATTGATAACAAGGATTTAGATCTATGTTATTTTTTGAATACTCTTCTTCTCCAGACTTTGCACCTTCTAATAACATGTCTATATCTATTCCTGCTACTGCAATTGGTAGTAGCCCCACAGGAGTAAGTACTGAGTATCTACCCCCTATATCATCAGGAATTATAAAGCTCTCATAACCTTCAATTTCAGCAAGTTTTCTTAGGGCACCCTTTTCTTTATCAGTTGTTACAATAATTCTATTTTTGGCTTCTTTTTTACCATACTTCCCTTCTATATATTCTTTAAATAATCTAAATGCAATTGCAGGCTCAGTTGTAGTTCCTGATTTTGATATTACATTTATACATATATCTTTACCTTCAATCGCATCAAATAAATCTAAAATATAAGTACTAGAGATGTTTTGACCAACATAATAAATCTCAGGAGTTTTTCTTTTATCCTTTGATATTACATTGTAAAATGTATGGCTAAGTCCCTCAATACAAGCTCTTGCTCCTAAATATGAGCCACCAATTCCTATTACTATAAATACATCTGAATTTTTTTGAATTTTATTTGCTACTTCTTTAACCCTTTGTAATTCTTCATTATCTATACTACTTGGTAAATCAATCCAGCCTAAATAATCACTACCTGGGCCCTTTTTTTCATGTAATAAACTATGGCTTTCATTGACAAAACCAGCAATATTGTCAATTTCATGTTTCTTTAAAAATGCATTGGAATAATCTAGTTTAATACTCACAATAACCCCCCTTTAGAATAAAGACCTAGAATAGAATTCTAGGTCTTTTAGTCAATTACTTCTAATAGTACTATGGCAAAATCATCCTGTTGTTCTCCCCAACTATGATTTATAATTTTGTCCTCTAATACATTTAATATATTATCTTTATTGTCTTTTACAATTTTAATGACCTCATCTAAACCAAATTCTTTACCTGAGAAATCTCTAGCTTCAGTGATTCCATCAGTATAGAAAAATATCTTGTCACCTATATCCAATTGTATGCTTTTTTCACTATAATCTATTTTATCAAATAACGATGTTATGGGATAACCTTTATTATAAAGTAGATCCAAATCGTTATCATTAAATCTTATTGGTATACAGTTGTGTCCCGCATTTACATATTTAAATATTCTTGTTTTACGATTATATATTCCATAAAACATTGTAAAATAACTATCTGCTTCTAGATTTAAAGTCATAAATCTTTTATGAAGTTCTGTAAGTGCAGTTGATGGGCATTTGATATCATCCTTCATAACTCTCATTGATTGTCTAATAAACATAGTCATCATTGATGCGGCTATTCCTTTTCCTGAAACATCACTAATATAAATTCCAATGTTTTCATCATCGATATTGAACATATCAAACATATCACCACTAAGTATTTCTGAAGGCTTATATATATAGTCTAGCTTCACACTTTCAGAAATACCCTTCTTAGGTAATATCTTTTCTTGTATCCTCTTTGCAAACTTAAGGTCTCTATTAATTTTTTTATTTTTACCGATTAGTTCTAGCTCTAATTGTCGCTCTCTAGTCACATCTCTGAAAACTTCAACTGCAGCATAAATATTACCATTAGAATCTTTCACTGGTGAACTCTTAACAGAATAATATCTTCCTTTAATCTTCTCTTCTTTCTGAATTATTTCACCAGTCTCAATGCTTCTCATGGTAATACAGAAGTTGCAATTATTTAATCCACAGTGGGACTTACCACAAGGAATACCTACAATCTTTTCTCCCAGGTTGTCTTTCATAGATCTATTTGCATAAACTATAATTCCATCTTTATTAACGACTCTTACCCAGTCAGCCATTCCTTCTAGTACATGATAATCTAAAACTCCATAATTATTTATATCTGTTTCCATAGCTAATTCGCCTTTTTTCATCATATTATCACCTTTTTTAAAATTTGGCCAATAATATTACAAAATATTCTAATATTCCCATTATTAATTATTATATATTGTACAGCAAATATTTAATTTAATCTATAGATTATTTATTACATATTGGTTACAATTTTAATATTTTACTTCTATTTCCTTCTCTTCTAAAAATCTAGCTATTGCATATAATGCATCTGATAATCTATTCACATATTTAATCACCAATGGATTAATTTCAGCTATTTTTGACAAGGAAATAATCCTTCTTTCTGCTCGCCTACAGACAGTACGGGCTACATGCAAATAAGCAGATTCTTTACTTGAACCAGTTACAATAAACCCAGTTGGGTTATTAAGTTTACCCATATAGTCATCTACAATCTTTTCTAAGAATATTATATCATCTTCTACTATATGATGTTTTATCTTAGTCTGATCCTCCGTTGCTAAATTAGAAGCTACAGTAAATAGTTTGTTCTGAATATCTTGTAGTCTATTATATATATCGTCATCATCAACATAATTTTTAGTTAGCCCTATCCATGAACCTAGTTCATCAACAGTTCCATAACTTTCTACTCTTATATCATCTTTAGATACTCTTTTGTTGTCAAATAATGATGTCTCACCTTTGTCTCCAGTCTTTGTATAGATATTCATAAAGATACCTCCTATTATTCTTTTGGCGGTCTAGGTCCATAATATTGATAATAATCGACCTTTATCCTTCCATTGTAGAGTTTTCTTTTTCTATCTGCCTTTTTACCATATAGTTTTTCAAACTGTTCCTCTGAAGTTATTAAATAAAGTGACCATGTTTTTAACTCTTTGAATTTAGCACCTAAATCCTTATATAGTTGATGTACTTCTTCCTTTTCACCCATCCTTTCACCATAAGGAGGGTTTGTAATAACTATACCATATTCATCTTTTAAATCAACATCTCTCATATCCTTCATGAAGAATGCTATGTCTTCTTCTAGCCCCAAATTAGCAGCATTATCTCTTGCTCGGAGTATTGATCTTTTATCTGTATCGCAACCTAAAATTTGTAATTTAGTTTCATTATCGATAGCTCCAAAAGCTTCTTTTTTTACTTCTGTCCAATATTCTTTGTTGATTCTTGGCCATTCTTGAGCAGCAAATTCTCTATCTAATCCCGGTGCTATATTTCTTCCTATCATAGCAGCTTCTATTGGAATAGTCCCAGAGCCACAAAATGGATCAAATAACACTCTATCTTTATTCCAGAAACTTAGTAAAATCATCGCTGCAGCCAATGTTTCTTTAAGAGGAGCATCTCCTGCCCTATCTCTATATCCTCTTTTGTGTAACCCTTCCCCAGATGTATCAATAGTTAGTGTAGCTATGTCTTTCAATAAAGATACTTCAATTGTATACTTAGGACCTGTTTTTTTGAACCACTCTACATTATATTTAGTCTTTAACTTTTCTACTACTGCTTTTTCAACTATTCTTTGACAATCTGAAATACTATATAACTTTGAATTTACACTTTTCCCTTCAACGACAAAATTGCCATCTTCAGTAATCCATTCGTCCCAAGGAAGTGCTTTAGTCTTTTCAAACAATTCATCAAAAGTAAGTGCCTTGAACTCTCCCATCAATAATAAAACCCTATCTGCAGTTCTTAGCCATATATTCGCCTTAGGAATATCCTTTTCTGTTCCTGAAAATTTCACTTTACCATTTTCTACAATTATATTCTCATAGCCTAAGTTCATCAACTCTCTCTTTGCTATTGCTTCTAATCCAAAAGTTGTTGTGGCAATTAAATTTATATTCCCCATAAAATCTCTCCTTAACTATTCGTACTCATATTATACCTTATTAAGGAAGTATATACTAAATATTTTTGAGTAATAAATATTAATATGGGTATATTCTATATATAAATTAATTAGATAGTAAGGAGGTTGTTTAGATGACAACATTAAATGGACTTTATCAAAGTGGTGATTGGAAAGGTGAAAAACACGTGCCTGTAATCCATGCACCTGAATCAGTAAAATCTGGAGAAGAAGTAGAAGTAAAAGTATTAATAGGAGAAGAAATTCCCCATCCAAATACTTTTGAGCACTACATAGCTTGGATTAAAGTATATTTCCAACCTGAAGGTGCAAAATTCCCAATAGAAATAGCTACTTTCGATTTCGCTGCACATGGCGAATCAGATTTGTTAACTGAACCATATGGAGTTACTAGATTTAAGGTTAATAAGCCAGGTACAATCTTAGCATCAAGCTATTGTAATATACATGGATTATGGGAAAACAGTCAAGAACTAAAGGTTGAGGAATAAAATCCTCAACTTTTTACCTTGACAACATAATTTAAATATATTAAGATACATATAAAATATGACAGATTTGAGTTTTATAATAATATAACTTTGAAGGATTTAGTAGTTGATTATAGTTTAAATCAGAGAATAGACTAAATGGTGTGAGGTCTATAACTTAAATAATCGATGAATTATGGGTCCAGAGTTTAATAGGAAACTATTACGGATTATGCACGTTACGCTTCAAGAGGCTTTATGCAAATTAAGGTGGTACCACGGGTTTCTCTCGTCCTTTACAAGATGAGAAGAGACCCTTTTCTAATTTTTGATATAATTTAGGAGGGATAATTATGAAAAATGTATTTGACGTCTTAACAGAAAGAGGCTATATAGATCAAGTCACATTTGAAGATGAATTAAGAGAACTATTAGGTAAAGAATCAGTAACCTTCTATATAGGTTTTGATGCTACAGCCGATAGTTTGACATTAGGCCATTTCATGCAAATAATGGTCATGATGCATATGCAAAGAGCAGGTCACAGACCTATTGCCTTATTAGGTGGTGGAACTACTATGATAGGGGATCCATCTGGTAGAAATGATATGAGGCAAGTAATGACAGAAGACTTTATAAACACTAACGCCAAAAAGTTTAAAGCTCAATTCGAAAGATTCCTTGATTTTAGCGAAGGAAAAGCAATTATGCCAAATAATGCTGAATGGTTACTGAAATTAAACTACTTGGAATTTATGAGGGAAATAGGTGTTCATTTTTCTGTAAATAGAATGTTAACAATGGATAGCTATAAAAATAGATTAGAGCAAGGTCTAACATTCTTTGAATTTGGATATATGCTATTACAATCCTATGACTTCCTTGAATTATACAGAAGATACAATTGTAAAATTCAAGTTGGGGGTAGTGACCAATGGTCAAATATCCTAGGCGGATATGAACTGGTTAGAAAATTAGAACAAGATAAAGTTTATGCACTTACTATTAAACTACTAACTACATCTGCTGGTATTAAAATGGGGAAAACTGCAAAAGGTACAATCTGGCTAGATGCAGAAAAAACACCACCTTATGAATTATACCAATACCTAAGAAATACAGATGATGCCGATGTTGAAAACTTCTTAGCTTTACTGACATTCTTACCAATGGAAGAAGTTAGAAGACTAGGTGCTTTAGAAGGAGCAGAAATTAATACAGCTAAGGAAGTTCTAGCTTTTGAAGTAACAAAATTAATCCATGGCGAAGAGGAAGCCACAAAAGCTCAACAAGCATCAAGGGCACTATTCTCAGGAGCTCAAGATGAAGAAAATATACCTCATACTGATATGGATAAATCCATTTTTGTCGAAGGAATAGGTATAGTTGATCTACTAAAGGATTTAGGGCTTATTAAATCCAATAGTGAAGGAAGAAGACTTATTCAACAAGGTGGAGTCACTATAGATGATGCAAAAGTTGAAGAAACTGATAGAGTAGTTAAATTAGAAGATTTCAAAGATGGAAAAATTCTAATTAGAAAAGGTAAAAAAGTATATCATCAAGTAAGAATCTAATATATATTCATAAACATCCTAGAAAATTTTCTAGGATGTTTTTTAATGCATTAGAAATCCCAGAATTCCATAATTATCTAATACAGCCATGTTTTGATGGTTTAACGTCATAAATATACATGTTATACTTTTAAAAAGTTACAAAATAGTTACAAAGGAGGATAAAGAAACTGAAACTTAATATTCAAAAATTAAAGGGAGGCTTTACAATGTTTAAAAACACAAAGAAAGTATTAGTAGGTGGATTAGTTTTAGTAACTATACTATCCAATTCAATTATAGGACAAGCTGCAAGTGATGATTGTAACACAAGAGGTTATAGTGTAAAAGGTTACAGTATAAATAATGTAAAAGGTTACAGCATAAACTCACTATTTAATAAATACTTAAATAACAATAATGATGATAATAATACTAATAATAATTATAGAAACTGGCAAGTAATCACTTTACCTTCAAGAGGAAAAACTTATAATAATATAATTACTATACCAAGTAAACCAACACAACCAAGTGTACCAGTAAAACCAGAGGAACCAAAGGCTCCAGAGGCACCAGTTACTCCAGAAGTACCTGAAACACCAGAGAAACCAGAAGCACCTGTAACTCCTGAGAAGCCAGTTACTCCAGAAAAACCTGTGACACCTGAAAAACCTGTAACACCAGAAGTACCTAGTACTTCAAACAGTTTATCAGCACAAGAATTAGAAGTAGTTAGATTAGTTAATATCGAAAGAGAAAAAGCAGGTTTAAAACCTTTCTCTATTAGCGATAAATTATCAGATGTAGCAAGACTAAAATCAAAAGACATGGCAGACAAAAATTACTTTAGCCATACATCACCTACTTATGGAAGTCCATTTGAAATGATGAAACAATTCGGTATTAGCTATAGAACAGCTGGTGAGAATATTGCTAAAGGATATCTTTCAGCTCAATCCGTTGTAAATGGTTGGATGAATTCACCTGGACATAGAGCGAACATCTTAAATCCAAGCTTTGGTACAATAGGTGTAGGAGCATATAAGACAAGCAATAACACTATCTATTGGACTCAAATGTTCACAAACTAAAACATTCACTTAAAGGACCTATATTTTATAGGTCCTTTAATATTTTTGATAAGTGTTTAGTCATGGTGGCTGTATAACCCCATATAATATAATCATTATATTCATAGAAATAAATACTGCGTTTTGATTTTCTAAAATTATAATTCTTTCCATTAGGAATTAAATTATATGGAAATTCTTCATTATACTTAGTCTCCATTTCTAAGCTATAAGCTTTAGGGTCATTATTTAAAATAAAATCAAGAGGGATTGTGAATAAGTGGTCTACTTCTGAAGGATTTGGTATAATATTATCCACATCCAATCCACTAATTGTTGCTAAGAAACAATGTATCTCTAAGTTTGCATAAGATATTAAATAATCCAATTCACCTAAAACATTTATATTATTCTCATCAATATTTAATTCTTCCATTGTTTCTCTAATGGCTGCGTCTTTAAATGTTTCTCCTTTTTCAAGTCTTCCACCAGGAAAGGAAACTTCACCTGGCTGAGATTTCATATTTATTGCTCTTAACTCATATATTACTTCCCACTTTCCTTTATTATTTATTAAAGGAATCAACACTGCAAATTCTGCCATTTTTTCCATCGGCCTTGGAACTCTATTCTTTAATTTTTCCTGAATGTAATTTATGTCTAGCAAAGTTATACCTCCATAATGTGATATGCATTAATAAAAAATAATATCCGATACCTTTAATAAGACCTCTTCCTTATTAAATATTGATGCAAAATCAACTTTTTCAATAATCCTTTCAATTGGTGACAACACTTCTTCGATCTTCGGTCTCATAGGCACATCAGTATTTTTAATTAAACAAAGAAGTTCTTCAAAAGAGTATATTCTAAATCTTTCTATCTCAAGATCAATAGCTTTTCTCTCTAATAATCCAATTAATAAGTCTTCATATGTAAAATCTCTATTTAAACCTAATATGGATCCTAATTTAGGTACAATATTCTCTAATAATACTCTTCTATTAGGTATATCATCTGATATACGCATTACACTTTTTATTTCACTTATTTTTTTATCATCTATTGACATTAGTAAATTAAAGAAATATTCCTTATCTTTTGTAGGTAGTACATAATACTTCCTGCCTTTTAGTCTTCGTAAAACCCTTAATGCATCATAATATCCAAGCTGCATATTTCTTTTACTAATTTCAGCATCAAAAATATATGTTTCTCCAATATCATCCGAAGGCGAAATGACAATAATACTCTTGTCTTTTTGAATTTTGCGAGTAAAACCCCTTGCATGAGTTCTCACTAGAATAAGTTTATCGTAACCTTTACTCTTTAACATCTTAAATGGTAAATTGTCATAAAAACCTCCATCTAAGAATACCTTACCCCCTAATTTTTCTTGCTTGAAAACCGGCAAATAAGCTGAAGCCAATAGATAATCTTTTAATTTTCCATAAGGAATGTCCTCTTTAAAAACTTCATAAGCTTTAAAATCACTTAAATTAACTGTAACTAAACCAAAATCCATCGGAGAACTTCTTATCCTGTCCTCGTCTATATAGGTGTCCAATAGTTCCTTAAATGGAGTAATATCAAAACCTCTTTCTCCAATTATAACTTTAAGTTTTTCGATTAAGGTTCTTAAATCTTCTCTATTAAATTTGAGTTGTTGTAATCTATGCATTTCTTCATCATTTTCTTTAATAACCATTGAATATGAAATATTTTCCCATAAATCACAACAAATATCGAAGTCTCCTTGGACAATCATTGCGCCATTTAGGCTTCCTATAGAAGTCCCAGTTATACCATCTATCTTAATTCCTTCTTCTAATATTGCTTTATAAGCTCCTATATGATAGGAACCCCTAGCTCCTCCACCTTCTAAAACCAAACCAATCATTACATCTCACCTATCTATAATATAATAATGAAACTTACTCCAAATTAGATGTACAATGTGGACATCTAGTAGCATCAATTGAAATCTCAGTAATGCAATATGGACAAGTTTTAGTTGTTGGTGCCTTTTCTTCAACAACTTCTTTTTTCTTGAATTTACTTAATTGGTTTATTACAATAAAGATAGAAAATGCTATTATAAGAAAATCTATTATTGTAGTGATAAATAGACCGTAGTTCAATGTAGCAGCTCCTGCTTCTTGTGCTTCTGCTATAGTTAAGTAAGTATTACCATCCAAACTAATAAATTTATTGGAAAAATCCATTCCACCAGTTATTAATGAAACTAACGGCATTATTAAATCATTAACTAATGATGTAACTATTTTGCCAAATGCTCCACCTATTACAACACCAACTGCTAAGTCAATAACGTTGCCCTTCATAGCAAATTTTTTAAATTCTTTAAGCATGTTTATCTCCCCTTTCTATGGATAAATTATACCCAGTTTAATTGAATTTTAACTACTAGCAAATTCTTCAAAACTTAAACTATGTATACAAAATATGTTATAATAATAAATATTTAATCAAAATTATATATTTAATGGAGGTATATAATGTCTAACAGGAAAACATGGAATGAATATTTTATGGAAATAACAGATTTAGTAGCCAGTAGATCTACATGTGATAGAGCAATGGTAGGCTGCCTTATAGTAAATGATGATAATAGAATTGTATCTAGTGGGTATAATGGTTCGGTATCAGGGATGGCCCATTGTGATGATATCGGACATACTATGAGAGATGGCCATTGTATAGCTACGATCCATGCTGAAATAAACGCCTTAATCTATTGTGCAAAAGAAGGTATCTCAGTTAAAAATTGTACTGCCTATGTAACACATTTTCCATGTCTAAATTGTACAAAATCATTAATCCAAGCTGGTATAAAACAAATCTATTACAAACATGATTATAGAATCGATGAATATGCTGTTGAACTACTTAAAAATAATAATATTGGATTTGAAAAACTCTCTTATTAAGAGAGTTCTTTTTTTGCTAATAAATCTGCTTCTTCATTAAACTCAACACCTGAATGTGCTAACACTTTTATGAAGATAACATTTAATCTATCCTTGATTGAATCGTAATACTCTTTATAAGCCTTTGTACCCGCCTTATTTGCCTTCCAATTTCCCTTAGCCCATTCTTCTATACCCATATAGTCATAATGTAAGTAGAGGGTTCTTTTACCCTTGGAAATTGAGTACTTCATAGCTTCTATTGCGCCTTTTAGTTCACCAGCTACATTTCTCATATCTGCTAAATCTTTGTCATTATCCTTTCCACTATATGTCTCTTTACCTTCATTAGTAAATATTACCATGCCATAACTAAATGTTTTTATATCAACAGAAAAACTTCCATCTACATACGCAACAACTTCATCATCTTTAAGTTTATCTACTGAAATCTCATCTAATTTTATATCAACACCTTCAATAAAATTAACTGCTTCCTCATATGTACTAAATTTCTTATATTTGGCACCAGCAAATCCTTTTACTTCACTCTCACATTCTGCCCAAGTATAATATATACCTGGATTTCTACCATTCTTTACTGCATAGTAGAATTTAGCCATCTAAACACCCCATAACTATAATTTATTAATAATTATTATACTACATTTTATATGTAAAACAAATGTAAACTAGCAAATTTCAGTATATATGATAAAATAAGAATCATAATATATTTTTAGTGACAAATAATAATAATGTAAATAATCATTATGTTAAAATTAATTTAAGGAGTGGTATATTTGTATATAAACCTAATTGGTGTACCAATTAAATATGGCTGTGATAAAGACGGTGTACAACATGGCCCAGATAAACTTAGAGAATTAGGTATTATAGATATAATCAAAAATGCCGGTTTAGGTGTTTACGATATGGGAAACCTGTACGTCCCGGATATATTAGATGAGTGTAAATTTGATTGGCATGAAACAGCAAAATATTTTGACCCTATAAATGAAGTTAATACTAACTTAGCCCATAGTGTATATTCTTCTTTAACTTCTAAGTCTTTTCCTTTTGTAATTGGGGGAGATCATTCTATAGGTGCAGGAAGTATATCTGGTGCCAGTAAGTATTTTGAAGAGATGGCAGTTATCTGGGTAGATGCTCATGGAGATATAAACGATATCGAAACTTCCCCAAGTGGTAATGTTCACGGAATGCCTTTGGCATCAACAATGAATGTAGGTCACCCAAATATGACCAATCTATACTATGAAGGAATAAAGGTTAAGCCTGAAAATGTATACATCATAGGCGCAAGAGATTTGGATCCTGGTGAAATAGATTTAGTTGAAAAATTAAGTATAAATCTTTATACAATGGACGATATAAATAATGTTGGGTTGGAAAGTGTATTAAATGATGCAATAAATAAGATCAAATCATCTAATGTAGATGGCGTTCACTTAAGCTTTGACATAGATGTTCTAGATGATGGAGTAGCTCCAGGTACTGGTACTCCAGTTAAAGATGGAATTAATGTAGATGAAGCAAAGTTAATACTGGATAAAATATTATCTTCCAATTTTGTAACATCTATGGATTTTGTAGAATTTAACCCTTTACTAGATATCGATGATAAAACTGCAAAAGTATGTATCGAATTATTGGAGCTTATATTTAAAAAATTAAACTAGGGTATTTAAACCCTAGTTTTTTAGTCTCTTGCTGAATGAGCTATTCTACTTGCCGTTGCGGCTGCTATAGCAGCAACTATATCATCCAAGAAAGTATTACATTCTACGCCTTTTTTTGTATCTAATTCTTTTATGATACCTAACTTTTCCTTATCTAAATATCCAAAATTAGTTAAACCTATAGTACCATAAATATTAACTATAGATAGAGGAATTATCTCGTCAATTCCATATAGACTTTCATCTGAAGCTACTATACTCTGTAATGGTTCTGGCAATAATTTTTTCTCAGCTAACTCATCTAGAGCAATTCCCGTCAATATAGCGTGCGCTATCTCTCTCTTCCTAAGTACAGCCTTAATGTTTTGAATACAGTATTCTAGGGTTAAGTCATCATAATACTTGGCTTGAAGTAACATGACTAATTCTCCTATATCTTCAAGTTTTACACCTCTTTTTTCCATTAGTTCGATAGAAGCTTGAGCCAATTCTTCTGTGCTATATTTTCTCATACCTATTCCCCTTCCAGCTAATATTAATTATATTATATACTATATTCTACATATAATATGAATTTAATCCAAATTTCCTTGATATTTTTTTATTAAAGTTGTATAATCTATATGTTAAATGATTGTCGAAAGGAGAACAAAACAAAATGAAAAGACATATTTCTATTATTTTAGTAGTAGTACTATTAGCAACAGCGTTAGTTGGTTGTGGAAGCAAAGATGCTGGATTAAAAGATGGTACATACACTGGACAAGCTGAAGGAATGGCACCTTTGGCAGTTGAAGTATCTGTAACTGATGGTAAAATATCAGCAGTTGAAGTTACTGAACAAAATGAAACTGAAGGATTTTCTGAACCAGCTTTGGAACAAATCCCAGCTGCTATTGTTGAAAAAAATTCAACTGAAGTAGATGCTGTTTCAGGTGCAACTGTTACAAGTAATGCTATCAAAGATGCTGTTAACAATGCTTTAGAACAAGCAAAATAATATTTTATTATATTAAACCCCGTTTACAAGTAAACGGGGTTTAGTTTATTTATTTATTTATCTTCTTTCTTTTTTTGTCCAATTCTTGAAAATATTATTCCTATTTCATAAAGCAATAACATTGGAACAGCCAATAATATCTGTGATACTACGTCAGGTGGAGTTAGTATTGCAGCCACAAAAAATATAACTAGTACCATATATTTTCTATATTTAGTATAAAACTCAACCTTTACCAAACCAAACCTAGTTAACAAAAACATTACAATAGGTAATTCAAAAATTCCACCAAAAGCAAGTAATGTACTTAGTACAAAGTTTAAAAAATTGCTAAAACTTATATAGGCTTGTATTTCTGGTATCTGAAATTCCAAAAAGAAGTTTAGTATTAGGGGTAATGCAAATATATAAGCCATTATTGTGCCTAGTATAAAGAAGGCACCACCAAGAAAAAATGCAATCAAAACATATTTCTTTTGTTTATCTTCTAAACCTGGACTTACAAATAGCCATATCTGACTGATAATAATAGGGGCTGCCAAAATAATACCACAAACTATAGCAATTCGTATATAACTAAGCATAAGCTCTGAAGGTGTTAGATATACAAACTTCATATCAGGGGCTCTTCCAATTATGTCTTTTGCTATTAAATCAGCAAAATTATATGCAATTAATGAAAAACCTATTAATGATAATAAGGATATAATAAGTCTTTTTCTAAGCTCACCTAGGTGCCCCACTAATGTTAAGTCCTTATTTGTCATTGGTCTTTTCTTCATCATCCTTATCATCCTTAACTGCATCCTTTAATTCATCTGTTGCTTTATTTGCTTGGGCCTTAAACTCATTGATTGTTTTACCTAATGTTCTACCAAGCTCCGGAAGTTTGGATGGACCAAAAATTATCAGAGCTAGCCCAAAAAGTAACAATAACTCAGTCGTTCCTAATCTCATTATACAATTCCCTCCTAACACGTAAAATTCGATTATTTAAAATTATGCGTAATTTTTGAAAAACGAGGATTTTCACCCTCGTTTTTAACTTATTATTTTTTATTAAACGCTTTCATTTAAAAGTTCAACTGTTTTCCTTAATACATCAGCTGTTACACCTGCACAACGTGCCTTTCTTTCATGATCACCATAAGCAACACCTTGCTCCTTCATGAAAGTACCTACAGAATCTTCACACAATGTAGATTCTGCAACTGTGTGAGTAAGGTTCAAATTCTCAGGTTGATATTGAGGAAATTCATGAGTCTTGTACCAGTTGAATAATTGACCAACTAATTTCTTTGATGTATCTACATCTGTAACCATACCAATACATGTAGCAGCAACACCTAATGCACCACATAGTGCTCCTTGTCCATATCCTGATCCAGCATGAGTAAATGCTGCAGTTGGAATTTGATTGTATGGATATCCTACTTCACTTGCTAAATAGCCGAAGAACCCTTCAGCAACACCAACGCCTCAGCCACCCTTTTCGAAATATGTATTGTAGCCTATTTCTTCTGCTTTGGCTGGGTCAAGCTTCACATATTTAAATGGATACTCTGGAACACCATCAACTCCTGCACTTGCAGTTTCTGCTGAACAACCAGTTAATAATCCACCCATTGTACCTACAACCGCTACTCCAGCTAAGGAAGTTCCCATGCCTTTGAGGAAATCTTTCCTTGAAATTTGTTTTTCAGTCACTTTACAACTCCTCCTTTGATAAAGTCTTTAATAATCATTATTAATGTAAAAAACATATTATTTGATTAATAATACAAATATATTATATAGCCATAATCTTACAATGTCAAACAATTAACGATATATTTTTATCCAATATTGATATTTTAATATCAACATACTATACTTCTACAAATATCAAAAACGAGGATAAATTATCCTCGTTTAAGCTTTAGTGTTATTCAGATTTTATCTCTGCTAGATCATAAGGATACGAATCTACTAATTCTCCTAATGCAAAAAACCTCTTCCCATTTTTCGACGTATAATAGCACGTCATTAGAGAAATGATAGGTTTTCCTTTATCTTCTGCTCTTTTCTCATCTAGCATATACATAGCTGTATCTGGTACTATCTCTGTATTATATATCTCATATTCATAAACAACTTTTTTGTTAGTAATCTTAACTATACTTCCTGCTTCAATATCCAATAATGGTCCAAATAGTGTCTTTTTATCCCTTATATAATGTCCTGCTAGGGTATAATTTCCCTTTCCCATCTCCTGATTTTCCTGCATGGTTGCAACCCCTACTAACAGATTTGCATCTGTAACACCCTTTAATATAGGTAGGTTGATATTTAAATCATCAATTGATATATAGCCAATTAATAGATCATAATCAATTTCATTTCTATTACCTAAAACTGTTGTTAAATCCACATCCCTTACACTTGAGTAATCAAAGGCAGCTTCTCTTGATTGATTTACTTCTATGTCTTCATATGATATTTCTTCTAGAATATCCATACTATTATTGACGTTTCGTCTAATCAACTGATTACTTAAGTATGGAATAGACATAAACCCAATTCCTACAACGATTAATATAATAGATAAAAACCTCTTCATATAGAATACCCCCATAGGTATATTTGCATATTTATTATGATTTATACCCTAGTTCTTCTATCTTTGGTTCTTTGTCTGCAAATTTAATTGCACTTGTTGCTAAAACTTTCAAAGCATCCACTATATTGCCTTCTAATTTATACAAATCCATTGCAACAGATATTTCCGTACATCCAGCAATAAATACATCTACACCTTGATCTCGTAAATCATCCATGGCCTTATACATTCCATCTAGACTATCTTGTTGTATACCTTCTTTTATATTATATATTAATTCCGTAACATAATATTGATTTTCAGGAGAAGGTTTTATGACTTCTATTTCGTATTTATTGAAAATACTGTCATAAACCTTAGCCTGAATAGTTCCTTCTGTTGCTAATAATCCAATCTTATTTATATCTTCGTAGTTATCTTTAATATGTTTAGCTGTTTCATCAATCATATTGATAAAAGGAATATTAATCTTCTCTAAGATATCATCATAAAAATGATGTGCTGTATTACATGGCATAACTAAATAATTAGCACCCATTTTTTCTAGAGCAAGAGCTGATTTAGTAAGCTGTACCCTTGGGTCTTCACCAACTTTATTTAAAATATAATTTGTTCTATCAGGTATTGAAGTGTTGTTGTCAATTAAAATTCTAATATGTTCCTGGTCTGAATTTGCATTTGTCATTAATACTATCATTTCAAATAATTTTACTGTAGCTAGTGGTCCCATTCCACCGATGATTCCTAAAGTTTTATCCATTACATTATCCCCCTTAGTTTTAATATGTTTTAATGATAACTTAAAGTTTTATTTCTTAATGGCTCCTGTTGCGCCATAGCTAAGCATAATATCTTTCATTCCTTCTGATGCTTCAATTGTTCCATCTGGTAATACCCACGCTGCCTCAAGATTATCAATTGAATCCACTAACTGTTTGCTTTCTTCAAATGGAAGTAAAAATACAGCCGTAGAATAGAAATCAGCCATCCCAGAATGTGGAGTAACTATTGTTACTTGTCTATAATAATCAGTCGGCATAAGTGTCTCAGGATGAACTATATGATGATACCTCTTGTCATTCACAAAATAGTATCTTTGATGATCACCACTACTAACAACTGAGGAATCAGTTATAAAAATCGTCTCTAATACCCTTCCAGTATCAAATATTGATGTGTCCGGATTTTGAATACCTACTCCCCATTTATCCCTTATATCATCTAATGGTTTACCTATAGCCCTAATATTTCCACCAGCACTTATTAAAGCAGATTTTAGTCCTTCTTCTTGAATCTCCTTTGCAACTATCTCAGTGGCAAACCCCTTAGCTACTGCACCTACATCTAATATCATCTTAGGATCCTCTAGATAAACAGTACTTTCCTCTTCATTAACAATGATTTTATCCATATCAACATGAGATTGTGCTTCTATTAGTAGATCCATAGGTGGTAATTTTGCATTTTCTGGATCATTTATACCTTCTTCTCTATAATCATTCCAGATATCTGTAACGGAACCCATGGCTATATTGTTAAGATTTCCAGTTTTATTATACAGATCTTTTGCAAATAGGATTAGATCTATAATCTCTCTTTCTACCTTTACAGGTTTAATTCCTGCATTATCGTTTATAGTTTTAATATTATTTAAGCCATCATAATTATTGAATCTATCGTATAGCTTATGCAGTTCAAAAAATCTCTCTTCTAGAATTTTCATGTAGTTTGAAAACTCTTTTTCATTCTTCGTATATGCAACAACTTGCATGATTGTATCAAAACTACCATAAAAGGTATAATCATACTTAGTATAAGTTTCTGTGCACCCTACTAATGTACTTAAAACCATTATTATTACCAATGTCATAGCTATTGTCTTTTTCATGTCATCACCCTAGTATATAATATCAAATTTATGTAATTCAAACAATACAATATAAATAAATAAACTCTCCCGTGCGGGAGAGTTTATGAAAATTTTATTTAATTATCTAGCATTAGCTGCTGCTTCTTCAACTACAGCTAAATAAGATTCAACAGTTATAGTAACAGTTGATGTTAATTCTGGTACGTCTGGTACATTTTGGTGAGTTGGGTTAGTTTCTTTAACTGGTAAGTTAACTATTTCATCTACAGTTTTACCAACCATCCATTCTTGGAATGAAGTCATTTGCTCATACCATTCTCTACCTATACCAGTAGCTGCTGAAGCACCTTTCATGCCATAGTCTTCTTTTAATTCATGTTTAGTTTTTAATTCTGCTTCTTTATCAGTAGTGATTTTGCCTTCAGCATCGTATGCAACTCTTACTTGAGCATTATCAATAATAGTTCCAACAACTTTTCCATCTGCATCAAATGCAGTAGCAGTCATATATACATCAGCTTGTGCTCTTGGAAGAACTTGATTACCATTTGCATCTGTACCTAAAGCTTTTGAGCTACCTATACCTGCTTGAATTCCTAAGCCTACAGTTTCGCCACCTTCAACTTCTATAGCGTTATCCCAAGCTTCCTCAACAGCTGCTATGTAGTCACCTACTTTGATTGTAACTGATGAAGTTAATTCAGCTACATCTGCAACACCTTCTTTAACTGGTAAGTTAACTATTTCATCAACAGTTTTACCAATCATCCATTCTTCGAATGCTTCAGCTTGTTCATACCATTCTTTACCTATAGCTGAAGCGCCCTTCATACCATAAGCATCTCCAAGATCTACTTTAGTTAATACTTCAGCTTCTAAGTCAGAAGTAATAGCCATTGCTTCATCAAATGCAACTTTAGCTTGAACTACGTCTAAAGTAACGCTTGCTACTTTACCATCTGCGTCAAATCCTACAGCAGCCATAGTAACATCTGCTTGTGCTGAAGCGTTTACAGCGTTGCCATTAGCATCTGCGCCTTTTTCTTTTGATTTTGCAATTGAAATGTTTTGACCTAAACCTAATTTAGCTACTTTTGCTGCAGCTGGTTCTTCGTCTACTGGATCTTCAGTATCATTTGATACTGGTGGTGCATTATCTACAGGATCTTTTTCATCATTACTTGTACATCCTGTGAACACAGTAGCGATCAAAACTAGCACTAATAACAGTGAAATAATTTTTTTCATTTAAAATACCTCCATTAAAATTATAGTTTTGTATCAACGTTTTCCATTATAGCATATTGTTTTAAATTCGACAATATTGTTTATAATTTGACAATATATCTGGGTATTCAATGTAATTCTTGTTCCATGATGTGTAAGCATAAAAAATATACTCCTCCTTGTCTTAAACAGTTAATTATTTAAACTGTCTACTGCAAGGGGAGCATATCAGAGTTTATATTTAATTTAATTTAATTTAATTATCTAGCATTAGCTGCCGCTTCTTCAACTACAGCTAAATATCCTTCAACAGTTATAGTAACAGTTGATGTTAATTCTGGTACGTCTGGTACGTGTTGGTGAGTTGGGTTAGCTTCTTTAACTGGTAAGTTAACTATTTCATCAATAGATTTACCAACCATCCATTCTTGGAATGAAGTCATTTGCTCATACCATTCTCTACCTATACCTGTAGATGCTGAAACACCCTTCATACCATAATCTTCTTTTAATTCATGTTTAGTTTTTAATTCAGCTGCTTTGTCAGTAGTGATTTTACCTTCAGCATCATAATCAACTTTAACTTGAGCAGTATCTATGATAGTTCCAACTACTTTTCCATCTGCATCAAATGCAGTTGCAGCCATGTATACATCAGCTTGTGCTCTTGGAAGAACTTGATTACCATTTGCATCTGTACCTAAAGCTTTTGAGCTACCTATACCAGCTTTAACTCCTAAACCTACAGTTTCGCCACCTTCTACTTCTATAGCGTTATCCCAAGCTTCTTCAACAGCTGCTATGTAGCTTTCTACAGTTATTGTAACAGTTGAAGTTAATTCTGGTACATCTGGTACATTTTTATGACTTGGATCTCTTTCTTTAACTGGTAAGTTAACTATTTCATCAACAGTTTTACCAATCATCCACTCTTCAAATGCTGCCATTTGCTCATACCATTCTTTTCCTATAGCTGAAGCACCCTTCATGTTATAGTCTTCTTTAAGATCTTTTTTACTTAAAACTTCAGCTTCTTTATCAGAAGTAATGTTCATTTCTTCATCAAATGCAACTTTAGCTTGAACTACGTCTACAGTAACACTTGTAACTTTACCATCTGCATCAAATCCTACAGCAGCCATAGTAACATCTGCTTGAGATGAAGCATTTACAGGATTGCCATTAGCATCTGTACCTTTTTCTTTTGATTTTGCGATTGAAATGTTTTGACCTAAACCTAATTTTGCTACTTTTGCAGCAGCAGGTTCTTCGTCTACTGGATCTTCTGTATCATTTGCATCAGTTGATGCTGGTGGTGCATTATCTACAGGATCTTTTTCATCATTACTTGTACATCCCGTGAACACAGTAGCAATCAAAACTAGCACTAATAACAGTGAAATAATTTTTTTCATTTAAAATACCTCCATTAAAATTATAGTTTTGTATCAACGTTTTCATTATATCACATCGTCAATTATTAGACAATAACTTTGTGAAATAAATACTGAATTCTGGTAAAATTATACAATTCTATTTTTCATGGATTTAAATAGGTAATCGTCTGATAATTCTGGCTTCATCTCCCTTATAATATTGAGTGCAACCCTTGCTCCATGGTCCATTCCCTGACATCCTGCCAACATCACAATATCATCTTTTCCAGCAGTTTTTAATGATTGCTTGATTGCATCATCTAGAGTATCATAGAGATCCACTTTTATATTATATGATTCCATAACCTCTAAAAATACATCCTCTTCCTCTTTTGTTACAGTATCCTTTGGTCCAACATCACCTATACTCTTTGTAGCTATTATCTCATCAATGCCTAAGCTGTCCTTCCAGGAGCCAATTGTTTCAGCATTTTCCCTATTAACAGTAACCCCTCTATTACCTCTGATAGCATATACTAAACGAAATTTATTATATTTCATGTATTTTAGCGTCTCTAATGTAACATTTATATTTCCTTTGTTTGCAAAATGATCATCTATAATTATAAAATCATTCTCATATATATATTGGAATCTTCTTTCTACACCTGAAAATTTCTTAAGTCCTTCACAAATTATCTCACATGGAATATCATCAATTAATGCAATAGTTATGGCAGCCATAGCATTTGCAACAGAATGGTATCCAGGAATCCCTAATATAACCTCAAAATCATCTTTGATTAAATTTCCACCTATAGTTTTAAAAGGTTCCTTTATTCTAACAGTGAATCTAGCTCTGCCTTTTAATAGTTCTAAATCTTTACAATAGAGATTTCCTTCTTCTTTAGTCAAAGAATAAGTAATGACTTTTGCCTTTGTCTTATCTATTAGACTGCTTGAGTATTCATCATCAAGATTTAAAACAGCATAGGCTGACTCTTTTGCATTTTTAATAAGACTTGATTTAGCTTCCCAGTACTTTTCAAAGGTTCCATGTTGATCTATATGTTCCCTACTAAAGTTATTAAAGGATACAATATCAAAATCTATATCATTTACCCTATATAATTCTAGAGCTGAAGATGAAGATTCCATGGCTACCTTCTCCACTCCATTTTCTCTCATCTTAAATAAGTATCTCTGTAAATCTACACTCTCAGGTGTAGTGAGCACTGATGGGATTATCTCGTCACCAACCTTATTCATTACACTTCCTATAAGGCCGTTTTTATATTTACCAACCTCAAATATCTTATTCAACATGTAAGTAGTTGTTGTTTTACCATTAGTAGCAGTAACCCCTATCATTCTCATATCCCTAGATGGATAATTATAGAAAGCCGCACTTAAAGCTGATAAAGCAATCCTAGGATTCTTTACTTTGAATTGTGGAATATCTAATTCATCTCTAAAATCTTCAACGATTGCTGCAACTGCACCATTTTCTATTGCTTTTTCAATATATTTATGTCCATCAGTTAGATAACCTTTGATTGCAACATAAAGGTATCCCTCTTTTACATTATCTGTATGATTTGCAATTCCATTAATTTCTATTTTATCTATCATATGTTTTCTATCAATAACATCTATTGTTTTTATCAATTGGTATAAATCCAAATTAATGCCTCCTAACCCTTAAGCTTTCTTCCTACTTTTTTCATCATCATTCCAAAATAATCAAATCCTGGTTTCGGATCATTAAAGCTCCAAATTGCTGGCGCTTTCTTTGCGAAAAGAGATTTAATTATACTTCCATAGCTTAACTGCCCTTTTCTAGTATAATCCCTTATAGCCAACAGATCCTCATGTAAATACCTAAATATTATTCCTGTATCATACTTAATTTCCTTAGTCCCTATCGGTTTACCTATCATTTCTTTATATGCTAAATAAGGGAAATTGATACCTGCTTTATATAATAGGCTGTTTAGATTTGTTGTACGAGCGTTGATTTCTATAAAATAATATTTGCCTGTTTTTTCATCCTTTTTAAACTCAATTTCTCCAAAGCCTTTGTACCCTAGTGCTTTAAAAAATGGAGCTCCTATATCATAAAGCTCTTCTACATATTTCTGGCCTGTATATACACTTGCCCCAAAATTAATTGGATATTGTCTATACTTTTGACAAGTCATCCAATGAGTAACCTCTGAGTCCTGATTCATATAAGCATCAAATGTATACATATGATCATCAAATCCAGGTATTATCCTTTGAACAATTACGTCAAGATTATTATCTTTTGCTAATTTTAGACCTTTATCCAATTCTTCTTTGTTATTTACATAGAAGATCTTTTTTCTAAACTTAGCAACAAAAGAAGGTGAGTCTGTAGGTTTAATGATACATGGGTATTTTATCTCATGTTCAATTCTTAAATAAAAATCCTTGTCTTCTGGTCTAGCTGTTTCAGGAACCAATACTCCATGTTTAACAGCTAAGGCGTGGACTTTTTCCTTGTCCATTACTTCTGTCCATAATCCTTTTTCTGTCATAGGGAATAGATAATATTTCTTTAGTTCATCAAAATGATTGTCCATAAACTCAACGTAAGGATCAGCTCCAGGAAATAATACAGGCTTTAAATCCTGTTTTTTTGCATAATCAATCAAAAATTCCAAAAATTTCTCTGATTCTTTCTTATAATGTGGTCCTATTAATTGCTCTTTAACATACTTTGATTTAGCACCATATGTTTCATTTTTACTATAATCAACAGCTACTGTATATACTCCTTCTGAGCCTAAACATCTTATGATACTCAATCCAATATAATAATTTGAACCTAAAACAACTGCTTTATTACCCATGTTTTCCCCTCCAATTCATAATAATTATCCTTATTAATAGTTTATCCCAATTGACATGATTTATATATCATTACAATTGGGACTTTAGTTTTTTTTCATCTATGACCATGGCCTCTTGTATAAAAATAAATAGCCCAATCATTATAAATATATCACCGATACTTAGTATCTTTGGTAATGGATATGGCTTTGGTATTAATATTATGTCTGATAAATATACAAATTTTGTATCAGAAGTTACCCCTTGATGCTTAATATCATAATCACTCATTGGTAATTCTGTAGATATATTATCATTTATTCCCTTAATACCATTTAATGATACGGGCATCTTGCCACCATTTGCAAAAATTACTATAAAATTTAATACTACACCTATAAGAAAAGCTTTCATGGAATTCTTATTAAGATTAAGTAAAATACAGATTAGTATCAATATGTAGGATAAAATATGTAAAAAGAAAAGTCCACTCTCAAATATAAGTCCATTTTTCTTAAATATAGATGATATAATCTGAATACTTGCAGCAATC
Source organism: Tissierellaceae bacterium (assembly GCA_031460505.1). Taxonomy (GTDB): domain Bacteria; phylum Bacillota; class Clostridia; order Tissierellales; family Tissierellaceae; genus JAAYTL01. Next base: position 55,275 of record JAVKTT010000005.1, read on the forward strand.
AATAAAAGATACCAAGCTTTAATTTCAATTTTTTCTAGGTTCTTAATTTTGCCTTTTCTAAGTTTTGCAACAATCAAGGAAAGAACCGTAGGCTCTATAATCAAAGAATCAGCTCCTTTGTTCGCTCATTATAGATACAAATACTTCTGCTAGATGAGGATGGAATTGAGTTCCTGCATTTTTTTCAATTTCTTTTAATGCTTCTTCTTTTTCTAAGGCTTTTCGATAAGGCCTATCTGATGTCATAGCATCATATGAATCTGCAATGGCTAGAATACATGCTTCAAATGGTACCGCATCCCCTTTAAGCCCATCTGGATACCCTTTACCATCATATCTTTCATGATGATATCTTACAATTTCTTTGATATCTTTGAAAAAGTCCATTTTACTTATGATATCAGCACCAATACTTGGATGCTTCATGATTTGCGCGTATTCCTCAGAAGTTAATCTTGTAGCTTTATTTAATATATTATCATTTATAGCTAATTTACCTATGTCATGTAAAACAGCTGCTGTTTTTATATTTTGTATCTTGTCTTCTGATAATCCTACTGCTTCAGCTAAAATTACAGAGTACTCCTCTACCCTATTAGCATGTCCACTTGTATAAGGATCCTTAGCCTCTAGAGTTTTACCTAATGTCTGTATAGTGGATAGATATAGATTTCTCATATCAATATATAATTTAAATGAATATCTTGCTAACAATAATGGCCCAAAGAACAATAATACAGCCCCATAACCATAATCAAGATATGCTATAGCTATTATTATACCAAGGGTACCTACTGCTAATGCACTCCAAATTACACCTCTGATATTTTCAATCCAGATTTTTGTAAATTTCTCTTTATTTAAAATGGACATAAGTCCAGATATAATTGATGTATTGATCACCGTTCCTAATAATAATATAAGAATCGCTTGTATAAAATTGAACCGACCTATTGTACCACCAGTATATAAATATGCAATCCCCATAATTCCAGTACCGATAGTACTTTGTGAAATGTTGAAAATAGTTATATAAAATTTAGTATTAAATAAATGTTGACGTCCATAACCCGGTACATGTGGAAATCTAAATACAAACCCCAGACCTGCAGATACACTACCTAATATCGGTCCTCCTACTATAATAGATGCCAGGTTGATAGCTGAACCTACTGATACTCCTACCTCATTATTAGGCAACATGATTAAAAGAGTTTCTACTATTATTGTAAGTATTGACCAAAACAATAACATATCTATGCTTGGTATTTCATAATTATTGAATAGATATCCCATCATAAATATGGATAACATGGATAGTCCACTGATATAAAAAATTGCTTTTTTATCTAGTCTCACTATTTTTCAACTCCTATATATTATAAGCCGGCTATATTTTTATAAAATTACCATCTAACCCATGAGAAGTTTGCACCAGCTGATAAAACTAATGCAAGTAAGCTAAGTAATGCTAAGTAAGCTTTTTTCATCGAATATAGCCCCCTTTTTCGGATGCTATGCTGATTCGCTATTACAGCATGCTATATTCGCTTCGCTTAAAATTTTAGCCGGCTTAAAATCATTTTGAAATACTTCTATTTAGAGCATCTAATGTAGCTTTAACAACTGCTTTTTTGTGGTCATTCTCTATAAGAGCAGAACCACAGAGACGTCTTTCCTGCTCATCAATTACGTAAACTAAGACTACCACTATAATACCATCGGAGGATAAATTAATATTTTTAACCTCTTCAAGAATAAATCTATCTTCAGTTGCTAATGACTTTTCTACACAATCTAATACTGCTTTTACCAACATTCGATCTATATTTCTAGATGTATTGATACCAGACTGAGTAGATTCATAATTATTGGATTCATCACTTAATCCAACCCTTATGTTAGCTTTGTTGCCGTTATCTTCGATTGAAATTTTCTCAATCTTTAGTCTTGATTCTTTTTTTGCTACTTCTGTATTTGGCAATTCAGCTATACTAATCTTTTTATAATCAATGTTTAAATCATATGTAGCTATTAAAACAGATTGTACATCTCTTGAGATTTGTTTAGGAGATCTTGTCCCATTAGATACTATATGGATTTCCTTAACTTCTTCATTATCTATAACAAATCTACAGGATATGACAGACTCCAATAGTCCAATATCATTCTCAATAAGATTATAGTCCCTTTTTATAGTATCAACTCCCAATATAACCCCTCCATGACAATTAAGTTAATTTTTACCTTTACAGTTATTGATTTTATCATTAAAACCTTAATATTTCAATAAGTTTCAAATCTAACTATATTGTTTTCTTATTGACTTAAGACCAAACTTACTTCCAATTAATCCTATGAATAAACTAAATGTCATAATAAAGACAATCATAGACATTCCTATTTCATCTACTGAAGGTAATGGTAAAAAAGGTAAAATATTGTTTATATTACTGAAACCATATTGCATTAACACTACCCACAGTATAGAAGCTACCCCTCCACCAATCATCGTTAAAATTATTCCTTCTAAGAAAAAAGGAAATTGAATAAAATTATCTGGTGCTCCTAGTAACTTTAATGTATTTATCTCATCACGATTATTATATATACCTTGTCTTATTATATGAGAAACAATTATAATCGTTGAAACTCCAACGGCTGCTACTAAAAACAGTCCTATTATTTCAAGAATACTTATTATTCCTTGAAGTTTTTCAATGACTTGTCTATTATCTCGAATATACTCTATATCATCCAAAGTTTCAAGTCTGCTAAGTATATCATCTAGACCATCCATTTCTATTTTTACTTCAATAAAAGGACTAAATGGATTCTCTTCGAAATACCCTAATATACTTGCTTCTTGTCCTAGGATATCTACCATTCTATTATAGGATTCTTCTTTATTTACAATACTGGCTTTATTTATGCCTTTGATATTTTGAATATTGTTAAGTAAATCATCTAAAGACTTATCATCAAGATTTTCATTATAATATATGCTTATCTCTGTTTCTCGTTCAACTACTTGGACAATATCATTTCCTACTAACCAGCCAGCTATTATTAAAGAAAGAATAAAAAATATAAGCCCTATACTTAATGAAGATAATATGTTGGATAATAAATCAACTTTAAATATTGTCTTTGCTTCACTTATAAAATATGTGGTATTCTTGAATGCATTTCTCATAGATCAGCACCTTCTAGTTCTAAATTATCTATATTACCATTATTAACGTAAAGAGTTCTTCTATGATTTAAACCTTCTATTAAATGAGTAGCATGGGTTGTGATAACCACTGTCGTATCTTGTTCTTTTAATGAAGTCAATAACTCTAGTATATTCACAGCATTATCATAATCTAAATTACCTGTTGGTTCATCAGCTATGATGAGTGAAGGTTTTCTTGCTATAGCCCTTGCAATGGCCACCCTTTGGCTTTGGCCCCATGATAGTTTTTCAGCATTTGTATACTTTTTTTCTTCTAGACCAACTTTTTGAAGTGCTTCTTCAGCCCTAAACTTGATCTCATCATTAGATATATTTAAGAATCTCATACCTAATATTACATTATCAAGAGCAGATCTACCTCTAATCAATTTAAAATCTTGAAATACCGGACCCATTTCCTGTCTAACTTTTCTAATTCCTTTTTCTTCACTTTTTAATATGGCTTGTCCTAAAACTTTCATAGTACCACTAGTAGGAATTTCAATCCCCATCAATAACTTTAAAAAAGAAGTCTTACCTGAACCACTTGGTCCAACCATGAAAATAAGTTCTCCTTTTTTTATATTAAGATTAACATTATCTAATCCTACTGTACCGTCTGGATATACTAGTGATACATCATCACAAATTATCATATCGACTCCCCCAACTAGAACAATTTAAAATCTATGGTCAATTCCATATAATCATCTATTATTTTGATTTCCTTAATAGAGCTTCCGTCCAATATTTTTTCAAAATCAAATAATATGCTATCACCGATCAAATCTTTCACCGTCTTGTCTTCTAATAGAAAATCATAAAACTTTACTTCTTGTATAAGAAATTCAATTGAATGACCTTCATATGCCGAGAAACTACCTGTAAGTTTTATATTATATGAATCTATTAACATATTTACATTTGCAGAAGTGAATTCAAATTTTATTTCAGGTAAGCTCTCATGATTACCTAGTATCCTATTAAACAAATCTTCATTTATTGTTAGTTTAATGCCTTGTAAACTAAGCCTTGGATTTAGTTCTTCTAAAGAGATATTACTACTTTCTATAATACCTGGAAGCTCAGCTGCTAATTTTTTAAATAGATCTTCCAGTTTAACCATCATATCAGAAAGGCTATTTAAGTACATTTCATAATGTTCTCTATCAGCTTCAAGGGATTTTAGATACTCTTCTTGTTCCTTAACTAATCGAGACTTATTATCTAAGGTTTGTCCTAAAGCTTTTTGTTTATCTTCTATTAAACTTAACTTTTCATCTAATTTGTTTTTTTCTTGTATTAAAATTTCTTTTGTCTCATCTATTGAATCTAAAATATCACCTGTATTCTTTGCTAAATCTTTTATGACATTGATTCTTCTAAGAAAGTCAGATATATTTTGGGATTCAAGTATTATTTCTAAATATGATGCTGGTCCCATTCTTTGATAGCTTTTGAGTATTTCTTCTAAGACATTTAGATTAGCATGGTACTTATCTTGTTCATTTTGAATATAAGTTTCTAGATTTTTAACTTCTACTTTTAGGGTCTCTATCTCTTCATTAATAGCTGCATAATCTCTTTCTAAGCCTTCAATCTCTTGTAACTGAACAAATAATTCCTCTACTATTCTCTTCTCTTCTTCAGAAATTGAAAATAGTTTTTCTTCAAAATCAACCATTTCTTCTTCAGCACTAGTAACAGAGGGTACTGTTGATATTAGTATAGCTAAGATTAATACTAGAGAAAGATATATATGAAACCTTTTCATATCATGTCCACCTTTAATAAATATAATTATCTTATATTCTAACATAGAATAGGTTTTATGTATTGAAAATTCTGGGATTTATACCAAAAAAATTATTACATTTTACATAAATATTTTGATTGATTTATAAATTTAAATAGGTTATTCTCTAAGTGAATATATATTAAATGGGGGAATATTATTGAAAATAGCAATTGTTACAGATAAGTCTAGGGAAAATCTAATTCCTTTAGAAGAAGCTCGCTTAGAAGATAAACAAAAAATGGAAACAGTCAAGTCAGTCAAAGAAATTTTATCACAAAAATATGAATGTATTGATCTAACTGCAGATGAAAACATCATAAAAACACTTAAAGATGAAAATGTAGATTTAGTATTTAATCTGTGTAATGGTATAGAAGGTTATAGTAAATTAGCCCAGCTTCCAGCCATGTTAGAATTCGCAAACATACCATATACTGGTTCCTCAATTCTTGGACATGCTCTTGCTATCAATAAAATTTTTGCATCCACAGTATTTAAATCAAAAAATATCCCAACTCCTGATTTCATATCAATTGATTGTTTGGAGGATTTAGAAGATATAGATATGGAATATCCTATACTAGTAAAACCTAGTGACGAAGGATCAAGTAGGGGAATCCACCAAGATAGTTTAGTATTTAATAGGGAACAATTAGAAAAAAAGGTCAAGGATAGCTTAGATACCTATACACCACCTATTATGCTTAACAAATACATTGAAGGAAGAGAGTTCTCTATAGGGATAATTGGCAATGATGACGATATAACCATACTTCCTGTACAAGAAGTAGATATGTCAGACTTACCAGAAGGATTACTTAAGTTCAATAGTTTCGAAGTAAAATCCTATTATAAACCCCATGTACACTATTACATCCCTGCAAGGATAACATCTGAAGAAAAAGAAATAATTGAAAGTGCAGTACTGCGAGCATATAAATCTTTACTCTTAAGAGATTATGCAAGAGTTGACGTTATTTTAAGGGATGGAATACCTTATGTATTAGAGATAAATTCGCTACCTGGATTAATGGAATCTAAGAGTTCATTATATAGAATGTCTGAAGCTACAGATTTAGGCTATGAAGGGCTAATCTTTAGAATAGTAGATGTAGCGCGAAAAAGATATGGAATATAAATAAAAAAATGAAAAATGTCATCCCCAGCTTGTTGAGGGATGACATTTTCACTTTTATATATCTATCTTATCTAATTCATCTAAATTATATTGTTCTATTATTCTAATTAAACTTAATGAATAATTAGGATCAGTTGCATATCCAGATCGTCTTATAGCCCAAGCTGCTTGGGTACTATTATACATAACATCTCTTACAGGTTGGTATCTTTCTCTTTCTAATAAAAAGGCATTGTAGTCAACCCAACTTTCGTCGATACTATTATAAGCTCTAAAATTATCATCTACGCTGTATCTTACACCATTATATACTTCAGTAGTTCTAATTGTAACAGAGCCTGCAGGTCCTTTACCTTTTATACCAAATAAATTGTAAGATATTTGCCCAGTATATTTATCTACTCCAACAAATTGTCCCCAACCAGTTTCAAGAATGGATTGGGATGTTTGAATAGCAGCTGATAATCCTGTCTTTAGAAATGATTCTCTAGCAAGTCTAGATGCTACTCCAAGGAACTTATCCTTCTCTATGACAGGTTGTTTACCATATATTTGTTCTAGATATACTCTAAAAGGTATTTCTTCAGTCTTAATTGTCTTGCCATTATTAATGCCTTCTGCATATATTTTTAAATATCCACTATCCTCTTTTTTAGGTGAATATACAAAGTCTTCATTAGCATTTAAAGTAAATACTTTCTTGCTGCCATCCTTTGTATTAGTCAATACATAGTTAACATTAGTTAAATCAACATTGCTAATCACATTGATAGTTTTATCACCTGTTATGACTTCATTTGGTCCAATACCTTGTAACAATATGTTAGGCGTTCCAGGAATATTAACCTTTACGGCTTTACTTTCTAATACTTTTGATCCCATATATTTGACCCTTACTAGAAGTTCCTTTTCACCTTTATATCCAGGTCCTGGGAACCATTTATAACCGCCGTAAGGTAAAGTTTTTAAGATCTCCTCTTTTCCTGTATTAGGGTCTCTTAATATATACTCAGTTTCATCCACACCAAAATTTCTAGAGGCATCCAATGTAACAGGCTTGTCTATTGTCATACCTGATGATACACCAGTTAATGAAATTTTATGGCTAACATCAATCTTAAACTCAAATGATTCACTTTCATAGGAATTTCCATTCTTATCATATGCTATAACCTTGATAGAATAATTGCCATTATCCTTTACCTGAGGTGTCCAAGTATATGAGCCATATGGGTCTTTTTCAGCAGGTACAATTACAGTGCCATTATCCAAATTAGTAATCGTATATTCAATATAATTAGCTACAAAATTAACATCTGGATTAACGGTTAATCTGTTATCTATCACATCACTATTTGAAATTCCATTTAACTTTACACTAGGCTTAACCTGCATATTAACAGGAACAGCATCTGCAGATATAATCTTGCCATTAGCATCGTAGATTGCTGCAACAAGTGCTTTATGTCCCATATCATCAACACTTGGTAACCAAGTATATTCTCCATTAAGGTCACTGCCTTGGGCTATCACCTTGCCTACTGAAGTTTCAGGGTCTAATAGAAGATACTTAATTACCTTTGGATTCCTAAGGTTACTATCTCCTAAATCAATACTTAATTTTGTCTTTCCGCTAATAGTTTGTCCATTCTTTATAGATGAAATCTCCATTGGATAGAATGGCTCAATGGATGCAGGTATACTAGAATCAATAATCACACTTCTAGTATCATTATCCCAATCAATATCTAATCCAAATATATTGCTAATAAGACGAATTGGTACGAAAGTACGGTCATCTATTATCTTAGGGGCTACATCTGTAATGATATGATTTTTCCCATCTTTATCATAGGTAACCAATTGGCTATCAATTCTTAAATTTACAGATATATCACCCTTCGTTATAGTCACTGTCTCAACAGTACTATCTTTAGGAGCCCAGTCAAACTCAGCACCAAGTTGCTCCAGTACAAAACGTATAGGTACCAAAGTCCTATCATTTTCTATTACTGGTTTAGGGTCTGAAGTAATCTCTTTACCATCAACAACTAATTTTATCGGTGAAATTCCATAGCTAAACGAACTAAAAGTTTGACTAAATAGTAAAACTGCTATTAAAACAGTATATAATCCATTTTTCTTTAGTTTAAATTTTGTCATAATCCCACTCCTCTCATTAAAATTATACCATAAATTATATATATCCAAAAGGAAATAATAGTAATAGAAACAAATGGAAAAGGATAGGTTTATTAGCCTATCCTCCTATTATCTCTGATCTAAATGACCTTCTCTAATTACTTTATATTCACCTGTCTCAGTATTCAAATCGTAGATATTGAAATTTGTTTTAATATCAAAACCATCATAGTGGGTTGCTAAGTTTACACTTGCTGAACCTTCATCACCACTAACTATTCTATGAAATACGTATCTAGGCCATACGACTAATCCTCCACCTTCAAGAATTCTTTCTCCATTATGCTCTATATAATCTGGAGTAACTACAAATTTCTCCACTTTGCCATGTTCAGGAGTATAAATTTCTACATATCTCTTTCCCTGGAGAACAAGTAAATTGTCTGCTTGAAATGTATGCATATACCAAGGTCTTTCACATTCTCCTATAGTACCAGGTGATATAGCACCTCCTGTATGAAGTACTCTATCAATAGCATCAATCTTTGGAACCATATCCTTAATCATTATGTCAAAGGCTACCCCCTCAGTTCTTCTAAACTCTTTGAGTTTAATAACTTGATATAGTCCCTCTACCTCTCTTACAATATAATCCTTACTCATAGCTATCCCCTTTCTAAACAAATTATCGTGTTGACTACTTACATTTTTATTACCCAGTATATGCTATAAAATTCAATAAATAACACTATTTATTATTATTAAGCATAATATATAAGAAAGAGTTATTTATGGCTGTTAATTCTTTTTATGGAAGAATAAGTAAACAATAGTTTACAAAAAAGTAACAAAAATACCTTTAATTTGATAGAGTTTTAATGTATACTGGAGTGGACGAGTTTATATTCCAATAAGAGAGGAGTTTTATAGTGTTAAAAAGTAAGTATTTAAGAAACACTGTAACGGCCTTTACATTAGCAGGAATGATGTATTTAGGGTCAACACCCATATATGCAGAATTAGGCGATCAAGAACTCAAAAAAGGAATGCGCCATGATGATATTAAGACTCTTCAACAGAATCTAACTGATCTAGGCTTTTTTGATTATGATGGTCTAACCACGTATTATGGAGTACACACAGAAGAAGCTGTTAAAGAATTTCAAACTAAGGCAGAATTAGAACCAAATGGTATATTTGATAAAGCCACATATTTAGCTATGTTAAATGCAACGAATCCTACAGATAGTGTTGAGTCAGTTGATAATATAGAGACAAGCACAGAATCTCAAGAAGAAACTAATAAAGAATCAGAAGAAGATGCTGACAAATATAAATTAATTGTAGATAGAAGTCTTAAACTTGGTCATTCAGGTTTGGACGTAAAAGCATTGCAAGATGTATTAAAAGCTCTTGGTTATTTGAAGATTGATAATACTACTGAATATTTTGGTGAACAAACTGAAACATCCTTGAAAGTATTCCAGGAGAATCTTGGACTAGAAGTAGATGGATCTGCAGGACCACAAACTATTGATGCTCTAAACAGACTAATGATACGTAAAGGTTTAAGAGTTTCTATGCCTAATAGAAGTAGCCTAGGTAGACAAACATTAGGAGACCAAATTATATCTACTGCTAAAAAATATATAGGCGTAAGATATAGATATGGTGGTACAACTGCAAATGGATTTGATTGTTCAGGTTATACACAATTCATTTACAAGCAACATAATATAAGTGTACCTCGAGATACAAGGTCTCAAGCATCAACCGGAACAAAGCTAAGCAAATCTGAATTACAAACTGGAGATTTAGTAATTTTTAGCAATACATACAGAAGAGGCCCAAGCCATACAGGTATTTATATAGGTAATGGTCAATTTATCCACGCTAGTACATCTAAGGGAGTAAGAATTGATGACTTGGATTCAGCTTATTGGAGCAAGCATTATTCATATGGAAGAAGAGTATTTTAACCACATCATTTGATGTGGTTTTTTTATATGTAATGTATAACTAATGCAATTATAAATAAAACCAGTCCAGAAATCCCCATAAATATGCAGAACTCGTAACTATCAGTCAATAGTTCTATCTCTTTCTTTGAAATATCATCGATATTGGTATTTGCTCTAGTCCATTGATATTTCTTGTCCATGGTTATTCCTCTGCCACCTAACACCGAGGCTGCTCCTATAGCTATAAGTATGATACCAGCATACTCAAGCATAGTAGTTAATTTTATGTCGAAAACAAAGTTACTTAATATAAGGGATATCACTAATGCCAGTACTACAACTACTAATACCTTCTTAAGTATTCTCATCTAATCCCACCTTTCAAATTATCTACTTATTATATGTATATACCTTTTACAATCAAATGAAACATGATAATTGATATTAACTTATTAAATTTAAGAAATAAAATTTCCTTAAGTAAAAAAGGATATCAAGTTATTTTGATATCCTCTAACCTACTATTGTAGACCCATACCTTTTCTTTTACTTAAAATATGTTTTTCTATATCCTTTGCAGCTTCCTCAGGATCATCTCCTAATGCTACTTTTCCACCTGTCAGTCCTTCAACATCTTCTGTAAGTAGTTTTACTAATTCTGGTGCTCCTGATATAAATGGAGTTGGTGAAAGATGGGTATATGCACCATAGGCTACTGCAAACATTCCATCTATAGTTGCTTTTTGCTCCATCCATTCTGGTGCAGTTATTGCTATAGGTAGATCAGGAATATCCACATCCAAATGATCTGCCAATGCTGTTACTAACATAGAAATTCTTCCTGTGTCAGTACAAGTACCAAAACTTAATACTGGTGGAATACCTAATGCCTTACATACTCCTTTTAAGCCTTCTCCTGCATATTCTATAGCATCAAGATTACACATACCAGCTACTTCAAGTCCGTGGTTTCCACAGCCACCTGCTACTACTAATATATCTCTTTTTATTAACTCTTTAGTTATATTTACTGTGTTCCAGTCATGGGGTCCATTTCGTAGTGTGGCACAGTTTGCAAGGGCTACTACTCCCTTAATTTGACCTTTAGCAATTACATCCACAAGAACATTTAAGTCATTGCCTATTGCTCCTAATACTGCTTCAGTAGAGAATCCAGCAATAGCTTTTGTCTTTTTATTTGGTACCATAGATTTAATTTTACCATGTCTTTTCTTGAAGTTTTCAATGGCTATACGAATACATTCATCAGCCATTTCATCAACTTTTGCTGGATAATATGGCATTTCATGATCTGTGCCCGGTACACCTATTATAGTACTTACACTAATTAAAGACACTTGATACTTCTCTGCATATTGATCAATATGTGGTGGTGAACAGTTTTCCTCCATTACAAGGGCATCTACTGTTCCAGTAGCTAAGAATGGTTCAATAGCTAACCAGTTACCCATCAATCCTACAAATACATCATCAACTGGGAATCTCTGTAACATTTCCTGACCAGTTTCAATGGAGCCAACTATATGAATACCCTTTGCTCCCGCCTCTCTGGCCATTTGTTGATATTTATCTTGTTTTGCTTTCTGTAATGTAGCTACTCCAACCCAAGGTTGGTGTCCATTGAAAGCTATATTTACATAATCAGGATCCATTATTCCAAGGTCAACATTTACCTCATGAGGCATTGGTGTACCAAATAATATATCCTGAACCATTTCCAAACCTATTTGCGCTGTATATATAGTTGATAGACCTAAGCGTAGGCCTTTCTTTGCAAGGGATACATGGTCACCATCTACGTTTGTAAGACAGCTAGCTATGGAGTTTTGTACCTCATGCTCTACACCTGTTGGATAGATATTTAGATTTCTCCAAACTTCTTTTCTCTTTTTTGGTGCAAAAGCTTCTACCATTTTACTTTCATGGTCAGGATTTGTTTTCATTTCCCTATCAAGTAATTCAGCTAGTTCTATCGCCATTTTATTAGTTTCTTGATTTGTGTTTACGCCTAGTGTTTCACACATCCATTTTAATTTATCTACATCTGTTATCTTAAAAGATGTCTTTCCCTCTCCTGTAGCTTTTAATGTCCTAAAAGCCTCATATGCATGGTGACCATATGTAGCAGCCCCCATAATATTATGCATAAGAAAATTTCTCATTGCCATTGCATCAGGACCTATACCACAAACACCTCTAAATGCCTTAGCTTTATCACTTATTCTACATGGACCTTGTGAACAAAGCTGACAGCTTAGCCCTTCTAAGCAAAAATTACAACGAATCTTTTCTTGTTCTCCCCATCTTGAAAATACACTTGATAGTCCGTCATCTCTTATTCTTTTGAGCATTTCTTCTACTGAGTCATGATAACTGACACGACCTTCAAGTCTTTCACTTACTTTTTCAGGCATAATAAACCTCCTTATTAGTTTTTTATTAATATGTCCATTTTATAGAAGAATTATGTTTTAACTGTCCCAGAAACTAGAATAATATGGCATTTATTTGGAAAAACTACAATGAGATTATAAAGGATTATTGAGGAGGAATATATCCATGAAAGCAAACTCCCAAATTGGAGTAACTACCATACGAAAGGAATCATGGGATAAAGTAACAGGAAGAGCAAAATATAATGGAGATATAATTCCTATAGGCACGCTACACGCAAAAATTCTTACAAGCATTCATTCCCACGCAGAAATATTATCAATTGATACAACTCAAGCAGAAACATCAAGTGGAGTACAAGCCGTTATAACAAGTGAGCAAATACCAATTTTAATGGGTGGAATAATTGAGGATAGGCCTCCCCTTGCAAGGGGTAGGGTCAGATATTTCGGGGAACCAGTAGCGGTAGTAGTTGCTAACACTGAAGAAGAGGCTGAAAGAGCCATCCCCTTGATTAAAGTAAATTACAAACCTCTTCCAGTTATAAACTCAATAGAAGATGCAATAAAACCTGATGCTACCTTAATACACGAAAACCTCGGAAGTTATGTTTGTTCTACTATAGATGTCTTTCCTAAAGCTCATACAAATATTTGTAATGAAGTAAATGTTCGAAAAGGAGATATGAGTGATGGATTCTCCGAGAGTGATATTATCCTAGAATCAGAATTCAAACTACCACATTCAGATCATATAGCTATGGAGATCAGAAATTCTAGAGCTGAGATATTACCAAGTGGTAAAGTCATCATTTACACATCAACTCAGGCTCCAACTACTATACAAAGAGATCTAAGTAAGGCTTTCAAAATCCAGCAATCTAATATTGTAGTCAAGGTACCTTTAGTTGGTGGTGCATTTGGAGGTAAGTCAAATACACATCTGGAGATTTTAGCATATATAGCTTCAAAAGCAGTTGATGGTAAAATGGTTCGAATAACTAATACTAGAGAACAGGATATAATGTCTGCTCCTTCAAAAATAGAAGTTGAAGCCAAACTAAAAATAGGTGCAACAAAAGATGGAAAAATAAAAGCTCTAGAATCAAGATATTATGTCAATTGTGGTGCTTATTCTGGTTCTGGACCTAGAATGACAAGGGCAATTGCTTCTGATTGCAGTGGTCCCTATAATATTGAAAATATTTATTGCGATTCTTTAACAGTATATACAAACCATACATATGTAACTGCATATAGAGGCTTTGGTCACACTGCATTTACTTTTTGTGTGGAAAGAATGATAGACAAATTGGCTAAAGAACTAAATATGGATTCTTTAGAACTTAGGCTTAAAAATGCAATTTCTCCTGGAGACCTATCTCCAACTCAAACTGAGATAACCCTAAGCAATACCGGAGATCTTCCAAAGTGTCTTAATAGATTAAAGGAACTAATTGATTGGGATGAAGGTTCAAAGATAGTAATGGATAATGGCAATATAAGGACAAAGGGAATAAGTTGTTTCTGGAAAACACCTACTTCACCAATAAATGCTTCATCAGGTGTAATACTGACATTCACTCCTGATGGGGAAATCAACTTAAATTGTGCTGTAATAGAGATTGGCCCTGGATCCAAAACTGAAATTGCACAAATACTTGCTGAAAAAATGAAAATGGATGTAAGTAAAATCAATGTTGTATACGATGTCAATACAGAAACCTCTCCAATTCACTGGAAAACTGTAGCTAGTATGTCTACATTTATGGCTGGAAATGCAACTCTAGCTGCAGCTGATGATTTAATAAATCAATTATGTTCATTTGCATCCCAAATACTTGAATGTTCTGCTAAAGATTTAGAAGTAGGAAACCAGAGAGTCTATCTAAAGGATAATCCTAATATCTTCCTAGACTTTAAAGATATAGTTCATGGATACACAGATCCATTAGGTTTTGCCTATGGAAAACAAATCATAGGTAAAGGCACATATTTTATGAAAGATTTAACTGTTATGAACAAAGAAACCGGAATAGGTCATGTAGGAGTTTCATGGACTGTAGGTGCACAGGCTGTTGAAATCGAATATGATCCCATAAAATATTCCTATAGGCTGCTAAAAGCTGCCACTGTTATAGATGTAGGAAAAGTTATTAATCCAAAGACTGCAAAAGGTGTAATAATGGGTGGGATGTCTATGGGTATTGGCCTAGCTACAAGAGAAGAGTTTCATTTTGATGAGAATGGGATACTAAAAAATACATCCCTCAGAACATACAAACTTATGAGGTTTGGAGAACAACCAGAATATATAGTAGACTTTATCGAAACACCTCAATTAGATGGTCCCTTTGGAACAAGAGGTAAAGGAGAGCATGGCATACTTGGTATACCTGCAGCTTTTAATAATGCATTATCATTAGCTGCTGATGAGGATTTCGATAAAATTCCAGTTACTCCAGAAGTAATATGGAAAGCTAAGACAGGAGGATTGTATGATACCATTTGATTTTGAATATTATAGACCTAGTACAATTTCTGATGCCATAAATTTATTCAACAACCTAGATAATATGGGGAAGCAGCCTATATACTATGGTGGAGGTACAGAGTTTATAAGCATGGCTAGAATGCATAATGTATATACTCAAGCTGTTATTGATACAAAAGGTATTAAAGAATTAAATATATGTGAAATAAGAGATGATGAATTAAACATAGGTGCAGCTGTTACCTTAACACAAATTGCTGAATCAAATCTATTTCCACTCTTAAGTTTAACAGTCAAAAGAATAGCAGATCATACAATTCAAGATAAAATCACTCTAGGTGGAAATATAGCTGGCACTATTATATACCGTGAATCAGTACTTCCTCTTATGGTTTCAGATGCAGATATAGTCATAGCTGGAAAAGATGGATTGAATAGATTACCCTTTAAGGATGTATTCGATAAGAGAATTAAGCTTAACAAAGGAGAGTTAATATGCAGTGTAATAATCAAAAAAGAATACTTATCATTACCATCATTACATGTTAAAAGAACAAAAAATGAAAAAATAGATTACCCCCTAATTACAATTGCAGCACTGAAAAGAGATAATCAAATTAATATAGCTTTTAGCGGATTATGTAAATATCCTTTTAGATCTTCCAAGATAGAAAAGATACTAAATAAAGGAATTAATAAGGATAAAAAAATCAAAAAGTTAGTAGATAGTCTTAATGATTCAATATTAGAAGATATAAGCGGCTCAGCAGAATATAAAAAATTTCTACTTCATACTATGTTATATGAGGCCTTAGAAAACCTTGAGGAGGCATATTGATGTTACGAATTACAGAAAAAACAGTTCTCACATTAAATGTAAATGATGAGGACTTAGAGGTATGTATAAGGCCGTCTGATACACTATTATATACTTTACGTAATCAATTAGGCCTTACAGGTTCAAAACCAGGTTGTGAAAATGGAGATTGTGGAGCATGTACCGTTTTAATTGATGGATGGCCAATTAAATCTTGTTTGATGTTGACTGTAGAAGCCATAGGCAAAAAAATAATTACAGTAGAAGGTTTAAAGGATGCTCCTATTCAGAAAGCCTTCGTAGAAAATTTTGGATTTCAGTGTGGATATTGTACATCAGGATTCCTAATAGTTTGTCATTCATTAGCACAAAACAAACCTTATGCTAACGATCGAACAATACAAGAATGGCTACAATCAAATTTATGTAGATGTACAGGTTATGAAGAAATCCAATCAGCAATAAAATCAATTATTAATAATGAAATTTAAATTAATCGGGGTGAGAATATGGAGAAAAATTCAATTCTAGATGTCATTCTGAGGCGTAGCCGAAGAATCTTATCTTCTGAAGATAAAATTAGAAATCTTAGCATTATTCTATTTTGGGGTTCAATATGGGGTATCTTAGAAGCTACAGTAGGGCTATTTCTACATGCATTTCCTTTTAAAATACCTACCGGTTCTATAATGTTTCCAATAGGATATTACTTTATGCAAAAATCCTATAAAGCTACCAATCAGCTAAACTCTATGTTTTATACATCCGCCGTAGCTGCATCAATAAAGCTTGTAAATCTATTTAGTCCCGTCGTTCCAATTATAAAGGTACTTAATCCAGCTGGTTGTATATTATTAGAAGGATTAGGGGTTGTTTTAGTTTTTAAATACGTAGTGAAAGACGAAAAATCTATTAAATTTATCCATGCCCTTACAATGAGTTTCTTATGGAGAGTAGGATATTATATGATGTGCCTAGGGATATTTGTTCCATTAGGTATGATTAAAAACAGCTCAATTCTAAATATGAGCTATGTTACAGAATTCTTCTTTAGAAATGCTTTTATTAATAGTATATTAATTTACCTATATTCAAAAGTACAATACAAAAACTACAAAGAATCTACTATTAAATATAACCCACTACTCTCTTCATCAGCTTTAATACTGGCAATTATAGTTACATGGATTGTATAAATCAGAGTAGGGTATTTATTATACTTACTAAAGTAAAATAAGTGATTGATTAGATGTTAAATCAACCACTTTTATCTATTAATAAGTCGTCTTTTCTTTTAAAAAGGTTCCTGCCCTTAATTCTTTAAATGCTAAATCTAATTCTTCTCTAGTATTCATTACTATTGGTCCACCCCAGGATATCGGTTCATCTAATCTATCAGAACTTATAAATAAAATCTCTATATCCCCATCAAGGGATTCTATATCTAGTGAAGTTCCATTTGTTAACTTAACTGCAGTCTTTTCTTTAACTTCCTCATCAGCTACTTTAGCATCACCTAATAGTAAAAATACTAAAACGGATTTATCTTCTTCCATTTCAATAGTAAACTTAATATTAGGTTTTAATAGTATGTGATAATAATCAAGTGGTGAATATTTTCCCTTGAAACCTTCATGTTCCTTATATTTTCCACTTATAAGTCTCAAAGTTCCACCTTCAATAGATATTTCTCCTATCTGATTCCTCTTTATGCTGTGGTATGCTGGAGGTGACATCTTATCCTTAGCAGGCATATTCAACCATAGCTGTACACCAAGTAGTCTTTCAGATTCTGGTAATGTTTCTTCATGTAAAATACCTGAACCAGCTGTCATCCATTGTACTTCACCATCTGAAATAGTATCTTCATTTCCTAAACTATCTTTGTGTTTCATCTTACCCCTAGAAATTAAACTGACAGTCTCTATACCTCTATGAGGATGCATAGGGAACCCTGCTCTGTATTCATCAGGATTTATACTATCAAATGAGTCTAACATAAGTATTGGATCATATGATTCAACCGTATTATGTCCTAAAACCCTAACTAAACTTACTCCAGCTCCATCTTTTGTTCTAAAACCAGTAACCTTTTCTTTGATTTTCCTTTTCATATTATACCTCCGACTTTTCATATATTTAGGCAAGTATTTGTTCTGTAAAGCTCCTTAGTCCTGTTTTACCCATAAATATAACTTTTAAAATTAATAATTATGTTAGTCATGTTAATATAAGGAAAATATTGTATAATAGATAAAAATGAATCGTTTGAATTTTCAACAAAGGAGGAAGTTATATTGAAATTTGTAATTGAACCAAAAGTATTTGAAACATTAAAGGATGTATGCTTTACAGTGGTAGTGGCATTAAATATTGACAATACAAAAGATTTACCTGAAATTGAATCTCTGTTAAATGAAAATATTAAAAAATGTGAAACACATTTCGAAAGCACCAAAGTAAAAGAAAGTAAAGAAGTAAGTTATTATCGTGAAGCTTTTAGAGAAATGGATATAAATCCGAATAAATTTATGTCATCGATTGAGGCTCTACTTACCAGAATTTCAAAGAAAAAGGGTATGCCATCTATTAACCCAATAGTAAATTTGGGCAATGCTGTTTCCCTAAAATATAGGATACCAATAGGTGCACATGATCTTGATAGTTCAAATGAAGATTTCTATGTAAGATATTCAAAACCTGGTGACACTTTTATTCCATTTGGAGAAACTGAAATGGAACCTGTCGATAATAATGAAATTGTATATGCTACTGGAAATTCAGTAAGGACCAGAAGATGGATATGGCGACAAAGTGAATTGGGAAAGATTACTGAGTATACCAAGAATGTAATGTTTCCTATGGATGGTTTTATTGGGAATAAGGAACAACTCTTACTTGCTCAAAAAGAATTAGCTGATTTGCTTAAAAAACATTTCGATTGTGATGTTCAGGTTGATTGGATTGATGTTGAGAATCAGGAGTTTGAGTTTGAGGTTTAGAATGAGTGAAGGAGACCTGCAAGGTCTCCTTAATTATGCATATAGTATTAATGCTATAAATTTTAGAGTACTATCCCCTATATTTTTAAGAGAATGTTCATGTCCTTCATGAGTTATCATAGAATCTCCAGCAGACACTTTTTTTACTACTCCATCATCTGTAACTTCGCCTTCACCTTCAAGAATATAATATATTTCAAAATCATTTTCGTGAATATGGCTGCCTATTGAACAACCCGGTTCTAGTTCCATTACAGAAAACAATCTACCTTTTTCGCACAATCCTTGAGCATCTGTTATATGAGTAAGTTTTACAGCACCAATTCCATCTTTTAGGTTGTTCGTTGTAGAAACTTGTAAATCATCTTTTTTTATTAACATAATTATGCCTCCTTAAAATGTTCTTCTCTGTTAAATGAAGTTTTCAACATCCACTTCAATAAAATGAGAAATCTATATTACTAGTTTAAGTAATCTTCATTAAGAAAGCAAGATTAAAGCAAAAATCACTATCTTTAAAGAGTATTTTATTTTAAAGAGGAAATTTTTTTAATTATGGAGCTCTACTGTTAACACAAATAAATTAATAAATACTTTTTAGTTTTGATAATATTGTATATACATTCTACTGTAGTTCTATTAAAGCTTCTTCACAGTAAGGACATTCACCTGTTACATAAGTATTTACATTCTACTGTAGTTCTATTAAAGTTTGCTATAGTATATTCTCTTGTTGTCTCCCATTCATTTACATTCTACTGTAGTTCTATTAAAGAAAAACACTACTGGAGCATTCCGTTCATTCTATAGAAATTTACATTCTACTGTAGTTCTATTAAAGGGGTCCGTTCTTTTCTTCCCATATGACATGGTGTTTATTTACATTCTACTGTAGTTCTATTAAAGCAAGTCAAGGTATTAAAAGAGCAATGGAAAGAATTTAATTTACATTCTACTGTAGTTCTATTAAAGTATGATAACAGTGCAAATAAAACTGCTATTGCAACAATTTACATTCTACTGTAGTTCTATTAAATGAAACTGGGGCATAGATAGACTGAAAAGACACTATGATATTTACATTCTACTGTAGTTCTATTAAAGGAAGAATATCTATTAGCGTTACAAGAACTTGATGAAATTTACATTCTACTGTAGTTCTATTAAAGGAAGAATATCTATTAGCGTTACAAGAACTTGATGAAATTTACATTCTACTGTAGTTCTATTAAAGATGCTGATAGTGAGTTACAAGATTTGATGGAAGAGAGATTTACATTCTACTGTAGTTCTATTAAAGCGGGAACTCTTAGATCTGTATGCTCATGACTACTCGGATTTACATTCTACTGTAGTTCTATTAAAGTTCTAAAGTGTCTGCATATTGCCAAGGACTAAATCTATTTACATTCTACTGTAGTTCTATTAAAGTGTTTTTCAAACGATATAACAGAAGATGCTGAAGAGATTTACATTCTACTGTAGTTCTATTAAAGGGAACCACCTGTAGATCCAAATGGAAGTGGTAATGGTATTTACATTCTACTGTAGTTCTATTAAAGCTTGTGACGTTAAATTTACCTCTGTTATAAGGTTGTATTTACATTCTACTGTAGTTCTATTAAAGAATATGCGAAAGGATAAGGACTGTAAGCCCTAAAAGATTTACATTCTACTGTAGTTCTATTAAAGGAATGAATGATAAATTATTAAATGCTTTTATAAAAAATTTACATTCTACTGTAGTTCTATTAAAGGGGAGGTTTTAAGATGAAAAAAATAGTTTTAAATTTATTTACATTCTACTGTAGTTCTATTAAAGATAATTTTCTCATCTATGCCCTCCTTAAATTAATATATTTACATTCTACTGTAGTTCTATTAAAGGGGAGGTTTTAAGATGAAAAAAATAGTTTTAAATTTATTTACATTCTACTGTAGTTCTATTAAAGATAATTTTCTCATCTATGCCCTCCTTAAATTAATATATTTACATTCTACTGTAGTTCTATTAAAGGGGCAACTCTACTTTTAGAGCTACCCTCCCAACAAGCATTTACATTCTACTGTAGTTCTATTAAAGTTCGTAGTAAGTGGTGAAATGTCTTATACATGGATAGAATTTACATTCTACTGTAGTTCTATTAAAGGATGTTTTATTAATTGGTAAGGCGGCCGAAACTCAAATTTACATTCTACTGTAGTTCTATTAAAGATACTTCATATAATGTTTTTTATATACAGTGTCTTTCATTTACATTCTACTGTAGTTCTATTAAAGCTTTGTCGATTCTCCCGCTGCTCCATCTTACAATATATTTACATTCTACTGTAGTTCTATTAAAGTGGATATTTGGTGCCGGTGTCGTGCTCTGCTGCTCTGATTTACATTCTACTGTAGTTCTATTAAAGTACCCTTTTTACCACTATATTTGAATAATTGGGACTTATTTACATTCTACTGTAGTTCTATTAAAGTCAAGGAGATGCAGCAACAGTAATTGGCGCAGCAATATTTACATTCTACTGTAGTTCTATTAAAGTGTCTATGTGGTGTGTGTAGTGCCGTTGTTTGTGTTGATTTACATTCTACTGTAGTTCTATTAAAGATAATTCATTAAAATTAGATGAAAAATAATCATCTTGATTTACATTCTACTGTAGTTCTATTAAAGCAAGTGCAATGTTAGAACCTATAACAAGTGCTATAACATTTACATTCTACTGTAGTTCTATTAAAGTTAACTCATTTTTGTGTAGAATGTAATACTATTTTATTTACATTCTACTGTAGTTCTATTAAAGAACAAAAAAAATAACTCTAAGGGGGGATTTACATTAATTTACATTCTACTGTAGTTCTATTAAAGGTGCTATTGATAGTCTAGGTGAGGGTCTTATGTATGTATTTACATTCTACTGTAGTTCTATTAAAGGGGATGATATTAGTATTATTGATGAGTTTAATGCTTATTTACATTCTACTGTAGTTCTATTAAAGAAACCAATACGCATTATCAATCGCATGCGCCACCTCAATTTACATTCTACTGTAGTTCTATTAAAGATTGGAGATGCTGAAGATTTGACGGAAGGTGTAGCAAATTTACATTCTACTGTAGTTCTATTAAAGCGAGCAGAAGGTGCTGTTTATACATCCGTTACAAAAATTTACATTCTACTGTAGTTCTATTAAAGGAAAGATGGAAAGTTGATGTATCTACTATAACAAACATTTACATTCTACTGTAGTTCTATTAAAGGTATCAGTTGTCTAAATGGATAATTATTGATATATATATTTACATTCTACTGTAGTTCTATTAAAGTTTCTCCATCTCCCCCTCCACCATCTCCGGGATTGTATTTACATTCTACTGTAGTTCTATTAAAGGGTTACAAACGGATTAATGGGGTTGAATGGTGAAGCATTTACATTCTACTGTAGTTCTATTAAAGGAAAGAGTTAGAAGAGCAAAAGAAATAGAAGATATTAATTTACATTCTACTGTAGTTCTATTAAAGGAAGAGAAAGGAGATAACTATGAACTGCTATAGAGTATTTACATTCTACTGTAGTTCTATTAAAGGACACTCCACCTGAAAATCCCGAGGTAGGGGATATAATTTACATTCTACTGTAGTTCTATTAAAGAAAGCTAGAAGGTATGCAATATGTAAATTATAGGATATTTACATTCTACTGTAGTTCTATTAAAGTGAAACCCTCCCCTTTTGCCAGCAACGCTGAAAGATATTTACATTCTACTGTAGTTCTATTAAAGATCAATGGGTGCAATGCTTAAATCTAGTGGTATAGCATTTACATTCTACTGTAGTTCTATTAAAGTGCCCCATTCTACGTATTTCTTAAAAGCTGTATTTATTATTTACATTCTACTGTAGTTCTATTAAAGATTCATAATCCAAATTGCTGGACCTTGATATACATCATTTACATTCTACTGTAGTTCTATTAAAGGTAATGTACCATATGCCTCATACATACCTAATAATGCATTTACATTCTACTGTAGTTCTATTAAAGTTTCAAACGCATTAGTTGATACCTTTGCGTTAAAATTTACATTCTACTGTAGTTCTATTAAAGTTGTATATTCAAATCACCGGGGTCTTTTACACCCTTATTTACATTCTACTGTAGTTCTATTAAAGGCATGAATATATTAGCCACTATTCTAGTCATTTTGTTATTTACATTCTACTGTAGTTCTATTAAAGAAAGCAGTTGTTGCATCTGTTGGTAAAGTAGTTTCTAGATTTACATTCTACTGTAGTTCTATTAAAGTTGTTATTCTTGACCTTCCAAATTGTCGGCTTGAATCATTTACATTCTACTGTAGTTCTATTAAAGGACATAGAAAGAACTGTATTAGAGCAAAGATATATAGATTTACATTCTACTGTAGTTCTATTAAAGCGAAGGAATAAATATAGTATCAGTGTCGCATAATTATTTACATTCTACTGTAGTTCTATTAAAGACTTAGGACCATGTTGTATAGTGCTATCTTATTATTATTTACATTCTACTGTAGTTCTATTAAAGGTTAAAAGGGGAACAGTTAGCTCAGGAAGGAAGTCGAATTTACATTCTACTGTAGTTCTATTAAAGGAAGAATTAACTGTAGTAGATATAAAATATAATTGGTATTTACATTCTACTGTAGTTCTATTAAAGAAGTGCTATGACGGGTGGTAGAGCTAACAGTTGGGCATTTACATTCTACTGTAGTTCTATTAAAGTTCAATTTAGGCAATATATGTTGGAATGTTGTCCCTATTTACATTCTACTGTAGTTCTATTAAAGAATATGTCATCTGTAACTGTCTTTACAGCTATGCTCAATTTACATTCTACTGTAGTTCTATTAAAGTACTGATTTCAAGGTTGAACCTAGCTTTTCTAATATATTTACATTCTACTGTAGTTCTATTAAAGTAGACCTGCTATAGCCCCAGTGATTGCTCCTAATGCATTTACATTCTACTGTAGTTCTATTAAAGGAACTTGATAGGTTAGGATCAATGGCAAAATCAATAATTTACATTCTACTGTAGTTCTATTAAAGACATTAGAATATTACAATTCAAAGTGGGCAATTCAAATTTACATTCTACTGTAGTTCTATTAAAGACAAAGATTATGTAAAAGAATATGAGAATTGTGAAGATATTTACATTCTACTGTAGTTCTATTAAAGAATTAGGGCTAACACAATTAGATATAGCAACTGCTGTATTTACATTCTACTGTAGTTCTATTAAAGGATGATGTACCATCAACTATAACATCATAGAGATTTATTTACATTCTACTGTAGTTCTATTAAAGTGTTCCTTACTATGACAACTCATACATAATAACTCTATTTACATTCTACTGTAGTTCTATTAAAGGATTGGACCGTATGAGTAGGTCTTTATTGGATTTTGCATTTACATTCTACTGTAGTTCTATTAAAGTTAATTCAGCGTAATCTTCATGCAGTATAATTTTATATTTACATTCTACTGTAGTTCTATTAAAGGTTTAATGTTGAGTTAGATGCCTGATAGGATATTCCATTTACATTCTACTGTAGTTCTATTAAAGACATAATACTACTGATCTACCTAATAGAGTTCTTTCATTTACATTCTACTGTAGTTCTATTAAAGTAAACGATATTAGAACAGGGTGATTAGTTAATAGAGTATTTACATTCTACTGTAGTTCTATTAAAGATAACTCTTTTTCAGTAAAGATACCTTCTTTATTAATTTACATTCTACTGTAGTTCTATTAAAGATGACACAAAAATTTCCTTTCGTTGCATTTAAAACAATTTACATTCTACTGTAGTTCTATTAAAGATTTATACCTTTCAGGGTCTTGTTTTATTAATTCTAATTTACATTCTACTGTAGTTCTATTAAAGAGGGTCCTCATAACCAAAGTTTGCTTTACAATATAATTTACATTCTACTGTAGTTCTATTAAAGAATTCCTTTTTCTACGTCCTCTTCTTTTACCATAAAATTTACATTCTACTGTAGTTCTATTAAAGTGCAATAGATAAGGATAACAAAGTATATCTAATGAGATTTACATTCTACTGTAGTTCTATTAAAGGATGAAAAGGAGCTGTTTGAAGATGGCACGAATTAAAATTTACATTCTACTGTAGTTCTATTAAAGAGATGGTATTGATTATGATAACTCTAATTTAATAGGATTTACATTCTACTGTAGTTCTATTAAAGGGCAAAGAATACACATTGACATACAAGGACCCTATTTTATTTACATTCTACTGTAGTTCTATTAAAGTTACGATTACTCTTTAAATAGAACTTATAGATGGACATTTACATTCTACTGTAGTTCTATTAAAGAGCGATTTAGATGTAAGTGGCTATTCATATATGAAATTTACATTCTACTGTAGTTCTATTAAAGTATAAGGTTGACACTCTTTTAACCCCTTTTAAGAGTGTATTTACATTCTACTGTAGTTCTATTAAAGCATTCCATGCATCCTCTAATGCTGTTCTTTCAATATAATTTACATTCTACTGTAGTTCTATTAAAGGGAGCTTTACCGATATCTAGTAGCAGTGATGGTTTGATTTACATTCTACTGTAGTTCTATTAAAGATAAGGTCACTAGTTGAGTATGAAGTATCTCATTTAAATTTACATTCTACTGTAGTTCTATTAAAGACAAGGAGATGCAACTACTGTAATCGGTGCAGCAATATTTACATTCTACTGTAGTTCTATTAAAGATGACAATAACTAACTGGATAAATAATCGAAATACAATTTACATTCTACTGTAGTTCTATTAAAGAGGTGATATTTTGATTTATTTATATACTGGTACTCCATTTACATTCTACTGTAGTTCTATTAAAGTATGTCTGAGTACTCTGAAATAGATTCAATTAAGATATTTACATTCTACTGTAGTTCTATTAAAGCTTTTTATACTAGCGTAGCTCAATTAGGAGAGCAACATTTACATTCTACTGTAGTTCTATTAAAGACTGCATCTTTTGCAGAATATGAAAGTTATTTAAATATTTACATTCTACTGTAGTTCTATTAAAGTAGACCGTTTAATTCTACACCAGCAAGCATAAAAGGTATTTACATTCTACTGTAGTTCTATTAAAGATGCTTTTACTCTTATCCTAGTATCGTTGATTTTAACATTTACATTCTACTGTAGTTCTATTAAAGAACCAAGGCAAACAAAGATATATTAATAATTTAGAAGTATTTACATTCTACTGTAGTTCTATTAAAGGAGGAATCTAAGAGAGAATGGGAAGGTTTCTTTGTAATTTACATTCTACTGTAGTTCTATTAAAGCTTCTTTCCGTCTATATGGTAATATATAGGTAATAAAATTTACATTCTACTGTAGTTCTATTAAAGAAAGAAAGTTCATTTATACGGAATTTACGGATATTTATTTACATTCTACTGTAGTTCTATTAAAGGCGTTTCTTTGTATACGTTGAATTTACTATTGTTCATACACCATTTTTGTCAATCTACTAAATTAATACTGATTTTAATCTATTCTTCATTCTATTTATAGCTCAATTTTATATTAAAACCAATCTATTGTGTACTTTGTCGATGTCCTATTATTTTTACATTACTATAGGTCGACAACGTAACCTCAAAAAAAATTAGATGTCTTATCATCAACTAAACCAAGATATTCTTTTTCTAGCCATCTTTCGCTTCTACTACTAAAAATTAATAATGAATCTTTATCCTTCCTAATATATTTGTTTAACTCTGTTTTTAACTTCATGTAGTTTAATTCTGTGAGGTTCCCTTCAAAAACAGATTTTTGTATATGGGTCAAGTATTTCTTACTAGTTTTGAATACATTTCTAGATACTTTAGCACCCTTTTCATCTGCTAAAATATCGTAAACAAGTATTACATACATATTATATCACCACCATATTCTAAATCCAGAGTATTCTTTTTCTCCAATAATATGTTTGATTAATTTATAGCATTCTAGTCTAATTAGATATCTATAAGAAACATCTCTTTTCAAATCTCTATGAGCTATAGTATTTTCTAATCTCTTGTCATATTCCATCAATATTTTTCGCTTACCTGATTCTTTTAGATATAGAAAGTTTGATTCTCTCTCAAAATCATCCTCCGTTATCTGATTTTTATTTAGCATCGAAAATATCATTCTGTCGCCTATCAATGGCTTAAATATTTCAGAAACGTCTAATGATAAAGAAAACCTCTTGCTGCCTGGTTCATGTATATAACTAATAGTAGGATTTAATTGTGTTTTATATATTTCACTTAAAGTAGTTGTATAGATCAAGCTATTAATAAAAGAAATAAGAGTATTTATCATATTATCAGGTGGTCTTTTAACTCTTTTTTCAAATTGTATATCTTGTTTTACTATATCATTCCAAGTAGAGTAGTAAGTTTTCCTAATGTTTCCTTCTATCCCCATGATTTGATTGATAGATTCTGCATAATCTAATTTTCTAATTAAACTGTCTATGTTCTTCATGGGTTCTCCTAGTTCAATACCTCTTCCATTGTAATATCTTAGATTTCTATAAATATTAAAGGATGCTGCCTTTAACATTTCCTTAGCAAGTTTTATTCTTTTTTCAGTATCATCATAGACTCTAACTTGATTAACTAATAGATATCCACTGATATTTGTTTCTCTAGGATAATAACTACCACTATAGAATCCATAATAGTTAAATACATGTATTATTATGCCTTTTTGTGAAACATAATTTAATAACTTAGTGTTTAAACTTACCTCTCCAAAAAGATATATCTCATCTGTAACTTCAACCTTAAGATTCTTTTCTTCCCCTTCAAGATTTTTTATTATTATATTGTTATCTTTACGTTTTAAATCTCCATCCTTTAAAATATAAAACGTTTCTCCCATAAGTGCACCCCCTAAATATAGCAAAGCTCATAATAAGAGCATTTTTTACAAAATGCTTTATTAATAACTTTTGGAGGATAATTCATATTAAGTATATCTCTAATTTGTTCTAATACCTCCAATAATTCTTCTTCCTCTGATGTAGTCAAGAAAATTTCTTCTCTTTTTCTTAAAATAGGATAATCTAATATACCCTTTTCTATCTCTACTCCTTTACTTCTAAGAATCCAAATGTAATATTTTAGTTGCCACTTTGCAGCTTCATCTAATTTTCTAGATTTTTTAACCTCATGAATTACTTTCCAATCTTTGAGAAAATCAATATTAATCATTTCATCTATTAATATACTTTTCTTCTCCCTACTATAGGAGTTCTCGTCTATTAGCTTCCCCATACCAACTAGCTCACTATTATGCTCCATGTTAACATCATTATTAAAGTACCATAGCTTTCTTTTACAAACAAAATAGTAATACACCATAACTCCAGTAATTTTCTTCATCTTATCACCTTTTAATTAATACATTCTATCCTCTACACATCTTGCTTCTTTCTTATCTCTATCTTTTGATCTATATCTTATCCCAAGATTTTCATCATAATCACATTCGAACACCTCAATAACTTCATAATCATTTATTCTTATTGGATCCGAGAGTTGCTTATCTGCACGATATAAAGGAATACTAAGTGTAAAATCATCCAAATTAATTCTTGCCTCTAACTTTTTTTCTTTTAGCTTTTTTCTCTCATCTTCTGTCATTTCTTTATTATACCCTTGCCTTAATAAAGCTATATATCCATCTATTTCGTTTTTATTACTGTGATCGTATAAAGTCTTAGGTATAATTGTTTTAGATTCTATATTTCTAAACATTTTTTTTATTTCAGAGGCTGATTTTTCATATGATTCTATTAACTTTACATACTTTATAGCACTAACTAATTTCTTATGATAGTCTGTTCCTGTCAGCTTTTCCATAGTATAGATTGAATCTATTAAGCTTATCTTATTATCTTCAGTAATAATTCCATCTATGTCTTTTAAAGCTTCTTTTGATAGATAAAAAATCTTCTCATCTATGAAATTTCCAACTCCACTACATTTATAATCTCCTCCATCAAATACATAACAGTTATATCCTTCTTTGTTCCAATCTCTGCCTCTATAGCATCTTCCCATTCTTTGAAATAATCCATTTAAATCAGAAAGTTCCGTAATCAAAACATCAAAATCAATGTCTAAAGATGCTTCTACAACCTGAGTTGTAATCCATATCCCCCTTTCTTTGTTTTCTTTATTACCAAATTTTAATATCTTATCTTCTTTTTCTCTTCTGTCTTTTCTTATGAATCCACTATGAAATAAATTTATGTCTTTTTTTATTGTTTCGTCTTCTAATAATACTTCATATATTCTCTGCGCCTCTTTAACAGTATTGCATATAACTAAGACCTTATTATCCTTGTATACCGAACTTATAAATCTGGTACTTAATTTTTCATTTACAACTTTCACACTATGTCTTATTCTATTATTAGTAAATGGCTTAGGTAATATAAACTTTACATTTTCTTTTTCAAGAAGCTCAACAAATATTTTGGGTAAAGTAGCTGTAAGTACAGCAAATTTTCCACCTATCTTATCAATATAGGATAAGCCTACTATTAAATAAGCTAATAAATCTGGTGCATACATTTGTACTTCATCAATTACTACTTTTGAATATGATAATGTAGCAAGTTTTGGCTCGAATCCTCTATATCTATAAACAAAATCAAATATTTGGTCAATAGTACAAACTGTAAGCGGTAATGATAGCTGTTTTGTTTTACTATAATATTGATCAAAATCAATTTCATCTTTCTTGCTAAAATACTCTCTTTTAATATCAGAATGAAGTAACCCAACTTTATTTTCATAATCATTTAAAACTATTTTTTCAGTTATCCTTTTATAAATAGCATTTATTGCTGTTTTTAGTGGAAGCGTGAAGAATCCCTTATTATTACCTATCCACAATAAACCTGCCTCTGTTTTTCCCATTCCAGTCTGAGCCGTCACTATAACATTGTTATCTTGATGTTCAATCATAAAGTTTTGTAAACTATTCCAACTAGGATTAGGATTTTTTTCTGATTTGAAACTATTCAATAAATTTTTATTTAAATCATTTAACAAAAAACCATTTTCTATTTCAACTCTAATTCCAGCACTAGCTGCATAATCTATTCTATTGAGTAAACCTTTTATTTTAACGTAGTTTAAAAAGGTATCATTATCTTCTTCATAAATTCTATTCATAGAAAAGTATTTTGCACTTAATTTATTAGCTTCTGGATTCTTTAATCTCTCATATTCAAAGTTAGTTGCTTCTAATTTTAGAAGGTCAATTTCCTCTCTCAATGAGTTTTTATCGAATTTAAACTCTCTATCATGA
Organism: Tissierellaceae bacterium; assembly: GCA_031460505.1. GTDB lineage: Bacteria > Bacillota > Clostridia > Tissierellales > Tissierellaceae > JAAYTL01. Next base: position 85,675 of record JAVKTT010000005.1, read on the forward strand.
TGGTAGGCAATCGAATGTGATAGTAATTTAATTCTATCTTTATTAAATCCTTGTACTTCTAACTCTTTAGCGTTTATAAAAGCTAAACTTAATATTCCATGAGGAATCTCATCTAAATGAATTCTATTTCTTTCTATTTTATCTTGAAACTTGCAGTTCATTTTGCCAAGATCATGATATAAACAAGACAAGTATAAGATATCCCAATCAATATCTAGATTGGGATATGTTTTTTTTAATAATTCAAGATTTGAAATCAACTTTTCTGTATGTTCTACTATAGTTTCTCTAGGATTAGATTTAGCTAGATAATTATTCATTTTCTCTCCTCACTAAACATTTAGTAAAATATTGTTATCGGAATCTATTAATATACTTTCATCTTCAACCGCAGTAATCCTAGAACTATATAGAACATTAACCTTGTTCCATCTCCTAAAAGATTTAGCTGACTTTTGGGTTCCTTGATTTACTAATTGATAATCTTTCGAAATCTTATACCATGTTCCTCTATTCTTTATGCCAGGTCCTGCTCCATCTAATACAATAGATTCAGCCTTAATAATTCTTTCTGGTATATAAGCTGTAAAATCCTCTGGTAGTTCAATATCTTCAACTAATTCCTCTTCAAATATATCTACAACTTTAACTTCATCAATTCTTACAATGTCTTCTCTCCGACCTAAAGATGGATATTCATTAGGAAATAGAAAAGCATTCTCTATTTCTTTAATCAAATTTTGATCTTCCGGTATTACATGTATCAATAATTCTACATCTACCAACAATTCCACCGTAGAGATCCCTCGACTTACTCCAAATTCCCCTACCTGTAATTGATGTCTACTTTTATCGTATTTCATTCCATTCTTAAATTCATACCTTGTATATAAGTCATTTACTTTGGAATGGTACTTCCCTTGGATACTTACTTCCATGTCCTTATATTCCTTATAGTCGCAAAGACTATGAACCATTCCTATAACTGTAGAATAAGGCGGTAATGGATATGTTTCTTTAAGCTGAAAACTAGTTGGTTTCTTATAATTAACCATATTTTGATATAATTTTAATCTAACCGCTTTTCTATTCTCCTTCATAGTAAGCTTTCACCTTGCTCTTTAAACCACTAAAAAACTCAGGCATCGTTAATGCATTTAATCTATCCTTTATTTCATTGTCATTATCAAACTTACCTTCGATTAACCCACAATTTGTATCTTTTTTTATAGAGTCAAACATTACTCCTTCTATTTGTTTTACAACTAGTCTATTATCCTTAACATCTAAAACGTTTTCAAATATTGGATTTTTAATATCATATACTCCACCTATAGCAAACAAAGGTTTTAAATCCTCTCTTCTGCCACGGATATCTCTATATAAAAAAGCAATAGTATCTAGAAGTTTGTTAACTCTTCTGATTTTTTCTTGATTGTCAAGTTCAATTGAATAGACATCATCTATTCCAATCTGGTCTAAATCCATTACTATAGTATATCTGTAATATGATCTATGGATTTCTGATTGAGCAATATTCATGTTTTCATCTATTCTATCTGCTAAGCCCTTATTGGTTAGAAAATCTAAATCTCCTTTAAATGTTTCTAATGAAATTGCATTAGATAATCTTACCTTAGCGCTTCTTTTTTTCCCACCCGTGCCTTTCTCTGTCTTTAAATATCCAAAAAAATCGATTTCTGGGAATTCCTTAATGGTCGCCTCTTCAGAAAATTGAATGACTTTCTTATCTCCACTACCTTCTGCTTTTACAGTAGCTAACTCTTCTCCTAATTGTTCGGATATATTATATCTTATTGCTTGTCTTGAAATGTATGTGTATTGCTCTCCTTTATCTCGTGTTAATTTCTTTAAGGAAGCAACATTTCCTATTCCTTCACCATAATTCGCGCTTTCAGCTTCAAATATCATAGAAATAGCTAATCCTTTTGGCTTTAACTTAGTTTTCATTGTTATTTCCTCCATTCTTATCCTCTTTTTTACCTTCGATAAGTCCAGCTACAAATGCATATCCTATAGTCTTAAAATCCTCTTCACTTCTGAGTGTGTCTAAGAACACTTGAGGAACCGTAGCTTTAACATATAGATAACAGTTTAACAACGTGTCCATAAAACTATCAGTATTATTAGTTTTTAACGAATTAAGAAGCCTGTATGATATTCCACTTAATTTATCAACTGCGCCTTTATTCTTATACATTTCTCTTAGATAGTAACCTGATACATTCGCCTGCTTAACAATATCTTTTTCTAATTCCTTCATATATCCTACCTCCCTTAAGAATCTAGTATTAATCTTTAGAATTGATAAAATATGACCCATATGATAATAAGAATCTATTGGTTTTGATAATTTATAATGCAACATTTTATGGGTTAGCGTAAACATGTTTTGGCTATTTAAGAGTCTGTCAATTACTAATTCATACACGTTGAAATAAGTATTGATCTCTTTATATCCACAACTAATTAGATTATCTAAATCATGTATAGAATCCTTTATTACTTGTAACGTTTTCCTAGATAATATATTGAATTTATATCTTTCATTCTCGTACCTGATTAATTGAATATCAGCAAGTTCATATTTAATTTTGTCATTAAGCTCTTCATTAATCGTATCAACCAATGCTTTATAAGTCAGGACCTTTTCATCTTTTTTTGAATCATATATACCATAATGTATCTTTCTATTTACATTTATAGCATTTTTCATACTTGAACTATCATTGACATATATTCCTTTGTCATAAAGGTAAGAAATACCTGCTGGTACACATGAGTATATTAGTTTGCAAATTGGACAAACAGCAACATCATTTTGGAATTCCCAAACATGCGATGATTTTCTACTTACGTCAAATCCTGTGGAATTTAGGAAACTAAGATCATTTGAAAAATCTTTCATCGCTCTATCACATGAAAAACATCTATACTTATATTTATCTATATCTTCATATAAATAATTAATCACAGGTTGTACAAAGTAATTTTTATAATCTATATACATGTCCTTCTCTTTTGTCTGAGGATTTAATAAAGAAACACCATTCCATCCATTTTTAATTACAGTATACATAGTATTTTTTGCTCCTATATACTTCCTTGTTTCTTCTTGTTTCATGTAATCAATTATCTGTTTCAATAGATTAAACCTACTCTTTATTTCCAGTAATATATCCTTTATGTCCTGGTTTTTTTTTAGATTTATGGTTTTTAAACTCTTTTCTAATCCTAAAATGTCAACCTTTGATTCAATTAATTCATAGGCTGCTTTATAGCTATTACTCTTTAATTGTTTCTTTGCTACATCTGAGATATATTTATTTGTAACTTCTAGGTTCTTTTCATCAAAGGTTTCGAAGTTGTTCTCTTCATGTTGTAATATAAATTTTTCAAATGAGATTATTTTATATAATGACAATATTTCCTTATATTTACGAATAAAATAACTAAAGTATTTTTCTTCAAAATTCTCTAAACAACTAGGCTCAAACTCAATATAGTTGTTATTAATAGAGACATTATCTTCTGAATTTTCTAATATATTATAGAACCCTACTAGCCCACTATTGTACAACCAATCTTCCATGTAAAGCCTTATCTTTTCGCCCACTATATCACCTCCTACTCCAAATCTAACATTCCAAATCCACTGCTTCTATACCCCCCTATTCCAGACTTATAAATATAATCTAAAATATATGGTTTGGCTTGTATCTTTAACCTACAAATATTCGATAATACTTCTATTCCATAATGCTTCACTTTAACTTCTTTAGTAGTTATTACTTGAAACTCCACCTCATCAATATCTAATCTTCTTTCCTCACCAAAACTGTCTAACAACTGATATCTAAGATTTTTGATAAATACTTCCTTCCCTTTCTCTTCTCTTAGAGAATAGTACCATGTATTTTTATTGTCACCTTTATGCTCCCTTACAACTACTGGAGACATGGAAGAAAAAGTAGCATGTTCTGCTGTGACAATCTTTTCTTTGATCATATTTATATTTTTAACAGTTATTGAATTATCTTTTATTTCATATGCCTTTCCCCTACCTCTTAAGATAGCATTGTAGAAAAATATCCCATCTTTCATATCTGTTGTAGAGAAGTTAAGGATTGCCTTCTTATCAGGGATCACTATTTCTTCCCTAGTAAATTTACATCTTGGCATATACAAGGAAAATGTAAAGCTCTTCACTTTATTCGTTTCATTTTCATATAAAGATTGATAATACTCTTTATCGTATGATTCGTAAATGTGCTTTAAGAAAGATAGAATAACCCTATTTTTATCCTTTGGTATATTCTCATTCTTTAATACAAGTTCAACATTGTATCTCAATATTCTCACCTCCTTAAAAGTTTTACTATCCCATATTTGTTATCCTTATTATTTATACATTCCACATAAATACTAAAATTCCTTCTTTTTCTGCAAATTATTTTATATATTCTGACATTTTGTTTATTTCTTAAAACAAAAACCTCCATCCCGTAGGATGAAGGTTTTCAACTCTTCACTTAGTTCTAGGTGACGAGTATTACTTCAAATTTATTTACTTGATAGTATAGCCACAGACCCCATCAAGCCAAACTCAGCCTTATCTCTTCTGTATGAATGAAGGAAGTCACTGGCTACTGTGGATAGTTCTATTACTTCTATATTTTCTATCAACAATCCATGCTCTAAAAGCATATTTTTGTTGATAGTTTGTAAATCTATTAGTGATTTTATATCATCTTTCTTAGTAATGATATTTTCCATATAACCAAATTCATTTTTAAATTGAACGGCTACATCATCGTCTACTTCAAAGTCACATCTTCCTATGGTTGGTCCTATGACGGCTACTATATCTTTAGGATCACTATTGTAGTTTTGTATGAGCATATCTACTCCATTTGCGCCTATTCTTTGAAGAGTTCCTTTCCAGCCTGAGTGGATATTAGCAAAGACTCTTTTGTTTGTGTCGATTAATACAATAGGTGTACAGTCTGCAAATCTTGTAATGGTAGCTATATTTTCTTTATCTGTTATTAATCCATCTGTTTCAGGAAAGAATCTGCCAAATTCATACTCTTGACCTTCATTTGCATCATTTATAATGGCTATATTTTTTGAATGTGTTTGATTTCCACTATATAAGACCTCAGGTTGAACTCCTAATAAGTCAAAGATTTTATTTATGTTATTGTTAATACTCTCTGCTGAGTCGTTTGTACGAGTTCCAACATCCATGTCTTTAGTGGTAAATAGATGTTTTAAGCCTAATTCTTGTAATCTTGGTACTAGTATATATCTAATATTATCTTTTTCTATAATTCTATAATTCATTACGCCCTCCAGAAAATTAATATAATATAATTATATCATATCTTTAATAATAAGAAATCTCCTTGTCTTGTGAACAAGGAGATTTTCTATTTATCTTTATTCGTAGGTGCCTTTAACTAATATTTGACTGTTGTCCATCATTAGTTTTCCTTTACTAATTACTGAAACTAGATTGATTTTATCATCTATAATTAATAAATCTGCATCATTATTTTGAGATATAGTTCCCTTATTAGGATATAGGTTTAAAGATTTAGATACATTAGTAGTGAAAAATGGTAATGACTTATCTAAACTCCATCCTAAATTTAGTACCATATTTTGTAATTCCTGAAATAAACTCTTTACAGAAGAAGCTCCTATTTTGACCAAATTTCCAAATTCATCATATTTAGACCAACTTCCATATCCATCAGAACTTACAGTTATATTTTCTAATGGAACACCTTCTTTTTCCGCCTTTGCAATTACATTTGTAGGTGAAAGTTCCTCATAGAGTCCACAGGTTAAATCAATTATTCCACCTTTTTTAGCATACTCAAAGGATTCATCTAATAATTCTTTTCTTCTATTTACATGGGTAGGTCTAATAGTTCTGATAGGAATCTCAGTTTCTTCTAGAACTTGATTTATTAATCCTAATCCTTGAGATCCATCTCCCATATGGGCTACAACTATTCCAGCCTTACCCGATACCATACCTGCTACTCTAGCATCCGAAGCAAGTCTAGCTAACTCAGCCTTTGTTATACTAGGTGATCTGTGATCTGATAAAGCAATTTTCACTCCTATGATTTCATCGATATAAGTTATATCTTTTTTTACTGAATCAGTTAAGGTTACTGACGGATACCCATAGGAACCTGTATGAGCATATACTGATATACCTTCTTCCTTTAAAGCCTTTGCCTTAGCGACTAAATTTTCTATACTTCTAGTTGTGGAGTCTGTACCAAGTAGGCCAACTACAGTTGTAATTCCACCTTCTATTAATTTTGATAGGGTGATTTCTGGAACTCTAGTTTTAAAGCTTCCTTCTCCCCCTCCACCTGTTATGTGAACATGATTGTCTATTAAACCTGGAATTAGCTTTTTACCAGTTCCATCTATAGTTTGAATCTCTTTACTAAATGCTTGTATATCTTCCTCAATTAAGGTAATTTTTCCATTAGTTATCAATACATCTTTTATGCCTAGATTTTCCGGAGAATATACTTCTATGTTCTTTATCAATAACATTAGCTACACTCCTTCTTGTATTCTCTTTTTCTCCTCTGGACTTAGTTTAGCAATTCCAAATCCTGTGAATGCAATAATTATTGCAAATATAATTCCTGTGTAATTTAGTATTGCCCATGGTAAATATTCAACTGTTGGTACACCTAATGTTGTAGCCATATATGCACCTGCTGCAGACCATGGTATAAGAGGCACCAGTACAGTCCCAGAGTCTTCTAAGGTTCTAGATAAGTTTTTAGGATGTAGATCTCTCTCTACATAAGCATCTCTAAATAACTCACCTGGAATTATAATAGATAAATAGGAATTTCCAGTTACAAAAGCTACTGTAAAACATGACGCTATAGTAGCTAATACCATTTGACCTGTAGTTTTTACTTTCTTCATCAATGCTTCTAATACAACATCTAACATGCCTGATGAACTGATTATACCAGCAAATCCCATGGCACAGAATACCAATACGGTAGTACTAGTTACCGATACTACTCCACCTCTGTTGATTAAGGTCGTTACTGCCTTTTGTACTTCTCCTTCAAATCCAGTCATAGAAACATTAAATCCTTGAATTAAAGATATAAATCCATCTTTTAGGGTAAATCCTTGAACTACCATACCTATCACTACTGAAATTAGACTAGTTCCTAGCATAGTAGGTATAGTAGGTAATTTTAATAATGAACCTCCAATAATAATTACTACTGGTAATAACAATAGAATATTCCAATTAAACATAGCATCTAATTGAGCTTTTAGTTGAAGAACTGTTTCTGGTGTACTTGCTGCCCCAGAAGTTCCCATACCAACTATAAAATATACTACTAAGGATACTATGGTAGCCGGTATAGTTGTATAAAGCATATGCTTGATATGTTCATATAATTCAGATCCTGCTGCCATAGGTGCTAAGTTTGTTGTATCGGAAAATGGTGATAGCTTGTCTCCAAAGTATGCACCTCCAACAACTGCTCCTGCCACTGGAGCCAATGGTACTCCTAAGCCACCAGCTATTCCCATAATTGCTACACCTATTGTTCCTGCAGAACCCCAAGATGTACCTGTAATAGTTGATAATATAGCTGATATTAAAAATGCGGTTACTAATAAAAATTTAGGATTAACTATATCCACTCCATAATAGATAATCATAGGAACAGTTCCTGAATACATCCATGAACCAATAAGTAATCCAACACTCCATAAAATTAAGGTTGCTGGTAATGCTCTAGAAATCTTTTCTATAATTCCTGCTTGCATTTCATCCCAAGAATAACCTAATCTCCAAGCAATGAATCCTGCCACAAAAGCCGATAAAATAATAATAGGCTCTGTTCTGATTTTCAATACTCCTACACCTACTGTTAAAGCTACAACCATAAATAATATTGGTATAATTCCCTGTGCTAATGTAGGTTTTTTCTTGATTTTCTCTTGCTTACTCATTATGTGCACTCCTTTTCTAATTATTACTCTATTTAAATATTATGCAATTTCCATGCCAAGTGAAGATATTTATCTTTTGTTTACATTAACACTGTCTATAAAGGGGTTACTTTGTCACTTTACTATGTTCTTAAATTTGTTTATATTTTATATATATTTATTTATTTTTTTACTAATTATTTTATCTGGGATGAAAATAACCATGGCTTGGATAAAAATATCCATACCATGGTTATATTTCTTTCATAAAAGCCCTACCAGATTTAGTAATCCTAGACCCTAAAGTTCCAATTTGCTCTATAAATCCATAATTAATTAATTCCTTAATTATACTACGGATTTTGCCTTCTCCTATTTCTACCTTCTCATTACTTGCCATTTCAGTGATTTTTACTCTACCTAATGGAAATTTATCATGATAAAAAAATTGCTTTAGTACCCAGATCTGATCTTCAGATAGATATATAGGTTTCTTTTCATCCTGAACTTCCAACATATAATTATGCAATGAGTTAATGCCAAATTTTTGTCCATCATAAATTAACATAAGATATTCAACTAGGTTTATTAACTCTCTTATATTGCCTATCCATTTATAATTTATTAGAAAATCTAATGTTTCATCTTCAAAGAACTCTTCTAATGATTCAATTTTCTTGTCCTTAGAGTTTAAGTTTATAAAATATTTTAATAGATATTCTATATCTTCCCTTCTCTCTCTTAAAGGAATAGTTTGTAATGGTAGTATGTTTAATCTAAAAAATAAATCTAATCTAAATTTATTCTGCTTTACTAAATCTAATAAGTTTTTATTAGTTGCAGCTATTATTCGTACATCAATGGGTATTTCTTCAATACCTCCCACTCTTCTAATCCGCTTTTCTTCTAATACTCTCAGTAATTTTGCTTGGACTTCCAAAGGAGTATCTCCTATTTCATCTATAAATACAGTTCCTCCATCTGCCATTTCAAATAGGCCTATTTTTCCGCCTTTAAGAGCTCCAGTAAATGTACCTTCTTCATAGCCAAATAATTCACTCTCTAATAAATTTGCTGAAATAGTTGTCATATTAATAGGCACAAAGATATTATTTTTCCTAAAGGAATTCATATGTATACCCTGTGCTAAAATTTCTTTTCCAGTACCATTTTCACCTTGAATCAATATATTTGCATCGGTCAGAGAAAACTTTTCTGCCTTATTTAAAAGTTTTAGAGCTTTCTTATTGATGGTATAATAATCTTTAAATGTATGTAGATTTCTACTAATTATTCTATTGTTGTCATAATTAGTCTTAGGTGAAGATCTTGGATTATGTTTTACCCATAAGATATATCCTATCTTTTTAGAAAATTCTACTTCCCTAACTTCAAAAGTAATTTCCCTATTCTCTATTTCAGCGATAAACACCTTGTTTTCATCTAGATTATCATAGTTAAATGGTAATAACTCTTCTAATTTTTTACCTATTATATTTTTTCTTTTTACACCTATTATATATTCAAATTTAGTGTTTAAGTTTGTTATTTTACCATAATTATCTATAAAGGCAATACCATAGTCTAAAGTATTGACTACTATTTCTAATATTTGTTGATCTTCTTGACTCTTTCTTCTGCTTTCATCAATAGATTTAGATATCTTAACGATATCTCTAATATAATCAACTACTAACCCATTTCCTAACTTACTTTCTAAATTTAAGATTGAGATTATTTCATGTATAGTTTGGATATCCAGGATTCTAGTTCCTATATCAATAAGCATCTTTGGCTTATAAGGAGCTAACTGACTTTCTCCTGCAGTTATCGCTATTTCTAATTTAGGATAAGAAGTACAGTCAGGATAGTATGGATGATATTTTATATGGTCCAATCCAAGTTCTAATAAGGATTCTATAGCTTCCTTTGTTGATTCGTATCCATCATTAATAAATAATACATCTTTTCCTTCCTCTATACTTATAACTTCTTTAATATTTTTATGATCTATTATTCTTTTAGCTATTATGTTTGGAATCTTAGAATCTATATATCTTAACGATCTATTTTTTACATATGAGCTAGAATAAAGAATTAAATCTATATCGCTGTCATTTAGAGATTCTAATTCAGAAAGCAATTTATTATCTATTTTTATATATTTACCTAATAATGCAGTAAGTTGATTTTTCAACGTAATTCCTGTATTCATACCTTCAGTTACTATAACAAGTCTCTTCACTATTTTCACCTCATAGCATCTTCCAAACTCATATATAATTATATCATATTAACTTAATACTTTTAGCAATTTCAACTGCTCCTTTTGCATCTTTAACATAAAAGTCTGCTTTTATCATATCAGCATATTCTTGGTTTAGGACAGCTCCACCTACCATGACCTTTATATTTGGATTTAATTTCTTTAATTCTGATATGGTCTCTTCCATGCTTTTTACTGTGGTAGTCATCAGGGCACTTAGGCCTACTAGTTTTATAGCATGCTTTTTAACTTCTTCAACTATTGTTTCTATAGCTACATCTTTACCTAAATCTATAATTTCATAGTTATAGTTTTCTAGTAGTACCTTTACTATATTCTTACCTATATCGTGTATATCTCCTTTTACTGTAGCGAGAATAATTTTCCCATTTGAAATATCATCATCTGAATCTTTACTCAGCTTTTCTTTTAATACTTCAAAAGAATTTTTTACCGTTTCAGCAGATTGGATCAATTGTGGTAAAAACATCTCACCTTTCTCATATCTATCCCCTACTAAATCCAAAGCTGGGATTATATATTGATTGACTATTTCTAAAGGCTGTTTTTCTAATAATAAATTAATAGTTGCTGCCTTGGCATCTTCTCTCATTCCTTTTATTATTATATCTTCTAAATCTAGGCTCTTTTTATAGACAGTTATAGCCTCTTTTTTAGTATCTATGTTTTCATTGTGTGCTAGATATTCTTTGCCTCCTATGTCTTTGTACCACAATAGGTTGGAAGCAAGAATGGTATCCATCATCTCTCTATCCAATGGATTAATTATTGGTAGGTCAAGTCCTTCATATAATGCTGCACAAAAGAATACTTTGTTGATTAAAGCTCTGTTTGGTAATCCAAAGGATACATTAGACACTCCAAGTACTGTCTTTACCTGAAGCTTTTCCTTGACTAGGGCTAAGGCTTCTAGGGTATCTTTGACGTCTTCTTGCTGAGCTGCTGCTGTCAATGTTAAGCAATCTATATATACATCTTCTCTTCCTATTCCATATTCTTCTGCCTTTTTAACTATTTTTTCAGCAATTTTATATCTATCCAATGCAGAGGTAGGGATCCCATTTTCATCTAATGTTAGTCCTACTACTGCTGCACCATATTTTTTCACAATAGGTAGTATTGTATCTAGTGATTTATCTTCACCACTTACTGAATTCACTATTGCTTTACCATTATATACTCTAAGACCAGATTCAATTACTTTAGGACTAGTTGAGTCAATTTGTAGTGGAACATCTAAGATTGATTGAATCTCTTTTATTACCTTAACCATAGTCCTTTCTTCATCTATTTCAGGTAAACCCACATTTACATCTAATATATGTGCTCCTGATTCAACCTGAACTATAGCTTCTCTTAAAATATAATCAATATCTCCCTTCTTCAAAGCTTTCTTAAATAACTTCTTTCCTGTAGGATTGATCCTTTCTCCTATTACCTTTACTCCATCAATAAGAACTGTATTTGTTGGAGTACATACTCTAGCCATGCTTTGAATATTTAATGTTGGTGGTTTTATATCTCTAGTCTTATTCACTAATTCTTCTATATATTTATCAGTAGTTCCGCAGCATCCCCCAAGGACTCTTACACCTTTTTCTATGAACTTCCTTCCAAATTCAGCAAACTCTTGTGGTAATACATTATATACGGTTTGATTATCTATCACAGTTGGCAATCCTGCATTGGCTTGAACCATAACTGGTATTTTGGAATACTTAAGGACATCATCTAATATTGGTTCTATCTCTTTTGGTCCTAAAGAACAGTTAATTCCCAGTGCATCTACTCCTAATCCTTGTAGTGTGAGTACCATTGCTGATGGAGTACATCCAGTGAATGTTCTTTTATTTTCTTCAAAACTCATAGTACAAAATACTGGTAAATTTGAGTTTTCTTTTGCAGCCAGTATAGCAGCTTTTGCTTCATAAAGGTCAGTCATTGTTTCTATGATAATTAAGTCTACTCCATCCTTTACCCCTTGGATAATTTGTCTTTTAAATATTTCATAAGCTTCCTCAAATTTTAATGTTCCCATAGGCTCTAAAAGTTCACTAATTGGGCCTATATCCAAAGCCACATATACATCTCTTCCATAAATAGCTTCTTTAGCATTTCCTACTGCTTTGTTGATTATTTCTTCTACTGAATATCCACTGTTTTTCATTTTAAGCTCATTGGCTCCAAATGTATTTGTTGTTATGACTTTTGCTCCTGCTTCAATATATTGTTTATGAATTTCTATTATCGTTTCAGAAGATTTAATATTTAAAACCTCAGGAAGCTCACCAAGTTTTAGGCCTCTATTCTGAAGCATGGTTCCCATTGCCCCATCCAAAATCAGTACTTCATTTTTTAATATTTCTCTAACTTCCACATCCAACATCTCCTTTACGATAATTACAGCTATCATATTTATTGCAATTGTTGCAGCTTACTGCTTCTTTTTTATGTTTTTCATCAATAACACCTAGTATTGCTGTGACCGATTTTCTAGGTATTAATATATTATGAGATGTGACACTAAGACCTATGGATTTCTTAGCCTCTAATATCTCTAGTAGCTCATTCTGCATATCAATGGGTAAATCCCCATATCCAGAAGAATATCTTGATGTCAATGTTTTACCATCCTTAGATACCATGTTTTCTAGCTCATAATTAACTGCGTCACATATCTCTTCGATAGCCGCTGAAGCACAAGCATCCAAAATCATAGCTTTACTCATACTTATCTTCTCATAATACCTAATCATTGTATCAATATCATGACCAAGTGTTACTGCCATGAATATACAAATATCTGAGTTTTTTAAATGATTTTTAATGTCTTCACCTATTAATCTCAAATTAGTGCCCTTTATCCAAAGTTTACCCTTACCTCTTGTTATATCAAAAAATTTATAGGTGTACTTTTCATCTATTGAATTACTAATTTCTCTAATGGATTCGTCAATTAATCTATTAGTTATACCGTCCAATACTTGATTTTTATATCCTAAATATCTTAGTACTTCATCTTTATTTATTGAAATCTTAGCCATTACTAAACACAACCTTTGTTCAAACCTTTCTTTCTAATATACCCCAAAAGCATAAAAGCTTCCATCCTTAAATGAGATGAAAGCTTCTTTTTGTATATCTATTTATATTTATTTTTCTAAATATATACTACTTACTTTAGCCATTGCTTGTATTCTTTCTTTTGCCATTCTTTCTGCCGCCTTAAAAGTAGGTATATCATCTCTCTTAGAGATTTCTATAACTTTCTTAACTGCATCATAAATTGCAGATGCTCTACCCATAGCTCTATCTTTGTTGTAACCTTTCAGCTCTTCATATACATTAATAACGCCACCACTATTTATTACGAAGTCTGGAACATAAAGGATTCCTTTATCCTTTAACATTTGACCATGTTTATCATCGCCTAATTGATTGTTTGCAGAACCTGCTACTATTTTACATTTTAGTTTGTCAATTGTAAAATCATTTATAACTGCTCCCATAGCACATGGTACAAATATATCACAATCCACACTATATATTTCATCTGGATGAACTGGGGTTGCACCCATGTCATTTACAACTCGATCAATACTTTCTTTTCTGATATCAGTTACATAAAGCTTTGCTCCTGCATCATGTAGATGTTTACATATGGAATATCCTACTGAACCCAATCCTTGAACTGCTACTACTTTTCCTGTCAAATCATCACTACCAAATACTTCATTAACAGCTGCTAATATTCCTCTGAAAACTCCAAAAGCTGTTACTGGGGAAGGATTGCCGCTTTTTCCTTCTAATCCTACAACATGGTCTGTCTCTGCATTTATATATGCCATGTCTTGTGTAGTACTATTCATATCTTCTGCTGTGATATATCTTCCTCCTAAGCCTTCTATGTATCTACCAAATGTTCTAAAAAGTTGTTCACTTTTTATCTCAGCTGGATCTCCTATGATAACTGCTTTACCTCCACCAAGATTTAATCCTGCAGCTGAGTTTTTTAAGGTCATACCTACTGATAATCTCATAACATCTATTATAGCTTCTTCCTCTGATTCATAATCCCAAATCCTTGTACCACCTAGAGCAGGTCCCAGTGTAGTATCGTGTATACCGATAATTGCTTTAAGTCCTGTACTACGATCCTGGCAAAAAACCAATTGTTCAAAGTCATGTTCCTCTAAGTAATCAAAAATCTTCATAATGAAGTCCCCCTTCTATAATTAGTACAAATTTTTGTTAATGAATACTCTATATAATAATTATATACCCTAGTGTAAACGCTTTCAACAAATAGTTTTAATATTCCGTATTTATAAAAAAAGTAGCAGACTTTTGTCCACTACTTTTTAGATAATTTACTTATTAATAAACCAATTAATAGTCCTGATATTGATGGTAATATCCATCCCATGCCAATACTGTAAAATGGCAGATATAATTTTGCTGCTTCTATAATTCCACCTAGATTAAATAGCTCAACTATACCCTTTGGTAAAGCTCCTATTAAATCTAATATTGCAGCTGGTACTGTAAATCCTATTGTGTATTGATATACTCTTCTATCACCTTTAAATGCTCCGTCAAATATACTTAAAAGAATCAATGATATTGCTAATGGATATAAAAACATTAAAACAGGTATAGAGAATGAAATAATATTATTTAGACCAATATTGGCTATAGCAAATGATAATGTACAAAATAAAACTGTATATGCTTTATAGCTTAATGAGTTTTTAAACATATTTGAAAAAGTTTCACTACACGCTGTAATTAGCCCTACAGCTGTCTTTAGACAAGCTAATGTAATAATTACTGCTAATAAAAATGCGCCACCTTTTCCAAAATAATGGGTAGAAATTATAGATAAGGCCTGACCTCCATTTTTGGAGATCTCAGTGATACCTAAACTTTGTGTACCTATTATGGCAAGGCATCCATAAATAATTGCCATTAGAGACATACTTAGAATCCCTGATTTAACTGTACTTACGGCTATTGCCTTTGGATCCTCAACGCCTAATCCCTTAATAACATTTATAACTATAATTCCAAAGGCTAATGATGCTAAAGCATCCATAGTATTATAACCTTCTATAAATCCTTGAAAAAAACTATTGTCTTGATAAGCCCCTGTTGCTTGAAACTGTGATACATCGCCCATTGGATTAATAAATGCAGTGATAATAAGTATACTTAGGAAGAATAGAAATAAAGGATTAAGTACCTTTCCTACATAAACCAATATTTTGGATGGTTTCAATGAAAACCATAATACGCTTATGAAGAATAAAAATGAAAATATTCCTAACCATAAGCTTATCTGATCTGCTGATAATAAAGGAGCTATACCTACTTCAAAGGATACTGTGGCAGTACGAGGAATAGCGAAGAATGGTCCAATTGTCAAATATAAAGCACAAGTGAAAAACACGCTATAATAAGGATGAATCCTGCTTCCCAATGAATAAAGCCCATTACTCTTTGAAATACCCATAGCAACAATTCCCAGTAGTGGCAATCCGACGCCAGTGACTAGGAACCCTAAGATTGCATACCAAATGTTATTTCCAGCCATTTGTCCCATGAATACGGGAAATATCAAATTTCCTGCACCAAAGAACAATCCAAATAACATAGATGCAATATAAATATAGTCTTTTGTTGTCAATTTCTTTTGCATTGAATTGCCTCCTCATATTTTAAAGTTATTATTATATATTCCTTTTATTGAATATATTTATCCATTATACCATGCTGAGATTAAATGTATAGAGTTTTTAAGTAAGATTTACAAAAAATAAAATAGAAGAGCCTGGATTATGAACTGTTCCAGGCCCTTCACTATAAATATTATCCTTCAAATACTTCTACATTATCTACACTTTGTAAGAATTTTAAATATTCATCCTTTGTCATTACAGGTGTAAAGTTATCAAGTATATTTTTTGCATTTTCTGCATTACCATATAATAAGTCTATAACTGTTAAAGCCATAGCTTTAGCAGGTAATATATAAGCTATATCTTCATCAACAACCTCAAAATCTCTAGTATGAAGCTCTCCCTTTACTCCTCCAATCATTGGATGAATAGTTGGTATTATGTGAGACACATCTCCTAAGTCAAATGAGCCTGTGAAATCTCCACCTTCTATTATTTTCTCTTCTGTTAGTCCCAAATATAATAGATTATCTTTAAATAGTTGATCAAACTCTGGATATCTTAGTATTGGAAGATAGCCAGGGATGCTTGTAATCTCGACATCAGCTCCTACTGCTAAGGCTCCAGCTTTTAAAGCTCTATCCACTTTTTTATTTGCATCAATCATACCTTCAATAGTTCTAGCTCTTACATATGATTCCATTTGAACATCATCTGGAACTGAGTTTACTATATTTCCACCCTTAGTTATTATAGGATGAACCCTTACTCTATCTGCATCTTTAAATGTTTCTCTTTGAGCATGAATATTATTTAAAGCTAGACTAGCTGCATTTAGAGCATTTATTCCATCTTCTGGTGCTGAACCTGCATGTGATTCTTTACCTATAAATTTAATAGTTTTACCTATGAATCCATTACTTACAGGCCCTATTAGAGCATCTTTATCGCCCATATCTGATGAATGGAACATCATTGCCATATCTACATCATCAAAATATCCTTTTTTAATAAGCTCTTGTTTTCCACCAAAATAAGTAATTTTACCTTGTTCACGTAATTGGCTTCTAAAGCCTAATTCAACAAACTCTTCTGATGGAGTTGCAATTATAGAAACATCTCCAGCTAAATCTCCTAACACACCACTTTTAACAAGACCTAGTGCAGCTCCTAACATTCCACCCATTTGGTTGCTGTGACCACAGGCATGTACTGCTCCAGTTTCAACTGCATCTTTATGAGTTACACAAGAAATAGCATCAAGTTCACCAAGTATTGCAATATTTGGACCTGGTTTTCCACCTTTAATGGCAGCCTTACATCCTGTAACTGCTATATTTTCTTCTACTTCTAATCCAAGGTCTTTTAAGAAACTAACAGCTGTCTTTGTTGATTCAAATTCTTTATAACCAAATTCTGGTGTTGAATAAATAGCTTTACTTGCTTTGATTATTTCATCTTTATTGTCTTCAATTGCTTTGATAACTCTATCCTTTATTTCATTGATATTCATTATATTTTCCTCCTCTTAGTTGAAAATCTTCATGAAGAAATCACCCAACATACTTGATACTAAGAAAGTACCTGCCATTACTACTATGGATATAATAACAGCTTTAATACCTAACTCCTTAAATGCTCCCCAGTCTTTACCAACTAAAACACCTGCATATGCTAGGATTGGTGTACAAAGTGCTAATATAGAAACATTTCCTACATGAAATATTACTTGTTCAGCAACTGGTGAGATTGGTGATGCAAATAATATTGATACAAATGAAATCCATAATACAGCAGTAATCTTTTTTAAAGGTACTAAATATGACAATGTAAAACCTGCTAAAGAAAAACCTGCTAATATCAGTAAACCTGGTATGGATTCTACTAAGCCTATATCATAACCTATAATATTACATATTGTAGAAAACACTATACTTAGTACTAAACCGGCTAATATATTACCTATATTCTCTCTAAGTTTCGTCATTTTTACGCACTCCTTCTTCCAAATACTTTTGATAATTTGCCATATAAAAATTCTGTTAAAGGTAATCCTAAAAATACTCCTAAAGGTATCGCTATTACACTTGAAATTAGATTACTAAGTCCAGCAAATGCAGTCATTTGTGCTTCTAGTTCTGGATATGCCTCTATAAGTGAAGCCAATCCTGCAGTCATCATAGATGCACTTCCTGCTCCTACTCCCATGGATGCGCCTAACGGGCTTACAATTCCAGTAGCTATAGATACTGATGATAACACGCTCATCACGATTGGTCCAAGTAAGGTCCCAGCTATATACACTGCCATAACTCCTCTAAATTCTGCAGAATCTCCACCATAAGTATCTTGTATAAGTCCAACATTTGCTTCCCTACTAAGTGCATGACTCATACCAACTGATTCTCTTTTCATTCCTAATAAAAGTGCAATCGGTAAAGCTAGTAAGATTGTACCTAAATTTCCAAAGTTTTGTAGAATTAATGCTGCTCCAGCTTCTCTAATTTGTGCTAAAGAAGATCCACTTGTTACTCCAAGTTTTGCCATCAACAATGCTAATCCTATACCCATCATAAGATTTGAGTTTGCAGCATTTTTTTCAGTAACTAACTTTAATGGTTTTACCATGTATACAGCGAAAACTATTAGCATCGACCAGATTAATGGTGCCAGGCCTATTGTTATATCCCCAATTATAACACGTTTTGTACCGATTAGCTCAGCTAAGATACTTGCAAATAAGACAACTAAATGTAATTTGTAATCTTTTAAAATACTTGATTTTTTTTCCAAGCTCATTTCCTCCTAATTAATATTTGTTTTGTTAGTTTAAGTAAAAAACAATAAATTATGTGTATTATGGCCACGTCTTAAGGTTGACTTTATTAGCCTAGTATTATTATATGAAACCGATATCATCATGTCAATAGTTAATTTTTTCTTATTTACCAATTACTTATAATAATATTCTACCTATTAAAAAAAAACCTTTAAGTTTAAAGGTTTTAGTCTATGTCAAAATCTATTCGAATGATTTTTTTTGGTCTACCTACGGATTTATTTGTTTCTAATCCAACTTCTTCTCCACAATCATGATCTAGTATTCTCTTAATAATACGATTTGAAGTTCTAATACTTACATTTAAATACTTAGCTAGTTCATCACTTGTAAATGTATCCTTACTGTATTTTTCTTTAATTGAAATTATCTTTTGAATATATAATGGGCTTAGATTAATCATTTCAGCCATTTTATCTATTTCATCTTTTTTTATTATAAAATTATAACTAAGTTCGTCTTCCTGTAATAATGGGCCTTCAATTTTCTTATCTTCTACTTTAAATATTGAGCTTTCACCGTAATTAATTGCAGCCTCTAGCGCCTTATTTGCATTGGATTCACTTTCATAAGCAGTCATTCCTAAACCTGTACCAATAAAAACTTTAATTTCTTCTTTCTTCATAAAATCTAGTAGGTTTTTTAACCTTATCATGTTTTGATTATTTTCTACTGCTCCCCTTGTAGAAAATATGATATATTTTTTCCAACTCAAACTAAAAATACTTCCTTGAATTTCTTTCAAATATCCAATCAAATTACTTTGTATGGATGAACTTATTTCTAATTTTTTGTATTGTGATAAATCCTCTTGACCCTGTGTATATATAACTTGTACAGCTAGGTTAGCATCTTTAACCCTTTCCTCATTAATTTTATAAAGGAGATCATTAATTGTATTTTTAATAACTGATTTTGTAGAATATAGTCGTATACATGGATAGCCCATATTTTTGATTTGCTCATAAACCCATCCAAAGCCTATTATTGACACACAGTCTTTATTGTTTTTATGGGCATTTATGTGAAAATCCAAATACTCATTCTCTGGAACTAAATGATTAAACTCTTTTACTTCCATGTTTATGTGATTTACATTTAATTCTTCTAGTACATCCTCTACATCCAATCTTTCAACAACATCTATTGAAATATATGTACAATCCGGAAATCTATCATTTAATTCCCACAGTGCTTTCATGATACTAGATGTCAAAAATGGAAGGTATACATGAGGCAAAGTAATATCTGTTTTTTCAATAACACTATAATAGATGCCCATTCCTGTAAATATTAACCCATCACATTCTCTTTCAGATTTCTCAATTTCTAAATATGAATCTTCTGCTTTACTTGCTTCATATATTTTAGGTATCATATCAGGAAAATATTGTTGAATTATATTAGATATCTTGACACCTGAATCCAATGGTCCTATTATACCTATTTTCATATCAATTGTCCTTTCTTATGTATTATATCTATTATAGAATAAAATTTTACGAATTCAAAGAATATTATTTTATTCTTTGAATGTGGCTTATAATCTCTGTTTCTGGGTATATGATTATATTATGAGTTTAAGATTATTTATATTGAAAGGAGGATGATTTATGGATAATGTGTTATTTGCCTTTGGTTTAACACTATTTGCAGGTTTAAGTACTGGAATAGGTAGTCTTATTGCATTTTTTGCAAAGAAGACAAATACAAAATTTCTATCAGTAAGCCTTGGTTTTTCTGCTGGTGTTATGATATATGTTTCTATGATAGAAATATTCGTTAAAGCTAGAGATGCTCTAACTGCTGAACTTGGTTTTAAAGCTGGATCGTGGGCAACAGTTGCTTCATTTTTTGGTGGAATAATTCTGATGGCACTTATAGATAAATTAGTACCTAGTGGAGAAAACCCTCACGAAATTTATAAAATTGAAGATATTAATGAGGCTGATGTTGCCAACGAAGGCAGTAATATTTCAACCACTAAAGCTGAATCTGATGTGAAATTGCTGAGGATGGGAAAATTCACCGCACTAGCAGTTGCTATACATAATTTTCCTGAAGGGCTTGCCACTTTTATTTCAGCTCTTCAAGAACCATCAATTGCTATACCAATTACTGTAGCAATAGCTATTCACAATATACCTGAAGGTATATCAGTATCAGTTCCAGTTTATTACGCTACAGGTGACAAGAAAAAAGCCTTTAAATATTCTTTTTTATCTGGACTCTCTGAGCCTATCGGTGCCTTAATTGGTTATTTAGTTCTAATGCCATTTCTTAATGATGTCTTATTTGGCGTGGTCTTTGGAGCAGTAGCTGGTATAATGGTATTTATATCTTTAGATGAACTTTTACCAACAGCCCAGGAATATGGAGAGCATCATCTAGCAATATATGGTCTTGTAGCCGGCATGGCTGTTATGGCACTAAGCTTATTACTTTTTCTATAAAACTTGGAAAAATAATTCCAAGTTTTTTTAATTTAAAAGTAAATATATTTCATTACCTTGAAAAATCCCATAAAAGTATGATATCCTAAAAATCATATTAGATTAAATACTAAAAGAGGTAATAAAATGATTAAATTCGAAAGAAATATTGAACTAGATAAAACAATGAAAAACCTAATGCTATCTATGGTATCAGTTAGTGATTATTTAGATAATGTGTTAGATTATACAGGTAAGGTTCTTACTCCTAAAAAGGAAAAAGAATTAATAGATTTATTAAATAAATATGATATACCATCTGATGACCTAAAGTATGACATGTCACGTTTAACTGAAAATCCATATTATAAAAATATAAAATTGGATAATGTTAAGACAGATACAGTATGGTATGAAAATTCAATTATAAAGAAAAGAACTCTGATGAGTATGAATTTCCATAATCCTGTCGGAAAGTACTTGTTTCACTATCATCCCCTTGGTTATTTTGAAGAAGATGTAAATATGCCAGTACTTAAAGAAGGAAAAGACAAGGTTTGGATGTCACCTGCTATCAGCGAAATAGAAAGTATGAATGATGGTTATGAAGCAGGGCATGGAGATTGCCTTACTCTAGGTTTAGGTATTGGGGTGCTACCATATCTATGGCTCCTTAAGGATGAAGTTAATAGTGTAACTATAGTTGAAGTTAATAAAGACGTAATTGAATTATTTGAAAAATATTTGAGACCTCAATTTCCAAAGGATAAAGAATTAAAGATTATTAATGGCGATGCCTTTGAGTATTACAATGAAGAATTTCTAAATCAATTTGACTATGTATATGTTGATTTTTGGGAATCTACTGAAGATGGTTTAGATTTTTATACAAGACTTATGGAGAAAAAAATAAATCTACCTCATATAGACTTTTGGATAGAGAATTCTATACTACAGGATGTTAAATACATAGTTGTCCCTTATCTATATGCCTTGTATCAAGAAAGAAGTATAGCTGATTTTATGTCATCACTAGACAGAGATACTAGAGATATAGCTAAAAAAGTGAATAGGTACTTTAAGAGTAGAAATGACTTGATTACTACTGAGGATGAGCTATTGAATATAATCCATAATAGGGATGTATTAAGGGAAATATTAGGCCAATAATTTCTATTTACAAATCCCTAGTAATTTGGTATACTTTCCTTGGCATTTAAAATCTACCGCGGCAATATTAAACGGAGATGATAAAAATGGCAAAAATGATGGGACCTAGATTTAAACTTTCTAGAAGACTAGGATTAAATGTATATGGTCATCCAAAGGCAATGAATAGAGCTACAAAAGGAACTAGTAGAGCTGATAAAAAACTTTCTAACTATGGACAACAATTACTAGAAAAACAAAGACTTCGAGCTTACTATGGGGTTATGGAAAATCAATTCATAAAATATGTAAGAATTGCTAAGAAGTCTGAAGAACAAACAGGTCATGCTTTAGTAAAAATACTTGAATCAAGACTTGATAATTTGGTTTATAGAATGGGTTTTGCTTCCTCAATTAGACAAGCGAGACAAATGGTAGTTCATGGTCATATTTTAGTAAATGGAAAAAAAGTAAATATCCCTTCCTATCTATGTGAGGTTGGAGACACTATTACTTTAAAAGAAAAGTCAAGGGCAGTAGAATTATTTAAGGATAATTTCCAAACTGCATTACTAAATTCTCTTCCTTATATAGAAAAGGATGAAGATAGCTTTTCAGCAAGATTTATTAAAACACCTGAAAGAAATGAAGTTCCTATAGAAATAGATGATCAATTAGTAGTTGAATTTTACTCAAGATTAATTTGACATAAACAAGCGAGGATATTTATCCTCGCTTTATTTTTTATAATTCATTAATTATATTTTTAAGTCTATTTATTGTTTTAATTTTATTTTTAACTTCTATTTGATCTATATTAAGCTCAAACTTTATATAATCCCAAAAAGCTGCAACTATATTATTTTCTTCGACCTTAATAGCTACATTAGGATTTGATTGACTCCACATAAACATACCTATCCCTTCTTTAATATAAAAGCTATAATCTTGTGAGCATTTTTCTTCATATAAATGAAGGTGATAATTATCCAGGCTCGTAAGAAGATTTATAATATTCTCTAGATGTAGTTTGTATTCATCAATAGAATAAAATACATCTTCTCCAACTGTGAAACTCAAAAGTTTAACTCTAACTTCACCATTTAAGACTTGGTCAATAGTTGGTATACTAAGAATTTCTATGTAAATATTGTTTTCGATATTTTTCTTAATGTAATCAACTCTAGATTTATAAATATTAATTACGTTTTCAGCATTTTCATTTGATATTCGTTTTACTATGCTTTCTATTAAAGACTCCGGCATTGTTAAGATGGACAAACCATTTGATTTTATAATTGAATCAGCGACTTTACTCTCAAATTCAGTTATATTCTTGTAATATTGCCACTTCATATTAGCCCCATATACTTGGATTAAGGGTTTACAAAGAGATAAGTAATTCATATATTCTTTTTTGAATCCCTGAATTGCCTTATTATCATAGGTTAAAATATTTGGAGCATCTTCAACCATATCTCCTACAGATGTAGATTCTATGGCAACAATTTTTGGTGCTATAAATAAGGTTCTCTGAAAAATGCCATCTCTCTTCTTTGGGTAATAATAAGACTCGATAGCACCAGTAAAATAAAAGGGCATCCACCCTTTAATTGCTATAAGCATTTCATCTAGGTTTCTTGTGACAGTATGGATTATATTTATTTTGTTTCCTTGTTTAAAAACTTGAAACATAAGCGATGCCCATTCATTCAAAAATTTAGGATCTTCTCTGAGCCAATCCATATTTTCGTCACTAAATAAATACAGAGTTTGTGGATATTTTTCATCTATAACGTAATTTAAGAACTTTAGCACTGCTTTCCTCTTACCCTCAGCTCCATAGTAAACCTGAAATTTATCATTGCATTTATGAGTGAATTTATCTTGACTAACAGTATCAGAATGATTATTTAGTTGAAAATATAAGTACTCGTCTATGAAACTTTCTACATTCTCTATATTATTAGCATCATTTGTTAACCAATAATTTAATGTCTCTTCAACAGAATACCTATCCCCTTGTTTAAGGCCTTTACCTTCTAGTATCTTTAATAGATTATTTGTCTGACATTTATCTCAACATTTAGCAAAGTATGAAGCCATTTTATCAACATAATTTGTATTACTAGGCAATTGTCTTTTTCCGCTACGAAGCCTACTAATATATGAAGCATCTAAGGACAGATAATGAGCAAGAGAACTATTTGAGGTTTTGGTGATGTTCATTAAAAAATCTAATTTTTCATTAAATTCCATATAATCCACTCCTTAAT
This sequence comes from Tissierellaceae bacterium, assembly GCA_031460505.1. Classification (GTDB taxonomy): domain Bacteria; phylum Bacillota; class Clostridia; order Tissierellales; family Tissierellaceae; genus JAAYTL01. Next base: position 110,364 of record JAVKTT010000005.1, read on the forward strand.
TGATTATATCATGGTATTATATCCCATACAATATTCTTGTCATATTTTGTGACACTATTTTGTCAATGACAAACCCTTGTTAGATACTAACTTTTATCCTATAAATTGGTATAATTATCTTATAGAACACTTTGTATTTTGGATTTTCCATATTGATATTATATGAAAGGAATGTTGGTTATGAAAAAGCTATCTTTAGCTATGGTAATTGCAATATTATTGAGTATTACACTTAGTTTTTCTAATAATGTGATAGCCGCAGAAACTGATTTTGCTTGGGTGTTGGTTGAAAGATATGAGTTCCCAATTCCTCAAGTGCAGGAAAGTCATTATACACATAAGCTTAGTATGTCAGATAATACAATAGAAGTGCAACTAACTACTCCTTATGGACTAGGTGCATATGCTTCAGCAGATTATAATAATCCTGCAAACATGCATGCTAGATATACATGGAGCGAACCACCTCATGTAATTAAAGCAAATGAAACAATTTCAATAAACTTTGAGCAAGAAGTCATAAGTAATAAAAACGGTAATTATGCATTGTCTTTTGCACCATTCTTTCACTTAGATTCAGCAGATTTAAGTTTAGGCACAGCTACTGGAGGAAAGGTTTATCCTAAAATAGTTTATCCAAACGGTGTAGAGGGAAGTAATTTTGGTCTTGGATATTGGAGAGATGAAGAATCTCAAAAATCAATTACTGCTAATATGTCACTTAAATTTAGCTATACAGGGTCACCTGGAAGTAAAAAGGCTTTATATATGGGTGTATATACTGGTTATCAAGTAGGTGTAAAATATATTTATGAATGGATGGATGCATCAAAAGCGCCTATCAATAACGCAGAATCCTTTGGTTATGGTGTAAGAATAATGTGGCAACCTGCTAATGGAATTGGATATAGACTTTATCGTTCTAATATAAAAGGTAATTTAGGAATTTCAGTTACAGATTTTTATATAGATGGAACTTCATTTGCTGATGTAAATGTGGAGCCTAATACAACTTACTATTACACAGTAAAACCTGTACTTGCGGAAGCTAAACCTTTTGAGGGTATTGAAGAAAAACTGGGAAGTACTATAGCTACATTTACTGTAACAACAAAAGCAGAAGCATACCAACCTGGCAAATTCAAACATTTCATGCTTCTTAAATTAGATGATCCAAAAATGAGTGTAGATGGAACTATCCAGGAGATAGACCCAGGTAGAGGTACTGTTCCAACTATAATAGCTAATAGGACCATGGTACCTATTAGGGCCATTGTAGAAGCTATGAATGGTAAAGTAGAATGGGATGGAAGCACACAAAAAATTACTCTTAAAGCAAGGGGAAGTACAGTAGAAATGTGGATTGGTAAAACTGAAATTAAAATTAATGGAACTACTAGTCAAATGGATGTAGCCCCTACTATCAAAAATGAAAGGACTTATGTACCTGTTCGATTTGCAGCAGAAAATCTAAACTGTAAAGTGGACTGGATTAACAGTACCAAAGAAGCTGTTATAGTTTATGAAGAATAGCCCCTAAACCCTTTTTCTTTACGAAGCCCTTACTTTTTTTATAAGTGGGGCTTCGTTTTAATAAGAGAAAAGACCAGAATTAATCTGATCTTTTTACATACTATTTAACGTTGTACATACCATGACTTTGCATATAGTTGAAAATACCTTCACCATGTTGCTGTTCTTCCTTTTGTATATGATTCAGTGCATCACGTATGTTTTTGTCTCTACATTCAAATATAGCTGTATCATATGTTCCTGAAATATATTTCTCTGTCATTAATAAATCGTTGCATAGCATAGCATCATTTACGTTATTCATGCTAGTATTACCTGCTGATTTTCCAGTCATTTGCTGATTTTGTTGCTGGTTTTGTTTTTGATTTTGGTTTTGTTGTTGATTCATATTAGGTACTTGACCAGATAGTATCTGATTAACTGTATTTAGATGTTGCTGTTCTTCTTGTGCATAAGTATTAAATAATTGTTTTAGTTGTGGATCTTGGGCTTGGTTTGCATACTTTGTGTACTTCTCAACACACATTTCTTCATGCTTTTTTTGGTCCTCTAATAACATTCTTTCTTTTTGACTTAAATTATTTGTCATAGAAACACCTCCTAAAGGTATTCTCTGCAATCTTTGTAATATTATTCATTAAAACAATACATAATAATCCTATAGAAAAGACAAGGGTGATTATATGGAACATTTTGAAGAAACCTATAATAAAGTACTTAAAACAATTTTTAGTGCAACCAATCCAATAAAGAAAACATTGATAAAAACTCAATGTGAAGTCCATAAGTTTATAAATATTTATGCCTTAAGAATATTGAAAAACGATAAATACTACTCTGAATATAACTTTTTTGATAAATATATTTCAGATATAAACGAAGGTGCTGTATGGGCTGATCAAGACTACAAAAGCTCAAACCACTTTTATAATCCTTTTAAAAAGAAAGGACTCTATGGTAGAAGCGATGCTATGCAATTAGGGATTGATTATTATTATAATGCTCTTGCTCTATGGAATGTCGGTGATATAAACCAATCCATGTTTTACTTAGGTGCATCTCTTCACATAATTCAAGATATGACAGTCCCACAACATGCTAATATACGATTATTAGATAATCATCGACAATACGAAAATTACATTAAGCTTACTTATAAACAGGTTGAAGAATATAGAGTTACAAAGGGGACTTATATATTAGATAGTATTGAAGACTATATTAGATTTAATACTAGAGTTGCAATTAGGATATATAAGCATTACAAAAAAATTTCCAATGATGAAGATAGATTTAACAAAATAGCTAAATGTGGTCTTCCACTATCCCAGAGAACTACTGCAGGAGCAATGGTTACATTTTATAGCGATATGTTTAATAATGAGAGCTAGATTATTGTTTTTTGCTTTATTAAACGAATTTTTTGACTATTTTACCCAATAATGTTGATATATTCCATAAATAGGTATATAATAGTTATAAAATAAACTATTCCATATCTCCGATAATAGCAAACTTGATGAAAATCAAGGACGCAAAGCCACGGGTCTAAAGCTTTATGCTATGACAGCCGGGTTGCCGAAGAGGTTACGGTGAACGTAACTACATGCTTTGGCATGTAGTTTTTTAAGTTTCGGGGTAATGGGAAAAAGGAGGATACATGAAAAAATTTATTTGTAGTATTTTAACAGTTATTTTAATGTTATCTTTATTTGTACCAGCATCCTATGCAGCAAAGTGGGAGCCGCATGAAATTGTTACAGAGGTAGAAAGAACCAATAATGAAATCGAAAGATTAGTTGAACAAGCTATTCAAGAGGTAGAAAAACTTGATAGTTCAACTGAGAAGGCAGAAAAAGAAATCAATAAAATCATTAATAATCTAGTAAAAGATACCAATAGACTTGCAGATAAGATGATTAAAGAAGCAGGCAAAATTGGAATTGAAGTAGAATGTGAATATATCGAATATGAAATAGGTGGACAAAAAGTATTAATTGATCCATTAAGAGTAATTGCCTTTTAGCTAAAATATTTAATCAATGTCTACAAGAGGGTATCTTTGATGCCCTTTTTTTAGTATAATTTAGTTTAGTGGAAACTAAAAGGAGAGAGATTATGAACAAAGGTATTCACATTGGTAAGAAGGACAGTTTTTTGGACAGGTTTATTCAAAACAAAGCTGAATTACGACTCCTAGGTAAAGGTGACGGTTCAGAAGTAATGCTTCAAAAGATCAGTGCAAATGAAAATGTAATTATCGAACCTGGAGACTATACTGAATTAATGGAATTTTTCTATATATTAGATGGAGAATTAGAATTTAAATGCAATAAGTCTAAAGACATTCTGCAAAGTGGAGATTATTTTTATACCCATCATTTAAAAGAACACATTCAGTTTTTCACAATTACTGAAGTCACACTTTTATATTTTTCAACTCAACCTATTTTTCATTATCTCAGTTCTACTATTAAGGATTTAGTCAACCTTGCCAATTCTGTAGAAGAGAAAGATATCTATACTCATGGGCATATCCAAAGAGTAAAGGACTATGGGTTAAAAATCGGAAATAAAATGGGATTATCTAAGGAAAAAATTGAAAACGTCGGATTTGCAGCTCTGTTTCATGATTTAGGAAAACTAAATGTGCCTGATGAAATACTAAACAAACCAGGTAGATTAACAGATGAGGAATTTGAAGTAATTAAAGGACATTCTTCATGGGGAGCAGAAATTGTAACAAAGACATATTTTGAGAATATCTCTGAAATAATCAAGCAGCACCACGAAAGAATAGATGGTTCAGGCTACCCTAACGGCCTTAAGGGAGATGAGATACTGATTGAGGCTAGAATTATTGCTGTAGCCGATTCATATGATGCTATGACCTCAGAGAGGTCTTACAAGGACGAACTAACCCCTAAAGTCGCTATTGAGGAATTGATAAGTCTTAAAGGAAAGCTATATGATAGTGATGTAGTTGATGCTTTAGTTGAGGTATTGAAAGATGAAAATATCATATAGTTAAAAAATAGATTTGTTGACAAGTTATCAACAAATCTTTCTATTTTATTATTAATAATAAACTTCCTCTAAAAATAATCCTTGTGCAGGAACAGTTATACCAGCATCACTTCTAACCTTGCTTTTAAAAATCTCATCTATAGATTCTGGCTCCATTTTTCCAGTTCCAATTTCTAATAAAGTACCCATAATTATTCTTATCATATTATATAAAAATCCATCTCCTACAAATACGAATTTTAACATATCCCCTTCCCTATGAATAGAGATTTCATTTATTGTTCTAACAGTGGACTTTTTTGTTTTCTTAAGTGAAGAAAACCCGATAAAATCATGGGTTCCAATGAGTTTACCACAAGTATCATTCATCTTTTGAAGATTAAGCTTTTCAGGGTAATAGAAACTATATTTTCTATTAAACGCTGATGGAATAGGATCATCCCAGATATAATAAATATACTTTTTGCCAACTACATTATACCTAGAATGAAATCTTTCATGTACCTCATGAATTTCCCTTACTACAATATCCTGTGGAAGATAATGATTTATATACTCTTGCATCGCTTTTAAATCCATGTTTGATATTGTCCTAAAGTTAGCAACTTGACCTCTAGCATGAGTCCCAGCATCAGTTCTTCCTGAACCTATTATTTCTATATTAGATCCTGTCATTTCTGAAATCACATTTTCAAGTTTGCCTTGGATTGTTTTATCTGAATCTCCAAGTCTTTGCCATCCTAAATACCTGCTGCCATCGTATTCTATAATCATTTTTATGTTTCTCATTTAAACATCACCAACCCTAACCCATTTTCCTATATTCTACTACATAAAACTAAACGAAGCAAAATATAAATATAAATCAAAAAAAATGAAAAATGCTGTATATGCAGCATTTTTCATTTGTTGATTAAACTATATAAAATTTTAATAAAGGTATTTACTATTTAACTATTTCTGTTCTTTCTATAGTAGTAAATGTTAAATCTTCAGATACTCCTATAGTGTTTCCTTCTGAAACATCTAAACCATTTCTTTCCTTATCGCCTTCATATCCTTCTGGATAGAATCTACCGAATGTAACATCAGCTCCATTATGTGCTACGTTATCTTTTATTGTTGAGTTCTTTATTATAGCACTACCTGCGTTTGTAAGTACGCCATCACCTTTAAATAATGATACACCATCAAATACGTATACTCCACCACCAGCTATAGTAGCTTCATTTCCTGTGATTTCGCTATCTTCTATTAGTAAATTACTGTTACCTCTTATAGCAATTGCTCCACCAACACCCATTTCACTAAGTGATTTGTTATCAGTAAATTTACTGTTATAAACATTGATGTCTGCATGTAATCCCATAAGTGCAGCCCCACCACCATTAGCAGTTGTATTGCCTGTAAATGTGGAGTTTGTTACATTTAATATTGCTTTACCTTCTTCTGGTTTTACCTTAGCTGAAGTTGCATATACAGCTCCTCCACCATTAAAGAAAAGTTTTTCAGCACCAGCTGAACTATTTGATATAGTACTGTCTTCTAAATTAAGCGTAGCAGCTCCATGAACGTATACTGCTCCACCTATTTTTGCATTATATGCTCCATCATCTATAGTTATATTTCTAAGTGTTGACTCTATACTATCATTTCCGAATTCATCATCTTTTCCTGTAAACATAAAAGTTGGATATCCATCACCTTTTATTGTATTTCCATTTCCGTCAATTGTTAAATTCTTAGTTACAAGAATAGTAGCTCCTGTTACAACATCATACTTGTCTGCTCCATCAGCATTGTTTGGATTATCTTTGTCACCTTCAGCTGTTATGTCATTTACTAGTTTTACAGTATTACCCTCTACTGCAGATCCTTCAACATATACAAACTTACCTTCTTTTGTATCAGGGTTTACTATATAATCATAATAACCAAGAGCTCTTTTAAGGTCATCATATGATGTTACTTCTATTACACCATCAACTGCTACTGGTTTTTCAATTGCTTCTACAGCTTGTTCGAAATATGCTTCTGCATTACTGACTCTGTCTAAATCAACATCAAGTAAAGCGTTATCTTCTCCACCTGCTTGTTTTACAGCATCAGCTACTGCATACTTAATAGCTTTACTTGTCATAGTTGCACCTGTTACAGCATCCACATCTAATGATTGTGCTTCAACTATGTTAGCAGGAATATCATTTATAGCTGGATCACTTATGCCTGCTGTTTCACCGTGTTCTTTAACTGTTACAGACTCAATTTTTGAATCGCTAAACACAACTTCTACTTTTACTGGACCACCAAATCCTGCTGCTTCTGCAGTGTATGTACCGGCTTTGAATAATGCTTCAGCATCATTAGTAACTTCATCAGTCGTTTTAGCACATGCTGTTAAAAATACTGCAGCAATTAAAGTTAATACTAAAATTTTCTTTAAATTTTTCATTATAAATCCCCCCGTTGTTTAAAATTCTGTTTATCATTTAAATACTATAATGATAAATGTCCACCGTTAATAATTTAACACAACGTTGAGATTATTGATATCGTGAAAAATGTCCCGCGACTAGGGACATTTGTACTTTTTTATTTATTATAAGGCTTTCTTAACCAATAACATGCAGCTTCTGTTCTATTTGTAACATTTATTTTTTTAAATATATTACTGATATAGTTTCTTACTGTCTTATCAGAAATAGATAGTGCTTCAGCAATTTCTTTATTAGATTTTCCTGTGCTTATTAATTTCAATATGTCAGATTCTCTTGGACTCAAATCATCATCCTCGTTCTTTTCACTACCATTTTGAATATTATTAATAACACCTTTTGATACTGAAGGATCTAATATATGTGCTCCATCATGAACCATTTTTATGGTGTTTATTAATACTTCATGTTGAATATTTTTTAATAAATATCCATCTGCTCCTGCCCTTATTGTCTCCATAACTAGATGGTTTTGTGAGTATGCAGTCAATATTATAACTTTAATATCAGGATAATTTCTTTTAATTAAATTACAACCATTTACCCCATCACCATCAGGAAGTTTAAAATCTAATAATATAACATCAGGATCAGCCTTTGGTATAACATCCATAGCTTCCTCTAAGCTCCCTGCTTCACCACATACTAGTATATCCTCATTTAACTGGATTAACATTTTTAATCCATCTCTAACAATATTATGGTCATCTATTAACATAACTTTGATTTTATTATTCATTTTTTACCTCCCAAGGCAATTCAATATTCACTTTTAAACCATTTTTAAGATTTTTAATCTTAAATTTTCCACCCATACCCTCAGTTCTATCTTTCATTGATTCTATACCGAAATGCTTGTCCTTGTACAAGTCCTCCTGTTTTATACCTATACCATTATCGATTACGGAAATATTTATCAAATCATATTTAGCTTCTAATATAACATCGGCCCTGGTTGCCTTTGAGTGTTTTATTACATTACATATTGCTTCTTGAATGATATAGAAGATTTGCGTTGATTCTTCAGGAGATAAAACTCCACTCATCACGGGTGAAATTTCAGATTTAAAATTAAATTTTATGTTTTGGTAGTCACTATATCTCTTGATAATTTGCTCAATTTTATTATTTAAGTCATCTATTTCTATTACATCTAATGCTGTTGAAGTCATTAATTCTCTTGTCTTGTATATGGTATTATTTAAATCATTCTTTATATCGTTAAGTCTTTCAGATGTTACATTGTTATCTTTGTTCATAATTAAGAATTCCAATTTTAAACCTACTGCATACAATGATTGAATAATACTATCATGAATTTCCAAGCTGAGTCTTCTTCTTTCCTCTGATTTAATTTTATGTACTTCTAACCTTTTTAAATGTTCTTCTTGTTCCCAGCTAAAGGTATCGATAACTTTTACTAGCAAATAATTGATAAGTAGGCCAATTAAAGCTTTAAAGAATAAAGTTTCAATGTTGAATATATTATAAAATATATCTCTATTAATTATATTTGCTGGGAAAAAATTATACCTCTTTACTAACAATCCTTCAAGCAAGCTATTAATCAATATGACCCAGGCTAATTGTCTGTATCTTTTAGAAATTTTTTTAGATTGTTGTTTTTCTACTTTTTTAGAATTTAATAATAATGCATTTGCCGATATAATACCACTACTTAATCCCAAGGAGTAACGCATGGCAAATACACTAAATTTAGGGTTTAGGTTATGATAGTTTATTCCATTACTTTCTATAAGAATTACAAATCCTAAAAAATAAGAAGCAAATAAAACTATTGGTACAAGTTTCATTACTCTTTTATATCTATTTTCAATAGGGTACAAATCAAATCCAAAATACATTAAGAGGGCAAAGGATAGTGCTTTTAATATTTGTGCTATATTGAATAAATGTTGGTTATATTCAGGATAGAGATTTGCAATTATGACTACGGTGATCCATTCAGATAATCCATGTATAATTCCAAACCAACCTAAATATTTTAAAGATCTAAGTAATGATAGACTACTCAAATAGTCAACCTTTTCCTTTAAGCAAAATATCCCCATATTTATCATTGCAAATCCATAAATTAAATAAACCAAAAAGTATTCTTTTACCATTTTACACTCCTGACTTTGTATTCGTTAAATTCTAAACTAATATTCATTTATTACTATATCATAAAATAAACACTTTAGATTATAGTAGTTTTAGGCAATGGTTTAATATCTCCTCAAAATGTGTTATATTACTTAAGAGTATGTAAAAATTGGTAGACAACTTGAACCGACATAAGAAAGGACTGAGAATACATGAAATCATCTAGTGATTTAATTAATGGAAATGAAACAAAGTCAATGTTAAGTTTCGCATTTCCAATGATAATAGGTAATATTTTTCAACAGCTATATAATATAGCAGATACAATAATTGTAGGAAAGTTTATAGGACCCAATGCGTTGGCAGCTGTAGGTAGTTCATTTACAGTTATGGTATTTTTAACTTCTATTATACTAGGTCTTTGCATGGGTAGTGGTGCTGTGTTTTCTTACTTCTATGGTGCGAAGGAAGAAGACAAGTTAAAAAACAGTCTATTTACCTCTTTCTGTTTTATTGGAATAGTAACTTTAGTCATCAATGTAGCAGCTATCACTTTTATTGATGAGATACTTAGATTTATTCAAATTCCCACTGAAATACTTACTGATACAAAGACCTATTTACTAATTATATTTTATGGTATAACTTTTACAAGTATATATAACTATTTTGCATCAGTTGTTAGAAGCTTTGGTGACTCCATAACACCACTTATTTTTCTAATAATATCTGCAGTAATTAATATTGCACTAGATTATATCTTTGTAGTTCCATTAGATATGGGAGTTAAGGGTGCAGCATATGCAACAATTATAGCACAAGCTATCTCTGCTATGGGTATTGGGATATATTGTACAATAAAAGTACCTCAAATTCGTCTACATAAAAAACATATTTTCTTAGATAAACCAATGATAAAAATGATTGCCAATTATTCAGTACTATCTAGTGTTCAGCAATCTATCATGAACTTTGGAATCTTAATGGTACAAGGTTTAGTGAATAGTTTTGGTGTACAAGTCATGGCTGCTTTTGCTGCAGCTGTAAAAATAGATAGTTTTGCTTATATGCCTGTACAGGATTTTGGAAATGCATTTTCTACATTTATTGCACAAAATGTAGGTGCAAATAAACAAGAACGAATCCGTAATGGAATAGGCTCAGCAGCCAAGATTATTACCATATATTGTTTAATAATCACAGCTCTGGTATTAGTCTTTGCGAAGCCTTTGATGTTAATTTTTGTAGACCAAGGTGAAACGGAAATATTAAGTGTTGGAATTGGATACTTAAGAATTGTAGCAAGTTTTTATTGCCTGATTGGTTATCTTTTTATGTTTTATGGATTATTCCGTGGACTAGGACAAAACGGTGTATCCATAATACTTACGATTGTAAGTCTTGGAACTCGTGTGATACTAGCCTACGTTCTATCATCCATACCATCAATAGGAGTTATAGGTATCTGGTGGGCAATTCCTATTGGATGGGGTCTTGCTGACCTAATCGGATTATACAAAGTACGAACTTCTTTATACTCAGAATTTAATAAAACATCTTATGTTGTTGAATCTGTTAAGCATTAGGATTAGTTTTTAAAAGCCTTCTTATCAATTGATAAGAAGGCTTTTTGTTGAACTTTTACAAGTTTTTAGAAAATATTATCGTATAGACTAACTTCCCATTAATGTTTTCACTTTTCATTAAATCTATTGATTTTACATCAATTTGAATTTTATTTATTGTTTCAGTTAAATCTTTTAAATTGATTGTGTTTATCAATTTTACTTTTCTCCCAATTGTCAAATGAGGTGTATAATCTCTTTGTTCAAGTTCAAACTCTTTTTCTAGAAGTAGATTATGAAGTTCTTTTTGCATATTTATCAATTCTTTGTTTTTTGCGACTCCAAACCAGTAGATATTGCCATCTTTTCGTTTGAAATATCCTAAATCAGTTAAAGAAAGGGAAAATGGAACAGCATTTAAAATCTTCATTCCTGAAATAATATCATTTACTCTTTCCTCAGATACTTCTCCCAGGAACTCCAAGGTTAAATGCATATGCTCCTTACTTACAAACCTTCCCTGTTCAGCGTATTTCTCTATGTTATTTACTATGTTTTTTATATCATTTTTAACACACTCATCAAAATTTATAGCTATAAATAATCTCATATTTATTGCTCCTCACTATTTTCATCCACTCTAGGAAAATCTAGCGCATGTTCAACTTTAATCATGATGACTTTATCATCTTCTAATAGTAAAGTATTCCCTACTGGTACGATTATATCACTACCTTTACGTTGTACCATAACAATTAAACGATCCGATGTCAAATCTAAATCTTTGATGTAATGATTTGCCCATTGATGACCTCTTGGAATGGTGAACTCAATAAGATCTTGCCCACTTTCATCAAAGTGTACTTCACCACCTAGAACAATTAAATCATTTTCTTCAATAGTAACATGTCCTCTAGGAACGATCGTTTCTCCATTACGTTCAATTTTAGCTACAATAAAATCAAATGTTAGGTTTAGATCTTTTACTTTGCTACCTACTAAACTACTATTTGGATGAATTCTTGTTTCTAAGAATCCTATCTCAGCTTTAGTTTGGTAAAAGTTAAAAGTCTGTAACACAGTATCATTTGGATCTAGCATATCCCATCGTTTTGCTGCATGTGGCATTAGTGAACCTTGTATTAGTGCAGAAAGTACACAGATACCGAATACGATATGATAAATATCAACAGAAATTATTGCTTCACTATTAACTGCAATAATTGCAAAGGCAATAGCAGCAGCACCACGGATACCCGCTAAAGAAATTATATTTAATTGATTTCGTTTTAGCTTAAATGGCATCATTAGACCATAAACGACTACCGGACGTGCAATTATGGTCATAAACAACATAATTGCTAGTGCTAATGGGAAGGTTTCAATAAAGTTTGTTAAGTTGGACAATAATCCTAAAATGAAAAACAGACCAATCTGCATGATTTCAGAAAAACCATCAAAGAAAAAGACTATGTCACGTTTACCTTTAAACTCCATATTTCCTAGATAAATTCCTAAAATGTATAGAGCTAAGTAACCATTACCACCTATAATACTTGTAGCAGCATAAGTTATGAGCATGATAGAAGCCATAAAAACCGCATGTAATCCATCTGCTCCCAGAGGAAGTATTCTAATCAGCTTACCTACAACAAAAGCAATTACAAACCCCATAATAACCCCTAGAGCTACCTGAGATAAAATTAAAATTGGAATTGATACATCTGAACCAATAATTACTGATAAGAATACCATAGTCATTGTATACGCGGTTGGGTCATTTGAACCACTTTCAAGTTCGAGTAGGGATGCGGAGTTGTATTTTAAGTTTAAATTTTTTGAACGTAAAATATTTGAAACACTTGCGTAATCAGTAGAACCAACAATTGAGCCAATGAGCATACCTTCTAATAATTCAAAACCTAGAACAAAGTGTGTAAACAAACCAGTAACTAATGCTGTAGCAACAACACCTAATGAACTAAGAATAATGGCCTCTTTGGCTACAGGCTTAGCCATATTCCAATTAGTACCAAAACCTCCATAAAACATAATAACCATAAGTGCAACCGTAGCAAAATTATCGGCAAACTCATAATCATTAAATTCAAGTCCTATTGCTCCAAAAGTCATACCAAGTACAATAAATAATAATAGTGCTGGTATTCCATGCTTATTGGAAAAACTAATTGCAAACAATGCAAGTATTAAAATAATACCTATAACTAAATAATGCATAAATCCTCCTTAAAAATGTCATGTTATTGTGAATACAATTTATAAAATTGTGTCAATTGTTATTTTATCATAAAATTAACAAAGGTTCATCTATTTATTCTCTACAATTACAAATCCTGTAATATTTACCATTATTGCCACAGTCTAAAAATAAAGCCAGCTAAGATTAAATATTTCAATCCAAACTGGCTATAACTATTTCTTTTCTTAAAACTTATTAATTATCTTCCTAAATCAATGATGTTTTGAATAAGAACTTTACATTTTCCACATGGTTCTCCAGTCGCTTCATCTACACCTGTTCCAGCGCCTGTTACTTCTCCAACCTTATCTACTGTATTAGCACCATTTTTAACAGCATTTACAACTGTTTCTAAAGAAACTTTCTTACAACCACAAACTGAAGAAAGAATAGCATTTAATTCACTTTTGCAACCTTCACATTCAGTACATACACCTGTAAGTTCAACTAATTCATCTATGGTTCTTGCACCAGAACTCATTGCCTTTCTAATTGATAGATAATCAATGTTGTTTTCTGTACATATTACTCTGTTTTTTGCCAATTCTTATGTCTCCTTTATATGAATATTTCTATATATCTATTATACCATTTTATTAATTAATTACTAATTAAAATCACCATATCTACAAGAACTAGAATTGCTTATGATAGTTTCTTTTCCAAGTAAACTAATTTAACTCCTTCAATACCATTAAATACACTTGGTAAGATAGAAACTTCTTTGTATCCAAGCTTTTTATATAGTCTTCTTGCATTCAAATTTCTTTCATTTGTGTCCATACGAAGATAGTAGCATCCAGACTCCAAAGCATATTTTTCATAACAACCCACAAATTTAGAACCATAACCTTTTCCTTTCATTCGTGGTGAAACAACCAGTGTATGTAGTACCATAACCTTGTCCTTTGCTACATCATAGTTCCATGAAGCGTTTGAATATCCTTCAATCTGCTCTTGATCGATTTTTGCTGCTGCTACAATCTGCTCATTATCTTCTAACACAAACATATTCCCAATCAAGATGGCATCTTCAGCCGTCTTTCTAGTAGGATATACATCTCTTACCCAACCAGTTGTTGTATTGCCATTCTCTTCCTCTAAGTGAATTTCATCATATATTTCTGAAATTCTATCAATATCTTGCATGCTTGCTTTTCTAAACATTAAAACAACCACCTCGTTTATGAATTTGGACTTATTATTCTGCTACCACAGTAAACAGTGTATTTTTCTAATCTAATATTAATAATACTTTATTGTTTATATGATATCAAGTCACATATTACATTTATGAATATGATCAGTTCTGCTTTGGATATGGTTAAAAAAATATTGAAAAATGAAGACTAAAAATTCATAGGTTAGGCTGATCTTCTTTTATAGTTGTAATTCTGAATTTAATAGTCAATAAAATACCTCTAATAACAAGATCAATAAGAATCGCTACCCATACTCCTGCAATATCCAATCCCATTTTTATACCTAATATATATACACCTAGGACTCTTATACCCCACATTCCAATAGCAGTGCTGTAAAGAGGAAACTTAGTATCACCAGAACCTTGTAGAGCACCGGCAAAAATAAGACTTACAGCCAATGGAATTTGGGCAAAAGCATCAATACGCAAAGCAGTTACTATTTTTCCTATAGCCACACTATCTTCAGTAAACCAAGTTGCAAAATAAGGAGATCCAAAAAATAATATAATACCACCAAAAGACATGATAATGGCACCTATCTTTACAGCAAGTACACCATACTCATAGGCTTCCTTCTTATTTCCCGAACCAAAGCTATTACCTACTAGTATTGATGCCGCGGTAGTCAAACCATATCCTGGCATATATGTAAAACTCTCAATATTTCCTGCAATAGTATGAGCAGCATAAGTTGTCACTCCTATAGATACAATCAGACCATAATAAACAACTTGACCTAGTCTCATGACCAATCGCTCTAATGCAGCTGGTATTGATAATGTAATTAATTCTTTATAATTTAATTCATAATTTGATTTATTAAATATATCAAAAAATTTAAAGGACAAAGTTGTTCTTTGAATCTTTGAAAACATTAGTATTGACCCTATAACTCTTGCAATTACTGTTCCTAATGCTGTTCCTACAATACCCATTGCAGGTATAGGACCTAATCCAAATATTAAAACATAATCTACTATTATATTTAGAATATTTACTGCGGTATTTACAACCATGGGAGATTTGGTATCCCCTGTTGCTCTTAAAATACTGCCAAAGACAGTTAGTGAGGATATAAAAACTGAACCTCCACCCACTATATAGAAAAATGAACTTGATTTTTCAACTACACCACTTTCTGCCCCCATTACTGATAATAGTTTATTTCCAAAGACAATTGTAATTATGCCAAATAAAAGTCCTATCATAATCGAAAGTCCAGTTGACTGTATAGCTGTCTTCCTAGCATCTTCAGTCTTACCTCCACCTAAACATCTCGAAATTAAAGATGAAGTCCCAACTCCTAAAGCAATAAAGACTGCTAAGTATACTGCTAATATGTTGTTAGATATTCCAACTGCTGTTACAGCTACCAATCCAATTTTGGAGATCATTAAGGTATCTATAAATCCAACCAGAGTTTGCAAAATGTTCTCTATTGTAGCAGGTATAGCTAAATCTAGTATTTGTCTTGATTTATTATGCATTTAATTTTTACACACCTTTCATTATCAACATGTAAAATCATAGCAATCATTATACCATATAGATTTTATCAAACAAACTTATATTTCCTTATTTTACATATCTACAATTACTTTTGCATTTTTGCTACATCAAAAATGGACAAGGGGTTCACCCCTGTCCACTTAGCCGTTTCTTAAAATAAGTTATATAATTGTGCCATTGGAAGTTTATCTACTGGTTCACAGGTAATCTTTTCTCCATTGATAATTACTTCATAGGACTCAGGATCAACTACCATATCTTCTACAATTACATCATTATGAATCATATCTTTTTTTCCGATATTTCTGCAGTTTTCAACTGGTAATACTGTCTTTTGTAAATTTAATTTATCTATAGTACCATTTTCAATTGATATTTTAGATACAAAAGTAAAGCAAGTTTCATATACAGCTTTTCCTAGAGCTCCAAACATATTTTTATAGCGAATTGGTTGAGGAGTAGGTATAGTAGCATTATCATCTCCCATTCTTGCATTAACAACCATGCCGCCTTTTATTATAACTTCAGGTCTTACACCAAAGAAAGCTGGATTCCACAGAACTAAATCTGCATATTTACCTACTTCTATAGAACCTATATATTTTGATACTCCATGAGCTATCGCAGGATTTATAGTATATTTTGATATATATCTTTTGACTCTAAAATTATCACTATGTTCAGTATCACTTTCTAAAGGTCCTCTTTGCATCTTCATTTTATCTGCTGTTTGCCAAGTTCTTGTAATTACCTCTCCTATACGGCCCATTGCTTGAGAGTCAGAGCTCATTATGCTAAATATTCCCATATCTTGAAGAACATCTTCTGCAGCTATAGTTTCAGGACGAATTCTAGAGTCAGCAAAGGCTACATCTTCTGGTATATCTGGGTCTAAGTGATGGCATACCATTAACATATCCAAATGCTCATCTATGGTATTGACAGTATAAGGCATAGTAGGATTAGTCGATGCTGGTAATATATTCGTTTTAGCAGATGCTACTATAATATCTGGGGCGTGACCTCCACCTGCTCCCTCAGTATGGAAAGTATGCATTGTTCTGCTACCTATGGCTTCTAAAGTATCTTCTACAAATCCACCTTCATTTAAAGTATCTGCATGTAGAGCAACTTGGACATCATACTTATCTGCAACAGTCAAACTTGCATTGATTGTAGCAGGTGTTGCTCCCCAATCTTCATGAATCTTCAACCCTAAAGCTCCAGCTTCTATTTGCTCGATTAATGGTGCTTCCGTAGAACAATTACCTTTTCCAAAGAAACCTAAATTAATAGGCAGGTTTTCTGCTGCTTTTAACATTTTATGAATATTCCATGGTCCAGGAGTACAGGTAGTAGCCTTTGAACCTTCAGCAGGGCCTGTTCCACCACCAATTAAAGTTGTGGTTCCGCTTGTTAAAGCCAGTTCTATTTGACCTGGATTTATAAAGTGAATATGTGTATCAATAGCTCCAGCTGTTATAATACCCCCATCACCTGCCAATACTTCTGTACCAGCTCCTATTGTTAAATTATGATGCACATTATCTGATATATCTGGATTTCCTGCAATACCTATTCCAACTATTTTCCCGTCTTTTATACCAACATCTGCTTTTACAATTCCCCAATGGTCAATTATTATTGCATTTGTAATTACTAAATCCAATGCATCCCTACTAGTTACTGTTGCAGACTGACCCATACCATCCCGGATAGTCTTACCGCCACCAAACTTCATTTCTTCACCATATATTGTATAATCATCTTCTATTTCTATAAATAAATTAGTATCAGCTAATCTTACTCTATCTCCAGTAGTTGGTCCATATAAAGCAAAATAGTCCTTTCCAGAAATTGTATTACTCATTACATCACCCCTATTCTATAAAATTTTTAGCTTTTGCTATTTCTAAACTATTTTCAAGATTATGTTTGTTAATACGTGCATTTGTAAGGTTATTAAATCCTACTATAACCTTGTTGCCTCCAACTTCTACTAAGTGTACATCCTTCTCTTCTCCTGGCTCGAATCTAACAGCTGTTCCAGCTGAAATATCTAATCTCATTCCAAATGACTTTTCCCTATCGAATTTTAATTGTTTATTTACTTCAAAAAAGTGAAAATGGGATCCAACCTGGATCGCTCTATCTCCATGGTTTGATACTTTAATTATTATAGTTCTTTTATTTTCATTTATAGTTATATCTTCATCTTTAACTATTACTTCTCCTGGTATCATATGTTTATCTCCTTTCTAAATAATAGGATTATGAACTGTTACAAGCTTTGTTCCATCTGGGAATGTTGCTTCAACTTGAATATCAGCTATCATTTCTGGAACACCTTCCATTACATCTTTTCTAGTTAAAATTTTAGTTCCTAAATGCATAAGTTCTGATACAGTTTTTCCGTCCCTAGCTAACTCCAATAACTCTGCACTAATCAATGCAATTGACTCTACATAGTTAAGTTTTACACCTCTATCTTTACGCTTTCTTGCTACCTCACCTGTTGTAAAAATCAATAACTTCTCCATGTCTTTTGAATTTAGATGCATTTTTTCTCCTCCTTACCTTCTTCAATAATTTTTATTATTTTTTCTGAAATTATCTCTAGAGACTGAGAGTTAAAGCCTAAGATACGAATAACGACATCCTTACTCCAGGTATAACTAACTCCGCCTTCTAAGTTATTTTTTTCGATAATATCTCTAATCTCATTTATAATTGATTCACTTAAATCAAAATTAAATATTAAGATATTTGCTAAATGAGTATGGCCTTCAAACATTCCTATATCTTCCATGGGGAATTTTTCAGGTTTAAAAAACGTATTATCCCTATACAATAATCTCTCCATTTTCCTTATATTTACTAATGATTTATAATATTTATATTGGAATATCTCACCTCTTGAATATCTACCACAAGAAATTATTTCAGAAATGATAAGCTTAGATGTATTGTTCTCTAATTCAACATTTGTTATTGAAGAAAATGCTGAATTTGCAAAAGGTATGGTTGATAAAGGTAGATATTTTAAATATGCATTCTTTGAAACATAAATATGTGTATTTCTCTTTGCCTCTTCTTCTTTCATCTTGTGGATTTTCTCATATGATTGAGAAGTAATTAAGGTATTAGACCCTTCTAAGGCTTTAATACTGATTTCTTGAACATCCCCCTCCAAAATACCTGCAGAAACAGCTATTGTGACTATTTTCATTGCACCATTTTCTTCATAAAATGGTCTTGTTACTTTAAACGGAGTTGTAAAATATACATCTTCCATAATAGTTTTACCATTTCTGCCATTAGTAGTTATATATAATTTTGAAGGGTTTTTATATGCATTACTCATATCTACATTCCTTCTAATAGAACATTTTCTTTAATCCATTTAATTACTTCATCAATACCTTTTTCCTCTTTTAGATTACTGAATATAAAGGGTTTATCTCCTCTCATTTTCTTTGCATCTCTTTCCATTACTTCTAAAGAAGCACCTATATATGGTGCTAAATCTATTTTATTTATAAGTAAGAGATCCGAACGGGTAATTCCAGGTCCTCCTTTTCTTGGAATTTTATCTCCACCAGATACGTCTATTACAAATATGGTAGCATCTACTAATTCTGGACTAAATGTAGCCGAAAGATTGTCTCCCCCACTTTCCACAAAAATTATTTGAACATCAGGGAATCTTTCTACAACTTCTTCGATTGCTTCTAAATTCATTGAAGCATCTTCACGTATGGCTGTATGTGGACATCCCCCAGTTTCTACCCCAATTATTCGATTATCATCTAATATACTATTTTTCATTAAAAACTCTGCATCTTCTTTAGTATAAATATCATTTGTAACTACGCAAATACTATAATCCTTAGACATTTTTCTAGTAAGTTTCTCTATTAATGCTGTCTTTCCTGAACCAACTGGGCCAGCTACCCCTATCTTTACATATGACATACATTCACCTCTTATTAATTTTCTAAGACATATAAAGTCTTGAATACAATATTTCATGCTGCATAGACCTAATTTCAAACCCTGGCATAGATAAACCTATATCTGATTCTTCTAAAGAATAGAGTTTTTGAATAATTAATTCAAACAAAGGGTATAGACCAGCTAATATTTCTTGACCTACTAATTGGCTTAATGGCACAGTTTTAACTAAGTTTGTAATTATAGCTGATGTAGAAGAATAAAGATAATTCACCATAGATTGTCTTTTATCTATGCCTGTTGAAGCACATAGAACTCCATATGCAACACTATGATTGTTCGGGACCTTTTCTTCAGCTGTAAATTTAATATATTTATTAAATATTTCATTTGGTAAATCAACTTTCATGCTCATTACAGTCTTAATAAATCTAGCGCCTAATTTTTCACTGGCTTCCCTAATTTCTCTTTGGGCCTTAACTGCTCTTATTACTGATTCCAACTGAATTATTTTTTTGTATTCTTCATCTAAAGCATAATCATAAGCATAATAAGCTGATAATAACTCGGTATATAAAAAACTACCTAATAAATTTCTACGAATATATAAATCAGCTGTATCTCTATCGTGAACAATGTTTTTTTGAATGTAAGTTTCAAGCCCGAAGGAATGAGAATAGCCACCTATGGGAAAGAGAGTATCATTTATCTGTAATAATAAAAACGAATAATCTTTCATATTCTGATTCCTATCTATATACCATGGTGATGACTGTGTTCAGTATCATGGCTATGGCTATGATGATGAGTATGATCTGTATCATGACTATGTTGGTGGCTAGTATTAACAGATGATATGGACCTATCCCTATGGATTTTCATAGTTTTCACACTTGCGTCTACTTCCAGCTTTTTTAACATTTCATGTATTGGCTTATCATAAGGTAGAATGAGCTCACTGTAATCTTCACTATAGAATAATGGAGAGTGTCTGTTACCTATCTCATAACAAACCTTAGCTACTGTTTGTAAGTCATTTGCCTTTACTGCTATACATTTATCTTCAATAATGTTTATAGCTATAGCTTCACCATCTATTACCTCTAGTACGTCTCCTTGTAAAAGTCCCCTGTTTATATTCACACTATCCAATCTTATTCCTATATTATTTCCTTTATTAGTAATAAGCTTTTGAATCCTTTTTCCTGAGTCATACCAAGGTATATCTACATAATTTATTGAAAGCCCCTCAAACTCTTTGTCCTTAATACTTCCTTTAACTTTAGTTATTATCCTATTATTCATGACAAAAACTCCTCCTTTCCTCTCAGTTTAATCCTTTCCAGTTTAACCAAAAATATACAAAAACTGAACACAGTGTGTTCAGCTCTTTAAAACCAGGGAAGTACTTTTATTATCATAGATACTACTATTGTTGTAACAGCCATTGATGTTACATTTCCAATCATTGGATGATAGTCATCAGGAAGTTCATCATAAAAATATTCTGCTAAAGGAGGCCCTATTATTGCACCTAATGTTCCTGCTATAACCGCAACCTTTATTGACGATCCAAACATTAGAACACATGCTGGGCCAACACTTACTACAGGTACAAATGTCGCATACCATCCTCTTTCTACATATTTTTTAAAGTACAAAAATATACCTACTGATGAAGCAATAAATTGGGATAATATAATAGCCGGTATAGCTCCTGATCCATTGGCTCCATGGTTCATATTTAGTACCCAGTCTATACAAACTCCTATTATAAGAAATATTCCTGATATCTCATTTCCATAGAATTGAGGCTCTGTAAAATCTGCTAAAACTCTTCTTATAAACCACAATGGTTTTTCCATTTCTTTTAAAGTTTGTTCTCGAGGCTTAACAGTCCTATGCAATGGTTTTAATGGTACTTTTTTAATCCAAGGCAAATCTTTACAAATCTCCGATATCAATATTCCTGTAATTGTCATAGCAAATAAATTTCCAACTACTCCTGGTACTCCAAGTAAGGGCATTATACTATTCATTATCCAAAAAGCTACAGGAAATGACATGATTCCTCCGAGAAAAGACCCTGCAATTAAAGCTACTACACTTGGACCATAAATTAGTATGATAGCAGGTGGAGCAGCAACTATAGAAATGAATGTTGGTAGCCAAATATATTCACCATTTCGGAAAAATCTTGTAAAATCGAATACAAACACTGCTAAAAATAATGATAATATCTGAGAAGCTAGTACCCAAGGAAAAAGATTTTTACCATAGCATATATTAAAACCTGCAAACTTAGAATTTTTAACATCTAATCTCCATGCTAGAATTCCTCCAAATATTAATCCTAAAGAAGCAAAAAAACCTGCATAGAATTCAGCCTCGGTGAAGTTCATTATTGACCATATTAATTTATAAAGTAGTTTATCACCTGCATTTGATACAATTATATTATAATCTAACCAATTACTTACCACATTTATTTTATCTAAAAAAAAGTAAAAAAAAACCCTATTCCTATTGATATAATAAGTCCTGATAACGAACCTTTATAATATGATTTATTGTTATCATTAGTTATTTTCACATTGTTCCTCCTATAAACTTCATTATTAACCCTTTAATTAGTAGTATTATACAATTCATAGAAAATATTCTTATTGTATTGTTATTTACTTTCTTGCAATAATAACAAACATATCATCATTATCAATATCGGTAATTATATTCAACCCTGAATCTTTTAAATGTTTTTTAATAACATTCATTTCTGGCAAGTTGTCCTCTGATACTGCCTCAGAAACATTTTTGTGTAAATTATTTATTTCTTTTCTACTTTGAGAGTGACAAATTGTAAGCTTTCCATATGTCTTTAAAAACTTTGCCATAGTACTAATTGCTAATTGCTTATTGAGAAAGTGAGGAAAAACTGAATAGCAAATTATAAAGTCAAAGTATTCTTCTGGTAAAGCAGTTTCTAAAATATCACCATAAACAAAGAAGACATTGTCATTGATATATTTCTTCTTAGCAATTTCAAGCATCTTATCTGAATAATCAATTGCTATAATTTTTCCTTCATCTCCTACCTTCTCTCTTAAATATGGTATAAGGATACCTGTCCCCGTTCCTACATCTAGTATCTTTGATCCTTTTTGGATATTTAGTAGATTTATAATATGATCTATTTTATTAGTATCATGCTTACAAATGTTATCCCATTCTTTAGCAGCAGAATTAAAGAAATCTTTTTGACTAATCATATTTAAAGTTTTGTTAACCATTTAACTTCCTCCAAATAATATTTGATTCTCTAAATTATATTCAAATCAAAAACTTTTATTATAAAAATAGAGATTATTAATGAGTAATTAAGAGAAAGGGGCTAACATCCCATTAGCTATTTAGAAAATCAATAGCAAATTGTACATGTAGTGCTGTACCGTATTTCATGTAATCTTCATCAATCTTAAATTTCTCATGGTGTGGGAAATATATAGCTTCTTTTTTCTCATTTCGATAGCCCATAAATGCATACACCCCTTTAGCATGTTGGAAATAATAAGGCATATCCTCTGATCCCATCATTCTAGGTAAGGATATATTTTTCCCTTCTCCAAAAACTTTTGTACAACTTTTATCAGCAAGTATTGCTAATCCATCATCATTATAAAGGCTAAGTGCACTTTCCTCTATTATTACATCAACCTTAAGCTCATATGCGTCTGCAATAGCTTTCGCATGTCTTTTTATCGCCTTATGGGCTGTTTCTCTAACCTTAGGATTAAAGTATCTCATAGAGATGTCAACTTCTGTATATTTAGCAACTATGTTTGCCTTTGTACCACCAACAAACTTTCCTACAGAAAGAACTATTGGATCCTGAGCGTCAATATTTTTGGTAATTATACCTTGAAGATCTGTAACAAAAATACATGCAGGATGAATAGTGTCCTTTGCAAGATGCGGAACCGATCCATGCCCTGAAATTCCTTCAAACTTAACGTATATAGTATCGCATCCAGCCATTCTATATCCTGAAGTAATATCTACATACCCTGTCTCTAATCCTGGCATTCCATGCATACCAAAACAAGCATCAACTCCATCCATTCCGCCTGCTTCAATTATTTTTTTTGCTCCTGAGAATGTTTCTTCACCTTCTTGGAAGAAAAATCTGATCTCTCCTGGTATTTCATCTTTCATCTCAGATAAGATTTTTGCAGCACCAAGAAGCATGGCTGCATGAGCATCGTGACCACAGGCATGCATTAAGCCAGGTGTTTTAGATTTAAATTCAACATCTGCTTCCTCTTTTACAGGAAGAGCATCAAAATCTGCCCTTAAAGCAATTGTTTTACCACCTTTTCCACCTTTTAATGTGGCTATTAAAGATGTGTTGCCAGCTTTCTTATACGGTATCCCTAGTTTATCTAATTCATTCATGATTTTTTCTTGAGTTCTAAATTCTTGACCACTTAATTCTGGATACTTATGAAAATCTCTTCTAAAATTAATGATATATTCTTCGATTGATTTAACTTTTTCTAATATGTTTAACATAATAACCTTCCTCTACATTTTTTTAATATAAGTTATACCCTAATTACCCAACCCTACTCTTCATTCAATCATTGCATTCCTCAAACAGTTAATCATTGCTACCAAACCCAATTGGTATTTTGTCAACTGATAGTTGTAGTTCTAAATAATAGGGTAATACTTTTAGTATATAAATCATCCTTATAATTATCAACCTAGTTTTCCCAGCTATAAGGATTTCTGTTATAATATAAGTTATATAAAACTCTCATGTGAGTTAATAAATATTACTTATATAAAGGGTGAAACTAATGCGACTACGAAATCGAACTTTTAAGGGTGGAATTAATCCACCAGGATATAAAGAGCTTACAAATGGGAAACCCATTGTCAAGGCTATTGATCCTAAAGTAGTTTACATACCACTACAACAACATATTGGAGCACCTTGCAAAGCAATTGTGGAGCTTGGAGAATATGTTAAAATGGGGCAAAAAATTGGTGAATCTACAGCTTATATTTCAGCACCTGTTCATTCAAGTGTATCTGGAATTGTAAAGAGTATTGAATCTTTATACTCCCCAGCTGGTAAAAAAGTTAACACTATAGTAATTGAATCAGATGGCTTAGATACACCTCATGATTCTATAAAACCAAAAGGTATTTTAGAAGAGTTATCTCCAACAGAGATAATTGAAATTGTCAAAGAAGCCGGAATTACAGGATTGGGTGGTGCTGGATTCCCAACACATGTAAAACTTTCACCTCCACGTGATAAGAAGGTAGATATATTTATCCTAAATGGGGCAGAATGTGAACCTTTTCTGACACCTGATCACAGAAGTATGCTTGAAATGTTTGAAAGAATAATATTTGGTACTAAAGCTATTATGAAAGCATTAAATGTAAAAAGTGGAATAATTGCAATAGAAAAAAATAAGTTTGATGCAATCGAAGCTTTTAAGGAAGTTTTAAAGGATTCTGATAATATTAAAATAGTCGCCATGGAAACAAAGTATCCTCAAGGCGATGAAAAGAGAATTATTAATGCAATTCTTGGTAGAGAAGTACCATCGGGTGGCTTACCAGCAGATGTCGGTTGTGTTGTAAATAATGTAGCTACTGCGAAAGCAATTGGAGATGCCATAATTGAGGGCAAACCATTATACGAAAGAATTGTAACTGTAACTGGTCATATAGTTAAGGAGCCTAAGGTATTTCAAGTAAAGATAGGAACACCAATCCAAGAGTTAATTGACCAATGTGGTGGATTTACAGAAGACCCACATAAAATTATAATAGGTGGCCCTATGATGGGTAAAAGCCAATTTACTACTCAAGTACCAGTAATTAAAACCACCGGAGGGATTTTGGGATTATCGAAAAGTGAGACAAAATCTGAAAAAGTACAACCTTGTATTAGATGTGGAAGGTGCTTAGATGTATGTCCAGTATTTTTACAACCATTGTTAATCTCTGCCTATTCTCTTAAAAACAATCTTGATATGGCAAAGGAGTACAATGCTCTAGATTGTGTAGAATGTGGTGCTTGTTCATATATTTGTCCAGCAAAGAGACCATTATCAGAGTCGATAAAAATTGCTAAACTTCAAATTTTAGCAAAAAAGTAGACTTATTTAAAATACAATAAAAGCTAAGTTTATGTGGTCAAGTTAACCAAAACTTAGCTTTTACATTTTTAAAATATCATTTCTATGAAATCTTTTATTTATTAAATATTATTACAAATCAATCTCAAGTAATATTGGCGTGTGGTCTTGTCTTGGACCTGAATCAATCATTTCAGATTTAGTAACCTTATCTGAAATACGATCACTAACCAGCCAATAGTCAATTCTCCATCCAGAATTATTAATTTTACTTGTTTTAGCACGCTGAGCCCACCAAGTGTAAATATCTGTTACATCACCGTGAACATAGCGAAAGGTATCTGTAAAGCCCTTTGCTAGAAGATTTGTGAAACCTTGACGTTCCTCATCAGTAAAACCAGCTGAATTACGATTATTGTTAGGATGAGCCAAATCTATTTCTTTATGTGCTACGTTGAAATCACCTGTTGCAATAATATACTTCTCTTTATCCAGATTTACTAGATAATCTGCATATTTTATATCCCAAATCTGACGATCTTCAATACGATTCAAACCATCCCCTGCATTAGGCGTATAAACTTGGGTTAAATAAAAGTCATCAAACTCTAATGTGATAATTCTCCCCTCAAAGTCCATGGTACCTGGAGCACCAATTGCTGGATAGGTAACGGATGGTTTCAAATCCTTCTTATATAAAAACATGGTACCTGCATAACCCTTGCGGGCTGGTTCCACTGAACTATTCCAAACAATTTTATAGTCCGGAAACTTGTCCACTAAAAATTCTAAATGCTTTTTAGTAGGACCATTACTTGATAACTTTGTTTCCTGTAAGGCAATAACTTCTGGATTATATTCTATAATCGTATTTAATACATTTCTAGATAATAAAGCACGTGATGAATCACTTGTTAATGCTGCATTTAATGAATCAATATTCCATGAAATAAACTTCATTTTTTCCTCCTTTACATACCACCATCTAAATTTTTAGCAACAGTATCCTAATGTAATCATACCCTTATGGTACAATTTTACCCACCAATCAGCCTAGCTATCGCTCGCCTTCTTAGACATTCCTAGCATGAGACGTACCACTACTTACTTCGTAAGCAGGGTTACGACTTCAACGTTCCTTATCCCCTTGGTGGAAGACTATTTTAGCTATGAAAAATTTATATTCAAATTAAATACACCTAAATTAATAGGTGTATTTAAAGTAAATTTTCATACTTCTGTTTTCCATATAGAACACGCATAATAATAACTTGTTTATGTTCTTCATTAATTAAATAAAATGCTATATAATTATCAACTATTAGTTTTCTATAACCCTTACTTTTTAGATATTCATCAGCCACATAATTACATGAAAAAGGAAACTCTCTTAATCTCATAATTTCTTTTTCTATTCTTTCTAGAATATTAGTAGCTGTAGATGTAGCATATAATTCTTCTGATATATGTTTGTAAATATTATCTAGATCCTCTGCTGACTTCGGAGTCATTTTTATAGTATAATTATTTACCATACCTATCTCTTAAACTATCAAAAACTGCCTCAGCATCTAAAAGTTTTTCTCCATTTTTTATTTGATTTTCTGCTTCTGCCAACTTTTCATATAAATCTGCTTTAGCTAATTTGTCTTTATAAGTCTCCATACTCATAACTACCAGGTGTCCATATCCATTTTTTGTAATATAAATAGGTTCCTTGCTTTCTTGACAAAGTTTTGATATTTCAGTTGTATCTCTCAAATCCTTTATTGGTCTTATTTCAATCATAATATCGCCTCCCCGTTAATATCATGACCTTATTATAGCATAATTATGATAGATTTGCTATTCAAACATCTGCTATCCCCTGGTGGCGGCAGGGTATATTTCTATTTATTCATTGCTTTCATCATTTCAAATAGTGCAGGCGATATAGAAGTCATTAAAATTTGAGCACCGGCTACAAAATCTAAAACAACGTGACCAGCCATAAGAGGTACAAGCTTTCTCTTTTTATAATAAATAACTCCTAATCCTAACATTAAAGGCAAGAATGATAAAAATCTAAACAGGATATGTTTCCAGTCATACAGGAGAGGGATAAAGCTATGTTGAAAAGCATAAAAAAACATCGGATACACAATTGATAATATTTTATTACCTGTAACCCTTTCAATTCCGTTAAGTGCATATCCAAAGTACAAAGGCAGTTCGGCAAATACTACTGTTAGAGGCAGCAGTATAAGATTTATTGAAGCAAGCCAAACTGGAATGGGCTGTACCATTATTACAGGAATATAACCATATATCATAAAACCAAATCCATACATTCCACCCATTCCTAATAAAATCATTAGAGCAACAATCAATAATGTATATTTTATATTGCCTTGACCTTTTTGATAGCCAATTAGTTTTCTATATGAGGTGTTTTCTTTTTTTAAAATAGCCATTAATAAAACAATAGTAATAACATTACAAACAGTACATATTATAGACCACCATCGACTTGCTTGTTCCAATGTTTGATTAGTTAACCCTGTAAATAATACTCCAACAATAATAAATATAACACTCCTAAATAACGGTAATATAAATGGTCCTACTTTTTTCATTCACCATCCCCCTCATATAATTCACTAATGCTAAATATATTCACACTTTAACACAATTATGTAAAAACTATTGCACTAGCTTTACTTCGCATAATACATCTTATGTTTAATTATATCATTTTACACCATTCTATTGAAACCCTTCAATATTTTAATATAGTTTAATCAGCACTAGCTCACTGCAGAATCATATAAAAATCAACAATAGAGTTTAACATATTCACTTTACAAAATAATGTATTGATCAAGATCTTCTCTTTGGATATCTACGGTATTATCTATTTCTGCATAAAATTAGACACCCTAAAGCAAAATTCCCTCAACCTTCAAACCTTTTAGAATAAACCTATTCCTTATCTATCAAAACAACACACTCAACATGCCTTGAGAGTACAATAATGATGTCGTAAGTTGATATTCCTCCCTTGGTGGCAAGGCATATTTCTGAAGTTCTAACAATTCTATCACATTTTTTTGAACTTTCCATTCCCACCAACTACATTACTCACTATATTTAGGCAAGAATTATCTTGATATTTGCTAATACATTCTAATGCTCTTCGTATCAAAATTGAGATGATGTCGGAGTTTTCAAAATGATTTTAATCCACTATCTCAAACGTAAATACAACGGGGTTTACAATATTTTCTCTAAGGGGAGACACATCAACTGACTTAATCTTCAGTTTTATTCCCAATGCTTTCTGGTATTCATACAAACGCCCACCTGCACATCTTTCAAAATATGTTTCAATTGACGCCGGAAATTGAAACATTCCTTTTGGCGCATGTTTGTAGTATCCATGATTATAGGCAAAAGTTACTGTGATTGTGTTGTCTTCATTCAAAACAGCCAGAAGCGTTGCTTCTTGGTGAGGTGTTCTTCCATCGCTTTTACAAATTTTTCTTCGCATTCGTCCCTTTTATTTGTTTGAACAATGTGCTCAAACAAAGGCAATATATCCTCAGGAATTTCATTTTTAGGCATTCGCATAATTTTCAGCATAGTTTTCATTTGCACAGACCCCCATATCCATTACAAGATAATTTTTATCTCCTACCTACATATTTACCTCCTGCTTTATATGGTTTTCCCTTCATTTGTTTCTATCTTATTCACAAAGTCCATATTGTAACGCACAGCACCATGGTCTTTAATTACCGTGCCTCTTGTAAGGCGGATTGCCAAAATACAGCAATTCTCATCCTTCTCATTGTTCGCGTCATCGTACCATGCGGCAAAAACTTCGCGAAGTTTAGTCCTTAATTCAGCGTTTTTCGGGTCTAATACCCAACCGAGATTTTCACCTATTCCGTTGCCAGAAAACCACTCGAAGTTAACCGAAAACGCAACTTCTTTGTTTTGTGTTATTTGTAGTATTTTATTTGACTTCGCATATGTAACAACATAAAACACGCCATCCTCGTAATATGCGTCTACATCGCGGACAATGGGTATAGGGTTTCCATCAGCACTTGGCCCTGTGGCAATAGTTGCAAGCGAGATAACATTATCCTTGTTGTTGCCGCACCTTTCTTCAATTATCTTTAACCCTTCTTCGTACCTACTCATTAGCATTTCCTCCAATCAATTTATTTTTATTTATATTTTCTCGTTGCTTAAATGGAATCTACATTTCCATATACCCGACACTTGATGAATTATGATAACATTAAATGTTGCCGAATGGCATACCACCCTTCATAATCATATTATCATGAATAAACATTATATTAATTGGATAATTCCGTCAATATATTTTTATGAAATTTCATCTGGGTTCATATTATTCTTATTGAAGAAGTATTTATCTCAAATACCCAAAATTTTCGTGTTATTATTGCACTCTCTTAAATTTTCTAGTCAACACAATATTTATCCCCATTGAATAGAACGGCATTTCATCTCCTTGGTAGCGAACTGTTATTTTCTTATCCTTTAGTTCTTCTATTAATGGACGTAGTAAGGTTTTAGTATTAACATCTTTCCTTATACTACCCAACAAAATACAATATACCTACCAAACAAAATTTCCCCTGAGCCTAAGCCCAAGGGAATCTAAAACACACCTACACATTCACTTATAATCCTCTAAATACTTGTTATTTAAACCTATTACTTCTCAGCACTCTAATGCAACAAATCTATTAGGTCAGAAAATTCACCTTCCCATAGATTCGGCATTAGTTGCATCTGACCTACCAATCATTTGCTTCTTCAGTCGCTTTACTCCTTCACAATCAGTGTTACGACTTCAACATGCCTTGAGGTGACAATAAAGATGTCAATTGAATCTAGTAGCCCCTTGGTGGAAGGGTACGTTTCCAACATCTATACAAGAATTTTCTTCTTAAATTGACATCTACTTTTTCGCCAATAAGTTAATAAGTTAATAACTTAAGTACCTAGCTCCGTCAAATTTTCTAGTGGAGATTATTCTTCTTTATCTTTAAGCCTTAATTATCATAATAAGAAAATAGAGAAGATTTTAATCGTATCTCCCCTATACTCACTAAAGGTAAACCAGTTTTATATAACTTTCCATCTAGTTCCATCCCTTGAATCTACTAATTCTATATTACTCTCTAGAAGAATACTTCTTATTTCATCTGCCCTAACCCAGTTCTTTTCATTTCTTGCCTTATTTCTCTCCAAAATAAGCATCTGAATATATTCTTCATCAACATTGTCACTATTTGTTATCTCTTCATCTATAGTGAGATTTAGTGAAAATACTTTATCGAAATCTTCTATCAAGTAAACCTTTTCAGTGTTATTTAAAACATTGTCCTTTATAACCTCGGCTAACACTGTAAAGGCATTTGCTATATTCAAATCATTACCTATTTGGGTTGCAAATTTATCCTGATATTCTTTTATTATACTCTTATCTACTACTTCGTCATTGGTTTTACCCTCAACAATATTTTTAATTCTACTCCTTAGCTTTTTAAAAGCTTTCTGAGACTCTGTCAAACTTTCAAAGCTAAATACTAGTGGTTTCCTATACCTTGACTGAAGACAGAAATGTCTATAATCTAAGGGACTGTAACCTTCTTCAATAAGCCTTGAAAGAGTTAGAAAATCTCCGCTTGATTTTGACATTTTCCCATTATCAAGCACAAGAAACTCCCCATGCATCCAATAGTTAACCCATTTATGACCTCTAGCACTTTCTGATTGAGCAATTTCATTCGTATGATGCACCGCAATATGATCTACTCCCCCACAGTGTATATCTATTCTATCTCCTAAATATTTCATTGACATGGCAGAACACTCAATATGCCAACCTGGGAAACCTGTTCCCCAAGGTGATTCCCACTGCATTATTTGATTGGAAAACTTTGAGTTTGTAAACCATAATACAAAATCTAGGGGATTTTTCTTGAATAGGTCTACATCAACCCTACTTCCTGCCTCAAGCTCCTCTAGACTTAGATTGGCAAGCTTAGCGTAATCCGGGTATTTTTCTATTGAAAAGTATACATTACCATTGGCTATATAAGTAAAACCTTTATCTTCCAGTACTTGAATAAAGTTAATCATATCCTTGATATGCTCTGTAGCTCGGCATATTATTGTAGGCGCTGTTATATTAAGAAGTTGACAGTCATTTAAAAAAGCATCTTCATAAAATTTTGCAATTTCCCATACAGTTTTCTTTTCTCTCATGGCTCCCAAAGCCATTTTATCTTCTCCTGTATCTGAATCAGATTCTAAATGTCCTACATCCGTTATATTCATAACATGTTTGACCTCTAAGCCCATGTACTCCATTGATTTTTTAAGGACATCTTCAAAAATATAGGTTCTAAGGTTGCCTATATGAGCATAATTGTATACTGTTGGTCCACATGTATACAATTTTATCTTACCTTCCTCTATAGGTATTACCTCTTCCTTTATTCCTGTTAAAGTGTTATAAACTGAAAACTTCATATCCTCTCCTCCTAATAAAGTATTGGAAGCAATTGTATCACGCTATTTGTAATAGATGAACAAAATATAAAACAATGCATCAATCCATCTCGATTTAATGTTTCTTTGCTCTTATAAATAGAAACTGAGCGTTCTTAGTTAATCTATCATATGTATTTCAATTATACTCTCAGCCCTAGCTTGCTGCCAATAAACCTTCTCTACAACTCGTCTTCTATAGCAAGCTAGACATGATACGCGCATTGACTTCTTCAGTAGTTTTACCCATCACAAGTCGTATTATCTACTACTTGATATTACACATAATATAACCTTTTATTCATAAAACACCTTGCTATTCCATCCTCATTTATTTATTATCTTGCTCTAATTTTGGCAATGGAATATGAAGAAGTCTTAAAAAATCCTTTTGTGATTCTAATTCTCTCTCTGATATAAAGTTAATGAATGGTTTATCATCTTCACGTGCCTTTTCAAGGAGTGAAATATAGTCTATTCTTAAGATTGGAGGAATTAATGCTGGCAAGTATCCATCCTGTATTAGTGCTGTATTCATTAATAGTCTAGCGACCCTACCATTACCATCTTTAAAAGGATGAATAAATACAAACTTTTTATGAATAAGGGCTGCAAATTCTACTGGATGATACTTTCTTCTTTCCTTACTCACCCATCTACATAAATCTTCTATTTCACTTTGAATATTTTCAACTTTAGTAACTGGGTAGTTAGAGCCTGTAATAAATACAGGAATATCACGGTATCTTCCTGCAAATTCTTCATCTATATTATGATAAAATAATTTATGTAAATAAAGAATGTCTTTCTCTGCAATTTCTTTATTACAAAGTAAAGTAAACATATAATCATATGCTTTGGCATGATCTACTGCCTCAAACATATCCCTTAGGGGTCTCCCCCCAACTGTTAGTCCATCTTCTATTAAAACTTTGGTTTCACTTTCAGTTAATGAGTTCCCTTCTAGTGCATTGGATGTCCATGTTAATCCGATCCGATAAAATTCTTTTATTTGCTTTAACATTTCACCCTCAAAAGGTCTTAATTCATTAATAATTCTTTGATATAAATCTACTTTTTCAAGGTGACTCATAAGTTCACTCCTTATCTTTATCTTTTTGTATTTTAATCTTATTATATGATTCTACTACAAACTTCAATTTTGTCTGCTTTCTAGTTATAAATATTGTATCATACAGCTTTAATCAAATAAACATATATTTCTCTATTCTAGGTATCCTTAGATATAATCCATCTCCCATCACAATAATCCTGATACTTTTAATGGACATGTTCCCGAGAACAGAAAAGGCATTGAATGTCACCTGTACATTCAATGCCTTTAAACTACCTAAATCATTGGTATGACTTAGCTCTGTGGCTTTCTAACTTACAAACCACCTCACAATGAGGTGTCCTAGGGAACATATCCATTAGCTTTACCTTATCTACCCTATATCCTCTTTCTATAAACACTTTCAAATCCCTAACCAATGTTACTGGATTACATGAGACATAAACAAAATTCTCAGGATTAAAATCTATAATTTTATTTATAGCCTTTGGATGAATACCGTCTCTTGGTGGATCTATAATTATTAAATCTGGTTTTTCACTTAAATCATCTACTGCTTTTAATACGTCTCCTGCAATAAATTCAACATTATCAAGTCCATTTAATTTAGCATTTTCCTTTGCTTTTTCTACAGCTTCTTCAACTATCTCTATACCTATTACTTTCTTGGCTACAGGAGATAATATCTGAGCTATGGTACCTGTACCAGAATATAAATCATAGACGATATTGTTTTTCTTATCTCCAACAAAGTCCCTTACTATTGAATATAGTTTTTCTGCACCAAATGTATTTGTTTGGAAAAAGGAAAATGGAGATATTTCAAATTTAAGCCCTAGTATCTCTTCTATTATATAGTCTCTTCCATATAATAGTTCTAACGTATCTGCTACAACAATATCTCCAAGCCCATCATTGACAGAATGAAGAATTCCTTTAATCTCGCCCTTTAGATCTAATTTAAGCAGATAATCTACAAACTCTTCCTTATTCAATGTATCTTGACTTGTTGTGACTAAATTTATCAATATTTCACCTGTTGACAATGCTTTTCTTACAACTAAATGTCTTAAATACCCCTCAACTTTTCTTTTGTTATAATATTTAGTTCCTTTAGATTGAAAGTATTTTATGACACTTTGTCTTATCTTTGTAAAGTCTTCATCTATTATATTGCATTCATCAACATTGGCTACCTCATAAAATCTACCCTTCTTGTGAAGCCCCAGTGCCAAAGGTCCATCTTTTTCTTCATCACCAAAGGTATACTCCATCTTGTTTCTATATCCTTGGATTATTGGTCCACTTTCTATTCCCATAAAATCAACATCTATGTCAGCTTCTTCGAATAGTCGTTTAACTTGGCTTTCTTTATAATCAGTTTCTGCTTTATAGGATAATGTTTGATAAGTACATCCACCGCAAATACCAATATGTGGACATCCTACCTCTGTCTCCATAGGAGACTTTTCTAATACATCAACAATCTTAGCTTCCATATAGTCTTTTCTTTTTCTACTGATCCTTGCTGCAACTTTTTGTCCTTCTATACCGCCTTTTAATTTAATAGCTTGACCTTCATATGAAGCTGTACCTTTATTCGGAAAACTTACTTTATCTATATTAATTTCAATTATTTCATTTTTCTTAACCATCTTTTCCTCCTAATATAATGTATCTTTTCTTTTTCTCTTACTATTATATAGTATATATTAATTATTTAAAATAAAATTAAATTAGGTCTTATTAAAGTCCGACCCCGATTTGTATAATATCAACAAATAAGGCCTAGTATTATAATTTTATGATATAATTAATTATATTTGTTAAAGGCATGTAAATATTGGAGAAAGTGAAACTAAAATATGGAAAACGCCAAAAAATCTATTCATAAGAGTATCTTAATAGAGAATGCTTTAAATGACTACCTTAGTTGTAGCATTCATAATTTCAGTGAAATTAATAAGACATCTTTTCTAAAGAAAATCATTAATGAAAAAGAAATTGAAAATTTATTAGAGAAATTAATTGCAGAAATAGAGCCTTATAAAGAGATAAACCCGGAAGAATTAAGTCATAAAGAAACTGATGAAATTAAAGAAATAATAGTTTCCTATCTATTAAAGTTTGATAAAGGGAAATACTTTTTTGATAAACCATTTCTAAAGTTTTTTATAGACAAGGGATATCTGAATATAGCAGAGGAATTTGTTTCTCGTGCTAGAAAAGAAGATAGTAGTCTAAAGCCAGTTGAGATATTTCAGGCCATACGAAATGTATGGATTATGAATAGTTTGCAAATTATATGGGGGATACCCCTAGAATTGACTCCTTCCATATATGGATATAGTATGCTTTATCCATATACTGATAACTATGTAGATAATCCAGATATAGATTTGATAGATAAAAACAAATTTAACCAAAAACTAAATATGGTATTAAATGGTGAAAAACAGATACCTAATAATGATCATGAGAATAGAGTATTTGAGCTTGTAGCAAAGATTGAATCTCAATTTAATAGAGATGATTATACTCAAGTATATGAAAGTATACTGTTAATTCAGGAAGCCCAAATTGAAAGTCTTAATCAAGATAAGCATTCTAAAATGACAGTTGAAGAAATTCTTCCTATAAGTTTTTTCAAAGGGGGTTCTTCAGTTCTTGCTGATGCCTTTCTAGTAAAGGGTAATCTTTCTGATTATGAAATGCAGTTTTCCTTTGATTATGGTACATTTTTGCAACTTCTTGATGATCTTCAAGATGCTACAGAAGATAAAATAGAAGGACATCAAACTATATTTAGTATACAAAATAAATGTGATAACCTTGATGAGAATATCAATAAACTGATATCCTATATCTTCAAAGTAAATACACCTATTAAAGGCGAATCAAAAACCATGACTTTAATGAAAGAAGTAATCAGTTCATGTACACTTATTATGGTTATGGATGCAGTCGGAAGAAACCAAATGCTAGTTTCAAAAGAATTTTATAAAAAATTGGAAAAATACTCAAAGGTTAGACTTTCATTTTATAAAAAATTAGAATTGAAATTTAATGAATTACTCAAAACCTTTAATCTAAATAAAAGTACCAGTAATATTGAATTATATTAAAAGACCTTGCTCTAACTATTTAGAACAAGGTCCTTATTTTTAACTTGCAGCTTTTTCAATTGCAAGTTTTAGAGCTTCAGCTAATTGATCAGGACATGATGTGGCTTTCATACCACATGTTAATCCAGATAGTCTCTCAATTACTACTTCTACTTCCATTCCTTCTATTAGACTTGATATTCCTTGTAGATTTCCATTGCAACCACCATGGAATCTTACATTGACAACCTTATTATCTTTAATATCAAATTCTATATTTTTTGCACATACACCTGCTGTTGAATACTGAAACATTTCATGCCTCCTATTAAATTAATATATCTTGTACATTATACTATAAATTTGACAATTGAGGAAACGAAAAACCCACTTTCACATAATATATAATAGTTTGAAAAAACCATAAGGAGGGGTAAGATGGGATTAAAATTTACTATATTAGGTGGAGATAAGAGAAGCTTAGAGCTTGGCAAATCACTAATGAAAGATGGAAATGACCTTTGTATCTATGGCTTTGATAAAATGGAGGAGTATAAATACCAATCAATAAGCTTAAAAGAAGCAATTGAACATGCTGATGTTATTGTAGGTCCATTGCCATTTTCTACAGATAATATAAATATAAATGCTCCATTCTCAGAGGGCGTATTTAAAATAGATAGGGCATTTGATTTGATGTCTAAAGATCAAATTATCATTGGGGGAAAACTTGGATCTGATAATGAGAAAAAACTAGAAAATATGAGTCTTAAATTTGATGATTATTTTAAGAGAGAAGAAATGCAGGTTCTCAATGCAATACCAACAGCTGAGGGGGCTATTCAAATTGC
Organism: Tissierellaceae bacterium; assembly: GCA_031460505.1. GTDB lineage: Bacteria > Bacillota > Clostridia > Tissierellales > Tissierellaceae > JAAYTL01. The sequence goes on from JAVKTT010000005.1 coordinate 147,782, forward strand.
TATGGAAGAAATGCCTATTACCCTTCATAATTCCAATGTAATAGTCCTAGGCTATGGCAGAATTGGAAAGGTTTTATCAAAGATGCTATATGGAATTGGAGCAAATGTACATGTGGAAGCAAGAAATTATAACGATCTTGCATGGATAAATAACTATGGATATATAGGAGTACATCAAAATGAGCTAGAAAAATATTTGCCAAGGATGAATGTTGTTTTTAATACTATACCTGGGATGATATTAAATAAAGAGTTGTTAAAAAGTATTGAAGAGAATTGCATCATAATTGATTTAGCATCAAAACCAGGTGGAGTTGATTTAGAAGCGGCTAAGGAACTGGGAATAAAAGTTATTAGCGCTTTAGGTCTCCCAGGAAAGGTTGCACCAGTAACTGCAGCTAGGGTTATTAAGGACACAATTTATAATATCATAGAGGAGTTGAATATATAATATGTCAATGGAAGGATTAAAAATAGGTTTTGCATTAACAGGTTCATCTTGTAATTTTAGTAGTGTATTCCCAATCATCGAGGATTTAGTTAATAAGGGTGCTGATATTTATCCTATAATATCACATGCAGTAGATACTTTTGATACAAGATTTGGTACAGCTGAAGAATGGAAAAATAAATTAAAAGAGATCACTGGTAAAGAATTAATCAAGACTATAGTTGAAGCTGAACCAGTAGGGCCTAAATTAAAGCTGGATGTACTTGTGGTTGCTCCATGTACAGGTAATACAATAGCAAAGCTTGCTAATGCAATAACCGATACATCTGTAACCATGGCTTGTAAAGCTCATTTAAGAAATCAAAGACCTTTAGTTTTAGCTATAGCTACTAATGATGGACTTGGAGCTAATGCTAAAAATATAGGATTACTATTAAACACAAAGAATATTTACTTTGTTTCTTTTGGTCAAGATGATGCTATGAATAAACCAAATTCCTTAATAGCTAATTTTGATAAGATAGAAGAAACAATAGAGAAAGCACTACTAGGTAAACAAATTCAACCTTTATTAGTATAAAGGAAAAACGGTGCATCTTTGCACCGTTTAATTTATTGGATAAAGTTGGAATACAATCTTTGTAAAAACTCAGTAAGCACTTGATTTCTAACTATTATAGTAGCATTATCGTCAGAGAATTCTATATTAATAAAATTATCTTTTTCATCTAATAAAAACTTATCCATTTTTTCTTTGATCTCATCTCTATAATCCTCATTGAAAATAAAGGATATAATTGAATTATCATCTTGCTCTTTTACTCCGAAACCTATTATTTTTAAATTACTTTTCTTATTGGAAATAAGCGTACCAGGATTATCAATAAAGGTTGAAAGAACCCTTATAGGTATATTATATTGCTTCCCTAGTAAAACTGCATTTGGATGGATTACATTTGCTCCACTAATGGCCAATCTATACATATCATCATATGAAATCTTCTTAATATATTTAGTATTTGAAACTATTCTTGGATCAGTAATAGCAACTCCAGGTACATCAGTAAATATATCTACTCTGTCAGCATTCAAACTTCCTCCAAGGGCAACAGCTGTTGTGTCGCTACCTCCTCTTCCCAGTGTAGTTATATACATATCCTTGGTAACACCTTGAAAACCTGCAACTACTAATACTTTACCTTCATCCAATTTTTTATCCAACTTATTAGTATCGATTTCAATTATTTTACTAGAATTAAAGTTATCATCAGTAAATATTCCAGCTTGAAATCCCGTTAATGCCTCTGCAACAAGACCTTCACTTTCCAATAGATGAGATGCTACTGCAGCAGAAATCAATTCTCCAACCGACATAATTAAGTCCTTCCTACTTGGCTTTATTGTAGTACTTATATTCTCTAACTGTTTTATCAAAGTATCAGTAGCATAAGGGTCTCCCTTTCTACCCATTGCAGATACTACTACTACAAGTTTATTACCTAGTTCCACTTCCTTTTTTACTAGTTTAAGAAACTCGCTTTCCCTATTTAGATTTCTAAGAGAGGTTCCTCCGAATTTTTGAATTATAACACTCATTTTTACTCCCCCTAAACTAGGTTCTGTTCAATAAGTGATTCAGCTATTTGAACTGCATTTAATGCTGCACCTTTACGGAGATTATCTGCTACAATCCACATATTAAGCCCATTTTCTACAGTATAATCACGTCTAATACGTCCAACAAAAACATCACTGGTATCCTCAGAAAATATAGGCATAGGATATAATTTTTCTTCAGGTTTATCTAATACAACAACTCCAGGAAAAGCTTGAAGTAAATCCCTAACTTCTTCAATATTAAAAGGTAACTCAGTTTCAATGTTTACTGATTCAGAATGTCCTCTAAATACTGGTATCCTAACTGTTGTAGGTACAACCTTAATATTCTCATCTAGAATTTTATGTGTTTCATTGATCATCTTCATTTCTTCCTTGGTATATCCAGTATCTAGGAATGAATCAATATGTGGAATAGCATTAAACAAGATCTGATATGGATAGACTGAATGTTTTATTTCCTTGTTATCTGCATAATCTTTTGTTTGATCATTCAGTTCATCGATTGCATTTTTACCAGTACCAGAAACAGATTGATAAGTGGAGACAACTACTCTTTTTATATTATATTTATCATGTATTGGCTTTAAGGCTACCAACATTTGTATTGTTGTACAGTTAGGGTTAGCTATTAGCCCTTTATGGTTCTTTAAGCTTTCTGGATTAACTTCAGGTACTACTAAAGGAACATCATCATCCATTCTAAAAGCAGAGCTGTTATCTATGACAACAGCACCTTCACCAATTGCTATAGGTGCTAAAGATTTACTTACTTCAGCATCAAGACAGAAGAATGCAATATCAACATCCTCAAAGGCTCCCTCGCAAGCTTCTTCTGTATATAATATTTCATCCATAAATTTCACTTCTTGACCTTTGTTAATAGCTGTACCTAGTAACTTGATTGATTTAATAGGAAATTGTCTTTCAATAAGAATTTTCGTAAGTTCCTTTCCAACTGCTCCCATGGCTCCTACAACTGCAATATTATAACTACCCAACATCATCTCCTCCTTCATTCTTTTAAGCTTTTATAATAATCAGATACTTTTATTTTATTCAAGATGTTCTTTATTGTTATCAAATACTCAATCTATTTCATAAGATGGATTACATTATTATTTATTTTGAAAGGAGAAATGGTATGGTTGAATGGGGAAGATTGATAACGGCAATGGTAACACCTTTTGATGAAGAGCTAAATGTTGATTTCGAAAGTGCTGGTTTATTGGCAGCTAAATTAGTTGAAGAGGGAAGTACTGCATTAGTCATAACAGGTACAACAGGAGAAGCTCCAACTCTAACAAATGATGAGAAAACAAACTTATATAAGATAATAAAAACATATGTAAATGTGCCTATTATCGCAGGTGTAGGGACGAATAACACGAAAACTACAATAGAAAATGCAAAGAAGGCAAAAGAAGCAGGGGTAGATGGACTTCTTGTAGTTAGTCCGTACTATAACAAACCTGATCAAGATTCTCTCTATTGTCACTTTAAAGAAGTAGCAGACTCTGTTGATTTACCAATTATGTTATATAATGTACCTGGCAGAACTGGGTGCAATATATTACCTGAAACGGTAGAAAAACTTGCTCGAGTTGATAATATAGTGGCTTTGAAGGAGGCAAGTGGAGATATCATTCAATTTGCTGAAATAATAAAACGTGTCCCTAAGGATTTTTTAGTTTATTCAGGAGATGACTCCTTATTACTTCCTTCTATGTCTATAGGCACATATGGAATTGTTAGTGTTGCTGCTCACATAGTTGGTCATGAAATGAAGGAAATGCTAGATGCTTATTTGTCTGGCGAGATTAGTAAAGCAACGGAAATACATCTAAAATTATTGAATATCTTTAGAAACTTGTTTATAATTTCAAATCCAATACCAGTTAAAGCTGCATTAAATTTGATGGGAATAAATGTGGGAGGGTTAAGACTTCCTTTAACTGAGGCTAGAGAGAAGGTATTAAATGTTTTAAGAGAGGATTTAAAAGAATTAGGAAAGATATAAAGCATTACAAGATTAGTGGGACACGGGGTCTGACCCTATGTCCCATTTACCAAAATAACTCTAGGTTTTTCTTAATAGTATAATTATCCTTAACAAATTTATAATGACTCCATTCCCTAGGAAATAATTCCTTATATCTATAAGTTCCAAATCTATCATCTATTAAAAGTAAGGCTCCTCTATCTTCCTCAGAACGAATTACTCTACCAGCACTTTGAAGTATCTTAGTCACTCCAGGATACATATAAGCATACTCAAACCCTAAATTTTGTTTACCATTAAAATAATCCTTGATTATATCTCGATCAAAACATATCTGTGGAAGTCCTACACCTATGATAACTGCACCTATTAGCTTATCGCCTACTAAATCTATTCCTTCTGAAAATATTCCTCCCATAACCGCAAAGGCTATTAAATCATCTTCTTCATTAAATCTATTTAAGAATTCTTCCCTTTGTATTTCAGTCATGTTTCCTTCTTGAATTGTAATATTAAAATCAGGATTTCTTTCAAGAAATATATCATATACATGTCTCATATAAGCATAGGAAGGAAAAAATACAAAATAATTCCCCTTCTTAGATAATGTAAAAACTTCAATTGATTCTACTATTTCTAGGTATGTCATCTCCCTATCTTTATATCTAGTGGATATATTATCCCTTATAAGTAAACTTAAGTTTTCTCTTGGAAATGGTGAACTAAGTCGTATAAAATAATCATCCTTGTTTCCACCTAATAAATCCATATGATATTCTAAAGGAGTTAGAGTAGCCGAGAAAAATATACCACTTTTACCTTTACGTAGTGATTCATTTAATAGATATGATGAATCTACACAATATAGCTTTATTATCATATCCCTATCCATGACTTCTATAGAAGTCACATAGTGTTCATCATATAAATCAGATATCTTAATGAATGAAATTAGTTTAAAATAAAAGTCCATGACTCTTTCATAATCTTCATGTTCCTTTTCTCCAATTAACCAAGGTTCCATTAGGGTTATAATCCTTTTTATTGGATAATAAAAATCAGTTATCTCTTCTCTTTGATAATAACTTTTTTTATCAATTTCTTTTTTTAAGTTATTCATAATATTGTTACATTTATTCATTGCTTTATATAAGCTAGGGTATTTATCTTTAAATATTCCTTTTAAGTCTAAAAAATCAGCCTTGTTTATCTCTGCAGAAAACATCTCCCTAGATCTATCAACAAGATTATGGGATTCATCTATTAAAAAAGCAAAATCTCTTGTTAATCCATCAAAGAATCTTTTTAAGCTTACTTGAGGATCAAAAACATAATTGTAATCACAAATTATTACATCTGCCCACAAACTAATATCCAAGGAAAACTCAAATGGACAAACATTATGTTTATTAGCATAGCTTATAATTATATCTCTAGAAATCATATCTTCATTTTTAAAAAGATCCATTATTGCATCATTTACCCTGTCATAATGTCCCTTTGCATAGCTACAATCCCTTGGATTACATTTTACCTCATCATTTAAACAGATTTTGTCCTTAGCAGTAATGACTAATGTCTTAGCACGTAATCCATTGTTCATTAACAATTCCATGGATTTCATAGGAATCTCCCTTGTAATAGTCTTAGCTGTTAAATAGAATATCTTGGATATACTGCCTTCTCCAACATTTTTGATTGATGGAAATAATGTTGACATTGTCTTACCTATTCCTGTTGGAGCTTGTGCAAATAGGTTCTTTCCCTCTTTTATGCTTTTATATGCTGCAACTGCAAGCTCCCTTTGCCCTTTTCTATAATTCTTAAAAGGAAAATCCATATCTAATATGGTGCTATCCCTAATACCCGTCCAATCAAATGTTAGTTTTGCCCATTTTATATAACTTTCTATAATGTCAATAAAGAAAATCTCTAAATCAACAAATGAGAAACTCCTTCTAAATATCTTAAGTTCTTCACTTTCAATATGAAAGTAACTCAATTGGATAGAAATATTTTCTAATTCATTTTGAAGGGCATAGATGTATGCATAACACTTAGCCTGTGCCCAATGTAGATGATTATAATCTTCTTCAATATCTTCTAGATCCCTTGTGGTACTTTTTATTTCATCTATGATAATCTCTTCAGGAAACTTAAATATCCCATCTGCTCTTCCTTCTATCTCTAGTAAATACTCACCATATGAAAATGAATGTTTTAGAGTAACCTCTGGACTATACTCATGTCCATAGGATTTTTGCACCTTTTGATGAGCTAAAGTGCCTTCTAAAGCCCTTGTAGTTGACATAAAGCTATTATCTATATCTCCTGAGCGAAGGACAAACTCTATTAAGTTTCTTACCGATATCTTAATTGTCTTATTCATAAAATCATCCTTAAGTAATTATATAATTATTATATCAAAATCAAGCTTATAATGAAATTCTTCCGTCAATTTTAAAAAAATTTCATTCTTTTTTAAGCACTGAAATCAAGGGGTTTTTCTATGGTAACACATCTAATCCAATAGGCATCACATTTGCAATGAAAATTTCATTATGCTATACTATTAATGTTAATAAATTTCATAGAACAAATGAATTGCGTCGCTGAGTTCTTTATTTTAAGAATCGGGGGAACCAAGTATCTGGGGTGAATCAATTATTGAAGGGCTACCCTTTAGTCCTAATCCGTCAGCTAACCTCGTAAGCGCTTTAAGGGGAGTCATATTGTGCTAATTATAGTAGACTATGGTACTCCATAGTTTTTTTGTATTCTTTTTTAGTATTTTAAATGTGTACTCCTTAAATATGTTGTAATTTTATAATTGATGCTTTTCATTTAGTAAAAATACTAAATATTAAAGGATGGTGTAAAAATGAAAAAATTAACAAGTATTTTAGTACTCATAGGTATTATTTCAATGACATTAGTAGGATGTTCATCAGGAAGTTCATCTACAGATAAAGAGATTAAATTTGCAGATGCAGGTTGGGACAGTATAAGATTCCACAACGCTGTTGCTGGGACCATAGCTGAAGAACTATGGGATTATTCATGGAGTGAGGTTACTGGATCAACTCCTGTAACACATCAAGGTATAATATCCGGAGAAATTGATGCCCATATGGAAGTTTGGACTGATAACATTCCTCCATATGAAGAAGATCTAGCAGCAGGCAGATTGCAAGAATTAGGTACAAACTTTGACGACAACTATCAAGGGGTCTATGTTCCAAGATATGTAATCGAAGGTGATCCAGAAAGAGGAATAGAGGCAAGTGCTCCAGATTTGAAATATATTTGGGATCTTAAAGATTATCCCGATATATTTCCAGATGATGAAAACCCGGGTATGGGAAGAATGTATGGTGCTATTCCAGGTTGGGAAGTAGATCAAATCCTACACAATAAATTTATGCATTATGGTCTAGATGAAAATTTCGTATATTTTAGACCAGGCTCAGATGCAGCATTAGCTACTGCTATAACTTCTGCATATGAAAAAGGTGAACCTATTGCTGCATATTATTGGGAACCAACATGGTTATTAGGTATGTATGATATGGTCTTATTAGAAGACGAACCTCATAATCCTGACAACTATTTAGAAGGCGCATCAGCACTCCCATCTGTGAATGTAACAACTGCAGTAAGTAATAAATTTGCTGAAGAAGGAAATGAAGAGTTTATTACTTTCTTAAGTAAATACAGTACATCAAGTGCTTTAACTTCAGAAGGACTTGCTTATATGCAAGAAACTGGTGCAGACTATGTAGAAACAGCAAAATGGTTCTTGAGTGAACATAGTGAATTGTTAGATGAATGGCTAGAGCCAGAAGATGCTCAAGCTATGAAAGATATTTTAAGTGAATAGGAGGAAATAATATGGATTGGTTATATAATTTCCCCTTTGAAATACCAGTAAACTTTAAGGCAATAGATGATTTTGTTAAAGGATTAAGTATTAGATTCGATACATTTTTTACTATAATAAAAAAATTCTTAGAAGGTTTAGTTAGTTCAATTAATAATCTGTTGGATTTTATCCCATGGTTTGTGATGGTCCTTCTTGTAATTGTTGTTGCTTGGAGAATATCAGGGAAAATTAGAAAAGGTATATTGTACGGTGCTCTATTGTCATTAATCGGTGCTGTTGGTTTATGGAGTCTGATGAATGAAACTTTATCCATAATTATTGCATCAGTGATTATATCATTAGCACTAGGTTTTCCCATAGGAATATTACTATCTACAAGTAATAGAGCTGACAGTTTTGTACGTCCTATATTAGATACTATGCAAACTATGCCCGTATTCGTGTATCTTATACCAGCAATGGTGTTCTTTGGATTAGGCAAGCCACCAGCAGTTATTGCTACTACAGTATATGCAATAGTGCCTATGATTCGATTGACAAATCATGGTGTGCGACAAATAGATAAAGAAGTAGTCGAGGCTTCTATGGCTTTTGGATCTACTAAAATGCAATCCTTAATTAAAGTTCAAATTCCACAGGCACTTCCTACAATAATGACAGGAGTTAACCAAACACTTATGATGGCAATGTCCATGGTTGTTACAACTTCTATGATAGGAGCTTCTGGGCTCGGAATGGAAGTTTTAATAGCTGTAAACCGTGTTGAGATGGGTAGAGGATTAGTTTCTGGATCCGCTGTTGTTATTATAGCTATCATTCTAGATAGGATTACCCAAGGATTAATTCAACGTAGTGAGGTGGAAGCTGATGGAGAATAATAATATATTAAGCGTAAAAAATTTATCCAAACTTTATGGTACTGACAAAAATAAAGCTATAAAGCTAAAAGAATCAGGCATGGATAAGAATAAAATATATGAAAAAACAGGGGTTACATTAGCCCTTTGGGATGTAAATTTAGAAATTAAAAAAGGTGAGATATTTGTAATAATAGGCTTATCTGGATCAGGTAAATCTACGTTAGTAAGGTGTTTTAATAGATTAAATAACCCAACATCTGGAGAAGTCTACTACAATGGTAAAGATATAGGTAAATTTAATAAAGAAGAAATAAATGATTATAGAAGAAATAATATATCCATGGTATTTCAACAATTTGGCCTAATGTCCCATAGAGACGTAATAGGAAATGTTGAATATGGATTAGAGATAAAGGGTGTACCAAAGGAAGAACGTCGTGCAAAAGCTAAAGAAATGATTAATATGGTTGGATTAGAAGGTCACGATAACGAGCTAATTACAAACCTTTCTGGTGGTATGAAACAGAGGGTAGGTATTGCCAGAGCTTTAGCAAATGACCCGGAAATACTTCTAATGGATGAGCCTTTCTCAGCATTAGACCCATTGGTTAAAAGGGATATGCAATTTGAACTATTAACTATTCAAAGAAAGTTAAACAAGACTATTGTGTTTATTACCCATGATATAAATGAAGCATTTAAGCTAGGAGATAGAGTTGCTATCATGAAAGATGGGGAAGTTATTCAAATAGATACACCGGAAGGTATGAGTGCAAATCCTGCAAATGATTATGTAAGAGAATTCATAACTAGTGCTGATAAAACTCAGGTTATTAGTGTAAAAAATATGATGATAACCCCAAATAGTATAGTCAGAATGAAGGATACTTTAAGCTATGCTATAAATATGATGAGGTCCAATGGCGTTTCTAGTGCTTATGTTGTGTCTGGGAAAATGAAATTAGAAGGTATTCTTACAATTGATGATGCAATTAAAGCAAATAAAGAGAACCGTACTATTGAAGATGTAGTTATTAAGGATATATTGACAACTACACCAGATGCTTTATTAAATGATGTATTGCCTATGGCTGCTGAGGCTAGATTCCCTATAGCAGTTATAGATGATGAAGGTGCAATTAAAGGCATTATAACTAAAGCACAGGTATTGTCATCAATTATATAAGTAAAGATCCTTCGGCGACGCCTCAGGATGACAAAAAGGTACCTAGAAATCTTCTAGGTACCTTTTTTATATTTGCCCTTAAATCGAGCAAGGGCTATATCCACAGCTTTGGCATTCTGAACATCCACCTGAATGGATTAATTCTCCACCACACATAGGACAAGTATCTGGATCCTCTAATAATTGTGCAGCAGCCAGTTCATTTAACTCTTCTTGTAATTCATCTATTCTATCTAATCTATTTGTTGACTTATTAGCAGTTTTATCTGTTATCAAGATACCACTTCTAGCACAACCATCTCTATATATTGTTATGCCTTTTAAACCCATTTCCCATGCATACATATATAAATCTTCAACTTCATCTATTGTAAATTCATTTGGAACATTTACTGTTGATGAAATACTTGCATCTATATATTGTTGCCATACAGCCTGCATTTCAATTCTTTCTCTATAATCTAAGTTAGAGGTTGTTACTATGAAATCTGGTAGATCCTCTTCTTTTGTTATATTGTTTTCTTCCATATATTCCTTTATTATAGGTGTGAACACTTTATAATAAGTGTCTTCCGTATGCAAGGATTCAGATTTTCTTGTATATGAGACTTGGAATATTGGCTCTAATCCATTACTACATCCAATCAATGTAGATATACTACCTGTAGGAGGTATAGTCAACAATTGGCTATTTCTAAGTCCATACTTACTCACTAATTCAAGTACATCTTCATCAGCATTACTTAATAGGAATGGTGATTTTAATAAAGCCTCAGCATTATATTTAGGGAATGGACCATCTTCTTTTGCAAGTAGCGCTGATTGTCTTAAAGCTTCGTTAACCATGGTTCTTCCGATTTGATGAACTAAACTCATGGATTCACTACTACCATATCTAACCCCTAGTTTAATAAACATATCAGCTACACCCATTAGACCAAGTCCAATTTGTCTTAATTGCTCTGACATTTCTCTTTGTTGTTGTAGTGGATGTAACTTCATATTTTCGTCCAATACTTCATTTAAATATATAACACCATTTCTAACTAATTCTCCAAATTTCTCAAATTCAAATCTGGCATACTTAGTAAATGGATTCTTTACAAATTCACTTAAATTAATTGAAGATAAGTTACAGCTACCAAATGCTGGTAGAGTCTCTTCTGCACAAGGATTTACTCCAGCAAACTCAAAATCAGGATCTTCACTCATTAGATGCCATGAATCTATTTTATTAGTATATAATATTCCAGGTTCTGCCATGTTCCAGTTGTTTTTAGCTATAATTCTGAAAAGCTCTTTTGCTCTAATAGGCTTTCTAATTTCTTCTCCTGTAGCTTCTACGGTAAAATGTAAATCATATTCTGTATCATTTTTTACCGCTTTCATAAACCCATCATCTATATTAACTGAAATATTTGCATAGTTTACTTTGTTTAAATCATTTTTTACATTGATAAATTCCTCTATATCAGGATGATTCACATCTAAGTTAAGCATCAAAGCTCCTCTACGACCTTTCATACCAATCAAGCCTGTAACAAGAGAAAATAAGTCCATAAATGAAACCGCACCAGTTGTAGTATTTGCTGCATTATTTACCTTAGCACCCTTTGGTCTTAGCTTGGACAATGTAAGTCCGCAACCACCACCGTAGGAATAAGTTCTAGCTAGATATTTTGCTGTATCAAATATAGCTTCTATATTGTCTTCTACCTTTGGCATTACATAGCAGTTACTTAGTGTAATTTTTCTACCTAATTTATCTAATCCTCTGCCTGCTAATATTCTACCTGCTGGCATGAATTTTTTATCCTTAATTGCTTTTTTTATAGGACCATTACCACCGCTTACTCTATCAAGGAATCCATCAAAGGTTTCATAATCATATCTATATTTTTTCTCATATATGTCCCTTTGCAAATCTGTCATGTCCCAGCCTTGTTCTCTAAGTCTGGATCTTTCTTCTCTATAAATAATATATTTTCTTGCTACATCAGGACGATTTTTCATTAGATGAACTTCTACAGCATCCTGTATCTGCTCTATATTGACTACTTCAGAGTCCTTAAACTCTTCACCGATAAGTCCAGCTATTTCTTTTGCTAAAGCTTCATCTAAACCTTTTTCAGTTTCTTTCATGGCCTTGCTGATTGCTAACTCTATTTTTTCATTTTCAAAATCAACAATGCTTCCATTTCGCTTTTCAACTTTCAACAACATGGTTATGCCTCCTATAAAATTAATAAACTTCGACACAATATATTGTGTGTCAAAGTTATTTTACCCACTATATGTATACTTTAACATAAATATATATATAATACAATATATTAATAAATTGAGTCCAACATAATTATTCTCCTAGTAAGTACTCTTCAAGGGTTATGTCTCTTTCAAAAATATTTGAAGCATGTTCAATTCCTATATATCTAAAATGCCATGGTTCATAAATATACCCAGTAATATCTGTTTTTCCCTTAGGATATCTTAATATAAAACCAAATCTATGGGCATTTTCTCTAAGCCAAATACCTTCTTCTGTATCTTCGAAGGATTCTTCTAACCAATATGTTTGATCATTTCCTCCAATATCAAAAGCTAAACCAGTTTCATGCTCAGAATGTCTTGGTTTTGCAGAATACAACACAGCATTATCATATCCATCTTTTTTCACGTATTGATTAAATAAGCCCTTTTGGTATTCATATGTCCTATATCTAGAGAAAGCTGTAAGATTTTTGCCTGTTTCATCATTGCAAGCTGCAATCATTTTATCTAGATACTCTCTTGCCTCAGGGTCTTCTCCCGGATTATAATCCATAGATAGGGCGTACTCCTTATTTACTAATAAAATCCCCTTTACTATTTTCATTTTCATTGTCTCAGGCGAAACTATAACTTCCAATTCATCCTTATCCTTATTTACATTATCGTCATTTTCAGATATATCTTTAATATCCACATTCGATAGATATTCTTCAGATGAATATCCAATAGTATTATTATATATCAGCTTGTCCCATCCATTGTCATGACTAATTACTTCAACTCTTTCTCCTTTAGGAACAGTTAGTATTATTCCTTCATCTGTACCTGGACCTGTCCTTAAATTAAGGTTCTCCGTTGTATATTTATACATCTTAACTTCATCATCAACTTGATCCATTTCTTCATCTCCTAACTCTTCAAGATTAGGTACAAACGCTTCTTGTTCATCCGTTTTCCCTAAGGTAGCAAATAGCTTCACTGATCCTAAGGGTATAATTGTTATAATAATAACAATTACAATAAATCTTAAACCTCTTCTCATATTCATCCCACCACTTATATTTAGTATATATATTATTACATTTTTCGACCTTTTTTTCAATTAATATCATAGGCATAATAAAATAAAAACCTATTCTTGACATACGATTTGTATTTAGATATGTTTAATATAATAATTGAAATTTTCTATTAATAAGGGGGATGGGAGTATTGGATATTGACATGAGAAGAATTGAATATGGAACGGATGAATATGAGGTTTCCATCGATATAAGGAACGAAGCATTTCGTAAACCTTGGGGAATGAATATACGTGACGAAGATCTTACAAGTGATAAAAATATGGATATGTATGGTGGATACTTAAACGGCACCATGATAGCCACAATTTTCTTAGCAGAAGATGATAATGAAACTGCTAGGGTAAAAAGTGTAGCCATTCTAGAAGAATATCGCAAACATGGTTTAGGAAGGCATTTGATGGATTTTATTGAGAATAAAGCTAGAGAAAAGGGATATACAAAAGTTAATCTCATGGGGAGAGTTTCTGTAGAAGGTTTCTATCATAAACTTGGTTATGAAACCATGAGTGAACCATTTGAATACCATACTATTCCACATATTAATATGACAAAAAAACTTTAATTAATATACTTATAGCCTAATAATTTTAATTAGGCTATTTTTTATTATATGAATAAACTACAATTCGTTTATTCATATATTCCAATATTTAATATATATTGAATCTTTCATTTCCCGTTGTATTATGCATAATTTTATAATATAATAAATAAAATGGACTTTATCATGATGAATTAAATGAATTTTAAAATCATGAACCATTCATTTTTTTAAAAAAGGAGGAATATTATGAGTCAAAAGCAAAAAACTCAAAACAAAGGATTTTTAGCTTGGGTTGAAAGAGTAGGTAACAAGATACCTCATCCATTTATTATGTTTTTATGGTTAATAGTTATTGTTGCGGTATTATCATTTGTATTAAATCTAATGGGCGTGTCTGCCGAAAATCCAGCTACTGGTGAAGTTGTCGTAGTTAAAAATCTTCTATCTGGAGAAGGTATCAATCACGCTTTAACCTCCATGGTTAAAAACTTTACTGGATTCGCACCACTCGGATTAATACTTACTATGACATTAGGTATTGGATTAGCAGAAGAAGTTGGTTTTATGTCATCTCTAATGAGAAAGACAATGCTTGGAGCACCAACAAGAATAGTAACATTTGCTATAGCTCTTATCGGTATCTGTGGTAATATAGCTTCTGATGCTGCAATTGTTATAATTCCACCACTAGCAGCTATGATATTTATGTCATTAGGTCGTAACCCTATAGCTGGAATTGCAATAGGTTATGCAGCTACTACAGGCGGATTTAGCGCTAACTTATTACCAGCTGGTACAGATGCTCTACTCGCAGGTATTACTAACGAAGCATCTAAGATAGTAGGAGCTCCTGAAATACCTATAACAGCCAATTGGTACATCATGGTAGTATCTACTTTCATATTAGCATTTGTGGTTAGTATTATGTCAGAAAAATACTTAGAGCCTAAATTAGGCAAATATACTGGTTCAAAGCAAATAGAAGCTCAAGAAGTAACACTCGAAGAAAATGCTGGTCTTAAGTCAGCAGGAATAGGAGCATTAATATATATTGGCTTGCTAGTAATAGCACTAGTTCCTAAGAATTCTTTTTTAAGGAATGCTGAAACTGGTAAAATATTAACTGGATCTCCTTTTATGTCAGGGCTTATTCCGATATTATTGATATTATTCCTAGTAACATCTATTCCTTATGCTACTAAAGTTGGAAAGATTAAATCCTCTGGCGACGTTCCGAAGGTAATGACAAAAGCTATTAATACTATGTCAGGATTTATAGTATTAGCATTTATTATTGGACAGTTTATTTCCTACTTCAACTGGACTAATCTTGGTCAAGTTTTAGCAATTGGTGGTTCAAATATTTTGAGGGATATAGGATTCACTGGTGTAGGATTGTTTATAGGCTATATTATATTATGTGCATTTGTAAACCTATTTATCGGTTCTGGTTCTGCAAAATGGGCACTTCTAGCACCTATATTTGTACCTATGTTTGCACTATTAGGATATCATCCTGCATGGACTCAGTTCCTATATAGAATGGGTGATTCATCAACAAATATAATTTCACCACTATTCACTTACTTCCCTATTATACTTGCATATATGAATGAGTATGATGAGGAGGCAGGAGTTGGTACACTATTATCAATGATGATTCCTTATTCAGCCGCAATATTAATTGCATGGGTAATACTAGGATTTATTTGGTACTTTATAGGATCTTTACCTTTAGGTCCTGGTGGATTTATATTTATGTAATAAATCATGATTTAAATTACTTTTAACTTAAGGAAAGCTCTATGTGTAATCTTTCAATAGAGCTTTCCTATTCTTTTAACGTAGGAGGTTTTTTAGTGAAAAATAACTTAGACAAAACCATTGAAAAGTATTTAGATAACATTATAGAAATAAGAAGAGATATACACCAAAATCCAGAAATTGGTATGGAGGAGAAAAGAACTTCTGCTTTAGTAAAAAAAGAATTAGAAGAACTAGGTCTTGAAGTACAAGATAAAATTGGGAAAATGGGAGTAGTTGGACTTCTTAGAGGTAAAGAACCGGGTAAGACCATACTTTTAAGAGCTGATATGGACTGCCTTCCAATGGATGAGCTTGCTGATTTACCTTTTAAATCAAAGGTTCCTGGTATGATGCATGCTTGTGGACACGATGTGCACACTGCTATTCTTTTAGGTGCTGCTAAGGTATTATCCGAATTTAAAGATGAAATCAAGGGAAATATTAAATTTGTATTTCAACCTGCTGAAGAGGCAAACCCAACTGGTGGAGCAAGGTATATGATAGAAGATGGAGTACTTGAAAATCCAAAGGTAGATGCAGCAGTTGCTCTACATGTTTGGAATTTACCATTAGGAAAAGTAGGTATTAGAACCAGTACTATGATGGCACAGTCCGACAGAATATTCATCACAGTAAAAGGGAAATCATCTCACGCATCACAACCTCATAATGGTATAGATGCAATTGTGGCAGCAGGTCATATAATAACAGCACTTCAAACAGTAATAAGTAGAAATGTAGATCCAATGGAAAGTGCTGTAGTCACCATAGGTACTATACATGGTGGTAGTAGATATAACGTTACCTGCGACAAGGTAATTTTAGAGGGTACAGTTAGAACCTTTAATCCTGAAATCTCCGCTATAATGCCTACTAGAATAAAATCTATTGCAGAGAATGTAGCTGCTGCTCTTGGAGCTGAATGTGATGTTGAATATGTAGAAGGCTATTCTGCTACTGTAAATGATGAAGAACTAGCTACTAAATTTATTGGATATTTCCAAGATTCCATTGGAGAAGAAAATGTGATTATTCCAAGTAAACCAGCATCAGGCGGTGAAGATTTTTCTGAATTTACTAAGGAAGTACCTTCAGTATTCTATTGGTTAGGTATGGAGTCTGACATAAATGAAGGTAGGACTACAGTTCATAATCCTAATCTAATAGTGGATGAAAGATGTATACCTATAGGTATTAAAACTATGGTTTCAGGTGCTATAGATTTTTTAAATGAATAGAATATCAAAAATAAATAGGACTACTTCCAAATTTATGGAAATAGTCCTTTTAAATTTATTTTATCAACAACTTAACCGTATTCCTAAATGCCTTAAAAGCCATTTCTAATGCTTCTTCATCAAAGTCAAATTTACTATTATGATGAGCAGCCTTTAGGTCTGACCCAAACATGAAGTGTAGTGCCTTTCCTCCATTGTTTTCTACTTCATTCATCATATAAGTCACGTCTTCGGAACCACCTAATGATCTTGCAACATCTATTTTAAATCCTTCTTCTTTTAAATGAGAGCCAACTAAATCTACAAAGTCCTTATCATAGGTATTATATGCCGGAGCACTCCCTGCTTCAACTATTCTATAGTTTACATCAAATGTCTTAGCTGAGCCTTCAATTACGCCATATACTTTATTCCTTAAGGCTTCATTTACTTCTTCGTTTTCTCCTCTAGTTTCTATTTGCATCATTGCATTTGCTGGTACAACGTTTCTTCCTGTACCTGCATTAAGTACTCCTACATTCAATCTAGTCATACCCGATGCAAATTGAGTCAATGTATGAAGGTTTAATGCACAGCTTGCTGCTGCTAATAGTGCATTTTTGCCTAATTCAGGTGCAGCTCCTGCATGAGATGAAACCCCTTCAAAGTAAACATCTAACTTAGATGTAGCTAAAAATCCTACTGTTCCTAAACCTAATACTCCGCTTTCTACTCCAAGTCCTATATGACCTGCCAATAAATAATCAGTTCCATTTAGTACCCCAGCTTCTACCATGCTCTTAGCACCACGAACTCCCTCTTCTGCAGGCTGGAATATTAGTATAAATTTACCTTTTAAATTATCTTTTTCTTCCATTAACCATTTAGCTATTGAAAGACCTATAGTTATATGTCCATCATGGCCACACGCATGCATAGCAAAGTTATTTTGTGATCTAAAGTTTTCTTTATTAGGTATGTGGTCCTTATCATTGGATTCTTCTACGTCGTTTGCGTCGATATCAAATCGCATAGCAATCGTTGGTCCTTCTTTACCTGTATCTAGTTTTGCAACTACTCCAGTATATCCTTCAAGAATCTCAGATATATCATAATCTACATCCAATGTAAGACTATTACTGTAATCCTTCATTTTCTTTTCAGTCGGAAGACCCATCCTTTCACCATGTATAGACTTACCATATTCTACCTCATATCCATATGATTTCAAGTAATTAATTATCCTTACGGTTGTTTGAAACTCCAACCATCCAGGTTCTGCTATTTGATGAAACTCTCTTCTCATCTTGGACATCTGTTCATTAATCACACTCATCAAAACACCCCTTTATCGAAGATATAATTAGCTGATATATACCCCATTATACCACATCTTCTAACCTTCTTTTTACAATAGTTCCTTTTCTTGCTAAAAGGTGCATTTCAGCAATTGATAATCCATCTAATCCTAATCTTTTGGCACTTCTTCCTTCACTTCTAAAGTCTCTATTTGTCATTATTTGAGCAATGTTTATCATTGATGATATTGCAGGAGTTTTTAACCCAAATTGATTAGCAATAGACTCCATCGGAACTAAACTGCAAGGCACATCTTCATAGATATATCTAGTATATAGACCTTGAGGAGCCTGTAATCCCTTGTAACCTGGATTGTTTTGAATTGCTTCATAAATAGTATCTCCCTCTGCACCATAACTTTCATATAGCCATTGAACCGAAGACACAACATTTACTTGCAATAACCTTCCAATTTCCATTCTTTCTCTATCCATTTTTTCTAAAAAATTGCCAACTGATGGTGTGATTCCTTCTCTGTAATATTCAAATGGTGAACATCTTTCTATATGACCGCTGTTTAGTAGAGTTGGTGCTGGATGAAATATTGCACCATAATTATTTATGCTAGTTTCAAGTACATCTTTTGCTGAAATGAACTGAGGATAAGCCTCGTTGATAAGTTCTAATACGTAGTCTGTTTTTGTAGCTGGTATTGCTGCTAAAGATACTTCTTTTTTAGATTTAAATATGTGCGCTCTATTTGGCGAGGTTGATCTTGCTGCATATATAAAGGTCTGAGCTTCAGCTACAATTATGTTATTTCTCTTTCTTTCTGTTAATAATGTTTCATACACTTCTAATGCTCCACCGGTTCTCCCAGGATTCAATACTATGATTTGACCGTCCTTAATATAAGGAGCCATTTCTTTGGCTATATTATAATGGGCAAGTGCCGGGGTAGTTACCATGATAATATCAACATTTTCTATTGCTTCCTCAATACTATTGGTTACCTTGTTTAATACACCAAACCCATTTTCTTCACCAGTTAAATGAATAATTGGTTCTTTTATTAAAGGCAGAATCTTATCTAAAGTTCTATTATATAGATTAACTTTATAACCGATCATCGATAGATACCCTGCCATGGCAAGACCTCCATTACCTGCTCCAATTACACAATAATTCAGTTCTCTTTTCATAATATCATCCTCTCATATTGAATTTATTCTATATTATGTAAACCAAAATTTAGGGTAAAAAAATAACTATGGAGTTCCATAGTCTGTTAACAGTACAATATAACTCCCCTTTTTTTCGCTTACGAGGTTAGCTGTCGGATTAGGGCCAAAGGGTAAAGTAGCCCATCCTATTATTAATAGGATTCACCCCGAGATAATGGTTCCCCCGCTTCTAAATTTAGAATTAAGCGATATTTAATTATAATTTAGCATAACTCATCTTTAGTATTATAACATAAATTTACCGTTCTTGTAAAGAATATATATAAAAATTCCCACCCTAGTTAGCAAACAATAGAGTAGAAATTTTCAGGTTTTTACAGATTTCTTAACTTTATTTCATCATCTGTTACTACATCTACATAAGAATATAATAGTTCATCTTCTGCTCCACAACTTGTTTGGTAATACCAATCTTTTACTGCTTTTTCTGTTTCTTGATCTGTTGGTCTAATATTGTGAGGGTAAATGGCAATTAATTCACCAGTTTCTTTAGATCTTAAGCCTACCTTTTTGGCATCTTTAAATTTTTTCATAAGATCACTCTCCTATTCTTATTATTACCCAAATTTGTAGTCACTAAATATGAGACGATTTGTTTTCTATTGATTTCCGTCTAATAAAATATACAATACATGTTATGGAAGGAAGAATTATACCAAAAATAACGAATAATATATTCAAAATCCAATCAATATACTTTTTCAAAATAATTACAGACATTATATTTAAAATATAAAATGTTGCGATACTTGCGATTATACCAATTATTATCAGTATAATTTTTTCTTTGTTGTCCTTATTAAATATGGCCCTAAAAGCCAATACACTAAGTAATAAAGCTGTGCATAGTCTTGATATACTAGTTATTAACCAGGAAATAACTGCAATCAAATCTATCCTTTCAAATACATCAAATACATTTATTGATCTTGCAAAATGTAAAAAAGGAAAATTACAATGCCTCATATAATCGACTCCAAGTGTTAATTGACATACTACTATAATAATTGCTATTATAACTAAAGAATAAATCGTAGATTTAGTGAAAATTTTATTTATATCCTCCTTATTTTCTAAGTATGGTATGAGCATAGTCAATGTAAATATCTCAACAAAATACAAGGACAATTCCATAGCTCCTAAGTTAATATCTGTTAAAGTTGAATCCGCTAGAATTGGCAATAATAGATTATACTCAAAATTACTTACTCCTAAAACTATCAAAAATCCAATAATAAAAAATGTGATTGGCGTAAGTATTTCTGCCGTTCTTAATGCTGTATATACTCCTCTAGATACACAGTATACAGCCGTCAACATCATTCCAAAAACTATTACACCTTGAGAAGTATCAGGCAATATTGAAGTAGCCACTAGTTCTGTTTGTATTGTAGCACCATCTATAACTTGAATAATAAAAAACAATCCATATAAAACTCCGATAACTTTGCCTATTCCTATCCCATAAATTTTCTCAAGATAATCAATTATGCACATATCTTTAAATTTATTTGCTAAAAAAAGCAAGGGAATCATAAATATATGTATATATAATATAGAAAGTAGTACAATTATCCATACATCTTGGTTATAAGGACGGATATTGATAGTAGGCATTACTGAAATAACAGTTGCTACTCTCGTTAAAGTCATCAGTGCTATTAGTTGCCTTGAAGTAACTTTTTCAACCAAGTTATTTCTTCTCCTTCCTTATATTTGTAGGTGTATTCATAAGTCCAGCTCTTATCATATCTGTCTTAACATTAATAGTGTAGCTTATCTCCGGAAATATACTGTCCCAGTCATCTTTAATTTCTCTCCATAAATCAGGATATTTAATATGAACCAAATTACTTATACTGAATGTATCAATTTTGTAAACCTTCTGTGCTTTATTCATAGTAGTTTCAATTAATTCCCTAACTTTATTGGAACAAGCTAATTCAACCTGATAATAAATATCCTTTTTAATAATATCTAATCCCTTTGTATCTTCCATCAAAGCACCTTTTATATTTACATCTATAAGCAAATGCAATTTCTCATCAATAAGTTCAACTTCCTTTTTAGTATTACTATTTTTTACTTCAAACACAGAATACTTTCCTCTATTGGCTATAAACTCATTATTTCTTATAATTTCATCTGGTGTATCAAATACAATCAATCCATTTTCAAATTCATCCACAAGAAAATTAAATCCTTGCATTTCATCTCCATTATAAAATCCTACCAGTTTATCAATATGGAAAACAGCACCACCCTCAACATTTAGAGCATTTTTTATCGATTTATCCTCTTCTTTATCGATTTCTAGCTGCTGAATAGACTCAACTATTGCTATAACCGGGTTATAATTTCTTAAAGAATACTTTAAAACATTATTAATGGAAAGACTTCTTGTCTTGGAGTTAAATTTATAGTTCTCCATTAAATCATTCAAATACTTGCCAGGCGTATCACTTAAGCCACCATTAATCCCCATTACCTCATATGCCTTAGTATCCTTTGCCACAAGTAGATATGCTGATTCCCTAGGTTCATTATCATTAATAAAAAAATTGAAATATCCTCCAATACCTCTTCTTGCAAACTCATCTCCTAAAATAACTATTCTATTATGGGCCATAAACAATTTCCTATCAAATGATAAGGTGGCATTTCTTAAGGCATCAAATACTGTCTCTCCTTTTGATTGAATATAAATGACACTGGAATCACTTGTACCACTAGTGGATGTATTGGATTGTGGTATAATAACTTCATGAGTTACAATTATCTCCTCATCTTCTATATCTACACCTGTTGTCGTTACAATCCCCAATTCATTTACTTCACGTGAACCAACACACGAAGTCAATATTATTGATAGTATCAATATCTGAACTAGAATAATAGTTTTCCTAAATTTCATGCTCTTTTATTCCTTTTTCTTGAATTATTACTTGAAATATACTTTGGCCTATATTTAAATTCCTTAATAGGACTTCTTTTAAAGACATCCTTCATACCTTCTTTATCATATGGTGCCATAGGAAATAGATAAGGTACTCCAATAGATTTAATACTTGCTAAATGATAAGTATAAATTATTATTCCGCAAACTATGCCGTAAATCCCGAAAATAGATCCCAAAATTATTAAAAAAATCCTATTAATAATTATAAAATCCCTCAATGTAGGATTTACGAACTCTGCAATACCAGTAGCAGATACAACAATAACCATAATTGCACTTATAACCCCTGCTTCTACGGCTGCTTGACCTATTACCAACCCGCCAATTAGGGTTACTGTTTGACCAATTGCTTTGGGCAATCTTAATCCTGCTTCCTTCATAATTTCAAAGAACAATATCATGAATACTGCTTCTAAAAAACTTGACAAGGGTACTCCCTCTCTTTGTCCAGCCATTGAAATCAATAATGGAGTAGGTATCATTTCTTGGTGAAAACTTGATAGTGCAATATATATACCTACTAAAGTAATGCTTACAAACAATGAAAACACTCGAATGAATCTTAAAAAAGTTGCATATAAAGGTTTTAAATAATAATCCTCAGCTGTCATCAAACACTCAACGAAAAGCTTAGGAACAGTCAAAGCATTTGGAGAACCATCGCATATTATCCCAATTCTACCTTCTAATATTTTGCCAGCTAATACATCAGGTCTTTCAGTATTATAGACAGTAGGCAAAAGACTCTTTGGAGCATCATCAATATACTCTTCTATATAGTTGGAATCAAGTACTACATCAGTTTTTATTTCTTTTATTCTAGCATTTAGTTCAGCTAAAATTTCTTCATTTACAATTTCTTTAACATATACTATGGATACTTTTGTATTGGTTTCATCACCCAATACAAAATCTTCAAATACTAAGTTTTTATTTCTTATTATCCTTCTTATCAGAGTCTTATTTACAAACAAATCCTCTATAAAAGCTTCCTTTGGGCCTCTTATTACTTGCTCTGAATCTGATATAGACACACTTCTTTTTTCATACTTACATAGGTTTAATACAAAGGCCTTCTCCAAATCTTCATGAAACAATGCTACATGTCCATCTATGATTTCACTAATAACCTCACTAAATCTGGATACTTCTTTTATTGCAGAAATATATACTGTATCTGTTATATCCATAGGAGACACTAAGTCTTTAATCAATGGTTTCAGTATATTTTCATTTAGTGCTTCCTTATCAATAAAACCATTAATATAGCATACCATTGCTTGTGTATTACACAAAGTCTCTATCTCATGTATTGTTATGTCAGATGAATAATTAAATTGTTTTAATAGCTCTTGTTTATTTTCATGTAAATCCTTACTTATCAATAATATCACCCATAAATTAGCATTTTATTATATTATTTCCAATTTATGTGTAAATTATAAACAAAAAATAAATAGTAATCATAAGATTAAAATTTTTTCCAACTTATGTTTATTTCATGAATAAAAGGTCATACTAAATATGAATATTTATTTAATAATAAATTGAATGGAGGAAAATTTAATGGATAGTTTAGCTTTAATATTAGTTATTATAGGTGCTCTTAATTGGGGTTTGATATCCTTGTTTCAGTACGACCTAGTAGCCTCAATCTTTGGTGGAAGTGATGCTCTATTGAGTAGAATCGTATATGGTCTAGTAGGATTAGCAGGGATTTATTGTATTAAATTCTTAGTGGATAGAAACAGAGTTAGAGAATGATAATAAAAAAACTGATTAGATATTTTCTAATCAGTTTTTTATCTTATGCTAGTTTAGTTCTTTTTAATGCATGATATAATATAACGGCTGTGATTGCACCCACCACACCTTGTATTAGATTACCTGGAACAGAAGCTAATGCAGCTTTGCCTCCATACATAAATATTTCTGCAAAATAATATCCAAATGCCATCCATATACCACCTATAGACGTAGCAAATATTGGTTTACTTTGTCCAAGATTTGTTTCTAATAATGAGCCAGCAATATATCCCTCTAATCCTTTAACAATTAGTGTTATAGGTGCATAATGAGTATATCCTAGTAGAATATCTGCTAAGGCTGATCCTAATCCCCCTACTAAAAATCCACCTTTTTTACCTAGCATCATTGCAGCTATAAAAACAACCATATCTCCTAAGTTTATATATCCGTTTGTTCCTATTGTAGGTATATGAATTACCATAGTCATTACAGTTGTTAAAGCTATTAGTGCAGCAATTCTTGTTAATGATTTTAAGTTAGTATCTCTCATCAATACCCCTCCTATTTGTATGGGTACAATTGTTTTATGTATCCGAAGTGTATCTATTATCATAGTAACACTTTCAAAGTGTTTTTGCAATAGTTTTTTGAAAAATCATGCAAAAATACTGTCTACATTAGATACCACTAAAAATATCATTTTATCCATTTTGTCATTCATGCTCTCAAAGTGACATCCTTATTCTATGGTTTTTGTTGTATTTTGGCTGCCGTCTATAGTAACATCAACATTAATAACAATGTCTATATTCTTAAATATCTGATCATCAATCACTTTATTATCAAAGTTTCTAAATTTCCTTTCTATTTTTTGCTGAACATCTAATATATCTATTCCTTTTTTCTGAAACTTCCTATAAAAGTCCTCACCATCATTTTTTATATTCTCTTCAATTACCCTTTCTACATCCTCTCTTACTGTTTTGTCTAATAAGTCTAATACACCACTGACTGCACGTATAGAATAAATAAAATCTATATCATATACAAGAGTCAATTGTTCATCTATAGTCTCTAGACTCTCTTTAGTTTTAATTCTCAATGATTCAACCGTAATTCTTGCTCCTGTAGCTGGATAAATAACAGTATAAGAGCCTATTAGGTTTTTGTCACGATTAAAAAGCACTTTATATATTGGGATATCTGCTAAATTAAGCTTATCAACCATTTTACTATCTTTCATAACAGCAGCTCCAGAAATCACCAACCTGTTTTCTGTAGGATGGCCTTTTATATCTATTATCGGTAGTAGACTTACTCTACTACCCTTCATTCTTTCATTTAAATAGTCATTAGCTCTAATGGATAATATACGAGCTTCATCTTTTTGAAATATCAATATATCTTCTAGCCAAATACCTAAAAACTCTTCATCCTCCATCTGTGTATTAAAAAACTCTTCAGGATCAGATGCACAGATAAATAAGAAAACCTTATTTGTAATATCTTGGTCTCTTTCTAGAGAACCTATTACCTGTTCTATACCTTTTGTTCTAGCTACATCTTCGGTTAAACCAACAGCCCTAGCAACGTCGTACTTAATTGGATATGTTGCTGAGCTCTGCATATTTGAAAATGCTTCATAATAAGAATCTCCTTCTGCCTTAAGCACAATTCTTTTAACCAACCCGCTTTCTTCAGAATTACCCCTATCAGATGCAAAAAACTCTTCGTATAAGACAAGCTTTCCATCAGCTTCTTCATCTAATATGAACATAGTTGAGAAATAAACCCTGTTCATATCCAAATAAGAAAAACAACCACTAAGAAAAACCATCATTATAATTAGAGAAGTAATTTTCATTTTCTTCATTGTTTATCATCCTCTACTAGCATATTTCTAGTAATATCAGTTAGATCTCCTCTATAAGTAATGTCTTTAAACTTGAAAGTCTCTCTGGTTCCTAATGGATATAGAAATGGATAACCACAGCTACTTAGATTAGCAAGATGGGCAACAAAAATAACAAAACCTGTATAAAATCCTGGTAATCCAAGTGTAGCTGAGAAAAATATCAGAATTACGTTCCATGTAAACACAGCTATATAAATCTTTGGTATTAGATATGAGCAGATTGAGGTTATACCAACTACTAATACCGTTACCTGAGATGCAATTCCAGATCTTACTGCTGCGTCCCCTAGTATCAAAGCCCCTACTATACTTAGTGTAGAACCTAATGGTTGAGGTAGCCTTACTGCCGCTTCTCTAATTATCTGAAAAAGGAAAATCATAAACAACATCTCTATTACAGTAGGAACTGGCACACCAGATCTGGTTGCTGCCATTTTAAATAAGAAAATAGAAGGTATTAACCTAAAATGATGAGTTACCAAAGCAATATATAATCCAGGTAATAAGGTTGCTAATAGAAAGGCTAAAAACCTTAGTACTCTTCCGATGTTTGCCATATACTTATTCAAAGTATAATCATCAGCTGACATAAAGTTTTCTACAAAGAAATAAGGTGCACTTATAGCAAATGGTGAACCATCTAAAATTACCACTACCTTACCTTCTGCAATTTTTGTAGCAGCTATATCAGGTTTTTCAGTATAACCAATAGTATCAAAAGGAGTATTTTTACTTTTTAACTTTTCTTCAAGTAGATTAGAGTGAAATACAAAATCCAAATTATTAAGACTTTCAATTTTCTCTCTTACATAGGATACAAGTTCAACAGGGGTACTTCTCTCTAAATAAAACAGAGCGACGGATGTTTTCGACTTTGTTCCCAAGAGGAACTTTTCAATCTTTAAATCCTGGGTTACTAACCTTCTCCTTATGGCTGATATATTAACTGGTAAACTTTCTACAAAACCTTCTCGAGGACCTTTGATAACACTTTCAGAAGCTGCTATTTCAATACCCCTGACATTATAGCCTTTAACATCACAAGAGATTACATCGTCAAAGGATTTAAAAAAAATTAAAACCTCTCCACTAAGTACCAAATTTATTGCTTCTTCCAATCCATCAACTAAAGTAGTAGAAGTAATTTGGATAACTTCTTTAATCATCTGCTCTGAATTTTTTATTTCATCTTCATAATTCGTCAGTGGTACAATTATAAACTCGCTCATCAATTCTTGATTGTTTAAACTCTCTAAATAAACAAGTGTTATCAACTCTTCATTGCACTTGATTTCTTTATATCTTAAGTCATATATATTAACAAGATTTGATTTAAAATCACCTAGACTAAAACTTGACATAACTATCACCCTAAGTTTATTATTTGTTATAATTATAAAATATATCCTTAATTACTAAACATTGAATTATATTTCATCCATTGGAAATAATCTTAACAATCTAAAGAAAAGGAGGTATACTTATGGATAAGTTTAATTCAGGTCATTTTATATTCTTAATATTAGGTGTTAGTATAGTTTCATTAAAAACATATCCAAGGGTATTCCTTGAAAATGGGATGAGAGATAGCTGGATAGCGGTCATTATATCTTCAATTATAATATTTCTACTTTTTTTATATATTATAGGTGGTTGGAAAAAATCAGAAGAAAAGAATTTTGTAAAAATCTATCAGCTTACACTTGGAAAAACATTTGGAAATATCTTTATTTTTTTATTTATACTCACATTATTTCTCACATTAATAGAATGTGCATCTGTAGAAGCTGACTCAATGCATCAGAATATGCTCTTAGATACCCCTAAGTGGTTTTTCATTTTATATCTTATAGTGCCTGCAATATTTGTTGTAAATAAAAATATTGTGGCAATAGTGACTATAAGTATAATAGGTATAGTATTGATTATGATAGCTGGAATTAATCTTGGATTTTTAACTATTAGTTATAAGGATTATAGAATGTTATTACCAATATTTGATGATGGAATAACATCTGGATTTTTACTATCAATACTAGAAACACTTGGATTGTATGGATTTATTTCTATTGTTCTTCCATACTTGTCTAGAATTCAGGATAAAAGAAATAAAATTACAAGAGATAGTATTATAGCATTAATAATCTTAATACAAATGGAGATAATTTCTACGTCCGGAATACTAATGACCTTTACTCCAGAACGAGCAGTGTCAATGAATTATCCAAAACTTTTGCAGACTCAGATGGTAAGCTACTTCCAATTCTTAGACTTCGGAGAACTATATGTAATGCTACAGATTGTTGGTGGATGGCTACTAAAATATATACTGACTTTCTATGCAATACTATTAATTCTTGAAGAATATAAAATTAGTAAAAAAAATTTAAAAATCTTTACATGTATTATTAGTGCAATGGCATATGCTGGTGCTTATTATGCATCTAGGAATTCATTCATAATGTTTGAATTACTTGACGCTTTTCAGTACATAAGTTTATTTAACTTTGTATTAGTACCTTTTGTAGTCTTTTCAATATTAAGAGTTAAAAACTATAGATCCAAAAATAAAGAAGCAAATTCCTAGGTTTCTTTATCCCTATTCTAAAAAATGGTTGCGAACAATAAATTGTTCGCAACCATTCTTGAAAGATATTTTTAAGCTAATTTTTCACGACTCTGTCTTTCTATTATTATCTCTAATTCAATACCTTCATATCTGATAAGCATATAGGATATGGTACTAGACAATATATCTGCAATAGGATAAGATAACCAAACTCCCATGGCACCCATATTGAATCCCTTTACCAGTATTAAGGATAGAGGTATCATTATAATAATTTGTCTTAATACACATACCATCAAAGATGTTGATACCCTTCCCATTGCTTGGAAGTAATATATAGAAACATAATAAATACTCACAATAGGAAATACTGATACCATCACCCTAAAGGCCTTGGCTGATTCAAGTATTAATTCTTTATCTTTTATGAAAATAGATATTAATTGAGGCGCAAATATTATCATACCAATCCATAACACAACCGAGGTTATAAATGCATATAAAGTAGTCTTTTTCATTACAGATTTAAGTCTTCTATAGTTTTTTGCACCTACATTATATGCTGCAATTGGCTGCATGGCAGATGCTATTCCAAACATAGTTATAAATAAAAACATATATATCTTTGATACAACACCTAATACTACTACTCCCTTATCTCCTGCTGTATCTGCCAAAAGATTGTTTAATACTGCCATGAGAATTCCGTCTTCAGCCTCTACTACAAAAGCTGATAAACCAATGGTTAATATAGGAATTATAATTCTTTTATCTAATTCAATCTTCAAATCAATATTATTTTCCTTTGTAATAACAATAAATTTATAAAATGCATAGCTAAAACCTATTATTTGAGAAACAGTAGTTGCAATTGCAGCTCCCTTTACTCCCATACCAAGGTAACCTACTAATATAAAATCTAGTATAACATTCACTATTGCTCCTATACTATTTGAAATTATAGACATCTTATTATTACCTAATGACATCATAATATTTGAAATATAAATCGTCAGACTTAAGAATATGCTGCCAAATATAATTCCACCTAAATATTCTCTAGCTGATGGCAAAATATCCAGACTAGCGCCTAATGATATTAATAATTTTTCTTTAAGTAAATATACTATTATAGTCAAAATAATCATCAAACCTAAAGTAAATGTAAATCCATTGTTGATTATCTTCTTTGACTTTTCTATATCCCCTTTTCCTAATTCTCTCGAAAAAGTTGTAGATGACCCTGTTGATATCAAAATACTTATTGCATACATTATCCTTTGTATAGGAAATACTAATATCAGAGCCCCTATTCCTAAAGGTCCCACATAATTACCAACAAATATTGTATCAACCATACTATATAATTCTGATATTAAAAACCCTATTATAATAGGCACGGAAAATCTAAACAATAACTTACCAATTTTTTCTTCATTAAATAACTTACTACTTTTACCCATAAAAAAACCTCCAATATATTACGTGATAATCTTATCACTTTTGGAGGTTTGAGTCATTGACCCGTTTAACCACTTTTGTGGACTGTTTTATCATTTTTTAAATTACTAGATTTTTTGAAACCTTAATTTAGTCCCTAATTTATTCATTAATTGTGTTATTCAATATATAAAGCACTGCTCCATTTGGTTTAACTGTTGTCCTAATATTAAATACCTTTGACTTTTCTCCATAAGAGTACCTAATATTTGGATGGGAATACTCCTTTAATAGCTCCCAATGCCAATTATCTATCCTTTCAGGTTTCCCTAAATATGTCCACTTATCATAGGTTGATCCATAACTCTTGTTTAAATCATACTTTGTTATTTGAAAATCTCCAGACATATTATAAAGATTTATAGAAATCTTTCTTTCTTTTGGCTTTACATTTGAAACATCACTGTATAGTACTTCTTCTGTAACCCCCGTAGGATTAAATAATAATAGTTGATAACCTTCCTCTGACCTTGTCATTATATAGCCCTCACCTCTATATATAACTTCTTCACCTAATAGAGATAATAGCATAAACCCATAATATGAAGGTTTATTTAAGTTATTATTTGTAAATATCCCATCTCCACCAAAGAATGTATCGTTGTCTAAATCTGTATCCTTGGTTATCTCATCAATCATCTTTAGTATTAATCTTTTATGTTTATGAGTATAGCTATATATTATATATGGCACAAGATTGATAGTATCATTTATTGGGTGCATTTCTTCTTTTAAGAAATTTGATTCTAATTCTGAAATATTCGTACTTAACCATTCACTAACATCTCTATCATATATATATGAAAAATTATCTATAAAATCTTCAATAATATGCTTTTCTACTCCTTTAGTATCAATTATTGGAGTAATTTTTTTACTTAAAATAAAATCTAAAATATTTTCAACCCTAGTCCAATTAATAAATCTATTGTTTTTTCCTCTATAAATATCCATATCTTCAGAAAATACTCTGTATATGATTGCATACTTAAAATTGATTTTAAATTGAATATCTTCCAATATCCGTCTATTGTCTTCTTCTAATAATAAGGTTGCATCGCCTAAATTTAAGATGTCTGGTCTACTAAATTCAGCTTCCGTTTCCTTTTCTAAGTCAAAATCCAATTTAATTATCTTGTTATCATAATTATATCTTTCATAATCCTCAAGATAAGATTCTAAATACGAAATCCCTTCTTTTATATTACGATACTTAATCTTCTTTTGTTTTTCTAACACTTCATCGCTTACTTTGTATTTTTTTCTATATTGGGATGGAGTCATATTATAATGAATTTTAAAATGTTTATTAAAATATCTTATATGAGAAAACCCTACTTCTTCAGATATATCAGATATTGACCTATCTGTTGTCAGAAGTAACTTAGTTGATTCTTCGACTCTAATTTTATTTAAATAATCATTGAAGCCTAAACCAAATGTATCCTTTATTTTAGATGATAGGTATTGTGAGCTTAAGAATTCTTTCTCTGCTATATCTTGAAGACTGACTTTATACATATAATTATTACATATATATTTATCTATCCTATGATATCTTTCTAATAATTCTCCATCATCTTCCAAATTATCAGCTTCATAATAAAGGTAGTGAAAATTATTTAATAGATAATACATCATATCAAGAAGTTCATCCTCCACTATATCTTCATAGTCATCTAATTTTGATACTACTTCAAATAACAAAATAGATATAAATCTTCTTAAAGTATAATATGTTTCGTTTTCTTGTATATCTACATTTGAGGAATCGGTATAAAAGAAGATCTCCTTAGCATCATCATAATATCTTTCAAAAAAGTTTGGATCAATATTTATTATGAGCACTAGATTATCAGGATCATCTGATTTCATCCAGAAAACCTCATTAGAATTAACGATTTCAATTTGTCTTTCTTTTAATTGATACCTTTCAGTCTCAACACCTAATTCAATAGAACCTTTTAAGACAAATAATATTTCAATGGATTCCTTCCAATGTATTGGGTATTCCATAATATTTGCAAGATGTATATTTATAGGTAAATCCTTTAGATACTCTACATGTTCTTTCCTCATGATTACCATCCTTATAATAATATTACTTATTATATTATACCAAATTTTACATGGATAAATCATTAAGAGTTATTTAGCCAAATAAAAAAGTGCTAGCAATGCTAACACTTTTAGTTTAATAAGTCTTTAAGTTGTCCAGTTATCTTATATTCTGATTTTCTTAATTCATGAATGTTCTTCTTACCCATCAATAGCATTATCATCTTTATCTTGTAAGTTAAACCTTCAAGATATTCTTTTGTATTATCATATCCGCCATGTACCAAATATGCTAAGATTTCACCGCTTATACCTGCTAATTCAGCCCCAAGTACTATTGATCTAACTATATCAGATGCTGTTCTAATACCTCCACTTGATATGAGCTTTAAATCATCTGGTAATTCTCTACATTTGATTAAGGATAGTGCAGAAGGTATACCCCATGCATATAGTTCAGTTAAGTCTATATTTCTATTTCTTAAATTCTCTATTTCCATGAAGTTAGTACCACCATGTCCTGAAATATCTATATATTTTACACCAATATCATACAATCTACTAGCAACATCCTTTGATATTCCAAAACCTACTTCCTTAACTATTACCGGCTTGTCTATATTCTTTACAATAGATTCAATATTTTTGATAGTTCCTTTAAAATCTCTATCTCCTTCATCCATTGCTAATTCTTGTGCTACATTTAAATGAATTTGGATTGCATCTCCGTTTATTACATCCAAAGCAATCTTTGCATCTTCAACAGTTGCATGACCACTTAAATTTGCTATTACTATGCCTTCATCACCGATATTTTCCCTTACTATCTTAAATGATTCCTTACATGCATCATCTTCACAAAGGATAATAGTTTCAGAGCCTACTGCCATAGGTATATTGAATTCCTTTGCCAATAGTGATAAATCCTTATTTATTTCAAGAGCAAACTCAGCGCCACCAGTCATAGCATTGATAATAATTGGATAATCAATAGATTTTCCTAGAAACTCTACTTTTGTATCTATATCTGATAGATTTAACTCTGGTAATGCATTATGTTCTAAATATACATCATCAAACAGATTGTCACCTTTAAAAGAAGTCCTAAGATAATTCTCTACATGTTCTTTTTTCCTATTTTTTCTCATATTTTCACTCCTATTTACTGTTTTAATAAATAGTCTCCAAACATTTCTTGGACAATTGTTTCTGTTGCTTCTCTGTCATATATTAAATAATCTAATCCATTAATTCGTTTATTAGTCCCAGTAATTGTAGTAGTAGTCATGTTTTCTGAGTCCATATTTTTAGCTGCACCCATACCCTTTAGAACTAATTTCATAGGTATATTGGTTTCCACATAATCAAAATATGTTTCTACTAAACCTGGTAAACGAACTATATTCTTTAATTGTAGAGTCTGTTTAATCAACTCTTTCATAAAGTATTGTTGAGCCTTAATTCTTCCCAAGTCACCTTGTGGATATGATCTAAACCTTAAAAAGTCATGGGCTAAATCACCATCAAGAGTCTGTAAACCTGGTTTTAAATTAATATTAAGTGGTGGATCTGCAGTAGGATCACTATATCTCATCCTTTGTGGAACATCTATTTCTACGCCACCAATGGCATCAACAATTGACTTAACAGCCTTATAATCAACTTTAACATAATAATTTAAATCTATACCTAGAAAGTCTTCAATAGTTCTTATAGTTAGACTTGGACCTCCATAAGCATGAGCATGGTTAAGTTTATCTTCTTTTCCTCTAACTAAAACTCTTGTATCTCTTGGTAGAGAAAGAATATCTATTTTTCCAGAATCAAAATTTACTTTAAATAACATCAAAGTATCTGTTCTTGTCCCTTTAGACTCCTTGACATCCTTTGTATCTACACCCATCATCAAAAATACAATTTCATTATCTACTGGTAATTCATAATCATCTTCTAATTCATCTATAGTATCATCACTAGGGGCTGCCACTGTTTCCTTATCAAATACCTTATACCATAAAGTAGAATAAAGAAGTGTAAAAACCACTAATGACAACATAAACGTTATAATAAATCTCTTTTTCATCCTCACACCTCATGTCTAACAACTTCATTATATCATCAAATTGGTTACTATTACAATAATACTACATTAAAGGAGTAATTACAATTAAAAATATTATCCAGCAGTTTACAATTTAGAGTCAAAATTCATTAGAGTCAGAAAAAAATAAGAGGCTTTCGCCTCTCATTAATCAGTTTTATTCACTTAATATTCTCTTCTCACCTTCAAGTTTTCTAATTGGAGCAACATTTTGTACATATTCTAATGTACCTAAATATTCACCTTTCTCATTTCTAACTGCAAAGAATCTAATTAGAATAAACATTTCTCCTTTATCTATCCAGAAGTCTTCACTATCCTTCACACCATTTCTAAAATCACTTACAATTTTATCTACTACATGGGCAGATTTAGGAGGATGGCAATTTTCAACCTCACGACCGATTACAGCCTTAGTTCTAGCGAATATTCTATGTTCTCCCTTAGAGAAAAATCTTACCTTATTATCCAGGTCTACAAAAGACACTTCTCCAGGTAATATATCAAAAATACCTCTTAATTGTTCAGCCGTTAGGGAGCCATTTTCAAATTTAATGCGTCCATCTTTAATCTCATCAAAAGTCTCTTCTATATCCTCTTTCTTCTCAGCAAATCTCTTAATTTCCCACTCATTTTCTGGAACTATTAATGCAAACCCTATCTCATCTGATTCTTTGTAAATTAGTATCCATTCATCTTCAGTTAAAGTATCTAAGGCCATAGGAAATAAGATGTTTTCCTCTTTATAAATCATTTCTTTAATTTGGTTTGTAGCATCATTTATTTTTTCAACTAATTCTTCTTTATTACCTTGATAATTTGTTAAATCTAGTTTGATATTTTTGATCTTTCCTCTAATTTCGTCATCTACACCCCACATAACCTTAGGAGGAGCTGTTACTCCATACTTTTCTAAGTATGGAAATATTAGGTTTTCCTTTCTACTATAGTGTTTCTCTATATCCCATAGTAGATTTATCTTTTCTAAAAGCTTGTATATATTTTCTTTAGAGTCATCCTTTTTAAAATCTTCAACCAAAGGTGCTAAATCTTTATCTATGAGTTTTGTAAATGCTTCATTTTCCTTTTTGAATGTATATATTGGATGCCCCGGAACCTGTTCTGGATGATGAATTTCATCTAATGAACCCTTAAACACAGCAGCATGTACATCACATAGATTTTGTATTTCTTCTATAGGCAGTCCTTCTTTCACTAATTGAACTTCCATCATTGATATCTCTTTAGGGGATACGCCATCTATTACCTCTGCGAATTTTTCTCTTACTTCATCTACAGTCTTACCTTCATGTAGCTCTTTGATTACTTCTTTTAGCTTCTCTTGTCTATATTCTCTATTATTAATTGCTTCGCTCATATATATTTACCTCCCACTATATTCTGTTTATATTATTACCCAATAAATAGGAATATAATAAAAAAGGAGCAAAAATGCTCCTTTATTTGTACTCGGTTAGTATTTCTATTGCTTCTGCAATCAACTTATCACCTAATTGTAATACTTTGTCATCTATTATTTTGTCATTTTCTTCAATTACATTAACATATCTGCGTAGGATATCTGCAGTTAAATAGCCTTCATTATGAGAAGTATTTACATAACTATCTAATACATCATCATAGATAATCTTTGATGCATGATCTGCTATAGGAGTATTATCTACACCCTTTAAATATATATTGATTTTGTTATGATAACTATCTAGCATAACATCTTGTCTACTACTATCTAGGTATTTGTTTAAATAGTTTTCGGTCTTTAATAGTCTATTGGCTAAATCATCATAACTAATCACTAGTGCCCCATCTACAAAAGGTGGTACATTTGAATCCATAGCTCTAACAGCTATATATTCTTTCCATTCATCTGTTACATAATTATTGTATTCTTGTAGTCTTGCATAATCTACTATAGGATAAAAACTACCTTCAAGATTGACTAATTTGTACATGCTGTCAAATATAGTTGCTACTTCTGTCTTTAACTCCTCATTCTTTATATCCTTTACCTTGTCCTCTGGAAAGAAAAACTCAGCTGAAGCAATTTCAATTAATTCACTATTTTCATCTTTTGTCATTAGCCTATTAGTAACTGATTCCACATTATCCACTAAGCTTTTCTCTAAACTATCAATCATTTCATTTCCCTCTAATTGAGATAACTTAGCTATATTACCATCTACGAATTCTTTGATTATAAGTGGATCATTATCCTCTATTAGACTAGAGAATGCATCCATAATACTTTTTCTCTCATCTTCATCTTCCACTTTCTCAATTTCTTCATCAGGTGGTTGTATTATGTCAGGCTGTTCTACAACAGTTTCCTTTTTACATCCATTTAGCATTAAGACAAATACTAATATAATAATAGGTATTAATAATCTCTTCTTCATACTATCCCTTCTTTCTCATAGTATCATTATCTATACCCATAATATAACAAATTATATGATTAAAGGTTTACAATGTGTTTACAAAAAGACTGTTTGTACAAGCACCATATATATAACCGTGCCCGCACCTATGCTTAGCAGTGTATTCTCTTTCCAATTATGCAAAATAATTATAGATATAATAGCTATAACCTCTGGAAGACCATACTCTGGAACGGTAAGGTTAACATTTTTAAGGCAATATACTACCAAAAGACCTATAGCTGCATAGGGCAATACTTCTCCAAGATAATCAATATATGAACTGTTTTCTTTAACATTTTTAAATAATATAAAAGGTAGGAATCTAGTTATTGCAGTGCCTAATGCTACTACAGACATTATTATAAAAGTTTGAGTCGGTTCAAAAGTCATTGCAATTCCTCCTTTAATTCTAGTTTCTTATTTTCATGCTCTTTCCTAGTTATAGAAAGAACTCCTATTATAGCAATCATAGAAGGAATTATAAAATTATTTGGCCCAAATATAATTAAGCAAATAGCTGAGCATAATACTCCTATTACTGCAGGTTTTCGGCCTTTGTTAGTCTTCCATTGCCCTAAAAATATAACAACAAAAAGTGCAGTTAATACAAAATCAAGACCCTTTGTATTGAATGTAATCAAAGGTCCAACAATTCCCCCTAGAATAGAACCAAGGAACCAATAAATATGATTTAACAAAGTTATAAAAAAGTAAAACCAATCTTTATCTACACCAACCGGTGAATCTACTGAACACACTATAGAGAATGTTTCATCCGTCATCCCAAAGATAAGATAAGGTTTGAATCTTTTTATATCTCTATATCTTCCTAGCATTGAAATTCCATAAAAAATATGACGTGCATTTACTACCAATGTCATTAATAGTGCATAAATAGGATTGAATATAGAAGTTAAAAAGTTTATAGCCAAATATTGAGCAGAACCAGCATATACAATAATACTAAAAAGTGCTGTCCATCCAATACCATAACCTTTACTAGACATTAGAATACCATAAGCCATCCCTAAAAAAATATACCCAGTTAATACAGGTATTGTATATGGAAAAGCTGCCTTTAATGCTTTTGTTTTTTCTTTCATTTCGCCACCTCACTATGTTCATTAAATTATAATTATACTATATTTATGACAATTTGTAATGGATTAATTTAATAAAGTAAAGTGTGAAATTAAAGATACCCTCGAAATCGAGGGTATCTTTGTGTTATCTAATTAATTTGGTACACAGATTACTGCTCCTACTACGAAGTCTCCTGGTGCCATATTTGGATTTGCTTGCATTAAATAAGAAACTGTTGTGTTAAATTTCATAGCTAATGCTGCAACTGTAGATCCTTGTTGTGGTATATCTGAACGTTGTATTGTATAGGGTTTAGTACCCTTTTTACATGGACATCCTCTATCTTTATGTGGTAGTATACAAAGTTGTTGACCAACTCTTATTCTATCTAAATCAAGGTTAGGGTTACCTGCCATCAAGTCCATTACAGATATATTAAATCTTAATAATATAGTTGAAAGAGTATCATTCTCTCTAACTACATATATTGTTCCACCTGGACAAGGCATTGGGGGTTGGCTTTTTGGGATACAAATTAATTGACCTATTTGCAAATTATTTGGATCGATTCCTGGGTTTGCTGCAATTAAGCTTGCTACAGTAACATTGTATCTCATAGCTATTGAGTATAGAGTATCTCCTGGTCTAACAACATAGTACAATCCATCACATGGCGGAGGAGTAGAAGAACTCGGTATACAAATCACTTGACCTATTTGTAAGTTATTTGGATCAATTCCTGGGTTCAAAGCAATTATAGCATTTACTGTTGTGTTGTATGTTATTGCTAATTGGTATAAAGTATCTCCTTGTTTTATCGTATATGCAAAGGAACCTGGAGGGCATTGAGTAGGCGTGCTACTTGGTATACAAATCACTTGACCTATTTGTAAATTATTTGGATCAATTCCTGGGTTCAAAGCAATTATAGCATTTACTGTTGTATTGTAAGTTATTGCTAATTGGTATAAAGTATCTCCTTGTTTTATCGTATATGCAAAGGAACCTGGAGGGCATTGAGTTGGAGTACTGCTTGGTATACAAATCACTTGACCTATTTGCAAGTTATTTGGATCAATTCCTGGGTTCAAGGCAATTATAGCATTTACTGTTGTATTGTAAGTTATTGCTAATTGGTATAAAGTATCTCCTTGTTTTATCGTATATGCAAAGGAACCTGCTGGACACTTAGTTGGAGTGCTACTTGGTATACAAATTCTTTGGCCTATTTGTAAATTGTTTGGGTTTATTCCTGGATTTATGGCTAATATAGCTTCAACTGTTGTATTATAGGTTCTAGCCAATTGATAGAGTGTGTCGCCCGCTTTTATTGTATAAGAAAAGCTACCACTAGGACAGCTACGGGACATTTCATTATAATCCTTCATCTTAACCACCTTTCTTTCATTAATCTTTGCATTATATATTATGCAGAGATTTGGTTAAGCGTTACTTACACTTTTCTTGAAAAGAATATAATTATATATAATAGGAATATAAAGATAGAAGGCAAAAGGTACAATCTTCACTGGGCTAACCTCTAAGGTATTAGCTATAACAAAGTTTGCAATATTCCATGGAATAACAGCTGATAATAATATTGTAGTATTTGATATATCAGTTGCTAATTCATAATTGTCTATATCTAGTTTTTCATATACCTTTTTCATCATTTGGCTTGTCATTACAACTGCTATTGATTGATTACCACCATATGCTGCACAGACTAATGATGCTACCGCTGTAGCAAGATATAATTTCGCCCTTGTATCAACCTTTCTAAATAAATTATAAGACTTATCAAATAAACCTATTTTTTCTAAGACACCTGCCATTGCACAGGAAACAAATATGACATAACCTGGCTTCATCATAGATAAAACTCCACCACCCTTTAATATAGTTACTAAAGGGTTTGAAGGCTCTAATTTATATCCATAGAATAATGTCTTAAATAAGTCTAGTACTTCCACGTTTTGAATTGATACTGCAATAAATGATCCGATAATGATGCTAACTATCATAGCAATTCTAACATTTATTTGAAGTATGCTTAAAGTTAACATGATTAGAGCCGGAAGCAATACCCAAAAATTAATTACAAAATATTCATCTATATCTTGCAAGATAGTATTTCCTGATGTATCTAACGGATTATTTAGAGATAATAAAAAGTATATTAATATAGAAACAATAAGTGGTATAATTGTTGTTTTTCTAAATCTCTTTAACATTGGATAAAACTCAGTATCAGTTAAATTTGAAACCAGACTTGCACTAGAAGACATAGGCGATGCCCTATCTCCAACATAGCAAGCTGCTAGAATTGTACCACCAACCAGATTAAGGTTTATATCTCCGCTTCTAGCCATGATTATTAGTACTACCCCTATAGTACTTGCTGTACCTAGAGATGAACCCAATATATATGAAACTAATGATGTGGCAAGAAATGCGAATACTACGAAAAATCTTGGATCCATAACTTTCATGGCATAATAAACTGTTGCAGGAATAGTCCCTGATGATAGCCATGAAGCTGTCACTAATCCAATAAGTAAAAATATTTTTAATACAACAACTGATCTCTTTCCACCTTTCCATGCACTATGTATGATATCTTCTGTTGTATATCCTATTTTAAAAGCTATGATTACAAATATAATTAAACTTAAAGATATACTGTAGCCTATAAAAATACCTTTAAATACTCCAAATAACAAAATAATAAAAGATAATAGTAAACCGATTAGCAACTCCATTTTATCATCCTTTGCATGAAATAATAAACCACAGGTCCTAAATCCTATCTTGGCAGGATTTAGGACCTATAATAAAAAAACATTTTTATATCACATTTAAATTTCAATTATATTATCAGGCTTTTCAATAGTTAAAATATCTAGCATTTTATAATAAATATCCTTGCTACCTGTTGTATAAATTTGAAATTCAGACTTTTCCAGCTCACTTTTTTGTCCTTTACTTGAAAGTAAATTATCAATATACATAACTTGCTCATATGCTGGATTGATAAAGTTTATTTTAGGATTGTTTTTAATAAATTTATCTATTACTATTGGATAATGAGTACATCCTAAGATGACGTCCCTTACATTTCTTTTAGATAATAGATTTGTCATATGTAGATTAACCAATTCTTGTACTTCATCATCTGTAAAGCTTCCACTATCTATTATTCCAGCAAGAGTAGGACAGCCCTCTGAAACAATCTCTACAGATTCATCTTGTTCTCTGATAAGTTTATCATAGGCAGCTGTACTTACAGTGAACATTGTAGCAATAACTCCAACTTCTTTGATACTTTCCCTTACGACATAATCTGCTGTAGGTTTTATGATATTAACCACAGGTATATTGTAACTAGAGAAATACTTGTCCACTATAGTTGAAATAGTATTACATGCAACTGCTACTAACTTTACATCCTTTTCAATTAAAAAATCAATCATGTTCTTTGTTAACTCATATATTTCTTGTTCAGTCTTGTTACCATAAGGAACATTTTTGTTATCACCTAAATATATAATGCTCTCTTGTGGAAATACATTTCGAAACTCTTTTACAACTGTCAAACCTCCTACTCCAGAGTCTATTACACCAATAGCTCTATTATCTCCCATATATATCCCCCCACATTTTCAGAATATTATATCAACATACATAATAATCTCATATCGAGTATTATCTGTCAAACCTTTTACCCTGAAAAGTAGCTCTAATTTTTAATTCTTTATCTATGGATGTTAGTACCTTTAATTTGTTTAAGCTCCATTTTGGTTCGATTAGTAAATCTTTCTTACCATCACCTGTTATCCTATGGATTATCATGGATTTAGGTAATAATTCTAAAGCATCTACAACTACTGATATATATTCATCCATAGTCATTATTGGAAAAGGATTTTTATTATAATAATCATATAAATCTGTATCTTTTTGTATATAAAGAGAATGGAGTTTGATACCCCATGTATTAGTACTTGCTACATGTTTCACGGATTGAAGAATATCTTCTTTTGCTTCATAAGGAAGACCAATTATTAGATGGGTTACTATTTTTATATTATTTTCTCTTAATTTTTCTATTGCCTTATCATATGTTTCTAATTTATATCCTCGTCTTATAAATTTAGTGGTTTTCTCATGTATGGTCTGTAATCCTAGTTCAATCCAAAGAAATGTCTTTTTATTGATTTCAGATAATAACTCTATAACCTCATCATCCAGACAATCTGGTCTAGTTGCTATAGCTATACCAACTACTCCTTCCAACTCTAATGCTTCATAGTATAGCTTTTTTAATGAGTCAACTGGTGCATATGTGTTAGTGAAGCTTTGAAAGTATATAATATATTTATCTGAATCCCATTTCTTTGATATGAGTTTCTTTTGAGATTCTACCTGCTCGCTTAAAGACATAGTTCTTGATCCTGCAAATTCCCCCGAACCTTCTTCTGAACAGAATATACAGCCTCGGCTTCCCTTAGTACCATCTCTATTTGGACAGCTAAATCCTCCATCTATGGATAGTTTTATGACTTTACCACCAAAGATCTTGTTTAACTCATTATTTAAAGTATTGTATCTTTTATTACTCATTTTTATAATCCTTCCATAAAGTCACTATTCCATTATATAAATCCTCATAAGTATGGTCTTTCTCCTTAGCACATACTCTTGCATCTTTATTACATAAGAGGCATCTTCTTGAGTTAAGCCCTATATCGATTCTACTGATTTGGTTGTGTTCTTTATCAAATACATCTATATCAAATATTCTACCAAGAGAATGACTCTCTTCTAGCTCTACTAGCATTTTTTTTAATTCTAGAGCTTCTAAATCAACAGCCATATATCCTTCACTTCCGGTATGTTTATTTATCACTTCTTTGTATATTATCATGATATTATTCTTTTTTAGTATTTTTGTAATTGCATCTATTCCTTCTTCATGTATTTCTCTATACATTTCGTTATCTTTTATAACACCAGGTGTATTTAGGGTAAAGGATATTAGACTTGATTTATATTCCTTTAACAAGTCTAATTGCTTATCCCTTCTATCTTCCCTAGATTGTAATATTTCCAAAATTACTTTTTCATCAATCATATTTTATCACCATTTTTTAATATATACATCATCAAACTTACTGCTAACAAATCTGCTGAGCCTCCAGGACTGATGTTTTTATCAATAAAGTCCTTGTCCATGGATTCAATATATTTCTTTCCTTCTTGAGTAAAGTACCCACCTAGGCCTATGGCCTTCTTGGATTCTGTCTGAACATAATTTAATACATCCATATTGTGCCTTCCTAGGACATTACTATCCTCTGTATATGCCATAAGATGAAGTAGTACTTGTATAAGTACATAATTAATATGAAAATCATCTAATAAAAGTTCTTCAAGAATAGGTAATGATATATCTAGGATGGTTTTAAAACCTGATTCTACTTCTCCACGAATTCCCTTTGTCCCATATTTTATATATAGCATTTCTCCATATGTAAGATTTGATTTATTGTGGGCACTATCTAATTCCTTAGTAATACCATTTGTAATCAACATTACACGGTTTGATATTTCTTTATAATCAAATACTAAATTATCTAATTCTTTAAATAAACTTCCTACAGCTGCTGCAATTATTCCCATAGAAAAGATAATTCCTTTATGGGTATTTATTCCTTTTGTTGCTTGAAACATATCCTGTTCAGCCTTAATCCCTATGGGTCTAAGATCTGCTAATAAGTAACCATAATCATTACCTGTAAAATCTATTCCTGATTCAGCACAGTTGTAAAAGTATGAAGATAATACTGAACTACTTCTTAAAAAAGTGAAGAAGTCCATATCTTTATGAGCTCCCGAATTAAACCTATCTACAAGACCTGGTTTTGGTGACGTAGCTACTTCAAATAATATTGATTTAATTGCTATATTTGATACATACTCACAAAACTCGTATTTAGTCATCTAATCCCTCTTTAATATGTTCTATTATCTATATTATAGACTATAAAAAGTGAATTGCAAAATAAGAATATTATTCTCGTTTGTGAGTAAGATAATATTAAAATACTAAGGAGGATTATATGGCTAAGAATAAATTTAAAGACAAACATATGGGTAAACCAATTGAAAATCATAATACTGCTGCTTGGGCTAATCAGTTTGAGCTAAA
The DNA here is from genome assembly GCA_031460505.1 of Tissierellaceae bacterium. Taxonomy (GTDB): domain Bacteria; phylum Bacillota; class Clostridia; order Tissierellales; family Tissierellaceae; genus JAAYTL01. Next base: position 191,833 of record JAVKTT010000005.1, read on the forward strand.
ACCAGTATCTCAAGTAAGCATACCAGATGATGAACAAGTAGAAAATGCTAAGGACTATGTTGACGCAAATAAAAAATAATCGATTAAAAAGAAGGCTATCTTTAGCCTTCTTTCATTTTATCTTCTATAATACATGATCTTCAGATAATTTTTTGTATTTTCTATATCTCTCTTCTGCATCTTCTTTAGATTTTTCATATAGATCCTCAGCATATTCAGGGAATACATTGGCAAGTGATGAATATCTGATTTCTCCCTTTATGAAATCTTTATAATCAGCAAATGGTTCTTTAGAATCAAGGGTAAATGGATTTTTTCCTTCCTCTTTAAGCAATGGATTGTATCTATAAAGGTGCCAGTATCCTGCTTCTACGGCTTTTCTTTCTTCCATCATACTAGTTCCCATACCTGTTCTGATTCCATGACTTATACAAGGTGAATATCCAATAATCAATGAAGGCCCAGGATAGGCTTCAGCCTCTTTAATAGCCTTTATTGTTTGATTCATATCAGCTCCCATGGCTATTTGTGCTACATAAATATATCCATAGGTCATGGAAATGAGACCTAAATCCTTCTTCTTAGTCCTTTTACCTCCAGCAGCAAATTTTGCTACACTTGATTTAGGTGTTGATTTAGAAGCCTGACCTCCAGTATTTGAATAGATTTCAGTATCCATTACAAATATATTTATGTCATCTCCAGATGCTAGCACATGGTCCAATCCATTATAACCTATATCATATGCCCATCCATCTCCACCTATAGACCAAACTGATCTCTTTATCAAGAAATCTTTTTTATCTAATATATCTTTAACTAATGTATTTGACTTATCTTGGTAGTTTTCTAATGCATCTAATACTTTTTCTGAAGCTAACTTAGATTCTTCACCATCATCCTTTTTGTCTAGCCATTCTTTTATTACAGCCTTTATACTTTCATCTAGAGAAGAATTTAATGCTTCATCCATTAACTCAACCAGCTTCCCTCTTGATTGTTTCACTCCAAGAAGCATACCATATCCAAATTCTGCCCCATCTTCAAAGAGAGGATTTATCCATGCAGGTCCTTTACCGTCAGCAGTTGTACAATATGCAATTGATGGTGCGGATCCTCCCCATATTGATGAACATCCAGTAGCATTTGAAATCATCATTCTATCACCAAATAACTGGGTTAATAGTCTTATATAAGGTGTTTCACCACAACCCGGACATGCACCATTGAATTCTAATAATGGTCGTTTAAATTGACTACCCCTTAATGTAAATTTGCCTCCTACTTCCTTTTGTGTAAGGGTCATTGCAAATTCCCAGTTATCAGATTGGGTATCCATTTCATGCTCTGCAGGTTGCATAATTAAAGCCTTACCTTTTGCAGGGCAAACATCGGCACAGTTTCCACATCCAGTACAATCCAGTGGAGATACCTGTACTCTTAATTGATATTCTTCAAATCCTTTACCACTTGCCTTTTTAGTTTCAAAGGCATCTGGCTTTCTACTGACCTCTTCTTCATCTAGAAGCATTAGCCTAATAGTTGCATGTGGACATACATAAGAACATCTACCACACTGTATACATCTTTCTAGTATCCACTCTGGAACTTGAGGTGCTATACCTCTTTTCTCATATGCTGTTACACCTAATGGGAAGGTTCCATCTTCCATCCCAACAAATGCACTTACAGGTAATTCGTCCCCTTCTTGTCTAGCCATTGGTCTCTCGATTTCCTTTATGAAATCTGGTAGTTGTTTTACTTCTCCTTCGTCATCATCTTCAGCATCTGCCCAACTAGCTGGAACTTCAACTTCTATCAATCCACTAATTGCATTGTCAATTGCTTTATGATTTTTTTCTACAACATCCTTGCCCTTCCTACCATACATTTCTACTACATTTTCCTTTAGATACTCTAAAGCCTTATCAATAGGAATAATGTCAGCAAGTTTGAAGAATACAGATTGCATAACCATATTGATTCTATTTCCAAGTCCTACTTCAGACGCAATTTTCATAGCATCAATAATGTAAAATTTAATATTATTTTGCGCTATATAGTTTCTAATGGTATCAGGTATTTTTTCTTCTAATTCACTTACTTCCCATGGACAGTTCAGTACAAATGTACCACCCTTTTTTAATCCCTTTAAAAGATCCAACTTATATATAAAGGAACTATTGTGACATGCTACATAATCAGCATCATACACAAGGTATGGTGATCTTAATGGTTTGTCGCCAAACTTTAAATGAGAAACTGTGGTTCCACCTGATTTTTTACTATCATATGAGAAATATCCTTGAACATATTTATCAGTTTTATCTCCTATAATGCTTATTGCGGTCTTATTAGCTCCAACTGTACCATCAGATCCTAAACCCCATATTCTACATTGAATTGTTCCCTTAGGTGTTGTATCTACAATATCTTCCTCTGGAAGTGATAAGTGGGTAACATCATCTACTATACCTATGGTAAATCTGTCTAATGGGCTATCTTTCTTAAGATTGTTAAATACAGCTATAATTTGAGAAGGACGTGTATCCTTACCAGATAAACCATATCTACCACCAATTATCAAAGGAGCATTTCCCATATCCTTAAGAGCTTTTACAACATCAAGATATAAAGGTTCACCACCAGCCCCCGGTTCCTTAGTTCTATCCAATACTGCTATCTTCTTAACAGTCTTAGGTAATGCTTCTAATAGGTGTTTTTCTGAAAAAGGTCTATATAAATGAACATTAATAAGACCATATTTCTCTCCCTTAGAATTCAAGTGATCTATGGTTTCAGATATGGTATCACATACAGACCCCATAGCAATAATAACATGTTCTGCATTTTCACAACCATAATAATCGAATAATTTATACTTACGTCCAGTTTTCTCAGCAAATTTATCCATATAGTTTTGAACTATATCAGGAACTGCATTATAAAATGGGTTACTACTTTCTCTTTGCTGGAAGAATATATCTGGATTCTGTGTGGTACCTCTTGCAACTGGATGATTTGGACTTAAAGCCCTATTTTTAAATTCTTCAATAGCCTTGAAATCTACCAATTCTTCTATCAACTTATAATCTACAACCTCAATTTTTTGATACTCATGTGATGTCCTGAATCCATCAAAAAAATGTATAAATGGAAGTCTAGATTTAATTGCCGAAAGATGCGAGATTATACCTAAATCCATACATTGTTGCGGATTAACTGAAGCAAGCATGGCAACCCCAGTTTGTCTACAAGCCATAACATCCTGATGATCCCCATAAATAGATAAGGCGTGGGTTCCAATAGTTCTAGCTGATACATGAAACACTCCAGGTAATAGCTCTCCGGACATTTTGTATAAATTTGGTATCATCAATAATAAACCCTGGGATGCAGTGTATGTAGAAGCCAATGAGCCAGCTTGTAAAGAACCCCTCATTGTACCTACAGCACCCGCCTCTGATTGCATCTCAACAACTTTAACAGTTTGATTAAAGATATTTTTATTACCATGTGCAGCCCATTCATCAACTACCTCAGCCATTGGAGTTGAGGGAGTTATAGGGAAAATTGATGAAACTTCCGTCAAAGCATAGGATGCATAAGCAGCAGCCTGATTACCATCCATTGTTTGAAATTTGCTCATATTATTTTATATCTCCTTTCCAAATATTGCTTTACAAAATACAATAATAGTTTAACCAAAAGTTCTTAAAATAATATGAGAACATAAACAAAATGACACAGGAGAAGTTTCCCTCTGTGTCATTGGTTTTATAATTATTTATTAAATTGTTCTGCAAACTTCCTACCAAATTCATAGCATTCTTTTATGCCTTCTTCATCAGGATTCCATAAAACTAATGGGCCACCTTCTACTAATTCTAGTTTTGCATCCTTAAGCTTTTCTTCAATAATTTTTACTGATTCACCTGACCAACCATAAGATCCAAATGCAGCAGCCTTTTTCTTTTTAAATCCTATTCCTCTAAGCATTTCAAGTAATCCACCAGTAGCATTCATTATGCCTTTATTTACTGTTGACGAGCCAAACAGTATACCTTTTGATTTAAAAAGTTGTGTGATTACATCATTCTTATCTGTATGAGCTGCATTATATAGTTTAACTGCAACTGTATCATCTACAGATTTAATTCCTGCCGCTATTGCATCTGCCATTCTCTTTGTTGCATCCCACATTGTATCATATACTAGGGTGATTTGATTTTCTTGATAAGAATCTGCCCACTCTAGATATTTGTGTACGATTTGTGCTGGATTATCTCTCCAGATTATTCCATGGCTAGTTGCAATCATATTAAGTGGTAGTTCCAGGCTTAAGACTTCTTTTATTTTATTAGTTACTAAAGCGCTAAATGGTGTAAGTATATTTGCATAATACTTAATAGCTTCCTCAAACAATTCACATTGATCTACTAAGTCATTATACATTAAGTCCGAGGCATAGTGTTGTCCAAATGCATCATTGCTAAAAAGAATGGCTTCACTATCCATATATGTCATCATACTATCTGGCCAATGCAACATTCTTGCTTCAACAAATGTTAAAGTTGATTCACCAATGTTTAATGTATCTCCAGTTTTTACTTCTACAAAATTCCAATCTTCATGGAAATGTCCTTTTATTATTTTAGCACCATTGGCTGTACAGTAAATAGGGGTGTTTGGGATTTCTTTCATCAATAATGGAAGAGCACCACTGTGGTCTATCTCACTATGTTGAGCAATTATATAGTCAATCTCATTTAAGTCTATTTCTTCTTTAAGTTTCTTAATGTAATCTTCAGCAAAAGGCTTCCATACTGTGTCTATAAGTACAGTCTTTTCATCTCTTATTAGATAGGAATTATAGGAGGATCCTCTATCCGTTGAATATTCATCACCATGGAAACTTCTTAATTCCCAGTCTATTTTTCCTACCCAGGTTACTTTATCAGTCATCTTAAAGCTCATCATAATACCTCCTTAAATTTTGAATAGTTAACTACAATACATATATACCCAATTGCAGAATATTTATTCAATTTTTAGGTACTTGTTCTCTAATTCGTCTAACATAACTAAATACTTATCTTGTAAACCTGATGCAGTTGCCTCTTCTTCTATTTTTTTACACTCATCTTCTATATAAGATTTGCTAGTATCGTTTAACATATTCTCAGCAAATTTATACATTGCTGTATTTTCTTTTTCTATATGTCTATCTAAAAGATCAGCATAACAAATTGCATTTGCAATGATATCTAATCTAGCTTCATCATTTCCTTCTTCATAGGCTTTAACTCCTTTTTCAAGATTAGTAATAAATAGCCTACCTGAATCATGCTCAATATACATACCTGTAATTGCTCCTGATTTTGAAAGCTTTTCAATTTCTTGATTCATAGTTGTGAACAAAATATCCTCTTCTTTTCCATGATGATGTTTATCAGCATATGTCCTAATAAAGTCTATTATATTTTTCACATCTTCAATATCAAAATCGCCTAATTTCATAACCCTATAGGAAACTTCTCGAACAACCTTCAACATTCTCCTTATATTATCGTGTTCATTAACCATAATCTTTATTGATTCCATTTGAATACCTCCGTACTTTAATATTATTCTATTTCTTCTAGTGCAGCTTCATTCAATACTACTATCTTTCTATGACCTATTAATTCAATTATCCCCAATTCTTGAAAGGCTGATAGTTTTCTGCTTAATGTTTCTTGACTCATACCTATATTAGATGCTAAGTCTTTTTTACTTATTTCTAAATTTATGACTCCCTTGTCATTAGACAATTCCAATAAAGCCTGAGACAACCTCTTCTCTACAGAATAATGATTGATATTTTCGATTAAGTTTTCTGCTTTGTCTAATCTTTTGCTTAATTCCTCCATTACTTTAAAAGTTATTGAAGGATATTTGCCCATAAGTTCCTTTAGTTTGTCTCCATCTATGATGCACATATTAGCTTTTTCTATTACTTCTCCATAGTCTTGCATCGGTTCTTGGCTAAAAAGAGAAAGCTCACCCATGAATTGACCAGGACCTAATATTCTTATAACTTGTTCTTTCCCTGATTCAGTAAATCTACTAATCTTAACTTTACCAGTGTGGATAACGTATAGCTTTTTTCCTTCATCTCCAGCTGTATATACCATCTCACCTTTTTCGTAAATTCTGTCCGTTGTAATGGCTGCAACTTCAAGCATCTCCTCTTGAGTTAAATTACTAAATATAGGAACTATTTCTATACAATTTTTACCTGATGTACTAAAGCAACTACATTGCAAAATGCTCACCCCTTTATTTCACGTTTCATAACAACCTTATAAAACATATTATAACATCTACTCAAATATTTAATTTTGACCTAGGTCAAATTATCATATCTTTTTATATTTACCCTAAATATTCATATTTATTAATGTTTATATATTGAGTTGTTTATATCCCATCTTATCCCATCTTATACCATCTTATTTACAATTTTATTACAAAATTTGTAATCTATATATTAAATTTTAGAATTATGATATATTAATCATAAGGAAGGTGATGTAATTGAAATTAAACTTAAAAAGTATTAGCTTAGTTTTAGTGTTAGTTATTTCAATTGGTTTATTAGCTGGATGTACACGTGAAGAACCACAAAAGGATGAAACTGTAATTGAGGATTTAACCTTAGCCACTGGTTTTATACAATCTAAATCCGAAGAAGATGGTAAGAGTTTTATAGAATTTAGTGTAGAAGGTGAAGATTTAAAATTAGAGGTTGTAGATGAAAGCTTATTTGATTCATTAGAAGAAGATGAATTCTATATATTCTCTTATAATAAGGATTCTCTTTTAAGAAATGTTCAAAGAGATATCTATTTAAGAGATTTAGTTAAAAATAGTATGGATAAAGAGGATGAGGATGAGCACTTCCTTCAAGAAATCACTTCAGAGGATGCTATATCTCTAGATGGACTTACTTTATTAGATGAATATATTTTTGATTTTAATAGTGATGGCTATGAGGAAATAATTGCCATGTATGTAGCAGCAGAGCGTGATGATAAGGGCGAAATAATGTGGGACGATGGGCAAAGATGGGTGTTAGTAGCTCATGGTGACAATAAGGATTATGTACTTTATGATGATTATGTACAATTAGGCTCAGTTCAGTTTAATGTATTTACAGATGATGATGAATTTTATATAGTAACAAAAAGTGTAAGAACAGCTAGTTTAACAATATGTGAATATAAATATGATAAAGCAAAGGACGTATTTATACAATCTATGCCATACGATGTAGACGGAAATGTAAATATGCTTCATAGCTCTAAATAAGATAAAAGGCCATTATGGCCTTTTTTACTTAAATACTAATTATATATAATATTTATACATTAAAAATAATATGTTATAATTAATCATCTAAATATAGGAGGTGGAGATGTTGGAAAGATACATTTTAGTAGTCATCTTAGGTTATGTATTTGGTTGTTTGCAATGGTCTTATATTTTAGGTAGGATTATTAAAAAGAAGGATATTAGAACCTTAGGAGTTGGTAATGCAGGTGCATCTAATGCTGTTTCAGTATTTGGATGGAAGATGGGTGTAGCAGTTGCTCTACTTGATATTTCAAAAGCAATTATTTCTATAATTATAATAAAGTATATTCTAAAAAGTAGCGATATGTTAAGCCTATATCTTAATGGTACTAGCGTAATTCTAGGCCATAACTATCCTTTCTTTATGGGTTTTAGAGGTGGAAAGGGTACTGCCTCTACTGTTGGTATGTTATTAGCCATAAATCTTAAACTTGGATTATTAGGTATATTGGTTATTGCCGCCGTTACTATTTTTACAGATTATATAGCTTTAGGAACTATGGCTTTGGTAAGCTTCTTTGTTATAGCCACTTTTTATCTTGGTTATGGTCCAGCTTGTATATTATTAGCATTATTCATTGCACTTCTTAGTGCATATAAGCATGTACCAAACATGAAAAGAATAATGTCTAAAAGTGAACTTGGACTTCGTAATACTATAAAAAGCAAAAGTAAAAGTACATCAAATTAATAGAAATTAAAAAAGGCTTCTAAAGAATTATCTTAAGTTAGCCTTTTTTTTGCCCGACTATTTTCTTTTTGGGTTAGAGACTTCTACATTAACTTTTGTCCCTTTAATTCTAGATACATTATCTACAACATTATCAGCAAGATCAGATGGTACATCTACAAAAGTAAACTTATCATAAACATCGATATTTCCAACTAATTTACTTGGAATCCCTCCATCTTGTACTAGAGCAGCTAATATATGTCTAGCTCGCACTCCTTTTCTATCTCCAATATTTATATATAATCTAGTTGAATCTCCTAAATTACTGTTCTTTTGTTTGCCTCTATCTTTACCTCTACTATCCTTACCTCTACTGTCTTTACCTCTATTGTCATTGTCTTTAGTAAACATCTTTCTACCAAAGTCAACCATATCTAACTCTTCATGACCTTCAGTTGAACTTTCCTTTAAATAGAACTTTAGTAATGCAGCAGCTATATCAAAAGATGTAAATCCTTCTTCGATTAGTATATCTACCATCTTTGAATATTGACCAAGTTCTTCTTTGTTGATTTCTTCTTTTATTTTTTCTAATGCATTTGTACTAGATAAATTTTGTATATCTTTCAATGTAGGTAAGTCTTTTCTAGCAATTTGTGTATTGGTATATCTTTGAATATCCTTTAGTTTATATCTATCTCTTCCTACAATAAAGCTAAAGGCTCTACCTTCTCTACCTGCTCTTGCAGTTCTACCAATTCTATGAACATAGTATTCTTCATCTTGAGGGAAGTCAAAGTTTATTACTAAATCTATATCATCTACGTCTAATCCTCTTGCCGCAACATCAGTAGCTACTAAAATATCTATAGAACCATTTCTAAATCTCCCCATTACATTATCTCTTTGGGATTGTTTTAAGTCTCCATGCAATCCATCAGCAAAGTATCCTCTACTTTGTAACTGAGTAACTAACTCGTCTACTTTTCTCTTAGTGTTACAGAATACAATTGTTAGCTTTGGATTGTATATATCTAAAATTCTACTCAAAATCTCAGTCTTCATGTGTTCCTTTAGTTCAAAGTATGCTTGCTCAACCTTTGGAACTGTTAATGCCTTATGAACTACTTTGATTATTTCAGGGTCATTTTGATATTTAGTTGCAAAATTCATTATCTCTTTTGCCATAGTTGCTGAAAAGAAAATAGTCTGTCTATCATCACATAAATCATTCATTACTACTTCTATATCTTCTCTAAAGCCCATGTCAAACATCTCATCGGCTTCATCTAATACCATCATCTTTATATTATCTGTCTTAATAGTCTTTCTTCTCATATGATCCATTACTCTACCAGGTGTACCTACTACTATTTGAACACCCTTTTTAAGAGCCTTGATTTGTCTATCAATTGGTTGACCACCATATACAGGTAAAACCTGTAGACCTCTTTTAAACTTGCCCAGTTTTCCGATTTCTTCAGCAACTTGAATTGATAATTCTCTTGTAGGGCAAAGTATCAAGGCTTGTATCTTATTAATATCCGGATCAACCATTTCCAAAATAGGGATCCCAAAGGATGCAGTCTTTCCAGTCCCTGTTTGAGCCTGACCGATAATATCCTTACCATCTAATATTATTGGTATAGCTTGAGCCTGAATAGGGGACATTTCCTCAAAACCCATGTCAGAAATACCTCTTTGTATTTCCTTTGATAAATTTAATTCTTCAAATCTTCTTTTTTCCATTAAAATTGTTATTCCTCCTTATTTCCATCAACTAAGTATATAATTATTATTCTTTAAAAGCAAGTAAAATATTTAGTTATTATATATATTCTATCTTATTGTGAAGATATTTATCATAATATTTTTTTAAAATATAATATATTAATAATTATATACTAATTTTGGGTATAAATTTTAAAAAATAGTTTAACCCTAAAGGGGGGACAAATATGTTTGATGAAAGTGTTTTAAAAATATTATTGAAAAACACTCCCATAGGATATGCTTACCTAAATGTTATCTATGATGAATATTCAATACCTTCTGATTTTATTTTTGCAGAATTTAATCCTGCCTTTAGTAGAATTTGGGAAGTTGATGAAGATGTACTGGGTCTTTCTATAAAAACAATAGGCAAAAAATATGATATGATTGATGGGATTTTCCCTCTGTTACAATCAACTATATTATCTGGTGGAAGTGATACATTCTCTAAGTGTTTTGAACCTTTAGGTAAATGTTTAAATATTTATGCTATTACTGATAATAATAGCGGTGTAATCATTCAGGTCATAGATCGTACAAAAGAAGAATTGTTAAAAAACGAATTAATAAAAAGGTCAGAAGACCTTAAATATTTAAGTTATCATGACAATCTTACTGGATTATATAATAGGGCTTTCTTTGAAGAAGAAATGAAACGACTAGATATAGATAGAAATTTACCTATTACAATAATTATGGGAGATACCAATGGTCTAAAATTGATAAATGACGTCTTTGGTCACTCTGCAGGAGACAAATTAATTAAAGCTACAGCAGATATATTAACAAAATCATGTAGACAAGGGGATATAGTTGCTAGATGGGGTGGAGATGAATTTATAATATTACTTCCTAAGACATCTTCTAAATCAGCTTTAGAGGTTATCAATAGAATAAAGAGTAATTTTAAAACAGACAAGTTTGATTTAGATTATTTAAACATCTCTTTAGGCTATGCAGTAAAAAAACATAATTCAACGTCTTTATTAGATATACTTAGGGAAGCGGAAAATAATATGTACAAAAGTAAGTCTATCGAAGGTCAACAAGTTCGCAAGTTGATAGTAGGAGCTATGATAAACCATCTATATGAGGGCGATATTGAAGTTAAGTATCATATGGATAGACTTAAGGAATATACATCTGAAATCGCTAAACTCCTAAAATTTACTGAGGATGATTTATACAAATTAAATTTGATATGTGAAATTCATGACATTGGGAATGTATCTGTTGATAAGGACATATTATTCAAAATAGGTGTTCTAACTGAAGATGACTGGGAAGAGATTAAAAAGCATCCGGAAATTGGATATAGAATAGCAAAATCAGTCCCAGAATTAACAGATGTGGCTAATTATGTATTGCATCATCACGAAAGATGGGATGGTACAGGCTATCCACACAATCTAAAAGGCGAGGAAATACCTTTGCTTTCAAGGTTATTTTCTGTTGTTGATGTATATGATGCAATGACTCAAGACAAACCTTATAGAGAAGCTTATTCTAAAGAATACACTATTAAATTTCTAAAAGATAATGCTGGTAAACAATTTGATCCTTATATTGTAGATATTTTTATAGATAAAATCTTGAATTAACACTAAGAAAGAGATAAACTTCAGAAACGTGATCTGAAATTTATCTCTTTTTCTTATTTATTTACGTTGCAATGTGATATGAAAAACTTAAAAATATTTAAAAACTCTTCGTTTCTATCTATCATCGCTTCTGGATGAAATTGAACTCCCAGGACAAATTTATCATTAGTTGATTCCATTCCTTCTATAACTCCATCTAAGGACAATGCATTTATCTTTAGATTATTACCTAATGCTCTTACACTTTGATGATGCTGTGAGTTTACTTGTATTCTTTCTTTATTGAAGATCTCATACATAATCGAGTCCTTTACAATTTCTACAGTATGATATCCACCTTGAATACTGGATCCCGCAATATGCCCTAATGCATCAGGGATTTGTTTATATATATCTTGATAGAGCGTACCACCTAGAGCAATATTGATCATCTGAATACCCCTACAGATTCCAAACATAGGCTTACTCATTTCATATGCTCTTTTTATGATTTTTAGTTCCATATTATCTCTTTCAAAACAAATTGAATCAACTTCTCTAATTGGTTCTTCACCAAACAATAAAGGTGCTGCATCTCCCCCACCAGTAAGTATAATACCATCAACTACATTTAGATACCTATCTATTGCATCAAATTCACTCATTATAGGAAATATTATAGGTATACCTCCAGCTTTTTTTATAGCATCAATGTATGTGTAGTTTATCTTGTTAAATCGTATTCTCTGAGAATAATCAAACTGGCACGTAAGTCCAATCAAAGGCTTCATAAACTCCCCCCAATTATAGATATTTCTTAAACCAAATTGCTGCTTCCTCCATCATATTTGTAGTTACAAAATGGTCCAAATTATTATATTCTATTAATTGAATTAAGGATTTATCACTATATAAAGGTTTAATCTGGTTATAAAATACTCTTTGACTTTCAATATCTACAACACTATCATGTGATCCATGAAGCATTAATATAGGCCTATTTACTAACATTTGTTGATTATTCATAGGATCAATGGAATTTATTTTTTCTTCTTCTTTTTCAAACCCATTATAGTCTTCTAAACCCATCATCTTCTTAAGGATTTGATTTGATTTATTCCAATTAAATGAGCCATTTAAAACTACAGATGTTTTAACATGATTATTATATGTAAAAACTCCAGCTGCTGTGAATCCTCCCATTGAATGTCCAATTAATCCAATTCTATCTGGATCAGTATCATAATGTTGGATAAAAAAGTCAATCATTTTATTTGCTTCATCAATATTATTTAATATAGTTGGCCAAAAATATTTAACAGAATTCTCAGCATCATATTTTTCAAGAGCATTTCTCTCACCATGGTATATTGCGTCTGGGATTATGACTTGATATCCTAAATTAGCTAAAATAAATCCTCTTAATCTTTGAGATTCCTTGTTGGAACTCCACCCATGATATAGAATTATTGTTGGTGTCTTTCCTGAGTTAGATTTAAGATTAAATCTGATTATGGGAATACCTTCAATAACACTTTTTTCTTCAAGTAAATGTTCTGTAACCAAAAAGTCTTTCATTTACCAATCACCTCTTATATATTCTCAATTTGCCAATCTATAGGAGTCTTTCCTATGCTATTTAATATATGATTTGCCTTTGAAAATGGTTTCGAGCCAAAAAATCCTCTACTTGCTGCTAATGGACTTGGATGCACTGATTTGATTAAAAAATGTCTATCATTGGTTATTAGTTTTTCTTTTGATTTAGCATTATTTCCCCAAAGAATAAAGATTACTGGACTTTCCCTCTCGTTTAACAGCTCAATAATATGGTCTGTAAAAATCTCCCAACCGATTTTATTATGTGAATTTGCGTTGTTTGCAATTACAGTTAATGAAGCATTAAGCAAAAGAACTCCTTGGTCAGCCCATTTCATTAAATATCCATTATTAGGTATATAGCAACCTAAATCAGAATTCAATTCCTTGTATATATTTCTTAATGAAGGTGGTATCCTTACTCCAGGACTTACTGAAAATGCAAGACCATGGGATTGATTAGGCCCATGATATGGGTCTTGTCCCAATATGACTACCTTAGTATCCTTATAAGAAGTTAAGTTTAAAGCACTGAAGATATTATTCATATCAGGGTATATTGTTTTTGTTTTATACTCATTAATTAAGAAGGTCCTTAGCTTTTGATAATATTCTTTATTCATTTCCGGCTTTAAAAGTTCTTCCCAATCATTGTGAAATATCTTATCCAAATCGTCACTCCTATTATTAAAAGGCTTAATTAAAGTTCTCTTCTCCAATTTTTTGGAGCGATTAAAGCTATTATAGTAAACAATTCTAATCTGCCTAGTAACATTAATATAGAAAATAATACTTTTGTAATTTGATGAAACTCCCCAAATGTTCTTGTTGGTCCTATAAAACCTAATCCAGGTCCCACATTACTTAGAGTTGCTAGAACAGAACTAGCTGCACTTATTAAATCTACCCCTTCTAATGAAACTAATAAGGTTGATAATGCAAAGATAATAACGTATAATGCCATAAAACTACATATACTCACTACAGTCTCATCAGATATTGTCTTGCCATTATCCTTTAATGGTATAACCGCTCTTGGATGAAATATCTTAGTTGTTTCTCTTTTTATTAATTTGAATAGTACCAATATCCTTATCACTTTAGTTCCACCTGCTGTAGAACCAGCACTACCACCTATAACCATTAAAATTAAAAGAATTCCCTTACTAAAGCTAGGCCATAGATCAAAATCTACAGTAGAATAACCAGTTGTAGTCATTATAGATCCAACTTGAAAGAATGAATCCCTAAATGCTAATCCGACACTTGAGTAAGATGTAAAAATAAGGTTTAAAGCAATAAATAGAGTAGCTGCAAGAACTATTCCTAAATAAAGTTTCAGTTCTCCATCATTAAATACTTCTTTGAATTTTTTCTTAAATAAGGAATAATATAATGAAAAATTAACTCCTGATAACACCATAAAGATACCAATAACTAAGTGTATATAAGTACTATTATAAAAGGCTATACTATTTCCCTTATTAGAAAATCCACCTGTACCTACAGTTCCAAATGTATGTATTAGAGATTCAAATAAACTCATCCCACCGATTAATAATAGAATAACTTGTGTTATAGTTATAATTCCATATGTTTTGTATAATATCTTGGCAGTATCCTTTATTCTAGGTGCAATCTTACCTGCTACTGGACCAGGGCTTTCTGCCTTATATATTTGAAATCCGCCAACACCCAGTGCTGGTAATAATGCAATAGTAAATACCAATATACCCATTCCTCCTATCCAATGGGTAAAAGATCTCCAAAATATAATACCTTGGGGTAATCCCTCAACATTTGCAATTACAGTAGCCCCAGTAGTAGTTAATCCTGATACTATTTCAAAAAAAGCATCTATGTATGTTGGCGTACTATTTGATAAATATAAAGGGATGGCTCCTATAATCGAAGCCATAATCCATCCTAAACTTACTATTGCCAGGCCATCTCTAGCGCTTATCTGTTTTTTATGATTTCTCCTTCTAGATAAAACAACCCCTATGACAATACCTATTCCTATGGCAATTAAAAAAGGTATCTTATCAATACCATTTGTATAAATTGATATAAATAGAGAAGGAAGCATTAAAATTGACTCAATTATTAGTAGAATTCCTAGAACTCTTATTACGATTCCAAAGTTCACTTAGTATACCTCCTTTTTGAGGGAGAAAAAACTTCTTTAGTATCGGTACATCTTCAGTTAAGCAGAATACAACTATCCTATCATCAGCCTTTATTATTGAATTTCCCTTAGGAATAGTTACCTTGCCATCTCTAACTATGGCGCCTATAATTATACTCTTTGGTAGGTTTAGTTCCGATAAAGGTTTATTTATAAAAGGTGAGTCTTTACCAACGATCAATTCTGTAACTTCACCATCTCCACCTATTAATAGTGACACTGATATGACTTTACCGCCTCTAATATATTTAAGTATATTGCTGGCAGTTATATAAATAGGATTTAAAGCAGCATCTATTCCTAATCTATCAATTACTTTAATATAATTTTGTCTGCTTATTTTGGCGATACATTTATTAACACCCTCTTGTTTAGCTACCAATGCCATAAGTAGATTTTGTTCATCAAAACCCGTAGTTCCAATAAATGCATCCATACTACCCAGCATTTCCTCATCTAGAAGATTAAAATCAGTACCATCGCCGTGAATTATTAAAACATCATCAAGTTTATTAGATAATTCAGTGGCCCTATCTTTATCTATTTCAATCAATCTTACAGATATTTTAGATTTAACAAGTGCCTTACTTAAGTAATAGCCAATATTGCTGCCTCCTAATATCATTACATTTTCAATCTCTTTATTTATTTTTCCAAGATTAAATCTATTATTAAATTCATCAATATGCTCATCTGTACCTATTAAATAAATAACATCATATTCTAAAAGCTCAGTATCTCCGTGAGGTATGATAATATTGCCATCTCTTGAAATAGCAGCAATAAGCAGGTTTTCAAACCCAACTAAATCCTTTAACTTTTTATTAATTAAATCAAAGTTATGACCTATATTATAATCAATTATCTTAACTTTACCGCTGGCAAACTCTCCTGTATAAAACATATATTGTTTTAAAAGAAACTTTTCAATAAATTTTGCTGTATCCAAATCTGGATTAACAATTAAGTCTATTCCCATTTCGCTTTTAATAAAGTCTAATTGTTTCATATATTCAGGATTTCTAATTCTTGCTATAGTCTTTTTACAACCTAATTTTTTTGCCAATGTACATACTACTGTATTGGTTTCATCACTATCTGTAGTAGCAACCAATATATCACATCTATTTATTTCAATTTCTTTTAGTACCCTAATATCTATTCCATTGGCCTCTATGGTAAGCACATCCATGTGCTCATTGATTCTATCTAAGACGTATGGATTTATATCTATAAGAGTTACATCAATGTCTTCTTGAATCATAGATTCAGCAAGCTTATATCCAAGTTTACCTGCACCAACAATTACTACTCTCATGTTGCCCACCTCTAATTTTTAAATGAAATAATAAACAATCATAACATAATTAAAATAAAAGTTAAAGTTTTATTTAGTCCACTAATATACTTGGTGCTGCATAATAATCTGTTACACCTGAAATAATGTTTTTTTGACCTATTCTAGTGTATATACCTGAGAATTTTTCATTATATAAAAATAATCCAACTACAGATCCAAAATCTTCTACTGTAAATTTATCATCATTATATACCAGATATTCTCTAGTAAAGGAATCTACAAACTCTTGATATAGATACTCATTGTTAAAGTCCTTTTTAA
Organism: Tissierellaceae bacterium; assembly: GCA_031460505.1. Taxonomy (GTDB): domain Bacteria; phylum Bacillota; class Clostridia; order Tissierellales; family Tissierellaceae; genus JAAYTL01. Next base: position 208,665 of record JAVKTT010000005.1, read on the forward strand.
GTCTAGTGTCCCACTCTTCTTGGCTTAAATCTTTACCTACATAAACACCTTGTGAAGCGTTTAAATCCATAGGTTTCATAATGTATTTATCCTTATTATTTAGAACCATTTGGAATACATCTTCGTTTCCACCGAATATACCAGTATAAGGAATATGTTTCTTTACGAACTCTCTCTCTTCTTGTGATAGAATCTCAAGTGTATCCTCATCATGTAAAATCTTAAAAAATATCTTATTGTGAATTACCTGTGATTTAATTGACCCAATACAACAGAATGCTTGATCCTTATAAGCTTCTATAAAGTCAGGTATTTCGTCAGCCTTTTCAATAAGTTCAAAAGTCACTATTCTTCTATATACTAAATCTATATTATAATCCTCAAAATATAATTTATTACCTCTATATTCTAATTCTCTTGGATCGACTATTATACAGTTATATCCCTTAGCTTCATAAGCATCTTTAAAGACTTCAAATTCAGCAGATGTACCACTTTCAATGAAATCAACAATTGCTACATTTGGATTTTTATTTGATGGCTCGTATCTATTGTAAATCTCTATACTAGTATCCACCCAAGTATTTATTAAATCAAAATAGTTTAATTTATGGTTTCTACCGAATTCTTGTAAAGCTTTAGTTTCAAGTAAAATCTTACCTATTGTATTATCTTCATTCATAGCTGAAGATCCATCTGTATTTAATTCGCAGAATTTAAAGTTATCTGAGTCTCCATAAAATATATCAAATCTACCTATAGGTACATTTATATCATAGCCGTTATCTATTTGAATTAATTCTTCAACCCAATTTGAGAATCCAAATTTTTTTCTAAAGTTTTCATCTTCTACATATCTATCTGTAACTTTATTTCCAATGGACATCATAGTCTCACTTATTTTTTTAAAATCCTTTACTATATCATCATTTACAAAAAAAGGATGATATAAAAAAGGCACAGGTTTTCCTTTATATTGGGCACTTGAGTGTTTAACCTTTTCAACTGTAAGTTTATAATCATCATAATAAACTTCTTGATTGTTCATAACTAAATCTATATATTCTTTATTAATCTCTTTTATATTCATTATTTACCACCTCTTATTAAGTAAGCACCACTGAAGAGCTTCCTTTTTACCATATTTTGAGTTTTCTTTTGTAATCTCATATGGGTTTTTACCACTTTCTAGCATTTGTTCTAAAGGATTTAAATAGTGAATTTCATCATCTGACAATCCTTTTTTAGCTAATTCAACTAGATATTTCCCAATATTTAAAAGACTTTCATCTTTTAAATTTGCTTCTAGTCCTTTATCCATCATCTCTTCTTTTGCATTTTCAACATCTTCAATAGTCAAACTCTTTGTATAATTATATAGAGTTTCTAAATTTCCTTCATCATATATAAGTCCCTTTAATAAGGCTATGACGGAGAAATTCAAATTATATGGAATAGAATCCATCATTCTAATTTCAACATACTTTTTAGTTCTAACATCAGGGAAAAACATAGTTAACAGATGTTCAAGATCTTCTACTTTATAATTATCAGGATTAAATAACTCCCTTACTTTTTGATTGCCTGTATATACTTCGTTTCCATCTTCATATATGAAAATTGGGGGTCTATTTAATATATATTCAGCATATTTGCTATATCCAAAATCTTCGTCTAATGCACCCTCAACTATTCCAGACCTGTCTGTATCACAATTTTTCCATATATGTGCTCTAATATTGTGTGTATCACTTTCTTCATTTTCAAAGTAATAGGCATTTTCAAAAAGAGTATATAGAACAGGTGACAGTGCATTAGTTACTCTAAATTTACGTTTATAATCCTCTTCTGAGCTAAAATCTAAAGAAACTTGAAGAGCAGCTGTACCCTTCATCATGTTGTGGGCATGAGTACCCCTTGTTTTAAAATAATTAAACATATAATCATATCTCTTTTTAGGCAAAAGCTTTATTTCATTAATCTTTGTTACTGGATGATATCCTGTAGCCATAAGTCCCTGATTTTTCTTTTCTAAAATAGGAATTATATCATTCATAAAATCTAAGTATTCATCCTCTAATTCTTTTATATTTATGGACGCATCAATACTAAGCTCAAATTGACTACCTGGTTCCAAAGTAATATATTTTTTACCTTTATTAAGTCCTAAAATATATTGACCTTCATAAGTAGCATTATAACCAATAGACTCAAGTTCTTTTAATGTTTCTGCTACACCATTTTCTCCATAATATGAAATTGTCTTTAAAGTATCTTTATCTATAACGAAATGCTCAAGCTCTACTCCAATTTTGAAATTATCCACTGTCTTTTCATTAGACTTAAAATAATTGGAGATTTCTTGAACTTGCTTATTGTAATCCATATTTAATCGCTCCTTTAAAATTAATCACTATTCTATTTATATACCCAAACAAATCCTTTGTAATAACTCATTTGTCTTTAATTATACCTTAAATTGATATATTTTAAAACTTTTGGGTATAACTTATATATATCAATATACGGAGGTTGATTTGATGAAAAATATATTATTAATCGAGTATTGCACTGGTTGAGGTTATCTAGGAAGAGCAGTTGCTCTAGCTAGATCCATTCTGGATGAACACAAGAATAATATTTCAGAGTTAAAATTAATTCCATCATCTGGAGGTGTCTTAGAAGTTACACTAAATGATGAATTGATATTTTCTAAGAAAGAATTAAATCGTTACCCTGAAAAACATGAAATTGAAGAGATTATTAAAAGTAAATTAGCATAATATAGTAAAAGAAATATTCTCTATCCGAGAATATTTCTTTTTATCTTTATTTACTTCTTAAAATTTTAAAAGCATCTTTTAACTTTACAGGATTTCCATACATTAGAGTTCCCATACGATAAATCTTTGCTGCTAATATTCCAACTAATACAGTTGACAATCCAAGTATACCTAAAGAGATAAATACTTCTAAAGTACTTACACTACCCATTGAAACCCTTACAAACATAGCCATAAACGAGCTAAATGGTACAAATGATGCTATTTTTAAAACTATCCCCTCTGTATTTTGCATTCCCATTACTGAAATCATAAATACTGCAATAAATATTATAGTTACAGGTGTTGCACTTGAACTTACATCTTCTGTTCTAGATACCAATGCTCCCAATGCTCCATATATAAAGGAGTAAAATAAATATCCTAAAATACCAAAGGCTGCAAAGGAAAGCAATACATCTCCTGGTATATTAAATATAAAATCTAGGCTATTATTCCAAGCTGCAGTATTTATTTTGTAAACAAAAGTTGCTGTAAAAATAATAGCTCCAAACTGCATGAATCCAGCTAAAGCTCCACTTAAGACTTTACCAAATATCAAGTTAGTGGTCTTAGTACTGGTGACCAACACTTCCATTGCCCTATTGCTTTTTTCACTTGCAACAGAGGTAGCAATTAATTGACCGTAAAGCATTATAATAAAATAAAGTCCGAATACTAATACATAAGTGTACATATAGTTTTTAGCACTATCCTTGCCTAGTATCATGGTCTCTGACTCAATGTTTGGATAGATGAGAGACTCTAATCCATAATAATCTATTCCTCTTAGTTCAAATTCATTAATCCTATACGCCCTCTTTAAAGCCTCCTCAAAAGCACTCCTACTGTAATCCATCATCTCATTGTTCCTAACAACGTATTCGTACTTTGTAGGGGATTTAATAATAAATCCAGAATCAAACTCATTGGAGTTTACTTTTTCTTTTAGTTCGTCAATATCCTTAACTTCAATGAGTAAACCACCATTGAAACTATTTTGTAGATCTTCAATATTAATACTATTGCTTTCATCTACATAACCATAATTAATCTGTTCCATTAGATTTTCACCAGATATTTCATCACTAAAGAATGTATCTTTAATCGTAGGTATTGATAGCCCTACCCCCAATAACAAACAAATTATCAATGTAGATACAAGAAATGTTTTGTTCTTTAAGTAGTTCATTAACTCAAACTTTAGTACAATTATAAATTCCTTCATTAATTTTCACCTACCTTTTGAACAAATATATCTGCAAGACTAGGTTTATAAATGGAAAATCCTTCAATATCCAAATTTATATTAGTTAATGCTCTTAATAAGTCATTTTTAGAAATACCAGATAATAATTCAATGATCAAATAATCTTTCCTAATTTCTATAACTTTAACCAAGTGAGAAAGCTCCGCTTTTACAATATTAGATAATTCTTCTAAAGAGGTGTCTACTGAGCTTATAGTCAATCTATTCTTTCCATATTCAGTTTTGATGTCATTTAAATTACCAGTAAGTACAACATTACCCTTGTCTATTAGGGCAATTTCTTCACAAAATTCTTCCACATAGTTCATCTGATGGCTGGAGAAGATTAATAGTTTTTCCTTTGCAATTAACTCTATAATGATATCCTTTAAAATTAATGAGTTTACTGGATCTAAACCACTAAATGGTTCATCTAATATAATTATATCAGGATTACATAGAAAAGTTTCTGCCAGCTGAACTTTCTGCTGATTTCCTTTTGATAGGGTTTCTAATTTTTTATCCTTATATCCCTCTACTCCTAGTCTATTTAACCAATATAAAGCATTTTCCTTTGCTTCTTTACTAGAAAGTCCCCTTAATTGTCCCAAATAAATCAACTGTTCTAAGACTTTCTTCTTAGGATAAAGGCCTCTCTCCTCAGGTAAATACCCTATTTGATGTTCCTTAGGATTAAACTTCTGTCCGTCTAATAGTATTTCTCCATTATCTGGATCAAATAAATTCATTATGATTCTAATAGTAGTAGTCTTTCCAGCTCCATTCCTACCCAAAAGACCTAATGCCTTACCGCTTTCAACACTAAAAGATATGCCATGTAGTACTTCCGTGCCAGCAAAGCTTTTGTATAAGTTTTTAACTTCTAGTTTCAATACTCCACCAACCTTTCAACTTAATACTATTAAATAATATATATATAAATATTTAATGTACTAATTTAAATTATTATGAATTTATACTATCACTGTATTTTAATTTATTCAATAAATCAAAGAAATATAATTGTAAATTGGCGAAGAAAGGGGACACAAAAAGAGCTGTTGCTAAACTAGATTATCTAGTTAGCAACAGCTCCTATTATTTATTTATTATGCTTGTGCTGCTTCACCTAAGAACATTTCTATATCATCTTCTACATTTGAAATTGTACCAATTCCGAATGTATCTACTAATACTTTAGCTACATTTGGTGATAAGAATGCTGGAAGTGTTGGTCCTAAATGGATATTCTTAACTCCTAATGATAATAAAGCTAATAATACTATAACAGCTTTTTGTTCGTACCAAGCTATATTATATGCTATTGGAAGTTCATTTATGTCATTTAGTTCAAATATTTCTTTAAGTTTTAATGCTATAACTGCTAATGAATAGGAGTCATTACATTGTCCAGCATCTAAAACTCTTGGGATTCCACCAATATCACCTAAGTTTAATTTGTTGTATTTATATTTTGCACAACCTGCTGTCATTATTACTGTATCCTTTGGAAGTGCTGCTGCGAAGTCAGTGTAGTAGTTTCTGCTATTCATTCTACCATCACAACCTGCCATTACAAAAAACTTTCTAATTGCTCCTGATTTTACTGCATCTACAACTTTATCTGCTAATGCGAATACTTGTGAATGTGCAAATCCACCTACGATTGTACCAGTTTCAATTTCTGTTGGAGCTGGTAATCTCTTAGCATGTTCAATTAGTTCTGAGAAATCTTTTGCTTGTCCATCTACTCTATCAGCAATATGTTTGAATCCTGGATATCCTGAGCTACCTGTTGTGTATACTCTATGTGAATATGAAGCAGCTGGAGGTACTATACAGTTTGTTGTAAATAGGATTACACCATTGAATTTTTCAAATTCTTCTTTTTGTTTCCACCATGCATTTCCGTAGTTACCTACAAAGTGATCATATTTTTTGAATGCTGGGTAGTAGTTTGCTGGAAGCATTTCCCCATGCGTATAAACATCTACACCAGTACCTGCTGTTTGTTCTAATAATTCTTCCATGTCTTTTAAATCATGACCTGAAATTAGGATTGCTGGATTGTTTCTAACACCAATATTTACTTCTGTAATTTCTGGGTTTCCATAAGTAGTAGTATTAGCTTGATCTAATAATGCCATTACTTTAACACCGTATTCTCCTGTTTCAAGTGTTAATGCTACTAATTCATCTGCAGTTAGGCTATCATCTAAAGTTGCAGCCATTGCTTTTCTAATGAATTTAGAGATTTCAGGATCTGCAAAACCTAAGTTGTCAGCGTGCTCTGCATATGCTGCCATACCTTTAATACCGTATATGATTAATTCTCTTAATGAACGTACATCTTCATTTTCTGTTGCTAATATTCCTACTTCATTGCTTGCAGCTTTAAATTCTATTTCGTCATTTGTATTTACTGTAAATGTTGCAGAATCTGCTAATTCTCCTAATTCTACACCTTTTGCAATTAATTCAGCTTTTAATTGGTCTCTTACTTTTAAAGCTTCTTTAATTTGTGCAAAGAATCTATCCTTATCAAAGTTTGCATTAGTAATAGTCATAAATAGACTGTCTATGATTAATCTATCTAGACCTTCCTTTGTGTATCCTATTTCATCTGCCCTTACTCCTAATACTGAAAGACCTTTTACTGCATAGATCATTAAGTCTTGTAGAGCTGCTAAGTCAGCAGTTTTTCCACAAACACCTACTTTTGTACAACCTTTACCGCCAGCTGTTTCTTGACATTGGTAACAAAACATCTTGTGTTCACTCATTAATTACTTCCTCCTATATATTAATAATTTCTTTTATTAACTTATCTTATGTGTATATAATATCCATTTTTCTAACCTTTCTCGGTAACACTCGTTACCAAAATAATTTATTTTCATAAAAAAATACCACTGAAAGTTCTATTTTGTCATCATCTTGAGCCTCTGGGAAGTATCTTGAATGTAGTGGTATACAAGATTCTTCGATTACGCCTCAAAATAACAAGCCAAAAATAGTTTTTCAATGGTATTTATTTCGATATAGTTTTTTAATATGAGATTCTCTAATCTCTAAGTATTAATAATCAATTCCTGCAGCCTTAATTCTTTCTGGAAATGCTGTTGAGCATGGAGTAACTCCATATACCATTCCACAATGTGGACATTTTGTTTCTAGATGAGTCATTTTAAAGTCTTCTCCACATTCACATTTTAATTCAAATTGTGTAGGCATCTCTCTTTTATTGAAACCCATCATTCTTATTTTATCTACAACTGCTTTTCCATCTCCAAAACTTCCTGTACAACCTTCGTGCATTATATATCTCTCCTTTAAATTATCTATTTATTTATTTGTCAGTTGTTTTCCATATCTTAAATCTTCTCTCATACCTTGAACAAAATGATCTATCTCTTCAAGCTTTACGAGTAATTCTTTTTCTTCATCACTTGTTTCTATGATACGGCTAATACCACCGTTACTGATTATAATTCTTCTATCTGCAATTAGAGCCAGTGTTGGATCGTGTGTTGCTATCAATACTATTTTATCTTCATCAACTAAAAGGCTCAAGGCTTTCCTTCTATCAATACCAGCATTTTCAATTTCATCGATTAATACTATAGGTGATGAACTTAGTATAGCTGTATCAGCAATCATCAATGCTCTTGATTGCCCACCACTTAAGGATGTAACTGGAGTATCAAGGTCAAACTTCTCACCTGCTAAGTTATTAGCAGCTTCAATTATTTTTTCTATTGTACCTTGTACATCTTCTACTAACCTACTTCCAGCATGTAATTCCAAGAATTCTCTAACTGTTAAGTCCATTACAAAATTCATATTTTGAGATAATTGTGCAACTAATCTATTGTTAGAAGAAAATCTCCATTTTTTATCTGGAATTTCACCATCTATAAGTATAGTCCTTCCTGTAGGAGTATCATTTTGAGCTGTCCACTCTATGTCTGCTAGTAGTCTAGACTTTCCAGAACCAGTTGGACCTACTATTGATATTATCTCTGATTTTCTAATAGTTAATTCTTCAAATCCTTCAGGTTTTTTTGATTTATCATGACCAGGTAATATTGTCAAAGACTGGATACCTGATTCCTCCTGTATTCCTAAGAAGGACTTCATTTGATTAATATATTCTTCTAGATTAGCGACTAAACCTTCCTTATCTATTGCAAAATCCTCAATTTCTTGTTCAGAAAAACTATCTAGGAACTCACCAAAAGTCTTACTTTCATGTCCCTTAATATCCAATTTATTCTCTTCAAAGTATCCTTCAACAAAGGGATATTTTTCTATAATTTCATCTATAGTTTGCTTATGCATAGTCATCACCTAGATCCATCTTTCTTACATTACCCATTTGATAAGCTTCACCTATTCTTGTTTCACCTAAGCAATATGAACACATAGCAGCTGGCATAGGGAATCTTAGCTCCATACCTTGAACTGATTCTATGTCATTTTCCTTGTCATAGAGTAAGGTACTTAATTCATATGCTCCTTGACCAGTCAAACCATTAATATGCATAGTTATAGCCCTTGGATTAACTGAGTTTACTTTTGATGCAAAGACTTCTCTTTCTGCTTGAGAAACTATATCTCCCTTGGTTATAACCACTATATCTGCTGATTTTAACATTGGCCCTATTTTCTTAGGAGTATTTATACCAGATAGATTATCTATTACACAGACCCCTTTGATTTCTTTTATATATGGAGAACATCTATTACAAAGTCCTGCAGATTCTGTGATTAACATATCCAGTCCCATGCCTATTCCCCATTGTACAACCTCTTCTATATTAGAAGCAAAGAAGTGATCTGGGCAAAGGGCACCTGATAATCCCTTCTTTACTGGAATTCCAGCCTTTTCATATAATTCATCATCATCAGTATATAGGCAGTCAAATTTGACCACACCTACCGAGATGTCCCTTTGTTTTAAAGCATCTATTGTTTTTAATATTATACTGGTCTTACCTGAAGAAGGTGGACCAGAAAATACTACTAAATTCATTTCCCTTCCTCCTCCAATGTTGCCTCATGGAATATTTCTTCAGTCTTCTTAATTAATTCTCCTATATCATGGCTATTTATATAGTCCCATCCTATCCACATAAACTTTTGATCTTCACTTAAGTTATTTTCTACTTCAGGATTTGTTGATGGTAATCCGCCCTTTTCAACAAATATTTCTCCAATTTTCTTTGAAGCAAAGAAATCAACAAATGGTTGTACCTTCTCTTTATTAGAATTCTTAGCGAGTAGGAATATTGGGCTTATAATTGCTCCATCCTTAGGCCATATTGGAAACATTGGCCCATTTCCTGAAATCATCTTTGAAAAGAAATATGGCATTATGGTTATAGTTGGCTTTTCTTTCTTTCTATGGGATTTCACCATTTCGGCTGGATGCATATTATACATAAATGCTTTGCCAAGCTTTCTTACACCATCTTCACCATAAGTCTTATATATATTTAAAAGCATTGCATTAAATAAATCGAAGTCACTTACTGGTAAGGAAACTTCCCCGTGAAACTCCGGTCTAAATAAATCAGCCCATGATTCAGGTGGCTTTCTATCTCCCAGCTCTTCCTTATTCACTAAAAAGATTGCTGGTACTACACCAATAATAGAATATTGTCCTACTGGATCTCTTAAATCTATCTCATCATTATTAAAATCTTTATTCATATTGTCAGTTCCGATTAAATCTTCAAATACACCTTTAGATTTGAATTTACCCATAAGGTTTTTGTCAAAAAATAAATCAAATCCAGCAGACATAAATAAATCAGCTAATTCTCCTTCATTTTCAAGATTTATTATTTTGTCCTTTATCCAATCCACACCACCAGATGCAACCCTTAAATCATATTGTACTGTATAATCAAAGTTTTGATCTTCTAACCAAGATTCAAAACCTTCCTGTAATGGAAGTTTAACAGGACAAGGCAATATACCATCGATTTTTATTTCTCCATTTTCTGAGTTAATTTCATTAACCTTACCACCATCCACAGTAGTTCTAGCTTGTTCTATTGCCTCAACTAGTTTTTCTTCAAATAGGCCAAGGTTTACCTTCTTAGTCTTACAAGCCATTTCCAGGGAAATAGTCTTTCCCATCAGCTTTCTCATCTTATCATTTTTCAATTGTTCAAAACCATTTGCTGCAAATATATCTATAGTTTCAGGATACTTTTCTGTTATGTCATATACTTTGTCCGTTACACTAAAGTATTTATTCATTATAATCCTCCTCCGATTGAGTTCACATTTTATATTATACATGATTCTATAATTAATCAGTAACTCATGTTACCAAATATAATTTTTATCCTAAAATCCATCCAGTTAAAGCACCTAAAAGAATAACCCACACTGAGTTTACTTTAAATTTTGAAATCAGTAAATAAGATACAGCAAAAATTAAAAGTGTTGGTATATTTACTATAGAATCTGAGGCTAGTTTAATACTTACTCCTAACATTAAAACCAATGATCCAATATTTATTCCATCTAATAGTCCAGCTACCAGGTCAGAACTTCTAACCTTTTCTACTATTGGATTAAGAATTAAAACTATTAAAAATGAAGGTAAAAATATTCCAATTGTAGCAAAAATAGCACCTGAAACTCCATTTAATAGATATCCAACAAATGTTGCTGTTGTAAAAATTGGACCAGGTTTAAACTGTCCTATAGCAACCGCATCAATAATTGTAGCAGTGGACAAAACTCCAAGTTTTTCTACAAACTCAGCCTCCAAAAAAGCCAATAAAACATAGCCACTGCCATATAAAACTGAACCTATTTTTAGAAATATAAGAAATATCAAAGGACTAGAAATTGAAAAAAACTTATTCTTTAGCCTTTCCTTATTCTTTATAATCATCATAATAAAACCAGCTATAAATAATAGGGGGATCTCACTTATACCTCCTAGTATATAAACCCCAAATATGAATAATCCAAATATATAGGAAAACTTCTCCTTTAGAACTGTCTTACTTAATCTATACAAAGCTCTAATTACTATGGCTATGGTAACAGGTTTAATCCCTGCCAATATAGATGTAACTTGTGGAATACTTCCATACTGTGAATAAAGATAGGCAAATATAAGAGTAATTACCATTGCAGGAAATATAAATGAAATCCCTGCATTCATTAATCCTAGCACTCCACCTCTTTTTAGTCCTAAATAGATAACCATTTCAGTAGAATTAGGCCCTGGAATTAGATTTGTTGCTCCAATAAAGTCAACAAAACTCTCCCTACTAATCCACTTTTTCTTTTCAACAATTTCATCATCCATCATTGAGATATGGGCAGCTGGCCCGCCAAAGGCTATAAAACCAAGTTTTAAAAAAGTCCTAGTTATTTCTTTTTGCCTTTTAAATCTTTCTTCTTTATTTAATAGATTGTAATCTTTATTTTCCATGACCTCACCTCTTTAATATGATTACTTCTGATATACCCTATATCTTATGATACCAATACAACTTAATTAGAATTAATATAAATTTTATGGGTATCATTATATCAATAAAGTATGGGAGTGATTATATGAATATAAGTTATGAAAAAGAAACCAATAAAACCTTTTCAGATGCTTTAGACAGTATAAAACATTCACTAAAAGATAGAAGCTTTGGGGTATTGTGGCAACTTAATTTTAAAGAAAAGCTTGCTGAGCATAATATTGATTTCCCTAATAATTTTATGATACTGGAGGTATGTAATCCACAAAAAGCCAATGAGGTTTTATCAGCTCACATAGACGTGGGATATTTTTTACCTTGTAAGGTAGCTGTATATGAAAAAGAAGGAAAAACATTTATTGGAACTGTAAAACCAGGACATCTAATAGGATTACTAGGACACGATGATTTAGATGATGTTGCAAATGAAGTAGAAGAAATATTAATAGACGCAATAAATGCTGCTATATAAAAACAGACCAGACATATATCTGGTCTGTACTATTTATATTTTCTTTATTGAAACTCTCCAAACCTCTGGACCTTCCTCCAAATATTCCCACTCAAATTGTCCATCCATTTCAGCTAACATTTGATAATGTAATGGTCTTGGATCATGATCATTTGTAAGTTCCATTGCTTCACCACTATTAAGTGAATCAAAAGTTTCAAAAATTACTCTATGTTTATCCCTAGGTTCATAATCCCTAGCGTCAACTTTTTGTGCAAACATGAAATTACCTCCTAAATATATTGATTATAATATAGTTATCCCAAATAATTAATTATAAACTCTTAAGTAGTGTTTTAATTTTCTGTAATTTTTGGATGTTAAATGTTATAATTAGTTTTAGGAGGGGGATTTTCATGGGTTGGTTTAAGAGATTACCTAGAATTGTAAGAGATTTGATTATATTTAACTCATTTATATTTATGATACAATTTATTATGAATTATGGATTAAGGAGGGAATTTGCTATTCAAAGTAGCTCCCTTATGGCTGCAAATGTTGGAATAATGATAGTTTATTTGTTTAGATATAGAGTTGAAAAAGTTAGAGCAGAAGAAAGAGCAGAAAAGAATAAAAGTAAGAAAAATTAATTTGACTTTATTTAAGTAAAGTGTTATTATCTTAATAATATTTAAATTCCATGCGTAGAAAAAGTACTCACACTATAAGGTCTTAGAGAGTTGGGGATGGTGGAAGCCCAATACCAGAGGTTTGACGAATGGTTCTACAAGAAGTTTGGTGAAATATTTTAGAGTACCCAATTCCGGGGGTTTCCCGTTATAGAAACAGGATATAGTGCTATTTATATAGTTTATGTATCTAATGAGTTGAGATTATCTGATGGATAATCTAATTAAGGTGGTACCGCGAATATGGTCTTTCGTCCTTTTGTTTAAGGATGAAGGGCCTTTTTTTATGACCTAACCCAGTGAATGAACGCAGTGAGTGAACTGTAGGTAGGTCAAACGCAACCAATCACCAAATTCATTTGAGCTATGGTGAGCAAATACCCTGGGCACTCCCCAGTGTATGACTACGACGTAAATAGAGGTTGTGAATTTGTGTTGATTGTCTGCGGAAAATGACCGGTCTAACCAATTGAATGCAACGAAGCAATTAAGGTTTTTAGACTTTAGAATATATAAAGGTGGTGATAGAAATGTTGTGAACAGAGTTAAGTGACTGGCAAATTAAATTAATAACAAAATTTAAAGGAGAGATTTCTAATGAAATTAAAAGAAAATATTTTTACAACATTACTATTATCTATTGGTTTAATACTACATTATGCTACACCAGGGATACTTGGTGGTATGAAATTTGACTTTTTATTGATATTTATATTTGCTTCAATTTTATTGAACTCAAAATTTGATAATATCATACTGACTGCTCTTTTAGGTGGAATTTTATCTGCTATGACTACGACTTTTCCAGGTGGCCAAATACCAAATATGATAGATAAAATGGTAACCTGTTTATCTATGTATTTAGTAATAAACTTCTTCAAAAAATATAGCTTAAATACAATTACAGTTGGTATTATTGGGGCTATAGGAACATTAATAAGCGGAATGACATTTTTAATATCTGCTTTATATATTTCTGGATTACCAGCTCCTATGCTTGTATTAGTCTCTGGTATAGTAATTCCTACTGCTATCGTTAACACCATATCTATAGTAGTTGTGTATAAAGCACTTAAAGTTACTGTAAAGAAATTAGGGATTAGTATGTAAGGTAGACATGGTGACGGGTCCTGAGACCCGTCTTTACTATTTTAAAAAGCTATCCTCAATTAAGATATCAAGTTTATCATAAAACTCATTAACTTGATTACTATTTAGATCCCTGTTTTCCTTTTCTAATAAATTTACATATTGGGACAGGATTTCTGCCGTTCTTGAATCCTTATTGTCTTCAGTTATACTCTTATATTTGTCAATATATTCTTCCCTAATTATAGTACTGCCGTCCTCTGCAAATATATAAGGATTTCCAGCACCTAATATAGCTCCTTTAATGTATCCACTATATAAATCATAGATTTTATTATATATCTTCCCTTTTGGGAATTTCTCTAGATGTTTTTCTGCTTCTATTGCTCTATTAATTACTTCACTGATATCTACATTCAATTCCTCTCCATCTGTAAATAAATTACTTGTTTCACGCTCTATTAAACTTAAATATGATTTCATTTCATCTGATACATAGTCTTTGTACTGGTTTAGTAATGAGTAGTCCTCATATACTGAAGAATCTGTATTACTTAAGTAATCTCCTAAACTAACTATCATTGTTTCAATATTTTCTTTATCAAGGCCTTCAATATTTTCATCTACAAAGTTTGAAATATCATCTATAGTCTTGTTTTCAGTCAATAATTTATAATATTTATTCATTACCAAATCCTGGTCTTCCTTAGACAACAAACTATCCACCTTATCCTTCACTTTATCTTTTATTTCAGAAGGATTAATAGTGTCCTTGCCCTGTTCATTAGAATTATTACAAGCCATCAAAGAAAACATTATAGATATAGAAAGAACTAATAGTACAAAATACTTAAATCTTCTAAACATATTTATCCCCCTTAATTACCATATATATCTAGTATACATCATATCATGTAACTCATTGTAACAATAATATTACAAGTTTGAACAATTACATTAAAGTAAATAAAAATAAGATACCCTAGTAATAAGAGTATCTTTTTTTATCTTGCAATTAATCTTCTAGCATTATTCTTTCTAAATCTAATGGATCAACTTTTTCTCCGTATCTGTATGCTCTCATATTGCCCCCAGATATTTCATCGATTAGCGCTATATGATTGTCTTCTCCAACTCTACCAAATTCAAATTTGATATCATAGAGTTCCATATCCTTTTTAGCTAGTTCTTCTTTTACTACATTTCCAATTTGTCTAGTAAGGTCTACAAGTATCTTGTATTCATCCTTTGTCATTATGCCAAGCATCTCTAAACCTTCATCAGTAATCAATGGATCTTGTCTTTCGTCATCCTTAAGTGTTACTTCAACATAAGCATCTAATACTTGACCTTCTGTAGCATAAAGTCCGTATCTTCTCATGAAACTTCCAACAGCTCTATATCTACAAATTACCTCAACACCCTTTCCAAACATCTTAGCTGGTAAGACTGTCATAGTTGCATTTTCTATGTCACTATCTACATAATGTGTTGGGATTTTCATGTCATTAAGTTTTTCAAAGAAAAATTTGGTTAGTCTTAATCCTGCTTTTCCTACTCCTTCTATAGTAAGCCCTACTGTATTTGCGCCAGGATCAAAAACTCCATCAGTTCCAGTTACATCATCTTTAAACTTAAGTAAATAGTTACCATCTTCTAACTCATATACATCCTTTGTTTTTCCACGGTATTTTAATTCCATTAAGATTACTCCTTTAAAAGTTAATAATATTCGTTTAGACAATTATATTATAACAAATATTACACTATCATTCTCTAATTTTTTTTGCAAAATATGAAGTTATATCGATAATAATGAACAAAGTTTTGCGTCCCTAGTGTTCATTTTATTTTAGCTTTAAGTCAAAGCCTTGTTCAATTATTGTATTTGCCATCTCTTGTCTTTTAGTGATTACACCTTCAAGTCGACCTACAACTTGTGTACTAAATTTATCTAATGGTTTATTAGCTTGCCTTAAATCATAATATGTTTGCATCTCTTTATCATAGTCTGCAATCAATTCCAAATAATTATCCATTTTATTATATTTATTATCAAATACCCTTAATTTCATATCCATTCTTGGCTTCAATTGAGGATCTTGATTTGGATACCCTATACCTAATCCTAGTACTGGAAATGTATATTTTGGCAACTCTAATAAATCACATAATTTCCTTGGATCATTTAAAACACTACCTAAAATCACAGTTCCTAAATCCATAGCTTCGGCTGCATTTATCATATTTTGAGCAGCTAATGTAGCATCTGTGAATCCTTGGAAGAATCTATCCATATCTCCTGAGCTGCTTAAATCATAGCCTTGCTCTACAGCAATCTGATGGTTTCTATAAGTATCTACTATAAATATAAGTAAAACTGGAGCACGAGCAACATACTCTTGAGTGCAAATCTGAGCAATTTCTTTTCTTAGCTGAGAATCAGTAATTCTGATTATAGATGACTGTTGCATTGCTGTAGAACTTGCAGTTCTTTGAGCCACCTCTAACAATGTATTATAAACATCCTCTGGTATTTCCTTATCTTTAAACTCCCTTATAGTACGGTGATTTAATTGTTTTTTAATCATATCATTCATCTAGCTTCCTCCTTAATTTATCTATACTTAATTATATACCCAATTATATATTAAATTAAAGAAAGAAACCACTGATTTACTTGGATACTAATCAGTGGCTTTTTCATATATTAAAATTATATTTAATTGTTATAGTTTAAAATGGTTTTTTGACGTCTATCTGCTAATTTTGGAACACCAATTGTAAATAATATTGCTGCTATAATTCCTAAAGTATATGATATAGCATAACTTTCAGGTGATAATCCAAATAGCCCACCTATTCTTGATTCAAGACCTAAACCTATACTCTCATGTGAAATATAAGCTGTAACTATAAATGTATAGAAAGTACCAGGTAGTAAAGTTATTAAATAATTTTTTCCAGCAGTCTTAAGATAAACTGTAATCATAGCAAGTGCAAATACTGCAACTAATTGATTTGTAAATCCAAAGTATCTCCATAATAGATTAAATCCACCTGGTGATAATTTCGCATATGCAAGAATAACAACTGCAGGTATAAATATTATAAGTGATAAAGCAACTCTCTTTTTAGCATCTTTTTGGTCAATATTAAACTGCTCAGCAACCATAAGTCTTAGTGCTCTAAAGGCAGTATCTCCTGAGGTAATAGGTAATACCACAACACCAATAATTGCTATTAGTCCACCTACACTTCCCATGAATTCTCTAGATATAATACCTACCATTGTAGTAGCTCCTGTGCTAAGTGGAATTCCTCTACCGAATAATACCATAGCTCCAGCAGCCCATACCATTGCTATTAAACCTTCAACTATCATCATAGTATAGAATGTGCCACGGCCTTCTTTTTCTGATTTAACAGTTCTTGAAATTAGAGTAGCTTGACTGCCATGGAATCCAGACATTATACCACATGCAACTGTAATGAAAAATACTGGTATAAATGCTTGTCCTGTTGGATGTTGAAATAACAATCCTTTTGGAAGATTTGCAAAACTAGCTCCTCCATCTCTTAAAACTCCTATAAAAACACCTATTGCAGAAACAATCAATACTCCACCAAATACTGGATATACACGTCCAATAATTTGGTCAATTGGAAATACTGTTGAAGCTACATAATAAGCTAAAATAATTGCGTATACGATCCAAATAATATTACTATTAACATCCATTCCTAGGATATCCCCTACTATTAAATCCCCAGGAGTATAAATAAATACAACTCCAGTAAGTAACATTAATATCCATATAATGATTGTATAAATTTTGGTTGGATTGTTACCAAGAAACTTTTGCATCATCTTTGGAATCTGTGCACCTTTATTTCTCATAGAAATCATGCCTATAAAATAGTCATGTACTGCTCCTGCTAAAATACATCCTAATGGAATAGTTATAAATGCTATAGGTCCAAATAAAATACCTTGTATTGGTCCTAAAATAGGTCCAGTACCTGCAATATTAAGTAACTCTATTAATTTATTCTTCCATGCTGGCATCTCAACATAGTCTACACCATCTGCCATTTCAGTTGCAGGTGTTGGCCTATCATCAGGACCAAATACTTTTTCAACATACCTTCCATAAATAGCCCCTCCAACAACTAAGGCTACAACTCCTAGTAAAAACGTTACCATTTTAATCTTCCCTTCTATTAATTAGTTTAGTTTTACAACTTAGTCTAACATAATTGTCTGAAAGTTAGATTAACTTTAGAGTAAGATGTATATTTACTGGAGTGAAATGTGCTTTTTTTGGAGTCAAATCTTTAGTAGTTCTTTTAACTCCTTTATTTTATTTCTACTTATAGGCAAAGCTTCATCTTCATAATACTGCATCTTTACACAAGATGTATTATTAAACCAAGGAAATATCTCCATTATATATTTAACATTAACTAAATAGCTTTTCTGAATTCTAAAAAAACCATTGGATTTAAGCTTATCTTCAAAAGTCTTTAATGGTGTTGTATCCATATATTGTTGGTTCTTGGTGTAGATAATGCAGTTTTTATTTTGAGATTCAATATATACAATTGATGAAATATCAACTAGTATAATTCTTTTATCAATGTTCAAAGGTATCTTGGTCACTTTACTTTCTATTACCTCTGATTTTTTATCATATTTTCTATCATATTTATCCAACATAGACTTTACTTTTTTATCGGAGAAAGGTTTCAAAAGATAGTCTAAGGCTTCTACATTAAATGCATCTTCAGCAAAATTATTATATGCTGTAGCAAATACAATCTCTACCTCAGGATGGATTTTTCTTGCTGTTTGTGCTAGTGTTATTCCACTAATATCCCCAAGGTTTATATCTATTAAGAGTAAGTCAAATGATTGCTGCGATATTATGTTTAATCCATCCTCACCACTTGAAGCCTCCACAATCTCTGCATCAGGCTTGGTCTTTGTAATAAGATATTTTAACTCACTTCTTGAAGGTCTTTCATCATCAATTAAAGCAATCTTCATTTGATTTCACCCCTAACTATTAAAATATATTCATTTGCTTATCTTTAGGTATTCTCATATTTACAATTGTACCAGATGGACTTGATTCTATATCTAAACCATTTTCCTTACCATAGATGTATTGAAGTCTTTTATGGACATTTCCTAAACCTATACTATTATCATTAATTTTATCATGCAATAATCCTTCTATCATTTCCTTTGGCATACCCTGTCCATTATCCCTTACTGAAATCAATATATAGGTATCTTCTTCAGTAATTTTTACATCTACATGACCAATTTTTCTACTCATGGCCCCATGTATAACAGCATTTTCAACAATTGGCTGTACAATTAAACAAGGGATTTTACAATCTATATCTTCTGGCATATCTATGCTAACTATTAGTCTATCTCCAAATCTTGCTTTTACTAGTTGTAAAAAAGCATCTACATACTCCATTTCCTCATATATGCTTACAAGGGCATCTTTAGTATTTATTGAATTTCTAAAATACGTTGCTAAAGCTATCAAAAGTTCTCTAGCATCATCAGGTTTTTCCCTTACAAAAGAACTAATAGTATTTAGTGAATTAAAGATAAAGTGTGGGTTAATTTGAGATTGTAGAGCTTTATATTCTGATCTTACTAGAAGTTCCTTTTGTCTCTCCATATCAGCAAGTTCATACTGGGTTGATAAAAGTTTGCTCAATCCTTCTGCAAAATGAATCTGGGAGTAATAAGAGATTCTATGTTTGTTTGAAAATACGATCATAGATCCAAATACCTCATTCCACTTCATTAGAGGGGCACCTATTGCTATCATGTTTTTTAGTGGTTCATGAAATATATCATTTTCTTTGGCACTTTCAACCACTATGACATCCTTTTTATCAAAAACCTTCTGTGCAATCTCAGGTAAAGTTGAATCCCAATTGTTTGAAAGGTCTAATTTACCATTTACACTAATAATTGTTTCTGTATTTGTAAATACCACTGCTAAATCCTTTGAAAATTCAAGGATTATGTCTCCTATTTCATCACAATTTTCCTTATTATACTCACCATTTTGCAGGAGTGGTAAACACTTTTTTGTTATATCAAATGTAAGGCCTACCTTTCTTCCGATCTCAAATTCCTGCTCATTGATTAAGTTCTTGAAAACACCTACAAAGAAAACCATACCTATTGAATTAAATATAGTCATAGGTAAAAATATGTTTTTAACAACTAAAAAGGCTTCATCAAATGGCTTTGAAATCAAAAGAATAATTGCCATTTGTAAAGATTCTACTAAAAATGTAATTACAAATAGATCTTTACTTCTATATTTATTATCCTTTACGTATCTTGAAACAATAGCAGCTATAGCCCCTCCAAAAAATGTGGATATTGAGCATGCAAGAGAAGTAAATCCACCAATATCAATTAAATATCTATGAACAGCCCCTATAAATCCTACTATCAATCCTACAACTGGCCCACCTAAAAAACCACTTGCCATTACACCTATAATTCTAGTATTTGCTATAGCACCATTAATAGAATACCCTGTATAGTTGGATATAATAGCTATAAGAGAAAAAATAAATATGAGTAATGTTTGATCTTTTTTAGATTCACCTTCATGAACTATAATTCGCTTTACTACTTTAATTCCAGCTAATACCTGAGCTAATAGAATCAATAGCCCAATATTCAGTAGCATAGCCTTAAATATATCAAAATTCATCATAACACCTTCTATGGTAATTTTATGTAAATAGAACCCATATAGGGTTCTACTATTAGTCTAATTCATCTGTTAAGTTAATTATCTCATCAATAATATTTCCAATATGTTCAATAGTATCAAGAAGTGGTTTATCAGTAGTTATGTCAACTTTTGCCATCTGCGCTAATTCAACTGGTGTCTTAGTTCCGCCAGCTTTTAGTACTTCTTTCCAATCATCAATAGCCACTTGACCTTCATTTAGTATTCTTTTACTTACTTCTGTTGCAATTGTAAGTCCAGCACTATATGTGTAAGGATATAAACCCATGTAGTAGTGTGGCTGCCTCATCCATGTAAGCTCTGCTCCTTCATTTATCTTTACTGCATCTCCCCAAAATTTTTCAAGAGTTTGTCTTTTTAACTCATTTAGCTTTGCAGCTTGAACACTACCACCAGCATCTATGATTCTATAAACCTCTCTTTGATAGTGGGCTTCTAGTAAATGAGTCACGAAGTTATGGTAATATGTCCTGGAAATCATGCAAGATAATACCCATCTTTTCATTCTCTTATCATCTGTATTTTTCATCAGATAATTTGCCATAAGCATTTCATTCATTGTAGATGGAGCCTCTACAAAGTATGTTGATGGTCTTTGGTTAAAAACATTCTGCTTCTTTTGTGCAAGATAGAAGTGTCCTGCATGACCTAACTCATGTGCCAATACAAATACTTCTCTCATTCTTTCAGTCCATGAGATTAAAATAAATGGATGAGCACCATATGGACTAGAACAAAATGCTCCAGTAGATTTACCCTTGTTTTGTACAAAGTCTATCCATCTTTCATCAAATGCCCTATTAAGTGCTTCTGCATAATCTTCACCTAAAATTGATAATGCCTCCATAATATAAGGTCTTGATTCTTCTACGCTTATACTTGGTTCAAATTCTGGATCTACATCTATCTTTAAATCTGCAAAGGTCATCTCTTCTAATCCATGAATCCTTTGTAGTAGCTTTGCATATTTCCTCATATGTGGAGCTAAATGTTCCATTATCAAGTCAATTTGTCTATCATAAAGGGACCTATCCACCTTTTGTGGGAACAATAAATAATCGATTACTGAATCATAGCCTCTTAAAGTTGCCATGGTCTTTTCTTTTTGGACTTGAGTCTGATAAGCACCAGCGATAGTATTTTGATACTCAGCAATCTTCTCTGAAAAAGCTTCAAAGGCAGCTCGTCGTACATTTTGATCCTCTTCGTACTCCCATTCACCTTCAAATAACACAAAGCTCAATGGATATTCTTTACCATCTACTTCAAATGTACCGAAATCCATATCACCTAATTTTGCTAAATTATAAATTCTTTGTGGAGCATTTAGAGTACCAGATAATGCTGAAATTGTCTTTTCTACCTCTGGGTGTAGAGCATATGGTTTGTTTCTCTTTATTTCTTCTAGGTAGCCTTTATTCATTGCTGACTCATCTATAGCCTTTTGGATTACATTCTCATCTACTTGAATAATTTCTGAATCAATAAAACTTAAACGACTTTGAATATTTGATAGTATATTGCTTAATTTCATATGTCTTGTTTGATTCTCTACATTTAATTGATCTACTGCCACTGCAAGGTAAGCATATGAAGAAGTAAGAATAATTACTTGATGGAGTTCTCTTAGTTTGTTTAAACAATCATTTATTATAATAGCTTCATTTAATTTACCCTTAAACTCATTTTCTATTTCATCTGTTAGCATCTCTGCATTTTTAACAGCTAATTCAAAATCCTCTTCTGTTTTAAAAATAGCTGATAAATCCCAAGTTAAATTTACATCTACTTCATTTCTATTAAGTATTTCTTTTGCCATCTTAACTCCTCCTTTAGAGCATCTAAATAAATTATAATATAGATGTCAGAATATTACAATTAAAAAAAGCCTTAAACCATAGGTCTAAGACTCTTTATACTTAATATTCTTTTTGATTTTTATTTTACTAACTGCTTTTTTTCTTCCTCTTTAAAGATTTTAACCAAAATATATATAAGTGAACCAATTGAAATAGCTACAAATATATCCCAAACAAAAAATATATTATTTTTTAAGTTAAGAATGAACAATAGAGCAAATGCTATAGTTGTAGAAATTGACCAATATCTTAAATGTTTATTCATATTAATACCTCCGTTTACAAGGGTATACTCACAAGTTATCTTAACTTAATTGTACTTTATCTTTGTAAAGTGGGATTAAACTATTGGTCAAATCTATATTAAATTTTCTAATCTTCTAATTTTCTAATATAACCTTTACCTCTTCTTCTTTTACCCTTAATACATTGTTCAGTTCGGTACTATTCTTCCTTAAATCTCCTAATATACTACTTATCCTAGATAAGGCACCTTCTACACTTCTTAAAGAATCCTTTATCTTAGATTGAACGAACCAATCTACAAAGAATCCATCAAAGAAAAAATCAGCAAAGGTAGCAAAACCTGAAAGATTAACTTTTATATCTGTAAACTTATTTACATCAGATAATTCCTTTTCAAAGGATTTTAGTAAATATTGGACATTATGGGCCGCATTATTTGCTTTATCTATGGCTGAGTGTTTAGCCAAATCAGATATTAGACCTCCGCCTAACATATCCCAAGTACCCCAGCCCCTAGCTGAATCAAGATGTTTCTTCATTTCTTCAAGTGATAGAACTGCCCTTTCTCCCGCATATATAGCTTCATCTACTTCCTTTATATCCAGCTTGATTTGATTTATATGATCTAAGCCTTCCCTTAGTCTCCTACCTTGTGAGCTATTATCATTTAGCAAAAGTCTTTCTTTTTCTTTTATAAGTTTATTGTATCTGTCTTTTACATCTGCAAAGTCTTCTAATTCATTATTTAACTTTTTAATTTCTTGATGCAGTTCTTTTATAGACTCTAAAGATTCTTCATAACGCAATTCTGCAGCTAGAAATTCTTCCCTTTCCTTATCTAACTTATCTTCCTTTTTTCCTAGTATTGATAAAAAAATAGAGCTAAAACTTAAACCTTCAAGTTTTTCTACATCTTCTTTTTCCTTCATCA
Organism: Tissierellaceae bacterium; assembly: GCA_031460505.1. GTDB lineage: Bacteria > Bacillota > Clostridia > Tissierellales > Tissierellaceae > JAAYTL01. The sequence goes on from JAVKTT010000005.1 coordinate 232,312, forward strand.
ATTGCTTATATAGCTGGTCTTTTATTTGTGTCTTTCTTTCTAACTCATTAATTAGCATATCCTTCTGGGATACTAATTTTTCTTTGGCTCTTAATCTTTCTGTAAGATCATATATCTCGTTGTTGATATCAGTATACATAAGAGTACCTCCTTTGCTATTGATTTAATTATATCATTAAATCTTATATCTAATACTAGTTTTATATACTTATATATTAATTTGAATTTAATTTACATACAATATATACATTTCTAACTATTAATATGGTATAATACAACGATATAATTTTTTAGAAGGGAAAGAAAAAAATTGATTAATGTAAATAATGTAAGTTTAAGATATGGCTCACAAAAATTATTTGAAGATGTAAATCTTATCTTCACTCCTGGGAATTGTTATGGAGTTATAGGGGCTAACGGAGCTGGAAAGAGTACTTTTCTTAAAATTTTGTCCGGTGAAGTAGAGCCAAATACAGGAGAAGTAAACATCGATAAAAATGCACGTATGTCTGTTTTAAAACAAGACCACTTTAAATTTGATGAGTGTGAAGTCCTTGAGACTGTAATCATGGGTAATAAAAGACTTTATGAGATAATGCTAGAAAAAGATGCTATTTATGCTAAGGAAGACTTTTCAGATGAAGATGGTATAAAAGCAGCAGAATTAGAAGCAGAATTTGCAGATATGGACGGCTGGAATGCTGAAAGTGATGCATCTACTCTTTTACAAGGTTTAGGTATTGGTACTGATCTTCATTATAAAAAGGTAAAAGAACTTTTAGGTAATGAAAAAGTAAAAGTATTACTAGCTCAAGCTTTATTTGGTAAGCCTGGAATACTTCTACTAGATGAGCCTACTAACCATTTAGATGTAAAGAGTATAAGATGGCTACAAGAGTTCTTAGGAAATTTTGAAGGAACAGTTATCGTTGTATCCCATGATAGATACTTCTTAAATGAGGTATGTACTCACATGGTAGACATTGATTTTGCAAAGATAAAGATGTTTACAGGAAACTATGATTTCTGGTATGAATCAAGCCAATTGGCTCTTCAAATGATGAGAGACCAAAACAAGAAAAAAGAAGATAAGATAAAAGAATTACAAGCCTTTGTTGCACGTTTCTCAGCAAATGCATCTAAATCCAAACAAGCAACTTCACGAAAAAAACTACTTGAAAAAATTACAATAGATGATATTCAGCCTTCTACAAGAAGATATCCATTTGTTGGTTTTACAATGGAAAGAGAAGTTGGTAATGAGATTTTAACTGTAGAAGATCTTTCAATAGTTGTTGATGGGGAAAAGTTAGTTGATAATCTTGGTTTTAGAGTAAATAAAGGAGACAAAATTGCATTTATAGGTGATGAATTGGCTATAACTGCGTTGTTTGAGACTTTGATGGGTAATATGGAGCCACATAGCGGAAGTTATAAATGGGGTCAAACAATTACTACATCATATTTCCCTAAGGATAACTCAGAATTTTTTAATGATGTAAACTTAAGTCTGGTTGATTGGTTGAGACAATACTCTGATGAGAAAAGTGAAATCTATCTTAGAGGATTTCTAGGTAGAATGCTATTCTCTGGAGAAGAAGCATTAAAACAAGCCAATGTTTTATCTGGTGGAGAAAAGGTAAGATGTATGCTTTCAAAGATGATGCTTACTAATGCTAATGTATTAGTACTTGATCAACCAACAAATCACTTGGACCTAGAATCAATTACATCAGTTAATAATGGTCTACATGATTTCAAAAGTAATATATTATTTACTTCCCACGACCATCAATTTATCCAAACAATTGCTAATAGAATTATAGAGATAAAAGAAGATGGAACATTTAATGATAGACAAATGACTTATGAAGAGTATCTAGAAAAATTCTATATATAAATCAAAAACCAAAATGAACAAAGGGGACGCAAAACTTTGTTCATTTTTTATCCCCTTTGTTCATTTTTATTTCATATCTGTAAATTCTATATCTATTTGTGTTTCCACATGATTCCTTATAAGTGATACTGTTGTCTTATCTCCTACTTTATATTTAAATAGGGTCTTTTTAAGTTTTAGAGTATTATCAATTTCATCGTCTCCAATTTTTACTATAATATCTCCTCCAGATACTCCAGCCTTATCTGCTGCAGACCCAGATTCAACTTTAAGAACAATGACTCCATCTTCTATTCCTAAATCTATTCCTAATCTTGCTTGGTATTCTTCTATATCTAAAACAGTAACTCCTAACTGAACTGTTTCAAATGTTCCTTTACTAACTACTTCTTCAATTATTACCTTAGCTGAATTAATAGGTATTGCAAATCCTAAGCCTTCTGCTGTTTGTATCTTAGCAGTATTAATTCCAATAACTTCACCATTTTTATTTAATAGTGGTCCTCCACTATTTCCTGAGTTAATAGAAGCATCAGTTTGTATTAAGTCTTCTATAACATTTGATTGATCAACTTGGATTGATCTATTTAATCCAGAAATGATTCCTGATGTTACAGTTCTTTGAAATTCTAATCCTAATGGATTCCCTATTGCTATGGCTAATTCCCCTACCTCAAGACTATCTGAATCACCTAATTCAGCAACTGGTAAACCTGTCATTTCTACCTTAATCATGGCTAAATCTAATCTAGCATCATGCCATAGTACTGTAGCAGGGGCTTGTTCTCCATTATCAAATAGTACTGTTATCTTGTTTGCATTACCATTGGCTATAACGTGAGAGTTAGTCAATATATATCCTTTGCTATCTACTATGACCCCAGATCCTAAACCTTCTCTATTTAAGTTTCCAAAAATAGAACTTTGAGTTTCTACAGTTGTGATTCCTACTACTGATGGCATTGATTTCTTTACAACAGCTGATACAGCATCTAAATCATCAGATGTTACTATATTAATAGGTTCTGCTTGATACTCTCTAGAAGCGGTTGTTAAGCCTAAACTAGCAAATAAACTTGGTCCTACATAGGTGGCAACAAGACCACCAATTATTGATGCTACTAAGGCTATTGCTACATATGATACGAAACTTCCCTTAAATCCTTTTTTCTTATTTCGTGTATTCTCATTACTTGTATATTGGTAGTTATCATATGTGGTAGTGTCATCATTGTCTTCTTCACTGACTAAATCAAAATTAACATTATAATCTCTTTTTTCATCCATCGAAATTCCTCCTTCTTTCATTAACTTAATTCTATATGGGTATTGTCAAAATAAAATGAAAGAAATGTGTAAATAATGTGTAATGTTAATTTATCTTTGATATGGGTAATATTTTAATACTATAATGGAAAGGGGACACACCCCTGCAATACGGTCTATCTATTTGGGGAATGTCCCCAACGTATGTCAAACTTTCTGAGGAATGTCCCCATATGTAGAAGATGTTAAGGAGATGATTATTTGGAGAAATTAAATTTAACTGTTGAATATATCCACCACAGTTGTTTTACTGTTGAAATAGGAGACAAAATTCTAGTATTTGATTATTTTAAAGGTGATATCAATTTAAAAGACAAAGAAATATATGTATTCGCTTCCCACGATCATGGAGATCACTTTAGTCCAAAGATACTTGAGTGGAAGAAGGATTTTAAAAATATTAATTACATTCTAAGTGATGATATAAAGGTTGAAGAAGATGAAAATATAACCTTTATGGCTCCATATAAGGAAAAAACAATAAATAATATTAAGATAAAAACCTTTGGTTCTACAGATAAGGGTGTATCTTTCCTAGTTTCAGTAGATGGAGTTAATATCTTCCATGCAGGAGATTTAAATTGGTGGTATTGGGATGATGATACGGAACTGGAAAAGATAAATATGGAGAATTCCTTTAAAATAAAAGTCAAAAGATTAAAGGAGTCCGGAATAGATATTGATTTAGCCTTCTTCCCTGTAGATCCTAGATTAGAAGAATATTTTCATTTAGGTGGACAATATTTTATAGAAGAGATAAAACCAAAATATTTCTTCCCAATGCATGCTTGGGATAAGTATGAAATTTCAAAGAAATTTATCCACAAAATGAATGAGAAAGATAGCTTTATTGTGGATATTCAGCATGATAATCAAGTTATTAAGCTGTAGTGTTAACAGAGGAAAACGAGGAATCCATAGTTCATTTAGAACATTAGATTCCTCGCTTCACTTTGAATGACAGCTTCTCATCAAACACAAAATCAAATTACTCAGCTTCAGTTTTATTTAGATATTTTTCTTTTAATAATTTTATATCATCTTGGATAAATCTATGCTCTACTTCATTTACATTGAATTTCAGTAATTTAAATATATACTGCCAAATAGGTCCAGTCATAAATGCAAAAATAATTGTACCTACACCAAGATTTCCACCTAATAAATATCCTATAGATACTGCAAATATTTCAATTATACTTTTAATAAATCTAACAGACTTACCTGTTTTATTCATCAATACAACCATCAATCCATCCCTAGGACCTGCACCCCAGCCAACTGGCATATATAAGAATACTGCAAAACCTTGCAAAACTATTCCAAATAAGAGTAAGATCAGACTAGGTATAAAGCTTTCTGGACTAGGAACAAGATTCCCAAGCATTAATAAATCAATAAATGTACCTATTAATAGCATATTAGATACAGTTGACCAGCCAATAGGTTGTCCTAAATATATATCAATAGCAATAATTATTACTCCCGTAGATATACTAGCTTGACCTAGGGTTATACCCGTAAGCTTTGAAAGACCTTGATGAAATACATCCCAAGGTGATACACCAATTTTGGCATTTATTATACACACCGTACCTACTGCAAAAAGCAAAAATCCAAATACAAGTCTCACGATTTTCAATGATGTAGCTTTAATATTCAATGAAATTAGTCTCATCTATATGCCTCCTAAATAAATCCAAATCTATATAATATCTAAATATATAATAACATATAAAAATGCATACATCTATTAGGGCGGTAGAAAATTTAAACTATTATTTCCAAAGCATCCATATTGCTTGATACATCTTTTAACCATTTATGAGAGCGGAGCCTTCTTATTTCAAACCCAAATTTAACTACTTCTTCTAAAGTAAGTATAAAGAATACTTCCTGTAAGGACATTTTAAAATAAACAGCAGCTATAAATCCTGCAGGGATTGCAAATAGCCATATAGTTCCAAGTTGCACTAACATAGAATAAGTAGTATCCCCTCCACCTCTAAACACACCTACTATCATTAATACATTAAAAAATCTAAGGGGAGCAAATAAGGACATAATCTGAAGAACATCGATGGTCATTTTTGCAGTATTAGCGTTAATATTAAATATTCCCACTATGGATGGTGCTGCTAGCCATAGGCCGAATCCAGATATTAATCCAACTATAGGGGCCAATATACCGAGTTTCATTGCATAATCAGTGGCTAGGTCTTCCTTTCCTTCTCCGATTTTATTTCCTATCATAATGGAGGCTGCAGTAGCTAAACCTATACATAAAACCATAAACATATTATTTATGGTATTTGCTATTTGCATACTAGCCACTTCACTGATGCCTATTTTTGCGTATATTACTGAATAAGTGCTCAGTCCTAAAGACCATACTATCTCGTTAATTATTACTGAAGACGATGTTTTAAAATATACTCTTACAAAATCAGAGTTAAAGCCCATAATTTCTTTCATTTTACAAGGAATAACATCATTAGATTTATAGGCAGCAAATAATATATACACCATTTCAACTATTCTAGCTATACTTGTGGCTATTGCTGCACCTGCTACTCCCATAGCTGGAAATCCAAAATGTCCAAATATCAATACCCAGTTTAAAAGGGCATTTGTAATGACACCAGCAAGGCTTCCAAACATAGGTAATTTGGCAATTCCAATACACCTTAAAGCTGTAGAATAAGCTTGTGTTATTGAAGTAATTAAAAATGTTATAGCTATTATCATAATATATTCTTTTCCTAAGGCAACAACCATAGGATCCTTTGTAAATATTTTAATTATAGTTTCCGGAGCTAAGAAAGCAAATGTTGAAAATATTATAGAAACTACCACACTAAGTACTAGATCTAATCCAAGTATCTTACGTATGTTTTTTACATCTTTTTTACCCCAGAATTGAGACATAAATATCCCCGCACCTGCATTTATACCTGATAAACATAACATAAAAATGAAAAAATATTGATTTACTAATCCAACAGCTGCAATAGAACCTTCTCCTAATTTCCCTATCATTAAATTATCCACCATATTTAGTGATGAACTGATTAAACTTTGTAATGTTATAGGGATAACTAATGTAAGAATTGTTAGAAAAAATTCCTTATCTTTAAATACCTTTTTCATACTTCTCTTCCTTTCTAATTTTAAACACAAAAAAGCAAATGGGTATTGAAAGCCGCCCATCTGCTTGTGAGTTTTAATTCAAATATTCTATTATGAAAATTACCTACTTATTATATTAAATAGAATTTTATTCGTCAATATGTTTTGTAAAAATATCTACCTATTAATATTCATCTAAAAATGAATGTTTTTCATCATCTTTCTTCCAACCAATAACGCCATCCATATTTACATTTTCTAAAGCTCTAAATATATTAATATCTACATTTGCAAAATTAGATTTTAAATCTTCTATTAAGTCTTTTATTTCAAATCTTTTATTACCTATCTTTTTAGCAGCAACCATACATGCACAGTTTAATGGCCATATACCACTGTTTTGTATAAATCTTTTAATATATTCTTCTTCTATCAAATATAAAGGCCTTATTAACTCCATATTTTCGAAGTTTTGGGCTTTTAATTTTGGCATCATGGTTTTTATACTTCCTGTACATAATAAATTTAACATGGTGGTTTCAATTACATCATTGAAATGATGTCCTAGAGCTAATTTATTACATCCTAGCTCCTGAGCTTTGCCATATAATGCGCCCCTTCTCATTCGTGCACACATATAACAAGGATAATCACCCGCTATTTTGTCAGCTACCTGAAATACATCTGTCTCATATATCTGTACTGGAATATCTAGATATTCACAATTTTCTTCTAGTAACTTTCTGATTTCAGTATGATAACCTGGATCCATTGCAATAAACTCTAACTCAAAGTTTTGATTACCATATTTGTGTAGTTCTTGAAATAGCTTTGCCATAAGTAAACTATCTTTACCACCTGATATTGCTACAGCAATTTTGTCACCATCTTCTATAAGCTCATATTCTTTTATTGCTTTAATAAACTTACTCCATATTTGCTTTCTATATGTTTTTATTATACTTCTTTCTATTTCTATAAGAGGTTTTTTATCATTAAATGGGGCTATGATTTCACAACCTTCCCCTGATAAACCTAGGTTTTTATTATCCAAAATATCACTCCATCTAGTTCTAGTTAATTTAATTCTATTCTATATTAAACAACTACTAAAAACAAGAAAGTATTAACCTTATAATATAGTAAGAATTTCTAATTTGTTTTGCAGCTTATTTGATTATATAGTATAATAATCTTTTGAGAGAATGCAAATAACTAAAATAGATATATAACTAGAAAGGATAAATGTAATGAAACTTGGAATTGTAGGCCTACCTAATGTAGGAAAAAGTACTCTTTTTAATGCTATAACTCAAGCTGGAGCAGAATCAGCTAACTATCCCTTTTGTACTATAGAACCAAATGTAGGTGTAGTAGACGTTCCTGATGATAGATTGGCTAAGTTAGCAACTATTCATGGATCAAAGAAAATTATCCCAACAGCCATTGAATTCTGTGATATTGCAGGTTTGGTTAAAGGTGCTAGTACAGGCGAAGGATTAGGAAATAAGTTTTTATCCCATATTCGAGAAGTAGATGCAATAGTTCACGTAGTAAGATGTTTTGAAAATCCAGATATAGTACATGTTGATGGGGATATAGATCCTATAAGGGATATAGAAACTATTAACTTAGAATTAATGCTTTCAGACATAGAACTCTTGGATAGAAGATTAGAAAGAAGCACTAAAGCAGCTAAGGGTAATAAAGAAGCTTTAAAAGAAGTAGAACTTATTAAAGAAATTCTTCAACATCTTGAAGAAGGTAAATCCATAAGAACCATGGACTTGTCAGAAGATCAATCTGTATTAATTCAATCATTTAATCTACTAAGCTCAAAACCTATTATATATGTAGCTAATGTTAGTGAAGATGAATTAGTTGACAGTGATGACAATGAATACGTAAAGCGTGTTAGGGAATATGCTAAAGAAGAAGATGCTGAAGTAATCGCTGTAAGTGCAGAAATTGAAGAAGAAATATCTCAATTAGAAGATGATGAAAAGATTGAATTCTTAAATGATTTAGGTCTTGAAAAATCTGGACTAGATAAATTAATTCAAGCAAGCTACAAGCTACTAGGTTTAATCAGTTTCTTAACTGCAGGACCTCAAGAAACAAGAGCTTGGACAATTAAAAAAGGAACTGCAGCACCTCAAGCTGCTGGAAAAATCCACTCAGATATCGAAAGAGGATTTATCAGAGCAGAAACTATTTCCTTTGATGATTTAATGTCCTGCGGAAGCATGGTAGTAGCAAAGGAAAAAGGGCTTGTACGAATCGAAGGTAAGGATTATATAATGCAAGATGGGGATGTAGTATTATTTAGATTTAATGTATAGACTTTAAAAAATCTTCACCTAATGAAAGGTGAAGATTTAGTTTTATTTATAATAATAACGAACAAAGCTTTAAGTTCATATTGATCTAAACAAAATTATCATGTACAAAAATAATGAATTTCTTTATATCAACTAAATGATTCTTTAAAACATTATATATAATCATTTTATCTATCTTTAGATATTCATGAGATAGAATATTTCTTAATCCAACCATATTCCTGTAAACTTTAGCCTCGTCATCTCTTAGATACTTTTCCTTATTTAGAATAGCAAACGCTTCCCCCAATGTTTCTGGATTACCAATATTATTATCTACTACTATATGAGTGGCGATATCAATCATCATATTTATAGCTATAAATAAGTTATATTCAACTACATCTTGAATAATATCATCATCTAAGAATACTTCTAGAGAAATTTCATTATATTTTTCAATCTTATTTAAGGATGTTGATAGCTGATTTAGCCTCTGCTTGATTACATCTATATTAACCATTGGATTCCACCTCTTTCCTTAACCTTTCTATAGTACTATCATAAGTTAAGTTTAAATATCTTTTCATATCATTAAATTCAAACAGGGTCTTTACTTTATAGCGGGTCTCTGTATCTTTATCACGGGTAAACAACAATATATTATTTTTATATATTTCATATTTTAATAATGGCGTTGCATCATTTAGTATAATTAGGTCAACTTCTGTTTTACAAACTTCTGTTAATTGCATCTTAATATCAATATACTTATCTACATCTATCTTTTGACTCAAATAAATAGCAATATCAATATCACTATTTAATCTCATCTTACCTTGAGCATAAGAACCAAAGATATAAGCAAAAATTATATCCTCATATTCTATTAAAGTATTCATACACTTTCTAATAATATCCATATTGTTCATCTCCTAAGAATCCCTATATCTTAATTATATCATTATAGATTATTTGGTAAACTAAAACTCGAGAAGTTTTTTATTTTTGTAGTCCTCAAGGTAAACTTAATAATTTATACCGTTTAACTATCCATAAAAATAGCTTTTCTTTCTTTTATATCTCAATCCAAGACCCATAAGGAATGTCGGAATCAAGTTTGAGATTAGTGATAATAATGGGATATAAGGTATATCCCAAACTAACTTAATAATAGTAAATGCCATATTATAGATATTCATTGGAATCCAGAATTCGCTTAGCTCTTTTGGAATTTCATATAAGTTTTTTCCTGTTATTGAAAATGTATAAAACCATATTACAATTCCAATAAGTCCAATAGATGATCCTACCAAGAAATCATATTTTTTACTTTTGTTTATATCTAATAATGTTCCAGAAAAAATGTAAATAAATAAATACAACATACCAATTAAAATCCTGATTATAGTATTGTCTGCATATTGAACTAATTTAGGGCCAGTAGCAACTAGAATAATCAAGAATATGAATGATAATGTGATGATTATAAAATGCAATATTAATGCTTTTAAATTATTTCTCATATCTATCTCCTAGAAAATAATATTTCATATTAATAGTATTATATCATGTATTAGATTGAAAATTTAAATAACTTAAACTTTACTTACCCAAATGGAATAAAATATATTTCTTTAAAGCCAGATTATAGTATATAATAGGCATATGACTTTCTAACAAGGGGGGGATTCTGATGGAAAGTAACGTATTATTTAAAACAAGCTATGCTAAAACTCAAAAGTCTAATAGATGGCCAATTACACTAGTATTATTAGGTTTAGCTCTAGTTACAAGAGTCATTCTCTTATTTGCTGCAAGATATCCTAGCATAGTTGAGAATCTTTATTCATCAACTATTTATCCATATATTGCAAAAGGCTTGGGTTTTATAAGTAGTATTATACCTTTATCTATTGCTGAGATTTTATTAATGCAAATAGTCTTATTTATTATAATTGCAATTATAATGATTATCCTTAAGCCAAAATATATTTTAAATAATTCTAAGAAGATATTTCACCATGTGCTAAGACTTATGACTGCTATATATGTCCTTTTCTATCTTTTATGGGGTTTCAATTACTTTAGAGAGGATTACTTAGTTATAGCAAATATGAATGAATCTCAAGCAACATATAATGAATTGAAAGAACTAACTTCAATAATGATTGAAAAGGCAAATGAAATTAGGGAGTTTCTGCCTGAAGATGATAATGGATTATTATTAATACAAGAAAGCTTTAATGAGTTGGGTGAGATTGCTAATTATGGCTTTGATAATTATCATGTTGGAAGTTTGGACTTAGGTGGCAATTATGGTCAGGTTAAACCAGTGTTTTTGTCTAAATATATGAGTTATACTGGAATAGCTGGTATTTATATACCATTTACCTCAGAGCCAACTATCAATACGGATATTCCTAATCATAGTTTGCTAACCACTATATCTCATGAAATAGCACATCAAAGGGGCTTTGCCAAGGAAGATGAGGCTAACTTTATTTCATATAAAGCAAATATCAATAATCCTGATGAAAAGTTCCAATACTCAGGCTATTATTTAGCTATGAATAACTTAATGAATGAAGTATATAGTGAAAATCCTGATGATTATATACTTTTTTATACTAAATTAAGCGATGGAGTAAAAAGAGACTTGGAATCTGCGAGAGAATATTGGAAATCTAAAGAAGGAAAAATCAGAGAATCAGTAAATAATATGAACGATAATTATTTAAAAGCCAATAATCAAGTGGATGGAGTTAGAAGTTATAACGGGATTGTAAACCTACTATTAGCAGAATATAAAGATCAAAAACCCAATTAAAAACAAGACAAGTGAAACGTCCCCTTGTCTTGTTTTTTTCATTTTCCTTGAATATATGTTCGGTATCCTGTATAATATAAAATACATATAAATTTGTTAACCTTTATTGCATCTAGGAGGATTTTATGACAGGAAAGACACACATTGCTATAGGAATTGTAGCAGGGTTAACTATATCTGCAGAATTACCTTTAGAAAATCAACTAATTTTGATCTCTGCTTCTGCTCTTGGATCATTAATACCAGATTTGGACCATCCAAAAGCTAAGCTAAATCAAAAATTATTATTTATTAAGAATAAACTTTATAGGACATTATTTTACTTATCTATATCAGCTGGATTTCTCCAGTTGTATGTTAATACTCAAAACAATATTTTTAGTCTCTTAGGTTTTACTAGTTTTTTTATTGGAATATCAAGTCATAGAAGTTTTACCCATAGTATAATAGGCTTTCTTGCCTCTATATCTATTGTAAAATTATTTGCTGTGAAATTTAATCTACCTTATATATACAATGGATTTGTTATTGGATATGCATCACATCTAGTAGCTGACTTTTTTACTATAAAAGGTATTAAACTGTTTTACCCATCTAAAACTAATATTTCATCCCCTATTATTATTAAAACAAATAACTGTCTGGAAAATTTAATCTTTGTATTATTAAGTTTATACTCCATAATTTTGCTATTTAATAATGTTATGGTTTAAAAAAATCTTCACCTAGTTAAAGGTGAAGATTTTTTAGTAATTTAAAATTCAGTGTTATTTCTTTTAGCATGTAGTGCTTCATCTCTGATTTCTTCTTTCATACCTTTTAGAGATTCTAATCTTCTTTTGTTTTTTTCTTCTAAATCCCTCTTAGTTTTTTCATCATCTGTTACCGCCATCATATCTTGCGCTAATCTATAATTCTGAATAGTGTTGTCTATATTGTTTTGTATTTTCTTTACATTATCTCTTCTATCATCTGGTTTTGGTTTATTTGACATAGTATTACTCCTTTTTATAATATTTTTTCTTCAATATTATCTTTCCTATCCAGATGATATTTATCCTAGTAAAATTTAGCTTTTAACCCTTTGAATTATACACAATAACTCCAACAGCCATGATAACTAGACCGATTAATTTAGTAAAATCAAAAGGTATCTTCTCAGCACCAAATAATCCAAGTGTATCAATTACTGTTGCAAAAAATAATTGAGCTATGACCATCAAAGCTATAGAAAAAGAAGCTCCTAATAATGATACACCATTTGCTACAGTAAATATTATAAGTACACCTAATACACCACCTAGTAAATAAACCTTGTTAACTTCTGAGATGTTTCTTAGATTACCTTCTCCAAATAACCTTACCATAATTAAAGCAAATATTAATCCAATTATATGTACTACAAATGTTGTCTCCCACATTCCAAGCTTTTCACTTACACGAGCACTAAATACATTTTGAGTAGCTACTATCATTCCTGCTAATAAAGAATAAAAAATTCCAACATACACTTTTTCCATTTTCTTCTCCTTAAAATATAATAATCTAATTATAACATATATAATAAAAACCCTCATATATGAGGGTAAAATAAAACTATTTATTTTTATCTATCAGTTGTTGTTCTCCCATTTCTACTAATTTCCTAGTCATTATACCACCTACTGGACCAGCAGTAAATATATTGTTTATTGGATTAATATTATTGTTAAGGTTATCTTGTACACCCATTTCATTTGCTATTTCCATTTTCATTTCATTAAGTGCTCTTCTAGCATTTGGATCTAGTGGCCCATTAGCCATTTTATCACCTCATTTTTATTTATTCACTTTTAGTTTTAGCAATCATTACTTTTTCATACTAGGTATAATAATACAGTTTTTTTAAAAAAATTATATAAATTTGATAAATTCTATTATTGGGGTAATATATAATGAGGAGGCGATAATTTGGATAAAAAATATACTAAACCTACACAGGAAGAAATCAAAAGAAAATTAAATGATTTAGAATATATGGTGACTCAAGAAAATGCTACTGAAAGACCATTCACCCATGAATACAATGAAATCTATGAAGATGGAATCTATGTTGATATAGTATCTGGTGAACCATTATTTAGTTCTAATGACAAATTCGATGCAGGATGCGGCTGGCCAAGTTTTACTCAGCCGTTGCAAGATGTGGATATTGTAGAAAAACTTGATACTTCTCATGGAAGAATGCGTACAGAGGTAAGAAGCCAACATGCAGATTCTCATCTAGGCCATGTATTCAATGATGGTCCAAAGGATAAAGGTGGACTAAGATATTGTATCAATGGTGCTGCTTTAAGATTTATAAAAAAAGAAGATCTAGAAAAAGAAGGTTATGGAAAGTATTTAGTATTATTTAACTAATGCGAAACCGGGACCCGTCCCCGGTTTCGCTAGTTTATTTACTTAAAGCATCTTGAACTTGTTCAACCATTCTCATAGTTCCAGTTATTCCACCCGAAGAAACATACCATATATGAGCATCTAAATAATTTATATTACCATTTTTAAATGCATTAGTTGATTCTATTAATTCATTATCTAAAATATCTGATGAGGATTCTCCACCAGTTACATCTGCTCTATCCATTACGAAAAGATAATCTGGATTTACATCTACTATATATTCAAAGGATACTTTTTGACCATGTGTACCTGACTCAATTTTTTCATCAGCAGGTTTTAATCCAAATTCATTATAAAGCATTCCATATCTAGAGCCAGGACCATAAACACTTAGGTTTCCTTCGTTAACCATTAGGAATAGGGCCGTTTCTTTCATATTACTTGCTTGTTCATTTAAAGCTGAAACAGTATCATCAATTTTTTGAACTTCTTCAGCAAAGAAATCTTCTTTATCGAATATCTTGCCTAATACTTCCATATTATTTCTAAATGATCCTAAATAATCTCCGCCATCCACTGTTAAATATACTGTTGGTGCAATAGCTGCAAACTCTTCATATAGATCTACTTGTCTAGTAGAAATAATAATTAGATCTGGATTTGTTTCAAAGATTGTCTCAAAATTAGGTTCCTTTAATGTACCTGCATCTGTGTATTCTTCACTTTTATATTTTTCTAAGTAATTTGGTAATGTTGCCTTAGGTAATCCAACAACTTGTGCATCTATTTTATCTAATGCATCTAATATACCATAATCAAATACAACTATTCTTTCTGGTTGTTTTTCTAAAGTAGTCTTGCCCAGTTCATGTTCAATTGTTATAGTATTTTTTGATTCTTCACCCTTATTTAGCTCTTCTCCATCTGCCTGTGATGTACAAGCCACCATAGCAAATGCTGCAATCATTGCAATTCCTAAAACTAAAATTTTTCTTATATTTTTCATCATTATTTTCTCCCTTTATTTTATTAATAATAAACACATAGTTTCATATTATCTAAATCTTGTATTTTAAAATCTAAATCATATATATCACCTAATACACTTGTATCAATAATTTTATCAGTACTTCCTTCTTCAACTATTTTTCCATCCTTCAATGCTACTATATAATCTGAATAACATGAAGCAAAGTTTATGTCATGTATTACTATTGCTATGGTCTTGCCTAAATCGTCAACTAATTTTCTAAGTATCTTCATTATCTCTACTGAATGCTTCATGTCTAAGTTGTTTAAAGGTTCATCTAATAAAATGTACTCTGTATTTTGGGCTATTACCATGGCTATGTAAGCCCTTTGTCTTTGGCCTCCACTTAATTGATCTAAGTATTTATGTTCTATATTTTTAAGTTTCATATACTCAATTGCTTCGTCAATAAATTTAACATCCTCTTTTGTTAAGTTACCTTGACTATAAGGGAATCTCCCAAAACTAACTAATTCCCTTATTGTTAGTCGAATATTTATATTGTTAGCTTGTTTAAGTATGGAAACTTTCTTTGCTAAGTCTTTACTATCCCATGCTTCAATGTCCTTTCCTTCTATTAGGATTTCACCTTGATCTATAGCAGTCAATCTACTTACCATAGATAATAATGTACTTTTACCTGCACCATTAGGACCTATAAATGAAGTAATCTTACCTTTATTTATTTTTGTTGATACATTATCAACAACTTTTATATTTCCGTATTTTTTGGATACATTTCTAATCTCAATCATGCGACATTCTCCTTTAATAATAGATTTACGAAATAAATTCCACCGATGAAATTGATAATAACGCTAATAGGCGTACCAAAGTTAAATATTCTTTCTACTACTAATTGACCACCAACTAGCGCTATTACACTTAACAATATTGAAGTTACAATCAGGAACTTATGCTCAAATCTAGAAGTAAATTCCCTAGCTAAATTCACAACAAGTAATCCTAAAAAGGTAATTGGTCCAACTAATGCAGTGGATATTGAAACTAAAATTGATACGATTAACAATAATCTTTTTATTGTCCAATCATAATCTACACCTAAATTTATTGCCTGCTCTCTTCCTAATGAAAGAACATCTAATATCCTAGTGAATTTAAATGAATAAATACCAATCAAAGTTATTAAAATACTAGATATCCATAGAATATTTGTGTTTACATTGTTAAAACTAGCAAACATCTTATCTTGTATATGCAAGAATTCATTCGGGTCTATCATCATCTGCATAAATGAAGATAAACTTTGAAATAATGTCCCAAATATCATTCCTATAAGAAGTAAAATCATTATATTGCTCTTCTCTTTAGTAAATAGAACTTTATATAGTAGTCCAGAGAATACAATCATTACAATAACTGTTAATGCAAAATTCATATTCTTATTGGCTACTAAGGGGTTACTGGATCCAATAAGAAATACAACTGCTGATTGAATAAATACATATAACGAATCTAGTCCTAGTGCACTTGGCGTTAGTATTCTATTATTTGTAACAGTCTGGAATATCAATGAAGAAATCGCTATGGATGCTCCTGTAAGTATTATGGCTATAACCTTTGGTACTCTTCTAGAGAAAAAGTATCTCCAGTTATTACTGTTTACACCTAGAAACACAAACAGAAATATAAGTACTACTGATATAATAATTAAAATACTAATCTTTCTTTTTAACATTATTTATTCCCCCTTACTAATAAATAGAGGAATATTATGCTACCTATAACTCCAACTATAAGACTTATTGAAACTTCATAAGGATAGATAATTAATCTTCCAAATATATCGCATATAAGTAAAAATATTGCACCAAACAAAGCTGTTGGAATAATATTTTTTCTCATATTATCTCCCATAAATATGGTGACTATATTTGGTATTATTAGCCCTATAAATGGGATTCTTCCAACTGTTATTATCACTAAAGATGTTATTAAGGCTACTATGCCTATTCCTATATTTAATATTTGATTGTAGTTTAAACCTAGGTTCACAGAAAACTCTTCTCCCATCCCCACAACTGTAAATTTATTTGCATATAAAAATGCTATAAAGATAAGAGGAATACTTATATATAGTAGTTCATATCTTCCCTTAATCACCATAGAAAAATCTCCCTGCATCCAAGTAGATACATTTTGTACAAGATCGAAACTATAGGCCATGTATGTGGATATGGAATCTATAATACTACCTAATACCATTCCTACTAATGGAATAAATACTGCATTTTTAAATTTAATTTTTCTAAGAACCCTCATAAATATCAATGTTCCTGCTACTGAGAATATAAAAGCAATAAGCATTTTTTGTACTGAGCTAGATTCACTAAATATAATAAAGGATACTAAAACTCCTAATTTTGCTGAATCAACAGTCGTGGCTGTTGTAGGTGATACAAATTTATTTCTACTAATCTGCTGCATTATAAGTCCAGATATGCTCATACCAACCCCTGCAACTATGATACTAATTAATCTTGGTAATCTTGTTTGAAACATAATATCCAAACTTATGTCACTTACTCCGATGAATAATGAAATAACTGATAAAGCTATTAATATCAGTAACATATATATTTTTTTCATACTATTCCCCTAACTATTATGTATTGATCTATAATGTATTTATTGATAATGATTATCAATACCAATTATATTATTATTTATTCTATATGTCAACAGGCAAAAAAATAAAGACTTGGTAAATAAAACCAAGTCTTATAATATAGTTTTTTATTTATTTAAGCTCCAAAGAAAGCAAAATAACCTAATACTAAGATTCCTAGTATAATTCTATACCAACCAAAGGCTTTAAAATCATTGTTTTTAATGTATCTTAATAAGAATTTAATTGCAATTAATGATACTACAAAAGCTACAACCATACCTGTTATCAAGATTCCTAGTTCTAATTGTGTAAAGCTAAATCCAAATTTTCGTAGTTTTAAAGCACTGGCTCCAAACATTACTGGTATTGAAAGAAAAAATGAATATTCTGCTGCTATACTCCTTGATGTACCAAGTATTATTGCACCAAGTATAGTTGCTCCAGATCTAGATGTTCCAGGTATTAATGATAACACTTGAAATACACCAATTAAGAAAGCTGTCTTATATGATAATTGATTAAAATTATTTATGGTAGCTCTATTATTTTTATTACGATTTTCTATAATTATAAATAATATACCGTATAAAATTAAGGTAAAACTTACTGTCATGTAATTGTAGAAATGTTCATTTAGCCAATCATCAAACAGTACTCCAAGGACTCCTGCAGGTATAATACCAACTATAACCTTATACCAAATTGACATAGTGTCCTTTTTTTCCTTGGTAGTCTTGCTTGGAGAAAATGGGTTTAATTTATTAAAATAAAGCAAAACTACTGCCATTATAGCACCTAATTGTATTACAACGAAAAACATTTCTTTAAATGCTGCTGATGCATTTAATTGTATAAATTCTTCTACTAATATCATATGACCTGTACTACTTATTGGTAACCACTCTGTAATACCTTCAACAATTCCTAGGAAGACCGCTTTTAATATCTCTATAAAAAACATAAATTAACTACCTCCATAATATGTATTATCTATGATAACGAACTTTTATTTAATTTTACTGCACATCTAAATATTATACCATAGATTATGTCAGTAATTATAAAATAATTACAAATATAAAAAAACAGTAATCCTTGTATATAACTAAATTATAGGATTATGTTATTTTTATAACGTTTTTTTGGTGTTTAATATTGCAATTTTCGGAAATATATATAGTACGTGATAACGATTATCAATTGCTTGATATAATTATTAAAGGGGGTAAAATTTATGCGTCTTGAAGATTATAATCCATTGGAGAATAAACAATTCTCAATACTAAATTCTAATGGAGAAATAATTAATAAAAAAGATTTACCAAGTTTAACTGATGAAGAGCTTTTGTATCTATATAAGACTATGTTATACACTAGAGTGATTGACGAAAAAGCATTATCTTATCAAAGACAAGGTAGAATGCTGACCTATGCTCCTAATACAGGTCAAGAAGCTGCTCAAGTTGGTAGTGGATATGCTATGAAAAAAGAAGATTGGCTGGTTCCTGCTTTTAGAGAATTAGGAGCTTGGCTTGTAAAAGGTGTTCCCCTAAAGAATATTTATCTTTATTGGTATGGTAATGAATGGGGAAGCTATACAGCAGAAGATGTTCGAGTGCTTCCTATATCGGTTCCTATTGCATCTCAGTTACAACATGCTACGGGTATAGCTATGGCAAATAATATAAAAGGTGAAAAATCTGTAGCAGTAGGATACGTAGGTGACGGCGGAACATCAGAAGGAGATTTCCATGAGGCTCTTAACTTTGCCGCAGTATTCAATGCACCTGTTGTATTTGTAGTTCAAAATAACCAATATGCAATTTCAACCCATAGTAGTATTCAAACCATAAGTGAAAACTTTGCACTTAAAGCAGTAGCCTATGGAATGCGTGGAATACTTGTAGATGGAAATGATATTCTTGCTATGTATGCAGCTACAAAAGAAGCCATAGAAAGAGCGAGAAATGGTGAAGGTCCAACCTTAATAGAAGCTTACACCTATAGATTAGGGGCTCATACTACTTCTGATGACCCAACTAAGTATAGAGAAAATGAAGAAGTAGAAGCATGGAAAGAAAAAGACCCTATTCTTAGATTTGAAATATATTTAAAAAATAAAGGTATTCTAACGGATGAATGGAAAGAAAAAACCTTAGATGAGTTAGAAAAAGATGTTATGTCAACATTTGAATCAATTGAAAATAAATCTGATACGGAAATTGATGATATATTCAAGTATCATTATGAAACTATGCCTCCTCAATTAGAGGAACAACTTAATGAGTATAAATCTTTTTTAGAAGGAGGTAAATAATATGGCTAATACTTTAAACATTGTTCAAGCAATAAATCAAGCTTTAATGAATGAACTAGAACTTGATAATACAGTGGTTGTATATGGTGAAGACGTCGGTCTTGAAGGTGGAGTCTTTAGAGCTACTGTTGATTTACAAAAGAAATTTGGAAAAGAAAGAGTATTTGATACCCCACTAGCTGAATCTGCAATTGTAGGTACAGCTGTAGGTATGGCTATCAACGGATTGAAGCCTGTTGTAGAAATGCAATTCTCTGGATTTGTATATCCTGCCTTCAATCAAATAATAAGTCATGTAGCTAGAATGCGTAATAGATCTAGAGGTAAGTATACTCTGCCTATGGTAATTCGTGCACCTTATGGTGGTGGAATTAGGGCATTGGAGCATCACTCAGAGAGTTTAGAGGCTATCTTTTCCCATATTCCAGGACTTAAGTTTGTAGTTCCTTCTACTCCTTATGATGCAAAGGGACTCCTTATAGCTGCTATACGTGATCCGGATCCAGTTCTTTTCTGGGAACCTAAGAGAATATATAGAGCTTTTAAACAAGAAATTCCTGAGGAAGCATATGAGATTCCAATTGGTAAGGCAAAGATCCTTCAAGAAGGTGAAGATATAACCATAGTTACTTGGGGAGCAATGGTGAGGGATGTACAAAAGGCTGTTGAATTAATTAAAGATAAAGGTATAAGGCCTGAAATCATAGACCTTCGTACAATTGCACCAATGGATAGGGATAGCTTTATAGAATCTGTTAAGAAAACCGGAAGAATACTCGTTGTTCATGAAGCACCAAAGACTTTAGGTGTTGGAGCAGAGATTATTTCTATTGTAAATGAAAAAGCCTTCTTATATTTAGAAGCACCACCTACACGATTAACAGGATTTGATACTACTTTCCCATTACCAAGGGGAGAAAGCCATTATATTCCTACCCCAGAAAGAATTGCAAAAACAATCTTAGAAGTCGTGAGATATTAGGAGGAGGTTAGAAATATGAAATTTGAATTTCGTTTCCCTGATATAGGTGAGGGCCTTGATGAAGGTGTAATAATGAAATGGCTAGTTGAAGAAGGAGATAGTATTAAAGAAGGAGATTCTGTTGCAGAAGTTGAGACAGATAAAGTTACTACAGAGATTCCTTCTCCTAGAACAGGTAAAGTTGGAAAACTAATGTATAAAGAAGGAGATACTGTTAATGTGGGAGAGGTTCTTATTACTATTGAAGTTGAGGGAACTAGTGATATAGAAGAGATCGTTGAATCTGAAGTTGTAGAAGAAGAAACTGCAGGAGTTGTTGGCGAAGTAATTGCTTCATCAGAAGTCATACCTCCTAGTACAGAAGAGGTTGCCTTTTCTTCTAAACCAGTTACAAATAAAAAAGTATTAGCCACACCTGTTGCAAGGAAAATGGCTAAGGATTTAGGAGTAGATATTGCCTCAGTAGTAGGTACCGGACCAAATTGTAGAGTAATGAAAGAAGATATCCAAAATGCTAAAGCTCAAGAATCTGAACCTACTCCAACTCCAGCGTTAGCACCAGAAGTCGCAAAACCAACTCCTACAGCAGCGCTTCCAACAACTACAGTTGTAGCACAAGAAAATGAAGAGAGAATCCCTCTTACAAAGATAAGAAAAACTATATCTCAGCGTATGACTCAATCAAGATTTACCATCCCTCATACTACTGCAATGGATGAAATAGATATCAGTAAACTAGTTGAGTTTAGAAAGAAATACAAGGATTTATTAATGGAAGAAGATGTTAAATTAACTTATCTACCATTTATTATAAAGGCAGTAATAGTAGCACTAAAGAAATTCCCAGAGTTTAATGCAACTCTAGATGAAGAGAAAGAAGAATTAATATTAAAGTACTACTATAATATAGGTATAGCAACTGATACTGAAAGAGGCCTTATGGTTCCAGTAGTTAAAGATGCTGATAAATTAAGTATAATAGAACTTGCTAAGAAAATAGAAGAAGTAAGTACTAGGGCTAAAGAAAACAAATCCCAGCTCCATGAATTAAGAGGAGGTACCTTTAGCGTAACAAACTATGGATCAATTGGTGGGCATTTTGGTATACCAATTATCAATTACCCAGAATCTGCAATATTAGGTTTAGGTAGAGTAGTCAAAAAACCTATTGTAAAAGATGATGAAATTGTAATTGCTAATATACTTCCTGTATCATTATCCTATGACCATAGAACAATTGACGGAGCTAGTGGGTCACATTTTATCAATCTATTGAGAGAATTATTAAGTGATCCAGACATATTATTATTAAGAGCTTAAAGGATAGGGTGATAGAATGGCAAGATATGATATTGTAATCCTAGGCGGAGGACCTGGAGGATATATAGCAGCTATAAAAGCATCCCAGTTGGGAGCAAAAGTAGCTGTTGTTGAAAAGGATAGATTAGGTGGGGTATGTCTCAATTGGGGATGTATCCCTACCAAAACCATGTTGGTTACAGCAAAGCAATATAAAGATGTATTAAGGGCAGAAGAATTTGGAATCAAGGGAGTAGATGTTTCAAAGGTCAGTGTAGATTGGAATATGTTGCTACAAAGAAAAGACACGGTAGTAAATAGGCTTGTTTCTGGAATAGAAATGCTATTTAAAAAGAATAAGATTGATTTTTATAGTGGTATGGGAACAGTCATCAATAAAAATCAAATTGAAGTAAATGGGGAAGTAATTGATTTTGATAAATTGATTATTGCTACTGGAGCTTCAAGTAAATACGTCGATATACCTGGATTAGATGAAGCCATAAAATCTGGTAAAGCCATGGATAATTATGGAGTTCTTCAGTTAGAAGATATACCAAAGGAAATAGTAATGGTAGGAGCCAATGTATATGCAATTGAGTTTGCTACTTTATTTAGTGCTATAGGCTCAAATGTTACCATTATTCATAATCAAAAACAAATACTACCTTTTATAGAAAATGAACTTGCAAAAACCTTAGAGAGACAACTAAAAAAAGACGGTGTAAAAATTATATCTGATGCTAATTTTAAAGAAATTAGAGAGCAAGAGATTGTAGTTGACCATAAGGGTAAGGAAAAAACTTTCTCCGGGGATAAATATATGTTATTCCTTGGTACCAAGGCTAATTTGGCTGGTTTAGAAAGTTTAAACTTAAAGTTAAGCCCTAGGGGTTTTATTGAAACTAATGACAAGATGGAAACCAGTGTTGAAGGAGTATATGCCATAGGAGATGTAATTGGTAAGTATCCATTGGCTCATGTTGCTTCTGCTGAAGGAATTGTAGCAGCAGAAAATATAATGGGCATTAGTAGTTCATTAAATTATAATCTAGTTCCTACAGTAGTATATAGTTTCCCTGAATTAGCAAGTGTGGGGATTAGCGAAGAAACTGCTAAGGAACAAGGGCTTGATTATAAGGTAAGTAAATTCCCACTTTCTGCAAATGGAATGGCGATTGCCAATGGTGAAACTGTTGGATTTGTCAAGATTATTTCCGATAATCAATATGGAGAGATTATAGGTGTTCATATAATGGCTAGTCATGCTAGTGATATGATCTCAAAAGCAGTTGCCCTAATGCAAATTGAAGGCACTGTATATGATTTAGCTAAAACAATTCATCCACATCCAACCTTTGCAGAAGCTATGGTTGAAGCAGCCTATGGCTCAATAGATAAACCAATTCATATATAAACACAAACAAGACAAGGGGACGTTTCACTTGTCTTGTTTTATTGTTTTATTGCCCTCTCTATAACTGCCTTACCCATATCTAGTGCCCTACTTAATTGTCGTAAACTTATATTGAACTCGTTATATATTTTCTTAATCATACCATTTCTCTCTTTCAATGGTAATTTGATTAAATTATCAATGTCATATTTATTCTGTATCATCTTTTTTATTGTATCATCGTTGTAACTCCTATTTACCTTGTATTCTAGGCATTCATCATTATTCTTTTCACTCATATGATTGACAAAGCTATCAATGGTTGGAAAATAGGACCTTATTAGTTCTGTATCTATAAAGGATACTTCTCCGCCATAGTCAAATAAATATTGATTATAACTACTCCATTCATAATCTTTTAATTCCCTTACCATACCTGCCTTAAGTGGGTTTTGGTGAATATACCTTAAAACAGTTACCAAATAGCTCTCTGTCTCTACAGATTCACTTCTAAATCTATTCTGAAATAAATGACCCGTTCTTTCATGTTTCTTATTATGCCAACTTACATATCCTACTGTTATCCGTTTAATGCTTGTCCCAATCTCCTCGTCCTCTTTTATCAATAAATGAACATGGTTATCCATTAAGCAATAAGCATATAATTCGAAATTTCCAGCCCTTTTAGCTTTAATAATGCAGTCAACAAACTTTTCCCTATCTTCCTCGTCCATAAAGATATTTCTCTTATCAATTCCTCTTAGCATAACGTGATAAATACCTGTGCTACTTTTTTCCCTTGCATACCGCGCCATAGTATCACCCCATTCAAATATAGCATAGAAACTATTGTCATACAATCTAAATATTCTCAATTCTTCCACAGCTCATCAAGACAGGTGAAACGTCCCCTTGTCTTCAGGTTAAACGTCCCCTTGTCTTGGAGTTTGTTTTTATTAGTCATATATGATAATATATAAAGCCGATGAGTAGTAACAAATATATAGAAACGGGGGGTTGTAACAATGCCTGATTTACCAAATTGTCCAAAGTGCAACTCTGAATATACTTATGAGGATGGAGCTTTGTTAGTATGTCCTGAATGCGCTCATGAATGGACTCTTGAGTCTCAAGAAGAAAAATTGCCAGAAGAGAAGGTATATACAGATGCACATGGTAATATTTTAGTTGATGGGGATTCAGTTACAGTAATAAAGGACCTAAAAGTAAAAGGTAGTTCATTGGTTGTTAAGAAAGGTACTAAAGTTAAAAACATACGCTTAATCGATGAAGATCATGATATTGACTGTAAAATCGATGGTATAGGTGCCATGAAATTAAAGACCGAGTTTGTAAAGAAGTTATAGTATGAAAAGAGACATGGAGTCTGGTCAGACCATACCCCATGTCTCTTTAATTTTGCCAAAGTGGAACAAGACAGATGAAACGTCCCCTTGTCTTATTCTAATTCTATTGCTCCTGTATTTAGTGCATAATATCTACCCTTTTGATTCATCAAATCATTGTGGTTTCCACGTTCTATGATTTCACCTTTTTCCAGTACCATTATTGCATTGGAATCACGTACTGTAGATAATCTATGGGCAATTACAAATGTAGTTCTTCCATCCATCAACTTATCCATACCCTCTGATATAAGCTTTTCTGTTCTTGTATCTACGGAGGAAGTTGCTTCGTCTAAAATTAATATTGTTGGATTTGCTACTGCTGCTCTTGCTATTGATAATAGCTGACGTTCACCTTGAGATAGATTTCCTCCATCAGCTGTAAGGAATGTGTCATATCCTTCTGGTAGATGTTTTATGAAATAATGAGCATTAGCAAGCTTTGCTGCTTCTTTTACTTCTTCGTCTGTAGCATCTAATCTACCATATCTAATATTGTCTGCAACAGTTCCTTCAAATAAGTGTACATCTTGAAGTACTATACTCATTGTGCTTCTTAAATCATATTTTTTGATACGTCTAATATCTATTCCATCATAATATATTGTTCCTTCGTTGATTTCATAGAATCTATTGATTAGATTTGTTATAGTAGTTTTACCTGCACCTGTTGAACCTACAAATGCTATTTTTTGTCCTGGTTTAGCAAATAGATTTACATTCTTTAAAATTCTTTGACCAGGCACATATCCAAAATCTATGTTTTCAAATGTTATATGCCCTTCAAGTGGTACAAACTCAAATTCTCCATCTTCTAAAGGCACTTTCCAACAAAGATTGTTTTTACCAGTACAATCCTCTACTAACTCTACATCGCCTTCATCTATTTCAACTTCTTCATCTATAACTTTAAATATTCTTTCTGCCCCTGCTAAAGCAGCAAATAATGTATTTAATTGGTTTGAAACCATTGTAATAGGTCTAGAAATTGATCTTGTAAACTGTAAGAAGGCTGCTATGTTACCTATACTTAAATTACCCTGCAATACTAGATAAGCACCAAACATTGCTACAAGACCATATAATACAAAAGATAGGTTTCCCATGATTGGCATAAGCATTACTCCAAAGGTTGAAGCAAGTGTGCTTGATTTTCTTAAAGCCTCATTCTTCTTTTCAAATTCTTCAATAGCTCTGTCTTCATAATTAAAAACCTTAACTACCTTTTGACCTGACATCATCTCTTCGATGTATCCATTCATATTAGCTAATTGTGCCTGTTGGTTTCTAAAATTCTTTGCTGATCTTTTCCCAACAAAACTTACAGAAGCAAGCATGACTCCTAACATTATGACTACTATTCCTGTTAGTAACGGACTTATATATAACATCATAATAAATGTACCAACAACTGTTATGGTTGAAATAATAATCTGAGACACACTTTGCTCTAGTGATTGGTTTAGCATATCTACATCATTGGTAAATGTAGACATAAGCTCTCCATGAGAATGTCTATCGAAAAACGGTATTGGCAACTTCTCCATATGAGAAAACATATCATCACGTAATTTATGAATAGTTCTTTGTGCAAGTCTTGCCATTGATAAATTACCTATATATTGACCTAAGGCTATAGTTATAACCAATCCTATCATTATTGATAAATACTTAATAAATACGCTCTTATTAAAATCTCCAACTAATGTATCTATAATAGGACTTAACATGGAGTTGGCACCTATTTGAGCTACAGCTCCTAGTATAATGAAAAATATACCTATTATAAATAGAGATTTATTGAATTTAAAGTAACTAAATAATCTCATTATAGTTTGTTTTGGATTATTGGGACGTAATTGACGCATTTTTCTTTGATCTTTCATTCTCTAATCACCCCTTTCTCCTGTGATTCATAGATTTCTTTGTATATAGGTGAATTCTCCAATAAATCTTTATGACTACCTACAGATTCTATTTCACCTTCATGAATTACAATTATTCTATCTGCATGCTGAATTGATGAAACCCTCTGTGCGATAATTATAGTAGTTACGTCTAATAACTCTTCTTTAAAAGCTTGTTGAATCTTTGCATCTGTAGTCATATCTACTGCAGAAGTTGAATCATCAAGTATAATTATCTTAGGATTTTTCATTAATGCTCTTGCTATGGTTAATCTCTGTCTTTGTCCACCAGAGAAGTTGCTACCACCTTGCTCAACTTGATGGTCTAAGCTATCTTCATATTTTGAAACAAACTCCCAAGCTTGGGCTTGTTTAAGTGCCTTGACAATTTCTTCGTCTGTGGCACCTTCATTTCCCCATTGCATGTTTTCACGAATAGTACCTGAGAATAAGGTATTTTTCTGTAATACAAAGGCTACTTTATTACGAAGTTCTTTTATATCATAATCTTTAACATCTACACCACTTACCATTACTGTCCCATTAGTTGCATCGTAAAGTCTAGGTATCAATTGAACCAATGATGACTTTGATGAACCTGTTGATCCAATTATGCCTATAACTTCACCTGAACTTATGCTTAAATTTATGTTCCTTAATACATTTTCTTTACTTCCTGCATATCTAAAACTTACATTGTCAAATTTTATAGATCCGTCAACTACTTCATTAACTGGCTCCTGGATTTCTTTTATCTCAGAATAAGTATCCCAAACTTCTAAAATTCTATCCTTAGATGCTATACCACGTAATAATTGCATAAAGAACATTGATATCATCATCAGAGACATCATAATCTGAGTGATATAAGTTATAAAAGATATTAACTCACCTCTACCCATTAAACCTTGAACCACCTGTTGACCTCCAAACCATAAAACAGCAATGATTGTTCCGTATATTACAAGATTTAATACTGGCATTAAAAACACGATTAATGAAATTGCCTTTAATGCTGTATCTCTTAGGTCATCATTTCTTTCCATGAATCTGTTTTCTTCATGTTCTTGTCTATTAAATGATTTGACAACTCCTATTGCTGTTAAGTTTTCTCTGATTATTGCGTTAACCCTATCAACTTTTGATTGTAACATTAAAAACAATGGTCTTGCTTTACTTAGAACTATTGCTACGATTATTCCAGTCAAAGGTATTGTAATTAAAAATATAACTGCCAAAGAGGAATTTATGTTAAATGCCATAATCAATGCAAATATCATCATAAACGGTGCTCTAATTGCCATACGTAAACTCATCATTGTAACCTGACCAATTGTGTTACAGTCATTAGTAAGCCTAGTTATAAGAGATGCAACGGTAAACTGGTCAAGATTAGCAAAGGAAAATCCTTGAACTTTTTTAAATGTTTGTAGTCTAATTTCTGATGCAAATCCATATCCTGCTTTTGCACCAGCATAAGAACTAATTACTCCGAATAGCATTCCTAAAAATGCTGCTACAATCATGATAATTCCTATTCTTACAACATAATCTATATCTCTATTTGCAATCCCAACATCCACTATCTTTGACATAAGGTATGGAATTGCAATATCTGCAAATACCTCCAATATCATAAGTATTGGACTAAGCATTGCAAAAGGTATATATTTTTTCATATAAGGTAAAATCTTTCTCATTTTACGCCTCCTATCCTTCTAAATTCTTTTCATTATCAAACTTATTTATACTGTCTAAATTCTCATTGATTTTAATTAAAAATTTACTTAACTCTTCAAGTTCAGTTTCTGAAAAATTCTTAAACATATCTCTATATTTTATATATAGATCTTCTCTATAATCATCGATTATTGATTTTCCATTTTCAGTTAGAATCAATCTATTGTATCTCATGTCCTTCTCTAAAGGAATTTGCTTAATCATATTAAGTTTTATGAGACGTTTTACTATAGTACTTATAGCCCCTTCAGTAAGTCTCATTTCCTTAGCCAAATCTTTCTGATTTGCCTCAGGATACATATCAACAAGCATCATAAGATGAAGCTGCCCAAATTTAATTCCATATCCAAAAACCTTTCTTTGCATTATCTGAGCAATCTTTTGATGTATCTCTTTAAATTCCATGGCTACATCCTTTTCTATCATTTACTACCCTCCTAACACTTTAGTGTTAAACTAATTTTAGAATAATACTTTAATGTTAAACTAATTATTGTTGATTGTCAACATATTTTTTAGATACCCTAAATAAAAACCATGCTTTATCCCCATAAAAACCCACTTATCAACAGGTTATGCACATATTGTCCACATTTGACTAATGATTTTGGGCATAAAAAATTGTCATCCTGAACGTGAGAAGGAATCTTGAATGTATTGAACATAAGATTCTTCAGCTACGCTTCAGAATGACAATCAAAATAATATACTTATTCAAAAGTCTTTATTTTAGCAAGGTATTTTACCAAACAGGAATTGATGATCCTTTTGAATCTTCCTCAATTACTGCCTTTGTCTCATCAGTTTGATATATTTCTACAATACGATTATAAACTTCATTATCTTTATCTTCTGTACGAACTACTATTATATTTACATATAGGTTTTCACCTTCTTTTCCTTCTTCAAGTACAAGAGCATCTTGTGAAGGAATAAATCCTGCATCCCTAGCAACTCCTGAGTTGATTACTGCCACTGGAACTTCTTCTAGTGATGCTGGTACATTTGCTGCAGCCAGCTCTATAATCTCAAAATTTCTTGGATTTTCTTCAACATCCTTAAGAGATGGAATATCACCAGCTGATGGATCTACTGTTATTAATCCATTTTCTTGAAGTAAAAGTAGTGCTCTTCCTCCATTTGTTACATCATCAGGTATTACGATTTTTGATCCGTCTTCTAATTCATCAAGGCTTTCAAGTTGTTTTGAATAGATACCTAAGGGTGCAAGTACAGTTTCTCCAATTACACTTAAATCATAGCCAAATTGTTCAACTTCTTTATTTAAGTAGATATGATGTTGGAAAGCATTCATATCTATTTCTCCTGCATCTAATGCTGCATTAGGTAGAGGATATGAGTCAAAGAATACAAGTTCAATTTCAATACCTTCCTTAGCTGCTTCTGCTTTAACATGATTCCAAACCTTAGAATCAGTACCTGTAAGCCCTACCCTTACAACAGTTGAACCATCATCATTTTTACCATTTGTATCTGAGCCACTACTACAACCAACTAATAACATGGATATTGCTAAAACTAAAATAATAATCTTTTTCATCTATTGTCTCTCCTCGTATAATATGTTTAGAAGCACTTTTTATAGGTCTTCTAAGCATATTTTAATATTTTTAATACAATTTTTATTAGAGATATCCTAATG